>NZ_PSYY01000002.1:0-1263734 GCF_003383025.1 Haloferax sp. Atlit-4N | reverse complement strand
CAGAGCGGTGAGGTTCCACCCGTACCCATCCCGAACACGGCAGTTAAGCTCACCTGCGTTCTGGTCAGTACTGGAGTGAGCGATCCTCTGGGAAATCCAGTTCGCCGCCCCCACTCATACAGAGCCCGCTGGACTTCGGTCCAGTGGGCTTTTTTCATTTATGGCGAGCGGCAAACGCTCGCTCGCACACTACACAGACAGCGACCGCTCTCTCGGTCGAGACAGCGAAAACGCCCGACTCAGGTCGCACACCGTCAGGCTTAAGCACAAGACAGGGATACCAGTAACTGCGCCAAGGTGGCAGAGTTCGGCCCAACGCATCCGCCTGCAGAGCGGAACCCCCGCCGGTTCAAATCCGGCCCTTGGCTTCCTACCGCTGGTTCACAATCCAAGATAAAAGCGGCTGCTGTCGCGCGTGACCAGCGAGGTGTTTCGGCGTGAGCGCCGACACCGGCACTCGCGCGGCAGACTTCGACCACAAGGCCGCCTGTTTCACCTTCGACGCCCTCGAGAAGGTCATCGTCCAGGCGGTCGCAGCGGGCGAATTCGAAGTCGCTGCTGACTACGTCGACACGCTGTTCTTCCTCGCAGACCAGCTCGACGAGTTTCACGACGAGTACCGCAGCGAGTCCGCGCGCCTCGCTGACCGCGACGCAGAGATCTCACACGAAGAGGCCAGCCTCCAAGAAGCGATTATCAAGGTCCACCGCTGGAGCGTCCAGCGCGACCACCCGGTCGCTGAGTGGTTCCAGGGAGGTGAGTCGGCGTGACGTTCTCGTTCGACTGGGAGAGTCTCCTCTGGGAGACGAGGGGGTTCCTCGGCCTCGAGGACGATGAGGCCGTCCCTCGTGACGAACTCGTCCAGCAGGCGGTCGCGAACGGTTACCAAGAGCGGGAGGTTCGGCAGGCCCTTCGCGACACGGATGCGCTTGAGCTCGCCGGCGATCTCGACGACCCGCGCGTTCGACTGGCAGATGTCGCTACAGACGCCGAGAGGCATCACTCGGCAGCCGATAAACCGGATGCCGCTTTAGATACTACTGACGACACGCCCTCCGACGACGTCGCCGAGCCCCAAGACACGACAACCACATCGTCGACGTGGGCCGACGCCGACTTCAGCGCGCCCGAGACCGGGGTGTTTCCCCCGGAACTCCTCGGGCGCGAGCAGTGGATGGGCCACGTCGAGAAGAAGCCCTTCGCACCGTGGGCTGACCGTGACGCCCCTGCACCGTGCTCGCGCGACAACCACGACGCGGAGACGACCGCGGAGTGTGACTGCGACGCCCGATGGAAGTGGGGCTTCACCGAGAACTACGTCGACGGCGAAACCATCGCGATGGCTGAGGTCGACGAGCGCCTTGATGGCCGCGCGTTCCTGCAGCAACCAGACGATCCCTACGTCTACGTCGACGGCGACGACGTTCGCGACGAGGAGACCGGGGAGATCCACCCGGCCTTCGCCGCGATCCTTGAGCACCTCGGCCTCACCTACGCCGACATTTCTCAGTCTGGCGCCGGGGCCCACGCTATCTACCGTGGGGACCTTCCGGACGGCGTCAAGCAGGCCGCATGGCAACTCGACGACGAGCCTTGGGGTTCGAACGAGGACCTCCCATCGATAGAGATCTACCCCGGAAAGCGCGTCTGCGTGATGACGGGAGAGCACGTTCCCGGCACTCCGACTGAGGTCCGGAACTGGAACGGAGATGTCCTTGACGCGCTTCTGGAAGCGAACGACCAAACCACATCTGGCGGTCGGAAGAGCGTCTCGACCGCTCGCGATGACTACGACCTGGACAACTACGAGCCCGCGGCGACGACGGCAAGCGAGACGACAGACGACATTCGTGATATCTTCGCAGCGCTTGACCGACTCGACGCGCGCCGGGTCGCTGACCGGACGATAGTCTTCAGTTGGAATGACGAGGCGTCGACAAGTCAGGGGAAGCGTGCTTTCGCTCCCACTTGGGGGAAGAACTCCAGCGGGACCGCTAACATCGTCGACGAGCGAATCTGGCAAGACACCGGCGACGAGGGAGGTTACGGTGGGCCTGTCATCATGGCGCTCATCGACGCCGGCGAGCTCTCCCACCGAAACGTCTCTCCTAGCGACGCCCGCGGAGAAATGTGGTTCAAAGGCATCGACCATCTGCGGGACCTCGGCTTCGACATCCCGAAGCTGGAGCGTTCATCAGGAACGTCTGACCGCGACGAGGACCTCCCCCCGCTGCTCGAGGACGCCATCGAGAGTGACGAGGACATCGACGCATCGCCGGAGTCAGCTCTTCCGCTGGCCCAGCTCGACGCGCTGTCGCCAGACGAGCGCCGGCGCGCAGCGAAGAAGCGTGGTCTCCGTTGGCCGTCGACGCGCGAAGCTCGCGACAAACTCTTCGCGAAGATCACCGAAGCGATGCGACACGAAGACGAGACAGTCATCGACGCGCCGACGTCGCTCGGGAAGAGCTACACCCTTGTCACCGAAGCGTGGGATTCCGAGCAGTACAAGAGCGTTACTGGAGGACGACCGGTTGTCCACCTCTCGGCGACGCGCGACGCGCGTGACGAGGCGATCGAGGCCGCCGACGAAGCTGGCATCAACTACTTCGCGCTTCTGAGCCGGCACGAAGCCTGCCCCGTGGCTGCCGGTGACCATGACCCCAAGCACGTCCAAGGCACCGACCGTCAGGCTGTCACGATCAACGGCGTGCCCGCTTCTGAGTGGCTCACTCGGATGTGCGAGGGGCGTGGAATCGCGTTCTCCGCGGCGCACCGTCACTTAGAGACACACAACGACCAGAACTGCAAGCTTCCGTGCTGCCACGGATCACCAACGACCTACGACGAGAAAGACGGTGAGTTTGAGGAGGGTGAAGCGTCGAAGTGCCCCGCGATCAAGCAGTGGGAGGACCTCCGGAACAAGGACGCCGAGGACCTCGCGGTGATCATCGCGACGCACAACTTCGCCCACGTCCCCGGGCTTCGCACGGGGAACAACGTCGTCATCGACGAGGAGCCTGACTTCACCGCCGACCTCTCGAAAGACCGGATTGCACGTGCGATCACGGCCTACCTCAAGGAAATCGACGCCCCGGTGAAGACATGGGAGTCGTTCGTCCAGCTCTCTCTCCACGAGGGGTGGGAAGGTGACGCTGCTCGCGAGCGCAACGCGCTTCGGGACCAACTTGATCGCGACCCTGACCGCGAGTGGTACTTCGAAACTGACGGCGCTCACACGTTGGCTCCCGCGCTCGCCCGTGCGATCTTCCACGCGGAGGACCGTGGGAATGGTCGTCGCGTCGGGAAGACCCCGCACGAGCCTCCACGTCTCGATGCGCAGGTCTCCGATGACGACGGATGGAATCGCGAATGGGTGTCTGTCGTCCTCGACGAGGACAACGAAGTCCGAACAGTCCGAACGGCGCCGGACCTCTCACAGGCACGGTCGGTCATCGGTCTTGACGCGCACCCTGCCCGCCCGGTATGGTCGGTTAACACCGTCCCTCACATCAACACGACCCCCGTTCTCGAGCCCGAAGAGCGCCAACTGTGGCGCCGGTTCGAACGCGGCCTTCGTGTCGTCCAGGTCGGCGATGCGACCCGCCCCCTCGCGAGCGGCGAGTACTTCAACGAGCGGCAGGTCGAGACGATCGTCGAACATCTCCACGAGGAGTACGGCCACTACTTCCGGACTGCAATCACGACCGGCGCCGTCGAGCAACAGTTGAAACAGATTATGGCCGACACCGGCGTCCAGAGCCCCGACACGATGCACTACGGCGAGGAGAAGAGCCGCAACGACTTCGCCCACGAGCGCATCGGGCTTATCGAAGGCTGTATCGACCCCGGTGACGACTTTGTGGTCGATCTTCTGGCCGAGCTCGACCTCGACGCGGCCCCGAAGATGGTCGACGTCGACGGCGAAGAGCAGCGAGCCCACGGTCGTGAGTTTGTCGGCGATGATGCTGATGTCGCTGGTGAAATCCTCGCATCGGTGCGGGAGAACCACACCGCACAGGCAGCTGGGCGCTACGCTCGGAACCCCGAAGACCCCGATAGCCACGCGACCGTGTTCGTACGAACCGACGCTGTTCCCACAGGGTTCGCTGACATCCAAGTCCCTGGTGTCGAGTGGTGCTTCACCGAGAAACAACGCGCTATCGTCGAACAGCTTCGGGAGTCCCCAACGACGACGTCAGCCCGAGAGCTCGCAGACGCAGTCGGCGTTTCGAAAGAGCATGTCCGAAAGACGCTGGGTCGCCTCGTCGACGGTGGATCTGTCGATGCTTTCGACCGAGCAGGGCCGCACGGGGCCACTTTGTATGGGGATTCTGGACTCCCAGCGTCTGGAACTGTCGATTTCGGTGACACTCAGACCGCCAACAACCCCGTATTGGACACCTATACGTGGGCGTTGGCGATATCCGACCCAGACTTCGTCGCAAACGCGGAAACGGATGAGGCTGCCACGGATGACACGGTTGACCCGGTCACTTGGGACTGGAGATCCGGGTCAACACACGGGGGATGACCCTCCGCTCACCGACGATCACCCGCTGTCGATTAGCCGAGGCTACGTCATGACTGACTATCGAATCGAGGGGGTCGGTGCAAAGTGACCCTCACCGTCGACGACGCGGTCCGGCCTATCCTCGAGGACGAACCGGCGAACATCGTTGCCGTCTGGCTCGTTCTTCAAGAGGCTGACTCGCCCATGACGACCAACGAGGTCGCTGAAGCGTCGACGTTTTCGACGACTGCCGCCCGACGGGCCCTTCGTCGACTCCTCGATCACGGGCTTGTCACACGACGCCCCGACCCCAAAGACGGACGTCGTCCCATTCACGAGCCGAGAGTTCCGCCCACAGACGCACGGTAAGCGTAGGCTTATCATCTCACGCGACTGTCTGTTTTTCAGACTCGTACCGATTCTACTCAACGGCGTCGCACCCCGCTTCGGGGGATGACCGGCGTCGGCCAGTAGCGACAGCAACTCCCAACCTCGCAGCTCGTCTTATGTCACTCACGCAGAACACACAGAGTGTCGACCGTCCCGTCCGTCCTGATCGTGCGTTCGAACGCTATGTCTGGCAGCAGCCGGGCGTCTGCAATACGTGCTTCCACCGGATCAAGCGCGACCACCGGCGGGTCGCTAACGGAGTCGCCGGCCACGACGTCCACGTTCACGACCAGTTCGGCGAAGTGACCGTCCGCGATGAAACCGGTCGTGTGACTGGAACCGAACCCGTCGGCGAACACGGCGTCAACCGGACGTACGAAGCTCGAACGGTCTGTGACCATTGTGGCTCCATCGCCGGCCGCGCGCCGGACGGGACTCGGTCCCGTCTTCAGATGGTCCAACGCGCCGCCGCTATCGCGGACCGTCTCGAGGAGGACGGCATTCGTGTTTCTCGGAAGGCGATGCGCCGCACGATCTGGTCGCTGAAGAGCGACGAACGGATCCAGGGCAAAGACCGCGAAATCTTCGAGCGGGCGGTGAAGCTCGCCGTCAAGCACGCCGGGCGGCACTAACTGGGCTCATGAGTACTTCTCCCGACGTCGTCGTCGAGACGCCTCGTGGGCACAGGCGTGCAGCGCACGTCGTGTCCGCGAAGCTGATCGCTTCACTCACGGGTGTCGACGAACGGCTCACCGTCGAGCTCGTGGGGGCGGGCGTCGAACTCACCGTGCTTGCAAGTGACTGCGAGCAGTTCGAAGAGCGCGCGGCAGCCGTTTTGCAGACTGCCGAGGCCAAGTTCTGAAACAATCATTCCATGAGGGTATCTGATGAGTAACGACGAGCCCGTCGACGGGGACTGCAACTACCATCCGACACAGGATGGTGGTTACTGCGCCCAGACGGCGGGGATGGGGACTGATCACCTTGGTGAGGGCCATTGCAAATACCACGGTGGCGCTGCACCAGGTGGCGCTCGCGAAGGATCTGGAGCTCCCGACGACAACACGAACGCCGTCACGCACGGAGCGTACGCCGACCACAACCGGTTTTATCAGAAAGTCCTCGACGATTCGCTTCGCGACCTCGTTGACGACATCTTCGACGACTACCTTTCAGACTACGAGGACCGTCACGGAGAGCCCCCGTTAGGGCACGAGATGGAGCTATTCCGGATATCTGTCGCGCACGTCAAAGACGTCGTCCTCGATAACTGGGCAGAGACCCGACCGGACGACTTGGACTCGGGCCACCCGCTCGTCGATAAAGAGACTCAGATCAAGACGACACAGGACGGTCGAGCGCTGAAGCAACAGCGATACCGCGAGAGCGTTGTCCTCGCCGCCCAGGGGAAGCTCTCTCGTGACCGTCGCCAGTGGTTGAAGGACCTCGGCCTGCTCGAAGATCCGGACTCCCAGCAGGCCCAAGCCATGGGGACGCTCGTGACTGCACTCACGGGAGGGGACGACTGAAATGAGCCTCGCTCCCGACCAACTCTCGTCTGATGAAGAGTTCGAGCTCCCAGAGACGGCAGTTGGCTCGGGTATCGCCCCAGACGACCTCGTCGTCGAGGACGGCCGCGTGCTCGAAGATGGGCGGGCGTACTGTCCCAACGAAGGATGCACTTGGTGGGTCCCGGTCGGGCGAGAGCATCTCGCCGACCGCCACGTTTGCCCGGCGGAGGAGGGCGTCTACGACATCCCCGACGACTTGGTCGACGCCAGCGACCTCTCCTCGACGGAGTACCTCTCACTGTTCGTCGAGGATGGTGTGTGGACCCAGGACGCCGCGAACGACTTGATCGAGGACCTCAAACCCCGGCCGCGCTCGGAGCGCATCCGCTTGCTGTTCGGCTGGGAGCTCTTCGACTTCCAGCGCGCGATGGCGGACGACCCGTGCCCCGACGTGTCAGTTAACTGTGGGCGTCAGATCGGGAAGACCGAAACCGGCGGGGCGATCGGTGCGGATGCCGCGCTCTTTTCGGCGATTGAGTCCGGCCACGACGTGATGTTCGCCGGCGACGTCAAGGACACCGCTGTCGAGATGTTTCGGCGGTGCACGCAGCACTTCGAGCGCTGTCCGCTCTCGTTGGAGCAGATCGGCGTCGCCAAAGACAACGAGACCTCTTGGGAGTTCGCGAACAGCACGCGAATTCTCTCGGGGACGCTCAAGGACGGCGGCGACAACGAACGCGGTGTCCTCCCGAAGGTAATCGTCGTCGACGAGGGGGCGCTGATCAAGCGGTCGGCGTTTCAGGACGTCATCGAGCCGATGTTCGCCACCCACGGCGACGACCACGAGCTGTTCGTTGTATCGACGCCACGTGGGGAGGCGGGCTATCACTACGACGCGAACACGCCGGACAACGAGCCCGATTACTTTTCGCCACACTCGGTCCCGACGTCGGCCAATCCGCTCGTCGACGATGACTTCCTGCTCAAGAAGCGTGCGTCGACGGACTCGATTTCGTGGCGCCAGGAGTGGCTCGGCGAGTTCGTCTCCGAGGGCAACGCGTACATCCCGACGTCGATCTACCGCCCGTGCCAGCACGACCTGCCGACGGCCCCTGGCGAGTTCAACTCGGTCCGCGTGGGCGACCACCCGAGACCGGGTGTCGAGTACTACGGTGGGTGTGACGTCGCCGGCGAGGGACGGGACCGCACGGTCTACATCATCATGACCGGCGACGGAACGGCCGTCCATATCGAGAACGAGGAGACGTCGAAGACGCCTGCTGTTCTCGGTCGCATCGGAGCGCTTCATGCCGAGTTCGACACCGTCGCGTTCGGTGTGGACAAGAACTCGATTGGTGAGGGCGTCGTTCAGTTCGCCGACGTGGACCGCTCGTTGTCCAACGTCGTTGAGGGGATTCCGTTTTCGACGCCGCAGAAGTCGGCGATGTACAAGGCGCTCAAGAAAGCGTTCGAGGGCGAGGAACTGACCCTCCCAAAACACGGCCGCTTGGAGCGCGAGACGACGAAGATGCGCTACGAGTACACGGCGAACCGGCACGTCCGCGTTCACCATCCGGAGAACGGACACGACGACCATCCGGACGCGCTGGCACTGGCGAACTGGGTGCGGAACAACCGGTCGAAAAAGACCACGCGGCGACGCCGTGGGACCTCGCCGTCCAAAGGAAGCATCAGATAATCCATGAGTGTCACATCACTAACTGGCCGAGTCCGTGGACGCGTCGAAGCCCTCGCAGCTGGGCTTTCGCAGCAAGTCGAGTCCGTCACGCGCAACTCTCGAATCTTCATCGAGAACAGCGACGTCGACGACCTCAACCCCCCGGACGACATCGACGAGTACCATGACCTCTACCGCGAGGTCGGCATCATCCGGGCGAACATCAACCAGTTCGTCCGCGACGTGACGAAACCGGGCGTCCGGATCGAGGCTGACGACGAGACCACCCAGGCGTACTTCATGGGTGGCGAGGGTGCTCCAGACTTTGCGCCGACGGGCGGCTTCATCGACAACTGCGCGGTCATCGGTGGTGAGAAACACAAGCCGTTCTACCCGTTCCTCGGCGTCACCATCGCCCAACGCTGGACCCGTGGCACGAACCTCATCGAGCTCCTCAAACAGGATGGGTCTGAGGAGAAGCCTGACGGCCCCATCACGGGATTCAAGCACATTCCACCGGAGACAGTGTCGGCCCGGACCTACGCCAACACGAACATCCTACTTGACCCCGACGACACCAAGATTTCTGACGAGGTCACCAAGCGCGGCGAGGCAGCGGCGTACGTCCAGTTCGACGACAACTCTATCGTCGGGCGTCGGATCGGTGGGTTCGATAAAGACGAGATCACGTTTTCGCAAAACGACATCCTCAAGCAGGTCCTCAACCCCGACATCGGGGGCGACGACGCGACCGAAGACGGCGTCTTCGGGACGTCCATCATCGAGTCCTGTGCGACGGACGCTGAGGAGTACCAAGAGATCAAGCGCGACCGGGCGCGAGCGGTCAAGACCAAGGCGTACGGCGTGTGGGACGCCCAGTTCAACACTGAGGTTACTGAGACGCCAGATGAGGTCATCCTGACTGAGTGGTCCGACGACGACCAAGACGACTGGCTGGATGGCGTCGAAGGTCTCGGGCCGGGTGACATCATCGGCCACGACGGCTCGATCGAACTGAACCAGTGGGAGCCGAGCGTCCCCGACCTTGACGACACGCTCAAACACTACGTGTCGGACATCCTCGCCCCGCTCCCAGCGCCGAAGTACGCGACGGCGTTCGGCGAGTCCATCGCGAATCACGTTTCCGACCGACAGGAGAATTCCTACCAGGACACGATCGAGGAAGAGCGCAAGTACCAGTCCCGCTCGTGGACCCAAGCGTTCCGTGCGGTCGCCGAGCGCCATCCGAAGCTTGACCCCTCCGGCGTTCGGGTCCTCATCGAACCCGAAGAGGAAGCGTCGCCAGTCATGTCGCTCGACGACGACGACATCGAACGGCTGGAGCGATTCGCGAACGCCTTCGACAAGATCCGGGGCGACCAGCCGACCGATATGTTCGCCGACCCGGCGGTCCTCCTGCAGATGGTGCTCCAGCTCCCAGAGGAAGCGCTCCCGAGCGACCTCGACGCCGACGTCGACGAGTCGGACCCAGAGGTCCAAGCGATGGCGGAGCAGCTGACCGGGACGGCACCGGCAGGGGGTGACGACTGATGAGCGCGAGCGCGGCTGCAGACACGTCCACGCCCCCGACCCCAACGGCTGCTCATGAGCGGTATGTCGAAAAGGCCCAAGAGCGCGAAGAGCCGTCTCGAACGCGGACGATTCGGGCGAACTACGCTCAACGTCTTCGGGGGCGGTGGGCGGCCATCATGGCGGCGCTCCGGCAGGGTATCGTCGACCTCGATGCGTTCGGGCTCCAGACCGAGGCGCTCGTCGAGCCGCCACGAGGCTTCGACTTCGAGACGGAGGCCCAGCAGGTGCAGGCGTTCAACCGGTGGCTCCAGCAGCAGACCGAGCGCGAGATTCTCCAACAGTACGGCGACGACAACCAGTTCGTCAAGCAGGCGTACGAGCGCGGCGTCAGCGCGGCACAAACTGAGCTTCGGACGCTCAAGCTCGGGACGTCTGGTGAGGTGAGCGCCGCTCTGCAGCTCCCCGTTCATCGCGAGCAACTGCAGGCGCTTTACACGCGGAACTACGGGGCCCTGCAGGGGATGACGGACGCCACCGCGAACCAGATGCGGCGGGTCCTGACCGAGGGGCTTGCAAGCAGTCACGGGCCGAAGCGAATCGCCCGCGACCTCGCTGACCGCGTCGACCACGTCGGCAAGTACCGGTCGAACCTCATCGCCCGGACGGAGGTGATGCACTCGCACAACCGAGCCCGGGCGACCGAGTGGAAGCGGTCGGGAATCAAGCAGGTCGACATCATGCTGGCCCCTGGTGCGTGCTCGGAGTGCCGAGCGCTCGCAGCTGGCGGGCCGTATTCGATCGACGAGGCTCCTGGGCTTCTCCCGTTGCACCCGCAGTGCAAGTGCAGCCTCTCGATTCATACTGGGAGGTAATCCGAATCCTATGACTGTTCACGAACTGTTCAACAGCGGTATCGCAGCCCTCGCCCACGACCCCGAGGACGCTCTGCGCGTCCATGGTGTCGTCCTCGGTGAGGGTGACGTCACGAATGGCCTCTCGGGTAAGCAGACTCGCTGGCCCGCTGACATCCTCGAATCGATGGTCGACTTGCTTGAGGGCAAGCCGATCACGATGGCCGACTCGCTCGATCCAGAGCAACACGTCGGCGTCGAGAAGACCGACGACGGTGCTCGAGCAACCGGCGCGGTCACGATGGAGGAGAAGGTGGGCGAGATCACCGCCGCGGCGTACGAACCCGGCGTTGGGCTGCTTTTCGAGGGGTTCGTCTCCGACTGGGACGCTGAAGACGTGGTCGAGCGCGGGCTGGCGCAAGTGTCGCCGGTTATCGTTCGCGAGCTCGACCTCGTCGAGGGCGAGGCCGGCGAGGACGATGCACTGTACGAGCCGACTGCGGTCTCGGCCGTGCGCGACCTCGCGATCGTCGCCGATGGTGCGGCACCATCGAACGACATCGCACCCGGCCCGTCGGCGGACATGACGGCGACGGCCGCTGCGCTCACCTCGAACTTCGATGTTCAGGTGGAGGCGCTGGCGGACGGTGGTCTGGAGGTGACGAACACCGGGGGCGATGACGGCCAGGACGGCGGTAACGGCCAGAGCACCCCGGCCCGCGGATGGAGAGCATCCATGACAGAAGACAATCTCACTGACAAAGAGCGCGAGCTGCTCGCAGTCGCGGCGCAGGCTGACGACCCCGTCGTCGCCGAAGCCTCCGAACTGGAGCGACTCGACGTGCTCGACGACAACGAGGAACTGATCGAGACCGCGGCGGAACTCGACGACCCGAAAGTCGAATCCGCTGACGAACTCGAAGCGATGCGACGTCGGCTCGAAACGGTTGAGTCGATGTTCGACGAGGCGCTCACCGAACAGCGCGGACTCCGCGAAACGACGGTCGAAGCCATGAGCTTCGAGGCAAAGGCATCGGAATTCGAGACCGACGGCGGCGACCTCGACGTCGAGGCGCTGACGCAGAACCCCGAATCGGGGAGTTCGTCCTCTTCTGGAGGTGGCAGCGGCGGACCGAGCGAGGAAGACCGCGAGCGCATCCAGCAGATCAGCGAGAAGCTCGACACCGTCGGAAACATGCTCCCCGACTCGCGTGTCGAAGCCCTGCAGGACGAAGCCGCCACGCTCGCCGGAACCGACGACTACGACGGCGCCCTGGAGGTGCTCTAAATGGGTACCAATCCGGGACAAGGAGGCGGCGACAGCACGACGACCATCGGATACAGCGACGCAAGCGACACGACGTCGCCGGGCGACGCGGTCGGCATCACCGGCGGCGAGGTTGAGCCCGGGACGGACACCGAGAACCTGCTCGGGGTCCGGGCTCGTGGCCGAGCGACGGAGAACTCTGGGGTCGCCCCAATCCACGTCGGCGGTCCGTGTGTCGCCGCGGTCGAAGGGTCGGTCGCCGCCGGCGACGACCTCGACCTCGGAGCGACTGGCGCTGCGGGCGAACTCGAAACAACGGCCGGGGGGCCTGCCCACGCCCTTTCGGACGAGAACGGCACGTGGCGCGGCCAGACCGCTCCCGCCGGCTACGCGTGGGTCCTTCTCTGAGGTGATCTGATATGGCACAAACTGCAGCCGACATCATCGACGACGCCGACGTTCGCGCGATCGTCGAGAAGATTCGCAACAAGAAGTACCAGAGTCGTACCGCGTTCCGCGACTACGACGCGACCAACAACGACAGCAACTCGGTCGAGTTCCCGATTTCCGACGGCGAGTTCGACGGCGATGTCGCTGAAATCCCGCCGGGGAGCGAGTACCCCCGTGCGACGAAGGACTACGACAAGGTCCAGGTCGCCCACACGAAGTACGGGCTGGAAGTCGTGATTCCCGACGAAGACGTCGAGGACAACGTCATCGACATCACGATGGATCAGGAAGAGGACCTGATCCGCGCCGAGGAGACGCGCGTCGACGGCATCGCGTACAGTATCCTGTCGAACAACACCAACAGCGCCGGCGCGATCGACGCGAACAGCAACTCCAACGGCGTCATCGAGTACGAGGACATCACTCTCGCCCGACAGCTCGCGTTCAACGACGAACTGGACATGGCCGAGCTGCGCCTGCTCACCGGTGGGCAGAACATGAACGACCTGCTGAACATGGACAAGTTCACCCAGGCCTCCGATCTCGGTGATCAGGTCCTCCAGCAGGGTATCCTCCCCGGCGGGAACCTTGTCGGCCAACAGGCGTTCCTCGGCGTCGTCGGCGACATCCCCGTCTACCTCGACAACACGGGCAACTACGCCGACGGCGAGGCCTACCTCGTCGACCCGACGAACTTCGGCTGGGAGTCGACCCGGCGCGCCCTCGACGTCTCGAGCTACTACGACGAGTCCATCGAGAGTACTGTCTGGCAGATCGACGAGCGTGTCGGCTTCGCCGCGACCCAACCGAGCGCGAACATCGCGATCGACACGTAACCGCCCATGCCTTACCTCAAACACAGCAGCGGCGGGCCGGTTGAACTCCGGAACTCGCAGATCCTCGGCAAGGACTCCCCGCTGGAGTTCGACGAGGACGGCTATGCGTTCGTCGACGACCCGATGGTCGCGAGTAAGCTGCTCGCGATGCACCGGCACATCGAGCGTGGGGGCGACGGGCCCGAAGACCCGGACACCGACGCCAAGCCGAGCGACCCAGAGGCGTTCGACGCCGAGTCGTTCGTCGACCGGACGCCCATGTCCGATGTGATCGACGACATCGAGTCCGGCGAGTTCGACGACCACCTCGACGCCATCGAAGTCGCGGAATCGGACGGTCGAGACCGCGACGGCGTCCACAGCGCAATCGACGCGCGGGAGTAATCCATGCCAACGGCCACTCCCGACGACGTCCGCGCGGTGCTCGGGTTGGCCGCGCCGGCCGATGACCCGCTTGCGCTTTCGGATGCTGACATCTCGGCGAAGCTCGATGACGCCGAGTGGGAAAACGACCGTGCGAACGACACCGACGACTGGACAGACGCACACAAAAAGCAGCTCGAGAAGTACCTCGCGGCGCTCAAAATCCGGTCGACGGTTGACCGCGCCATCGAAGAGGGATCTCAAGAGAGTGGGTCTGTCGTCTTCGAGGGCTCGTCGCTGTCCGAGCTCCGGAAAGAGGTCGCAAAGCGCGACCCCAGCGGAACGCTCGCGACCAGCGTGATCCGCGATTCCTCCCGGTCGATCAACACGACGGGAGAATGACCATGCCGAACGCTGGCGTCACCATCATCGGCCTGAATCGCCTCCGACATCGCTTCGACGAACTTCGCGAGACCTGGGGCGGGACTCACAGCTGGGTCGTCGGGTCCAGCGGCGTCGAGTACGCCGTCTATCTCGAAACGGGGACCAAAGACATGCCCGCGTATCCGTGGTTCCGACCGGCGGTTATCCACGTCATGCGAGCCCAAGCTGACGACATCGCAGACAGCGTCGACAGCATCGACGAACTGGTCGAAGAGCTCGCGAAGGCGATGATGAACCAGATGAAGAAGAACGTCAACGCCGGCGAGGCTGAAGACCGCAGTCCCGGAACGGACGACGAGCACCCGAAAGTGCAACTCGGAAACCTCCGAGCAAGCATCACCGCGAGGCGCATCCGATGACGTTCGAGAACCAGACATCGCGAGCGTTCCGGCGACTCGGGAAAACCCTTGGCCGCCAGCTCACCGTGACGGTCACCGTCCCCGGCGAGGACGACCTCGGTCGTCCAGACGGGACAGAGACCGTCGAGTCGGAGACGACCTACCAAGGACGTCTCGAGACGTCGACGCAGTCCAACTGGATGCAAGACAACGGTGGGACCGACGTGGAGATGGACGTTGAACTCTGGCTCCCCGACGACGTCGACGTCATCCCACGGGATAGCACCGGCAGCAAGAACATGACCATCACCGACGAGCGGACGGGGAAAACCTTCGTCCCACTCGACTACCACGACGAATCGAATTCGTGGGTGCGAATTGAGGCCGTGGAGGGCGCCAATGCCGAGTGAAAACCCTCTGGATAGCATCGTGAAGCTCCTGCGTCGAGAATTCGAATCGGCCGCCGTCTCTGTCCCGTTCACCCCAGACGACGATATCGCCCCGACCGACGACAGCGGGGCGAACCAACCACCGTACGTGTCGGTCTCGAATAAGTCCGAGAGTGTCGTCTCCGGTGGCGAGACGAACGCGACGGGCATGGCCGCTGACGGCTCGGGAGCTGTCCAGGTCATGCTCGGCACGTGCCTCATCGAGTGCAACGGCGGCCATCGCGAGACCGCAGGCGTCGCCCAGACCGTCGCCCACGAACTCGCTCAGGAGACGGGGCGCGTGCTTCGAGAGGCGACGACTGACGGCGAGCTCCGGATCTTCGAGCCGACGGGCCCGCAAGAGGTCCGAAAAACCGAGCGCGAGCCGCCGGAGCACGCCGAGCAGTTGTTCGCGACCTACGAGTACGAGGCCTGAACCTGAGATGTACGTACAGAACGACAACACCGCGACGCGGTCGCTCAAATGCTCGTGGATGGACGAGCCGGTCTCGTTCACCGAGGACGGGACGGCTCGCTGCCCACGCGACGTCGGCGAGCGACTCGTCGACGAGTTCGACAGCATCCACGTTCACCCGACCAAACGAGAGAGCAGCTCTACTGAGTAACTATGACAGAACCAGACGAGGGAGGGATTCGTCTTCAACGAGGCGAGTTCGTCCGCGAGACCACTCGCGGCGAGCCCCCTTCCGATCCGAGTTTCGAGGCGTACAGCGACACGATCATGATGTATCCCGGCTGGGAGCCGGAAGCGAACATCGAAGCCCAACGCGGCGTCGGCACGTACCGACCCGAGGACTTCTTCGCCGGCCCCGAAGACCACTCCGGCATCACCATCGCCTACCACCTGCAGCGTGCGCTCGTCGACGGCGACGGCGACCCCGTCGACGCCATCACCGACGGCATCCAGCGCGATGCGGACAACCGGCTGAAGAACACCCACACGTTCGTCGGGCGCGAAGAACACAACGCCGGTGGTGCCGCGGGCGGTGGGAAGCGCATCTTCTACGTCGGCCACGGCGGGCTCGTCGCGAGCGGAGAGATACCGTTCGCGACGGACACCGCGCTCCCGATCGAGAACTCGCTGACGTACGACTTCAAGCGCTTCATGGTCTACGTCGTCGACCAGCCGTCGGGAAGCACGACCCTCGACGTCGAGTCGACCGATCCCAGCGACACCTCGCAAACGCTCACCATCGAAGACGAGGGCGCGACGACGACCGAAGATGTCACCCTCAACGGGACGACGACCGAGACGACCACCGAATCCTTCCCCGGCATCGACGCACTCTCGCTCGACGCTGAAACGACCGGTGACGTCATCGTCAAAGACGGGAGTGGCAACGAACTCGCCCGAATCGCTGGCTCCGACTCGTACGACCAGGGCGAAGGCGACCTCGGGATTCCGGCGCTCGGAGGTGGCTCGCACGCCGGCAGCGTCGGGACGCCCTTCGAGCACTTCATCGACGACTCGATCGAAGCGACGACGGGCTCGCTCGGCGGGACGAACGCCCGCATCGTCTCGTCGTCCTTCTCGTTCGACAACAACGTCGACGCCGACACCGTCGGTGGACGTTTCCGGTCACTCTATGAAAACGAACAGACACTTTCGCTGGACGCGGAGGTCTTCGGTCCCGAATCGAACGCGAGAGAGATCGAGGCCTACCTCCAGAACAAAGGCATCGACGTGAAGTGGACGGCCGACTCGTTCACGGTGGACCTCACCGGTGGCACTCGAACAAGTTCTGGAGAGGCGAACAAAGAAGCGAATCAGGGGCGAGCGACCATCTCGCCGCAGTTCGAGTTCGCTGACATCACCCTCGCGAGTGTGTAATCATGACTGAAGACATGCCCACGACGAACGACGGCGACGACCTCGAACTGGCTGACCCGAACGACTGGTTCGTGCGGCGCAAGGACGGCGACAGCCGTCCCGAGCCCGTGAAGCAACGCATCCCAGGGACCGACAAGGCGATTCTCGTGCGTCCACCCTTGAATGGCCACCTGGAAAAATGGGACACCAGCCTCACCAGCGACGACCCTGACCCGGAGGACCTCGCAGAGATGTTCAACGTCTGTCTTCCACAGTTGGACTTCGAGGTCACGCCGGAGATGATCGAAGGCGACCTCGACGGCCACGAAGGCATGATCGGCTACGGTGTGATGCCGCTACGGGAGGCCATCAAGCACGCCGCGGGTTTTCGGGCCTTCCTCGGGTATCGGGAGAGCCAGGCCGAGCAAGTACGGGTGGCTCGCGGGATGGTCGAGTCGCTGGGGCTCGACGAGGAGGCCGAGAACGACAACTCGGACGATACGAAACCGCCGCTCTCCGAGAGTACATCCTGACGACCGAAGGGCCATGGGACTACGTCGGCGAGAACTCCTATCGAAACCTGACGCCACAAGAGGAGCGTCGCTGGTTCGAAGGTCGAAGAATTTTCCACGAACTCAAGAACAAATCGAGACAATCAACTCCAGAGTCGCCGTCGTCGAAGCCGACGTACGAACGCGAGCGAGAAGAACGGCGGATGCAGGCGATGCGAGAGTTAGAAGCGCAGGTTGACGACGACGTCACTCAGATTTGACCTGCTCTGTTGCAGGGACGATTTCCTTTGCGCGGTTTCTCTTTTTATTTCCAAAATAGACGAGAATGAGCCCGACTGGGCTCAGTAAAACCGAAAAGATGCACATGCTTCCAAGGATAATCATTGCACTTCCAGTTCTACTTTCAGACTTTCCAGGGTTATACCCACAGTTGGGACACACCGTCGCTTCAGCTGAAATTTCACTTCGGCACTTCTCGCAAACGTAGTCTGTCATAGTATCGGATAAGATACAAATTGTAATAAAATCTCACCCATGGTTTTCACAGGATCAGACACCGTCGAACAGCTCCGCGTCGAGATCGTCGGCGACGGCGACGGCCTCGAGACCGAGCTCGCATCGGTCGAAGGGTCGCTCATGTCGATGACGAGCGCCGCAGGCATCGCAGGTGGTGCCATTGCCGCCATGTCAGCGGTAATGGCCGGGCAGGCTGTCGATGCGGCCCGGCAGTGGGAGACTGCCCTCACTGACGTCGAAAAGGTCACGAGTGAAGCTACCGCGGACGAGCTCCGCGATAGCCTCCTTGCCCTCGGAAGTGACCTTGCTATCCCAACGAGACGTCTCGCCCAAATTGCCGAAATCGCGGGGCGTTTGGGAGTGACTGGGACGGACAACATCGAGGCCTTCACCGAGACCATTGGCAAGATGGCCGCGGCAACCGACCTTTCGGCGGAACAGGCCGCGAACGACATCGCCCGACTGGCGAACGCGCTCTCGGTCCCCATCGAGGAGGCCGAGAACATGGGCTCGGCTATCAACGAGATTTCAAACAACGTCGCGGCGTCGTCGTCAGAAATCGTCTCGGCGATGTCACGCGCTGCCCCGGCAGCTGGAACACTCGGCGTCAAGTTCGCCGAGCTCGTCGCGATCAGCGGGACGCTCGTGGCCTCCGGTATGCAGGTGGAGCGCAGCGGGACTCGGACGAACGAGATGTTCAACCGGCTCGCAGAGAACGTTCCAGAGGTTGCGGGGGCCATCGGGATGACAGCCGAAGAGTTCCAGAGGCTCATCGAAGAAGACCCAACGGAAGCGCTCTTCCGCTATCTGGATCACCTGCAATCTATCGAGGGCTCGACCGCTCGCGTCACCGAAGCGACCGAGATATTCGGCCGGTCGGGAGGGAAGGCGGTTCTCACGCTGGCGCAGAACTTCGACTCGCTGGAGCAGTCGGTGCGGCAGTCAGAAAGCGCCTACCGCGACGCGACGTCTGTTCAGTCAGAATACGCGGCTCAGGCCGATACGCTCGATTCGCAGATCACCGAACTGCAGAACTCGGTGTTCGAATTCGGAACGACAACGGGTGAGCAGATGCTCCCGGCAGTCACGGACGCAGTCAGCGGGCTCGGCGACCTCGTCGACGCGGCCAACGATGCGAACAACGCGACCGATGGGCTGCTCGGGACGGTCGCGCTGACTGGAGGCATCTTTGGAGGAACTGCAGCCCCGATTGCTGCTTTCGTTTCCGGCCCGATTGGTTGGCTCATCGCTGGGGCCGGTGCGGCGTCGATTGCCTATCAGACGAACTTCGCGGACATCCAGACGACGGTGGACTCCTCGCTTGCTCGGGTGACGGACCTCACGCAGTCGCATCTGAGTGAGATGAACGAGGTCACCGAGCGCGAGCTGGCGAAGAACAACTCCATCTGGGCTGAAGCGATGGAGAAGGGCGAGGGGATCGTCGACGTCGGCGTCCAGTCTATCTCCGGGCTGTTCATCACGGAGCTGGACGCGATGCTGAGCGCGAACCGCTTCTCGCTAAGCGTGCTCACCGGCGATTGGGACCGAGCACTCGACACCGTCCAGGGCTTCACCGTCCGGGCGTTTGTCGGGCTGCTGGATTACATCTCGAGCGTCGGCGGAAAGATCGGGGACGAGTTCGCGACGGGCATCCTCGATGGCGTCAATCAGTCGATCGAAGGCGTCGAAGCGTTCGTCCAAGAGTATCGCGATGTGCTCAACATCATCTCGACGGCGACGGGGGCCAACGTCCAGATCTCGGAGGACTTCGAGATGGAGAAGCTGGCGCTGCCCGGCGAGGGCGGTGACTCGTTCTCGGTCCCGCGGTACGCACCCGAGACGGCGACTCCGGGTGCCACGGGTGGGCCGTCGGACCCCACGGCTTCGGGTGCAACCCAACCGACTGCGGATCAGTACGCGGGGCTCGTTGGCGGAACGGGGAACCAGTCGGCCGGGATGCCGATGGCGGAGTTCACGCCGGCGATCGAGCAAGCGCTGACGCGGAATCGAGACACACTCCAGGAGCTCAAGGAGCTCACCGAGGAGCGCAAGTCGATCAAGGAGGAACTCAAAGAGACGCCGCCTTGGGAGGATTCTTGGGACGACCTGAAGACCCGCCTCGAGGAGACCAACGAGCGGCGCCAGGAGCTCCAAGACCGACTCGACAGCCAAGGTATCGGTGTCCCGGGCTACGTGTCCGACCCGAGCAAGATCGAGAACAGGTCGATGCAGATGACGCCAGAACTCTTCAGAGCACTCGCGAACCAGCAGGGCGGTGTCACGGCGTCCAAGGCGGGGCTCTCAGAGGCGGAGTTCGCTCGCGTCTCGAACATGGTGCTTGGTTCTGGGTTCGCTGGGGCGTCGTCAGGGAGCGTCAGCGCGACGTCGATGGGCGGGGCGACGCCGGCGGTCGCGTCGTCGATGCAAAAGCACGTCAGTTCGTTCGGCGACCACGTCGCGGCGTTCGCCCGCGCTGTCGAGAACCTCCAGGCGACCGAGTGGCGCGTGACTGCGTCGGACGAGTTCGTCGTCCAGCAGCGGGAGGTGGCTCGTGATGAGGTCCAAAACATCACGAGTCGGTACCGCCGGGGGGTCGGCCCATCATGACGTGGACGATTGGGACTGAACAGGGGAGCATCGCTGCGGATGTCCTGGTCGGCGAGACGATCTACACGCCGCGGGTGGCCGAGGAGATCAACCCGACGTTCCGCTTTGTCCCCAACGAGTCGTTCCCGACGCCGGAGACGCGTTTCGAGGCGTTGGCGCCGTACGTCCGCGAGACGGCGGACACGTTCGTTCGAGCGGGGCGGGCCCAAGGCGGGGCCTTCTTCCGAGAGGATACCGCCAACCTCGCGGACGTCGACTCGTTTTTGGTGTCGATCGAGGCACCACTTCGGTACGATTTCGCGAGTGTCTGGGGCGTGATCGTCGGCGGTCGCGACGCCTCGAACCGGACTCGGACAGCGCTCCGCTGGGAGCTCGACATCGTCGTCCTCGCACCGCTGGGGGCCTACGACAGCCGAACGGATGTGAAGGCCGCGCTTGAGGATGTGGTGCTCTGATGCCGACGGTCTCGCACACGTTTGATAAGAACTCGGGGGCGCGGACGCAACTCACGACCGCCATCGAACTGGCTCGTGACTATCCGTCGTCTGACTCTCGGACGGTCTCGGTCGAGTGGGGACGGACAGCGGCCAGCAACGCTGAGGTCTGCATCGACTACGCCGAGATTGACCAGCAAACAATCTCGGCCAGCAACGAGTGTACCATCTCGCAGGATGCCGGGACTTACGGGTCGGTTTCATACGACCCTGTCAACGATGACCTCACGCCGCTGCTCGAACTGGGAGCGGGCAACATCAGCGAGGAGTCCAACGGGACGACGCTCTATGGGAGCTTCGTCGACTCGAAGGTCGGGACGCTGTGGACCGGCTATATCGATACCGACAACGGCACCGCCTCAACCACGTACGACTACCGGCAGCACTACCCGTTCTTCAGCTCTGGCTCGTGGGACTCAGCGACGCACAGCTGGTCCGAGCCAGTTCTCTACGACTCGCTCGACGTCGCGACGTCGAACGATGCAGACGGCACGATCGACATCACCGTCTCGAACGAGGCCGGCGATAGCGTCACGTTCTCAGACGTGTCGACTGGGTCGCACGACCTCTCTGGACTGGCGTTGAGCGGGAGCGTGTCCATCGACGTGTCCATCTCGACGACCGACACGTCGACAACCCCGCGGCTCGACAGCGTCTCGGTTACTGGTGAGCCGTTCCCCGCACCGACCAACCTCGTCCCGACTGCGGCCAGCGCGACGTCGATGGACTTGTCGTGGACGCGCCAGGACAGCCTCGCACGTGGGTCGTGGGAGATTTACCGCTCGACCGATGGGTCGCTCGGTTCGTTGGTCGCGACGATTTCGGACGAGACGGTCACGTCGTACACGGACTCGGGTCTCACCGAGTCGACGCGATACTACTACACCGTCCGGCGCGTCGTCGACGGCGAATCTCAGTCGACCGACCAAGTGTCGGAAGCGACAGTTGTCCCGTCGCCGACGAACATCACGGGGTCGCTTGGGACTCGTGAGATAACGGTCGGATGGGACGATAACGCCACAAATGAGGACGGGTACCGTGTCCGGTGGAGCGATGACGGTGGGGCGACGTGGTCGTCCTCCGGCGACCTCGCGGCCAACGAGACCGGATACACAATCTCCAGCCTGCTCGATGGAACCAGATATGACCTCGAAATCGTTGCGTTCGGCGACGGCCGCGAGTCCGATCCACTAACTGGGTTCGCTACCACGCCGTCCGCGGCGGTCACAGACTTCGCTGCGGACGCGTCAGTCGAGGACGAGTTTACCCTCACGTGGGGCGACACGGCCAACGCGGGCGTTTGGCACATCCAGCATCGTGTGACCGCTTCGGGTAATCCGTGGACGGATGACGGGATGGTCTCACACGACGTGACGCCGGCACTCACAATCGCGAATCTGCTGGATGGCGAGGAGTACGATATCAGAATCCGACACGAGACCCCGGACCGCGAGGGGTCGTGGACCACCATCAGCCCGGTCACGCTGCTCCCGACGCCAGGAAAACCCTCGGCCGACACCCGTCCAACGGCGTTCGACATCACGTTCGCCGACCTCATCGACAACGAGGACGCCGTCGACGTCGAGCTCGCGACCGGGACGACCCCGCTCGAAGACGGCCCGATGGGGTCGTTCGAGGTCGTCAAGACGCTCGCGCCAAACGACACGGACGCGACCGTCGACGGGCTCGACCAGAACACGCGGCACAAAGTCCGCGTGGTCGCGAAGACCGAGCACTCGACGGCAACCTCAGAGGCGACCGCGGTCACGACCGATTTCGAGATTCCGTCAGAAGGCTGGTTCGCGACGTTCACCGACGACCAGGGCGAGATTGCACGCCTCGATGGATCTCGGATCGAGGGCTGGCCGATGATCCAGCCCGAATCATCGGCCGTCGGAGAGTGGCGCATCGATATCCGCCCTGACAGGCGACTCCGGGAGTGGGAGCTCACCGAGACACGGATCTACCTCGGTGGGAGCGTGGTCTTCCGGGGGCCGTTCCACACGTACCGGCTGAACGGTGGCGATAATGGCGTCTCCGACCGCCTCGTCGGCTTCGACGTAGTCGACAAGCTTCGGCATGGGGGCGTCGTCTACGACGTCTCCTCGGAGCGCGGCGGCGTCGCGTGGGCGGACTTCATCAACACCCACACGCCGTTCGCCGCGAACGTGACGACGCCGACCGAGACGACCGTCGACGAAGACTTCCTCGCCCAGGACTCACCCGCCGACCTGTCGTTCGCGGACTTGTTCGGCGACCCTTCGAACACCGACCCCTGGAAGCGTGTCGGGAGCGGGTCATCGGCGACAATCGTGCCGCTGCAGCGCTCGTTCCTCATGGAAGGCGAGAGCGCGAGCGGCTCCTATGGGACGTTCTTCTCGTCGGACTTCTCTGGCGGGGAGGCGGCGAACCTCGATACCGCGGGGCAGGCTGCCGAGTGGCCGTTTGAACTCGACTACGACATCCCCGACGGTGAGTTCGGGCTCTTCCTCCATATCCAAGGGACGAACGGCTCATCGCAGGTCAAGTGGTCGCTCGACGGAACAGAACTCGCTGACCTCTCGATATCGACGAACGGGACCATCGACTGGGTCTCGCTCCACACCTCCGGTGCGTGGATCGATCCCGGCCAAGTCGACGCGGGGTCGCACACGCTTCGCGCCGAAGTGTCGTCAGAATTCTCGGAGAACTTCAACATCGACGCGGTTGACCCCGTCGACCTCCGGGCGAACCACACGCTCCCGAACACGCTCACGAATGGCCGCCTCGACGCGCCCGTCGACTACCCTGGCGTCACAATCGAAGGCAGCGAGTTCGATACGACGTTCAACATCGCCGCCGCGACGCTCGACGTCACCGTCGACGATCCATCCGGGGCGGCCACCCTCCAGGTCAGGAACGACGGCACCAACTGGTTCCCGGCAAACGGCTCCGAGACAGACACGTCGGGCGTGACGGTTGACTTCGCAGCACAAGACTCGCTCGGGTCGAACATCGAGGGGCGCATCACACTCGATGGCTACGGCGAGCGTGACGATGCCATCCCGCGAACGGGGTTCCAGCCGAGTGAGCTGTCGAACTGGGAGCTCCGGATCGACACGAATTCGATCCGCGTCATCGACGACGAGACGTTCGTCGGAAGCCCGTTCGAGATTGCCGACGCGATAGCCGAGGACTCCGGACTCGTGTTCGTCCCTGACTACGCCGAGGACTCGCTCGTGCTCAACGCCTTCGCGCCCGGCGAGGTCGTGAAGGACGTCGACTGGACCGTCGTCGGCCAGCCGGAGCCGGTCGACACCGATGAGGGCTTTGCGAACTCCGTGACCGTGTTCGGCCCCGAGGACGAGAACGACAACCGGCCCGAGGTTGAGGCGGTCTCCCAGACGTCTATCGACGAGCGCGGGAAGATCGAAGCGGAAGCTGAGTTCAGACCGGACGCGAAGTCGAATGCCGAGCTCGAAAGCATCGCGCGGACCGAGCTCGCGAAGGCGCTCGCGAAGAGTACCGTCACGGGGCAGCTCGAAATCGAGGCGCAGATTCTCCAGCCAGGCTACGCGTACAAAGTCGACGCGTTCGAGGCCATCGACGAACGGTCCGACCCGGCGTACACCCTTCACGACGCCCGCTTCGAGTGGGGCACGATGAACCTCGATTTCGAGGGAAAAGACTCGCTTGCCCGAGCGCTCCGCGGGATCGAGACGATCGCACGGACGACTAAACGCGCACTCTGAGCGGCGGCGTGATGACCCATCGGGGCGAGCGCCTTCCGGACTCAAATCCACGACCACTACGCAGGTTTTCACAATGTTCGACACACCGACCCCAGTAGTCGTATCGCTCGCCATGCTCGCCCTGACCGCGGTCGGGGCGTACCTCACTGGCCGTCGCCGCGAGGCTCGGCAGAAAGCCATCGAACTCGAAACGTCGCTCCGTGAGGTCCTCGACGACCTCGGCGTGTTCCCCTCGCCGAGCGTCGACGAGGTCGACCGAGAGCACATCGAGGCCGCTCTCAGCGAGGCAATCCCGAATTACGACGACTCGGCGACCATCGAAACGGTCTACGCCGATGGCCGCTACCTCGCCCCAGCTGCAGCCGACGTGTGGCTCTTGGCTGACCTCGCCGGTGGCGTGTCGTGGTTGCCCTACCGCCCCGAACGCTTCGATTGCGAACAGTTCGCGCGAGGATTCGGCGTGCTTTCAGCGCTGGTCGCTGGCACGAACACCGTCGGCGTCATCCACGACTGGTCGGGCCGCCATGCGTACAACGTCATCGTGACCGCCGAGCAAACAGTCCAGTTCTACGACCCCTACGAAGGCGAGTTCGTCGCCATCGGCGGCACGGGGAAGTACCGCCTCGAGAACGCACTCATCCTGTTCTGACATCATGAGCGATCCATTTGCACAGAAGCCAGCGACGGCAGACTACGTGCTCCGAGAGGGCGACTCAGCGCCCACACTCGACGCCACACTCAAGGACTTGGATGGGGGCGTGGTCGACCTCACCAACGCCGACGAGGTCCGACTCTTCGTGAAACGGGAAACGGACGACAACACCGTCCTCAACGACACGGTGTCGGTCACCGACGCCGCTGCTGGTGAGGTGAGCTACTCGTTTTCCGGCGGGTTTTCGACCACCGGCGCTGGGATGCATCTGCTCTACTTCCGGGTGGCGTACTCGGACGGAACTGACGCGACGTATCCACGTGGGTCGGCGCTGTCGCTGTTCGTCCCCGAGCGCTTCTCTGGAGACATCGGGACACTCTCGCTCGACGTCGTCGTCGATTCGATCGGCGTCCGAGAGACACTCGACATGGAGGGCAATCCCATCTCGAATCAAGGCGTTGAGAGCGTGCCCGACGCGACCGCACTCGCTGACGGCCAACCCGGCTTTTATCGGCTCCAGGATACGGGCGACGTCGTCTACTTCGACGGCGATTTGAGCACGAACTGACCACCGACCCCGATGAGTCCACCTGCGCCGCGGCGGGTGGATGAGGAACGACCGCGGCCTTCCTGCAGGAGGGTTTTGACATGGCACAAACACAGTCAACGACCAGACGTACCGAGAAGCCGATCGAGACCGCCGACGCGGTCCTGTTGGCGATGAAAACGCCGGGCGACGCACTCGTGTCGCTCAACATCGAGGCGACTGCCGACGCCAGCTACGCACTCGACGTCCACCACGACGTCGACAGCCGCAGCGCACCCACCGACGGGTGGTTCGAAGACGAGGCCGTCTACGACGCGGCCGACGTCGACGATCCCCAAGACATCCGCGACACGTTCTACGCGGCCGACGCCTGGCTTCGGGTGCGCGTGACGACCCCCGCCGCAGCGGGCGAGACAGCCGACGTGACCATTCAGGAGGCGCACTAATGGGGATTTTCAGATTCCTTCGGCAATGGAAAGAGAAGGCAAACGGCGTGCTGACGGGCCCGACGCTCGAGGCCGACGAGGTGACCGCCGAGACGGCGACGCTGACCGACCTCATCGCCTCCGAGTCGATCACGATCCCGCAGTACGATGCGACGGCGAACGCTCCACAACAGCCCGGCCTCATCGAGGTGCCACCCAGTGGGTCCGACACTGCTGGTTTCTACCGATGGGACGGGAGCGCCTACGCCCTCCTCGACCAGTCCGGCGGGGTGGACGCGGGCGACCTCTCGGGGTTGACCGTTGACACGGACAAAGACTGGGGTGGGTACGAACTCACGAACGTCGGGAAAGACGGTGTGAAAGTACCGTCGAGTGTGGACCTCACGGTGGAGGATTGGGAGGAGGGGACGCTTTCTGATGCATGGGGCGGGGCGGCCTCTAAGGCGACCGTTCAATCCTCGACAGTTCTGAATGGAACGCACGACCTCCAATTAGATACAGACGGAAACATCCAACAAATCGTGTCTCTCGGTGGACTTGAAAGTTATATTGAAAAGGGGGACACGTTCTCAACCGAGTTTCAACTGACGGACACCGGCGATTTCTTCCGAATCGTGATATTGGCACAGGAAATGTCATCGGGGAACGCACCAAACGGATGCTATTTCATAGACTTCAGAGCGGGACCAAATGACGTGAACCTGAATTACAAAGACAAATCTGGAAACGTTCAGGACTTAGACACACAACCCGTTCCGCTCTCATCGAACCTTAACACACCGATTGCAGTGAACGGGTACATAAGCAAGTCTGGAGAACTCCACGTTGAGGCGTCGATAAATGGCACTACCGAAGCAGTCGCAGAGGGCACCCAACAATCACCATTTGATAGCGGGGGAGTTGGGTTTGCGTTAAACAACGATGGCAGTTCGAGTACGGCATTCGTCTCTGATGTGACAGTCACCCGCCGCACCCGCGACTACCTCACCGACACGGAGAAAGGCCCCGTCGAACTCGGCGGCGAAGTCGTCCGCCCGAAAGGCGCGCTCGACGCCGGGCCGCATGAGGCAGTCGTCTCAGACCGGACGGTCCACGGCCACCTCCGGACCGACGACGCAGTTTCTCCCGGCGACGACATTTCCTTAGTCGAGTGGGACGCTGGTGTCGGTCAGCGTCGTCTCGCGGCGCAAGCGGACGGTGAAGGTGGCCTCTACGCGCTCCGACGCCCGCGGGCCGCCCGGCTCACCGAACGCCTCATGTGGGAGTACGAGACGCTCGCGGACGTTCCGGCGTGGTCGGCGTCCGACGGCGGCGTCTCAAACTGGACGTTCAACGTCAACGACCGCCCCCGTCGGATGCACGTCGAACACGATGGGAGTGGAGGATCCGATGATTACGGTGGAGTTGGCTCACCCGTTCTGGTTTCGTATCAATCTCTCGGTCCGTTCCGATTCACCTTCCGCGACGTGACGTTCACGGACAATAATCAGCCTGCATGGCTGTTCCTATCGGATAGGAACGACCTCGGAGATGGCTTTGTTCGTGACGTTGGGAGTGGTTTCGGATTCGAAATAGGATTCGGAAATGACGACACCAAAACATATGTGACCAATTCAGGGACGCCTACAAACGGCACTTCGGTCACAACCTATGTTTGGGGAGGGGGAACCACCCATGACCTGACCGTGGAGTACGACGGGAGCGAAGTGCGGTTCTTAGTTGACGGGAACATGGTCGGTCCTGCGTTGGATTTCTCGGTTAATGCTGACTTTTCACCCGTTTTGCAGGTGAAAGAAGAGTCAACCGATGCGTCTGCCGAAACGCTCGAAGTCGGCGAAGTAATCGTGGAGGGACAGTAAATGTCACAAGTCAATCTACAAGACGGCTTAGAGGTATGGTACACGTTCGATGACGTGGATTACGCCAGCGGTCGAAACATCGTTCGGGACCGCTCGGGCAACGGGCGACACCTCACGCTCAGCGGGGGAGTAAGCATGGGAAACCCGTCGCCAGTTGGAGAGGGTTCATCATTTGATGGTTCTGACGACTTTGGAGAAACAGACTATTCTACTGTAAATAATGAGTTTTCCGTTTTCCTATTGGCAAAGTCCGATACGTTCCCAATATCCGCGAGAACGTTCAACATGGGCGACCCGGTAAACGCAAAAAATGCTTGGGGGCTTAAAGTCGGAGATGGGGAAATCGGATTTGGGGTTGCGGATGGGAGCGATGCGTCTTTTGCTAACATAAGTAATGTTAGTGGTTGGGTAGCATGTGTCTGTAAGGCAAAAGCCGGAGATTATACCTCTATAAAAGACTGGAATGGGAACACCAGTTTCAACGACTCTGCGGTAGATTTCACTACCGCACCAACCTATCCTCTATGTGTTGGGAAACGTTCTGACTTTGGTCAATACCAAAATTGTGACGTTGCCATGGCTGCGTATTGGTCTCGGACGCTAACAGACTCAGAAACAGATTCATTGTTGGACACCACCGCCCGCCGGGTGAGTTACCTATGAGCCACTTTGAACTCCACCACGTCGTCACGCTCACGGTTGAATCGGACCCGGACACGCTCGACGCCCTCCAGTCCGAACTCCCGGCGGACGACTCGCCGGCGGTCGGCCCGGAGTACGACGGCCCACAACGGACGACCACCGAAGAGGACGACAGCCTCTCCGACGGAGAGGAACGCCTCACGGCTCGCGTGACGTTCGTCTCTGGCACGATCGACGTCGACGGCACGACCTACGACGGAGCTACAGAAGCAGCGGACCTCTTCGACCGTCTGGCAGCTGCAGTCCCGTCGGGCGCGACGCTCACTCACTACCGGAGCCCGACGGGCGGGGTGACGAGCAGCGATGTCCAGGCGTGGTACGAGGACCATCCCGAAGAACAGCCGACGGACGACAACGGCGACGCGTTCGTCCCGTCGTCGTGGGACCCGAGCCGGCACGTCGTCGACCAGTTCTGATTCTATTGATCACCTCGTCGCTCTTTCTTTTGCGCTTTGAGTAACGCTACAAGGTATCCAGCGCAGCAGACTCCCGCCTCTGCACATCCAACTATAATCGTGATTTCGAGATTTTCGACCATCTCTACTATAAGAGTAGTCGGGGTTATCGCCCGCGATGACCTCCGCTCGACGAGCGCCGACGCCGTCGACTCACGGAGCGAGCACTACTGACATCACCGGGCCCGCGACGCCGAGAGGGGCCGTCGCGGATCTCAGACACCCTCACACCCATGAATGCGACTGCAAAAAGCACGGGCGTTAGCGGGGCTCATCTTCGCGGCGGCGTTCGCCGTCGCGTTGCTCGCCGACGTCCTCTTCCCACAGACAGCACAGCTCACCGGCAACCACATCACCGTCTTCGCGAGCGTGCTCTCGGCGCTGTTCGGCGTCGAGATCGCCCGTGCACGGTGGGGGCAACTCGCCGCCGCCGCGAGCGGGGCGCTCTCCGCGTGGCACGCCGCCGACCAGGAGGGCAGTGATGACTGACGTCCTGGTCGCCGTGAACTACCTCATGCTCTTCGCCGGGGCGTTCGGCTTCATGGCCGTCCCGCTGCTCGAGCATTTCTACGACCCGCACGTTTCGGGCTGGAAGTTGCTGGCGCTCATCGCGATCTCCTTCGCGCTCGTGCTCTTCGGCGCGGGCGTCTGGACTGGCGTCGACCTCGTTCCCGTGCGGGCGCTGGCGGCGATCTGTCTCGTTCTCGCGCAAGTTGGGTTGGTGCAAGAAACAATTACTGGATCGAAATAGTTGCTCTATACGTGATTAACCAATAGCATTATATTCTGACAGGCTTCTGGTACACCCCATGGGCTCAGAAGATACAGGGGGTGACTCTGCGTCAAAGCTTGAAGCAGCATGTCGAGAAGCACGGCACACGATGGACCAGCAGATTGACAAAATCCATCGCGAGGATCAAAAGGCAGTCGGAATTTTTCGAGTGAACCTCTTGGTACTAGGTATCCTCAGTAGTGCACTTTCGCTCTCGACGAATACAAATGCAATTTCTACATCAAGCTTTCTTAATGCCCATACTGCCATTGGGGTGTTGGCTCTACTGGGATCGTCCGTTGTTGCTGCAATGGCGTACACCTCCTCGAAGTTCGAGATGGGTATCGATCCTTCGCGAGTAGAGTCCGCTGCCAACGGCGAGTGGTCGCGCAAGGATTTCTTCGAGAAGCTCAACGAGGAGTACTCTGGGTGGGTGAATCACAATAACTCGGTCCACGAATTTAATGCGCAGGCAATTACTTGGGCAATGGCGTTCGCAATTTGTGGAGTGATATTGTTCTCCGGTGGTGTACTCGTGGGTGCACTCCAAGTGCGTGGGCAGGGGCTTTCATATGCTATGTTAATCGGTGAACTGGCAGTTAGTCTAGTTCTTGGGTTGCTGGTCTTTTATTCAGACTCCATCTTCGAGAGATTAGAGCCATAAGCCGGCCTAGCGGCTTATTTTTCTAATTAGCCCGATATCATGTCATCTCAATCGAAGTATTCAACACTACCCCCGTCCAATAGTCGGTTATGAGCTCGACCTCGAGTGACCGCGAAGAAGACGAGTCGCATAAGGGGTCTGACTGGGGAATGCAGATGTCGAATTCGCCTCAGCGCGGACCACTAAACACCGTCGTAACTGCCTTTAGACGCCTTAGTGGGCGTGAGTAGTCGGCTACGACGGCACGCGCGTCGCACCTCTTTCTGAGTCCCCACGTCACATAATCCAACACAGTAGCCACGGCTCAAACGCCTCAAGCCTTGTTGGTTGGCGTCGCGCGTTCGGAACGCGCGATCCATCCGGGCCTGTGGTTCGAGGATGTCGTCAGACATGGTGTTGCTCCGTCTCGACTGTGTCGACCCGCCGAAAGTGGTCGGTCACAACTACCGCGTCGGGGCCCTTGTCTTGGTGGTCGTAGGCGTGCCAGTAGGCGTCGGCCTCCGTGGTCGCCGGCTCTCCGTCGAGTGTGATGACCGCCTCGCACCACGGGCACCAAAACGGGAGGTCGCTCATCCCAACATCGCCTCCTTCGCTTCCTGCAGCTCGATGACCTCCTCCTGCGACCCGCCCTTGTCGGGGTGTCGCTCTTGGAGCAGCTCGCGATACGCGCCGCGAACCACGTGGGCCGGCGCGTCAGGGGCGACCTCGAGGACGTCGTGCGGCGCTCGCGACGCCTCGGCGACGACGACATCATCGTCTTGGGCGGGTGGGAGCCGAGCTGTCTCGAACGTCGACGACGCGGTCGTGACGCCACAGCGCTCGGCGAGTCGCATCCGACGGGCGTACAGCGCAATCGCGCGGGCGTTCTCACGCTGAGTCGCCCAGCGGTCACACGCGATCGCGTAGCCCGTGTCGGCCGCCTCGCCCTCGCGACGGAAGCGTGCGACCACGCCGACGTCGTCGGGCTTGTCGTGTTGGTGGGGGATGTTCGGCCGGTCGACGTAGTGCTGACTCGCCGTCGAGATGTCGACATCGGTCGCGCCCCAGCGCTCGAGTTCGTCGACGACGCTCTCGAAGGACTCCTTGCGCGTGGGCGAGAGGTCGCCAGGATACGGCTCGCGGTCTTTGTCGGCGGTGCGCGGGTAGTTCGCCGGCCAGCTGATGCTGTCGCTACTCCCCGACGTCATCACCACCCTCCCTCGGGTCGTCGACGAACTCGTAGAGTCCGCGGGCGACACGCTGAATCCACCCCGCGTCTCGAAGACTTCGGAGTGAGAACTCGACGTTGCCCTTGTCGAGTTCCGTCTGGTCGACGAGGTATCGCGGGTTCGACCGCCCCCACGGATTACCCTCATCGCGACCGTCTTTCAGCGCAGCAAGAACCTCCTCGTCGTTCGCCGACGGCTCGTAGTTCTCGTTTACCATGTTGCTGTTCAGTACACTCATCTGCGTACGCAAGTACGCAACCATTTGCATTATACTTTGTGTCACAATTTCTAATGCACTTTGCAAAGCAAATCTATAAGAGACTGGCCGTTGTAGATGTAACTGAGCACGGGAGGTCGGCCGAGGATGAATGGCCGGCCGGGTGCTGGAACACCCGACCGTGCTTCGGACAACGAAGCAATGGCAGCTACGAACCCCCCAACAGAAACGGTTTCGGAAGTACCGACCACGACCACCCCAGCGAACGACTTCGCGCCCGACATCTACGTCGACGAACTCCCCGACTGGGACGTCTACCTCGCAACGAGCAACGTGATCCACGACGCAGTCCTCGCGCAGATCCCGGAGGAGAGCTAATATGACCGACGACAACACCCACGCCCGCCGCATCGCTGAGCAGCTCAACATGGCCGACGGGGACGTACTCCCCCGGCTCCACGTCGGCGACCACGTCATCGACCGCGACGCCGACGAAGATGACTCGCTCGACATCGCGGCCATGCTCGTCGTCGGCCTCGACACCCTCCGCGCAGACGCCTACAAGCTCGCCGACGACGGCCCCACCGTCGCGGATGTAAACCCGGCGTACCCAGCGACAGACGACGTCGTCGAAGTGACGTTCCCCCAGCGCACCGACCTCGACGTCGAGAAAAAGCGCTACGCCTACCCGCGCTCCCGGCTCCGGCTCGAACACCCACTCCACAACCGCGACGCCAAGGAGGGCGATTCCGAATGACGAGCATCGCCGACGCTCGCGCGGCCGCCGGCCGCTACGCTGATGAGTTCGTCGACGTGGACGACCCTGACGGGAACTTCGCTGAAGAACTCTGCTCGGACGAAGTCTTCGGCGAGCTCGCAGTCGCTCTCAAAAGCATCGACATTCTGCTGCAGTACAGCGACGACGTCTCCCAAGTGACCGAGCGTCGGATGGAGGAGTCAGCCGAGCAGATTCGAATGGCGATGGTCTCGCGAGCGACCTCCATCCTTCCGTGGGGTGACGACTGATGTCGTTCGCACACAAGCTGCAGTACGCTGGCTCCAAACCATACCAGCACGAACGCTCGCTCGTCGATGATGAACTGACGTACCACGAGTACGAGCAGCTCATCCAAGACGAGACCTACGTGCGGCTTGCGCAACTGAGATGGCTCGCCTACGAACTGGAATCGAGCCTCGCGGGCGACAATGGCGTCCCTCACGAAACGAAGGACGAGATATTCCGTGCCGTCGATGGGTCCGACGCGCATCTATCGACTGCGGTTGATGCGTACGTCGACGAATTTGTTTCTAATCTCCACGTTGATGAGGAGGCAAACCAATGAAGGTCATTCGCGAACGGCTGGAGGGTATCCAAATTCAGCGGCTGGTCGTCACCGAGCCCGAGGGTTCGAATCACTTCCGCGGAGAGTGTGTCGGTTACCTCTGTCCCGAATGCATGCAAGCTGACGAGACGCTTGAGCAGATCTGGCACGACGAAGACTGCTCTCTCGCTGGTGAACACGGTCGAGACCACTACGACGAGCTCGTCCCTGATGTCCCCGGACGTCCGACACCTGAGTTCGATGCGGCCCACCCGATCACAGTCGTCAAGTTTGGGAAAACTGAGGGAAGAGGCGGCCTCCACGATGGTGAAGTCATCTCGTTCAAGTGCGAGTGTGGGAACCTCGATGAGGACGTCTTCGAGATCGTCCACGACGAAGCCTGCTCACTAGCGGGCCAGCATGGGCGGGCGGCAGGTGGTTAAAAAACAAGTTTAGAATTCGTCAACCACCTGCCGGAATTGTCGCACTTGTTTTTATACCCAGTTTACGTCATTTTTGGACAACATGATAACTGATCCGCGGGTCTTCGAGGACGAGTACCTGCCCCGGGAGCTCAGGCACCGAGAGGGGGCGGTAGAAGAGCTTTCCCGCACATTTGGGGCGGCGCTCGACGGAAAGCGTGCCGACGATGTCCTCATCACAGGGCCTTCCGGCGTCGGAAAAACTGTTCTCGCCAGGCACACGCTCGGAAAGCTTGAGGCGTTCGCTGCCGTCGACCACGCTCACATCGAATGTCTCGGCACCACTACCGGTGAGATTCTTCGGACTGCTCTTCGCGAGCACCATGTCCAGGTTGATGTCGCACTAAACACCCCGGTCGAAGTTCTCCGAGAGCAATTGCGTGAAGCTGTCGACCAACCCTACATCTTAGTACTTGACGAGGCTGACACGCTCCCAAACACCGAGGCCTTAGAGTACATCACCCGCGTACCCAAGGTATCGATCGTCGCGATCTGCCACGATGCTGATCGCTGGCTTGCTCGCGCTCCCTCTACCGTGCGGCAGAATATCACTGGTCCAATCAAACTTGAGCGCTACGGGGTCAACGAGCTATCGTCGATCCTACGGGCACGGGCTGATCAGGGCCTCCCTCGAGGAGCAGTCACGAACAACCAACTCCAGACCATCGCCGACGAGGTTGCAGGCGTTGCGAGATTCGGGATTCAAGCGCTACGCGCCGCCGCCGAACTTGCAGACGAGCGGGGGCGTTCGAGCATTCACGGTCCCGATATCAACGACTCATTCGAGCGAGCCCAGCACCGAATCCGGAAATCAAACCTTCGGTCGCTCCCTTTCCATCACCACGTTCTCTACGCGTTAGTTCACGAAGCTGGTGAGCTCCCAGCGAGTGATCTCCATACTAAGTATGAGGAGGTCTCTCAGGACATCTACTATGGCCACGATCTGACACCAATCGGTAAGCGATCACGCCGTAACAAACTCGCGAAGCTCCAAGAATACGATCTTATTGAGTCCGAAGGTCCCCCACAGAACCGCGTTTACCGTGTCCTCGACGAGACAATTGAACTCCCCGACAGTATTAGTGCTCTTGACCCCGCAGAGCTGTAAAACAATCAGTCAATCGTCAGCTTCGGGGTCGTATTCAAGTTTCCCTCACCAAGCTCCTCTTTTGCGTACTCGTACATCAGCTCTCGAACCACCTTGCTCCGGTTGACCTTCGGAGGGAGTTCCCCTCGCGCGCTTTTTGACGCGAGCGCCCGGTCGAAGTCATCCAGGAGGTCGTCCGGGACGGTGAAACTCGGTCGTGCCATAGTGCTATAATCGCATATGTGCAATAAAAACCTCCGGCCGCTTCCCTTCCACCACCATATCCTCTACGCGCTGATCCACGGTGCCGGCGAACTCTCAGCAAGAGACCTTCACAGTCGGTGCGATAAGGTTTCTGAGAAGCTTTACTACGGCCACAACCTGACGCCGGTTGGCAAGCGGTCGCGGCGAAACAAGTTAGCGAAGCTCCAAGAATACGATCTCATCGAGTCTGAGGGGCCCGCCCAGAGTCGCGTGTACCGCGTCTCGACGAGACAATCGACCCCCCAGTCGGAGACCTCGGTATCAACCAGCTTGGCTGAGTGACCCCAGACGCCGGTCAAGACCCACTCTCTGCCGCCAGCTCCCGAGCTCGCTCTAGTCGGTCGGACATCTTCTTCTGTGGGTCCCCTCCCAAATCCCGACACGCCTTGACGTACCTCTCAAGAATTCCCACTTCGTCCTGATAGCGGCCGTCCTTACGATAGACGATACCGAGGTGTCGGTAATATGCGGGTGCAATGGCCGCATGGCCGTACTTTTGGTGCTTCTCGAACTCGGCTTCGGCCTCCACGTAGTCGATGCACCATAGAAGAAGCTCTTCAACCTCATCGTGCCGCCGCTCGCGCTTCAGTACGACGACCCGGTCGGATGCGTCTGTATAGTGGTCAAACGGCTGCTCGTCAACGCGGCTCCACCTCCAATCCTCTCCTGCGACACCCATGTTGTCGCCATCGATCGAAGTACTGCTGTTTGAACTGAACAGCCCTCGGAGGACGCGAAAAATACCCATCTCAGTTACTTACTGGGACCGCTTCGGGTCCCCGATTCGGATTTCCCTCGTCGCCCTCAATTGGGTCTCCCAATTCCTTACGGAATTCTTCTGTGTTGACCCCCTCGCGCTCAAGACGCTGATAGACTGCCTCACGAATCCACCCCGCACGACTATCTCCGTATGAAAGCTTCCCGTCGATTTCATCAACTGCGTCTTTCGGTAAGGGAACTGTGACGTCTTTCCGATTGGCCATGGCCGAAAGTGGTCACATGGCTACATAATTACTTGCCCCTGTGGTTAGTTGGTGAGTCACCACAAGAACTATTATTACATCGAAACTACGTGGTTACGTGGTAAGATGGTGACTAACCGCTATCAAGCAACGATCACGATGGACGAAGAGATGCGAGACGACATCGATGGCCACCGACACCCTGCGACATCTCGGAGTGAATGGGTTCGTGAAGCCATCAAGGCCCGTCTTGAGGCGGAGAACCGCAATGAGTGGGATGACTTCGCTCCTACTGGTAGCAAGCGAGAGAGTGAAAATTCAGCGGAGGAGGGGACCCGCGCGGACGTCTGAACGATCCCCAAAGTACTGCCTATCGACTGAAAGGTCCCGGCGCGGGGGAGACGCGCCGGCCACGATCAACTAAAAACGCATGCACGAAAACGCGAGAGAGCGGCTTAGTTACGCGGCTCGTAAGGCGCAGAACCAGCGAATAAGCATAGCTTTTCCAACACACCCATTCTGCCGGAAATACAGCACCCTCCCTTATACGTCGAGTTCTAAGGGACGAAGTAGCACCGCGGAGCCCGCCGAGCGCGCCACATCTGTCCAGGACAAGCGCGCCCGGCCTACCGCGGGTCACGACCTCAACCAAATGACTGAGAACGCAACCGAGTCGGGATTAGGCGTCCCGGCTCAAGAGACCACCGCTTCTGAGAACCGACTTATCACCGACGGCGGCATCACGACCGCGAACAACTGCCCCCACGAGCACACCCGACGCTACGGGAAGACCGATTTCACCGGAAGCGCGGTGATCGAAAAACGGTGCATCGTCTGTGGCCGTACGCTCTCGCTAGGAGGGTCGCGATAATGGCGGGTCGCGAGTGCCGGAAGTGCGGACAGCGAACGGGGGCGAACCGGCGGCTCTGTCAGATGTGTTCGCTCGACAAGCGCTACGGCAACGACTTCGACCGCGCTACCGAAGTCGACGACGAACCAGACGAGCTTGAGCACCGCTGCGTCAGCTGCGGGCACGAGCAGACGTGTACCCTCTCCGACGACTGCGAGGAGTGTGGCGAGCGCCGCTGGCGGTACATCGGTCCGCTCCCCGGTGAAGACCGGGTCGCGACCGACGGCGGCGCTGTCGAACTTGTTCCGGCGCGGATCGACTACGACGACCTGATCGGGGCCGAGTGTCCGATCTGCAGCGAAGAAATCACTCCCGGAGCGCTGCGCTGGAGCGGTCTCGCGTGGGAGCACAAATCCGAAGAAGCCCATCCCCAGGCCGGCCACCATCAGATTTCCGAGACGGTCGACGAAGACGTCAACGACGAGGGTGGTGATTCGTGATGAGCTTCGTCGCGAAGTGCAAGCAGTGCGGAGTCATCGAGCGCGGCGACATCGAGCAAGTCGGCGACGCCGCTGAGGACCACGAGCAGTTCCACGACGTCCGCGTGTCGCGCGTCGCAACCGACGGCGGACGCAACCTCAAAGTGTGCCCCCGCTGCGACAAGCCTCACGTCCGAAAGCGCTCGCCGGCGACGCGTGGTGCGAGCGGTCGGGACGAAGCCTACTACTGCGGCCGCTGTGGGTTCAGTTTCGACGAGCCAGGCGAGCGTCCACGCGGAACGAGTGGGGGCATCCCGGAGCACACGACTGCAGCGCGCCTCGAGGCCGCCGACCCGGAGGACCTCGGCCTTTCACCAAGCGGCGAGCGACTCGTCACCGACGGCGGTCAAACTGTCGAGCACGTCCCACACTCCAGCGCTGACTACGACGACATGGACTACGTCGATGACCGTGGGGTTCGGATCTTCGACACCAACTGGACGTGCCCGAACTGTGGCGACGTCGGTGAGCTGATGTTCCGTCCCGGTTCGAAGAACACCTGTGCGACATGTTTCTGGGTCATTGACGGGCCGTACAACGACTTCGTGCTTCGCGACTGGCCGCTAAAGTACCGTGACGCTCAGCGGCTTCTCGCTTCGATGGGCGAAGACTGGCATGGAACTCCGGGAACGGTGGCGACACGACTGCACGCACACTTCGACAGCGGCTTTGAAGCTGAACAGGCGTGGCAGAATCTCCTCGACGATTCCAACCAGGACGCCGACATGGACGGATGGCTCGTCACCGACGGTGGAAAATACGACCCCACCGCGGTCGCTGGTGAGCACGGCGCTGATCGCTACCATCACCAATGCGCCGACGCCGTCCGAACCCACGCCGGAATCGCCGACCAGGACGACTCCTGTATCAACGGCACGGTGGGGTGTGTAGGTCCGAATTCCGGGACTGACGAGCTCCCGTGCTTGGAGTGTCTCCTCTGGGGAGGTGATGACTGATGACCGCGAGTGACACCGGCGCCATCGACTACGAGTCACCGTTCCCGGAGTGCCGGGTACTCGCGACAACCGACCCGCACGCGCTGGTGCGGCTCGACATGAATCGCGATCAGGCCGCGCTGTTCGCGAAGCAGTGCCAGCGCGCCATCGACCGCCACGACGACGGCCTCGTCACGCTCGGCCTCACGATGCAGGAGCCGACTTACCGCGTATTCGCCAACCAGATCGCGAATCTGGTCAACCTTTCGTCCGACGTCGACGGCGACGAGGTCATCTCCGCACAGGTCGTCACCGACCGCGAGCTCAACCCCGAGGACTCTGAGGGAATTTCGGTCTCGGTGCTGCTCAACGAGAGCCAGCTCCACGACGTCCACGGCAACGCCCAAGACGCGCTCGCACAGTCGGCTGGCCACCTCCACCGCTGGGAGTTCGGCGTGAGCCAGAACGGCGCGGAGATGCTCGTCCAGCAGTTGGTCGCCGCGGTGAAGGGCGCCGACGAGCCTCTCGACCACGTCGACATCGAGGGGGAGGACGATGCGTAGCGTCATCACCGCGGTCCGGACGTTCTTCCAGCGCCTCCATGCGACTGCCCGATGGGGCGGCCGGTTCCTCGCCGACCCTCGTGGTGTCCTTGAGGAGTTCCGGATCCGGCGCCGGCGTCACAAGCTGGTGATGGTGTACGCGAAGGAGGCTCGCGTCCGGCACGGCCTTGGGCCGGGTGTCTCCCCGATACTGTACGCCTACGACCGGCTCTGCCGGGAGGGACTCACGACCCCGACCGAGGACGGTCTCGAATGGCACTGGCCCGAAACCACAACGGCAGGAGAGAGATACGATGAGTGAAGACCCTATCTTAATCAAAGGCTACGCTGACTTGATCAGCGACCGGAAGCTCTCCGGTGACGACCCGGATACCGTCGCCCGAGAGCTCCAGGCCAACGGCGGTGACGACGACTACCTTGTCGCCTGGCTCCCGGACTGGCTCGTCGACGAGAAGGACGTCGAGTTGCTCGGCCGCAGCGACAACCTAGTCAGCGGCCGGGTCGACCACGAGACCGAGAAGGCCTACCTCCTGCTCGCCGACGGCGACGAGGTCTGGCTCCCGAAAAGCGTCATCCGGGTTTACCGCGTTTCGGGTGGCGGCGATCTCGAGATTCCCCAACACGGGCTCACCGACTTCACCAACGGAGGGTCGCGATGACGCTCACCGCCCAACTTTGCGAACTCGAAAAAGAGCGAGAGGGTAGCATGACAGCCAAATTGGAGAACTAAGCTATGGCAACGACACAACCGACGGACCCGATCGACATCATCGAGCAGCACGAAGAGGTATTTAAGACGATCCGGGAGCAGGCGACCGATCCCGATGTCGCAGAGCGGTTTGGTGGCCAGCCGCTTGAGCTCTTAGAGCTTGACCGCAAGCGAGGTGGTCAGGCTTGAATCTGGGAGTAGAGCTCTTTGACCTCGATGTCGTCGCCGACGACGTTGTTGAGCGCAGGGTACTCTTCGAGGATCTTCCCGAGCTCAACGAGCGCGCTGGCTGCGTCGCCGTCCTCGGTCTGGATAGCGTCGAGCAGCTCCATCGTTTGGTTCTTCTTCTGCCTGACGGACTCGTGGGAGAGCGGTTGGCCGCACCACATGCAGTCAGGGCGCTCGCGCGGAGTTTCTCTCTCACACCGCGGGCAGTTAACCGGCGCTGTCGGTTCGGGGTCGTCCTCCTGGACGTCCATTCCGTGGGCCTTCGCGACGGCGCGGTCGTTCGCATCGCCGAAGACAGCAACGTAGTGGGAGGCGACGTCGGAGCCGCGCTCCCATCCGTGGTGGTCTTCGAGGTGAGCTTGGCTGACGTTCTGGCTGGCGAGGAACGAGGCGGAGCTCTTGCGCATCCGGCGCCAAGTGATGTCGGTGTGTTTGATTTCCGCACGGCGGGCGGGCTTCTTCATCATTTTCAGCTTCATCTTGTACGAGACATCGCGGCCGCTGTCGAGGTCGCACCAGAGCGGTGCCGTTGGGTCGGTGCCCTTCGGATGGTCCGCGAGCCATCTGTTCAGGTACGGGACGGCGTTGATGACTGTCGGCGAGCGCTGGCCGGTTTTTCCGTCGAGGGAGACTTGGAGGCCGTACTTGTGGTCGGTGACATCGCCGACACGGAGTTCACGCATCTCCCCGCTGCGGGCGCCAAGGTCCCACGAGACGGCGATCATCGCGGCGTCGCGGGAGTAGCGGCACTTCTGGAGCATGGGGTCGATATGATCGTCCCACCAGAGCATCTTCGCCGGGTCGGGTCGGGGCTTGAAGCTCCGCGGGAGGGTCGTCTTGATCTCACGCTTCATCACGGGTGGGATGACGTCTTCCTTCTCGCGCTGCTCGACGGCGAGGTCGTGCCCGAGAGTCCGCTTGCCGAAGATGCGGACCGCGACGCGGTAGTCCTGGTTAGTGTACGGCGTCTCGTCGATGTCGTACTTGTCGTGAATCCAGTCGACGAGCTGCTGGCAGGCGTCGGGGTCTTCGCGAGCGTCGACGAGGTCAACGGGTGCCTGCTCGCTCGCGATCGTCGAGTGGCGGAGAAGCTTCAGGTGACGATGCCAGGTGTACTCTTCGCGCATCCGCTTGAGACGGTCGGAGAATTCGAGGAGTGCGTCGCGGTCGGTATCACTTCCGCCGCGTTCGCCCGTTTTGAGCTGTTCTCGGAGGTGCTGAGCCTGTTCCTTCTCGGTCATGCTCTATTCATATACTTTAACGGTTGGAACTTGAACCAGTGGTACAATTCCGGCCCTTGGCTTTTCTCTTCGAACGCAACTCTCGCGAGCGACGCGTCTCGGTATCGAAGCGGCGACTGACGACGCTATCGTACGAGCCGCTGTTCGAGCGCGCTGACCGCGTCGTCGTCGCCCAGTTCGTGTGCGAGTTCGAGGGCGTCAAGTGCAGTCTTCCGCGCTCGAACCCCGGCTTCGACGGAGGAAAAGCACGCTGCAGCGCGTCGTAATTCGGCGAGTGCATCGGAAACGTCTCCGGTCTCACAGAGCGCCGTAGCGTACTGTCGGCGACACCGGCCTTCGAGGACTGCCGTCGGCGCGGATTCGATTGCAGTCCTGAGTAGCGAAGTCCCGTCGTCAGTCTCTCCCGACCGCACGTACACCTCTCCGAGCGTCACGCTCGCGAGCGTCCTCGGCTCGTCGCCGAGTCCGGACGCTCGTTCGTGGGCGCGTTCTGCGACCGTTCGCGCGTCGTCGAGATCGCCGCTGTCCAGGAGAGTTCGGGCGCGGACTGTCTGGAGTTCGGTCCGCTTCGACTCGTTTTCTTCGAGGAGGTCGATGGCGCGTTCGGCGTATTCGATGGCGGTCTCGGGTTCACCGAGTTCAGAGAGCGTTTGGGCGAGACCGTAGTACACGTCCCTTCGAATCCAATCGAACTCCGGGTCCTCGACGTCGTCGAGAAGCGATTCGTAGCGCTCGCGCGCGTCGTCGAGCGCCCCGCGGTCGAACGCTATCTTCCCGAGGTTGTTCGATGTCGACGCGACGCCGATGGAGTCGCCGATTTCGACGCGGATGTCGAGCGCGAGTCGGGCGTATCGCTCCGCTTCGTGGAGCGTCCCGTTTTCGAGTTCGATACGGCTGAGAACGGCGAGGCTCAGCGCTTCTCCCCACGGATACTGAATCTCTCGGCGAATCTGGAGACTCGTGCGGGCGTGCGCCGCGGCTGACTCGAACTCACCGAGCGTTATCTCGACGAGTCCGAGGTTCGCGAGCGTGCTCGCAACTTTCGTCTCGTCTTCGAGGTCGCGACGGAGTTCGAGCGCTCGCTGGTAGTAGCCTTTCGCGGCCTCCGGATTGTCGGTCTGTGCCTCGATACCACCGAGCGCGTTCAACACGTCGCTGCGGCCCACCTCGTCGTCGATTCGACTGAATCGTTCGAGGGCCTCCTGTGCGTATTCGCGGGCGGGCTCGAACGAACCGCGGTAGCGTCCGACCTCGGAGCGTCCGGCAAAGCCGTCGGCGCGCGCGCGGACCAGTGCCGCCTCGTCGAGGCGCTCGTCGTCGAGCGACGCGAGCGACTCGAACTCTCGTTCGGCGCGTTCGAGTTCGCCCCCGTTGACGAACATGCGGGCGCGCCACCGACGAACGTCGAGTCGGAGCGTGCCGTCGCAGGCCCGCGGCACGTCGACGTCGGAGTAGTCGGTCTCGGCGTACAGCTCGGAGAGCGTCGGCGTGTTGACGCCGAGTTCGAACACGCTACGGACGAGTCGTTCTCCCCACGTCGCGGGGTCGCTCTCGATAGTGCGAACGATATCGGCGGTCCCGCCGAACACCGATTGGACGGTCCGGCGCGCGTCGCCGTCGTCGACGAGCGAGCAGAGCGCGTCGAGACACCGCTCGAACCGGCGGCGGGCGCGACGCTCGGATTCGAGGTCGAGCAGTCGCTGGAGGAAGCGAGCGGACCACGTCTCGTGGACCGCGCGAACCCGGTCGCCGTCGGACTCGTCGTCGCCGAACGCGGAGTAGAGGACGGTCCGTTCGAGCGCGTCGAGCGCTTCTTCGACGACCGATTCGTCCTGCTTCGACTCGGTGAGCGCGTACGCGAGCGGCGGCGAGACGCCGATGCCCGAGGCGTTCAGGAGATTCACGAGAACGCCGACGTCGACGCCGAGTCGCTCGTCGACGCGTTCGAGGTCGGCGTAGACGGAGTCGATGTCGTCGAGGAGGCTCGTCGGGGCGGCGTTCCCTCCTGCTGCCGGCTCGGCGTGCCGGGCGAGTCGATGCAAAAAGAGATACATCTCTCCTGGTTCGAGGTCCCCGCCCTCGTTCGGGGTGAGTTCCTCGGGGTCGATATCGACGTTCGTTCCCACAGTCGCCTCGAAGTGCTCGACCAGTCTGGCTCGCTCGCGGGCGTCGACGACGGGAACAGAGACCACGTCTATCGATTGTCTCCGGTGGAATTCGAGGCGAGCGGTGCCGCGGAGCGAGTCGTCGCGCCACTCGCTTTCCCGACTGTCGAGGAGGAACGTCACGCGGTCGTCGTCGTCGAACTCGCGGACGAGTTCGAAGATGCTGTTCGCCTCGGTCCGGGTCGCGTCCTCGACGACGACGAGGACGTGCCCGCTGGCCTCGGCGAGGTACGACCCGAGGTGCGCCGTGGAGGTAAACGGGTCGTGCTGGCCGGACTTCCGGTAGAGGACGGTACCCTGCTCGTGGTCGTACCACCGGCACGCGACGGACATACATACCGTGCTCTTTCCCGCGCCGGGCGGCCCCGTCACGACGTGGTCGGTCCCCGAGCGGAGTCGGGAGAACAGGTCGTCAGTCACGTTCTCGCGTCCGTCTTCGGTCGGGCGCTCGCGGTCGAGCGCGTAACCGGCGCGGACCTCGCCGAGGTCGAAACCGGCGCGCCAACACGCCAGCGGCGGCGAGACGCCGACGCGGTCGAAGTACGCCGGTGCGAGCCGGGCGAACCCTTGCGACCGCAGCTCCGTGGAGAGCACCGGGCCGCGAATCGCCGCACTCCCACCGCGGTCGTCGGTTACGTTCCGGGAGCCGGCCGTCGTCGCTTCGGCGTCCGCATCGCCCGCTTTGGCGTCCGCGATGTCGGCTTCGGTTTCGGGAGCGTCACCGTCGGCGTTTCCGTTGAGGTCGAACGGGCTCGCGGCTTCCCAAATCGACTGCACGCGGCTCCGGGCCCACGCCACGGCGCGCTCGCTCGTGTTCTCGATGACGCAGCGTGCGCGCGCGTCGTCGTCGTAGGCGACCACCATCGCGTGGGGCGTCCCGTCGAGCGTCGTCTGCGCGATGGCGAACGGGGAACCTCGCCGACCCGAAGCTCGCAGTCCGGGACGGTCTGTACGGTTTCGAGAAACGCCGGGTACGCCCGCCAGATAGCGGTGACGACGGAGTTGGGAGCGACGAACCGACAGGAGTGCCCGTCGACGAGCCAGGTCGTACACCGGTCGACGAACGTCTGACTCGGCAGGTACGGGAGGACGAACGTCCCGTTGTTCGTCGCTTTGAGCCTGTTTCCGAGCGCATCGAACGGGTGTGAGACGCGCGGGTCGGTCCGCAGTTCGTCGCCCCCGACGACGGCCTCGACCGGAAGCGGGTAGTCGGCGGCCGCTCCGGCGACGAACGAGTCGAGTTCGAGCACGTCGGCGGCGGCGTCGCGAGTGGCGCGAAACAGCGAAATGAACTGTCCGCCCTTCAGCGACGTGGTGTAGTCGCCGTCGTCGAGGACGAACCCCGCGGCGGTCAGGTCGCGTATCGCGCGGTCGACCGTCGAGCGCGAGTACGGAAGCACCTCGGTCAAATCTCGCTTGTCGAGGCGCGCGCCGTCCAACGCGTTGAGGAAGTCGAACCGATCGGCGGCGAGTTCCAACTGTTCTGTGACGAGGTCGTCGTCGCGCGTCACGACCAACTCCCGGTTCGGCTCCGTCGAACGACTGGTCGATATCTCATTGACGGGAGGTTCGGCCAATAGTTTCAAAAACCCTTGTCAATCCACAGCTTCGACTGTTCGTCTGCACCGTCGTATTGGGGGCGGGAGTCGCCGCCGGCAGTCGCGCGACGCGGTGACACGCTCCGAGGAAAAGTAATCGTTATACGCCGCGTGGCCCATGCCGAAACCATGCAACGACGCGCCGCGGTCATCTCCGTCGTGTTCTTCCTGGTCATCGGTGCCGGTGCATACTCACTTATCGCGACTGCATCGACGCCGTCGGTCAGTTTCGAGAACCCCGAGTACTCGCTGGCACAGGGGGACGAGTTCTCCGTCCCCGATAGCGACCAGGCGTACACAGTGTCGTCGATAACCGAAGAGGAGGAGTCGGGCGGTCACGGTGGTGGCACCACGCTGGTCCGCTCCGGTGAACTCACCTACGTGAACGACTCCGCTCGCTTCACCGAGACGTGGGACAACGAGAGCACCGTCACGCTCGACGGCACGGACTACCGTGTCGAAATCGCCAACGTCTCCGACCCCACCGAAGCGACGCTGGTCGAACTGTACAACGAGACCGCAATCCTCCAAGCCGACTCGAACGCCGACAACGAGACCGTCACCCGCGACGGCGAGCGCTACGTCGTCGTCAACGATTCGACGCTCGTCTCGGTCGACGAGTACTTCCCGGCCAACGAGACGCGCACCGTCGCCGAGGGTGACTCCTTCGACTACAACAACCAGTCCGTCACCGTCGACGCGGTCGAGACCTCCGGCGTGACCCTCGAGTGGTTCGCGTCCGAGGAGAACACCGTCACCGTCGAAAACGAGGCGAACCTGACCATCTCGGGACAGCAGTACCTCGCGTACTTCCCGGACGGCGAGACGCTCGTCCTGACGCAGAACTACGACAGCTACCAGGCGCAACTGTCCGAAATCGACAGCTTCCACGAGACCGAAAACGGTCTCTGGGGCATCGCCATCGTCTCGTTCACCACGGTCATTCTCCTCATCGGCATGGCGTTCCTCCCGTCGCGGTACTGAACGTCCCGTCCGTCACCGTTTTTCGCGCGCCTCGACCGCCCCGAGCCACGCGGCTCCGGCACCGATGACGACCGCCGACAGCGACCCGACTATCTGGAGCGCCGCGACCGCGACGACCGACCCGCCGGCCGCGTAGCGCCACGGGGCGCTCGCGAGCGTTCCGAGGCCGACGAGAACGAGGAACGCGCCGACGGCGACCAGGAGCCACGGCTCCGTCCGCGCGGGGGTTCGAGTGGACATACCCTGAGAGAATCGCCGCGCGAGGAGAAAAGCGAGACGGCGAAGCGGACTACCGCCGGAGGAAGTCGAGGAAGCGGTAGTCGTGGTCCGGCGTGTAGGCCCGGAACAGGAGGCTGTTCGTGAGGACGGACACCGACGACAGCGCCATCGCGCCCGCGGCGAACACCGGCTGGAGGAGGCCGAGCGACGCGAGCGGAATCATCGCGGTGTTGTAGCCGAGCGCCCAGAACAGGTTCTGTTTGATTTTCGCGAGCGTCCCCGCGGAGATGCGGATGGCCTTCACCACGTCGAGCGGGTCGTCCCGCATGAGCGTCACGTCGGCCGCCTCGATGGCGACGTCGGTTCCCGAGCCGAGCGCCGTGCCGACGTACGCGGCGGCGAGCGCGGGCGCGTCGTTGACGCCGTCGCCGACCATCATGACTCTCGTTCCGTCGGCCTGCAGGGACTCGACGGCGTCGGCCTTGTCCTCGGGGAGGACGCCGGCGCTGACGTTCTCGGGGTCGATGCCGACCTGCTCGGCGACGGCGCGGGCGGTCCGCTCGTTGTCGCCGGTAATCATGTGGACGGTCGCGCCGCGGTCGCGGAGCGCGGCGACGGCCTCCGCGGCCGACTCCTTGATTTCGTCCGCGTCGGCGACGACGCCCGCGAGGTCGCCGTCGACCGCGACGAGCATCGCGGTCTTGCCCTCGCGTTCGAGGTCGCGGAGCGCGTCCTCGGCGGGCGCGGGGTCGACGCCCGCGTCCGAGAGGAGTTTGCGGTTACCGACGAGGACGGTCTTCCCGTCGACGGTCGCGCGAATCCCGTGACCGGGGACGTTCTCGAAGTCCTCCGGGTCGGCGAGGTCGAGGCCGCGGCCTTCCGCGCCGGCGACGATGGCGCGGGCCAGCGGGTGTTCGCTGTTGCGCTCGGCCGAGGCGGCGTACCGGAGGACCGCGTCCTCGTCGAGCGTCTCGTCGTCGGCGGTGACGACGCCGGAGCCGTCGGCGGCGGGGCCGACGGCGACCACGTCGGTCAGCGTCATCTCGCCTTTGGTGAGCGTGCCGGTCTTGTCGAAGACGACCGTCTCCACGTCTTTGACGCGTTCGAGCACGTCGCCGCCCTTGAACAGGACGCCGTTGCGCGCGCCGATTGCCGTCCCGACCATCGTCGCGGCCGGGGTCGCGAGGCCGAGCGCGCAGGGACAGGCGATGAGCACGGCCGACGCGAAGACGACGACGGCGAACTCGAACGTCGAGACCGCGCCGCCCGCGGCGACGGGGCCGCCCGCGACGAGCCCCCAGACCGGGAGCGACCGGATGAAGCCCGCGAGCGCCTCGGGGAAGAGGAACCAGACGACGCCCCACAGGAGGGCGTTGGCGATGACCGCGGGCACGAAGTACGCCGAGATGCGGTCGGCGAGGTTCTGAATCTCGGGCTGACGGCCCTGGGCCTCCTTGACGAGCGAGACGATCTGCTGGATTGCGGTCTCGGAGCCGACCTTGGTCGCCTCGACCACGAGGACGCCGTTTTGGTTCACCGTCGAGCCGACGACCTCGTCGCCTTCGGCCTTCGAGACGGGGACGGACTCGCCCGTGACCATGGACTCGTCGACCGCGGAGTCGCCGTCGACGACGACGCCGTCGGTCGGAATCTTCTCGCCGGGACGGACCTTCATGCGGTCGCCGACCTCGACCTCGTCGAGGGGGACCTCGCGTTCGGTCCCGTCGTCGTCGACGAGCGTCGCGGTGTCGGCTTCGAGTTCGAGGAGCGTCCGGAGCGCCTCCGACGCCTGTCCCTTCGAGCGCGCTTCGAGGAAGTTCCCGAGCGTGATGAACACCAAGATGAGCGCGGCGGTGTCGAAGTAGAGACTGCCGGCGAGGAGACCGACGAGGACGGCGACGGAGTAGAGGTACGCCGTCGAAGACCCCATGGCGATGAGCACGTCCATGTTGGCGGTGCGGTTCCGGACGAGCGCCGTGTAGGAGTTCTCGTAGAACTCGCGGCCGAGGTAGACCTGCACCGGCGTGGCGAACGCGAAGCCGACCCAGCCGATTGGAACGCCCGTGCCGGGAATCGTCTCGGGGAGGCCGCCGCCGAACAGTTCGACCGCGAGCATCGCGAGGAGCGGCAGCGACAGCGCCGCGCCGAACAGCGTCAGGCGCTTCTGCCGGCGAATCTCCTCGTTACGGGCGGCGTCGCGGGCGTCGTCCGCGTCCCCCTCGTCGCCGTCGTCTTCCCGGACGGGCGTGTAGCCGGCTTCTTCGACCGCTCGGTACATGTCGTCGAGGCTCGCGTCGGCGGGGTTGTAGGTGACGTGCGCCTCGTCGGTGGCGAAGTTGACCTCGGCGGCGACGACGCCCGGAACCGACTCCAGCGACTTCCGGTTCGCGTCGGCGCAGTTCGCACAGCTCATCCCGGTGATGCCGATGGTCCGGCTCTCCGAGAGCGCCTCGTAGCCGGCGTCCTCGATGGCGTCGTATATCTCGCCGAGCGATACCTCCTCGGGGTCGTACTCCACGGAACCCTCGTCGGTGGCGAAGTTGACGCTGGCGCTCGCCACGCCGTCGAGCGCCTCCAACGCCTCGCCGACGGTGCGCGAGCAGTTCGCGCAACTCATCCCGCGGATATCTAAATGGGCCGTTCGGCTACTCATCTCACCTATACGTACGTGCCCCTCTCTTACCTCGATTTCCCCTTCAGGACCGAGCGTCATCGAGGGGTCGAACTTTGGATTCGAAACCAGTGGCCGCGTCGCTCGATTATCGGCCCCCGGCCCGCTCAGTCGTCGTTCGCGCCGGCTTCGAGGCGGTCGTATCGGTCTTCGAACCGGCCGAGACAGGACGAACAGCAGAAGTGGTAGAGCGTCCCGCCGATGCGGGCGCTCTCGCCCTCGCTCGTCACCGTGTTGCCGCACTCGGCGCACTCGAGGGCGAATCCGGTTCCGTTGACCGTCGGCGTCCACTCGGCGGACTCCACGAGGCTCACCTCGTAGTCGCGGACCCGCGAGAGGTCCACGAGGTCGTCCAACTGGGCGCGGACGGAGTCCCCGTCGAGCCGGGCGTGGACGGTCACTTCGCCGTCCGCCGCGACGAACAGGTGGTGGACCGGGTCTGCCGCTCGGAGGGTGTCGCGGACCTCGTCGACGAACTCCGGGCGGACGGTGAGTCTGACGAGCACGGGCGTCCCGCCCGAGAGCGTTGACTGGTCGAGGTCGACGGTGAACCGGCGAATGATGCCCTCCTCGCGGAGGCGGTCGATGCGGTCGGAGACCGCCGGCGCGGAGAGGCCGACTTCGGCGGAGATGTCGCTGAAGGGTCGGCGGGCGTCTTCGGCGAGGAGTTCGAGGATGTGGAGGTCTGTTTCGTCGAGCGCGCGCATGCGACTCAGTTGGTACCACGATGTCATAGGTGTTCCTCGCGTTTGGCTTTCGAATCGAAAGCTAACGTCGGGAGTTTGTCGAACCGCCGAAAGGGAAATCCACTAAATCGGGAAGCCCCTATCTCGAACCGCATGTCGACCACGCTCACCGTCACCGGGATGACCTGCGAACACTGCGAACAGCGCGTCGCCGACGCCCTCGCCGGCGTCGACGGCGTCGAGGACGCGACCGCCGACCGCGAGGCGGAGCGAGCGACCGTCGAGGGCGACGCCGACACCGACGCCCTCGTCGCGGCCGTCGAAGAGGCGGGCTACGACGCGAGCGCCTGAACCCGAGACGCGCCCGACCCGGACGGCGAGGAGACCGGGTGCCACGACCGGGGAGTCGGTTCGATGCGCCCACCTCAACGGTTTTCTCCGGCGACCCGCTATCAACGACCATGCACGCGCGGTCGTGGGCGGCCGTCCTGTTCGCGCTCGTCATCGGACTCCTCCTCGCGCTCGGCGTCGTCAGACTCGCCGCCGGTGACACCGGCGACTTCGCGCGGAACGCCGGCATCGCCGCCCTGCTGACGGTTTTCGCCGTCGCGCTGGTCAGAGACTGGGCGTCGAACGCGGAGTGAGGCTCGCGACCGGGAGCCTCGCCCGGCCGATTCCGCGGGAATATATCAACAGATTGTCTTTCACTTCGGGGGCAGACGGTTACAAGAGGCCGCGGTCCCAATCCCGCCTGTGTCTCCACCGAGCGACGACGACTTTCGCACGCACTCCCCGACGGCCCCGATAGACGACACGCCGACCGTCTCGTGTTCGCGGTGCGGCGAGGAGTGGGACCTCTCGTACGAACTGGCCGAGCTACAGCTCGGCAACCAGTCGGTCGAGCAGTTCGCGCTCGACCACCGTCGCCACACCGGACACTTCCCGGACGACGTCTCGCCGTGGGTCGTTAGCTGCCGACAGTGTCCCGACGGCGAGCAGTTCCTCTCCGAGGCCAGCGCCCGTCGGTGGGCCCGCACCCACGCCCGCCACACGCGACACGAGGTGGCGATGGACCACGCCGACGACGACGGGGTCGTCATCACGCCCGAGTGAGTCGGCGGGGACGGGTCAGTCTCGCCCGACGACGCCCGCCGTCGGCCGTGTGACCGGTGGAACCCACGCACCGTATCGAGACGTATCTTCGCGTTCGCGCCCGCCGAGGGTGCCGGTTCGAATCGACGTGGACGGCCCGCCGATTCCCAGTTTCCGAGGATTCGAAAATCGCTCCGGATTTATAACCTCCCGGCGGCCCACGCTTCACACGTGAGGTGACAGACGATGGCCGCAACCGGCGAAATCGAGATGCTGGGGAACCGGATGGAGTTCGACTACGCCGAGGGCGTCACCGGCTACGTGCTCGTGTTCGCCCGAATCATCACGGGGTACTGGTTCCTCCACGCGGGGGTGACGAAGTACCTCGCCGCCGAGCCGTTTAACGCGGGCGGCTGGCTCGTGAACGGCACCGCCGGCGCGCCCGGCCCGGTCCACGCGTTCCTCGCGTGGGTCGGCCAGACGCCGTGGATGCTCGAGTTCACGAACGTCATGGTCCCGCTGGGCGAGACGCTCATCGGGTTCGCGCTCATCACCGGGGCTGCCGTCCGACTCGCCGCCGCCGGGGGGACGTTCCTCATGACGTTCTTCTACCTCGGCAACGCCGACTGGGGACACGGGCTGGTCAACGGCGACCTGCTGGGGCTCGCGCTGTTCCTCGTCGTCGGCGCGCTCGCGGCGGGCCGCATCCTCGGCCTCGACGCGTACCTCGAAGAACTGGAGTTCGTCCGTCGGCGGCCCGCGCTCCGGTACCTCCTCGGCTGAGGGGATTTCGGCCGCGCTGGGCCGCGTTCGTCAGGCAGTCCGGCGGGCTTTCTCTCGGACGTCGTTACCGGTGATTCGGGTGAGTCAGCCTCTTTACGGGCCGTTCTCCGCGTGTCGGTGGATTTAGGAGTACCTAAAATCCGAAAGTGGTTTATTGTATTAGGGACGCCTAAAACGTATGAACGAAGACGGAGCCGACTTCGACCACGCTCTCCGACGGGCTGTTCTCACGGGGGCGGTCTGAGCCGTGACCGACCAAGGCACCGAACCTGACTCGACGGACGTGGTCGTCGTCGGCGGCGGTCCCTCGGGGTGCGCCGCGGCCGTCTTCACCGCGCGATACGGCCTCGATACCGTCGTTTTCGACCGGGGTAACGCCGCCTTCCGCCGGTGTGCGTACCTCGAAAACTACCTCGGTTTCCCCGCCGGCATCGGCGTCGACACCTTCACCGCGCTCATGCACGAACACGTCGCGGAGGTCGGCGCGGACTACGTCGCGGACATGGTCGTCTCGGTCGAGCGACCGGGCGACGATGCGGGTGGAAACGCGAGTGACGCCGCCGCCCGGCGATTCGTCGTCCGCACGCAGGACGACCGCCGGGTCGAAGCCGACTACGTCGTCGCCGCCGCGTGGTACGACGGCGACTACCTCCGCGGCCTCGACGACGACGACGCGATGTTCGAGGAACACGATCACCACGGCGAGGTCCACGAGCACTTCGACGCTTCGTACGCCGACGACGACGGGCGAACTCCCGTCGAGGGGCTGTACGTCGCCGCCCCGTCGGGCGAGCGGAACGCGCAGGTCGGTATCGCCGCCGGACAGGGCGGCCACGTCGCCCGGTGTCTCATCGAGGACCGCCGGCGCGAACGCGGCTTCCCCGGCGACCTCGCGCGCCACTACGACTGGCTCCGCGCCGACACCGAGTTCCAAGGCGAGTGGGGCGACCGCGACCGCTGGCGCGAGTGGTTCGAAAGCGAGGTCCCCGACGACGCCGACCTCGACGACGAGCGCCTCGCGGAACTCCGCGAGTCCTACATAGACCGGGCGTTCGACACCCGCCGGACCGACCACGAGGTCGAGACCGCCGAACCCCGCGGCATCCGGCGACTCGTCGAGGCGATCGGTACCGAACGCGTCCTCGATGCGCTCCCTGACGAGGCGCTCGCGGACTACCTCGACGGACGCGAACTCGGGGGTGTCGAGCAGTGAGCGGGACGACGTCGACAGAACAGTCCTCGGGGTCGGTGCTGAACCGGCTGTTCGGCTGGATAGACGGCTCGCTCGTGTCGCTTTGTCTCGCCAGCCTCGTGGTCGTCGTGGCCGGCGGCCTCGTGCAGGTCAGCTTCGGCGCGTTCTCGATGACCATCGGCGAGGCGTGGCGCGCCGTCTTCGACCCCGCGGTCATCTTCGACCCGCAGGTCTGGCAGGTGTTCCTTCTCGGCGGCGAACTCCCAGACCTCAGTCGGCGGACGCTCATCGTCTGGAACATCCGGCTCCCGCGGGTGTTCGTCGCCGCCCTCGTCGGCGCGAACCTCGCAATCTCGGGCGCGATTTTCCAGGCGGTCACCCGGAACGAACTGGCCAGCCCGTTCATCCTCGGCGTCTCGTCGGGGGCCGGACTGCTCATCCTCCTCACGCTCGTCGTCTTCTCGGGGCTCGCGGCGTACCTCCCGCTTCTGGCGGCGCTCGGCGGGATGTTCGCGTTCGTCCTCGTCTACCTCATCGCGTGGAAGAACGGTACCTCGCCGGTCAGACTCGTCCTCGCGGGCGTCATCGTCGGCACCGTCTTCCAGAGCCTCCAGACGGGACTGTTCTTCTTCGTCGACGACATCGGCGTCGTCCAGTCCGCCATCGCGTGGACGACCGGCTCGCTCACCGGAACCGACTGGGAGCAGGTTCGCATGGCCCTCCCGTGGTCGATTATCGCTATCGGCCTCGCGCTCGGGAGCTCCCGACAGCTCAACGTCCTGCTTCTGGGCGAACAGACCGCCCGCTCGCTCGGGATGTCAATCGAGAAGGTCCGATTCGCCCTCTCGGGCGTCGCGGTCCTCGCGGCCGCGGCGAGCATCGCCGTCGCCGGCATCGTCGGCTTCGTCGGGCTCGTCGTCCCGCACTTGGTCCGGAACGTGGTCGGCAGCGACTACAAGCGCCTCGTCGTCGGCTGTCTGTTCGCCGGCCCGGCGCTGATGGTCGCCGCCGACGTGGGCGCGCGCCTCGCGCTCAACCCGATTCAGCTCCCGGTCGGGGTCGTCACGGGCCTCGTCGGCGGGCCGTACTTCCTCTACCTCATGCGCAAACAGCAGAACATCGGTGAAGTGTGATGTCCGAACAGCAATCAGGAGACTCCCAACAGATGGTACAACACGGCGAAACGGACGCGACCGCGGACGGACGCGCGAGCGTCGAAGACGGCTCGACACGCGAGAGCGCGCTCACCGGTGACGCGCTCGAACTGTCGTATCCGACGAGCGAGGAGCCGGTCGTCGAGTGTGACCGAATCGACATCCCGCGCGGCGAAATCACGGCGCTCGTCGGACCGAACGGCTCCGGCAAGAGCACGCTCCTGAAGTCGCTCGCCAAACAGCTCTCGCCCGACACCGGGAACGTCTATCTCGACGGGAAGTCCATCACCGAGTACGACGACAAGGCGTTCGCGCGCGAGTTGGGACTGCTCTCCCAGCAACACGACTCGCCCACGTCGCTCACCGTCGAGGACCTCGTCTACCACGGCCGGTACCCCCACCGGAGCTTCTTCGAGCAGGTCAACGAGGACGACCACGAGGCGGTCGAACGCGCCATCGACCTCGCGGGCGTCGAGCACATCCGCGACAAGCAAATCGGCAACCTCTCGGGCGGACAGAGCCAACTGGCGTGGATTGCGATGGTGCTCGCACAGGACACCGACGTGCTCCTCCTCGACGAGCCGACGACGTACCTCGACTTGCACCACCAGCTCCGGGTGCTGGAGACGGTCCGCCAACTCAACGAGGAACGCGGCGTCACGGTCGCGGTCGTCCTCCACGACATCGCGCAGGCGGCGCGCTTCGCCGACTACCTCGTCGCCATGCAGGACGGCGAACTGTACGACTGGGGCCCGCCGCGCGAGGTCGTCACCGAGGAACTCCTCGCCGACGTGTTCCGCGTCGAGGCCGCGGTCAACTACACGCCCGACCCGGAAATCGTCCCCAAGCACTCGCTGTAGCGGCTCGGCGCTCCTTCTCGACGCTCAGTTCCGTTCCGTTCCCGTTCCGTTCTATCGCCCCGTCACAACTGCTCCAACTGCTCCGACCGGCCGCGACCGTCTACTGGACGGCGACGATTTCGATGTCGAAGACGAGCGTCTTCCCCGCGAGTTCGTGGTTGAAATCGACTTCGACGGCGTCGTCGCGAACGGCGGTGACGTCGCCGTGGAGCCCGTTTTCGGCGTGGACGTGCAGGCCGACCTCGGGCGTCTCGCCGACCATCCCCTCGAACGTCTCGGGGTCGTAGGTCCGAATCCGGTCGGGGTCGAACTCGCCGTAGGCGTCCGCCGGCGGGACGGTCACGGTGGCCTCCTCGCCGGCCGACATCCCGACGACGGCCTCGTCGAGCCCCGGAATTATCTGCCCCGCGCCGACGACGAACGTCTGGGGGGCGTAGTCGTCGCGGTCCTTCTCCTGGGCCTCGTACAGGCCGTGTTCGACCGCGACCTCGTACCGCGAGGTGTTGAAGACGGTCCCGTCTTCGAAGCGTCCGACGTACGCGAGCGCGACTCGGTCTCCCGACTCGATTGCCATAGCGGGGCTCGGCGGAGGACGCGCATAAAAGTCGTCATCGAGGCATCCCGCCGGGGGGTTACTGCGGTCGGGCGGGCGTCCGAAGCGCCGGCGGCCTGTTGCTGTCGGCTGTCGTCGCCATCCCAGCTGTCGTCCCGTTTTCGACGCCCTCGACCCACGCAGGGGGCGTCACAGTCGTCTCGCCGACGCGGCCGTAGGTCCACTCGAATCGCACCCAGTAGAACCCCTCGTCGGAGACGAGCGCATAGGTCGCCGTCGCGTCGGCGACGAACCCCCGCTCGTCCACGTGAGCGACGAACTGGTAGTCCTGGACGGGTTCGACGCCGCCGATGGCCGGGCGTTGACTCCCCTCGATTCGGTAGTACGTGACGTTCTCGTCGGTCACTTTCCCGGTCACGTTCGTCGCCCGCGTGTCGAGGTACTGGCGGACGAGCCCGCGGTTCAGCCCCCGCGGCTCGAACTGCACCGGCGGCGCGGTGGCGTTGCCGTCGACCTTCCGGGTCCGCTCGACCGCGTCTTCGGTCTCGGCGACGTACCACGCGTCCCCGTCGTAGTAGACCGTCTCCAGTCGGGTCCGCTCGCGGCCCGACTCGACGGTCTCGGCGATGACGTAGCGGTCGCCAGCGACGGCGATGTCGGTGTCGTACTGTCTCCGCGTCGAGTTCGGGTCCGCGCCCTCGGGTCGGTAGATGTCGACCCACAGCGTGTAGGACTCCTCGGCCAGCGCGCGCTCGTGGGCCGTGCTGAGAGCGGTCAGGTTCTCGATGCCGTCCGGCCCGACGCCCGGAACGCGCTCCAACTCGCCGGGTTCGATGGGCTCGACCGGCCCGAGGCGCTGGCCGCTCCCGAGTCCCGGCGCGCCGGCGTTCCGCGTTTCCGACCCGGAGGCGGTCTCGGTCGCCGCGGTTTCCGACGGTCCCTCCGTCGCCGCGTCGTCGCGCTCGGGCGTGGCCGTCGGCGACCCCGACTCACCGGCCCCGCCCGTCCCGACTCCGGCGGACTGCATCGACCCGTCGAGCGGCGAGGGCACGAGGTCGAGCGCGACGGCCGCCCCGCTCACGACGGCGACGACGACGAAGAGCGCGGTGATTCCCCGGGCGGCGTCGCGGCCGACCGCGGCGGTTCGGTCCCCGAGTCGTCGGACCCTCCGCCGGGCACGAACCCGGAGCGGCGGCCGGAGGTCGTCGAGCGACGCGCCGAACTGGCGGCGACAGACCGCATCGGCGTCCTGCCGGTCGATGGCGTACAGGAGCGCCTCGGCGATGTCGCCGGCGCCGAGGTGTTTCACGCCGGCCGTGTCTCGCTCGGCCGCCGCCGACGCTCTCGACCGACGGCCGAAGGCGGGCCGAATCCGGACCGACCGGCCGCGGCGCTCGGCGCGGACGACCCCCGCCTCGACGCGCGTCTCGAAGCCGCGGGCGGCCCAGAGGTCGGAAACGAAGGCCAGTCGCGCCCGTGTCGGGAGGCGTTCGAGGCGGGCGACGACCGTCCGGTACCGGTCTGATCGCTGGTCGGCGTTCATCTGGTGCTTCCCTAGATAGAGGGGGCCGACGGTGATAGGCACTTCTGCGGCTCGGGGGTTCGCGGCGTCCCGCCCTGTCGGGTCCCCGGCTCAGACGACCCTGTCGAGGAGCGATTCGAGGACGGGCGCGACGCCGAGCACGTCGAACACGACGAGCAGGTAGTAGGCGCTGACGACGAGCATGACCGCGCCGGTGACGCGGTTGATGGCGGTGGTGTGTCGGGCGAACCACCGGGTCGCCCGTCGGCTGTACCGCTCCGAGACGAGGGCGAAGACGAGAAGCGGCGCGCCGATGCCGAGGCCGAACGCGAGGAACCCGAGGAGGCTCTCGGCGGCGGTGTCGAACAGCACGGGGACGCGCGCGAAGAACAGGGCGATGAAGCCGGGGTTGCAGGGCAGGACGATTGCGCCGAAGAAAAAGCCGTAGGCGAACGCCGACAGCGCCGGGTGGCGCGTCTCCGGCGGCTCGACGGTGGGGAGCCGCGCGAACACCTTCGCGTCGAAGAGGAGCGCGAGGCTCACGACGAAGAGGACGCCGAAGGCCGCCGGCGAGACGACCTCGACGACCGCCGTGAGCGACAGTTCGAGGAGGAACGAGAACACGACGCCGACGACGAGCATGAACGATACCGCGCCGGCGGTGACGAGGCCGCCGAGAACGGCTATCGGGAGGCCGCCGTCTTCGTCTCCATCTCTGTCTCTGTCCCTGTCCCTGTCTCTGTCCTCGCCCTCGACTCCGTTCCCGTCGCCGCGACCTCTCGAACCGCGTCCGTCAGCGACCCCGCCGGCTGGTGACGGCGACTCCGCGTTCGCCCGCGAACTCTGTCGCGCGAGGTACGCGAGGAAGCCGGGGTACAGCGGGAGGGCGCAGGCCGCGGTGAGCGGGGTGCCGACGCCGAGGAGGAACAGTTCGAACAGCCGCGGCGCGAGGTCGGTCAGCACTCGTCGACCCGCTCGCGGAGGAACGCGGTCGTCTTGTGGCCGTCCTTGAGCCGCGTCGCGGTCCCGTCGGGACAGAGCCGGACCATCGGCACGACCGGGGCGCTCGCCATCGACGAGCCGAACTCGGCGGTGAGGCTCCGTGTGACCGGCTCGGGCGAGACGGCGTAGCGCCAGTCGAAGCCGTGGTCCTCCGCGTGTTTCCTGACCTTTTCTGCGTCCTCGTTGGGGTCGATGTCGAGCGCGACCGTCAGCACGTCGTCGCCGACGGCCTCGTGGAACTCGACCAACTCGCGCTGTTGGCGCAGGCAGTTCGAACACCACACCGCGAACGTCTCCAGGAGAACCGGTCGGTCGAGGAGCCCCTCGATAGTGAACGTCTCGCCGGTGCGAACGTCAGTGAGTTCGGTCGTCCGCCACGCGCCCTCGTCGGCCGGCGTCCCGGTCGACCCGTCCCCCGTCGTCGTCGCGTCACCCTCGGCGTCGACAGTTCCGCCGCCGCTTCCGCCGAGGCAGCCAGCCAGCCCGACCGTTCCCGCCACGGCGCCCGCGCCCGCGAGCCGAAGGACGTCTCTCCGCGTCGGCGTTCCTCTCATATCGTTGTAGGGTCGCTATCGGAGCTTAATTCGGCCGCGTTGGGGCGCGGGTGACGCACAACCCCGAAGTCGCGCCGGGGCGCACGTCGGACGGGCCAGCCGCCGGGTGCCGGTCAGTCGCCCGCGCTCATCTTCCGGGCGTGCTGCGGGGGGAGCCGAAGTTCGTCGAGGCCGGGGAGGTGTTCGATGTTGTAGACGACCTGCAGGTCGTCGGTCACCGGGAGGCTGATACACGACAGCCGGACGCCCTGCTCCAGCATCTCCTCCGAGAGGATGTGGTTCGAGGGCATCTTCACGTCGCCTTCGACGACCGCCACCGCGCAGTTCGCACAGGCACCGCCGCGACAGGCGAAGGGCCAACTGTGGCCCGCGTCCTCGGCGGCCTTCAGGAGGTTGGTCCGCGGCTCGACGAACACCTCGCCGTAGGCGTCGCCGTCGAGGCCGCTTTCGGCGGCCTTCTCGAAGAGGTCGTCGTCGGCGAGCGACCAGCCGCGGTCGGTGAGCACGTCGTAGTCGAGGAACTCGACCCGCGCCCCGCGTCGTTCGGGTTCGGGCTCCGGGTCGGGTCCGGTATCGGAACCCGCGCCGCCGGTCCCGTCGCCGCCCGTCTCGCCGTTTCGGGCGGTGCCGGCGTCGTGCTGTCCGTTTCGGCTCGCCCCCTCGTCGGCCGGGCGACGGCCGTCAGTCTCGACGGGTTCGAGTTCGTCGCCGGGTTCGTAGCCGGCTCGAATCGCCTCGTAGGCCGTCCGAACCGCCTGAAATTCCTCGGCCGACCCGCCGTGGTCGGGGTGGGCCGACTTCACCCGCCGACGGTACGCGTCGACGAGTTCGTCCTCGTCTGCGTCCGGGTCGATGCCGAGCGTCTCGAACGGGGAGTCCACATCGGGGCTAGTAGGAACTCGCGAGCATAAATCCACGGCCACCGGCCGTCTCGTCGTGGTTTAGTCCTCGAATCGAGGCAGGGCCCCGACGACCGACGCGGCCGCGAGTCGCGGCGGTTTTGTAGCGGGCTTCGCTTCCTTCGGGTGTGAGACGCGGGATTCGGTTCGCCGTCGGCGCGGGGCTCGGTATCGGAGCGCTCGCGGCGTACCTCTGGTACGTCGGCCCGCAGGAGGTCGGCTCGCGCGTCGCGGCCGTCGCCCCGTGGGCCGTCGGCGTCGTCTGCGTTCTGATGCTCGCCGAGGCGACCGTCGACGGCCTCGGGGTCTGGGCGTCGGTTCGACCCCTCCGCGGCGGGCTCTCGCCGCGGGCGAGCGTCCAGTTCGCGTTCGCCGGCGACTTCTTCGACGTGCTCAGCCCCGCCGGCCCGGTGAGTTCGGAGCCAATCATGGCGCAGTTCTTCGGCGTCGCGACCGAGACGAGCTACAGCGAGGCCCTCGGGGTCCGCGGCGTCGCCAAGTACGTCAAATCCGCCGCACAGCTCCTTCTCTCGGTCGCCGTCGTCGTCGTCCTCTTTCTCGACGCACCGACCCCGCGGTTCGTCCTCGCGACGCTGGCCGGCGCGGTCGCCGCGCTGTTCGTCGTCGGCGTCGCGCTCGTCTGGGCGCGAGACGCGCTCTCGGCGGTCGTCGTCGCGGTCCTGACCCCGGTCGTCCGCGCTGTCTCTGGACTCACCCGCGAGACGCCGCTCGGCCGCGACGCCGTCGCCGCCGCAGTCGAGCGGTTTTGGGAGCGCGTCGTCCACTTCCGCGACGCGCCGGAACTCCTCGGCGTCATCGCGCTCAGCGGCGTCTTCGAGCAACTGCTCACGTCGCTCGCGCTCTGGGTCGCGCTCGCCGGGACCGGGACGAGCGTTGCGTTCCTCCCCATCGTCGCCGTCATCCCGCTCCCGCAGGCGGCGAGCGTCGTCCCCGTCCCGGGGAGCCTCGGCGCGTACGACGTGCTTCTCGCTGGCGCGCTCAGTCTCACGACGGGCGCGCCGGCCGCGGGGGCGGCCGCGGCGGTGCTCGTCGTGCGGACGTTCGAACTCCTCGTGTCGCTCGGGTGCGGCGGCGTCGCCACCGGGTTTCTGCGCGGCTTTCGGGCCTGAGACGGTTGGCGCGTCCCCGTCGCGGCGGCGTGAGAGGTGGGAAAAACGAGTCAGTCGGCGGCGCGCTCGTGAATCGGGACGCTCGCCAGTCCGACCGCGTTCGATTTCGAGGAGACCGAAAGCGTCGCGTGCCAGCCCTCATCGGCCGGCGTGACGTGCAGGGAGACCGGCTTCCACGACTCCGCCCGGCGGTAGAGGTCGAGGACGACCGGTAACACCGGAAGCCGTCCCTCGCGCGCCGAGAGCGCGTACCGTTCGAGGGTCAGTTCCGCGGACCTCGTTCCCGACTCCGGCCCGGGCCGCCACGGCGAGCAGGTGTACGACCCGACGAGGTCGAGTCGCTCCATCTCCGCCAGCGTCGCCTCCAGCGCCCCGGCCGACTCGGGTCGCGACGAGAGGTTCGAGGCGGCGCGTTCGAGCACGTCCGCCTGCTCGGCCGACGTGAGGTGGACGTGGAGCGCCGTCGCCATGCTCTCCAACAGGCGCAGACAGAGGTCGTCCGCGCTGGACATCGTCTCCGCGAGGTCGAAGTACGCGTCCATCACCGCCGTCTCGACAGCCCGATGGTCGGCGTCCACGAGCGCCTCGAACACCGCCGCCGCGACCCGGTGGCAGAACTCGACCCGCTCGGAGCGCCCGCCGCCGGCGCAGTCGGGTCGGCCGTCCGCGTCGGTTCCGAGGTCGCAGGGCGGTTCGGGAAGACCGGGCGTCGCACCGGCGGTCGCCCATCCCTCCGCGGTCGCGTCCGCGCCGCCGAAGCCCGGAACGTCGTCGTGTTCCGAGACGATGAGGTCGTAGTACGGGACGTTCGGGTCGTACCGCCGGAGCGCGGAGCGGTACTGTCTCGCCGCGCGGGCGGCGGCCTCCGCGGTCGAACGGTCCTCGAACCGGAGACCGTCCACCGGGACCGGCCGCTCTCCGGTCCGTCCGCAGACGAGTTCGTACGCCCCGTCGTCGCTCGCGAGCGATTCGATGTGAGTCCGAATCTGGGTGAGTGTCGTGCCGACCATGGTGTCTCTGTCTACTGGTTCGCGGGTCGTGTCCCGACGCCGCGGTCCGTGCGTCGCTCGCTCGACACATTGTTTAGGCCAACCTAAAACGTGTTGGTTCGGCCGGTCGGTGCACCCGCGAGGACCGGCGGCTCTCGGACTGTACGTTCGACCCGACGCTCGCTCGCGGCGACTCCGACCCGGTTACGACGCGTCGGGTGCCTCTTCGCCCGGCCTGTAGAACGTCCGGTGGAACATCTTGTAGGAGTCGGTGATGGGGACGATGGTGTAGCTGTCGACCACGTCGCTGTCCTGCAGGAGTTCGCGGACGTAGCTGTTGATACTACTCAGAGAGGACTGCCAGACGCGAATCAGCAGGTCGTACTCGCCGATGCACTCCGCGACCTCGTAGACCAGCCCCTCGTCGAGGAGTCGCTCGATGAACGCCGTGATTTCGTCGTTCGTGGAGCCCTTGTCGTACGAGATGTGGACCTCGGCGTAGGGGTAGTCGGCCGCCCGAAAGACCAACAGCGCGAAGATTTCGAGGATGCCGTCCTCTTGGAGCATCTTGCGCCGCCGCCGCGCGGCCGTCCGAGAGAGTCCGACGCGGTCGGCGAGCTCCGTGTCCGAGATTCGCCCGTCCTTGTTCAGTTCGCGGAAGATGAGATAGTCCTTCTTGTCCATCCGGTCTTCGAGAAGTTCGACAACACGCGGGTCCTCTATCCACTCCTGCGAATCGGGCATTGCTATTCTCACGGTTATACCGCTTAGCTTCATATATATGAATGTTTCTTCAAAATCTCCGAATCGGATACAATTTGTGAACGAATCGTTTACTCACAGTATGGCGGCCGACGACCGAGATCGCAGGCCGTCGGTGGAACGCGGATTTCTGCCCCAAACACTTTTACTCCGCGTTCACGGAGGGTGTCGGCATGGTACGCGGAAAAATCAACCGAACGAACAAGGCCCTCGCCGATTGGGCTGACATCCTCACCGAGATAGACGAGGTTTCGGCGGAACTCGAAGATTCGGGCTGGGAGACGCTCGTTCTTCATCCGGGAGACGTCGCCACGACGGACGCGGCGGCGGCCGCCGACGCCGGGTTTCGGCTCCTCGTCCCGGACTCGGAGCTCGAAGCGCTCTCTTCGACCGTTTCAGAGCCTGATGCGGCGTTCGAGCAGCTCGAAGTCTACCGCGCCCGCGACACGAACGTTCGAATCTTCGTCGTCGTCGTGAAATCGGAAGAAACGATGGAAGCGGTCCTCTATCCCGTGTTTTACGACCCGGACACCGACCGCTCGTTCGTCGAAACGCTTCGGACCGAACCCGAGATTCGGACGACGGTGAGCGACCTGGGGGACACCCGTCGTTGCTCGTTCCGACACACCGAACCCGCCTTGTTTCTCCCGGAGTAACTGTTCGCGGCGGCGTCGATTCCGTCTCGTTCTCGGCCGCGCTCGCCGCGACGTTCCCGTGATTGACGGCCGGCTACTGTCCACTACTACCACTATTGACTGTGTATCTCTGTCTTCAGCTAACCGAGATAGATGAGAATCAGCTTCTATTTCTTTCTAGGGTGCGTATTCGTCCATATCTGTGTGTTCTCGGTTCTCTCCATAATTATTACAAAGTTATAATTAGATGAATCAACTTCTTTTATCGACGATATGTTTAATCACTAGGAAAGCTTTATACGAATAGGGTATCCACAACTCTCCATGCCAACCGGCAACATAGAACGCAGAAAACTCCTGAAACTCATGGGTGCGGGAGCGACGAGCGTCGCACTCGCGGGTTGTCAGGGGACCCAGCAGACCGAGACCACCGAGGGCAGTTCGGGTGGCGACTCGACGACGACCGAACAGACGAGCGACGGCGGAAGCGGCGCGAGCGGCGGTAACGACTTCCACTTCGTCGCCGGGCAGGTCTTCGGGACGCTCGACCCCGCAGAGCAGGTCGACTACACGCAGGGGCTCGCGGCGCAGAACCTCTACGACGAACTCATCACGGTCGACGCCGAGACGCTCCAGCCGACGGCGCACATCGCCGAGAGCTGGGACACCGAAGACGAGGGGAAGACGTGGGTGTTCACCGTCCGCGACGACGTGACGTTCTCCGACGGTACGCCGCTGACCGCCGACGACGTGGCGTACTCGCTCACCCGGATGCTGGAGCTCCAGCGCGGGTACTCGTCGTTCTGGCTCGACTACCTCGACCCCTCGAACATCACCGTCCGCGACGAGCGGACGGTCGCCTTCGAGTTCAATCAGGCGTACGGCCCGGCGCTGGCGACGTTCGTCCAGTTCTACATCGTCAACAGCACCGTCGTCCAGGAGAACGAGACCGACGGCGACTACGGCAACGCCTACCTCCAGAACAACTCCGCCGGCTCCGGCGCGTACGTCCTCGACAACTGGGAGCAGGGCAACTCCATCGAGGCGTCGGCCTACGAGGACTACTGGAAGGGCTGGAGCGAGGACAGTTTCGACACGTTCCGATCGACGGTCATCACCGAGGAGTCCACCATCAAGACGACGATGCAACAGGGCGAAGGCGACATGACCGACCAGTACATGGGCACGCAGGCGTACGCGGAGATGGACTCGTACGCCAACGTCCGCGTCCCCGAGGTGCCGCAGCTGCAGTTGTTCCACTTCCCGCTGAACTGCCAGAAGGCACCGACCGACGACATCAACGTCCGGAAGGCCATCGCCTACGCGTTCGACTACGACAGCGCCGTCAACGACATCATCGGCGGCGGCGGCGTCGCGGCCGGGCCGGTCCCCCGGGAGATGGCGGGCCACAACGGCGACCTCGTCCCGATGGAACAGGACCTCGACAAGGCCAAGGAGTTCCTCGACAAGGCGGACTACTCCGTCGACGAAATCAACGAAATCGGCCTCGAACACGTCGTCGTCGCCGGGACCGAACTCCAGCGCCAGATGGGGCTTCTCAACCAGGCCGGGCTGAGCGAACTCGGCATCGACCTCGAAATCAACCCGCTGCAGTGGGCCCGCCTCACCGACCGCGCGACGAGCGCCGAGTCGACCGCCCACATGACGAACATCTTCCACACGGCGAAGATGCCGTCGCCGGACAGCCACACCTACCTGATGTACCACCCCTCCTCGTTCGGGTCGTACATCTCCCAGTCGTGGTACTCCACCGACGAAATCGCGGCCACCCTCGAAGAGGCGCGCCAGACCTCCGACCTCCAGTCGCGGCTGGAGAAGTACGAGGAGGCGCAGGCGCTCATCGTCGAGGGCATGCCCAGCGTCTACATCGCCAACCCGCCGTACCGCATCGGCATCAACGAGAACGTCGAGGGCTGGCAGTACCGCGGCGTGATGTCGTTCGACTGGGACGTCCACTCCATGACTCGCAGCGGCGAGGGCCGGGCGAAGTAGTCGCCCGACGACTTTCGACGCCCCGCTTCGGGCCGTCTTTCCAACTCACCAATGTCATACGTAGATTACCTCGTTCGGCGCGCAATCCACTCGGTCCCCGTCATCTTCGGGCTGTCAGTGCTCATCTTCCTGATATCCCGCGTGATTCCGGGCGACCCCGTTCGGTTGGCGCTCGGACCGGAAGCAACGGAACAGCAAGTCGCGACACTGCGGGCCGAGATGGGCCTCGACCAGCCGCTGCCGATGCAGTACGCCGACTGGCTGTTCGGCGTCGTGCAGGGCGACTGGGGGATGTCGCTTCGGACGAACAACAACGTCTTTTCGGACATCGTCGCCCGCCTGCCCGCGACGCTCGAACTGACCGTCGTCACGCTGTTTTTCGCCGTGCTACTGGCGATTCCGTTCGGCGTCGTCGCCGGAACCAACAAGGACCGCTGGCAGGACCACCTCTCGCGTATCACCGCCCTGTTCGGCGTGTCGATGCCGCGGTTTTGGGTCGCAATCGTCCTGCAAATCGTCTTCGTCGTCAGCCTCGGGCTGTTGCCCCTCTCGGGGCGGCTCAGCGACGGCGTCGCTCCCCCGCCGGCGGTCACGAACCTGTATCTGGTCGACAGCCTCATCGCCGGCCAGTTCGGGACGTTCCTCGACGCGGCCACGCACCTCCTGTTGCCGACCGTCGCGCTCGGCCTCGCCACGCTGGCGCAGGTGATGCGGCTCATCCGTTCGGACATGATCGACGAGCAGCGCAAGGACTACGTCCTCGCCGCCCGGGCCTACGGCCTTCCGAACACCCTCATCGAATACAAGTACATGCTGCAAAACGCCTTTACGAGTTCACTCACGGTGGTCGGCCTCGCCTTCGGGTTCCTCCTCGGGAACGCGTTCCTCGTGGAAATCGTCTTCGCGTGGCCGGGGATGGCGCGCTACGGCGTCCAGGCCATCCTCTATCAGGACTTCAACGCCATCGTCGGCGTCACCATCGTGGTCGGTATCGGCTTCGTGACCGCCAACTTCGTGGTCGACCTGCTGTACGGCTACCTCGACCCGCGGGTGCGGCTGGAGGAGGGATAGCCGTGTCCACGAAGACCTCGCTCCCGTTTTTCGACACCGAGAGCGCCGCCCGAAAAGAGCGGATTCGACAGCTCAAACGCGGCTTTCGGACCTTCGCGGGCAACAAGCTCTCGCTCGTCGGGCTGGCGATGATTCTGACGCTCGTCGTCGCGGCGCTCCTCGCGCCGTACATCGCGCCGTTCCCCGAACACGCCGGCGCGGGCGTCTACTTCGACCAGGCGAGCGAGCCGCCGAGCGCGACGCACCTGATGGGCACCGACACGACCGGCCGCGACATCTTCAGCCGCGTCCTGTTCGGGGCTCGCCTGTCGCTCCTGATGAGCGGCATCGTCCTCTCTATCGCCATCTCCATCGGCGTGACGCTCGGGCTCATCGCGGGCTACCTCGGCGGGACGACGAACACCGTCATCATGCGGGTGACGGACATCTTCCTCGCCATCCCGCCCACGCTCCTCGCCATGGCGGTGGTCGCCGCGACCGGCGCGTCGCTGTTCAACGTCATGGTCGCCATCGCCTTCTCGTGGTGGTCGTGGTACGCCCGCCTCGTGCAGGGCGAGGTGCTCTCGATAAAGGAAGACGAGTTCATCGAGTCGAGCCGGGCGCTCGGGTCGGGGTGGGTGCGGACGACGTTCAAGGAGATTCTCCCGAACGTCGTCAGCCCCATCACGGTCAAGGCGACCCTCGACATGGGCTTCGTCATCCTCGTCGGCGCGGGCCTGTCGTTCCTCGGCCTCGGCGCGCAGCCGCCGACGCCGACGTGGGGCGCGATGATTGCACAGGGCCGCAACTACGTCACGAGCTTCTGGTGGATCGCCGTGTTCCCGGGGCTGGCGATTTCGTTCGCCGTCCTCGGGTTCAACTTCATCGGCGACGGCCTGCGCGACGTGCTCGACGTGGAGGTGGACTGAGATGGCGGACCCCATCTTAGAGGTCAAGAACCTCCACGTCCACTTCGAGACCCACGACGGGACGGCCGAGGTGATAAACGGCATCGACTTCAGCATCGACCGCGGCGAGACCGCGGCGCTCGTCGGCGAGACGGGCTGCGGCAAGAGCGTCACCGTGAAATCCATCATGGGACTGCTCCCCTCGGCGACCATCCCCGAAGGCGAGATTCGCTACAAGGGCGAGGACGTGCTCTCGCTCTCCGACGCCGAGCGCCACTCGCGGCGCGGCAAGGAGATGAGCATGATAATGCAGGACCCGATGACGAGTCTCAACCCCGTCTTGACGGTCGGCGAGCAGATGATGGACGTGCTGAAGTGGCAGGGGCGACCGCGCCTGTCGCTGTCGAAGCTCGTCCGCGACGCGCTGTCGACCGGCGCGAAGGCCGAACACAGGAAACGGGCCATCGAGATGCTCGGCGAGGTCGAAATCTCGGCGCCCGAGCGCGTCTTCGAGAGCTACCCGGTCGAGCTCTCCGGGGGGATGCGCCAACGCGTCCTCATCGCCATCGCGCTCCTGTCGGAGCCGGACCTGCTCATCGCCGACGAACCGGGCACCGCCCTCGACGTGACGACCGAGGCGAAGGTGCTCGACCTCCTCGACGAACTCGTCGAGGAACGCGACACGAGCGTCCTCTACATCACCCACGACCTCGGGGTCGCCCGCGAGGTCAGCGACCGAATCAACGTGATGTACGCGGGCGAAATCGTCGAGCAAGCGCCGACCGTCGACCTGTTCGCGAACCCCCAGCACCCCTACACCCGCGGGCTGTTGGAGAGCATCCCGACGCTCTCGACCGGCATCGGCGACGGCATCGAGGGGCACCTGCCCGACTACACGAACCCGCCGGCCGGCTGTCGGTTCGCCGACCGCTGTCCGCACGCCGAGGCGGCCTGCCACGAGGCGTACCCGTACCCGCGGCGGACCGGTCCCGACCACGCGACCGCGTGTCACCTGTTCGACGGGCTCCCGGCCCGCGAGCGTCACGAATCGCTCGCCGCCGACCCGGTCGACATCGGCACCGCGCCGTGGCTGGCCGGCGGCGGCGACGCCCCCGGCGACATCTCCGCCGACGGGGGGACGGACCAATGAACGACTCAGCGTACACGACCGAATCGACGGCGGCGGCACAGCGCGACCGGGACCTCGACGATCCGATGGTCACGGTCGAGAACCTCAAGAAACACTTCCCGCTGTTCGAGGGCATCTTCCAGAAGAAGGCGGGGGAGGTCCGCGCCGTCGACGGCGTGAGCTTCTCCATCGCGGAGGGCGAGACGTTCGGACTCGTCGGCGAATCGGGCTCCGGCAAGACGACGACCGGCCGGTCGATGCTCCGCCTGACGGAGCCGACAAGCGGGCGGGTCGAAATCGACGGCCAGAACGTCGTCGACCTCTCCGACGGCGAGCTCAAGCGGTTCCGCCGGAACATGCAAATCGTCCACCAGGACCCGGCGTCGAGCCTCAATCCGCGACACCGCGTCAAGTCGATTATCGAGGCTCCCCTGAAGATTCACGACTACGGCGACTCCGAGGCCCGGCTCGAACGGGTCGAGGAACTCTTGGACATGGTGGACCTCCCACGGGAGTTCATGTACCGCTACCCCGGACAGCTCTCGGGCGGCCAGAAACAGCGCGTCGGAATCGCCCGCGCCGTGGCGCTCAACCCGAAGTTCGTCGTCCTCGACGAGCCGACGAGCGCGCTCGACGTGAGCGTGCAGGCCCGCATCATCAACATCCTCGAGGAGATACAGGAGGAGTTCGGCATCACCTACCTGTTCATCACCCACGACCTCTCGCTCCTGAAGAACGTCGCCGACCGCATCGGCGTCATGTACCTCGGTCGGCTCGTCGAGGTCGGCGACGTGGACTCGGTGTTCGGGTCGCCGCAACACCCCTACAGCCGGGCGCTCCTCTCCGCCATCTCGACCATCAGCGAGGAGGACGAACTGGCGAAGCCCGACCGAATCACGCTCGACGGCGAGGTGCCGGACCCGCGGGAGAAGCCGAGCGGCTGCGCCTTCCGCTCGCGCTGCGCCCACGAGTTCGACGCCTGCGCGGTCGAGGAGCCCGAACTGTACGAGCGCGGCCCGGACCAGGTCGCCCGGTGTTTCCTCCACGACGACCGGTTCGAGGAGGGCGCGGAGTGGGAATGACCGCAGAGCGCGCAGCGCGCCTCGCCGCCCTCCGGCGGGCGCGACGGAACCGCCCGTGGACCGACGAACTCCTCCGGTCGTGCGCGTCGGACCCGGCGGCGTTCAAGACCGCCCAGCCGGCGTGTTCGGCCTGCGACCGGCCGTGCCGCGACGACGAGGTCTGCGCCACGGCGGTGGCGAAGTCCGACGGGCTGTTCGAATCGATGGGCCGTGACCAGACGTACCACCTGCTCGCGGCGGGCATGAAGCGACTCCGGGCGCGGGGGACCGCGACGCTTCGCAACGCCGACAGACAGCGGCCGAACGCCTTCCTCAGCGTGACGGTCGACGACGCAGACTCCCCCGAGGCACCCCAATGACGACAGACGACACGCGGACACAGACGGACGGAACGCAGCGCGCGGCAAGAGACGACGCCGCGCCGACAGACGAGACACGACCCGAGCCGACGGGCGGCGAGCGGACGATAACGGCCGAATGGGTCGAAGACGTCGCGGTCGGCGGCGCGGTCCTCGGCGGCGGGGGCGGCGGCTCGCTGGCCAAGGGCATCGAATTCGGCGAACTCGCCGTCGAGTACGGCCGGCCGACAATCGTCTCGGTCGCCGACCTCGACCCGACGGACGTGGTGTTGACAGTCAGCGGCGTGGGCGCGCCCGCCGCGACCGACAGCCACGTCGACCCCGCGGACTACGTGCGCGCGGTGGAACTGTTGGTGGACAGACTCGCGGCCGACGGAACGACCGTCGGCGCGCTGATGACGAACGAGATGGGCGGGTTCGCCACGGTAAACGGCCTGCTCCAGTCGGCCGTGACGGGCCTCCCGCTCGTCGATGCCGCCTGCAACGGGCGGGCGCACCCGACCGGGCCGATGGGCTCTATCGGGCTGTCGCAGGACTCCGAGTCGGTGCAGGCGGCGGTCGGCGGCGTGCCGGGCACCGCGGCCCGACTGGAGACGGTCGTCGAGGCCGAACTCGGCACGGCGGCGTCGCTCGTCCGGCACGCGGCCGAAGACGCCGGCGGCCTCGTCGCGGTCGCCCGCAACCCGGTTCCCGCGAGCTACGCCGAGGCGCACGCGGCGCTCGACACGTACGACCAGGCCGAGGCGGTCGGTCGCGCGGTCAGGCTCGCGGACGACGGCCGCGACGCCGCCGAACGCGTCGCCGACGCCGTCGGCGGCGAGGTCTCGCTCGTCGGTCCCGTCGAGTCGTTCGCGCTCGAAACGACCGGGGGATTCGACGTGGGTGTGGTCGAAATCGAGGGCCGCGAACTCACCTTCTGGAACGAGTACATGACGCTCGAACTCGACGGCGAGCGCCTCGCGACGTTCCCGGACCTCATCACGACGCTCGACGCCGAGACGGGGATGCCCGTCTCGACGGCGGAACTCGCGGAGGGCCGGTCGGTTGCGGTCGTCGTCGCGCCCGCGGCGAACCTCTCTCTGGGCGCGGGGATGGCCGACCCGGCGCTCTTCGACCCGGTGGAACAGGCGGTCGGAAAAGCGGTCAAATCACACGTATTCAACTAACGCAACTCATGTTCGACAAGATTCAGCAAGCATACGACATCCTCAGCCGTCCCGACGCGGACGGCGAACTGGTACGCGACGCACTCGAAACGTACGGTCTCGACACGGAAGTGACGACCATCTCGACCGACGAGGGGTCGACCGACTTCGTCAAGACGGTCGTCCCCGGGGCCGACCCGGACGCGCCGACGCTCGGCGTCATCGGTCGCCTCGGCGGGGTCGCCGCCCGGCCGGCCGAACTCGGACCGGTCTCCGACGCCGACGGGGCCATCGTGGCCCTCGCGGTCGCGCTCCACCTCGGCGAGATGCGCGCCCGCGGCGACGTGCTCGCCGGCGACGTTCGCATCGCCACGCACGTCTGTCCCGACGCGCCGACCTCCCCCCACGACCCGGTGCCCTTCATGGGCAGTCCGGTCGATACGAGCACCATGAACGAACACGAGGTGGACGAGGAGATGGACGCCGTCGTCTCCGTCGACGCCACGAAGGGCAACCGCGTCCACTGCGAGCGCGGCTTCGCCATCACGCCGACCGTCAAAGAGGGGTGGGTGCTGAAGGTGAGCGACAGCCTCCTCGACATCCAAGAGCGGTCGACCGGCCGCCCGCCGAGCACGCTCACGCTCACGATGCAGGACATCACCCCCTACGGCAACGACGTCCACCACATCAACAGCATCCTCCAGCCGGCGACGGCGACCGACGCGCCCGTCGTGGGCGTGGCGACGACGAGCGTCTCGCCCGTCCCCGGCTGCGGGACCGGCGCGAACTACCTCACCGACCTGCTCGACGCGACCGGGTTCGTCGTCGAGACGGCCAAGGACTTCACCCGCGGCCGCGCGTCGTTCTACGACGAGACCGAGTACGACCGACTCACGTCGCTGTACGGCTCGATGGGCCGTCTCCAGACCCTCGGCGAGGGCGTCTGAGATGTCGACGCTCGGACTCGTGACCATCGGACAGGCACCCCGGAGCGACGTGACGCCCGACATCGCGGCGGCGCTCCCGCCCGAGGTGGACATCGTCGAGGTCGGCGCGCTCGACCGGTTCGACTCGGCGGCCGAGGTCGAAGCGGCGGTCGGCCCGCGAGAGGGAGAGCCGGTGTACGTCTCCCGACTCGCCGACGGGACGCCCGTCACCGTCGACCGCGAGTCGGTCGTCGAACTCCTCCGCGAACGCATCCGCGCCCTCGAATCGGAGGTCACGGCCATCGGCGTCCTCTGTACGGGCCACTTCCCGCCGTTCGACGCCAGCGTGCCCGTCTTCGAGCCGAGCGACCTGCTTTCGGCGTGGGTCTCGACCATCCTCGACGGCGGGACCCTCGGCGTCATCATGCCCAAGGAGGAACAGGAGGCCATGACGTTCGAGAAGTGGGCCGACTACGACCTCGTCACCGCCGCGGGGTCGCCGTACGCCGACGAGGACGAGGTGTCCGCGGCCGCCGCCGAAATCGGCACCGACGCCGACCTCATCGTGATGGACTGCATGGGCTACACGCCCGAGATGAAAGCGACTGTCCGCGAGATTACGGACACGAGCGTCCTGCTCGGGCGGTCGGTGCTGGCGAAGACCGCGGAGGAGGTGCTCTGACGTGGCCGACCACCGCGCCGTGGCGAAGCGACTCCTCGCCGAGAACATGAACGCCCATCCCGGGGAGACGCTCCTCGTCGTGACCGACACCGACACGAACCACATCGGACGGGCGCTGTTCGATGCGGGGGTCGAACTCGGGCTGGAGTCCGGCCTGTTCGAGATTCCGCCGATGGAGCGAAACGGGATGGAGCCGCCCGAGTCGGTCGCCCGCGCGATGGAGTCGGCCGACATCGTGGTCTGTCCGACCAGCGCGTCGCTGACGCACACGCGGGCGCGGGAGGCCGCGACCGAGGCCGGCGCGCGCGTCGCCACGATGCCCGGCATCACGGACCAGATGTTCGGCGCGGGCGCGATTACGGCCGACTACGAGGAGGTCGAACGCCTGACGGCGGCGCTCACGGAGAAGCTCACCGCGGCCGACGAGGCCCGCATCGAGGCCGGCGGCGCGTCGGCGACGATGTCGCTTTCGGGCCGCGACGGCATCCCGAGCGACGGCATCATCGCCGACTCCGGCGACTCCGGTAACCTCCCGTCCGGCGAGAGCTACATCGCGCCGGTCGAGGGAACGGCGACCGGCACGCTCGTCTTCGACGGCGGCCTCGCGGGCGTCGGCGTCCTCGACGAGCCGCTGACGGTCGAACTCGACGAGGGGCGCATCACGGCCGTCGAGGGCGCGGCCGCCGACGAGTTCCTCGACGCGACGAGCGGCGACGACTGCGCCCGGCGAGTGTGCGAACTCGGCCTCGGGACGAACCCGGCGGCGAGCATCATCGGAACCGTCCTCGAAGACGAGAAGGTGTACGGCACCTGCCACGTCGCCTTCGGCGACAACCTCGGCTTCGGCGGGACCATCGACTGCGACTCGCACCTCGACGGCGTCATCCTCGAACCGACGGTCTCGCTCGACGGCGAGGTCGTCGTCGCCGACGGCGAGGTGCTCGTGTGAGCGACCGCACGCCCGCAGGCGGTGACCGCGCCGGCACGGACCGCACGAGCCGCACAGACCGGCCCGCGCTCGCCGCGGCGGTCGCCGACGTGCCGGACCTCGCCCCGTGGCTGGCGCGTCGCGCGACGGTCCGCCAGTTCGACACCGACGCCGAAATCCCCGACGACGAGGTCCGCGCGCTGGTCGACGCCGGGCGGAAGGCCCCGACCAGCGGGACGACCCAGATGTACAGCTTCGTCTGGATACGCGACCCCGACCGCCGCGAGCGGATTCACGAGCTGTGTAGCCGCGGCACCGTGCAGGTCGAGGAGGCGAGCCACTTCCTCCTCGTCTGCATCGACCTCCGCCGGATTCGACTGCTGTTGGAGCACCGCGACCGCGAGTTCCGGACGACGCCCGCGATGGGGCTGCTGGAGGGAGCGATAGACGCCTCGCTGGCCGCGATGGGCGTGATGCTGGCCGCAGAAAGCCGCGGTTACGGCGTCTGTCCCATCGGCAACATCCTGAACAACCTCACCGCGGTCGCCGCGACGACCGACCTCCCCTCGGGGGTCCTGCCGATTTTCGGCCTCTGTCTCGGCGTCCCGAGCCACGGCGAGGCGACCGAGCACGCCCCGCGGGTCCCGCTCGACGCGGTCCTCCACGAGGGCGGCTACCGCGACGCCACCGACGACCAGCTCGACGCCTGTTACGACGCGATGAACGAGATGTACGGCGACAGCGTCTACGGCGACGACCGCCGCGAGTGGCAGGAGACGCTCGAACGCTACTGGGGGCCGAACGGCTTCATGAACCGCCGCGAGGGCGAACTGCTCGACGCGCTCCGCCAGCAGGGGTTCTTCGAGGCCCGCGGTATCGACGAACCGGCGGATACGGACGCCGGCACGGACGCCGACCGGAACACCGGAGGTGCTGTCTGATGGTCGAACTCGGCGTCCTCCGCGTGCTCACGCTCGACGACCCCGAGGAGGTCGCCCTCCACGGGCGGCTCGTCGAGCGACACTACCCGCACGTCTCGACGCTGTCGCGGTGTATCCCCGACCACCCGGACGGGATTCCGAACGCGGCCGCCGAGGCCGACGCCCTCCCGCACATCGAGGCGCTCGGCCGCGAGATGGCGACCGAGGTCGACGCGCTCTGCGTCAGCTGCGCGCTCGACCCCGGCGTGGAGGCGCTCGGCGACGCGCTCGACGTCCCGGTCGTCGGCGCGGGCGCGAGCGTGGCCGCCGTCGCGTCCGCCCGCGGCGACCGCGTCGGGACGCTCGGCCTCGAAAACGGTGCCGGGTCGAGCATCCGACACCTGCTCGGCGACCGGCTCGCGGCCGAGGAAGTCGTCGAGGGCGCGGCGACGACGAACTACTTCACGACCGACGAGGGTCGGGCGGCGATTCGCGCGGCGGTCGACCGCCTCGTCGACGCCGGCTGCGACGTCGTCGCACCGAGCTGTACCGGCATCTCCTCTTCGGGCGCGATTCCCGACGTGCGGGCCGACGTTCCGATACCCATCGTCGACCCTGTCGTGGCGATGGGCGCGGTGGCGACGACCGCGGTCGCGCCGCCGCGTCCACTACGGCAGTAGGTTGCCGGACCCGCCCCGATGGCATTCCGCGCCGCTCGCGCCGCGCTCGGGGCGACTCGCGCGAGCGATTTTCTCGACAGCAGTCGGTCGATTGTAACGGGTCGCAGTAATGAGTCTCCGACTTCGAACGCTTCTATCTCCGCGTTTCGGGCCACCCGCGGCTCCCGAGCCGTCCGCGTCTCAGTCGTCGAGGCCGTCGCGTTCGAGCCGCCACGCGAATATCGCCCGGAGCACCGCGACGAGGCTGTTCGTTTCGCCCGCCCCCCAAATCGCCGTCTCCGAGCGAGGGTCGGACGGAGTCGCGCCGCTGCCGTTGACGAGCACGCTCACGAGCGTCTGATTCCTATCGACCATCATGAGGCGGCCCGCGGGCGTGTCCGACCACATCCAGAGCGTGTCGAACAGCTCCGCGTCGGGGATTTCGTCGCGAATCGTCCCCTGAACGTCCGGTGAGATTCCCGCCACCCGAATCGAGACGCCCCGGCGTGCCGCCTCCCCAAGCGCCTCGACGATGTCCTCGGTGAGCAGTCCCTCGACGGTCATGTAGACGATTTCGTCGTCCGCGTCGCGGATGAACTCGAGGACGCGGTCCGTGACGGCTGACTGGCCGTCGACGGTCCAGACGCCGCGTTGTTCCTGCTTGCGTTGCGCCGTCCCGAGTTCTTGGAGCGCCGTCGTCAGAAGGGAGGTCCGCTGTCTCATCTCGTGTTCGAACTTCTGGCACGTCGTCTCCGCGGACACCACCCAGAACTGCTTCGGTGAGGACTGCTGGACGTCGACGAGTCCCCGCTCGCGTAACTCGTCGACCGCGTCGTACACCCGAGTTCGCGGGACCTCGGAGACCTCGCTAATCTCCGTTGCCGTGCCGATACCGAGGCTGGTGAGTGCGACGAAGGTCCGTGCGGCGTACGCGCTGAGGCCGAGTTGTTTCAGTTGTTCGATTGCGACAGAACGGAAGTCGTCGCCCGAGTCAGTACTCATAATGGGTGCCTCGCTGTCTGCGAACTCAGCCACGACGGGTGGCTGAGGCGGCACGTGTCAGTTGTGGTTGGGACACAGTACTTCGCTGTGTGCCGCACTCTCCATTCGTCTTGGCGCCGTATAGTTGTTTGTGATTAACTGAGTGAATCTATTAAGTGTCTATTGTCCGCGCGTAACGTACGAAAAACCCGGTGAGACTACTTTGTCACTAAGAAAATAACAACGACACGTTCGGAGCCGGAGTGAAAGCACGGTTTTAACGTCGAATTAACTCGGTTGGCTAATCCTGTCGAAACGTATTCACTCGAAAAGTAACAATTGTTATCCGTTCGCCGATACAAGCGTTCGTGAGGAGACGGGACGCCTCGGAGTTCGGTTGAGACATATGAGCACGGGAGATTCACAAGAGGACGCTATCGACGTACTTCAGCAACTCGGACTCAAAGAGTACGAGGCAAAGTGTTTCGTCGGTCTCACTCGCGTCTCGACGGGCACGGCGAAGCAACTCAGCGAGATTACCGACGTACCGCGGACTCGCGTGTACGACGCGGTTCGCGTGCTGGAGGCGCAGGGGCTCGTCGAAGTCCAGCACTCGAGTCCGCAGCGGTTCCGGGCCGTCCCGCTCGTGGAGGCGACCGAGACGCTCCGTGCGCAGTATCAAAACCGAATCGACCGGCTCACGAACGCGCTGGAACGGACCGACAGAATCGACTCGGACGAACAGGGCTCGGTTCAGGAAGTCTGGGCGATGTCCGGGACCGAGGGCATCGCGAACCGGACGCACAAGCTCATCGACGACGCGGACGACGAAATCGTGCTCGTCCTCGGCGACGACTCGCTTCTGACCGACCGGTTCGTCGATGACCTGAACGCCCGAGCCGAGGATGTGGACGTGCTCATCGGAGCGGCGACCGAATCCCTGCGACAGCAGGTGCGGGCGGCCGTCCCGAGCGCGACGACGTTCGTCTCCGGTCTCGAATGGCTCCGCGGCGAGAACACCGCCGAGAACCTCGCTATCGGCCGGCTCTTACTCGTCGACCGCTCGTCGATTCTCGTCAGCACCATCGTTCCCGCCACCGGCGAAGAACACGCGATTTTCGGCAGTGGATTCCAGAACGGACTCATCGTCATCTCGCGTCGGTTGCTGTCCCAAGGATTGCTCGGCCGCGACTCGGAGTAATCCGCTAGCGGCGCTGCCGTTCGTTCGCACGTCGGTTCGCTCGACGACGCCTACAGTACGTCGCCCGGCAGTTTCTTTCGGTGGTCGTCGATGACGCGCAACAGCGGTTCGATATCGTCGAAGCGCGGACCTCTGCGGATGTCGTACCAGTTCCCGTTCGGCTCGATGAGGCCCATCCGTTCGAGCTTCGGGAGGTGCACGTGGTACATCTGTAGTTTTAGTTCCCGCACGTCGGTTCCCGGAGGTGTGTGGTCAGCGTCGAACGCGGTGCTGTCGGGCCCCGCTCTGAGAAGCGTGAGAAGCAGTAGACGCCGTTCGACGTGTTGAATAGCCGCAAGTTGCGTGTCAAACGAGAGTGCCGTTGCTCCATCTTCCATGGTGCATGCGAATACAGCGGCGATATTCTTCAATGCCACACAAATTCACGTGGTAAGTATTTTTGATTATCCGAGTGAGATGTGGGTACCTCAGTGCGGTTGGACTCCTTTCGAGGACCCGAAACCGGCCGCTTCCGACCACCCACCCGCTTTCACCTCCGTTTCGGCGGGCGGGCGGCCGGAGGCGGACGCGTCGAGTCCACAACTTGTCACACCGTTTGCTAGATGTGTTTTACTGATAGACTACGTGCCAAACGCGAGCCCTCCGGAGAATTATTCATAAAGTAAAAAGATTGCTTTGGCTATAACCAAGAGTTAATTCAAAATCAGTCAATTTTATCACCCAAAAGCGGTAACCGTTGGCGTATGAATGGCTCCGACCATGACTGGTGGCCGAACCAGTTGAAACTCGAAATCCTCGACCAGAACGCACAACAGACCGACCCGGTGGGCGAGGAGTTCGACTACGCAGAGGAGTTCCAGAAGCTCGACTACGAGCAGGTGAAAGCCGACCTCGAAGAGCTGATGACCTCCTCGCAGGACTGGTGGCCGGCGGACTACGGTCACTACGGTCCCCTCTTCATCCGAATGGCGTGGCACAGCGCCGGAACGTACCGCGCGCACGACGGCCGCGGCGGCGCCTCCGGCGGGCACCAGCGCCTCCCTCCGATCAGCAGTTGGCCTGACAACGTGAACCTCGACAAGGCGCGCCGACTCCTCTGGCCCGTCAAAAAGAAGTACGGGAACCAGCTCTCGTGGGGCGACCTCATCGTCCTCGCCGGCAACGTGGCCCTCGAATCGATGGGCTTCGAGACGTTCGGCTTCGCGGGTGGCCGCGCCGACGACTACGTCGGCGACAAGGCACCCAGTTGGGGCCCCGAAGAGGAGTGGGAGACGACGTCTCCCGACCGCTTCGACGAGGAGGGTAACCTCAAAGAGCCGCTCGGAAACACCGTGATGGGCCTCATCTACGTCAACCCCGAGGGTCCCAACGGCGAACCCGACCTCGAAGGCTCCGCGAAGAACATCCGCCAGACGTTCAGCGGCATGGCGATGAACGACAAGGAGACCGTCGCGCTCATCGCCGGCGGCCACACCTTCGGGAAGGTCCACGGCGCGGACTCCGGCGACAACCTCGAAGCCGAGCCCGAGGCGGCACCCATCGAGGAACAGGGTCTCGGCTGGAAGAACGAGTTCGGCTCCGGGAAGGGCCCCGACACCATCACAAGCGGCATCGAAGGGCCGTGGACGCAGGCCCCCACGAAGTGGGACATGGGCTACGTCGACAACCTGCTCGACTACGAGTGGGAGGCTCACAAGGGCCCCGGCGGCGCGTGGCAGTGGCGGCCGGCCGACGAGTCGCCCGCGGACAAGATTCCGGACGCGGCGCCCGACGCTCACCTCCCCGACCAGCTCGTCGACCCGATGATGCTCACCACCGACATCGCCCTGAAGAAGGACCCCGACTTCCGCGCGGTGCTCGAGGAGTTCCAAGAGGACCCCGCGGAGTTCCAGGAGTCGTTCGCCAAGGCGTGGTACAAGCTCCTCCACCGCGACATGGGCCCGCCGTCCCGACTCGTCGGCCCCGAGGTCCCGGACGAAGCGATGCTGTGGCAGGACCCAATCCCCGACGCCGACTACGACCTCATCGACGAGGACGACGTCGAGGAACTCAAAGCCGAACTTCTCGACTCGGGCCTCTCGGTGTCTCAGCTGGTCAAGACGGCGTGGGCCTCGGCGTCCACGTACCGCGACAGCGACAAGCGCGGCGGCGCGAACGGCGCGCGCATCCGGCTCGAACCCCAGCGTAGCTGGGACGTCAACGAGCCCGACCAGCTCGACGACGTGCTCGGCACCCTCGAAGGGATTCAGGAGTCCTTCAACGGCGCGCAGTCCGACGACACTCGCGTCTCGCTCGCGGACCTCATCGTGCTGGGTGGCGCTGCGGCCATCGAGCAGGCCGCGGTCGACGCCGGCTACGACGTCGAAGTGCCGTTCGAGCCCGGTCGGACCGACGCGTCGCAGGAACAGACCGACGTCGAGTCGTTCGAGATGCTCAAGCCCGACGCCGACGGCTTCCGGAACTACATCGCGGACGACGCCGACGAGCGCCCCGAGGACCTGCTCGTCGACAAGGCGGACCTGCTCGACCTCTCGGCGCACGAGATGACCGTCCTCGTCGGCGGCATGCGCGCGCTGGGCGCGAACTACCAGGACTCCGACCTCGGCGTCCTCACCGACGAGCCCGAGACGCTCACGAACGACTTCTTCGTGAACCTGCTCGACATGGACTACGAGTGGGAGCCGGTCTCGGACGACCAGTATCTGTACGAGGTGCGCGACCGCGAGACGGGCGACGTCGAGTGGGAGGCCACTCGCTTCGACCTCGTCTTCGGTTCGAACTCCCGCCTGCGCGCCATCGCGGAAGTGTACGGCGGCGACGACGGCGAAGCGGAGTTCGTCGAGGACTTCGTCGAGACGTGGCACAAGATCATGAGCCACGACCGCTTCGACCTCGAATAACCGCGACGCCCGCCCTCGGCTGAGGCGCGGAATCGGTTCCCGCGGCGGATGCGACCGCCGCCGCCGGCTGACTTTTTTGCTCGCGTTCTCGCATTCGCTCCCCGAGCGACTGCAGACGCGAGTCGGCAGTCGTTCGTCGGTCCCGACTCGACCGGACCCGGCCCGACCCGACCCGGCTCAGCCGCCGGACGGAACCTCGCAGTCGAACGTTTCGAGCTGCTCTTGCAGGCCGCCGGTCTGGCCCCTGAGGTCGTCGAGTTGCGCTCGAATCTCCGAAATCGTCGCCGCTCTGGACTCGGCTTGGCTCGCCAGCGCGTCGCTCTGTTCTGCGATGTCCCGCGAGTGGTCGGCGATGCCGATAATCGCGTCGACAACTTCCTCGGTCGTCCGCGCGCCGTCGTCGGTCGCCGTGGCGACCTCGTTGACCGACATGTCGACGCTTTCGACGATTTCCGAGACCGCCACGAACGCCTCGGCGGCGTCGGTCGTCGTCGACCGCCCGGTTTCGAGTTGCGCCTTCGTCTGTTTCATCTCCGCCTGCACGCGCGCCACGTCCTCGACCGTCTCGGTTATCGTCCGCTCGATGGCCGCCGAGTGGTTCTGCGTCTCGTCGGCGAGGGACTTCACCTCGTTCGCGACGACGGCGAACCCCTCGCTTCCGTCCGAAGCGCGGGCGGCCTCGATGTTCGCGTTGAGCGCGAGCGTGTTCGTCTGCTCGGCGATCGACTCGATGAGGTCGGTGCTCTTCGAGACGTCGTCCATCCGGTCGTCCAGCGATTCGACGAGCGACGCGAGTTCGTCGACGCTCTGCTCGATGTTCTCTATCGCCTCGATGGCCGCCGCCGCGGTTCCCGTGCCCTCGTCGGCGGCCGTCGCCGCGTTACTGGCTTCGTCTGAGACCTGGTCGGCGTTCGCGGCGATTTCCTCGATTGTCGCCGACAGGCTGCTCAGTTCGTCGGTCGTGGATTCGAGGTCGTGGGCCTGTTCGCGTACGTCTGTGGCGAACGCCCGCACGTCGGCCGCGAGCTGTCGTTGCGTCCGTTCGAGCGTCTCCGCGTCGTCGTGGGCCGACCGCGTCGTCCGCTCGACGGTCGCCGCGAACGCCCGGAGGTCGACGATGGTCGATGAGAGGTCGCGCTTCATCGCCACAAACGCGTCGCTGATGGCTTCGATAGCCTCGATATCGGTGTTCTCGGGCGGGTTCGCGGTGAAATCCCCTTCCGAGACCGCGTCCATGGCCGCGGCGAGTTCGTCGGCCTGCACCACCAACTGCTCGTTTAGGCGCTCGACTTCGGCCTTCGCCTCCTCGCTGTCTTCGAGGCTCTGCATCTTCTTTCTGGTCTCCTCCCGAGAACGCTCGACGGAAAACCAGTTCGTGACTAACGCCGACGCGAGCATGAGGATGAACACCGCGTGGACGAGCCCCCAGCCCATCGGGTTGGCGATGGCGTCCGGGTGGTTGTACACCGCCTCGGGGTGCGCCATGCCGAAGATGCCGTGCTGGACGGCGACGTACAGGATGCCCACGACGAACGGGAGCCAGTCCTCGTACACCGCGAGGACGCCCACGATGACGAAGAAGTGGAAGTGCGCCTCGATGTATCCCCCCGAAAAATAGACGAGCAGGGCCGAACACGTCATCAAGCCGATCGACGCGAACCCGCTCCGAACCCGGCGCGGAAGCCATGGCAACCACGCGAACAGGGTCAACCCCACGACTGCGCCGACGCCGAGCAGGACGTGCTGGGAGAGTTCGTCATGGTGCGTGACGAAACCGGTTGGTGGTGAAAATGCTAAATCGGTGGCTACAGCGCTCGCTCTTTGGTTCTAAAGCGTTCCAGAACTGTACGGACCCAACGGGCTTTCGTTCGGTGGACGAACGGGGTCTAGATTTCAGGCGAATGAGGGACTGCACGGCGCATTTTCAACGTGACCGACAGGTCGCATTTTTGGATTCATTTCGTTCGAAATCTGAACGTTGGTAGTTGTCTCCCAGCCAGAACGGTTCGTTGTCAAATCGTCTCCTTGTTAGTCGACGACGGGTGACTCGAACACGTTTGTTTGTTTAGTGGTTTAAATGATAGTTTTACAAGGGCCGATATCAACGACTGTTATTTCAAATTTCCCGGGTTGCTCTGTACATACCGGGCTTCATCCCGATCTTGTTCAATTGGTATATGAATAGTTATACATGGGTACCCCATGTACTGCGTAGAAATGCGGAGGAAGAAGCTCCCGAAGGAGGCACCGGGGAAGTACGTCGAGTATCATCCGCGTCCGTATTACTCGCCAGACCCGCTTCCGCCAGAGCCCAAAATCGAACTCCCCGACGAGACACACGACCTCGTCGCCGACGCAGCCTACCAGATTGGTCGTGTCGACGGCATCAGTTCGACAGTCGACTTCGCGGCCGTCCTGTACACGACGCTCATCCGAATCGAGGCAGTCGAGTCCGCCCGAATCGAGGGTGCAGAAGTCGACTACCAGGACGTCGCCGCATTCCACACGAAACACGAAGACAGCGCCGATGCAGAGGCACAAAGCAAGGACTTGCGTGAGGCCCTGAACTACGAGGAGGCGCTCCTGTACGGCATCGACCACGTCGGTGGCGGTGGCGAAATCACGCTCGACCTGCTCAAACACCTCCACGAGATGCTCCTCGACGACGTGCGTAACGAGGGCGACGTCGTCGGAGAGTTCCGCGACCACATGGTCCGGCTCAACAGTCCGAACCCAGCCAAAGACCCGTTCATCCCTCCATCGGCATCGTCTCTCGATGACCTCATGTCCTCACTCGTCGAGTACGTTGGGATGAATGGTGAGTACCACCCACTCGTCGACGCCGCGATTATCCACTACTTCTTCGAGACGGTTCACCCGTTTTCAGACGGGAACGGGCGTCTCGGCCGACTCGTCATCATCCTCTATCTGGTCGACCAAGGCTACATCGAGAGTCCGTACATCTATCCGAGTGCCTACTTCAACCGAAACAAGGTCGAGTACGTCGAGAAGATGCGCGCCGTGAGTGAGCAGGGCGAGTGGGTCGAGTGGATCGGCTTCTTCCTCGAAGCACTTCGGTCGCAGGCCGAAGAGTCGTACGACCGGACGTGGGCACTCAAAGAACTGCAATCGAAATACGAGACGGACTACGCGGGGAACACGTCGACAGACAGATTCGCCCGCAAATTACTCGAAGTTCCGTACTTCACGGCGAACGACATCGTCCGGGAACTCGACGTGTCACGTGGAACTGCCTACAACGTCATCGATAATCTCGAAGACGCCGGCCTCATCGAAGAAGTGACTGGGGCCGAGTGGGGTCAAGAGTACAAGGCAGTGGAAGTGTTCGACGTGTTCGAGTAGGTCGCTTCGGCGCGAAGGTTTAAGTCATAAACCGGGACCATCCCGGTTTATGCACCGTCGAACGTTCCTCACCTCGCTCGCACTCGCATCGACTGCTGGTTGTACGACGAAGACTGACTCGTCCGCTGCATCGTCTAGGACGGAAGCGACACCAACTCCTGAGGCGAGTGGACCAGTACAACGTTCGGTCGGAGAGTCGTACTCACGGTCCAATGGTGCCACCATTGTGGTTGCATCCGCTCGGTTCAGCGGCGCAGCGCGGCTGGACGATGGAACCACAATCAGCCCAGAGCCGGGTAACGCTTTGATCTTAGCTGACGTCCGGTCAGCGAATACAGGCGAGTCGGTCGTCAACCTCCCTTCCCGTGACTCTCTGGCACTTATCACCGGTGGGAGCCAGTACCGGCCTCTCAAACCGAAGGGGAAACCGGGTGGTGAACCGACGCTGTCGTTCCCGCTCGGTGGGACACTTTACGAAACAGCCGAAGACGCGCATCCTAACGTCACCGCGTTGGGCTGGGTTTTCTTCGAGGTCCCGGCTGACTCGACGGATTTCCGTATTTCGCTCTCCGATTCACAGTCGTCGACTTTGGAAGCGTATTGGGAGGGAACGGTCGACCCGAGTTCGCTTCCAGATGTGGAACTCACGTCTCTCGATGTCCCCGAAGAACACGTTAACGGTGACCCAATAGAGTTCTCGGTGTCGGTGACGAACACCGGTGGGAGTGCTGGATTGTTCAACCAGCGGTTCTCTGTCGCACGGAGCACCGAGCCGAATGCACCGGGCGGCGTACTTGATACCACAGTTGAGCCTGGTGAGACGGTGACAATCGAAAGAACGGTCCCAGCAAAAGGGGTTCAAGACGTAACGATTGCAGTGCCTCCGGCGTTCGAGAAAACGACTCACGTCGTTCCCACGAAGGCACAGTTTGGAAGCTCTCACGAGCTACCGAATGGTGTCAAACTTCGGGTGAGCAAACCGACAGTCAGTGATACGGTCTGGGTCGACGAAAACGGAAGTGGCTTCGAAAACCACTCTCTCGACAGGCGTTCGTTCGCTGTCTTCGAGATAACTGCGTGGAACCCGACGGATTCGACTATCTCAGAACCTGACAAAGACTGGTTCGAAGTCGAAGGGAACGGATTTGTCGATTCAAATTCGAACCGTGGGTTCGCACGTGGACTGCGTGAACCGGTCGAGATGCCATACTTCCGTGGCTCGCGTGAGCTTGCCCCCGGAGAAACGACGAATGGTGTCCTCTACTTCGACGTTCCGAAGAACACGAGTGTTGACGAGATCGCTTGTCGAGTGAAATGGCCTGTGACGGAACGTTCGAACAAGGTCTGTGAATGGAAGATGAGTGAATAACCACGCGTACAGGCCTGTTCGTCTTCCAAGAGTTGGTGTAGAGTATCTCGATACGGTCTGGTTCGATAGGTACCATTCCCTCTCGGCGAACGAAATCTACGGTAGTTCGTTCGTCCAACTGTCGAGGAACCTTCTGTGGCCTCTATGCACTGAATATGTGGTTTTAGAAAATGACGGACCCGAAGGGAATGCGTCATCGTGTGTGACGAATTTGGTTTAATCGGTTCGTTGTCTGGCGATTAGCGACTCTCAGTTCTGGCTACCTCAGATACTGTTCAACCTGCTCGACGACGCGGTCGACAAACGTCTCTTCGAGACGTCCCTGCCACGCCACGAAATCCTCTTTGCGAGGTGAGTGAACTGCCCACGGAGAGACGAACGAGTCGCGAGGAACACCACCGATTTCCCAGAGGCCATCGGTGAGCGGGAGTGAGTCGTCGTACTCTTTCGTCGAGATAGCGACCGCAATGTACTGCTGGCCACCGAACGGGTGAGAGTCGTTGTTGACGATGAGCCACGGTCGTTGCTTGTCATCACCGAGTTTGAAGGGGTCAGAACTCCGGACGACGTCTCCGCGCTCTGGCTGCATCTACTGTCGGTCCTCGTCTCGTTCGCTCGGATGTGGTGTCTCCGGAGCGACTGAGTCCCACTCGTCGGCGTCGATGCCACTGTCTTCGTCGTTGAGTCGCTCGCTCGTGGTGTGGAGGTCGTAGGCGGCAGCGACACGCTCTTGGTCCTCTGCGATTGCCCAGAACTCTCCCTTGTGGCGAACGAGGTTGCGGTCCTTCAAGCGGGAGAGTGCAGTCCCGACGGTATTCGGGTTCTCGCTGATGGCAGTCGCAATCTCAGAGCGGGTGAATGCTTGGTCGCTGTGAGTGTAGAGGTACGTGACCACCTGTTCGGGGACGCTTGGCCCTCGTGGAAGGTCACCAGATTCGAAGTCGTCGATGCTCACGGGCATACTGTGAAATATGTGTACTGATGTAATGAGTGTACTGCTGTACTTTGTGTTCTGAAGATTGTAGTGAGTTCGTCATGCTACGTGACGAAATCTGTCGACAGGAAAATATGCGATTCGACGGGTAGAGAGCCCGCTCTTTGGTTCTAAAGCGTTCCAGAACTGTACGGACCCGACGGGCTTTCGTTCGGTGGGCGAACGGGGTCTAGATTTCAGGCGGTTGAGGGGCTGTACGATACATTTCCAGCACGACCAGTAGACTGCATTTTTGGATTCATCTCGTTCATCAGACGAACGCTATCCTTTGTCAGACCCATATTTCCAACCTAGTGGATATATGTTTTACCACTTCGTAGAACCGAGTATGCCCGACGAAACCCAGAACGACCCTCGTGCTTCGATGACCCGAGGCGAGCGCATCCGTGCCGCCGCCCGCACCCTTCGAACGCCTCGAACCGCGTCGTGGGTCGCAAACGAGACTGATGTTTCCGTCAAGACGGCCCAGAAGTATCTGGACCAGCTCGTTGAGGACAACGTCCTCCGCAAAATCGAACAGGGCGACCAGACGCTCTACTGCGTTGACCAGCTGATGGCGACCTACCGAGAGGTCGCGGCACTCCAGCGAGAACATAGCCGGGAGGAGTTGACGAACGCCCTCGATTCGATGCGGAGCAAGATCACGGACTGGAAGCAGTCGTATGATGTCGAGACACCAGGCGAACTTCGGGCGAGTATCGCGGACCTCGACGACGCCGACGAAGTCGCGGAACGCCGGGAAGTCGCCAGCGAGTGGGAACACCTCGCCGACCGAATTCCGGTCGTTCGAGCAGCGCTCAACGAGTACGACTGGGCGACCAAACGGGACTCCATCTCCGCGTGATCAAATGGGCTTATCCGGAACTATCGACAGTTCGGTCTACGAGGGACTAAAGGACGTTCTGCAGCGACATCCTGCAGTCACGTCGGTGTCCTACGAACCGGACAGCATCGTCAAGAAGTACATCCAAGCAGAACTTGACCCCAATCGAGTCGTGCCGGCGACTGGGCCAGAGTCTCCAACACTCGACGTGGAGTGGCGGTTCGCCGGAGACGAGTCACAATTTCGGATTCATTACGCAGACCCGAATACAGAGTTCAATTGTGGATGGCATCGGGACGACGACCATCCCGAACTTGGGGCGGTTCATTTCCAGTATTATCTGCCCGACGAAGGAGAGACCAATCACGAGGCGGCTCAGTTCGAGAAGCAGATTCCGACAGAGATTCTGTGGACGGTTCTGGATAGGTTGTTTCAGGAGCGGCTTCCGGAACTCACGATGGAATAGGTAGCGTTGGGAACGAACGAAATCTTGGACAGTTTGTTCATTGAAGCGGTGAGGGAACTTCTGGGGTCTCTCTGCGTCGAATATGCCGTTTTAGAAAATGACGGACCCGACGGGATTCCCGCGAGCGCAAGCGAGCGGGAAGTCGTCGGGGGAGTGAGCGGAGCGAACGGACCCGACGGGATTTGAACCCGCGACATCTTGGTCCGGAACCAAGCACTCTGTCCACTGAGCTACGGGCCCTCAGCGGAGAGAGCTACACGGCACCGACGTAAAACCGTTGTGGAACCCACGCCGGCGGCCGATTACGTTCCGGTCGCGTCGGCGTCGACGACGCTGTGTTTCCACGTGCCACGGGTGAACCACGCCGTGGCCGCAATCGCGCCGAGAATCTGCCCGACGGCCATCCCGAGCCAGATGCCCGTCTCGGCGAACCCGAACTGGAACGAAAGCAGGTAGACGATTGGCACGCGGCCCAACCAGAGCGCGAACAGCGAGAAACCGAGGGCGGTCTTGGTGTTCCCCGCGCCGCGGTACGCGCCGAGGACGACCTGGAGGACGCCGATGAAACCGAATTCGAACGCCCGGATGCGGATGTACTCGACGCCGAGGTCGATCGTCTGGGCGGCCGACGCGGTCCCGGTTTGGAGGAAGAACGCGACGATGGGTTCGGCGAAGACGTAGGCGAGCACGCCGGTGACGAGCATGACGCTCGCGCCGACCTTGGCGGCGAGCCAGACGGCGCTCTCGGCGCGGTCGGGTTTCTGCGCGCCGAGGTTCTGGCCGACGATGGTGTTCGTCGCCCGTCCGAGGCCGAGCGCCGGGAGGAACACCAGCGACGTGAGTCGGTTGCCGAGGCCGAACGCGGCGACGACCTCGGGCTTGAACGTGACGACCATCGCGGTGAGGGTGATGAAACCGAGGGCGGTGGCGGACTGCTCGATGGCGCTCGGGACGCCGATATCGACGATTTTCTTGATGTACTCGAACTGCGGGCGGAAGTCGGCGAGCTGCACGTCGGGGCCGGCGCTCGTCCCGAAGATGACGTAGATGCCGATGATGGTGGCGACGGCGCGAGAGAGGACCGTCGCGTACGCCGCGCCGGCGACTTTGAAGCCGTCAAAGCCCGTGGCGGTGAAGAGGCTCGCCTGAAGCCCCTCTAATCCGAGCATCGAAAACAGCGGATTGGCGTCGAAGCCGAAGATGAACACGGGGTCGATGACGATGTTGATGACGACGCTGATGAACATCACGACCATCGGGGCGCGGGTGTTGCCGTAGCCGCGCATGAGCGCGGAGAAGACGAAGAAGCCGAAGAGGAACGGTAGGCCGAGGAAGAACACGCGCATGTAGTCGCCGGCGAGGGGGATGACCTGCCCGGCGGTCGCCTCCGAACTCGGGAGGACGCCGAGCATCGCGTCGGTGGCGAAAAAGCCGATGACGCCGACGACGACGGCGATGACGGTGATGAACGTGAGCGTCTGCCCGGCGACGGTCCCGGCGGAGCCCTCGCTTTTCGCGCCGGTGTACTGGGCGACGAGCGTGCTCCCGGCGACGGTGAAGCCGCCGCCGACGGAGATGAGTAGGAAGATGAGGGGAAACGCGAGGCTGATGGCGGCGACGGCGTCGGTCGAGAGCCGACCGAGCCAGACGGTGTCGGCGAGGTTGTACGCCACCTGGAGGAGTTCGGTGACGATAATGGGCCACGCCAGTTCGAACATCGGCCGTTTGAGGTCGCCTTCGGTGAGGGAACCTCCTTCGGGGAGGGACACTGAACAGGTGAGACACGCGGAGACCGTTTGAAAGCGTCGATAGGCGTCTTCGCCCCTCGGATTCGCCTCGCCGACAAGCGGGAGCGACCGGGGGCGACAGCCGCGAACCGTGAACCGCGAACCGCGAACCTCGGGGCCGAACGGGACGGGCGCGGCTCACCGAAACGGGTGGCGTCGAGAGAAACGGTGGGTGGTTGCGGTTCGTCGCGTTACGGCGCTTCGCCGGTCTCGATGGCGAAGTCGGCCTTCGGGTAGGCGACGCAGGTGAGCGTGTAGCCGTTGTCCATCTCCTCGTCGGAGAGGGTCTCCTGCGTGTGGTGCGTGATGTACTCCTCGGCCGGGCCGTTGGTAATCTTCGCGGCACAGGAGACACAGGAACCCTGCCGGCACGCATAGGGGAGGTCCATCCCGGCGTCTTCACCCTGGTCGAGCACCGTCTCGTTGCTCGCCAGTTCGATGGTCTCGCCCTGCTTGACGAACTCGACTTCGAAGTACTCGACTTCGTCTTCGGGCATGTCGGCGGGGCTCGGCTCTTCTTCCGCCTCCTCGCCTTCGAGCTCGGCGCCCTCTTCGCCGCCCGCGACCGCGGCGACGCCGCCGCCCCCGCCGATGGAACGGTTCATCGGCTCGGGGAAGTCGGTCTCTGCGACGGTCGCCGCGCGGCGTTCGAGGACTTCCTGTGTGATGTCGGCGGTCGGCTCCCAGCCGGTGCCCTTCGAGTAGTGCAGGGCGACGGCGAGGAGTACCAGGACCAATCCGGCCCCGACACCCACCAGACTGATGACTGCCATACCGGCGGATATGGAGGGAGGGGTTAAGGAAATTGTGATTGTGGCGGCACCCGCGGGCGGTCGATTTCACCGCCGAGACGCGGGTCTCACGCGGGTTCCCACAATATCGAGGTGGCCCTCGGTATCATATCGAGGCCGCCCCCGGTATCGCGCTCGCGCCGACGGGGGCCGCGTCAGACCCCGTCAGTCGTCCTTCCGAGCGACCTCGTGGCGGCCGAAGCCGTACCGGAGCCGGTTGGCGAGGCGACGGGAGAAGCGGTCGTCGGCGCGGGAGCCGAACCGCTCGGCGAGCGACTGGTAGATGAGCGGGACCGGGACCTCCTGTTCGAGCGCCTCCTGGACCGTCCACGTGCCCGTCGAGCCGCCCGCGACGTGGTCGTCCACGTCGCCGAGGTCGCTTCCCTCCTCGCGGAACGCCTCCTCGCAGAGTTCGAGAAGCCACGAGCGGATGACCGCGCCGTTGTTCCACGTCTGCGCGACCGATTCGAGGTCGAGGTCGTAGCGGCCCTCGGCGAGCAGTTCGAAGCCCTCGCCGTACGCCTGCATCAGCGCGTACTCGACCCCGTTGTGGACCATCTTCACGTAGTGGCCGGAGCCGGAGTCGCCCATGTGGCCGTGGCCGGCGGGGCCGGTCGCCACGGCGTCGAAGACGGGAGACAGCTCGTCGTAGGCCCACTGCGGGCCGCCGACCATGAGCGAGAAGCCGAGTTCGGCACCGGCGGGGCCCCCGGAGGTGCCGCAGTCGAGGTAGGCCGCCGAGCACGCCTCGGCGCGCCGCACGGACTCCTCGAAGTGGGAGTTGCCGCCGTCGACGACCACGTCGTCCCCGTCGAGATGCGGGTCGAGGTCGTCGAGGGTCGCGTCCACCGCGTCGCCCGCGGGGACCATGAGCCAGATTCGCTTGTCGTCGCCGAGCCGGTCGACGAGGTCGGCGACGCTGTCCGCGGGTTCGGCACCCGCGTCGGCGGCCGCCGCGACGGCTTCCGCCGAGAGGTCGAAGGCCACGACCTCGTGCCCGGCATCGAGCACTCGGTCGACTACGATGCGCCCCATCCGGCCGAGGCCGATGACGCCTAATTGCATGCGTCGGCATCGTCCGCGGGGGGTGGTAGTGGTTGTGGTTTGGCGCGTGCGCGGTCGCCGCCGAGACCGACCGTTCCGCCGACGGTACCGACCGCTCAGAGCCGCGCCAACAGCGCCTCGGCCAATCGGTCGCCGGCGGCGTCGTCGGTCCGGAAGAAGAGCTCTGGCTCGATGAGTTCGACTTCGAGGAGGAGGAAGTCGTCGCCGCGCTCCACGCCGTCGACGCGGGCGTACAGCGGCGGGTCGCCGCCGAGGTGGGCCGAGACGGCGTCGACGACGCGCCGGGCGTTATCGAGCAGCGTTTCGCTCGGCTCCTCGACGTGGACGCTCCCGCCGTGTTTCTCTTGGACGCGGTAGTCGCCCGGCTCGGGGCGCTTGACCACCGCGTGGCTGAACTCGTCGCCGAAGAAGACGAGCGACCACTCGCCGTCTTCGATGTCCGGCGCGAACTCCTGAACCAACACGTCTTTTTCTGCCACGAGGTCGTCCACCCACGGCTGGGCGTCGGCGGCCTCCGCGCGACTCAACTGTCTCGTCTCGAACGCGCCCGCGCTCACGGCGGGCTTGACGACGAGCTCGTCCCACCCTCGCGTCTCGAAGACGGCTTCGAGAGACACGTCGCCGCCGCGTTCGACGTACTCGGTCGGCAGCGTCGACACGCCGGCGTCGGCGAGGTCGCGCAGGTAGAACTTGTGGCTGTTCCAGTCGAGCGTCGTCGGCGGGTTCCACACCGCGCAGTCGGCGTCGGAGAGGCGGTCGACCCACGCGGCGTAGGCCCTCGGATGCCGGTAGTAGTCCCAAATCGACCGGACGACCACGGCGTCGAAGTCGCTCCAGTCGACCGACTCGTCGGACCAGACGACCGGCTCCGCCGCCACGTCACGCTCCCGGAGCGCCGCGAGGAACGAGGCGTCGTCGTCGACGAGTCCCGGGAGGTCCTCGGCGGTGGCGAGTGCGATGGAAGTCACGGGAGATGATGGCGGACATCGGGCGATAAGCGTTCTGTAACGCTCGGTCCGTTCGCCGCAATCACCGCTTTCGGGGCCGCGGTCGGGCGGCGTCGCGGCCGCAGACGCCGACGTTTTTACCGCCGCGCGCGAGGCTCGGGTATGGACGAACGCATCCACGAGCACGCCGCGGTGCTCGTCGACTGGAGCGCGCGAATCGAGGCCGGCGACGACGTGGTCGTCTCCGTCGGCGAGGGGGCCCACGACCTCGCGGTCGCCGTCGCCGACGCCCTCGGCGAGCGCGGCGCGAGCGTCGTCACGACCTACGCCTCCGAGGAGGTCCAGCGGGCGTACCTCCGCGCGCACGACGGCGACTTCGACCTCCCCGAACACGAACTCGCCCTCTACGAGGCCGCCGACTCGGTGCTCTTCCTCGGCGGCACCCGCAACACGGCGGCGACCGCGGACGTGCCGATCGAGACGCGGCAGGCCTACGGCCGCGCCACGAGCGAGGTCAAAGAGGCGCGCATGGACACCGACTGGGTCTCGACGGTCCACCCCACCCGCGCGGCGGCCCAGCAGGCGGGCATGTCGTTCGAGGAGTACGCCGACTTCGTCTACGACGCGATTCTCCGCGACTGGTCGGAACTCGCCGACGAGATGGCGAACATGAAAGACGTGCTCGACGCCGGTTCGGAGGTCCGCATCGTCAAGGCGGACACCGACCTCACGATGTCAATCGAGGGCCGCACCGCGGTCAACTCCGCGGCCTCCGTGGCCTACGACTCCCACAACCTCCCGTCGGGCGAGGTGTTCACCGCGCCCGTCGAGGACGCGGTCGAGGGCGAGGTGTTCTTCGACGTGCCGATGACGCTGGAGGGCCAGCGCGTCGAGAACGTCCACCTGACGTTCGAGGGCGGCGAAGTGGTCGACTTCTCCGCGGGCACGGGCGAGGACGCGCTCGCCGGCATCCTCGACACCGACGAGGGCGCGCGCCGCCTCGGCGAACTCGGCATCGGCATGAACCGCGGTATCGACCGCTTTACCGACAGCATCCTCTTCGACGAGAAGATGGGAGACACCATCCACCTCGCGGTCGGGCGGGCGTACGGCGCGTGTCTCCCCGAGGGCGAAGACGGCAACCAGTCCGCGGTCCACGTGGACATGATCACCGACATGAGCGAGGACTCGCGCATCGAAGTCGACGGCGAGGTCGTCCAGCGGAACGGCACGTTCCGCTGGGAAGACGGGTTCTGAGCCGTCACAGCGACGGATTCTGAACCCGCCGTCCGACGGGGTTGAGACGGTTAAGATACCATGTCCAACGGTAACTCTGCGCTTACTAAAACGGTCTGAGGACGTAGCTGTCGGCTATGGCGCGATTCGGCCGAACGAGGCGGCGGTTCCTCGAACTGGTGGGGAGTGGTGCGGTAGTGGGTGTCGCTGGCTGCCTCGGCGGTGGTGGCGGCGAACAGGAGACGGAGACGGAGACGACAACGACGGCAGAGGAGTCGGACGACGACCACGACGAGGAGCGTCCCGAGGGGGTCTCCGCGGAGGAGTTCGAACACGGCCCGGTTCCGGAGGCCTACCGGACGGCGCTCTCGCAGGCGAACGAGCAGCGGGACCCCGAGAACCTGTTCACGAAGGAGGCGGTCAAGTTCCAGGAGGCGGACGACGCCGTCGAGGCGGGCCTCACCGAGGCCGGACGAGACTGCGGCAACTGCGCGGAGTACATCCCCGACAAGAACGGCGACGGCTTCGGTGCCTGCGCGAAAGTCGAGGGCTACGTCGACCCCGCAGACTGGTGTTCGCTCTGGGAGTCCATCGAGGAAGCGGAGGCCGAAGGCGAGACGGGCGGAGACGAGACCGAATACGTCGTCTGAGGGGTCACTCCTGGGCCACGCCGATGTTCTTCAGCGACCCGCCGCACCGCGGACAGACCTGCTCGTAGACGCCGTGTCCCGAGCGGTGGCCGCAGGCGGTACACTCGTACCACGAGCGCTCGACGAGCGTCGTCGGCTCGGCCTCGACTAACATCTCCGTCCGGCGCTCGACGAGCGCGTCGGTCCGGCGTTCGACCAACTCCGCCGGGGGGCGCTCGACGAGGTCTGTCGGTTCGGGGCCGACCAGCGCCCTGGATTTGGCTTTGACGAGGTCTGCAGGCTCACGAGTGGTGATATCGTTGCTCATGAGACGGTGTACGTCGTGTCAGGTGTTAACTCTTACCAGTACGTGTCGTTCCTCCCTGACGCCGCCGAATTCGGCCGTTTCGCCCCGATTCGGCGGGTACGGTCCCGAGACGCGCTTTCGACGTACTTTTTATCCGCGACCGTTTTCATCCGCGCATGGCAGAATTCATGGTCGTCGTCGCCGACCCCGACACCGGTGCGACCTACCAAGTCGACGTCGAAGGACAGGACGCAAACCGATTCCTCGGCCGCGACCTCGGTGACGAGGTCGACGGTGCGGCCGTCGGTCTCGACGGATTCACGCTCGAACTGACGGGCGGTTCGGACAAGGCCGGCCGACCGATGCACCCCGACGTGCCCGGCGGCGCGCTCAAGGAAATCCTCGCCAAAGACGGCATCGGCTACAAGCCGTCCCGCGACGGCGAGCGCAAGCGCGTCACCGTCCGCGGCCGCGAGGTCTCCGGTGAGACCGTCCAGATCAACGCGAAGGTCGTCTCCGGTGAGGGCGACGTCGCCGCCGCCTTCGGCGAGGGCGACGACGAAGAAGCGGACGAATAACGCCGTCTCACTCCTCTCTTTCCCGTGCCAGAGCAACTGCCCTCCGACCATCCGTCGGTCCAGACGTTCCGCGCGAACATCGCCCGGAGCGGCGGTACCCGTCGCCCCTGCTTGCGCGTTCCGGACGACGTGACCGCCGAAGACGGCGATTTCGTTCGGCTCCACCTCGACGGCACCGCCTACCACGCCCGCCTCTCGGCCGACGCCTCGGGACTCGTGATTCGCGGCGCGTACGACAACAAGCGCCTCGCTCGCACCCCGAACAACGGCGAGAATCGGCTCGTCGAGTGGTGCCGAGAACACGACCGGGCCGACGGCGACGCCGTCGAACTCGACGAACTGGACGACGGCTACCAGTACGGCCTCCGCGTGCCGGGCGTCAGGCAGGTGTACCGCGTCACTGAGCGGCCGAACGACTCGCTTTCGAGCATCGCCGAGAAGTTCGGCCTGTCCGACGAGTGACCGGTCGCACTCCGAGACACGCCGCTTTTACGCGCCGACCGCCCTAGGCGGGGTATGAGCAAGGTAACGGAGTACCTCGCAGGCGAGCGCCTCGACGACGTGGCGCTCTATCTCACCCACGAGTACCTCGACAGCCAGGGCAAGCTCCCGAACATGGGCGTCGAAGTCGAAAACGGCTACGTCCTCGTCGTCCCCGGCGACGACGGCCGCCGGGCCTTCGCGGCCGGCACGGGCATGGACGCCATGGAGTTCGCCCAGACCGCCATGGGCAACGACGGCGACATCGACGACGACCTCAGCGGCGGCACCTGCCCCGAGGCGGCCGCCGACGAGAACCACGAGGTCAAGTTCATCTTCTCGTTCGCCGAGGCGCAAAACGAGGAGGTCGGCGGCATCTACGAGGAGGGCGACGTGGTCCACGCCTACGCCAAGTGTACCTGCGGAACGACGTACTCCGACCGCTGGGTCGTCGACGACGCGTAATCGACCCCCGCTTTTCGACGCTGGTTTTCCGCTTCGGAGTCGGTTTCGGAGTCGCGTTCGTCGTTAGCGCTCGGTCTCGACGCCTTCGTCGTCCGCCTCGTCCTCGTCGTCGGTTTCGGCTTCCGCTTCCGCGACCGCGTCTGCGACCTGTTCGAACGCCCGGAGGATGACGCGCTTCGTCGTCGCGCCCTGCGTCGTCCAGTGGTGGGCGTAGTCGAGCATGTCGTCGTAGATGTCGGGCTTACAGCCGGCGGCCTTCGGGTGGCCGCCGCCGTTGACGAGGTCGGCGACCTCGTGACAGCGCTCGAAGTCGTCGGAGCCGCGGATGCTGGCGCTCCCGGCGGGCTTGACGACGACCGCGGCGTCCGCGCCCGCCTCGCGGAGGGCGTCGGCGACCTCGTTCTGGGAGCACCGGCCGTAGGTGACGCCGACCGTCCAGTCGCCGACGGTCTTCAGTTCGGCGCGGTCGACGGCGGCCTGGATGAGGTTCTCCTTTTCGACGCGGCGGTGGGCGATGTACTCCTCGACGACCGGCGGGAGGTCCGCGCCGTACGCGCCGACGACGGCGACGTACTCCTCTTTCGAGGTCCAGTAGGCGTAGTCCGCGAGGTCCTGACTCCGCTCGTCTTCGTTCAGCCAGAGGTCGTGGTCGCGGGTGACGGCCGCGAGTTCGGAAAAGCGCTCGTCGAACTCGTAGTCGAGTTCGCGGAGCGTCACGTCGGTCGAACACTCCTCGTCGGACTCGCCGACGACGAGGTCGACGCCGGCCTCGCGGACCGCCTCGGCGACCTCCGGCTTCCACTGGTGGTGGTCGTACCAGTGAATCTCGCCCGCCGTCTCGACGAGCGCGGCGAGTTCCTCCTCGACGTACTCGAACTTGTCCGGACAGAGGTCACAGACGTACACCTCGACGCCCTCGGGGGCGTAGTCGGCCACGCGCTGGAGGTCGTCTTCGAGCGAGTACGGGCTCGACCCCATCAGCGCGACCGGCGACTTCGGTCGCTCTTCTTCCTCCTCGTCGTCTTCGTCCTCGTCCTCGTCGCTGAGTTTCTCCTCGATTCGCGCTTCGAAGTCGGCCACGTCGAGGGCCGCGTCGTAGGCCTCCCGGAGGAGGGCGACGCAGCCGAGGCCGTCGGCGTCGGTGTCGGTGACGACCGCGACCGACGCGTCTTCGAGCTTCTCCTTGGCGCGCTCTTCGGCGCGTTCCTCGTCGAACGAGTCGGGGTAGAAGAATCCGGCACCGGGGAGCACGGACTTGCGGGGGAGCGAGAGCTGAGAACTGTCGATGAGCTCGTCTTCCATACGCCGAACTCGGGCGCGACGGGGAAAACTCCTCCCGATTCCGTCGGCGGCGACCGCGTCGAACGGCTCGCGGCCCGCGACCGAACCGAGTCCCGCAGCCCGCTCAGGCGGCCTCGTCGCTCAGTAAGGAGTCCGTCGTCCCCTCTTCCAACTGGCGGACCGTCAGCACCGGCACCGGACAGGTCCGGACGACGCGCTCGGCGACGCTCCCGATGAGAAAGCGGTTCTCGCCGTGGCGGCCGCGGGTGCCCATGGCGACGGCGTCGGCGTCCACCTCGCGGGCGTAGTTCGAAATCTCGGCGGCGGGGCGGCCCTCTCGAACCGCGAGGGTCACGTCGCGGTCGGTCGCGGCCTCGACCTCGGCGAGCGCCTCCTCGCCGCGCTCGGTGAGCGCGTCGCGCATCTCGTCGCGGAGTCGCTCCGGCGCGGTCTCCACGTCGCCGGCGTCGACGACGTACAGCGCGTGGACCGACGCGTCGAACCGCTCTGCGAGGTCGACCGCGACGCGGACCCCCCGGCGGACGCTCGCCGAGCCGTCGGTGGCGATGACGATGGTGTCGAACATGCCTACGGGTTCACAGTGGGGCGGCATAAAACCAGTCTGGGACGACCGACCGTCGGGACCGTGGGGTGAGTTTTTTGTCGTCGCCCGACGCAGGTGGGGACATGTCACCGCGCCCGCTCTCTATCGACCTCGTTCTCGTGCCGGTCGACCAAAGCGACGAGGCGACGCGCGCGGCGGAGTACGCCGCCGCCGTCGCGGCCGAGTACGACGCCGCGGTCCACGCCGTCCACGTCCTCGGCGAGGACGTCGTCCGCGCCATAGAGCAGGGCGTCGTCGACGAGGACGCCGTCGCCGAGGACAGCAAGGCCGTCACCGACACGGTCTCGGCCCTCGCCGACGAGGCCGACGTCCCGGTCACCTCGTCGGTCGCCTACGGCTTCTCGCGGACGAGCAAGCTCCGCCACCCCGGAAGCGTCGTCCTCGACACCGCAGAAGAGCTGAACGCGGACTTCATCGTCGTGCCCCGAGAGCCGGTCTCGGGCGACCCCGGCGAAGTGCTCGCCAAGGCCGCCGAGTACGTTCTCCTGTACGCCAGCCAGCCCGTGCTCTCGGTCTGAGTCGCAGGTCGCCGTGGTCTGCCGCCTTCAGCCGCCCTCCTCGTCCGGGGGTTCGGCGAGCCGGATGGTCATCTCCAGTTCGAAGCTCTCGGCGTCGCTCGTCTCGAAGCCGACGGTCTGGTAGAGCCCGACCGCCGCGCGGTTCCAGCGCTCGACCGTGAGCCACACCTTCTCGACGCCGGACACTCGGCCGTAGCCGAGCAGCGCCTTGATGAGCCGCGTGCCGATACCGGCGCGCTGGTACGTCTGGTGGACGAAGATGGCGAGTTCGTAGGCGTCGCCGTCGGGGACGAGCGTCGCGTGACCGGCCACCTCGCCGCCGTCCCACGCGATGACGTTCAGGCAGTCCTCGTCGAGGATGTTCTCCAGCCAGTCGCGGATGCGGTCCTCGCGTCCCGGCGGGATGCCCTGCGCGCGGTCCGAGGGGTCGAACGCGTCGTACATCTCGACGAGCGCCTCCATCTCCTCGTCTGAGCCGTCGTAGGCGCGCACCTCGATGGTGCGGTCTTCCCTGTCGGTGAACGACAGCGGCGGCGCGTCGTACGGGTCGGCGACGGCGTCGGAGAACGTTCGGTCGCTCATCGTACTAGGGTGACGGTCACGTGGGAGTTCAAGAGGACGAACTCCGCGATGCTACCGATCTGTATCTTCCCCATCGGACTCGTCTCGCCGCCGCCGAGCACCAGTTGGTCGAACCCCTCGTTCTCGGCGAGGTCCACGAGGGCGCTCCCCGCGTCGCCGTCGAGCAGGCGGACGGTCGCCTCGACGCCCCGTTCGTCGAGCAGTTCCGTCACCCGCGTTTCGATGTCCTCGCGCGAGCGCTCGACCGACGGGTTGTCGACGATGGCGACCGTGAGGTCGTCGTCCACGTTGGCCGTCCGTTCGACCGTCTTTTCGAGCGCTCGGATGGAATCGTCGCTGCCACCGATTCCGAGCAGTACCTTCATGATTCCCAATCTCGCGGTCGCGATAGAAAACCCTTGCCCGGAATCGGGGGGCGACACCCCCGCCGGCGGGGGGACCGCGCGTCGCGGAACCCTTTTCGGCCGTGCCGCGGTAGCCCGCGGTATGACAGACGAGTCCGACGAGTTCGAGACCGGCGCGGGCGACGCCGAGGAGGCGACTCGCGCCGACGCGGACCCGGGTGCGGAGGCGGACGAAACGGCGGCAGACGCGGCGACGGCAACTGCGGAGACGACAGACGCGGAACCGACGGACGCGGAGGCCGCCGACGCGGCCGAGGCCGGCCCGGCCGACGCTGACGCGGCCGACCCCGAGGCCGACGCCGACGGTGCAGATTCCGACGCCGAAGACGTCGAAGACGCTGTTCCGGAGGACGTACAGAAGTACGCCCGGTTCAAGAAAGTCGACGGCGCGCAGTACGACCGCGTCAACGACTTCCTCCGCCAGCGGACCTACGTGACGGCCCGCGAGTGGGCCATCGCGCGACTCTGCGCCGACTTCCGGACCGAGACGGGCGTCGAGATGACGAAAATCGGGAACAACCTCCCCGAGCTCGTCCCCTTCATGACCGACACCTACACCCCGCAGGCGGTCAATCAGGCCCGCTCGGCGTTCCGAGACAAGGTCCGGAAGTCGGGCGCGACGTTCCTCTACGGCGCGATGTCGGGCTTCTTCACGGCCGAGGAACTCGACGAGATGATGTACGAGGTGACGGAAATCGCCAAGTTCCTGCTCGAAGTCGAGGGCGTCGACCTCTCGGTCGAAGAGGAACTCGAAGCCGAAGAGCGCATCTCCAGCGTCATGCGGGAGGTCCGCGAGGCGAGCACGGAACTGCGACAAGAAGAGCTGTCGGACGAGGAGTGAGCCCTCGCGGCCGGGGTCGGTTCAGAGCCGACTCCGCGCCGACTCGGAGTCAGGGGAAAAGCGGGTCCGGCTCCGACTGGACTAACTCGACGCGTCGGTCCGCCTCGACCGGCCGGACGTAGAGGCGCAGTTCGCCCCGTTCTCGCGCCTTCGTCGCCATCGCGTCCACTTTGTCCAGCCCGTAGTACAGCGGGACGACGACGGCCTTCGACGCCGCGGCGTCCTGGACGACCGAGACGACGAACACGGTGTCGTCCTCGCGGGCGCGGTACACGTCGTAGCGGTCGAAGGCGGCCGACTCGACCCACGTCGACAGCGACTCGAACTCGCTCCCGGGGACGAGCACGTCGAAGCCGACGCGCTCCGTCGCCTCGGGCAGGTTCGCCGGCGGCAGCACCGTCACGTCGCCCGGGTGGAGCACGAGCGTCTCCCAGCCCTCGTCTTCGTACTCGGCCGCGGTCGCCTCGGCGTCCTCCACGACCGTCTCCCAGAACGACAGCAGTCCCGTGAGTGCGTGCGGTTCGTCCGCGTTCGGGCCGCGACCTCGGGGCGGCGTCTGCTCGTCGGTCATGCGTGTCACTCCCTCGGGGTGTCGGACGGGAAAAGGATTCGCTTGCATCGGGGTCGTCCGACTCCCGGCCGACGCCCCGGCCGCGACGGAACTGCTATCTGTCTCCCCGCCGACAGTCGGCCCGATGCGATGGTCGCTCCGCGCGGTCCTCGGCTCGCTCCAACTTCCCGTCGCCGGTGTCGGGGCCGCGCTCCTCGCGTTCGTCTGGCGGACCGCCGTCACGATGCCCCCACCGCCGCCCGGAAGCGACGGCTTCGTCCACGGACTCGCGGGCTTTTTCCTCCTCGTGTTCGGACTCGTCGGCTTCGTCCTCCTCGCGGGCGGCCTGCTCATCCCGCCGGGACCGGGCTACGGCGTCGAGTTCACTCGCAACCAGCGCTGGCTGTTCGCCTACGCGCTGGTCTCGCCGGCCCTCGCCGTGGGCGGCTTCCTCGCGGCCGTCGTCGCGTCGTCGGCGCTCGGCGGACTCGGCGGTCTCGCCGGGTCGGCCGTCTCGCTCGTGGTCCTGACGGCGCCGCTCGCGGTGCTCGTCGGCGTCGGCTGGAAAGGCGCGCAGGTCGCGGCCGCGCGGTTCTGAGCGGGCCGCCCCCCGGTCGGTTCCCGTCTCCGGTCAGTCGCGAACGTTCTCGCCTGCGACTTCGCCGAACTCGTCGCCGTCCCAGACGAACTCGCCGCGGAGCATCGTCCACTCGGGGAAGACGCCGGTGTGGCCCTCGAACGGGGTCCAGTCGCACTTCGAGTGGAGGTCCGCGCCGCGAATCTCGCGGGCGGCGTCGAGGTCGTAGAGCGCGAGGTCGGCGTCAGCGCCCGCCTCGACTCGGCCTTTGCGCGGCAGGTCGAACACCTCGGCGGGGGTCGCCGCGACCACGTCGCGGACGCGCTCGGCGGTGAGGTCGCCGGCGACGACCGCGCCGAGAAGCAGGGGAACCATCGTCTCGACGCCGGGGACGCCGCTCGGGGCGTCGAGGAGTGACTGTTCTTTCTCCTCGCGCGTGTGCGGCGCGTGGTCCGTGGCGACCATGTCGATGCGGCCGTCGGCGAGGCGCTCGAACATGGCCTCGCGGCGCGCCTCGGACCGGAGCGGCGGGTTCATCCGGCCGTAGGTGCCCAACTCGGCGAGGTCGTCGCGGGACAGAAACAGGTGGTGCGGCGTCGCCTCGCAGGTCGCGCCGCCGTCGCGGGCGGCGTCGACGCCCTCGGGCGTGCTCGTGTGGGCGACGTGAATCTGCGCGCCGGTCTCGCCGCCGACGCGGACGGCGCGCTCGACGGCGGCCGCCTCGGCCTCGGCGGTGCGGTAGGCGCTCCACGCGTCGGCGTCGGCGTCGCGGCCGACCCCGCCGAGGTCGCCCTCGATGGCGGACTCGTCGAACAGGTCGGCGTCCTCGGCGTGGACCGTGACGGGCACGCCCGCCTCGCCGGCGCGCTCCGCGGCCTCGGAAAACAGGTCGGCCTCGATGCCCATGTCGCCGGTCGAGTCGGCGAGGAACACCTCGCCGAGGGCGAAAAGCGGGCGGTCGAGGAGGCTGTCGGGGTCCCAGTCGGCGGTGACGCCGCCGTTGATGCCGTAGTCGATACACGACTTCGCGGCGCGCTCGGCCTTCGCGTCGAAGCTCGCGCCGTCGGTCGTCGTCGGGTCGGTGTTCGGCTGGTCGGCGACGGTCGTCACGCCCCCCGCGGCGGCGCTCCGCGCGCCCGTCTCCCACGTCTCCTTGTGTTCGAATCCCGGTTCGCGGAAGTGGACGTGCACGTCGATAGCGCCCGGTAGAAGCAGGTTCTCCTCGGCGTCGACGGTCTCCTCGTCGGCGACGGGGTCGAGGTCGCCGACCGCCTCGACGGTCCCGTCCTCGACGCGGACATCGACCACGCGGCCGTCGGCCAGCGTCGCGTTCTCGATTCGCATACGAGGGGGTGCGACGCGCCGGGTGCTAAGTCCGGCGGTTCGGGTAGTCGCGGTTCGGGGAGCGGCCGCGGCCGGGTGCGTCGCCCCGCGGGCGGTCGTGGCTGAGGACGCTCACGCGAGGTCCGCCGCGTCTTCGACTCGCGTCTCCGCGTCGCCGACGAAGACGGCTTCGAGGGCGTCGCAGACCGCGTCGGGGCTTCCCGGGCCGCCGGCGTCGGCGACGCTGCCCACCGAACCCGGGTCGAAGGGGACCTCGATGGCCTCGTAGACGGGCGCGAGCACGTCGGCGATTTCGTCGCGGTCGGCGACGACGACCACGCCGGAGACGAGCGCGCTCTCTTTTCGGACCCGCTGGGCGATGCCGCAGAGTTTCCCGCCCGCTTGGACCGAGTGGTCGCCGGGGCAGTACGACTCCGGAGGCTCGCCCCGCCGCGCGGGCACGCCGAGAGTTCGCAGGGCGCGGACGACGGCGGTCGTTCCGGCCTCGTACCGCGCGTCGAGTCCGGCCCGGGCGTCGTCGAGCGGGAGCGCGTGTGCGAACGCGACGGTGGTTCCCGTGTAGGCCACGGCCCGGCCGCCGACGGAGCGCTCGACGGCCGGGAAGCCCCGCTCTTCGGCGGCGGCGACGGCCTCGTCGTACCGCGGGGCGCGGGTGTCGCGCCTGCCGAACGCGAGCTGTCGGTGCGGCGTCCACGCCCGGAAGGCCGGTTCGCCCGTTTCGCCCGCCTCGCGGAGCATGGCCGCGGTGACCGCCCGGTCTGCGTCTCGGTCGGGCCCGCGGCCGCGGATGACGCGCATGCCCGAAGGAAGCACCCCGACGTACCTAAGAACACCCGTCCCGTCCCGACGACCATGCTGCGACTGCCGCGGTCGATGCTCTCGCGCTTCGAGCGCTTCTCGCTCTACAACTCGCCGTACCCCGCCCACGACGGCGGCTGTGCCATCGACCTCTACGTCGCCGACGACGACCCGGTGGCCCGCTCGCCCGTCGCGGGCGTCGTCCGCGAGACGCGGACCGTCCGCGCGCCCGACAAGCCCTACGCCCACGACGACGAGTACCTCGTGCTCGTCGACGTCGACGCCGAGGCCACCGGGCTGGACTGGCTCGGCGACGCCGTCGACGACCCCCGCGACGGACTGGTGGCGCGAATCCTCCACGTCCGACCCGACGTTGCCGCGGGCGACGAGGTCGCGGTCGGCGACTCGCTGGGACGACTCGTCCGCTCCGGCTTCTTCGCCCCGTGGGTCGCGAACCACGTCCACCTCGGCTTCCGCCCCGCGGACGCGAATCAGCACCGCGCCCGGGGGTCGCTCCCGGTTTCGACCGACGTGACCGTCTCGCCGCTCGACTGGGACGGGACGGGAACCGTCGTCGAGACGGCCGAGACGTTCGTCGTCCTCGACGCCCCGACCCGCGCCGACGCGGGGGTCGGACCGGACGAGTTCGTGGGCCTCGGCAGCGACGAGGGCGTCGTCCTCGACGGCGGCCTCGCCCACTACGGGTTCGGTGGCACGCTCTCTTCCGTCGCGGACGGGCAATCCCTGTCGCTCCTCGGCGAGCGAGTCGGTCGGACCGCCGGCCGGGACGTTCCGTGGGCCGACTTCGACGTGCTCGTCGACGGAATTCGTGTGACTGGAATGTCATTATTCGCGTCCCGAACCGACTTCGGGACCAAGGTCGTCTGTCCCGGCCACGACCTCGCCGTCGGCGACGAGGTGTCGGTCGCGATTCGCCCCAGCGACGACCCGGTGCGCCTCGACTGATTCGACAGAAATGATTTAATACTAACACGAACGCGCCGCCCGATGGCGACCGACCGAACCCCTCCATTCTGGGGGGTTAGTTTTTAAATGCCTTTACTATGAAAGGCCGAGTCTCCGCAAAAAATATCCTTCGCTCACTCGTATTTTTCTCTGTTTGTGAGACTCGATATACGAACGTGCACCGTCGTTTCAGTCTTCGACGCCGCCGTCTCCGCGCCGCGATGACTGACGACCGCGACACCGGGTACGAGGTCGAACTCGGTCACCCGCTGGCCGGCGCGTCCCCCGATGCGACGCTCGAAGACCCCGAATTCGAACTCACGTTCGTCGGCGGTATCCCGGTGTCGGGCGAGCCGGTTCCCTACTTCGTCGCCCGCGGGAGAGACCGCGAGGAGCTCGACGACTTCCTCGACGACCACGTGAACATCGAGTGTTTCGAGCCGGTCTCCGACGGCCCCGAGGGACGGCTCTACCGCTGTGAGTGGGCGACTCACGAGGGCGACATCATCTCGGCGATTCGCGAGTGCGACGGCATCGTCCGGCGGATGGTCGGCACGAGGTACGGCTGGTCGCTGTCGGTGTACTTCGCGTCGAACGAGCTGACGACCCGGTTCCACGACGCGTGTCTCTCCCGCGACATCGATATCGACGTGCGCCGGGTCGAACCGGCCCGCCTCGACGAGCGCCACCCGCCCGACAGCGACCTCTCGGAAAAGCAACTCGCGGCGCTTCGGCTCGCCTTCGAACGGGGTTACTTCGAGACGCCGAAAGAGACCGGCCTCGACGACATCGCGAGCCGATTGGGCATCACCGAACAGGCGCTCTCACAGCGACTCCGGCGAGCGCTCCGACACCTCGTCGGCTCGGCGATAGACGATATCGACGACATCGACCGCGACTCGCGGTCCGAGTGAAGAGCCGACGACGCGTCAGAACGGGACCGTGGTGGGGATGTGGCAACCGGGCGCGGATTGCCACGGTGGTGTCGAAAGTGGACCGCGACGGAGGCGACCTGCGGTCTCTCCGGCGGTGCGCCCGTGTGGGGGGGTGCCACCGACGCATATCGGTACGCTGATTCTAGTAATATATCTGACCCTTGTGTGGACAATCGGTATTTAAGCGGCGTCGAAGTAATCGAGGTACTCCGAGGCGAACGCACGGACCTCGTCGTACGTCGGCGGCGACCCGTTTCGGACGAAGTGTCCCGCGACGGCGTTGCCGACGACGAGCGACTCCGCGCGGCCGAGGTCGAGGACGTGCGCGAGCGCGAGTCCGGCGTTGAAGTGGTCGCCGGAACTCGTCGTCAACACCGGGTCGTCCGTCCGGGGAACGCCGACGGTCGCGGCCCCCTCGTCGTCGATGAGGTGGGCCGCTTCGATGCCGTGGCCCGCGAAGCGACTGACGCCAAGGTGCTCGAACGCCGCCTGCGACTCGCGGCCGAAGTCGTCGCTCTCGACGCCCGCCAACCGCGCGAGATAGCGCGTCTCGTAGCGGTTCGCCGACGCGACGACGCGCACCGCGTCGTCCAGCGCGGACACCTGTTCGACGCCCGCGGCGACCACCTCGGGCTCCCGCTTTCTGAGGTCGCCGGGGTCCAAAAGCAGCGTCTCCGGCGGGTCCGACAGCGTCGGCCACAACTCCTCGCGGAGGCCGCGGGCCACGTCCGGTAGCTCGGGCATCTCCGACCAGTAACCCATCCCGACGAGCTCGGTCCCGTCGACCAGCTCGGCCAGTCGGTCGAGGCCGACCCGCGACTCGATTCCGGCCCAGTCGAGCGTCATCAGCGCGCCGATTTCGGTGAGCATCAGCTTCCCGTCGTCGAACTCGACGGCGTCGGTGTAGCCGGGCGACCCGAGCGTCTCCAGCGGGAGGTGGCCGAACTCCTCGACGAACGGCTCTTCGACCGGCTCGCCGAGACAGCCGACGACCCCGGGCTCGAACCCCAGTCGGTCGAACGCGCGGGCGAGGTGACTCACGTGTCCGCCGGTTCGGACGTTCGACTGAATCCACTCGAACGAGAGCGAACTCTCGGCTTCGACCGAGTCGTTCACGCGGTCGGCGAACGCTTCGAGCGTCGGCACCCGCTCGTAGGCGTCGGCCGACTGCCGCTCGGAGACGAACTCCCGAACGCGGTCGATGTAGCCGTCGAACCCGAACAGCACCCGCCCGCCGTCGACGGTCTCCGGGAGCGCGTCCCGACACGACTCTACCGCACGGACCGTCGTCTCGTCTGGGGTTTCCATGGCGCTTCGTTCGGACGACCGCCAATTAGTGTTGCCGCCGCCGGCGACACTCTCGCGGCGTCAGCGGTCGCTTTCAGAGGCCGTCAACGGTCGCTCTCCGTCGTGATTTCGAACCGCGCGCCGCCGGCGTCGCTCTCGACGAACCAGACGCTCCAGCCGTGGGCGTTCACGACGCTCATGACGACGCTGAGTCCGAAGCCGGTCCCCTCCGAACTCGTGGTGTAGCCCGCCTCGAAGATGCGGGGGCGGTCGTCCGGCGGAATCCCCGGGCCGTCGTCTTCGACGTAGAACCCGTCGCGGTCGGCGAGGGGGCCGACGCCGACGGTCACGTCGTCGCCGCCGTGTCGAATCGCGTTCGAAAAGAGGTTTTCGAGGAGCTGTCTGAGCCGCCCGCGGTGGGCGTCGACCGCGACGTCGCCCTCCACGGTGAGCGTCGCTTCCGGCGCGTCGCTCGCGGCGGTCGTCCACGCTTCCTCGGCGACGGCCCCGAGCGACAGCCGCTCGGCCTCCTCGACCGTCTGGCCGTTTCGCGCGAGCGCCAGCACGTCCTCGACGATGCCCGCCATCCGCTCGTGGGCGTCGGAGACGCGGTCCAACTCGTCGCCGTCGTACCGCTCGCGGGCGAGTTCGAGGTAGCCCATCGCCGCGTTCAGCGGGTTCTTGAGGTCGTGGGAGACGACCGACGCGAACGATTCGAGCTGCTCGTTCTGGCTGGCGAGTTCGCGCTCGCGCCGACGCAGCAGCTGTTCGCGCTCGACCCGGTCCAAGACCGCGCGGGTGTTGGCGGCCAGCACCTTCGCCAGCGCGATGCGCTGGTCGGCCAGCGACCCCTCGTCGAGGGAGGCGACGAAGAACACGCCGTGGTCCGGAATCGGGACGATGAGTTCCTCTGTGACCCCGGCGTCGACGATGAACCGCTTCGGGTTCGACTCCACGTCCCGGTAGAGGTTGTGCTCGCCGCGCTCGAACACCTCCCACGTCAGGCCGGTCCCCCGCGGAATCGGCGGCACGTCGCCGAACACCTCCCACGCCTCGTCGGTGAACGCCGCGGGGACGAGCGCGTCCAGCGACTCGTCGTACAGGAGGACGCCGCTAATCCCGTAGTCGAGGACCTCGGTGGCGGCCTCACGGACGATTTCGGCGACCTCTTCGCGGCTCGTCGCGCCCGTCAGCCGCCGGGTCGAGGCGTGGAGCGCGTTGAGCCGCTGTTCGTACCGCTTTCGCGCCGTGACGTCCGTCGAGATACCCACCGCGCCTTCGACGGCGCCGTCGTCGCCGAGGATGGGCGAGACGGTGAACTCGACCACGTAGTTCATCGACGGAAGCGACAGCTCGATTTCGAACCGCTCGCGGTCGCTCTCGCCGTCGAGGATGGCGTCGAGGGCCGCCCGGGCGCGCTCGTACTGGTCGGCGGCCAGATACCCGGCGTCGCGGAGCGCAGAGATGTGCCGGCCGACGAACGCCGACATGGGGATGGTCGTCCGCGACAGCGCCGCCTCGTTGATGAACTGGACGACGCCTTCGTCGTCGACCACGTACGCGCCCTGCCCGATGCTCTCGACGATGGTCTCGTACCGTTTGAGCCGCTGTTCGTAGCTCCGCTGTTCGGTCACGTTCCGCGAGGTGACGACGAACCCACCGACCGAGGTGTCCGCCTGGTTGCTTCCGATGGATTCGAGCCACGTCCACGACCCCTCGGCGTTGCGGTGGCGGTACCGGACGGGGTCGGTCCCGTCGGCCCCCGTCCGGAGGGCGCGTTCGAAGACGGCCTCCACGCGCTCCCAGTCGTCGGGGTGAATCAGGTCGGAGACGCGTCTGCCGACCAGTTCGCCGGGCTCGAACCCGAGCACGTCGGTAACCGAGGGGCTCTGGTACTTGATTCGCCCGTCGGTCCCGACGAGGGTCACGAGGTCGCGCGCCAGCTCCACGAGGCCGCGGAACTGCGCCTCCGTGGCGCGCTGTTCGGTCACGTCGCGCATCGAGACGAGCACGCCGTACGAGCCGTGATACTCGATGTCCTTGACGTTCGCCGCGCACTCGCGGACGTCGCCGTCGGCGTCGACGAGGCGGACCTCGTAGCTCACGGGCGCGTCGCCGCCCCGCCGCCGCGTCTCGGAGATGCGTCTGACTTTCTCCCGGTCGTCGGGGTGGATGACGTCCAAGAGCGCGGTCTCGGCGAGTTCGTCGTCGCTCCGGCCGGTGAGTTCGGTCAGCCGACGGTTCCAAAACCGGAAGTCGCCGTCCTGCGCGATGAAGATGGCGTCGTGGCTCTGCTCGACGACCGTCCGGTACAGCGAGTCCGAGTCCCGCTCGCTCGACGCCCACCGGGAGAACTCGATGGCGCGCTCGATTCGCGCGGCGACCGCGGCAACCGCCTTCTCCGTCTTCGGGTAGTCGATGACGATGGCTCCGTTCCCGTGGGCGGACTTGGCGGAGCCTTGGGGTCCGTCACGGGCGAGAAAAAAGACCGGTATCACGCCGATTCGATTCCGGACGCGCGAGACGAGTTCGGTGTCGACGTCGCCGCAGAAGACGACGCCGTCGACGGCGTCGAGGCCCTCGACCACCGCGTCGAGGTCCGCGCACGTCTCGGTCGTGAAACCGCGTCGCTCGACGGCCTCGACGAGACCGTCGGGGCACTCGTCGACGAAGACGACGCGGGAATCGCTCATACGCCTATCAGTCCGGGAAACTGTATATATCTCACGTGATACCGACCTGACGAGTGTCCGACGAGACCGTCCCCGACCGTCGGTTACATGCCATTTGACACACTCGTTCGTGACATGACCGACGACTTTCCCGCCGAGGCCGCGGCAATCGTCCAGCGGCACATCGAGGACGAACACGGCTACCTGTCGTGGCTCAACACCCGCGTCGACGCCATCGAGCGCGGCCGCATCGTGATGACCATCCCGTACGACGAGAAGCTCACCAACACCGTGTCGCCGCCGACTATCCACGGCGGCATCGCGGCGACGCTCATCGACACCGCGGGCGGCATCGCCCTGCGGACGATGCTCGACGACCCGCTCGCCGGCGGCGTCGCCACCATCAACCTCAACGTGAACTACCTGCGGCGGGCGTCGGGCGACCTGACCGCGGTCGCCGAGGTCGTCCGCGCCGGCGGGTCGGTCGGCGTGAGCACCATCACCGTCGTCAGCACCGACCCCGAGGAGGACTCGGACGTGGCCGCCCGGCAGTCGCCGTCGAGCGACTGGAACGACGCCGTCGCCACCGGACAGGGCGCGTACCGGCTCTTTCGGGAGTGAGGAGCGGCTCCGGTCGCGGCTGCAGTCGTGCCCGGCGGGGCCGTCGGCCTACTCGAACGCCACGTCCGCGAGCGTCGCCGTCTCGCCGAACAGCCAGTCGGCGTGGTCGACGGCGTACTCCTTGTGTTCCCTCTCGATGTAGCCGAGCGCGTCGGTGACGAGAATCGGCCGGTAGTCCCGCAGGCCGGCGCTCCCGGCGGTGTGGAGGACGCAGACGTTCGCCAGCGTGCCGCAGATGAGCAGGTCGTCCACGCCGTGGCTGTCGAGCCACCCCTCCAGTTGCGTCCGGTAGAACGCGTCGTAGGTGTGCTTCTCGACGACGAGGTCCTCGTCGCGGACGTCGAGGTCGCCGTGGAGGTCGGCGTCCCACGTCCCCTCGACGACGTGTTCGCCCCAGCGCTCGAACTCGTCGTAGTAGTGATTGCCGTCGAACTGCTCCGGCGGGTGCACGTCGCGGGTGTAGACGACGCGCGCGCCGGCGTCGCGGGCGGCGTCGACGAGGTCCGTGACGGGTTCGATTGCTGATTCGCTCCCCGGCGCGAACAGGCTCCCGTCGGGGTGACAAAAGCCGTTCTGCATGTCGACGACGACCACCGCGGTTCGGTTCGGGTCGAGTGCCATACGCGTCGGTTGCGCCGGGACGACCAAAACAGTACGCGCCGGCCCGTTTCGACGCCCGAACCCGACAAGGTACTTCACTCCGGAGTCCAAGGGTACGATATGCGAACGACCGGTCTCCGCGCCGTTTTCGCCGCCCTACTCTTGGTTCTCGCCGGCTGTGCCGCCCCCACGGCCGCGCCCGGCGGCGACGCGCCGCCCGCGACGCCCGACCCGGACAGAGACGGATTCGACGACCCCGACCGGGACGTGCTCGGCTGGGAGGACGGCTACTGGTACGACGAGGCCATCGACGTCGACCAGTCCGACGGCCTCAACGAGTCCGAGATGGAGGCGTACGTCGCCCGCGGGATGGCCCGCGTCGAGCACATCCGACAGTTGGAGTTCGACGAACGCGTCCCCGTGGACGTCATCTCCCGCGCCGACTACCGCAGCGGCAACGCCGGCGGCTCCGGCTCGGCCGACTCCGAGTTCAACCGCTGGAACGACCAGGTGTGGGAGGCGCTGTTTATCACTGGCGAGTCGACCGGGAGCGCGAGCGCCATCTCCGAGACGACCGGGAGCTCGGTCCTCGGCTTCTACTCGCCGTCCGACGACGAAATCAAAATCGTCACCGACTCGACCGACGAGCCCACCATCGACAACGCCACGCTCGTCCACGAACTGGTCCACGCCCTGCAGGACCAGCACTTCGACCTGACCGACGCCCGCTTCCGCGGCGAGACGCAGGACGGCGACCTCGCCATCGACGGCATCGTCGAGGGCGACGCCAAGTACGTCGAACGGCAGTACGTCGAGCAGTGCGACGCCGGCGCGTGGGACTGCGTCGTCACGCCCGCCGCGGGCGGCTCCGGCGGCGGGTCGGGCGGCGGCGGTCCGAACCTCGGCATCCTGCTCACCATCTACCAGCCGTACTCCGACGGTCCGGTCTACGTCCACGACCTGTACGAACGGGGCGGCTGGGAGGCCGTCAACGACGCCCTGCGCAACCCGCCGGCGTCCACCGAACAGACCATCCACGTGACCGACGAGTCGCCCCGTCCCATCTCCTTCGCCGACGAGGGGACGAACGGCTGGACCACCTTCCCCGAACAGGGCGTCGAGGGCTCCGACACGGTCGGCGAGGCGTCGATGTTCTCGATGTTCTGGTATCAGGCCCGCACGTCCGGCGCGCAGACCGTCCGCGTCCAGTCCATCCTCGACACGAACTCGCGGTACGACACGTACAACTACGACGCCGCGCCGTCGAACGGGTGGGCGAACGACCGCCTGTTCCCCTACCGCAACGAGGCCGGCGCTGAGACCGAGTACGGCTACGTCTGGGTGACCGAGTGGGACACCGACGGCGACGCACAGGAGTTCCACGACGCCTACCTGAACATCCTCAGCGCCAACGACGCCACCCAGCGGGACGACGGCATCTACGTCATCGAGGACGGCTCGTTCAACGACGCCTTCCGGGTCGTCCGGACCGGCGACCGCGTCGTCATCGTCAACGGGCCGGCACCCGCCGACGTGGACGAGATTCGGCCGGGACTCGCGTCGTAACCCCCGCGCCGAGACGCTTTTTCGTCTCCCGCCCCTGCATCCGCTATGAATCGCCGCCGCCTCGCCGCCGTTCTCTCCGCCCTTCTCCTCGTCGTCGCGGGCTGTGCCGCCCCCATCGCCGACCCGAATGCCGCGGGAGACGCGTCCAACGACGCGGACGGGACCGCGGACCCGGCCGAGGACTGGGCGTGGCCCGACGACCCGCCGACCGACCGGCTGGGTTGGGAGGCCGGCTACTGGTACAACGAGTCCATCGCGGTCAACCAGTCCGACGGCCTGAACGCGACGGAGCGCGAGGCGTTCGTCGCCCGGACGATGGCCCGCGTCGAGGTCGTGCGCGAACTGGAGTTCGAGGAGTCCGTGCCGGTCGAGGTCATCTCGCGCGCCGAGTACCGAAACCAGTCCGAGGAGCCCGCAGACCCGGTCCACAGCGACTGGAACGACCAGGTGTGGGAGGCGCTCCTGCTGGTCGGCGAGGACCGGACCATCGACGAGGTGTTCGACGAGCTGTACGGCGGCGCGGTGCTCGGCTACTACTCGCCCTCGGAGGACCGCATCGTCCTCGTGAGCGACGACGACCGACCGACCATCGACCGGCGGACGCTCGCTCACGAACTCCACCACGCCCTGCAGGACCAGCACTTCGGGCTGGACGGCTCGCCGCCGACGCAGGACGCCCAACTCGCCGAGAACGGACTGGTCGAAGGCGACGCCCGCTACGTCGACCGACTGTACGAGGAGCGCTGTGAGACCGACTGGGAGTGCGTCCCCCGGCCGCCGGCCAGCGGCTCGGGAAGCGGGTCGTACGACTACCCGGTCTTCTTGACCATCTACGCGCCCTACAGCGAGGGTCCGACGTTCGTCGCCGACCTGCGCGAGCGCGGCGGCTGGGCGGCCGTCGACGACGCCTACGCCGACCGCCCCGCCTCGACCGAGCAGGTGCTCCACCCGAAGCGATACCCCGACGAGCGCCCCGTCGAGGTGACGGTCGAAGACCGCTCGTCGGCCGCGTGGACGCGCTACGACACCGACCCCGTCGCCGACACGGTCGGCGAGGCGTCCATCTTCGCGACGTTCTGGAAGCACCGCGCCATCGACCGGGGGCGACTCCAACAGGACACCGGCGCGTACTCGCCGTACAACTACACGGCCGGTCCCTCCGAGGGCTGGGCCGGCGACGCGGTGGTTCCCTACCGCCCGGCGTCGGACGAGACCTACGAGGCGAACCCGCACGAGCGCGGCTACGTCTGGAAGACGGTCTGGGATTCCGAGGCGGACGCCGAGCAGTTCGAGCGGGCCTACGTGACCTACACGCTGAAGCTCCGCCTCGGCGGGTCGTACGCGGGCGAGAACACCTACCTCGTCGACGACGGCCCCTTCGCGGACGCCTACCGGGTGACGAGAGACGGCGACACCGTCACCGTCGTCAACGCGCCGACGGTGGAGCGGTTAGACGAGGTTCACCGTCAGAGGTAGGAGAAAGCACTTGTGTCATAACTGACATTAGGTTGTATGCCCCGTCGGCTCGGTCTGTTCGCTATCGTCTCCCTCTCGCTCGTCCTGTTCGTCGTCGTCTTCCTCTTCGCCACCGGAACGCTCGTTCCGTGGTCGAACAGTTGCGGTCAGTCTCTGGGAGTCGACCCAGCCGACGACGTTCCTGCGGACGCTGACGTCGTTCCGTACGACTCGCTTTCGCCAGAGGAGCAAGCGCTGTTCGACGACGCGCTTTCCGAGTCTCCCGCGGGCTTTCACGACCGTCGGTGGAGTGTCGGCAATGGATACGTGAAAAAAGACGACACCACCTACCGCACGAGCATCCTCGTTTGCTGATCGGCCCGTCCATCGCGGTGAAGAAAATTCCTCTTCGACGCACGTGACCGATTATACACCTTTTTCATCGGCCGGGTGGAATCCGCGCCAATGAGTGACTTCGATATCGTCGGTCCCGAGGCCATCCGCGAGGGCGTCGCGACCGACGCCTACTTCGAGCGGACCGAGGCGACCCTCCGACACGCGGGCAAGAACCCCCGCGTCGTCGCCGAGGTGACGGCCGACCAGTTCCCCGACGGCGACTTCGAGCTGTTCGCCGGCGTGAAAGACGCCGCCGAACTGCTCTCCGACCGCGATATCGACGTCGACGCCATGCCCGAGGGCCTGCTGTTCGACGGCGGTCCAGTGATGCGAATCGAGGGCGACTACCTCGAGTTCGCTCGGCTCGAAACCTCGCTGCTCGGCTTCCTCTCGCACGCCTCGGGCTGTGCGACGGCCGCCCTCGAAGCCCGCACGGCGGCCCCCGACTCGACGGTTCTCTCGTTCGGCGCGCGCCACGTCCACCCCTCCATCGCCGCGATGGTCGAGCGGAGCGCCCTCGTCGCCGGCCTCGACGGCTTCTCGCACGTCGCCGCCGGCGAGATTCTCGGGAAGGAGGCGTCGGGGACGATGCCCCACGCGCTCCTCATCGCCTTCGGTCGCGGCAACCAGGCGGAGGCGTTCCGCGCCTTCGACGAGGCCGTCGACGAGGACGTGCCGCGGGTCGCTCTCTGCGACACCTACGGCGACGAGACCGAGGAGGTGCTGCAGGCGGTCGAGACGCTCGGCGACGACCTCGACAGCGTCCGCCTCGACACCACGTCCTCGCGGCGGGGGGACTTCCGACACATCGTCCGGGAGGTCCGCTGGGAACTCGACGCCCGCGGCCACGAGGACGTGGGCATCTTCGTGAGCGGCGGCCTCGGCCCGGCGGAACTCCGGCACCTCCGCGACGTGGTCGAGGGGTTCGGCGTCGGCGGCTACATCTCGAACGCCAACCCGGTGGACTTCGCGCTCGACATCGTCGAAGTCGACGGCGAACCCGCGGCCAAGCGGGGCAAGCTCTCCGGCGTGAAGGAGGTCTACCGCACGGCCGACGGCGGCCACCACGTCGGCCTCCGCGGACGCCCCGGCCCGACCGACGGCGAGGCGCTCCTCGAACCGCTCATCCGCGACGGCGAGGTCGTCTCGGAGTTCGAGTTCGACATCGACGCGGCCGCGACGCGGGCCAGAGAGGACGCCGAGTTGGTCGGCTTCGGCGACGAGTAAGACGCGTTCTCGTTTTGCGGCGACGCTCGAAGCCGTCGCTCGCCAGTTCGGTTCTCCCCCCAAGGAGTCGAGTCGTCGCCGCGACGACTTACAGCGCTTCGACGCTCCCGCCGTCGTCGCGCTCGCGGAAGACCTGCCCTTCGAACAGGGTGATCATGGTGTCGTCGTCCTGCCACGCCAGCGGCGACAGGCCGGCCTTGCGACAGGCGTTCGTGAGGAACTCCTCTTTCGACCAGCCGAGCTCGATGGGCAGGGTCGGGTACATCCAGCCGTGGGTGCCGCCGGCGTCGATGGCGACCCCGTGCGTGCCGAGTTCGATGTCGGCGACTGGGTCGTTAGTCAGCGTGTAATTGTTGACGATACAAACAGAGATGTTCAGATTCGGGAGTTCGGGTGCTTCGATTTCGGTTTGGCACGAGTCGCCCGACGCGGCCTTGATGGCCGCGTCGACGATGGCGTGACCGAGCTGGTCTTTCCCCCGATACGCGCCCGCACAGCCCCGCAGTCGACCGCGCCCACGTGTCGACTTGATGCGGACGAACGCCCCGGTTCGGGCGTAAAACGCGTCGCGCATGCTGCCCGGTTGCTCTCTCTGTCCGTGAAGAACGTACGATTCGACCGATTCCCGCGCTAGTTCGACCGCCCGCGCCCCATCCTCGTAGGTGAGGTGTACGGTCTGCGCCTCGGACATATTATCATTCAAGTCCTGTGGTGACTTCAACGCTTCCCTCGAATGTTATCGGGTTGTTATGTAGAATCGGTGCCACATAACGGGCGACTAAACCCGCGTATGACCCGTTAATCGAACCGCTTATCCGACCGACCGGACTAGGGTAGGTCGGCAGAGAGAGCCCAGTTCCCGTGCCCGAGACGGGCATGAGGAAAGTCCCCCCACCGTCCGAACGGGTGACCGGGCGCAAGCCCGGAGTCGGAGACGGCTGGCGCTGGAACAGAAACGAGACCGCTCGACTTGACCGATGATGCGCGCGCGACGGCTCCGCCGTCGCCGGCGCGGACGGGAGACCCGTCCGCGTGCGAACCGACCCGTAAGGGAAGGGAGTTAACCCGCAGAGGGAGTGAGATGGCGTCGCCATCTCTGACGGTCGAGAACGGATGGAACGGCGAATCCTCACCGGTGCAAGTCCGCGCCGCGAAGGTAGTTCGGACGGCGCGTCGGGTTCGCCCGTCGCGCCCTCGGGGCTCGCCCCGAGAAGGACGCGGACGCTGAGCCGAATGCTGGGACGAACAGAAGGGGGCTTACTCCTCTCAGCCGCTTTCGAACGCCCGAGCGGCCGCGCCGTCGGTCGGGTCGCGGCGTCGGGAAACGCTCTTGACCGTTCGCCACCGCAGTCTCGGTATGCGCGGTTCGACCCTCCTCGTCGCGGCGCTCGTCGTCCTCGCCGGCTGTGCCGCGCCGGTGTCGCCGGGAGACGACGCGACGACTTCGACGACCGCTCCGACCGCGGCGACCACCGAAACGCCGTCGACCGCAGTCTCGACTACGGCTCCGTCAGCGACCGCGACTGCAACGCCCACCGCGTCGCCGACGCCCGAGCCGACAGCCGAGCCGACAGAGACGTTCACGCCCGCCTCCGGCTACGGTCCGTGGGGCTCCGAGCCGGTCGTCGTCGCCGTCGAGGCCGCCGCCAACGACCGCGACTACGCCGCGCTCGTGAGCGAGGCGACGACGTTCTGGGAGGCGAACGACGCGCGGTACCTCGGCTACGAGGTCGACTACGAGGTCGACGCCGACGCCCGCGACCCGGACATGGTGGTCCGCTTTTCCGACACCATCCCCGAGTGTAGCGGACAGGCCGACGCGGTCGGCTGCGCGCCGCACATCACCGACGCCCGGCAGATTGACCGCCCCGAGACCGTCTACATCCGAACCGGGTTCAGCGACGACTCGACGGTCGAAATCATCGAACACGAACTGGGCCACACGCTCGGTCTCGCCCACGGCGACGAGCCCGCGGCCCTGATGAACGCCACGGGCATCCTCTACACGCTCCCGCGGACGAACGCGACCGAGAAGGCGTTCCCGTGGGACGACCCGAACTTCACGGTCTACGTCGACGACGCGAACGCCTCGGACCCCGACGCGGCCCGCGAGCAGGTCCGTCACGCCCTCGATTACTTCGCCGACGGCGCGCCGGGGATGCCCGACAACCTCACCTACACCTACGTGGACGACCCGGCGGACGCCGAGGTTCGCATCTCCTTTGCTGACTCCTCGCCGTGCGCCCCGGGCGCGGTCTCCTGTGCCGCCGTCAGCGGCTACGACCCGGACGGCGACGGCGCGTTAGAGACGTACGGTAGCTATCGGGTCATCCTCGTCGACCTCGACACCGAAGCCGTCGGCTGGCACGTCGGCTACTGGACCGCACACTACCTCGGCGCGGAGGCCGACGACGAAAAGCCAGAGCCGTTCCGGAACGCGACGTACAACGAGCGCCGGAGCGAGTGGTGGACGTAGCGCCGTCGCCCGCGCCGGCGCGCTTCGCGCCGAAAACGACGGTTCTCGCCCGGTCGAATCGGCCGAGTCCTTCTTTGGGACGGCCCCCGTAGGAGCAGTCGTGATTCCCACCGATAGGCACGGTGACGCCCACGCCGCCTTCGACGAGGAGTCGTTCCGCGACGCGCTCGCCGAGTTCGGCGGCACCGATGCGGAGCGTCGGGTCGTCGCGCGTCAAGCCCGCGACCTCGCCGACTCGGGGCAGGCCGAAGCCGACCGCGGCGCGGCGCTCACGGGCGACGAAATCGTGCGGAACATGCGCGACGCGCCGGAGGGCGGCCCCGCGACGCGCTGGAACTGGTGGCTCGGGGCGCTCGAAGCCGCCTACGGCGGCTACCGCGAGTTCCAAGTCCGCCGCATCCCGAAAGCCTGACCCGAGTTTTAGCCGCGCCGTGGCCGCGTTTGCCACCGTCTCTCCCCGTGTCGAGCGACGTGTCGCGCCCTCCATCGTCCGCCGTCTCTCCGCCGTATCTGTCGCCTTTGAGCGGTCGGGATACGTCGAACGCCCCCGTATTTCCGACCGTTCAAAACCAAAGCAGATTACACGCTTGTTACAGAAAGGGTGTGTAACGCGTACGACCAACCCTACCGGTGATGCCTACTCTACAATGACAGACAACTACGACGTGATTATCGCAGGCGCGGGCCCTGCAGGTGGACAGGCGGCACGAGACCTCGCCGCCCGAGGCTACGACGTGTGCGTCCTCGAAACCGAGTCCGAAGACGAGTTCCCCTCCAGAAGCAACAAGTCGACCGCCGGGACGTTCCCGTCGGCGATGGCCTCGTTCAACATCCCCGACGAGGTCGTGATGAACTTCACCGACGATGTCGTCTTGGAGTCCCCGAACCACCATTACTACCGGCACCAGCCCGGTGCGGTCCTCGAGTTCGCGGACTTCAAGAACTGGCTCGTCGACGAGGCGGAAGCCGACGGCGCGGAGTACCGCTTCGACGCGCGCGTCTCCAAGCCGATCATGGAGGGCGGCGAAATCGTCGGCGTCCGGTACAACGGCGACAAGGAAGTGTACGCCGACATCGTCATCGACGCGACCGGACCGAGCGCGCCGCTCGCCAAGGCCCTCGACGTGTGCGACCTCAACCGACAGAAGCAGGCTATCGGCATCGAGTTCGAGTTCGAGGGCATGGACCTCGCGCCCGAGGGCTACGGCGACCTCACCGACGCGATGATGCTTCGGCTCGACCACGACATCGCGCCCGGCGGCTACTCGTGGATATTCCACACCGGCGGCGACACCGCGAAGGTCGGCGTCTGCTACATCCAAAACGAGGGACACCGCCACAACGCCAAGTCGGGCTACACCATCGACGACTACCTCCAGTACTGGCTCGACACCGACCCGCGCTTCGCGAACGCGGAGCGCATCGCGGGCAAACAGCACCGCGGCTCCGCACACATCCAGCTTCCGGGCCGCATGAGCACGGACAACTTCATGGCCATCGGCGACACGGTGCCGACCGTCGACCCGCTGTGGGGCGAGGGCATCGACAAGTGCATGCGCTCGGGCCGGGTCGCGGCGGCGACCGCCGACCGCGCGCTCACGAACTCCGAGCGCGACACCTCCGCGTCCGAACTCGCCATCTACGACCAACTGTGGCACGAGCGCGTCGCGCCGAAGGTCAAAAACCGTCTGTTCATGACGGAGATGCTCTACCGCGCCTCCAACGAGCGCTACGACAAACTGCTCGAAGACCTCCATCGCCTCCCCAACGAGCAGTTGGACGCCGCCAACGGCGGCAGTCCCCTCGCCATGTTCCGCATGCTCAAGTTCGAAGACCTCTCCATCCTCGCCTCGACCGCGAGGGAGTGGTTCTCGAACTGAGCGCCGGGAAGCGCGCGCGTTTCTTTCGGTCCCCGCGCTTCGCTGTGTATCTCTCGCGGTTCCCGTCTCGCCTCTCTTTGTCTCCCCAAACTCACTCGCCGCCGCCGTCACCGAGCGTCGCCAGCGCGTCGGCCAGCGCCGCCCGCGCCGACGCGACGTGTTCGTCCGCCGCCTCGTCTTCGGTTTCGCCGACGTTCGACAGCAGGTGTTCGACGTGGCCGAGTCGCCTCCGAACCACCTCGTCGTCCGGGAGCGGGCCGACCGCGAGGTCGCCCGCGACGGCCTCCGCCTCGCCGAGCCACCGGCTCGCCTCCTCGCGGACGGGGCGGGTCGCCGTCGCGGCGAGTCGGTCGTGGAGCGTCGTCACCAGTCGGTCGAGGTCGTCGCGGTCGGCCTCGGTGTCTGGTTCGAGGTCGTCGCCACCGCGGTCGGATTCGGGGTCGGAGCCGGTCACACCTCGGGAGACGGCGGCCGGCGTGAAAAGCGTCGAGTGCGGCGGGACCGACGAGCAAAAGCCCCTCCGGTCGGTACTGCCGGCAATGAAACTCCAGTTCCTCGGCGGGGCCGAGGAGGTCGGGCGCAGCGCGATTCTCGTCAACGACTCGCTGCTGCTCGATTACGGGATGCTGACCGGGAACCCCCCGCAGTTCCCCGTCGGCTCCGTCGACCCCGACGCCGTCGTCGTCTCGCACGGCCACCTCGACCACGTCGGGACGGTCCCCTCGCTCCTCTCTGGCGACGACTGGCCGGCGGTCCATTGGACGCCGCCGACCGACGAACTCGCCCGGACGCTCGCGCGCGACACGCTCAAACTCCACGGCGGGAGCTACAACTGCCCGTTCACCGAGACGCACGTCCGGCGGATGACCCAGCAGTCGGAACACCACGACTACGGCGAGCCGTTCGAGGCCGCCGGCCACGAGGTCACGTTCTACAACGCCGGGCACATCCCCGGCAGCGCCCACGTCCTCGTCGACGACGGGGAGACGCGTCTGCTCTACAGCGCCGACTTCCACACCGACGACCAGCGGTTGGTCTCGGGCACGACCGACCGCCCGGACGCCGACGTGGTCATCTGCGAGTCCACCTACTCCGACGTGGAACACGACGACCGCGCGACCGTCGAAGAGCGCTTCGTGGAGTCGGTGCGGACGACCGTCTGGGAGGGCGGCACCGTCGTCGTCCCCGCGTTCGCCATCGGCCGGACCCAGGAGATTCTCATGGTGCTCGACGCCCACGACATCGACTGCTACGTCGACGGCATGGGGACGCGCGTGCTGCGGATGCTCCGGAACCACCCCGACTACGTCCGCGACGCCGCGGCGCTCAAGCGGGCGAAGTCGAACGCGCGAATCGTCTCGGGTCGAGACGGTCAGCGAAAGCGCATCGCCCGGCAGAACTCGGTCATCGTGACGACGAGCGGGATGCTCTCGGGCGGGCCGGCGATGACGTACATCTCCGAGATTCGGCGAGACCCGACGAACAAAATCTGTCTCACCGGCTATCAGGTCGAGGGGACGCCGGGCAGAGAACTGGTCGAGCGCGGCCGGTGCGAACTCAACGGCGGGGTCGTCCCCGTGGCCGCCCGCGCCGAGATGTACGACTTCTCCGCCCACGCCGACCGGCACGGGCTCCTGTCGTTTCTCGACGACTACCGCGGCGCGCCGGTGTTCGTGAACCACGGCGACCGCTGTGCGACGTTCGCCGAGGAACTCCGGGCCGACGGCTACGAGGCCGCGGCTCCAGAAATCGGAGCGACGGTCGAGGTCTGAGGCGCGCGGCGACCAGCGCGGAGCGACCCGACGTCGCCGGTCTCCGGCGCTCAGTCGCGCTCGTCGTCCGTCTCCGGGACCGCTATCGACCGGCTCGCGGCGACGCACGCGGACACGCGAAGTCGCGTTCGCCGCGACCGAAAGCGACCGAGGAACGAACCGAACGACCCATCGGATGAATCCGAACTCATGGTTTTAGGTTGGCCTAAATAATTATAGTCGTTGCGGTCGGCGCGCGCACTCTCTCCGACGGAGGCGGCCGCGCGCCGACTCCCCGGGACCGCTTCTCGCCGACCGCCTTTCGCCGACCGCTATCCGGCCGAACCCCTTCGTTTCGCCTGCAACGCGGCGACTGTCCCGAGTTTCGACGCGTCAGTCGCGTTCGAGTCGCTCGCGGCGGCGGTCGAACTCCTCGTCGTCGATGTCACCGCGGGCGTAGGCCCGGCGGAGTTCGTCGAGCGCGTCGTCGCTCCCGCCGCGCAGGGCGCGGAACAGGAGGACGCCGCCGCCGACGACGGCCGCGAGGACGAGCAGTTGGCCGAACAGTCCCATCCCCCACATCCACCACGGGACGGTCCCGCCGGTTCCGCCGTGCATCCACGTGTCGTGCATCCAGCCGCCGCCCCACCCCATCGGCATGCCGCCGCCGAGGCCGGCCATCCCGAAGAGGACGGGGAGCGCGAACAGCGCGGCCAGCGCGAGCAGGACGATGCCCGCGAGTCGCGTCGAGTCGTTTGTCGTCGTCATGGTGTTCACCGAGGCGGTGGTGTCCGCCCCACAGGTGTCAGTACGCGCTCCACGTTTAGGTCGATTGTCGCTTCGACGCTTCGGGTCCGACGGGGGATGAAGGTTCGATTTCGTCGGTTTCTCCTCGCCCGAACTTTGGAATCTTCGACGCGGGCGAGTCCGACGGTCGGTCGGACCGCGGCTCGTGATTCCGAACCGACAGCTGTCGGTTCATACTTGAACCTCGCTCTCTTCTCGCCGGTATGCCTGGTCGGTTGACTGTCCTCGTCGTCAGCGAGGACGCCGCCGTTCGCGAGCGTCTCGCGACCGAGCTCCCCGATTCGATCGGCGACGCGACGACCGACGTCCGCGTCTCGGCCGTCGACGACCTCGACGCGGTCCACGCGGAACTCGAACGCGCTCGTATCGACTGTCTCGTCGTCTCCACTGGGATCACGGACTCGGAGGGTCAGCCGCTCGTCTCGAAGCTGCGGGTCGACGGCGTTCCGCTCGTCTCGTTCGAGCGGCCCGCCCCCGACGAACACGACCTCGACAACCTCGGCCGCGTCGTCTACGACGCCGCCCGGAACACCGTCGGCTCGCTCGACCACCGCGCGCTCTTCGAGGCCGTCAACGTCGGTCTCGCGGTTCGAAACCTCGAAACGCTCGAACTCGTCGACATCAATCAGCACTACCTGGACATCCTCGGCGTCGGCCGCGCGGCGGTCATCGACACGAGTCCGACGCACGTGACCGCGGACCTCCCCGGCTACGACGACGAACGCGCCCTCGACGAGGTCGAGACCGCCCGCGAGGAGGGCGGGTCCGTCTTCACGTGGCCCATCGAGAACGCGTCGGGCGACACCGTCTGGATTCGCGTCAGCCTCACCGTCGCCGAGATATCGGGGCGGGACCGACTCATCTCGACGGTCGAGGACGTGACCGAAGAGCGCCGGCGCGAACGCGACCTCGAGGCGTTCAAGGGCGCGGTCGACGCCGTCGACGCCGGCGTCACCATCACCGAGAACGACCGGCACACGTACGTCAACGAGACCGCGGCCGACATCTGCGGCTACTCGGACCCCGAGTCGATGCTCGGGACGGGCTGGAATCACCTCCACGACGAGTCGGAGCTCGAACGGCTCAGAGAGACGATTCCGCCCGCGCTCGAAGCCGACGGCAAGTGGCAGGGCGAGGTGGCGATTCGCCGGCCCGACGACGAGCTCGTCCCGGTTCGGTTCTCCATCACGTCCCTCGAAGGCGACCGCAACGTCATCGTCTTCCAGAGCCTCTCCGAGCAGAAGGCGCGCGAGGACGAACTCGAACGGAGCCGTGACTTCCTCGAACGCACCCAGCGCATCTCGAAGGTCGGCGGCTGGGAGCTCGACCTCACGACCGACACGCTGGCGTGGACCGACCAGACCAAGCGCATCCACGAGGTGCCGCTCGACTACGAGCCGAACGTCGACGACGCCATCGAGTTCTACGCCGCCGAGGAGCGAGACCGGGTCCGCGAGCTGTTGGACCGCTGTCGGTCCGAGGGCATCCCGTGGGAAGACGAGTACCGACTGGTGACCGCGGAGGGGTCTGAGCTGTGGGTCCGCACCCGCGGCGAGCCCGTCATCCGCGACGGGCGCGTGGCGGCGCTCAGAGGGACGATTCAGGACGTGACCGCCCGCCGCACCCGCGAGCGCGAACTCGAACGGACGAACGCCGAACTGGAGGCGCTCAACCGAATCGTCCGCCACGACATCCGAAACGACATGGCCGTCGTCGTCGGCTGGGCGGAGCTACTCCGAGAACACGTCGACGGAGAGGGCGCGGACATCCTCTCGCGCATCCTCTCGACGGGTCGCCACACCATCGAGATAACCGAGGTCGCCCGCGACCTGATGGAGACGATGAGCGGCGGCGGCGTCGAGACGCGCCCGATGTCGCTCGTGAACGCCGTCGAGCGCGAACTCGCGGTCCGCCGCGAGGCGTTCCCGCACGCGACGTTCGAGGTCGACGGCGAGATACCCGACGTGGCGGTGCGCGCGAACCCGCTCATCGCGTCGGTGCTCGGTAACCTCTTCAACAACGCCGTCCAGCACAACGACGGCAGCACCGTCGTCACCGTCTCGGCGACCGTGGACGACGACGCCGACATGGCGGTCATCCGCATCGCCGACGACGGTTCGGGTATCCCCGACGCGCGGAAGTCGGTCGTCTTCGGGAAGGGCGAAAAGGGACTGGAGAGTACCGGCACCGGCCTCGGACTCTACCTCGTCCACCAACTGGTCGACTCGTTCGGCGGCGAGATTCACTTCGAGGACAACGAGCCGACCGGCACGGTCGTCGTCGTCTCGCTCCCGCTCGCGTCGGCGGACTGAGCCGACCGCGACGCTCTCAGACCGTGTCGGTCGGCTCGTGCGACTCGGCCATCTCGGTCGCGGCGGCCGCGTACGCCGCTCTCGTCTCCTCGTCGGAGACGCGGCCCAGTTCGTCCTCGGGCACGTCGACGGCGGCGTAGGTGTCGCGCACGTCGGACTCGAAACTCGTCAGCGAGCGCTCTTTGCGGTGGTAGCGCGTCCCGTCGGTGGTCGCGTACACGAGGATGATGATGTTCTGTTCGTCGTCCGAGTAGGTCCGTTCGACCAGCCACGTTCGCACGTCGTTCGACATGGTCGATAGTACGCGACGAACCGTGATACGTCCCCGGCCGATTCTCAGTCCTCGATGCCGAGCTCGTCGAGGAGCGTCTCCAGCGTGTAGCTCTGGAGCGCCCGGTGGCTGTCGCGCATCGCGGAGATGACGAACGTCGAGTTCGTCCGCTCGACCTCCGGCGTCGCCTCGAAGTCGCTGATGAGGCGCTCCACGCGGTCGGAGTCCGCGAGGTGGGCGACGACGATGAAGTCCGTCTCGCCCATGGTGAAGTAGAGCTGCGTGACGCCCTCTATCTCCAGCAGTTTGTTCCCGACTTCCTCGTACGACCCGCTGTAGTCCGCCAGCACCTCCACGACCACGGTGACGCCGAGTCCGAACGCCTCTAGGTCGATGTCGTAGAGGTCGTTCTCGATGACGCCGTCGTCCTTCAGGTTGTTCAGGCGGTAGTGGATGGTCGACACAGGGATGTCTGTCGCTTCGTGTAGCTTCTCGGGACTGCCCGTCCCGAGGTCCGCGATGGCCTTCAACAGGCGCACGTCGCGTTCGTCCATACCCTCTCGTTGCGGTCGGTGACGTAAGTCCTTGTTCTGTCCGCCGTTTTCGCCACCTCTCTCGAGCTCTCGAATCATCACGAATTATAGAAACTTTAGAACAGCAAAACCACGAATCGTTCCTCTAAAATTCAATTCAAACCCAATCTCTTGTAGAAGGATTTAACAAGATGTGTCTCTGAGAACTGAAACAGATTCGACCATGACGCGAACCACTTGGAGAAACATTCCGACGACGCCCCTGCTTTTCGTCGCGCTCGCGGCGATGTGGGGCACCTCGTTCGTCGCCATCGAGGTCGGCTTGGAGTTCTTCCCGACGCTCTCTTTCGCCGCGCTCCGCTACGAACTCGCGGGGCTCGTGATGCTGGTGTACGCCTGCTACTCCACCGACCGCTGGCGACCCGAGACCAGAGACGAACTGCTCGCGACGGCCATCGGCGCGGTGTTCATCATCGCCGCCTACCACGGCCTGCTCTACCTCGGACAGGAACACGTCCCCGGCGCGGTGGCCTCTATCATCATCAGCCTCTCGCCCATCCTGACTGCGGTCTTCGCCTCGGCCATCCTCACCGAGGGGTCACTGGGGAAGACCGGGACGCTCGGCCTGTTCGCCGGTTTCGCCGGTGCCGTGCTCGTCGCCGACCCGGTCTCGGCGTTCTCGGGGTCCTCCGGGTCGGCGCAGGGACTCGGCATCGTCCTCATCTTCCTCGCGGCGGTGTCGTTCGCCCTCGGTGCGGTCCTCACCCGCCCGCTCCGGAGCGACCTCCCGGTCCAGTCGATGCAGGCGTGGTCGATGCTCGGTGGCGGTGTCCTGCTTCACGGCTGGGCACTCGTCCGCGGCGAGTCGCTTTCGACCATCGAGTTCGCCCCCGCCGGCATCGCGTCGTTCCTCTACCTGACGCTCGTCTCCGGCGCGGTGGCGTTCCTCCTCTACTTCGAACTCTTAGACCGCCTCGGGCCGACCGAACTCAACCTCATCGGCTACGTCGAGCCCGTGGTCGCGGCGCTCATGAGCTGGGCGCTCCTCGGACACGTCATCGACACGACGGCGCTCGTCGGCTTCGGAGCCATCTTCTTCGGCTTCGCGGCGATGAAAAAGGAGACGCTGGTGTCGGTCGCCGTCGCGGTCCGGCGGCGGGTCGCGGCCTGAAATCGGTCCGCGTTTCGAGTTCTGTTCTATGCTGTTCTCTTCGCTTATTCAGCTTCCGCGGGGACGCTTCCCCGCAGGCCGACCACCCGGGCCACGCTGTCGCGCTGGACCAAGATGAACCCCGAGAGGATGACCCCGAAGCCGAGGACGGTCGCCGGCGAGACGGACTCACCGAGGAACGCCCAGCCGGTGACGGTGGCGACGACAGGCATCGCGTAGGCGACGAGGTTGCCGCGGACCGGGCCGGCCTCCGCGAGGAGCGCGAAGTAGACCGGGTAGGCCGCGGCGGTCGCGGGCATGCCGACGTAGAGAATCGCGGCGACGAGTTCCGGCGACCACGCGACCTGCGCGATTGATTCGCCGAGACCGAGGCTGGCGGCGTGGATGCCGACGGCGGCGGCCGCCATCGCCCACGCGGTCTGCGGGAGCGTTCCGATAGAGGGGCCAACGCGCTTGAGCAGCACAGTCCCGAAGGCGACCGACAGCGCCGAACAGACGATGAGCGCCTGTCCGACGCTCCCGCCGCCGAGGACGCTCTCGGGGCCGACGATGACGACGACGCCGACGAGTCCGAGCAGGATGCCGGCGGCGTCGACCGCGGAGATGCGCGCGTCGTCGAGGAGCAAGACGGCGAACACCGGGGAGGCCACGGGCATGATGCTGTACATGACGGCCGCCGCGCCCGTCGTCGCGTGCTGCTGGCCGAGGAACAGGAACACGTTGTTCGCCCCGAGGACGAACGCGGCGCTGGCGAGGATGCCGAGCGCGTCCGCGCGGGTCCGCGGGAGCCAGTAGCCGCCGCGGACGGCGACGAGCGTCAGGAGGACGACGGCGGCGACGTCGACGCGGAAGGCCGCAAAGAGCACCGGCGGGACCGAGCCGATGGCGGCCTTGATGCCGACGAAGGAGGTGCCGAACAGCACCGCGGCCGCGACGAAGAGGACGAGGGTCCGGTGACGGCTCACGCCACCACCCCCCGCGCTGTGGCCGGCGTTCGATTCGCCGGGTGGGCGCGGGAGGTGGAGTGCGGTCGACGCTCGGTGCGTGGACGGCGTAAGGGCGTCGTCTGTATCACAACACATCCTGCGACTTCCGAAGGCATATGTCTAACGATTGGGCTTGTTGCAACACAATTCGAGCATTCGAGACACAGATTCACACGATTCGTTGACTAAATCGGGATAGAAGTTCTCATGGGTGGTGTTGCCACGAACCGTCGGGCTCGCGCGGGCGGTCGCGCCGCTCGGGGCGTCGAACGGTCGTCGAAAATCGGGGGGCCGCGGTCAGTCGCGCTGTTCGGCTTCGACGCGGTCGGCGTGCTTTTCGAGGTCGGCCGCGAGGGTTCGAGCCTCCTCGGGCGACAGCGTCAGTTTGTCGGCGTGCGGCGGGAGCGCGTCGAGCTGCGTCCAGTCGAGTTCGAGTTCGAGGGTAATCTCGTCGGGGTGCTTCCGCGGCGAGGTGACGTTGCACACCGCGAACGCCGACTCCTCGAAGTCGTGACCCGTCGCCGACGCGTCGACGAGGTCCAGCGTCGTGTAGGCGTTGACCTTCAGGATTCGGTCTGGCATCTGTGATTGAGTATCGGCGTCGTCGTAAATAGGTAGCGCGGCGGCGAGTCGTCACCGACGCGGATCGGTCCCGAGACGGGCCCGCTCAGTCGTCGCTCGTGATGGGCGTGCCGTCACCGTGGGTCGGCGCGGGACTCGCGTCCATCGAGTCGTCTTCCGCGTAGGGGTACCACGTGCGCTTCGTGTTGTGCATCATCGGGTCCTCGTAGCTGGTCTCTTCGGGTTCGACCAGTTCGGCGAGGTCTTCCTCGTCCGTCCGGGCGACGAACTCGCGGAACGTCTCGTCGCCCTCGCGGCGCGCTTCGAAGTTCGCGAGCAGGTTCTTGATGGCACCCGGCACCTCGTCGACGGGGACGCGCTGGGTGACCCACTCGGCGAAGTTGGGGTTCTCGCCGAGACCGCCGCCGAGACCGATGTCGAGCGCCTCGACCGGCTCGCCGTCCTTGCGGGTCTTCATGCCCCGGAGGCTGATGTCCGCAATCTGCGGCTGGGCGCAGGAGGCCGTACAGCCCGAGAGGTGGATGTGGAAGTCCTCGACGCCCGCGGGGAGTTCGACGTTCTCCTTGAGCCAGCGGGCGTAGCGGACCTGCCGGTTCTTCGTCTCCACGATGGAGAGCGAACAGAACTCGGTGCCCGTACAGGCGATAGAGCCGCGCATGAACGGGTGCGGGTCGGGCGAGTAGTGGTCGAGGAGTTCCTCGTCCTGCAGCGCGTCGAGCTTCTCTTCGGGCACGTCGGTGATGATGACGTTCTGGCGCTGCGTGACGCGAACCTCGCCGGAGCCGTACTCGTCGGCGACGCGGGCGAGCTCTTTCGTCTCGTCGACGCCCATGCGGCCGACGAGGACGTTGAGCCCGACGTAGTAGTTGCCGTCGGCCTGCTCGTGGATGCCGACGTGGTCGGCGTGGCCGCCGTTGGCGTAGCCGGAGTTGTAGGAGTACTCCGAGCGCAGGTCTTCGCCGGCGGTCTCCAGTTCGAAGTCGACGAACTCCTCCTGGAGGACGTTGCGGAACTTCTCCGCGCCCCACTCGTCCATCAGGAACTTGATGCGGGCGTTGTAGCGGTTGTCGCGGTCGCCGTTCTCGCGGAACAGCGCGGAGATGGCTCCCGAGACCTCGGCGGCCTGCTCGGGCGTCACGAACACGTCGATGTCGCGGGCGAGCCGCGGCTCGTTCCGCGAGAGGCCGCCGCCGATGCGGATGTTGAAGCCCTTCGTCTCCTCGCCGTCTATCTCCTTGGTCGCGGGTTCGAGCGCGAGGTCGTTGATGTCGCCCTGTCCGCAGCCCTCGCGGCAGCCGGTGATGGAGACCTTCCACTTCCGCGGGAGGTTCGAGTGGTCGTCGTTGCCTTTGAACGTCTCGTTGAGCTCCATCGCGACGGGGAGCGCGTCGACGTGCTCGTGTTTGTCCTTGCCGGCGACGGGGCAGCCGACGATGTTCCGCCACGAGTCACCGCAGGCCTGCTGCGTCGAGAGACCGACCGATTCGAGCTTCTCGAAGATTTCCGGGATGTCCTCCAGTTTGATCCAGTGGAGCTGAATCGACTGGCGGGTCGTCCAGTCGACGTAGCCGTTGCCGAAGATGGGGTTCTCGGCCGGGCCGCGGGCGTACTCGTCGGCGACTTCCGCGACGACTTCGGTCTGGCCGGGCGTCAGCACGCCGTTCGGCGTCCCGATGCGCATCATGAAGTAGCTCTCTTGGCCGTTGCGCTGGTGGTACAGGCCCCACCATTTGAAGCGCTCGAACCAGGCGTCTCGCTCGTCTTCCGGGATGGTGTCCCAGCCCTGCTCGGCGAATTCGAGCAGGTGCTCTCGTATCTCGTTACCGTAGACCTCCGACTTCCAGCGTTCGACGTCCGTGGGCATTCGTATGAATGTCCATATACGTGCCCACGTAAGGCCCCGAGCGTACCGTCAACCCTTCCCGGTGCTGCCCAAAAGCGGAGAATGTTGCCTATTCATCGTCGTCGCCGCGTCGAACCGGGAGGACAACCCGCTCGCGGTCGATATCGACGAATTCGCCCTCGCGGAGCCTCCCGACCGGAACCCAGCCGGGCACGCCCGCGTGGCCGCAGGCGATGCACTGGCCGTACACCTTCGCGGAGACGGTTCTGCCGTCCGCGCCGACGTCGAGGACGTTCTCGACGACGAAGTCGGGAAGCTCGCACCCACAGAATGACGGGTCGTCGAGCCGCCAGAGTTCGCTCACGCTCACTTCTCTGGCGTCGTTCACGGAGACCCACGCCCCGTCGTCGAGGACGCGTAGGGAGACGCTCATACCTCACCCTCCGCGCTCCGGCTACCTATGCGGGGCGGCGCCCGCAATCCCCGCGGGGGAGCGCGACGCGCGTTCCGGCGGTCGTTCCGGCGTAGTCGTGCGATTGTGGCCGAAATCGGCCGTCAGAGGTAGGGGCAACCCGTTCCGGTAGCCGGGAGTGGGGGTACACATTACAGGTGCGGATTCCCTTATGCGGGTCCGCCCGGTACGTGGTGGTGATGAGTGACCACCGCACCGCCGTCCGACAACACGCCTCCGCCGACGTCGCCCCAGAGCTGTTCGAACCGTCACGGGAGGGCGACGCATGACCGGCGAGGCAGAACTCGAACCCGAACGCGACCGCGAGGCCGACGCCGAGGTCGAGTCGTCGACTGAGGTAGACGAAGAAGACCCCACGGCTCACCTCAAAGACCTCGAAGACGGTGCGGGCTGTACCGAAATCTGGTCGCACCTCTCGGAGTCCCGCGAGGAGTAACCGCCCGTCGACCGGCCGCTGACCATCTACCGCCCGCCCGTAATCGGTCGGCGTCGGCGTATCCCCGCCCCGGCCGTCCCTCGTTTGCCGGCCTCCAGCCGCTCGCCCGTGTGCCGCCCAGCGACCGGTCGCGCGCGAATCTCGCCTCTCGGGGGGACGTTTTTAAGCCAGAACGCGTTACCGATTCGTAGATGACGAACGACGAACGCCGACGAACGACTGAGGTCCCGGCCGACCGACGGGAACCGGTCGGTGAACCGGTCGTCCGCGGCGACCCCGCCGTCACGGGCGACCGCGCCCGCGAGGCCGTCGGCTTCGACCCCACCGACCCCGACAGCCTCGCCGAGGCCGCCAGAACGGTCCGCTCGTTTTCGGAGTCCACCGCCGGCGACGACGACCACGTGTTCATGCTCCGCGGCGCGGCCGCCTGCGCCGCGCTCGTCCGCGGCGTCGGCTCCTACAAGCGCGCCGCCGAGCGCGCCGGCGGCGACGTGTCCGTCTCCTTCATCCGCAAGTGGGCCCGCGTCCACGACCTCCCGCAGTCGGTCCGCCGGCACGTCGCCCGCGGTAGAATCGCTCCCACGGCCGCAAAGCACATCGCCCGCGTCTCCGGCGACGCCAGACTCCACCTCGCGTGGGCCACGCTCGACGCCGGGTTGACCGTCCGCGAGGTCCGTCGCCTCGCCAGCGAGGTCAACGACGGCACGCCCGTCGTGGACGCGCTCTCGGCCCACGGCGTCGATATCGGCACGCTCGAGGTGACGCTCCCGGCCGACGTCTACCTCGAACTCCGCCGCCGCGCCTCGCTCGAAGACGCCGCCCCCGGCGACGTGGTCGCGGACGCCCTCGACGACTACCTCGACTGAAGAAAGCGCGTCGCCGTCTCCCGAATCACGTCCCGCGCGACCCCGACTTCTTCCCACTCGACGGTCTCGTCAGGGAAGTGCGCCTGGTCGATGTCGCCCGGTCCGAACAGCACCGTCGGGATGCCCGCTTCGACGTAGTGCCGCGAGTCCGCCCCGTAGGTCACGCCGACCGGTTCGTCGTCGCGGCCGTCCGCCCGCAGCGCCCCGCGCAACGACTCCACGACCGGTTCGTCGGCGTCGATTTCGGCCGGCTCGAACTGCACCGAAAAGCGCTCGAACACCGGCGGGTGCGCCGAGAGCCATTCGTCGTCGGCGACGACGCGCGCCAGCCGTTCCTCGAATGCGGCTTCGACCTCGGCGACCGTCTCGCCCGGCGCGACGCCGAGTCGCCACTCCGCGGTGAGCGTCCCCGCGACGCTCGACGCCCACGTCCCCGCCTCGACGCGGCCGACGCAGACGGGCCACGGAATCGGGTAGTCGAAAAGCGGGTGGGTGACCGCGTCGGTCCGCTCCGATTCGAGGTCGAAGAACGCTCCGCGAATCGCCTCGAACTTCTCGATGACGTCCACTCCGCGCCAGCGCGAGGCCGCGTGCGCCGTCCGCCCGGTCAGGCGGAGTCGCTTCATGACCGAGCCCTCGGTGGCGACGACCGGCTTGAGCCGCGTCGGTTCGGCGACGAGCGCGGCGTCTCGCTCGAACGGGTAGGGGGTGTCGAGCGCGGCCGCCGCGGCCCCGATGCCGCCTTCCTCCTCGCCGACGACGCTCTCGACGACCACTCGCCCGTCGAGGTCGAGGTCGCCCGCCTCGACGGCGTCTCGGAGGTCGAGCGCGGCGAAGACGCACGCCGCGAGCCCCGCTTTCATGTCGGCCGCGCCGCGGGCGCTGACGGTGCCCGCGTCGTCGTCCCAGTCGGGTAAAAACGGGTCGTGGGTCCACAGTTCCCTGTCGGCGGGCACCACGTCGACGTGGCCGTTGAGGACGAGCGTCCGGCCCGCGTCGGGGTCGCCGAACTCGAACGCGCCGGCGACGCTCGGGCGGTTCGCCGCGTCGATGTCGTCGGGGTCGTCGGGAAACGACGGGTGTTCGGCCAGGCGCGCCGGGTCGGCGGTCCACTCGTAGGTGTCGAAGCCGAAGTCGTGTAGCCGGTTTTTGACCCACTGCTGGGCCGGGGCCTCGGCGCGGGCGACGCTCTCGAACCGGAGCAGGGTGTCCGCGAAGTCGCGCAGGTCCATATTATGGGGGACGGCAACAGGGTACAAAGCAGGCGGGGGCTGTGAAAATAAACGCTTATCAGTATCCCCATTTAAAGAAACTCCGAGGGCTGGTAGCTCAGTTAGGCAGAGCGTCTGGCTTTTAACCAGACGGTCGGGGGTTCAAGTCCCTCCCAGCCCGTTTCTGCGACGAACTTCGTGCGGAGTGCAACGGCTCTGGAGTCGTCGAATCTGGTGGCGAGTCGCGCGGAACGTAAAGCTACGCTTCGCCGTCCTCACCGGTCGCGTCGTCTTCTCGCTGCCTGATTTCCGCCTCCACCGGCGGCTCGAGACTGATGAGCTCGTAGAACTCCCCGTCTTTTCGAAAGCCGAGCACCACCTCGTCGACCCCCGTCGCCTCGTCCAAAGTTAGCGTTAGATACTCTTCTGCCACGTCTGGTAGCCCCCCGAAACGTGTTACTCATCCAACCACACAAATGTTCTGGCAGACGCACGGTTCCGTGCGAAATTCGGACACGGCCGATAACCGTCACTCCGTGTTCATGCGAGAATCCTCGGAACTCGCGAATGGGACGTGCAGTTCGCCCACACTGCTGACGCGTCCCCGCGCGGGCGACACTGTGCGCTCACGTCGTCGGCGCAGTCGGTCGCAGTCCGGAAGCGGCGAACATCCTCCGTCCCGTGGCAGCCGCCGACGGGTGGCAGGGGGCGACCGAGCGCCCGAAGACGTTCGCGACGGCACCGGCGAGTCCGACGTCCGCACCGACAGCGCGTCCGGGCAGGCCACGCTCGCTCAGGTCGGTTGCGGCCGCCCGCGGCTCTTGGGGTTATTCGAGGTCGAGGAGCGTCGCGGCCTCGTCGAGGAACTCCGCGTAGACCGACATCGCGTCCTCGATGGGTTCGGGCTCGGTCATGTCGACGCCGGCGGTTCGGAGCACGTCGAGTGGGTACTCGCTGCCGCCGAGCGCGAGCGCCTCGCGGTAGTCCGCAGCGGCGGACTCGCCCTCCTCGCGGATGCGCTCGACGATGGCCGCCGCCGCGGAGATACCCGTCGCGTACTGGTAGACGTAGTAGTTGTAGTAGAAGTGCGGAATACGCATCCACTCGCGGGCGATGCGGTCGTCGGTCGCCGCGGGCTCGTAGTACGCCGCCTTCAGGTCGCCGTACAGCTCGTCGAAGCGGTCGGGCGTGAGCGCGCCGTCGTCCTCGATTATCTCGTGAATCTGGAGCTCGAAGTCGGCGAACATCGTCTGGCGGAACAGCGTCGAGCGGAACCGTTCGAGGTACTCGTCGAGGACGTGCGTCCGGAGTTCGTCGTCGTCGACGTTCTCCAGGAGGTACTCGGTCAGGAGCGTCTCGTTGACCGTGGAGGCGACCTCGGCGGTGAAAATCTCGTAGCTCGCGTCGTGCCACGGCTGGGCGTCGTTGGCGAGTTCGGAGTGCATCGAGTGACCCAGTTCGTGGGCGAGCGTGAACATCGACGCCGCGTCGTCCTGGTAGTTCATCATGATGAACGGCTGGGTGTCGTAGGTGCCCGCGGAGTACGCCCCGGAGCGCTTGCCGCGGTTCTCGTACACGTCGACCCAGCGGTCTTCGAGCCCCTCGGCCATCCGTTCTTGATACGCCTCGCCGAGCGGTTCGACGGCCTCGACGATGTACTCCTTCGCCTGCTCGTACGGAATCTCGGGGCCGTGGTCGCCGGTGAGAGACACGTACAGGTCCCACATCCGGAGTTCGTCCGCGCCGATGGCCTCGCGCTTCAACTCGGCGTGGCGGTGGAGGTGCCCGAGGTTGTCGCGGACGGTGTCGAGCAGGTTGTCGTACACCTCGACCGGGACGTTGGGGCCGTCGAGGGCGGCCTCGCGGGCGGTCTCGTAGTCGCGGATGCGCGCGGTCTTCACGTCCTTCTTGACGCTGTTTTTCAGCGAGGTACCGACGGCGTTGCGCACGTCGGCCCAGCGGTCGTAGAACTCCTCGTGGACGGTCCGGCGGAACTCGCGGTCGGGGTGCTTCTGGAGCTTCGTGAAGTTGCCCTGCGTGATTTCGACCGACGTCCCGTCGGGCTTTTCGACGGTCGGGAACTCGAGGTCGGCGTTGGCCAGCATGGAGTAGATGTCGCTGGACGCGCCGGTCACGTCAGAGAGGTCGGCGAGTACCTCTTCGACCTCCGCGGAGCGGGTGTGTTCTTTCGTCCGGAGCACGTCGTCGAAGTAGTGCTCGTAGGCGTCGAGTTCGGGTTCTTCCTCGACGAACTCGGCGACGCCGTCGCGGCCGAGTTCCTGCAGTTCGGGGTCGAGGTAGCTGACCGCGCTGCGGGCCTTCGACGCCAGCGCCTCGGCGCGGCCGGCCTGCGCCTGGTACTCCTGGTTCCGGGTGTCCTGGCTGCTGCGGAGGTTCGCGTAGGAGACGACCATCGACACCTCGCGGAGCACCGACTCCATCGTCTCGAGGAGTTCGAGGAGGGTCTCGGGGTCCTCGGTGGCGCGGCCCTCGTAGCTCGCCAGCTCGGGAACGCGCTCTGCGACGTCCTCGTACGCCGCCTCCCACTCCTCGTCGGAGGCGTAGATGCTGTCGAGGTCCCACTTGTACTCCTCGTCGATGTCGCTCCGCTCGGGAACCGAACTCATGTCGGGTGATTCGACGCACGCGCGGGTGGTAAGCCTTATCAATCGACGGGCGAAGCGGGGTCGAGGAGGGCGGTCGCGTCGCGGTTAGTGTCGGGTCGCTCTCGCTTCTCGGACCTGCGAGCCGTCCCGGACTAAATCCTCGCAGTGCGGACAGACGCGGGGGGCGTCCATGCCCTCCGGGGCGAACACCCTGACGTAGCCTTCCGTGACGAAAGAATTGCAGTTCTGACATGTAGGCATGGCGGTCGTGCGTACCACGTCAACTGAGTTAGATGTTATGGGCGATTTTCGCCAGCCGACACCGGAATCGGATGCGAGGCTCGCCCGGCGAGTTCCGGCGGCGCAAACCACTTTGACCGGCGGGCGTGTGGAAGCCCCATGGACGACCTCTCCCCCGCAGTCCGCGAGGCGTTCGCCCGGACGTGGGTCGACGACCGCCCGTGGGCGTTCCTCACCGACCTGACCGCCATCGGCGACCGGATGGCCGGCGGGCCGGGCGACCGTCGCGCGAGCACGCTCGTCGCCGACGCTTTGACCGACGCGGGCGTCGAGCGCGTCGAGTTCGACCCCTTCGAGATGGCCCGGTGGACTCGCGGCGACACGGCGCTCGACCTCACCGCCCCCGACGAGCGGCGCTTCGAGGCCGTCGCGCTCCCGTACGCCCCGCCGGCGACCGTCTCCGGCCCACTCGTGGATGTCGGCTACGGCACGCCCAGCGAAATCGACGCCGCCGACGTGGACGGCGCGCTCGCCGTCGCCAGCACGACGACCCCCGCCGGCGGCCGGTTCGTCCACCGGATGGAGAAGTTCAACTACGCAATCGACGCCGGGGCGGTCGGCTTCGTCTTCGTCAACCACGTCCCCGGGCAACTCCCGCCGACCGGGGCGCTCCGCTACGACGAGGAGGCCGCCGCTCCCGCGGTCGGCGTGAGCGCGGAGACCGGGTCGTGGTTGACCGACTACGCGACCCGCGGCGGCGAGGCGACCCTCGCCGTCGACGCCGAGACGACGCCCGGCGAGAGTCGGAACGTCGAGGGCCGCGTCGGCCCCGACACCGACCGCGAACTCATCTTGTGCGCCCACTTCGACGCCCACGACATCGCCGAGGGCGCGCTCGACAACGGCTGCGGCATCGCGGTCGTCCTCACCGCGGCGCGACTCCTCTCCGAGATGGACCTCGACCTCGGCGTCCGCGTCGTCGGCGTCGGCGCGGAAGAACTCGGGCTGACCGGCTCCGAGCACCTCGCGGACCGCCTCGACCTCGACCGGGTCGCCGCCGTCGTCAACGTCGACGGCGCGGGGCGGTTCCGCGACCTCGTCGCCCACAGCCACACCTCCGAGGCGACCGCCGAGGTGGCCATCCGGGTCGGAAACGAGACGCGCCACCCGGTCGAAATCGAACCCGAGCCGCACCCCTTCAGCGACCAGTGGCCGTTCGTCCGCGCCGGCGTCCCGGCGCTCCAACTCAGGAGCGAGAGCGGCGAGCGCGGCCGCGGGTGGGGCCACACCCACGCCGACACCCGCGACAAGGTCGACGACAGAAACGTCCGCGAACACGGGATGCTGACCGCGCTCATCGTCCGCGAACTCGCGGCGGCGGCCGCCGACGGTGAGATACCGCGGCTCGACGACGACGAACTCGCGGCGGCGTTCCGCGACGCCGACTTCGAGACGGGGATGAAGGCCGCGGGCATCTGGCCCGACGGCTGGGAGTAGGAGTAGCGCCGGTCAGTCGTCCGCGGACGGCTCGGAGCCGCCGGCCCGGTCGCCGCTGGGGTCGTCGCCGCGGTCGCCGTCCGAGCCGTCGCGCCCGTTTGCCTCGCCGTCTGCGACCTCAACCGTCAGGTCAGCCTTCGACAGCGCGCTTTTCGTCGCGGCTTCGACGACCATCCCGGCCCCGATGACGACGTAGTACATCCCGTAGACGAACGTCGGGACGGCGACGAGGAGGTAGAGCGCGAGGCCGGCGATGCCCGTCGTGCTGGCGAGGAAGCCGCCGACGGCGTTGCCGATTCCGATGATAAACAGGCCGAAGACGATGCGGAGGGTGGCGTCCCACGCGGCGGACCGGTCCATGCGTGAGCCGACGGCGAGCCGCGTGATGTGTCTACTGGTCGATAGGCGGTGTAGGGCTGCGGCGGGCGCGTGGCACGGGGCCGCGGCGGAGGGTCGCTCCTCCGGCCGTCAGCACACCGCGAGCAGTTCGTCCAGCGAGTCGAGTTCGTAGGTCGGCTCGGCGGCCAACTGGTAGCCGTCGCGGTGGGGTCGGCGGATGAACGCCGAGTCGATGCCGGCGCGGTCGGCCGCGACCACGTCGACGTTGCTGTCGCCGACGTAGAGCGCCGAGTCGACGCCGAGTTCGCCCATCGCGCGCTCGATGTAGTGGGGGTCCGGCTTCTTCACCCGAGCGCCCTCGACGGTCGGGTCGCGGCCGTAGGCCACCTCGAAGCGGTCGTCGATGTCGAACACGTCGAGGATGTGTTCGATGGTCGCGTGCTGGTTGTTGCTCACGACCGCCAGCGGGTGGTCGATGTCGTCGAGGGCGACCACGTCGTCGTACAGCGGCTTCGTCCCGTTTTCCAGACACGCGCGCTGGGTCGCCGCGGCGTGACTCTCGTGGTGCGACCAGAAGTCGTCGACCGGCACGTCGTGGACCGCACAGATGCGGCGCAGGCGCGTGAGTCCGCCGTTGATGACGCCGTCGACCGTCTCGGTCGTCGGCTCGACGTCGAACTCGGCGAACGCCCGTCTGACCGCCTCCCGCTGGACTTCGAGGAGCGTCGGCTTCGTCAGCACGCCGTCGTTGTCGAAGATGACAGCGTCGTAGCACATGGTCGGAGGTTCGCACCCGGGCCAGGATAACGTTACTATGTGCGACCCCAACCGCTCCGGAGGGCTATTGACTCCTTGTGCCCCCGCGGCTCCCCCCGACGCCGCCGTCGTCGTCGGCGGCGTCGGCGTTCCCGTCACCGAGGTCGCCCGCCCGCTCGACCCCGTCACGGATGCGCGAGCCGACGCGCCAGCCGATGCGGTCCGCGAGGGCCTGCTCGCCGAAAGCCGCGGCGGTGCTCTCGGCGGCCATCGAGTCCACGTCGAACTCGACGTTCGGGTAGTCGACCGCCGTGAGAAGCAGGGGGGTCGGCGGCGCGGCCGGGACGCCCTCGGGGCCAGCGAGGTGGTCGGGACCGAGCACGTCGTCCACCTTCGACGGCGGGGCCGCGCCCGACCCCACGGCGCGGACGAGCGAGACGAGTCTGCGGACGAGTTCGCGGGCGAAGCCGCCGGACTCGACGCGGACGAGGAGGAAGTCGCCGTCGCGGGTCAGGTCGCCGTCGATGGCCCGGACCGTCCCGTGGGCGTCGGGGGTGAGGTTGTGGAAGTCGTGTTCGCCGCGGCAGGCGTCGAACGCGTCTCGCGCCCGGTCGTCGTCGAATCCGTCGCTCGGGGCGTGGAGGTCGTAGACGTACTCGCGCCGGGTCGGTCGGTGCCGGGCGTGGAAGTCGTTGGGGGCGTCGGCGTCGGCCCACGCTCGGACCGTCCCCGGTAGCTCCGAGTTCAGCGCCCGCGGCGTACACCAGTCGGGACACTCGAATGCGACGGTCTGGGCGAGCGCAGAGACGCCCGCGTCGGTCCGCCCGGCGGCGGCGTAGTCGGTCGGCTCCTCGTCGTCGTCGCAGACGCCGAGCGCGCGGCAGGCGTCGAAGAGGGCGTCCTCGACGGTCGGCACGTCCGGCTGTCGCTGGAACCCGTGGTACGGGCGTCCGTCGTAGGCGACGCGGAAGGCGCGCATGCCGGCTGATTTCCCGGCGGACTACTTAACCGACTCCAACCCGGTTCGACGGCTCCGGTCGTCCTGTGACTACGCGTCTGCGTCCAGCGACTCCTCCTCTTCGATGGGGGAGTCCTCGCTTCGGATGGTGAGCACCGGCACGTCGGCCATCCGGAGCACGCGCTCCGTGACGCTCCCGAGCAGGTAGCGCTCGATGCCCCGGCGGCCGTGGGTGCCCATCACGATGAGGTCCGCGTCGACCTCCTCGGCGTACTGGAGAATCGCCCGGTGCGGCGAGCCGTGTTCGACGGCCGTGACGACCTCGACGCCGACCGGGTCGGCCGCCTCCACGGCCTCGGAGACGATGCGCTCGCCTTCCTCCTCGTAGGCGCGGACGAGGCCGCCGGCGTCGAGTTGGGTCGCGTGGAGGACGCGTTCGTCGACGACGTAGAGTGCGTACACCGTCGCGTCCGCCGTCGCGGCGAGGTCGATGGCGCGGTCGAGCGCCTCGTCGGCGGGGGCGCTCCCGTCGAGCGGGACGAGAATCCTGTCGTACATGTCACTCGTCTGTACGACGGGCGGGAACAAAAGAGCGTGCGCCGGTTCCGGGTCGCGAGAATCCGGCGGCAGTCGGCCGGTACGAGGACCGGACTTCCCGGTGCGAGCCGGCGTTCGCTACTCGTAGTCCTCGTAGGTCGGCGCGTCGCGGTCGCCGGGGAAGTCGTCGACGGGGACGGTGGTCTGGTCGCCGCTCGCCATGTCCTTGACCGTCACCTCGCCGTTTTCGAGGTCGCGTTCACCGACGATGACGACCGTGTCGGCGTTGACGGAGTCGGCGTAGGACATCTGCGCGCCGAAGCTCCGGTCGGACACGTCGGCCTCGACGACGTTGCCCGCGGCGCGGAGGTCGCGGGCGATGTCGGAGGCGACCGCGCGGGTGTCGCCGACGGTGAGGAGGTAGTAGTCGGTCGCCAGTTCCTCCTCGGGCCAGACGCCGGCGCGCTGGCAGAGCAGTTGGAGCGTCGCGCCGCCGATGCCGACGCCGACGGCGGGGGTGGGCTGGCCGCCGAACGACTCGATGAGGTCGTCGTAGCGGCCGCCGCCGAAGGTCGCCCGCGACACGTCGCCCGTGGAGTCGAAGCACTCGAAGACGACGCCGGTGTAGTAGTCCAGCCCGCGGGCGGTCGAAAGCGACACCTCGCAGAACTCGCCCGCGCCGAAGTCGTCGGCGGCGGCGAGGACGTTCCGGAGGTTCTCGACCGCGGCTTCGACGTCGTCGCCGCCGAACTCGGCGATTTCGTCGAGGTCGCCGCGCTCGATGAGGTCGGCGAACTCGCCGGCCTGGTCGTACGAGAGCCCGGCGTCCGAAAGCAGGCCGAGGTACTCCTCGCGTTCGACCTTCTCGGACTTGTCGACGGCGCGGACCGCGTCGGCCACGTCCACGTCGGCGTCGAACGACCGGAGCAGACCGCCGAGGATGTCGCGGTGGGAGACGCGGAACTCGAAGTCGTCGGCGGTGAGGCCGAGGTCCGTCAGCGCGTCTGCACAGAAGGCCAGAATCTCGGCGTCGGCCTCCGGCTCCGAGGAGCCGAAGATGTCGGCGTTGGTCTGGTAGAACTCGCGGAAGCGGCCCTGTTGGACCTGTTCGTAGCGCCAGAACGGTCGGGTCGAGACCCACTTGATGGGCTTCGACAGCGCCTGCTGTTTGGCGACGACCATCCGGGCGACCGTCGGCGTCAGTTCGGGCGTGAGGGTGACCTCGCGGCCGCCCTTGTCCTCGAAGGCGTACAGCTCCTCGACGATTTCCTCGCCGGACTTGTCGACGTACATCTGGGTCCGTTCGAGGTGGGGCGTCCCGATTTCGCGGAAGCCGTAGCGGGCGGCGGCGGTCTCGACGGTGTCGACGACCTCGCGCCGGGCCGACATCTCGCCGGGATAGAAGTCACGAAATCCCTTGAGTCGGTCGTACATGCGCGTTGGTTGGCGAAGGTCGCGCTTGAAACCTGTTGTTCGGGGCGGCGAGCGGTCGTCGGTTCGCCGTCGGTTCGCCGTCGGTTCGCCGTCGGTTCGCTGTCGAGTCGCCGGCGCGGTGCGGTTCGTCGAGCCGCGACCGATTACCCGACCAGCGCCGCGAGCGCCGAGAGGTCGCCGAGGGCGATGAGCGAGACGCCCGCGACCGCGAGGACGGCCGCGGCGAGGCGGAGGCCGAACTGGGACTCCTTGAGGACGACCCCGCCGAGGACGACGGCGACGATGGCCTGCGTGTTGACGATGGGCGAGGCGATGCTCGCCGGCACCAGTCCGAAGGCGGTCGAGGTGACGTGCTCGCCGACGGCGACCAGCGCGCCCGCCGCGACGAACTTCGGAACGTCGCCGCGAACGCTCGTCCAGTTGCGGGCCGCGACGGGCAGAACGGCGAGCGCCGCACCGGTGAACAGCACCGGGACGAACACGCTCGTCGGGATGCCGAGTTCCTGCAGGGCGACGCGCTTTCCCACGTCGCTGGCGGCGTAACAGGCCGCGCTCGCCAGCGCGAGTTGGGCGGGCCGCGAGCGGACCGCGCGCCGCAGCGGGTCGAGGAACGCCCCGCCCTCGTAGTTCGCCACGTAGACGGCGACGGTGGCGACCGCGACGCCGAGGACCTGTAATCCGGTCAGAAACTGGTTCAGAAACAGGATTTCGATGGGGAGGACGAACACCGGGACGAGCTTGTTGATGGGCGCGACGTAGGACACGTCACCGGCGGCGAGCGCGTCGACGAACAGGATGAACGCGACGCCGACCAGAACGGCCGTGCCGGCGACGATCAGCACGCCGGTCGCGCCGAGTTCGGCCAGCGAGGGCACGGCCGCGGGGTCGTACGTCACCGCCGTGACCGGGAGGTACAGGAGGACGGCGAAGGCGTTGACGACGACCGTGATGACCGCGCCGGAGTACCCCGGAAAGTACCGCTTCAGGGCGAAGATGTAGACGCCCCAGACGAACGCGGCGAGAACGGAGTAGGCGATGCCGGGGTCCATGATTCATCCGGCGCGCGGCGGGGTGAAAAACGACGCGATACGGAGCGAGCCGGCGAGTCCCGGCCGGGGCGTCCTCAGCGCCGACCGTGGACGTAGCTCTGGATGTGGTCCGGGAACACCTCGTCGACCGCCGCCTGCCCGTGCTCGGCGGCGATGAGTCGGCGGAGTTCGCCCTCGTAGTCGGCCTTCGGAATCTCCTCGGACGGACCGGTTTCCACGTCGAGATGCGACTCCACGAGGCGGTCGACCGCACCGCGGCCGAAGCCCGAAAGCGGCGAGAGATAATCGACGCCGTGGCGGTCTTCGAGGCTCTGGGCCTGCGCCCGGGAGATGGACGGGACGCGGTCGTCGCGGCGGGTGCCGTCGGCGACGGCGTCGAAATCGAGGCCGCAGACCGCTTCGAGAGCGTGTTCGTGGACGCGCTGGATGCCGCCGCGGGGGTAACCGTCTTCGACCATGCGGGCGGTGGCCTGCGCCGCGACCTCGCGGTCGAGTTCCAGCGTCTCGAAGGCGTAGCCGAGTTCGGCCGCCGCGTCGCGGGCGTGCGTCCAGTCTTCCGTGACCCCGAAGTGGGCGGTCACGAGCGTCACGTTGTAGAAGGTATCGAGAAGCAGCGCGGCGAGCGAGGAGTCCTTGCCGCCGCTGTAGAGGAGCGCGAGTTCCACGTGTTACCGGCGTCGGATGTTGAAGCTCTTCGACTCGGGCTGCAGCTCTTTCAGGAGCGCCTTCATCTTGTCGTCGTCGATGCGGCCCTGGATGCGTCCGCTCTGGGCGAGGGCGACAATTTGGCGCTCGACCTGCTCTGCGAAGTCCGGCTTGGACATCTGCACCGCGTTGAGGCGCTGGCGGGCCTCGTCGGTCAGGTGCTGTTTGAGAAGCGCCTGTTTCTGCTGTTCGGCGCGCTGTTGGGCGGCCTCCTCGGCCTGCTGTTGCTCGGCGGAGCCCTGTCCGCCGCCGCCCCGCTGTTCTTGGAGTTCCTGCATCTTCTTCTTTCGAAGCTCCTCCAGTCGCTCATCGTCGGGACTGCCACTCATACCCTAGCGCACGGTCCGATGTCTGAAAACCATTACGGACCCGCATACAGACGGCTCTCGGGGAATCCGCCGTCGAAGAAGAACTCTCGGTGTGTGTCGGCGGCTCTACGCGTAGCGTTCGAGTTCCGGACGGTCGAGGTCGGAGAGCACGTCGGACGCGGCGTTGTCGAGGAAGCTCGTCCCCTCGGCGGTGATGCGGCGACCCTCGCCCTTGGCGGTCTCGACGAGGCCTTCCTCTTCGAGCTGCTGGAGGAGCGTGCGGATGATGTTCTTGCTGCCGGCGTCGCTGTGCGCACCGGAGACGCTGTAGCGGTTGGAGCCGCGCTTGAGGCCGCCGTACTCGGTGGAGAGGCGGTCGACACCGACGGGGCCGTTCATGGCGACCTTGCGGAGCAGGCTCGCGCCGCGGACGAACCAGAAGTTGTCCTGCTGGGGCGGGAGTTCGCGGGTCTGGCCGCTCTTCGCGAAGGCCATCCAGTCGGGTTGCTCGATACGGTCCTCGAGTCGTCCGGCGACCTCTTCGATGAGGGCGTCCGCCGGGACGTCATAGATGGTTACCATGGCTATTGGTTCATAATCGCGGCGTTTAAAGGCATCGTATTCGCCCGATACGGGCGGTTGGAGGCTCCTGCGCCCCGACCGGCGTCTGCCGGGCCGACAGCCCGCGTCCGCGCCGTCAGGACCGCCACCCGCGCGCGCTCTCCGTGCTCATCACGAGGCCGCCGAGGACGACGGGCACCCAGTAGACGAACCCCCGGAAGACGACGACGCCCGCGGTCGCCACGTCGAACGAGACGGCGGAGCTCGCGGCGGCGACGAGGATGGCGAGCGTCCACTCGATGCCGCCCGCGCCGCCGGGGAGCGGCGTGACGCCGGCTATCGCCCCGATGGGGACGACGAACAGCGCGATGGAGAAGGCGATGGGCGCGCCGATGGCGTGAAACGCCACCCAGAGCGCGACCATCTGGCAGAACCAGCCGAACCCCGACAGGCCGAGGGCGACCGCCAGCCCCCGCGGGTTCCGGCCGACGCGTTCGATAGAGCGGAAGAAGCCGTTGATGCGGCGCTCGATGCCGTCGTTCGTGGGCACCGACACCCGCGGGACGTATCGCGCGATGGTTCGGATGAACGGCGTCAGGGCACCGATGAGCCGGCGTTCGAGACCGTAGCGGCGCTTCCACGCGGTGTAGACGGCCGCCGGAACGCCGACGGCGAGGGCGATGACGGCGACGAGCGCGATTTCGAGGTTGCGGCCGAGCGTCACTTCGGTGGCGTAGTAGCCCGCGCCGATGAGCGCGATGGTGATCGAGGGGACGAAGTTGATGGTGTCGACGCTGGCGATGGCGGCCAGTCCGGTCTCGTACTCGGTGTCGGCGCTCCGGGAGATGAGGAGCGCCGTCACGGGCTCGCCGCCCGCCTGTCCGAACGGGGTGATGTTGTTCGAGAACGTCGCGCCCGTGAAGATGAGAAACGAGCGGACGGTCGAGACGTTCACGCCGAGCACGCCGAGGACGGTCTTCAGCGACGCGCCCCACGCGACGAGCCAGACGAGCGTGATGGCGAGGATGGCGACCAGATAGGTCGGCTCGGCCATCGTCACCCTGTCGACGAGTTCGTCCACACCCGCGAAGTAGAACAGGACGGCGAAGACGACGACCGCCGCTGCGAAACCGAGCACCGTCGCGCGGAGGTTCTCGCGGGCCATTTGCTGGGGATGCGTCTACGACGGGCATTAAGTCACCGGATTCGACGGCCGAGAAACAGGTCTCGCGTCGCCGCCGTCGCGGATTCGGTCGTGCTCCCCCGGTCGGCGACACCGCCGCTCACTTTCGGATAGATGGACATTTCCGCTCCGCCCGACACGTCCGCATATGGACGAGCGCGCCGCCCTCAGACTGCTCGCCGCGGACCTGCCGGACGCCGGCGACGACGCCGCCGTCGTCGACGACCTCGTCGTCACGACCGACATGCTCCACGAGACGACGGACTTCCCCGCGGGGACGACCCGCTACACCGCCGGCTGGCGCGCCGTCGGCGCGTCCCTCTCTGACGTGGCCGCGATGGGCGCGAGCGCCACCTGCGCCGTCGCCGCCTACGCCGCCGTCGAACTCGACGAGACGGAGCTCGGCGACTTCGTCCGGGGCGCGCGGGACGTGTGCGAGGCGGTCGGCGCGGCGTACGTCGGCGGCGACCTCGACACCCACCGGGAGTTCACGACGGCGACGACGGCCATCGGCCGCACCGACGACCCGGTCCGCCGCTCGGGCGCGGAGCCGGGCGACCTGCTCTGCGTCACGGGCGAACTCGGCAGGTCTGCCGCCGCAGTCCGCCTGTTCGAGGCGGGCGAGACCGACCGCGCCAACGACCTCTTTCGGTTCACGCCCCGCGTCGCCGCCGGCATCGCCCTCCGCGGGTCGGCCACGGCGATGATGGACTCGAGCGACGGCCTCGCCCGCTCGGTCCACCAGCTCGCGGAGGCCAGCGACTGCGGCTTCGAACTCGACTTCGACGCGCTCCCGGTCCACGACGGCGTCGCCGAGGTGGCGACCGATTCCGACGACAGACGCGACCTCGCGGCGTTCTTCGGCGAGGACTTCGAACTCGTGTTCACGCTCCCCGAGTCGGCGCTCGCGGACGCCCGAGCCGCGACTGACGTGCCGCTCACGGTCGTCGGGAGCGTCGTCGAGGAATCCGCCGAGGCCGCCGTCGTCGCCGACGGCGAGCCCGTACCGGACCGCGGTTACACCCACGGCGACGGATAGCGTCGCCGTTTTCTCCGCCGTCGCGCCTCAGCCCGGAATGACCTGCACCGGCACGAGAAGGAAACACGCCGCACCGAGGGCGAACGTGAACAGGCCGACGGCCATCCGTGCCGGTCCGAGCGGCGTCTCGTCTATCGGTTTCGCCGGGCCGTTGTAGGCGATGAACGTCGACATCAGTCCCCAGAAGAACCACAGGCCGACGGACTGGTTGAGACCGAGGCCGCGAACGTAGTGGAGGTAGCCGGCGATGCCGAACAGGACGAGCGGCACGGCCGCCGCGAGCGACTCCTGGCGCTCGCCGAGCATCGCCCGGACCATGTGGCCCCCGTCGAGTTGGCCGACGGGGAGCAGGTTGAGGACGGTGAAGAACATCCCGACCCAGCCGCCGATGACGACCGGGTGGACGACGGTCCGGGGGTCGGCGTACTCCGTCGGCCGACCGAGCACGGTCGCGATGGCGTCGAGGAGCGGCGGATTGTTGAACACGATGACGTCGCCCGACCCCGCGAGGACCCGGCTCGGGACGGTCATCGGTTCGAGCGAGAGGCCGATGACGGTGACGACGACGGTCGCCGCGAGCCCGGCGAGCGGGCCGGCGACGCCGATGTCGAACAGCGTTTTCCGGTCGGGCATCTGGCCGCGCATGCGGATGATGGCACCGAGCGTGCCGAACGGGAAGATAAACGGGATGAGGTAGGGCAGCGAGACGTTGACGCCGTGGTACCGGCCGACCGCGTAGTGGCCGAGTTCGTGGACCGAGAGGACGCCGAGCACGGCGGCGGTGAACGGCCACGCCCGAAGCAACACGAGCGGGTTCGCGACGATGTCGGACAGGGGGATGTAGTACCACGCGTACGCGCCGACGAAAAGCGTCGAGAGGACCGTCAGCGCGAACAGCGTGATGTTCTTCCACGGGATGCCCTCGACGCCCTGCGAGGCCGGTTCGACGATGACCACGTCAGTCTGTCCGAGGTCGCCGACCTGCGCCTGCACGTCGTAGCCGGCCCCCCGGAACGACGGCCAGATTTCGCGGACGAGCATCTGCTCGGGGACGAGCGACTCGCCGTAGTAGATTCGTCGGCGACCGTCTGACCGCACTTCGTGAACGTCGAAGACGGCGCGAAGTGCTTCCACCGGCGGTCCGTCCGCCGATTCGGGCTGCTCCATCGACGGCAGGTAGGCGCGGGACGTTGATAAACCCCGTGACGGTCCCGTCTCTGAGCCGACGGCAGCGATCGAGACGGCTCTCGCTCCGGGCGTCTACGACCAACTTGAGAATCCGGAGCGTCGGCGAAAACGTGCGGTCGTCGCCGCGGAGCGGGCGGGCCGTCACCGGGGGAGTGTGGTGGAGGCCGTTCCAGCGGGCTTACGCGGGGGTTCGGTTACGCTGCGCCGTGGGAGGGACATCGGTTCGTCGGCGTCACGAACCGGGCGGGGCAGTCGGGTAGTCGGGTAGTCGGGCAGTCGGGCAGTTGAGTCACGTCTCGGCTTGGGTTCCGAGCGCGCTCGGTGTGGGCTGTGGGGCTGTGGGTCGTTTCAGGGCCGCGTTCAGTTCGTCCGGGGACCGTCCGGGCGGTGCGCGGTGTTGCGCTGGCGTCGGTCGGGACCGGGGCGGGCAATGCGGGTTTCAGGCGGTCTCGACGCGCCACGTGGTCGCGCTCGTGTACGACCACTTCTCGATGGTCAGGTCCGTCGCGGAGTCGCGGAGCTTGACCATCAGTGCGCCGATTTCCTTGGGAGACAGGCCGACGTCGTCGGCGATGAATTTGCTCTTGAAGTACATCTCGCCGTCCTTCGCACGGTCGAGCAGGTACTGCTTGAGGCGGTCTTCCTTGGAGCCACTGTCGGTGGAGGGGGATACTGTTGCGCTCATCTGGTACACCTCACTTCCACCTAATGGCCCATCACCTGTTATAAAGGAAGGTCCGTTAGAATTAGTTCGGCCGCTTTCAGCCTGAATCGACTCAAATGGTACATTTTAGGAATCTTCGAAATCGGCTTAGATTTTTTAGAATCGGTTTTGAGGAATCCTTTCTGCAAATCATCTTTTGAATATATGGGGGCAAATACGCCCCGTTTTGCGCCGTCAGACGCCGCATTTTGCGGCAACAACATCCGCAATATCGGCCGATTTTCGCGCCTTCGCGACTATCCGCGTATTCTGAATAATCCGCCCCGCCTCAGCGGTCGTGGACCCAGAACTCCTCGTCGGAGGTCGTCTCCTTCTTGAATATCGGCACCTCGTCTTTCAGGCGGTCGATACCGTCTTCGACCGTTCTGAACGCCTCTCGCCGGTGGCCAGCGAGGACGACGACGAACACGATGTCCTCGCCGTCGCCGACGACGCCCACCCGGTGGTGCATGAGGACGCGGAGGACGCCGTCGCGCGCCTCCAGTTCCTCCGAAATCGCGGCCATCTTCGACTCCGCGACGCCGTCGTACTTCTCGAATTCGAGGCTGAGCGTCGGGTCGTCGTCCTCGGACTCCTTCGCGCGCACCCGTCCGGTGAACGTCGCAATCGCTCCGGCGTACACTTCGAGCGGGTCCGCCTTCGCGCGCTCGACCAGCGTTTCGAGCGTGACGTGCGGTTCGTGCGAGTCGACTTCGGCGGCGAGAGACCCCACGTCCGCCGCGTCGGCCGTTTCGACCTCCGCGACGACGTTCGCCGCGTCGGCACCCGCGAGCGCGACGGTCGGGACGCGCGCGTCGGGGAATCCCGAGAGGAGCGCGTAGTCGTACTCCGCCGAGAGGTCGTCGAGGAGGCCGTCGAGGTCGCGGTCGTCGCCGGTTCCGACCCAGTTGCCGTCCGGCGAGAGCCCGTACGCGGCGGCGGCACCGTCTGTCGACTTCGGTTCGGTCGCGCTCTCGGGGAGCGATTCGACGGTGGCGACGCGGCCGTCCAACTGCGCGGCGAGTCGGTCGCAGAGCGTCGTCGCGCCCGCGCCGACGATTCCGAGGACGTGCATACCCGAAGGACGGCCCGCGGCGGTTTAAGATTGCTCCGTGCCGGTCTCGTCAGACTCGGCCGGCGGCTCCGCCTCGTCCGCCTCGGGGCGCGGGCGGGACCGATAGAGGTGGACGGCGAGGGCCACGCCGGCCAGACTGAGGAGCGTCGCCAGCCACGGGGCCGCCGCGCCGACGGGCGTGTCTGCCGTCGCGGGCAGCGTGTCGAACTGCCAGAGCGCCCAGCCGACCGAAAAACAGGCCACCAACGCCCAGTTGAAGACGGTCCGCCGGTCGAACTCGCCGCGTCGGTGGCGGGCGAGAATCGCCCCGAGGGCGAGCACCCAGCCGACGACGATGAGCGTGACCGTCTCCACGGTGACGAGTCGCATACCGGTAGTCGCCGCGAGAGTGGTTTAAACCCCCCGACACGGGCGTCTCGCACTTGATAACCCTTAAGATGCGCTCACGGATATCCGTGTGCAATGAGAGTCGTCATCTCCATCGGCGGAAGCGTGCTCGCGCCGGACCTCGACGCCCGACGCGTGGAGGGTCACGCCTCCGTCGTCGAAACGCTCGCGCGAGACGGGTGCGAAATCGGTGCGGTCGTCGGCGGCGGCGGCGTCGCCCGCGACTACATCGGTGCCGCCCGCGACCTCGGCGCGAACGAGGTTCAACTCGACCAGATCGGCATCGACGTGACCAGAATCAACGCCCGCCTGCTCATCGCGGCGCTCGGCTCACAGGTCGACCCCAAGGTCGCCCACGACTACGAGGACGCCGGCGACGCCATCCGACGCGGCGACATCTCGGTGATGGGCGGCGTCATGCCCGGCCAGACCACCGACGCCGTCGCGGCCGCGCTCGCCGAGTACGTCGACGCCGACCTGCTCGTCTACGCGACCAGCGTCGACGGCGTCTTCAGCGCCGACCCGAACACCGACCCCGACGCGACGAAGTTCGAGGAGATGACCGCCGCGGAACTCGTCGACGTCATCGGCGACATCGAGATGAACGCCGGCTCGTCCGCCCCGGTCGACCTCCTCGCCGCGAAGCTCATCGAGCGCGCGAAGATGCGCACCATCGTCCTCGACGGCACGGACCCCGACCGCATCACGCCGGCGGTCCTCCGCGGCGAGCACACGGGCACCGACATCATCCCGGAGGGCGGCGACGAACCGACCTACTGGGCCCCCTGAGATGACGACCGACGACCCCTCCCGCGGCGACGCTCCCGCCGCGGACGCGACCGACGGCGACGGCGACGCGGCCGCCAATCACCACGGCTTCTGGGCCGACGAGGTCGCCGACGAAATCGAGGCCCGCGACCCCGACGAGCCGGTCGTAATCAAGGGCGGCGTCTCGCCGTCCGGCGTGGCCCACCTCGGCAACTTCAACGAGATTATGCGCGGCTACTTCGTCGCCGAGGTGCTCCGCGAGCGCGGCCACGAGGTCCGGCAGGTGTTCACCAGCGACGACAAGGACCCGCTCCGAAAGCTCCCGCGGAAGCTCGCGGACGCCGACGGCAACATCGTCGGTCTCGGCGAGGTCGACGCCGGCGCGCTCGGCCGCAACCTCGGCAAGCCGTACACGTCGATTCCGGACCCGTTCGGCGAGGCCGAGTCGTACGCGGCGCACTTCGCGGCGCTCCTGAAGGCCGACGCCGACCGCCTCGGCGTCCCGGTGGAGATGATTTCCAACACCGAGCTGTACGAAAACGGCGACTTCGACCCCGTGGTCGAACACGTCCTCGAACACGCCGACACCGCGCGCGAGGTGCTGAGCGAGTACCAGTCGAAGGTCGACGAGGACTACGTCCCGTTCAACCCCGTCTGCGCCGAGTGCGGCAAAATCACCGAGACGGTCACGGACATCGACCTCGACGCCGGCACCGTCGACTACGTCTGCACCGACATGACCGTCGGCGACAACACCATCGACGGCTGCGGCCACGAGGGGACCGCGACGTTCCGCGAGGGGAAGCTCCCGTGGCGCTTCGAGTGGCCCGGCCAGTGGCAGGTCCTCGGCGTCGACTTCGAGCCGTTCGGGAAGGACCACGCCGAGGGCTCGTGGCCCTCCGGCACGGACATCGCCGAGAACGTCCTCGGAATCGAGCCGCCGGTGCCGATGGTGTACGAGTGGTTCACGCTCAACGGCGAGGCGCTGTCGTCGTCCGCCGGCAACATCGTCACCGTCGCGGAGATGCTCGACCTGCTCGAACCCGAGGTGCTCCGGTACTTCTTCGCGCTCAACCCGCGGAAGGCCCGCGACCTCGACCTCACGCGGCTCGACCAGCTCGTCGACGACTTCGACCGCTTCGAGCGCGCCTACTTCGGCGAGGTCGACGACGAGAGTCTGACTCGCTTCGCCGAGCGCGCCTACCCGTTCGTCGTCGACGAGGTCCGCGAGGACCGGGTTCGGCTCCCGTACACGTTCGCGGCCGTCCTCGGCATGACCGACGACGAGGACCTGCGCGTCAAGATGGCCCGCAACGAGGGCTTCTTCGACGAGGACACGCCCGACGAGGTGGTCGACGAGGCGCTCGCTCGGGTCGAACGCGCCCGCCGCTGGGCCGAGAAGATGGACAACCAGTACAACTACCGCCTGCAGGTCGACCTCCCCGAGTTCGACTTCGAACCCGCGGTCGAGGCCGCCCTCGACGACCTCGCGGACTTCGTCGCCGAGGGCCACGACGGCGAGGCGATTCAGGGCGAAATCTACGAGACGGCGCGCCGCCACGACATCGAGATGGGCGACTTCTTCGCCGCCGGCTACCGCCTGTTCTTCGACGCCGAACAGGGCCCGCGGCTCGGCGAGTTCCTCGGCGAGCTAGAGCGCGACTTCGTCGTCACGCGGCTCCGCCGCGAGGACTGACCTCGCGCCCCGCAGGGCGCGGTTCGCTGTTTACTTCGATTCTCACGCCCGACGACCCGCGAGCAACGCCGCCGCGCCGAGCCCCGCGACCGCGAGCGCGCCGAGACCCGCGCCGAAGCCGGGGATTCCGGTGTCGGTCGTCGATGCCGAGGTGGTCGTCGTCGCTGCGTCCTCGACGACGACGCCCTCGGCCTCCGCGAGCGCGCTCGACTCGTTGCGGACCGAGACGGAGAACGTCGAGCCCGGCGGAATATCCGAGAAGTCGAGGGTCGCCGAGAAGTTCCCGTCATCGCCGACGACGGCCTCGCTCGTCTTGAGGAACCGCGGGCTCGTGTCGCCGGCCGACTGGACGCGGACCGAGACCGTCGTCCCCGCTTCGAGGTCGCTCGTCCCCCGAATCGTCGCGTCTTCGGCCTGCGTGACGGTCACGTTCCCGCCGGTCGTCGCGAGGCTCACCGACGGGGCGTCCTGTGCTGCGGCCGCGGTCGCCCCGCCGACGAGCGCGGCGCAGACGACGGCGGCGACGACGAACCAACGGAGTCGGATTCGTTCGAACATGCCATCCGACACTACTCGAATTCGGGAGAAATAGATACTCAAATGTCAAATAGCTCTTTGAGTTACCGGCGGCGCGGGGGCGATGACTCGGTCGGTCTCAGTTCTCCTCGATGGCGTCTATCACGACCGCACCGACGACGGCGAGTCGCGGGTCGAGACGCTCGCGGTCCACGTCGATAGTGTACTTGTCCCGGAAGGAGAACCGCTCGTCCACCGCGCCGACCGGCTCGCCGGCCGCGTCCTCGATGCGGTACGAGAAGGGAATGAGCGTCGTGAGGAGCCGTCTGGCGACCGCCATCGGGACGTTGTCCTCGACGATTCGCCCCACGACGGAGCCGTCGGGGCCGAGCAGTTGGTAGGTGTGTTTGGCGAACGAGAACGCGCCGCGTTTGACCGCGCCGACGCGCTCGCCGGTCCGGCTGTCGACGATGTCGTAGGCGGTCGACACGTCGAGGACGCTGTCGGCCTTGACGCGGAAGCGCTCCTCGCCGGTGTCGTGGTCGTCCAGCCGGAAGTCCTCTTTCAGCTTGAACTTCTTTTGCTTCGCCGAGAGGATGGGGTCGTCGCCCTCGTAGACGACGTACTTGTTGCCGATGGACACCTTCTGTCGGACCTCGTAGCGGGAACTGTCGAACACGGTACTCGATGGTCGCCGGGGTGGCTAAAACCCTTCTGGGGGACGACTTATGTCCCCGACGCGCGTACGGATGGACGGGCTCGTTCCCCCGCGAACGACGCCTACCGCGGCCTCGCCGCACCACACTTCACATGTCTCTCATCGACTTCATCCGGTCCGTGGAGGAATCGCAAGACGAATTCGACGTCGAACTGGAGGAGTTCGACGCCGACTCCGAACAGGAAGCCGTCGACGACGAGTCCTCGGGCGGCCGCTCGTACGGCCGGCTGTTCCTCGTCGCCTTGCTCCTCGTGGGCGTCGCCTACGCCGTCTCCCGGCTTCGCTCGTCGTCCGGCGACTCCTTTACCGACATCGCGCTCGCCGACGACGACGCCGAGAGCGAGACGGCGACCGACGACGACGCGGCCGACGACGAAGACGCCACGGTCACCGTCGAACACGACCCCGAAGACGAGACGGAAGACGCGGCGTCCGACGACGAAACTGACGAGGCCGACGGCGACGAAGCGGCCGATGCGGACGACGACGGCGCGGTCGAAGTCGAAATCGAGTCGCCCGGCGACGACGGCGACGAAGACGAGTAATCCCATTCGTGACGGCCGGCTGGCGGCGGCGCTCGCGGCCGCCGACGCCCGCCCGCGGTCGTCGAACAGCGGTACCGTGACCCGAACGGTGGTACCGTAACCCGAACGCCTTTTGGCCCGCGCCGCTTCCCTTCGGGCGATGAACACGCTGCTTTGGGTTCTCGCCGGTTTCATCGCCTACTCTCTCCTCGCGGCGCTGTTGCGTGCTCGCGGGATTCTCCCCGAGTACGTCCGCGTCCAAGGTCCGCTCACGACGGTCCACACCCGTCGCGGCCGCGAACTCCTCGACAGGCTCGCCGCCCCCAAGCGGTTCTGGCGGGCGTGGAGCAACGTCGGCCTCGGCATCGCCCTCGTCATCATGGCGGGGACGTTCGTCCTCCTCGTCTACCAGGCGGTCGTCATCCTCCAGAACCCGCCCGCGCCGACGCAGGTGAACCAGCCGCAGAACTTCCTCGTCATCCCCGGCGTCAACGACTTCCTCCCGCTTTCGGTCGCTCCGGAAATCCTCTTCGGCCTCCTCGTCGGTCTCGTCGTCCACGAGGGCGGCCACGGCATCCTCAGCCGCGTCGAGGGCATCGACGTGGAGTCGATGGGCATCGTCCTCCTGACGATACTCCCCATCGGGGCGTTCGTCGAACCCTCCGAGGAGAGCCAGCGCCGCGCCGACCGCGGCGGCAAGTCGCGGATGTTCGCGGCCGGCGTGACGAACAACTTCGCCGTCACGCTGGTCGCGTTCGCCCTGCTTTTCGGCCCGGTCATCGGCTCTATCACCGTCGCGCCGGGCGTCGCCGTCTCCGGCGCGTACGCCGGTTCACCTGCGGACGCGGCGGGCATCTCGGGCGGCGACCGCGTGACCGCCATCGAGGGCACGCCGGTCAACACGACGCAGGAACTCGACGCCGCGCTCCTCGCGACCGACGCGGGAACGGTGTCGGTCGAACTCGACGGCGAACGGACCGTCTCGGTCACGCGCGAACTCGTCGTCGCCGGCTCCGTCAAAGGCAACCCCGCGAACCTCACCGTCGAGTCCGGGACCGACCCGATTCGCGTGACCGCGGTCAACGGGACCGCCGTCTCGACGCGCGCCGGCTTCGAGTCGGCCGTCGGCGACTCGCGGTTCGCCCGCCTCGACACCTCCGCCGGCGAGCGCACCATCCCGGTCGGTGCCTACATCACGAACGTCGCAGAAGACGGCCCGCTGTACAACGCCACGGGGACGACGCAACCCCTCATCGTCTCGTCGTTCAACGGCGAGCGCATCACCTCATCCACGGGACTTCAGGAGGCGCTCGACCGGACAGCGCCCGACCAGACCGTCGCCGTCGAAGTCTACCGCGACGGCGGCTTCGAGACGGTGCAGGTGACGCTCGGCGAGAACCCGCAGGACGGAAACGGATTCCTCGGCGTCAACATCTTCCAGGGGACGAGCGGCCTGCTCCTGACGGACTTCGGCACGCAGGAGTACCCCGCGGGGACGTACCTCTCGCTTCTCGGCGGTGACGGCGGCGACGGCGGCGGCCTCGGCAGCGCCTTCGCCGGGTCGCCCCTCCAGCTCGTCTACGTGTCGCTCCTGTTGCCCCTCGCGTCGGTCGTCCTCGGGATTCCGAACTTCCCCGGCTTCACCGGCGAGGTCATCAACTTCTACCAGGTCGGCGGCCCGCTCGGCTTCCTCGGCGGCGGCGTCTTCATCGTCGCCAACGTCCTGTTCTGGACGGCGTGGATAAACCTCCAGCTGGGGCTTTTCAACTGCATCCCCGGCTACCCGCTCGACGGCGGTCGCATCCTCCGGACCTCGACCGAGGCCGTGGTCTCGCGGCTCCCGGTCGACGACCCCCACACCGTCGTCCGGACCATCACGACCTCGATCGGGCTCACGATGCTCGCGTCGCTCGTGCTCATGATATTCGGGCCGACGCTCCTCGGCTGAGCGCCTCGGCCGCCCCGGTCGGGGTCGACTCGCCTCCCTTCGACGGTTCTCGAACCGCGAAAACGACTCGCAACTTCAATACCGGATGACTCCCTAGGCCCCCGTATGGTAGAGGCCCCACAGACCGACGAGGGCTGGTTCGCGCTGCACGACTTCCGAACCGTCGACTGGGACGCGTGGCGTGACGCGCCCGACCGCGAGCGCCGCCGCGCAATCGAGGAGGGCGTCGCGTACCTCGACGCCCACGAGGCGGTCGAGGACGCCGAGGCGGGCGCGTCCGCCGTCTTCTCCGTGCTCGGCCACAAGGCGGACTTCGTGGTCGTCCACTTCCGGCCGACGCTCGACGACATCTCCCGCGCCGAGCGGCAGTTCGAGCGGACCGCGCTCGCGGCCTTCACCGAGCAGCCGACCTCCTACGTCTCCGTCACCGAGGTGTCCGGCTACGTCTCGGACGACTACTTCGAGGGTAACGAGGAGGACATCGACACCGGGCTGCTCCGCTACATCGAGGGCAAGCTCAAGCCCGACATCCCGGCGGACACCTACATGTCCTTCTACCCGATGTCGAAGCGCCGCGGCGAGGAGCACAACTGGTACGACCTCTCGTTCGACGAGCGCCGCGACCTGATGTCCACCCACGGCGACACCGGCCGGAAGTACGCCGGGAAAATCAAGCAGGTCATCGCCTCCTCGGTCGGCTTCGACGACTACGAGTGGGGCGTCACGCTCTTCGGCGACGACCCGACCGACATCAAGGACATCGTCTACGAGATGCGCTTCGACGAGGTCTCCTCGAAGTACGGCGAGTTCGGCCAGTTCTACGTCGGCCGGCGCTTCCCGCCGTCTGACCTCGGCGCGTTCCTCGCGGGCGACGGCGTCCCGACCAGCGAGTTCGAAGACGAGTCCCACCGCGGCGCGCACGCGCACGGCGAGGGTGGCCACCACCACGGCGGCGACGGCCACCATCACGGCGGCGAGAGCGACGACGGCGGGCACCACCACGGTGACGACGGCGGCGACGAAGCCGGCGACGAGGACATCCGCGGGCAGCTCGAAGACCTGAACATCTACGCCGGCAAGCCCCACGGCGAGGACGTGTACGCGACGGTCCTCTACTCCGAGGCCGACGCCGACGAGCTGTTCGACGAGGTCGAGGGCCTCCGCGGCAACTTCGACCACTACCCGACGCACGTCAAGACGGCCGTCTACGAGGCAAACGAGCGCGGTCGGGTCGCCGTCGTCTCCATCTGGGAGACGGCGTCGGCGGCCGAGACCGCCGCGGGATTCCTCTCGGAACTCCCCGGCATCGTCGAGCGCGCCGGCGAGGAGTCCGGCTTCGGCACGATGGGGATGTTCTACACCGTCAAGTCCGAACACCGCGGCGACTTCGTCGAGAAGTTCGGCACCGTCGGCGGCCTCCTCGAAGAGATGGACGGCCACTTCGACACGGACCTGATGGTCAACGTCGAAGACGAAGACGACATGTTCATCGCCAGCCAGTGGCGCTCGCAGGACGACGCCATGGAGTTCTTCCGCTCCGACGCGTTCCGCGACACGGTCCAGTGGGGTCGCGACGTGCTCGCGGACCGGCCGCGACACGTGTTCTTAGCGTAGCTCCGCGACCATCGGGAGCGGGGTGAGGAATCCCCATCGGGGGTGACGAACCTTTTTGTCCAGGTTTTGCCAGTGAGCGGAGCGAGCGCAGGAAAAGGTGGCGTGTACGTGCTCGCGGACCGGCCGCGACACGTCTTCCTCGCCTAACGCGGTCGAACGCCCAAAATCAGACTGCAGCTTTTTCTACGCGAGCGCGGCGCGAACGTCCCGGAGCTTCGGGCGGACCTTGTCGGTTCCGACGTTGTACGCGAAGTACAGCGCCACCGCGCCCATCACGACCGCCCACGCGGCGATTTCGACGTTGCCCTGTTCGAAGGTGATGAGCGCGAAGCGCTCGATGTACGCGCCGGCGAGCGAAAGCCCCGCACTCCCGAGACTGAAGACGAGAAGTTCGAGGAGGTCCGGAAGCAGGTCGACGAGTGAACTACGCATGGTCGTCCCGGACTCGGTCGAGCGTTGTGTCTCTTTTGGTCCCGGCACGCGGGTCGCCCGCGAGGCGCGCTCCGACTCCGACTCCGACTCGGTCACCGGTCGCCGCGGCCGTCCCTGCGTCCGGCCGACTCCCGTTCCGTCAGTTCTGCTCGAAGGCTCGCTCTCTCGCGTTTCCGGAGGGCGACTGCGACCGCGATTGCGACCCGGCGACGTAGCTCTCGGTTTCGACTAGCTTGTCGAGGCGGCGTTCGAACTCCTCGTCGGAGAGGTCGCCGGCCGCGTAGCGCTCTCGCAGCCGCTCGATGGCCGACTCGTCGTCCACGGGGTCGTAGGTCCCTCGGTCCGCCCTCCGCGCCCACTCGTCTTCGCCGTCGGACTCGCCGCGGTCACCGCGGAAGCGACGCAGGACGCGCCGCCCGCCGTAGGCCACCACCGCCGTCGACGGAGCGACGGCGAGGAACCAGACGACTGCGAGATGCACTTCGAGGCCCATCATCAGCGCGATGAGCATCATCCACACCCCGGTAACCACGCCTAAGAGCGGTGGGCTTCGGGCGACGGCGCGGGCCTCACGGGAGAGCGCCGAACCGAATCGTTCGAGGACCATTGGTCGAACGTGTCTCTCGAAATACAAAAAACTGCGTGAGCGGGTCGGGTTAGTTTCCGTCGCCGTTCCCGCGACCCGGAGCGTCGTCGCTTCGTCCCGGGTTATCGGCGTCGTCGCCGTCGGGGTCGTTCCCGTGGCCGCGGTCGTCGTCCTCCGGCGTGTAGACGTACAGGCAGTCGTTCTTGTACGAGCGGCCGAACTGGTCGGCGTCCTCGCAACAGAGCACGCGACCGTCGTCCATCACGGCGAGGTTGTCGACGTTGATGAGCGCGTCGTCGACCCGCTGGAGCTGGAGCCGCCGGTGGCGTTCGACATGTCGTCGTTGAGTTCGGCGGCGGCGGTGTAGTAGGCTGCTAAGTGCGATATATATCGAAGGGGAGCCCTCGTGAGCGTCGGTGACCGAACGGACAGAACGGAAAACAGCCGGGGTCGACCGCGGACGCGCCGTCAGCGCCCGTTTCGGACGTAGTCCACGGCGCCGACGACGCCGGTGAGGAGCGTCAGCGCTATCCAGCGACCGGCGTCGTCGCCGCGCTTCTTGGCGTCGAGGCTGACCAGCCACGCGAGCGCGACGTGGGCAACCGCGGTGACGCCGAGGAGGGTCTTCAGGCGACCCATCAGGCTTCGTTGCGCGCGCCCTTCGCGACGCGCTTGTCGAGGCCGGCCGCGCGGATGTCGTCGCCGTCGACCGACGAGCGGAGCGCGTCCATGCCATCGAAGCGGTCGATGCCGAAGTTGTCCGCGTACAGGTCCTCGACGCGGGTTAGCTCCTCGTCGGTGAGCTTCGGCACGTCGGAGGCCTTCGCCCACTCGTCGATGTCGTCTTTCGTGCGGAACGTCGGCGTGACGGCCGCGGTCTCGTCGTAGCCGAGGAGGTAGGCGATGGACGCCTGTGCCATGGTGCGCTCGCCGTCGCGTTCGAGGAAGCGGAGTTGTTCGAGCTTCTCCCAGCCCGTCTCGTACCACTCGTCGGGGCGGAAGCCGCGGTGGTCGCCGGAGCCGAGTTCGGTCTCGGGGCGGACCTGCTCGTTCAGGAGGCCCGAGGAGTGCGGCACGCGGGCGATGAGGCTCGTCGAGGAACCGGTCTCGCGGATGGTGTCGAGGAAGTGGTTGCCCACGTCCTGTTCGAAGGCGTTCCAGACGATTTGGAGCGCGTCGAACTCCTCTTCGATGGCCATGTCGCCTTCGGCCAGCCAGCCGATGGAGGGGCCGAGCGCCCAGCCGGTGGCCTTGATGAGGCCCTCCTCTTTCAGTTCGTCGAGGGCTTCGAGCACGTCGGGCGTGACCTCGTCGACGTTCGCGTTGTGGAGTTGCAGGAGGTCCACGTACTCCATGTCGAGGCGTTCGAGGCTCTTTTCGGTTGCCTCGCGGACCCACTCGCCGGTTATCTCCTTGGGGAGTTCGCCGTGGCCGGCCTGCGGGTTGTTGTAGAAGTCGTAGCCGATTTTGGTGGCGACGGTGACCTCGTCGCGGTAGTCGGCGAGGGCCTCGCCGACGACCTCCTCGGAGTGGCCGTGGCCGTACACGTCACCCGTGTCGAAGAAGTCGATGCCCCGGTCGATGGCGTGGTGGAGCATCTCGATGGAGTCTTCGTCCGAGCGGTCGCCCCACCAGTCGGTCCCGACGACCCACGCACCGAAGCCGACCTCGCTGACTTCGATTCCGGAGGTGCCGAGTTCGCGGTAGTGCATGGCCGGCCCTACGAATTGGGGCGACTTATTGGGTGTGTTTTGTTTTCGTCTCGTGGGAATCCCCGGCGTGAGCGGCGCTCGCGGCCCGCGGTCGCTCTCTGGATGCTGTGTGTATTTGCTCGCTACCGAGTGAATCCGCAGATTCATGCACGGTGATGTCGAACCACGCCAGCAATGGACGTGATTCCGGTTCGAGTCGGATTTCTCTTCGCGACCGAGCGTACGGAGGAACAGCGAGTGGCGTTCGAGTGGGCCGAGTCGATAGCGAGCGTCGAAACAATCTCTCTCGACGCCGTCGCAGCCGGGGAGACCGACCTTTCCGAGTTCGACGTGCTGTGGTGGCACTCCGACCGCCACGTCGACGCCGACGTGCGCTCCCTCGCGGCCGAGTGTGTGCCTGCACTGGACGCGTACCTCGCCGACGGCGGCGGACTCCTCCTGACGCTCAACGCCCTCTCGGCGGTCGACGCGCTGGGAATCGACCCCGTCGCGCCCGACGCGGTCGGGACCGAGAACTCGCCGCACCCGACCGGACTGCTGACGAAGTCCATCCACGCGGACCACCCGCTGTTCGACGGGTTCGACACGCTGGGCGTCCACCTCCAACCACCCGAAGCGCCGCGCCCCTTCGCCCGGTACGAACACGTCCTCCCCGAGAACGGGCAGGTCCTCGCCAGCACGCTCCACGGCGACGACTTCCTCGTCGCGCTCAAGTCCGTCGTCGCGTGGGACCGCGGCGCGGGCGCGGTCTACGGCATCGGTGCCGAGGTCGCCTTTCTCACCCACCACGGCAACGACTTCGAGACGATGGGCGCGAACGAGCACCTCCTCCGCAACGCGCTCGCGGTCCTCGGCGGCCCCGTCCACCGCAGACCGGCGTTCACCGACCGCCCCGCGGACGCCGAGGGGTTCGCCGCGATGCGCGAGCGACTCGGCGACGACCATCTCCGACCCCGGTACCACCTCGCCGGCCCCGCAAACTGGCTGAACGACCCGAACGGCGTCATCCAGCACGACGGGACCTACCACCTGTTCTACCAGTACAACCCCGGCGGGCCGTTCCACGGGTCGATTCACTGGGGCCACGCGACCAGCGAGGACCTCCTGCACTGGACGGACCGACCGGTCGCGCTCGCCCCGGACCCGGACGGTCCGGACCGCGACGGCTGTTGGTCCGGGTGCGCCGTCGTCGACGACGAGGGCGTGCCGACGATTATCTACACGGGCGGTCGCGACCACCACCAGCTTCCCTGTCTGGCGACGACGAGCGACCCGCTGCTCCGGTCGTGGGACAAAGCGCCCGACAACCCAGTCATCGAGACGCCCCCGGACGACCTCGACATCCTCGAGACCGACGACTGGGCCGCGGAGTTCCGCGACCACGCCGTCTGGAAGGTCGGCGACGACTGGTACCAGCTCATCGGCTCCGCAATCGCGGCGGTCGGCGGCGTCGCGCTCCTCTATCGCTCGCCCGACTTGCGCGAGTGGGAGTACGTCGGTCCGATTCTCTCCGGTAGCGAGGGTCACGGAACCGTCTGGGAGTGCCCGGAGCTCCTCGACTTCGGCGACCACCAACTGCTGCACGTCTCGAACTACGAGGACGTGCGCTACTTCGTCGGCACCGCCGACCTCGACGCCCCGGAGTTCGCGGTCGAACGCGAGGGCCTGCTCGACTACGGCGACTTCTACGCCCCGCAGTCCACCGTCGTCGACGACGGCCGGACGCTCGCGTGGGGGTGGGTCAAAGAGACCCGCGGCGTCGACGCGCAGTGGCGCGCCGGCTGGTCCGGGATGCTCTCGCTCCCGCGCGAGCTTTCGGTGACCGCCGCCGGCGAGTTCCGACAGCGACCCGCCGGAGAACTCGCCACCCTCCGCGGCCGTCACGTCGAACTCGACGCGAGCGCGCTCGACGCCGACGAGCACGCGTCGCTCGACCTCTCGGGCAACGCCTACGAACTCGCCGTCGACGTCGCGGTCGACGGCGACGGGGCGTTCGAACTCGGGCTGTTCGAGTCGCCGGCGCTTGGCGAGCGGACCGTCCTCCGGTACGACGGCGACCGCGTCACGGTCGACCGCGAGCGGAGCACCCGAGCCCACGACGCGGACCGAGAGCCCCGCTCGATGCCCGTCGAGGGCGAGTCGGTGTCGCTCCGCGTGTTCGTCGACTGTTCGGTCGTCGAGGTGTTCGCCGACGAGCAGCGCTGTCTGACGACCCGGGTCTACCCGACGCGCGCGGACGCCGACGGCGTCTCGGTCGCGGTCCGACGCGGCGAGGGCGACGGCCGGGTCGACGTCCGCTCGCTCGACGCGTGGGAACTCGACGCGACGTTCGAGGCGCGAAAACGAGCGTGACCGCCGCGTTCGTTCAGTAGTCGCCGCCGCGGGTGGCGTCCCCGTCTCGCTCCCACCACGGCGTCGGCAGTTCCTCGCGCGGCAGCGGCAGGTGTCCGTGGCCGAGGGTGTCGACGAGGTCGGTCTCGTCGCCGTCGAGAGCGACCCGGACGGTCGGCGCGAGCGTGCCGCCGAAGCGGCGCTGCTGTTCTTCGGGCGGGAGGAGTCCCACGTCGTCGAGGCTCGGTCGGTCGTAGTCGAAGTAGTTGAAGAACGACGAGACGAGGAGGTCGTCGCCGTGGTCGTAGACGAGCCACGAGTACGCCTGGAAGGGCGCGCCTTTCGGGTTCGTGAGAACCATCCCGTGGCCGTTCAGGGGTTCGTAGTCGCCCGCGAGGTCGTCGGCGACGAACCCGTAGAGGGCATCGTAGCCCGTCAGGCCGGGCGCGAACGTGTGGACGTGGCTGGAGACGAACAGGTGGTACGTCCCGTCGCGGACGACGAGGTGCGGGCGCTCCAGTTCCTGATTGACGCAGACGGCGTCGAGAAGCGGCGGCCGGAGTTCGAAGTCGGTCGGGTCGCCGGTCGGCGAGTGGGCGATGCCGACGCTCCCGTTGAACTCCTCCCAGACGGGGTCGTCGCACTCGCCGGTCCCCTCGGGGACGGGCGTGTTCGCCTCGAAGAGGAGGTACGTCTCGCCCGACGCGGGGTCCTCGAAGAACCACGGGTCGCGGAAGGTGTATATCATCCCGCGCGACTGGTCCTCGCGCTCGTACCAGTCGCCGTCCGGCGTGAGGATGATTCGGTGGTTCCACGACCCCTCGATGCTGAATCCGGCGTCGTCGGTGCGGACGGTCCCCCCGGTGGCGACTGCGATGCGCTGGGTGTAGGTCAGCTCCTCGGCGCCGTCCTCTCCGGCCGCGGTGTAGTAGAGATAGACGTCGTCGCCGTCGCCGTCCGGGTCGTACATCGCCGACCCGGCCCACTGACGCTGGCCGAGCGCGCCGCCGTCGAAGACGACGCCGCCGGTGGTCCACTCCTCGCCGTCTCGGGAGTAGAAGTAGCGAATCGTCGCCACGTCGTGGCGCTTGCCGGGGAGGAGGTCCGACGACGACGTCAGCGAGAAGATGACGCGATAGCCGTCGATTTCGGCGACGGAGCCGTCGCGGTTCCGGAGGAACCACGTGTCCCAGATGTGCAGGTCGTCGTCAAGTCGCTCGTCCGGGGGATAGATGACCGGCGCGACGTTCGAGTCGTCGCGGCGGAGGCCAGCGGCGTGTTCCCGCGTCCACGCCGGAATCCCTTCTCTGAATTTTTCACTCATTATCGTGTAAACTCGGGCGACTGTGATAGGTTTCACCATTCGTATCACCCATCGGAGAGACACCCCACTCGGTCCGTTTCGGGTTCCGTTCGGCGCTAGCGACGGGTCGAACTTGTTCCATCAGACACGCGCCCGACCCCCGAAACCAGCTAATATTGCCCGGAGGAGGCCTGACGCGCGGTTCGCACAACCGAATCCCTTTGAATCTCGACGGCTTACGACGGTGCAATGACAAAGGTCCGCGTTTCGCTTCCGGAAGACGCCGAAGACGGCTTACAGGCGTTTATCGACGAGGTCGACGCTCGTCTGGCCTCGGACGAAGACACCTGCACGGTCGTTCGGGACACCCTCATCGACCTGTTCGGCGACCGCGAGGCGTGGGAGCGCTGGCAGAACGGCAAGCCCGTCTCGCCCGCGACGCGGGTCCGACTGCAGGGGTACGACCCCTGCAACGCGACGCTCGAAGCCGAGTACTACGCCGAGAAGGACGACGAGAAGTTCAAGCGCTCGAAGCATCTCCAGTGGCTCTGGCGGCAGTTCGACGCGACGCCGATGGCCGACAACGTCGCGTTCGCCCTCCGGTTCCGACAGATGCTCGCCAACCACCTCTTCGAGGAGGCCGGGGACAACCTCCGCATCTTCAAGGGCGTCACCTTCTCGTACGGCCACAACATCTCCGTCGGCGACAACACGGTCATCCACGACGACGTGCACCTCGACGACCGCGGGAAACTCACCATCGGCGACCGCGTCTCCATCTCCGACAGCGCCCACATCTACAGCCACTCCCACGACACCGTCGACCAGACCGAGGTCAGAAACTACCACACGACCGTCGGCGACGACGCGCGCATCACCTACGACGCGATGGTGAACGCCGGCGTTTCGGTCGGCGAGAACGCCATCGTCGGGGCCCGGTCGGTCGTGCAGGGCGACGTGCCCGCCCACCACATCGCTGTCGGCTCGCCCGCCAAGAGCGTGAAAGTAAAGCCCGGCTTCGAGGACGCGGCCGAACCGCTCGACGCCGGCGGCGAGCGCCGCGCCGACGAGCGCGAGATTCCTTACGAGCTCCCCGACGACCTCGACGCCTTCGACGAGTTCGACCGCGAACTCGACGGACCGGTGAATTCCCACCGACGCGAGTAACTCCCTTTTCGGTGCCAGACCGCCGCGCCGGCATCGCCCGCGACCACCGTCGAGAGCGTCAGCAGACCCGTTCGACCGAAGAACCGATATAGCATGCTAACGTAAGTCAATGTGTGATGGACATCTGGGGTTGGATCGTCGTCTACGCCCTCGGGTTGACCCTGCTCCAGCTCCTGGTCTATCGGTACCTCGTCAACGGCGGTGAGCCGACGATGGGCGAGGGGACCGGTCGGGACTCCGCCCGGACGGACCGCTACGCCCACCCCGAAATCGCGGCGTCGTTCGACGACGGCTCGCAGGCCGGCGTGCAGACGACGCCGACGGGCGAGCGCATCTGCCCGAACTGCGGGGTCGAAAACGAGGCCGACACCACCTTCGACCTCTGCTGGAACTGCACCCGACGGCTCCGGTGACGACTCGCGGCCGAGCCCGTTTTACCAGCCCTCGACTAACTACGCGTATCATGGCCGACGACGACGAACTCCACGGCGAAATCGACGCGCTGGCCCGCGATATCGAGCGGGCGATTCTCGAATTCGACTCGGCCCTCGAACGCCACGCGATGCTTCGGCAGACCGCCCGCGAGCCGGTGTTTCGCTCCGAATCGCCGGAGCTCGACGACGTGCAGAACCTGTTTTTCTGAGTCGGTGACGCGTGCTATTCTTCGAAGAAGGTGAGAAGCAACGCGATGACGACGTAGACTCCCGCACCTATCAGTGCGAGTCTCACTGGCTGGCCGGGGGCGTCGAGTGCGCCGGTGTCGGTGACGCTGGCGTACACTTGGACCGTGAGCAACAGCGAGAGGACCATCAGCCACCGCCGAATCGACAGGAGGGGCGTCTCGGTGTCCATATGCCCCGTTCGGACAACTGTCAATAAAGCCGGCTGTACGCCGACCGGGAGTGCCGCGAGTGAAACGAGCGGCACGTTGGCGAGATAGCATCTCGCCAGAACTGAGCAAACCGAAGGTTTGCGAAGGTCGGTCGGCAAACGACCGAAGGGAGTACCGCGAGTGAAACGAGCGGTACGTCGGTGAGACAGCGTCTCACCGGAAGTGCGCCGACCGGGAATTGAACCCGGGCTCCGAGCTTGGGAAGCTCGTGTCCTACCACTGGACCATCGGCGCGCTACGCTTTGCTTGCGCCCCTGACTCGACCTCGCTCCGCTCGGTCGACCATCGGCGCTCATTGCATTCACCCCGTGGCTGACTTCACTTCGTTCAGTCACCCATCGGCGCTCACATTCGTTCGCCCCGCGCGTTGTCTCACTTCGTTCGACAACACATCGGCGCGCTGCGCTTCGAACCGCGTTCCGAAGCAAAAATCCGTAGACTGCGGGGGCACTTGAACGTAGCGCTTCACCCCATCGAACCCCCGCGAAAACTGGACGGCCGTCCATTGTTTTCGCGTGACACGTGACTATTTGGGCCCCCGGTTCCAACCGGCGCCCATGACATCCGTCGACGTTCTCTCGGAGGACGCCCCGTTCGACCTCCTGTTCTCCGAAGCGGAACTCGAAGCGCATCGCGAACACATCACGACCTTCATCGAAGACACCGTCGAAGCCGCCGGAGCCGACGGGGCCGTCCTCGGCCTCTCCGGGGGGATTGACTCGACGCTCACCGCCTTCCTCGCCGTCGAGGCGCTCGGGAAGGAGAACCTCCACGGGCTCGTCATGCCGAGCGTGGCGAACGCCGAGGACATGATGAGCGACGCCGAGGGGGTCGCCGAGATGCTGGGAATCGAGTACGACGTGGTCGAGATTCAGCCCATCGCCGAGACGTTCTTCGACACGTTCCCCGAGGCGGCCGACGACCGCATGGCCGCCGGGAACGTCTACGTCCGCACGCGGGCGGTGCTCAACTACTTCGTCGCCAACCACGAGAACCGCATCGTGCTCGGGACGGGCAACCGCGCCGAGGCGATGACCGGCTACTTCACGAAGTACGGTGACCAGGCGGTCGACTGCAACCCCATCGGGAACCTCTACAAACAGCAGGTCCGCCAGCTGGCCGCCCACGTCGGCGTGCCGGAAGAACTCGTGTTACAGACCCCCTCTGCCGAGATGTGGTCCGGCCAGACCGACGAGGGCGAACTGGGGCTCACCTACGACGCGCTCGACGCGATTCTCGCGCTCCACGTGGACGGCCCGCTCTCGAAGTCCGCGACGGTCCGCCACCTCGGCGTGACCGAAGAACAGGTCGACCGCGTGGTCGGCCTCGTCGCGGGCAGCGCCCACAAGCGGTCGATGCCCCCCGCGCCGTCGGCGCTGGACGTGTAACCAGCCGTCGAACCGGTCCGTTCGCAGCACTCACTTTTCGCGCGACGCCGCGATGTCGTCGACGTTCGCCCGATGAAGCTCCGCGAAGCCGGCGGCTTCCCGTTCGAGTCGCGCTTCCCACCCGTCGCGGTCGCGCAGTCGCTCCTTGATGATTCGGAGCGACCGGTGGTCGTTGTTGGCCATCGAGGCCGCGACCGCGCGCGGGTCGTCGACGATTCGGGAGACGAGGCCCATCCGGAGCGCCTCGTCGGCGTCGACGACGCGGCCCGAAAGCGAGAATTCGAGGGCGTGACCCTCGCCGACGACGCGCGGGAGACGGACGGTCCCGCCCCACGCGCCGAACAGGCCGAGTCGGACGCCCGGTTCGCCGAGGGTCGCCCGCGAGGTGGCCACCCGCACGTCGCAGGCGAGCGCGAGTTCGACGCCGCCGCCGCGGGCCGCTCCGTCGATGCCGGCGACGACGACCGATTCGGCGGCTTCGATGGCGTCGGCGACGCGCTGGCCGTGTTTTGCGAACGCTTCCGGATCGTCGAGGTCGGCGACGCTGTCGAGGTCCGCGCCGGCGCAGAACGCCGGGCCGTTCCCCCGGAGGAGGACCACCGGCGCGTCGGCCTCGACGACCGCGGCTTCGAGGGCGTCGAGGTCGGTCGGTCTGAGCGCGTTCCGTCGCGCCGGGCGGTCGATGGTCACGACCCGGAGGTCGCCGTCGTCCGTCGTCCGTATCATACGCCCGTTGTGCCGTGGTTTTCCAAAGGTCTTTGCCCTCCCAACCGTAAGTCTCGGCCGATGGACGACGCCGTGCGAGCCCGCGAGGCCGCGCGCGAGGCCCTCTCCGATATCGAGCCCGAGGCCCTCCGTGCGGCGCTGGACGAACGCCTCGACGCCGCCTCCCTGACGCCGGCAGTGCTCACGTTCGTGAGCGCGCGGGCCGTCGAACCGAAGGTCGACCTGAACGGGATGGCCTCCCGCGCGGCCGGAGTGCAACTCATCTACGAGGGCCTCCGGCTCACTCGGTCGCTCGCCCACGACGAGCCGTGGACGCATCTCGATAGCCCCGAGGAGGACACCGACGCGGACCTCGACATCCTCGCGGCGGACGTGCTCGTCTCGCGCGGCTTCTACCTCCTCGCCCGAACCGAGGCCGCCGACCACGCCGTCGAGACGGTCCGCGCCTTCGGCCGCGACCAGACTCGCCGCCGCTCGGCAGACGAAGCGGCACGCCCGGACCTCGACGGCGAACTCGAAGTGAACATCTGCACGCTCGCCGTCGTCGCCGGCACCACGGCCGTCGGCTCGGCCCCGCCGACCGCCCTCGTGGAGTACGCCGCCGGACTGGCCGACACCCACGACGGCGATTTCCCCCCAGCCGACGAGACCGTCTCCGAGGGGACCGTCGAGCGCATCGCGGCCCTCTATCAGGGCGGCGGTGGCGACGACGCGGTCACCTCCGCGGCGGACCGCTAATCGACATACGCTACCACGGTTCCGGGTCGGTTCGAATCGAAACCCCTAAAGAGTAACCCGGACAACCAAGGAATGCCTGCCTGGGTAGCTTAGCGGTAAAGCGCGTCCTTGGTAAGGACGAGAGCCCGGGTTCAAATCCCGGCCTAGGCTTAAGGCAGTTTCAAGCCTTCTCTCCCCATTTTACGCTGTTTTCAGGAGAGAATAAATGGAACTCAGAAACAGTCCGTTTTACTACACGGACACACCCGCGCCGTCTTGCGATTTGGTGTATTGTCAGGACACTATAACATCAGCCCCCGCGCTGTCCGGTGGTTACGGGGGTGAACGCGGGCGATGAACAAAGCAGACCCATTGGAAAATCTCGGAAACGATGACTCGCTGAACACAGAAATCCCGCCCGCGCCGGACAACTATGAGTTCGGATACCCCTTGGTGAGCAAGCGGTCGGAAGAGGATTTGAAGAAGTTCGGGCTGAATATGGTAGAGGATTATCGTGATTTCAAGCGCGAACTGCTTTCGTGGCTTGCCACCTACGGGAAGAACCCCGAGAAGCACGAAGGCTTAGCAGAAACAACGCTTGAGTCCACTCACTACAAACTTGAAACCGTATTTCGGTGGCTGTGGCGCTATGAGAGCCAATACACGACAAGGTTCACACCCGAACACGCGAACAAGTTCATCCGCGTTCTTGACCAATCGGATGGGATGATTGATTCCACCGTTCTCCATCACGCCAAGGACATTCAGCGGTATTTCCGCTTCAGCAACTATGTCCGGGGAACGGAGTACGAATGGGAGGTAGAAATTGAACTCTCTCAATCCAACGGTGATGAACGCGATTACCTCAGACGTAGCGCGTTTGAGCCGCTGTATCAAGCCGCGCTTGACCATTCATCGGTCAAAGGCTACCATTCCGTTTCGCCTGAGGAACGGAGTGAACTGAAGACATTCGTTGCCCAACGGCTTGGAATCCCGAAAGAGAAGGTCGGGCCGGATGAGTTCAAGCAGGCGAACTCTTGGAAGTACCCATCGATGATTTCTGTCACCCTTGACACCGGACTACGGCCTATCGAAGTTGGGCGGGCTAAGGTTTCGTGGGTGAACTTAGAAGATAATGAGTTGAATATCCCGAAAGAGGAATCTACGAAGAACGAAGCGCATTGGAACTGTGCGATTAAGAAACGGACGGCGAAGACACTCAGGCGGTGGCTTGATGAGCGAGCTTCGTTAGAGAAGTACAATGGAAGAGAGGAACTGTGGCTAACGCAAAAGTCGTCTCAATACGGCTCCAAGTCCTGTAACGCGCTCCTTCACCGGGTAATCGATAACGGGGACGTTCCGATTCCCGAACACAGGGATATTTCGTGGTATTCCATCCGTCACGGAGTCGCTACCTATTGGGCGAATCACGTCGGGCCGCACCACGCGAAAGAACAACTTCGCCACAAGAGTCTGAATACTACAATGAAGTATCTTCACTCCGACGCTGAGACGCGGAACAGCGCGGTAGAGCAAATTTGGTAGATATAGGGAGCAATAGTTACGCGATGAATAGAGTGTGTTTTCTATGGTGGCTATGCCTAATTGGTTAGAATAAGTTCAAATGCTATTTTCTGTGTCTAAGAGATATTCTCTTGCGGCATCTTCTAATCGGTCGTAGATGAAGTTCATCATCGGTAATTCATTGTATGGGAACCTCAGAACACCTGTTGACATATATGAAATCTCGTAGTTTGTACCATCTACCACAAGCTCATCACCAACTCTCTTTTCTTCCCATAAATCGTGATGAGGGCTCTCTTCTGAAGAATATAATTCAATCACGGGCTTGGTTTCGTCCCAATACTCATCTTTCAGGTGAACGTACTGAATGCCCGGTGAATCTTCACGCGACTCATATTCGTCATTCACCTCATACGTGATGAGTACCTTTGAGGCATTCTTGAACAGAGGAAGCTCCCCCTGAATCCCGGTGAAGTTCTCAGAAACAATCTTTCGGTAGACTGATGGGAGCTTGTCGAAGAATCGCTCTAAGTTCTCCCGCATATCAGACCGGGAGTAGGCCTGCCAAATCCCACCCCCACCACCTTCGTCGTATCTTGAGTAGTCTTTGGGAATGTAGGGGCGCTGAATCTCTTCTACACCGTTCTGTTCAAGATAGGCCACAAACTCCTTGAAAATCCGGGGTGAGAGTTCTTCGTTTCCGATAGGGTAGGGGCGGGTTCTTTCGTCTGATTCTAAACGTTCTTGCGCCTTCCGACCTATCTCATCACGTTCATCAGGAAGTGTCTGCATCAACAATAATGAAAGGTCAATGTACCCTCTTCGTCCGAGATTCCCCATTCGTCCTGTCTTTTCTTTATTCTTCAGAGCTTCTTCAACCCAAAACGGGAGATAATTGCGGAACCCATATCGGATTTCCCTTAGGGTGTATTCGTCCTTCTGCTCCAATCCAAGAGGGACGTGGAACTCGTCAATAAAATCAAAAATAAATTCCCGTGCCAAGAACTCATCAACAGTATGTATCAGTCCCTTTTGCTCAAATAGATTCTCCAACTTTGAGTGGGCAACCTCTTTCGCATACTCCTTCGGGCGATATTCAATTGGATTTTCATCATAATGACCCCGTGAAACGGTCGTTCCTTCTAATTCATCCAATACCGGCCCGTCTACCGTTTTTATTTGAACGTCATTCCTGTTAGCCGGAATGGGATAGAGCCCATAATGTAATTCGTTGTCAGTATATTCCTGATAGGCGAGCCCGATATTTCGGGCATCGGCGTATAATCGATGGTTGAGTACCGGAATATCTTCCTGAATCAAACTATCATATTCATCTAAGAATCGGTATATCTGCTCAAAGAAATCCTGTTCTTGGCCTACTGCCGGATTCGCTCTTTGGCGTAGGTCTTCATACGCCTCTTTATAATCTTCTGAGAAATACAGTTTTTCTCTCCTATCATCCACTATCCTTTGCCAATGACCAATATATGACTCATCTTCACCATCAATACGCTTCCCTTGGTTAAAATGAATGACCTTGGATTCTTGCCCTTCATCTAATTCCAAGCCATCCATATACTTGTCATCAATATGTTCCCAATAGGCAACCTCTTTATCGATATCCACTACAATTAGAAGGAAAGGAGCGAAATCATTCACAAAATGGTTGAGGGCCACCAAATCGAACTGCTTTTTCGGAGAATCAGAATAATCAGATGGGAGCTTCTTTACCTGAACGGTGAGCTTCCCGCTTATACTGTTGTTCTCATCCACCAAGTAGAGAGCCCCGTCTTCAGCCGGGAGCTTATCTCGCGTGTTAATTTCTGATTTGACTCTTTTTGTCTTCAGAAGGGATTCCAAGACGTTTACGGCATCTGCTTCGGCTGTATCTGTATTTGGAAACTGAGCCGTCTCTTCATCCCAATCCATACCCTATGGCCCGTTGCCATTCCTATGAAGATTATCCTGTATACCCACCAACCACAGTAATGAAAAGCTACTAAAAACACTCACCCGAAGGAATTGTTATGAGTAGTAAAATTGGAGATTGGCCGTCAAATTGGGAACTTGTTGAAGTTGGTAGCGATAGTTCAGTTAAAGAAAGTGAAAGCGACGGCGATGATGGATTTAGAGCAATCCCCTCGCATTTGGATGGGGCAGTTCACGTAGTACACAATGTCGTCAAACACGGCCCAAGTTCTAAGACAGAATCGTGGGACGTTAGTATTCAATCAGAACACGGAATCCTTGGCGAGAAGGGGAAGAAAGGATACAAAACTCGATGGTCTAAATCTGTAGATTCCCAAGCTGAGGCTGAAACACTCATATCAGATACAGTAAACGACCTTGAGTCGGTTCAAGACTTAACTGATATTTCTTATCTCCCGAACTCCCTGTAAATCAACGCGAGAACAACTGAAGACGCTGAAGATGGGAAGAGAGAATTGGAATTCTCTACTGAAGAAGTTGGGCGATTCCTACGACCCCGACCAACCTCACCGCCAACGGAGGAGGGTGAAAAGACTGCCCGCGAGTTACCCCACACGCTATGATTCTATAACCAACCGTGGGGTAACTGAGGAAGAGCAAGATTCAGACCGAACCGGAAAGAAATGCGCTTCCCGTTCCGGCGTTGCCTGCCCCCAATACGTAGGCGTCAATCGTGAACCCTGAGCCGCCGTCTGTGTAGTCCGTAAGGTTCGCTCGGATGGATGGGGCGGGGACTCCGTGAACGGCTGTGAAAGCGTTGTAGGTGCTTCCATCGGAGTCAACATCTACAGCCTCACTCCCGGTGAGTTCTCCGATGACAGTACCGCTATAATCGTAGATGGGACTCCATTCACCTTCAGGGCCTTCAACCTCAAGACGGACGGTGAACACGTCCCCACCGGCTGTATCAAGCCCCTGAGCCACTACGAACAGACCAAGTGAGTTGTGACCCTTAGCCGCGAATGCTTCTCCCTGAGTAACGGCTGAGGCTCCCTGTATGGACTGTTGGCGAATCGGACGGCTCAATCAGACCACCGGGTGTTTGCCTTCCTTACGCTGAACACCGCGAAACTTCTGAACCACCGGGCGTCTTCTTCAGATTGGACAGGGACAGGTTCAGACACTTGCTCATCGCCGTCCGGACGGAAGCGATAGATTACCCCTGAGGGCGCTTCAACCGCCGTAACGGAGCGTTTGAGCAATGTATCATCAGCGGTGAGTCCGTTGTCGTGGTAGACGGCTACGACCTTGGCGACCGGCTCACTCTCATCACTCCCCATTTTCTATCCCGATTCGTGATGGGAATTGCCACGGTTCGATGAAGCGGGAGTATCCACCGACTTGCCATAGTGAACGGAGAGCGGGGGAGAACCTTCATCGGCTTCTACGTCATCGGGAGTCTCAAACTTGCTCTCTACGGCGTTCACCGTCTCAGGGTCAAAGTAGGATGTATTCCCGCTATCTGCCCCGTAGAACGACTTTAGCATATCTTGTGGGGTAGCCTCACCGGATTTATCCAACTCAAACCCTCGCTCGGAGAGATAATCTTGAAGCGTCCCAATATTCTCAGCGAGATGAACTGCCATTTCCTCTTCAGACATTTCCTCACGGTCTGCCGGGAGAACCGTCTCAAACGCTTCCTGTAAGGTAGCCTCAGGAACTCCGCTCATCGGTTGGCTCCCTCAACAATCCGCGAGTGAAGGAACGCGGGCCACGTTTCGTATTCTCCCTTCTCCTTTTCTAAATCCGTCTTGAGTTCTGTCGGAATCGTAATCGTGCTGTGGTTCTCCATTGGTTCGTTTATCAATTGGATATGTCTCTACTTAAAGCCAACAACGATAACTGAACAATCCTCAAACGTTAGACGGTTATATCCCTATTACCAGATTAACAATGCCCAATTTTATGATTCTATAAACTTATTCGCCTTCTATTTTGCTCGGTTTTAAATGGGAGTACGGAATAGTCTCAGACACACCTAACCAACGAAAACTGAGGGAATGAGACAGGCGATTTCCCACGTCGCCAATTCCCTTTCGCACGGAACGGATGTGTCCACAATGCAGGTGTCACCAACTAACGATGACAGTTTCAAATTATAGCGGAATAGATTTAGAACTTTCGCTAAAATCAAACGTATCGGCAAATCCTTCAAAGAATAATACCCCTATCAGCGGTATTAGTGAAGTTTTTGAAACCTATGCGGAGAGGGCAGACCGTATTCAACAGGAACGATGTAGCGATGTTCCCCGTGATGTAATCGGGCCAACTGAGAAGACCGATGAAGGATTCCACCCTGTGAATGTATGGGATGAAGTACCCTACGTCGAAGACAACTATTTTGATAGACGGAAGAAACTCACTTCCGGCGGATGGGGGAACCAAGAGGTTGTGAATCAGATTCTCGCGGAGAATTTTGGGCGATATAATCAGATACAGGCTGAGTCCTATCTCGCGGCTCAGTTTGCTTTCACTTTCGGGAAGAATAAGGAAATTGTCGCCTATGAAATGGAGAGCCTTGATTTTCAGACGGAGTATGAGGTGAATCCCAAGCACCGGGCCTATGTCTTCAGCGTAGTAGAAGACGTTCCATTTGTCTACTGTGAAGGGGTAGACTTGGCTACAAAATCCTCAGTAGCACGCGGAGTTCTCTTACATCAGGAAGCGACCGTTTCCCAACTGAGCGAGTATGCTGAGGTGAGTGAAAGGCACATCAGAAACGTATTGCCTGTGCTTGAGGCAGAAGGTCTTGTTCATCGGGAAAAGAGGAAGAGTGCCTATGACCTTTGGATTGATAGAGGGATTACGAACTCCTACTTAGATGACTTGGTAGAAGACAAAGAAGGATTAGAAGAAGAATAGAGTATAATCATACTTTCTAATAGTATACAGTATAAGATATTCCTCTTGTATACATTTCCGCGCTTTTCTAAAGTCTAACATTCGCCACAATCAGACTCTAAGAGTGCGAATCTGAAACTCTCTTTAAGTACCCTCATCCCGGTGAGGGGGGAGAGCGATAATACCCCTATTATCGGAAGCCGGGGCAGGTTCGGAAATTCTGATTTGAAATTTTTGACGGGACAGGTTCACTCAGAAGACCCCCCGGTGCTATAGTGTTAGAATTTTATAACAGGTAAATGAGATTTGGTGAAAATTCTACGCTACCTATGCTCTTACCCGCACGATTAGAGAGTTATATTATTCCGAGAAAACTGATTTTTATTGGACAAATACAGAAACATCACCTCATCATAAGTGACTCTCCAACCGATGAGGCAGACCGTCCCATCACAACTCCGGGTAGGTGTGATGACTGCCCTGCCCTACTGAGTGGGCCATATTCGCGCTATATCGCTCTTATTGAGTACCCAAATGGGTGCTATGTGTAGAGCATCCCATCAGACCGGCTCACAGGCCCCGTGTGCTTGTTCGTATGTCGGTGAAGGGGATTGGTCGTATTGGAATAGAAGCTGTCTGAGAGCGTTACAGGTGCTATAGGGCTTGCTAATAACGTTATAGCGGAATAGAGTTATAGAGGGTGAAGGGACTGAAAAAATCTCAACTTTTCTCGGCTCCGGCTGAACGGGAGTTACCTATGAGCATCAAATTAGCCTTCACTTTGATTCTGTGACAGTTTGGTGAAGTAGTGAATCAACCCTCTTGTGTGACCCTGAAAGTGCGAGTTTCCAATATACTTTATAAGTGCCTCATCTCGCTAATAGCCCTACTGAGCCTCTTTATCCATCACTTCTTCGACATAATAATGAAGAGGTGAGAAGTATATCCGGTCACTCACCCGTTCCTGTTCTTCCTCTTCATCCGGACGGTCTGCATCAGCATCCTTTCCTCGCTCTTCCTCACCGGGCTGTTGTTGCTCTCGCTTCAACTGTTGGCCTTCTCCGGGGGAACGTCGTTCGATTCCTAACGCTTCCATCCGCTCCCACAGGTGGTATGAGAATACTCCCGTCTCATCAGCAATTTCAGACAGGCTCATCTCCCTGTCGTGGTACATTTCTCTCAGCCGCTTTTCGCTCAAGTCTTCCTTCTCCATATCTGTTGAAAACAATGCTCTCAAGGGGCATATCAATGGTTTTTGTTTGGTCAACCCATCACTCAAAATCCCGGTTCGGGTTGGTCAATGAGGGTTGAACCGGGGGTGCGAACGGGAGAAGGTGCGGGGTTGAGTTCCCCACGATAGAGCAACTAACGCTCTTGGACTCCGGTGCGGTGCTATGATGCCGGAGTCAACTCAGAATAAGCCGTGAATAGCCTAATAAGGTCGCTTGAGGGTCTTCTATCGTGCTTCAAACCTCATCAGAAAACGCCTGATTGAGAACCTGATTCCGGTAGTTCTCATCTACAGCCGCTTGGTAGACAAGAGGTTGATGAGAATCTTGGTGAATGGAACCTGAAGCTCTCTCAATCTCACGTATTGCGGCTTTCATCCACTTCCGGCGGAAGGTTGGAGTCACCATACGCTCAGGCTCCCCTTCGTATTCCACCCAATGGGGTGTCTTCTCTTCATCCTCTCCGGCATTTGCCGAAAAATCAAGGTATCCATCAGCCTTCTCAATCAACTCATCAAGACTCTCCGTTTCCTCACCGATGATGAAGCCGGTCTTGGCTTCCCCTGTGAAGAACGCTCCCAATACCATACGTCGGTTGATAGAGATGCTGATACGCTTCTTCTGAGGAATCGCTGTAACCAACTCAGCATCATCCTCAGATAGTCCCGTAGCGGCTATCAAGTCGCTCAGAAGGTCGAAGAAGGAATTAGCCCACTTCCGGCTTGGAGCCAACTGAACACGCTTCACTAACGCCCTGTGGCCCTCTTCATCCACATCGATGCTTTCCGCTGTTGGTGGCTCCGTATCCTCTACGAAACTCGCATTCACCCTTGGAGCATCAGAAGTGAGTGATGTTGTAGACCGTGAGTAGGTCGAAGAGGCAGACGGGGAAGTACGGACAAGTTCATCAAGTTCATCAAGGTCAACAGGGTCACTCTCCGACCAAAGCCGGGTGAACCACTCACTCAACTCCTTGATTTTCTCTTCCTCGCTAAACCGAACTCCCATCTCAGTCCGTCCGGTTACACCCTTCTCCGTGAGATTCGCTGAGCCAAGGACTGCCGAATCATCCGAGAGAACCACTTTTGCGTGGATATGACGGAAGTGATGAATCCGGTCTTGATGCTCTTCGATGAACTCCTTGATTTCATCTCTTGAGTCGCCGTGAAACGTCCCGACCCAAGCCACAACATCGGTGATAATCTGCCACTCATCTACGTCGCTGAGGATGCTTTTCACGTAGGCAGGGCCAATGTACGGACAGACAATTCTCACCTCTTCGGAGTCTGCCGTTTCCCTAATATCCCTATCAAACGGTGATTTTCCCCTGTCATAGCCTTCTTCGGAATGGTAGATGAGCCGGGACATTAGCAACAAAGAGATAGCGAACTCTCAAAAATCCCGTAGCAAGTTGCCCCGATGATTAGCGAGATAGAGTGATATTGGTTCGGCATATGCCCCCCTAACCGGGCGTTTTTTATAAATAGCGTCTATAGAATTATAGGAAGACAGCCGACTTGGGGCGAGTATCCGGATAATATGTCCGGTATATCTCGCTGAAAGGGGCGCGGTAAAGCGCGTCCTTGGTAAGGACGAGACCCCGGGTTCAAATCCCGGCCTAGGCTTTCTGTGAGGAACAACGTGACGAGCGGAAGCCGTAGCCGGATTTGAGCAGCGAGCAAATCTCTGATTTGCGAGTGAGTTCAAATCCCGGCCTAGGCTCTTCTCGGAATCTAACTATCGAGCGAGGCGTCTCGTCGCCGAGCAGTTACTGGATTCCGGTTGAGACTGAACCGCCCCACTCGCACTCTCACTCCTCCCAGTCCCACCACTCACCAGCATCCTCCGAACCCAACACGTTCGCCTTCGAGTACCTCCCGACCTCGTCCTCGGCCAACGCCGTCGCCCACGAGACCCGCTCGCCCTCCGAACCCGGGCCTCGGCTGTCGTACTCCGCGTATTCGACCGTCTCCTCGGCTTCCGGACGCGACCAGTTGTGCCAGCCGACGGGGACGACGTGCGAGCCCATCCGCGTGCGAATAAACGCGGTCCGGGCGTGATTCCGCCACGGGCGGCCGAGATACACCTCGGACACGTCGGCGTCGGCGGTCAGTTCGCAGTCGAGAAAGACGAAACCGAAGGGCTCGCTCTCGGGCGTCGAGGCCGCCGTCACGTACGAGTCGGCTTTCGAGTGGACGCGGCAGTCCTCGAAGACGGCGGTCGCACCGCCGAAAATGAAGTCGGTCGTCCCCTCGACGTAGCAGTCCGAGAAGTACTGGCGCGCGCCCTCGCCGGCGGCGTAGACGGTGTCTTGGTGGCCGAGGAAGCGACAGTTCTCGAAGCTCGCCCGGTCGGCGTCCACGTGGATCGAAACGGCCTGTCCGACCGGGCCGGCGCTGTTCTCGACGGTCAGGTCGCGGGCGCGGAAGTCGTTGCCGCGGACCTTCAGCGTGTAGGTGAAGAAGGTACTGTTGCGGCCGCGGTCGATTCTCTCGAAGTGGTCACCGTGGGTGATGACCGTCCCCTCGGCGCTCTCGCCGACGAGGGTGATGTCGGGGTTCCACGCGTGGACTTCGACCTTCTCGTCGTACACGCCGTCCCGGACGAGGATTCGGATTCGGTCCGGCGGGAACGACTTCGCGCCGTCGATAGCGGCCTGAATCGTCTCGTAGTCGCCGGTGCCGTCCTTCGCGACGACGTAATCGTACTCGTCGGGATCGTCGGTTTCGGCGAGCGTGCCGAGCAGTCCGACGGCGACGCCGAGTGAAATCAACGCGAGGATGAGAGACGCGAGCATGGCACGTACGTAACGTGCCGCCGATATACGCTTGGGGGATAGCGGAGGAACTCACGGCCGGGTCGGGTCGGGTCGGGTCGGGTCGGGTCGGGTCGGAAACGGGAACGGACCACCGCTCACCCGCACCGTCCCACACGAATATTCACGATAGACATTTACACGCACGCGATGTCGCCTGAGCCATGACACGGCTTTCGCGGTTCGGACCGACCCGCGCCCGGTGGGCGCTCTGGGCGCTCCTGACGACGGGCTTTCTCCTCGTCAGCTTTCATCGCGTCACCTCGGCGGTCCTCGCCGACGACCTCGCGCGGACGTTCGACACGACCGGCGCGGAACTGGGTATGCTCCACGCCTCCTTTTTCTACATCTACGCCGGCCTGCAGCTCCCGGCGGGAATCCTCGTGGACCGCGCGGGGTCGCGCCGGGTCGCCGCCGGCGGGCTCGCCGTGATGGCGCTCGGCGTCTTCGGCTTCGCGCTCGCACCGACCTACGGGGTGGCGTTCGCCTCGCGGGCGCTTCTCGGCCTCGGTGGGAGCGTCCTCTACACGGCGACGCTCCGGTTTCTCGCCAACTGGTACCGGCCGGACGAGTTCGCCACGATGACCGGGTGGACCGTCGCCGCGGCGGGCATGGGCGGCGTGCTGGCGACGACGCCGCTCGCGGTCGCAATCGACTCGGTCGGCTGGCGTTCGGTGCTCCTCGGGGTCGGCGTCGGCGGCGTCGGCCTCGCCGTCGTGACGTACCTCGCGGTCCGCGACCGACCGCGAGACGCCGGGTTCGACCCCCTCGACGGCGTCCGCCCGCCCGCGTCGTCGGTCGAACTCGGGACGGTCGTCGAGAACACGAAGCGCGTCCTCCGCGAGGGCGAGACGTGGCTGATGGGGACGATGCTGTTTCTCGTCTTGGGCACGAACTTCACCGTCACCGGCCTGTGGGGCGTGCCCTACATCGCCGACCTCTACGACGTGTCGGTCCGGACGGCCTCGCTTTTCGTCTTCGTCGGCAACGTCGGCTTCCTCCTCGGGTCGCCCGTGCTGGGGACGCTCTCGGACCGCATCGGCTACCGCACCGAACTCATCGTCGCCTCCTGTGTCGTCTTCACCCTCGCGTACGGGCTCGTCTTCCTCCTCGTGACGCCGCCGCTGTTGGTGGTCGGCGTCCTGCTGTTTTCGGCGCTGTTCGTCATGGGCGGGGCCGTCATCGCCTTCACGGTCGCCAAGGAGCGCCACGACGCCACCGCGAGCGCGACGGTCACGGGCGCGATAAACAGCATGGGCTACTTCGGCGCGGCGCTGTTTCCGGCGGTGATGGGTCTCGCCCTCGACGCCTACTGGACGGGCGAGACGGTGGCCGGCGCGCGGGTCTACACGCCGACCGGCTACCGCGTCGCGTTCGGCATCGCCACCGCCGCGGGCGTCGTCGCGGTGTGCTGTGCGTACCTGCTCCATCGGCGGGAGGCCCGCGCCGATGCGGCCCCGTCTCCGACCGCGAAACCGACCGACTGAGACGCGTCTTCCCCGCTAAAATAGCCATCTCAGCTCTCGTATCGCGCTAACACGAACGGGTACTGGCTCCCCAGCTCGTCGTCCACGACGAACTCGGATTCGACCGCGAACCCGGTCGAATCGAGCGTCTCGTAGGTCTCGTCGATGTCGGGGAAGCTCCAGCGCATCTCGACGCCGCTGTCGAGCCAGTCGGGGTTCGACCCGGTCCACGCCTCGCCGCCGACGGTCGAAAGCAGGGTGCCGCCGGGCCGGAGGACGCGGGCGAACTCCGCGAACACCCGCTCGTGTTCCGCGATTGGGACGTGGATGACGGAATAGAACGCGCAGACGGCGTCGAAGGAGTCCGACCGGACCGGAAGCGCGGTCATGTCTCCCTGTGCGAACCGCGCCGCCGGCACGTCTCGGCGGGCGCGGCGCAGTTGCTCGCGGGAGAAGTCGACGCCGACCACGTCGAAGTCGGCCGCGAGAGCGTCCGTCACGGGCGTTCCCTGCCCGCAGCCGGCGTCGAGCACCCGCGCGTCCGGGTCGAGGGCGTCGGCGAACTCGTCGAGCACCGCGGGCGCGTCGTCGCTCCGCTGGTCGAGGTAGTCGTCGGCGAGGCGGTCGTACGCGTCTCTGACGGCGCGTCGTTGGTCTGTCATTCTGGAACTCGGGTGAGTTCGACCGCGCGGCCGTCAGATAAGTGTCTTGTCCCGGTCGGCCCCCTCGCGGGCTGTCGGTTCGAAACGGCTGTCGGCTCGAAACGGAAGCGGCGCTGAAACCCGGAGAATCGGCGGTCGAGACGCCTCGAAAACGGGAGCCGCTTACCGGAGGTCGCGGACGAACCGCTCCGGCACGTAGTCGACGACGTGGTCGGGTATCGCCGCGACGGCGGTCTCCGCGATGGCGACCATCGGTTTCCGGAGCAGGACGTAGACGCCGGAGACGGCGACCGCGGCGATGACGAGCGTCTCCGCGAGGCCGTCGAAGGCGAGGACCGGCGGGACGGCGAAGGCGAGCGTCAGCGCGAGGTCCTCGGGCGCGCCGTCGTAGCGAATCAGGCGCTTCGGGGCGAGCCACCGGCCGTTCCAGTGGTCGTAGACGGCGCGCTCGGAGGTGCCGAGCCACGGCTTGAGTTCGAGGCCGCCGCCGAGCACGTCGGACGCGGAGTGGAGCGCGGCCGCCGCGAGGAACAGCGCGACGGCGAGCGTCGTGGTCGTCGGGTTCAGCGCGGCGACCGCTACCGCGGGCACGGCGAGCGCGCTGAAGTACACGGGGAAGTGGAGGGTCTTCCGGTGGCCCGCGTAGAGGTCGAAGTCGGGGAACAGGCCGCCGAGTGCGGCCGCGAGCACCGGGAGCATCCCGGCCTCGGGGACCAGCGCCCACACGGCGGTGCCGAGGACGACACCCGCGAGGGCGTGAGTGGTGGCCATCATCGATGGGGCGTATGCAATCTGGAGGAAAAACGATGTCGGTGGTCGTGCTAGCTAGTCTCACGGTCGAATTTAGCCTGCTCAGGTCGTAGCACACCGCAATGGTCCCCAGTCGAATCGAGCGACTCGCGGGGCGGGCGATTCAGGCCATCATCGTGTGTATCTTCCTCGTCGGTCTCTACACGCGGAACCTGAGCGTCGCCGTCAACGCCGTGCTCGCGCTGGCGGCGACGTTCCTCCCCGCGGTGCTCCGCCGCGACTGGCAGATTCGGCTCCACCCGCTTCTCGGCCTCTGGCTGGCGCTGGCGGTGTTGCTCCACGCCATCGGCATGCTCGGCCCGTACCACTACATCGACTGGTGGGACCACGTCACCCACACGCTCTCGGCGACCGTGGTCGCGGCGGTCGGTTACGTCACCGCGCGGGCCGTCGACGAGTACACCGAGACCGTCTACCTCCCCGACCGCTTCATGTTCGTCTACATCCTGCTTTTCACGCTCGCGGCCGGCGTGTTCTGGGAGGTACTCGAGTTCGGTGCGCGACTCGCCGCCGACGCCGTCGGCTCGGAGGCCGTCCTCGTTCAGTACGGTCTCGGCGACACTATCGTCGACCTCGTCTTCGACACGGTCGGCGCGGTGCTCGTCGCCCTCTTCGGGACGCCGTCACTCGCGGACACCATCGATTCGGTCACGGAGCGACTCGAACGGACTCGACCCTGACGGGGGCCATCTTTTAGCCATCCGGTGTGCATACTACTACCATGAAATTCGTTATCGTTGGCTACGGCCGCGTGGGTTCACGGACCGCCCGCGTGCTCCGGGAGGAGGGCCACGACGTGACGGTCGTCGACAACAACGACAAGAAGGTCGACCGCGCCCGCGACGAGGGCTTCGAGGCGGTTCTCGGCGACGGCGGGACCGAGAGCGTCCTGCGGGAAGCGGGCGTCGAGGGCGCAGACGCCGTCGGCGGGCTGACCGGCGACCCGAACATCAACTTCGCGGCCTGCATGCTCGGAAAGGAGTACGACTGCCGGACGGTCATGCGAATCAGCGAGGACTACCGCCAGGAGATTTACGAGCGCTACGCCGACGACGTGGACGAGATTATCTACCCCGAACGCCTCGGCGCGGCCGGCGCGAAGACGGCGCTCCTCGGCGGCGACTTCAACGCCATCGGCGACCTCACCGACCAGCTCCGACTGACGACGGTAACCGTCCCCGACGGCGCACCCGTCGTCGGCGACCACGTCGCCAACATCGACCTCGGCGCGGACGGGCGCGTCTACGCCCACGGCCGGGAGCGCGAGCCGATGACGATTCCGCTTCCGGGGACCGTCGTCGAACCCGGCGACCAGCTCGCGCTCCTCACGGAGCGAAACGCGCTGGAACGGGTTCGGTCGAAACTACTCGGCTGACGCCGCGACGACGTTCGGCGGGTCGAGAGGTCTCTCTGCGGTGTAGTCCGTCTCGGAAAACAGCGCCGTGGTGGCGGCGCCGCATGTCGTACCGGGGGAACCAGAACGACGATGGTGGTGGTGGTTTCGTGCCGGGCGCGCCGGTGGGAGGATGGGAACTGAGGCCGAGTGCGCGCCCCATACTCGGGTACGTACGGGGAACCTTAAATCTGCGTCAGACAGGGGTCACACGCTATCTACGTGCAATATCTGCTGTTATACCACTGCCGGGATTGCCGTTCGCCTCCCGCGCTCAGTAGACGAGTTTCCCCTCGACGAACTGGCGGACCCGGTCGTCGTCCGGCGACTCGAACACCTCGTCGGTCGGTCCCGATTCGATGCACGTCCCGCCGAGGATGACGGCCGTCCGGTCTGACACCCGCCGGGCCTGCTGCATGTCGTGAGTCGCGAGCGCGACGGCGATGCCGCGGTCCCGCGCCGCCCGCATCGCCGACTCGATGGCGGCGGTGTTCCGCGGGTCGAGGTTCGAGGTCGGTTCGTCCAGCAGTAACACGTCCGGGTCGGGTGCGAGCGCCCGCGCGATGGCGACGCGCTGGGCCTCGCCCGCCGACAGCGACCCGGCGTCGCGGTCGACCTTGTCGAACATCCCGACGGTCCGAAGCGCCTTTTCGACCGTCTCCGACGGCTCGTCGCGGCCGAACAGCCCCTCGACCGCGTCGCGGACGCGAGCGCCCCACGACCGGCGGACTCGAAGCCCGTAGGAGACGTTCTCTTCGACCGTCGTCGAGAAGAGACTCCGTGTCTGGAACGCCATCCCGACTCGCCGTCTGACCGCCAGTCGGCGCGCTTCGGAGAGGGTCCACACGTCGTCGTCGCCGACTTCGACCGTCCCCTCGTCCGGCCGCTCGAACATGGCGAGCAGTCGGAAGAGCGTCGTCTTGCCCGTCCCCGAGGGACCGACGACGGCGAGAATCTCCCCCGGTTCGACGGCCAGCGAGATGTCTTCCAGCACCGCGCCGTTGCCGAAGCCGTGGCCGAGGTCGTGAGCCGCGAGTCGGGTCCCGCCGCGCCCCGCCCCGTTCGACGCCGGGTCGGGTGCGGTGGACCCGTCGGACTCGCCGACACCGGGCCCGCCGGTTCCGGGTCTCTCGGTCGTCATCGTCCCCTCCCGTTCCGTCCGGGGGTCCGGTCGCGGAAGCGCGCGCCGAGGGCGTTCACGCCGAGGACGAGCGCGAGCAGGATGGCTCCGAGCGCGATGCCCGTCTCGATGTTCCCCTTCCGCGCTTCGACGGTGATGGCCGTCGTGAGCGTCCGGGTGAACGACGTGCTGTCCGAGAAGACGATGTTGCCGCCGACGATGAGCACGGAGCCGACCTCGCTGATGGCGCGGCCGTAGGCGGCCAGAAGCGCCGTGACGATGCCGTAGCGCGCCTCGCGGACGACCAACAGGGCGACGTCGGTCGAGGTGCCGCCGGCGGCGAAGGCGGCGTCTCTGAGGTCCTGTGGAACCGACTGGACCGCCGACAGCGAGACGCTCACGAGGACGGGGAGCGCGAGGATGGTCTGCGAGAGAATCATCGCCTCGGGGGTAAACAGCAGGTCGAACGTCCCGAGCGGTCCCGAGCGGGACAGCGCCAAGAGGACGACGAGGCCGACGACGACGCTCGGAAAGCCCATCCCCGTCGAGATGACGGAGGTGACGACCGACTTCCCGTAGAAGTCGCGGAACCCGACCGCCAGCGAGATTGGGAGGCCGAGCGCGGCGCTCAGCGCGACCGCCGCGGTGCTCACGTACAGCGAGACGGCCGTGATGCTGACGAGGTAGGTGAGGTTCAGGTCGCCGAGGGCGAACACGGGCGGTGGTGGGGTCCGGTCGGACTAAAAGTCCTCGGGGACGTGCTGTGCCACCCACGACTCGAACTGGGCGTCGGAGACCGACGCCGACGACGAGGCGTTCTCCCCGCCGTCGTAGTTCTCGGGGACGTACTGGCCGAACTGCGGGTCCTCAGAGAGCGCGTTGGGGAAGAAGAGCTGCGACCCGTTCGCCGTGTAGTTGCTGATCATCTCCTGTCCCTCGGGGCTCGTGAGGAAGCCGGCGTAGGCCATCGCCAGCGAGTAGTTCACGTCGGGGTACTTCGCGGGGTTGACCGGGATGACGCCGTAGGGGTTCTTCAGGATGGTCGGGCCGCCCTTGAGCGGGCCCTGCACATGGATTTCGAGGTCGATGTTGTCCTGCGTCGCGAGGAACGTCCCGCGGTCGGCGAGCGTGTACGCGCCCGACTGGTCGGCCTGGACGAGCGTGTCGCCCATGCCCTTGCCGATTTCGCGGTACCACGTCCCCGACGGTTCGACGCCGGCGGCCTCCCAGATGAGGAGTTCCTTCTTGTTCGTCCCCGAGTCGTCGCCGCGGGAGACGAACGTCGCCTCGGCGTCCGCGATGGTCGCGAAGGCGTCGGCCGCGCTCGACATCCCCGAGATGCCGGCGGGGTCGTCGGCCGGGCCGACGACGACGAAGTCGTTGAACATCACGTCGCGGCGGTTGACGCCGTAGCCCTCTCGCAGGAACTCGTCTTCCGCGCCGCGGGCGTGGACGAGAATCACGTCCGCGTCGCCGTTCCGCGCCGTCTCGATGGCCGCGCCGGTCCCCTGCGAGATGGTCTTCACGCGGGCGTTGAACTTCTCTTCGAACACCGGGTTCAGCGCGTCGAGCAGGCCCGTGTCGTAGGTGCTCGTCGTCGTCGCCAGCGTCAGTTCCTGGGTCGCGCCGCTCCCGCTTTGGCTCCCCTGAGACTCCTCTGTGGTCCCGTTGTTCGCCTGCGGGGGATTCGCGTCTCCCGTGCATCCGCTCAGTCCGAGAACCGCGCCGACACCAGCAGCCTGTAAGAAACGCCGTCGCTCTATCGCCATGCATTGTGGTTCGCCGAACGCGGATTAACTGTTTCCCACGCAACGTAATCACAAACAATTTCAATACCAGAGAATCGTAACGATTCGAGTACGAAACCGGTTGCGTCGGATTCTTTTCGAGCCGTCCCGTGGTGACGGACATGAGTTGGGAGTCGCTTTTCGCTCGCGCCGCCGCCTACGAGACGACCGAGGCCGACATCACCGAGGCGCTCCGCGCCCGCCGAGGTGACGATGCCTGAGTCGGAGCCCTCGCCCGCGCGGGTCGTCGCCGACGCCGACGTGCTCGCGGCGGATCTCCTCGCCGACGGCCCCGCCAGAGCGGCGCTCGACCACCTCCGTCGGCACTCGTGGACGGCGCTCGTCGCCAGCGACCCGCTCCTCGACGACGCCGAGGCGGTCATCTCGTCGCTCGCGGACGCCGACCTCGCGGCCGACTGGCGCGAGAAGGTCGAGTCGTGGGCCGAGCTCGTCTCCCACCCGGACGGCGACAACCCCGCGCTGGCGTCGGCCTACCGCGGCGGCGCGATGCACCTCCTCACGTTCGACGACCGCCTCAGTTCGGCGCAGGCGGGCGCGGCGCTCGGCGGTCGCTTCCCCGTCAGCGTCCGACACCCGAAGGCGTTCGCGACGCTGTTCGCGCCAGAGAGCCTCTACGTCGAGGTCGAAGGCGGGTCGTACCCCGGCCCGGACCGCGACCCGCGGGCGTAGACGCCGGCAGCCCGCCCGACTGCCGGCCCAACCGCCGGCTCAGTCGTTGAGGACGCGAGTCACCGCGAAGATGGCGAGAACGGTCACGAGACCGAAGGCGAGGGCGACGCCGAGGCTCCGGGAGGCGTCGCCGAAGAACACCGCGATGGCGGCGAAGACGGCGATGCCGTAGCCGCTCGCCGCGCCGGCGGCGACGACGTTCGCTCGGTTCATGCGTCTCCGTAGGCGCTCGCCGACCCTGAGTGTGAACCCCCACGATTGTGGGGAGTGGCGGGGCCAGGGCCGGCTGTCAATCGGACGGAGCGCATGCAGTCGATACCGTTGGAGGGGTCGGTGACGAGTGGGAGGGGTTCGTCGCAGTCGGGGAACATCACGACTAGTGTGCCACCCCCGGACGTATCAACCTGTTTGCTCGCGAACCAGTTTTGACGTTAGTTCTCGTCTCCAGAGCTCCCGGCGTGCTCGACGGTACAGCCGAGCGATTCGAGTTTCGTCGCGGCCGCCGCCGCGTTATCCTCCCGGACGAGCACGTGGTCGGTCGAGTACGCCGACAGCGCGAATATCGAGATGTCCTCCTCGGCGAGCGCGCCCGCCACCTGCGCCAGAAAGCCGACGAGTTCGAACGGCAGGACCATCTCGAAGGTGAGCCGCTTCCAGCCCCGCTCGACTTCGACGGCGGTCGCCTCGTCGACGCGCCCCTCTTCGACGACGACCGTCGTCTCGTTCTCGTCTCGAATCGTCGCGAAGGCGTCCGGGTCGCCCCGCTCGGCCTTGACGACCGCGTAGGTCGCCGCCGAGACGGTGACGGTCCCGCCCTCGAAGAAATCGCTCGGGTCCATGCGGTTCGGGGTTGCGCCGGTGAGGTAAACGTAGCGGTCGGTGGGATGGTCGGCGACGGCTCCCGTTCGCTCGGTTCGCCAGACGAGATTCGCCTCGCTATCGCTCGGCGAACTTCCGTCGGACGCTTCGCGCCCGACGACGTTTGCTTCGCTCACTCCGTTCGCTCAGCAAACTTCCGAAAATCGAAGATTTTCGACGAACTCCTCGCTATCGCTCGGCGTACCACGTCGCGAACTTCGCTAACGCCCGCCCGCGGTGGGAGATACCGTTCTTCTCCTCGGCGCTCAGCTCCGCGAACGTCGCGCCGTCGTGTTCGAAGATGGGGTCGTAGCCGAAGCCCCCCTCGCCGCGCGGCGGGACGATGCGACCGTTGACGCTCCCCGTAAAGAGCTTCACCGGGAGCGCCTCCGTCTCCTCCGCGTCTTGTTCCGCGCCGCGGGCGGCCGCCACGGTCCGGTCGTCGCGGTCTATCGGGTCTGGACTCGCCTCGAAGGCCTCGCCGTCGCAGTACGCGAGGACGCAGCGGAACGAGGCCCGACGGGGCTCGTCGAGTTCGGCCGCGGCCAGTCGGTGGACTGCCTCGACGCCGAGGGTGTCCTCGACGTACGAGGAGTACGGGCCGGGGAAGCCCTCGAAGCCGTCGATAAAGAGGCCGGCGTCGTCCACGAGCACCGGTTCGTCGGCGTAGCGGTAGGCCTCGCGCGCGCCGTGCGCCGCGATGGGGCCGAGTTCGGACGCCTGTACCTCGGTGTAGTCGAAGTCGAGTTGGGTCACGTCGTCGTCGAGGTACGAGAGCGCCTCGCGGACCTTCCCCGCGTTCGTGGTGACGTATCGGAGCATGCCCGCCCCTCCGCGGGCGGACGTGGAAAAGTCGTCGGTGTCGGTCGCTTCGCCTCAGTCGACGATGACTTCGACGGGGCCGTCGTCGGCCTCGGCCTCTTCTTCGGACTCCTCCGCCTTCTGGCGCTCGTTCCAGAGCAGGCCGCCGGCGACGAGGAGGACGACCCACGACCGCCAGCTCGCGAGGTTCAGGGTGTAGCCGATACCGAAGGGCTTCTCGACCAGCATGCCCTTACCGGGCTGCCAGTACGACGAGAGCAGTCGGCCGGCGCTCGGGCGCTCGAAGTTGTACGGGATGCCGAAAAGCGTTCCGCGCTGCGGTTTGTCTGCCATGTGAGACGAATACGCCGGCTCGGGATAAATCGTTTTGGCCTTCCGACGAGTTCGGCCGCGGCGACCTACCGGTACCGACCGCGGGATTCGACCTCTCGCAACCGGGCGATGACCTCCTCGGAGCCGACGGCCTCGTAGCCCGCTTCGAGCGCGTCGAGGAGGGGTTCGGCGTCGTCGGCGGTCCCCTCGACGCTCTGGGCGAAGACGTGGAGGTCCATCGCGTGGTCCTCGACGTGACCCGTGTGGAAGCCGAGGCCGAAGTCGATGAGGTACACGCGCGGTTCGCCGTCCGGTCCGGTTCCGACCCGAACGTTCCGCGTCGTCGGGTCGCCGTGGACGATACCCGCCTCGTGGAGGCGCGCGAGGTACTCGCCGACGACGCGGACGGCCTCGGGGTCGAGTCGCTCCGCGAGGTCCGCGTCGCCGACCCGCTGGAACGTGATAACGCCGTCGACGGGGTCCACGTCGCGGACGACGGGCGTCCGGACGCCGGCGCGCCGGGCGTCGCTCGTCAGCCGCGACTCGGCTTTCGTCCGCTCGCGGCGGAGTTTGTCGTCCAGTTCCGGGTGGCGGTACGTCTTCGGGACGCGCCGCTTGACGACCTCCTCGGAGCCGATGTCGACGGTCGCCTCGGCCCCGCGAATCGCGCCGTCGTCGGTGTAGGCGCGCGCGACCGACTCGTCCGCGCCGCGCCACGTCACTTCGACCTGGTCGGGACGGAAGTTCGGGTCCACGGTGGATTTCTCGACCGCGAGCGTGTCGCCCGCGGCGAGCATCCGCGCGCCGAGCACGGCTATCATGCCGGCGTTGTCGCGAAGGAACCGCGGCTCGGGCGCGTGGAACTTCGCGCCGCGCTGGTCGCACATCTCGGCGAGCATCTCGCGCAGGCGGGCGTTCTGGCCCACGCCACCGCCGAGGACGAGTTCGTCCGTCCCCGTCAGCGACAGGGCGCGCTCGGCCACCTCGGTGAGCATGGCGAAGATGGTCTCCTGCAGGCCGGCGCAGATGTCGGGGACGGGCGTGCCCGCGTCCGCCTCGTCCTTCGCGGCGCTCATGATGCCGGAAAACGAGAAGTCCATTCCTTTGACGACATACGGCAGTTCGACGTACTCGCCGTCCTTCGCGGCCGCTTCGACTTTCGGGCCGCCGGGGTGGGTCCAGCCGACGTGGCGGGTGAACTTGTCGATGGCGTTGCCGACGCCGGTGTCCATCGTCTCGCCGAGGACGCGGTAGCGGCCGTTGTGATAGCCCAAGAGGTGGGCGTTCGCGCCCGAGGCGTTCAGACAGACCGGCGAGTCGAAGCCGGACTGGTAGCGGCCGATTTCGAGGTGCGCGACCATGTGGTTGACGCCGAGTAGCGGCACGTCGAGCGTCTGGGCGACCGAGCGCGCCGCGGTGCCGACGATGCGGAGACACGGGCCGAGCCCGGGGCCGCGGGAGAAGGCGACGCCGTCGACGACGGGACCGTCGCCGTCGTGTCGCTCCGCGGCGTGCGCCAGTGCGGTCTCGACGACCTCGGGGATGGCGGTCCCCATGTGCTCTGCGGCCTCTCGCGGGTGGATGCCGCCGCTGTCGGGCTGGTACGGGTCAGATTCGATGAAGACGTGGTCGGCCGAGGGGTCCGGCGTCCGCCCGGTTCCGGAGCGGAGCGCGTCGGGGTCGTCGGTCTCGAAAACCGCGGCGCTCGCGGCCCACGCTGTACCTTCGATTCCGAGAATGCGCATCGAGTGTGAAGAAACGGCGGTTCGAAGCCGGGACTACGCCTCTTCGGCTTCGACTTCGGCGTCGGTGATCTTGTTGCGCTCGAGCATGTGCTCCTGCTCGACGTCGCGCGCGAACTCGGGGCTCTCGTAGACCTTCGCGTAGCCCGCGGTCTTGCGCATGCCGAACTTCGTGTCGAGCTCGTGGACGACGACCTCGTCGGAGTCCTTGTTCAGCTTGGCCGCGAGCGAGTCGCGAACCGACAGACGCGAGGGCGTCGCTTCCTCGTGGACGATCTCGAATCGAACGTCCGTCCGGTGCAACATGGGGTTCTCCTCCTCGGAGATGATTTCGATATCCATGGTTCAGTTACCAGTAATTCCCCCCGAAGCAAGTAAAAGGATTTCGAAGGGACGAGCGCGCCCGCGTCTCAGGCGTCGATGGGCGCGACCACGGCGTCGAAGTCGCCGTCGAACTGCGCGAGGAGGTCCCGCATCTCGGTCTTGGCCGCGTCGGTGACGGTCACGCGGACCATTCCCTCGTCGGGCTGGCCGTAGACGACGGTCGAGCCGACGGGCGCGGCGAGCACCGCCGGGAGCGTGGCGAGGTCCTCTTCGCCCTCGACGAGGAGCGTCGTCGGCTCGTCGGCGTCGAGCGCAGTCACGAGCGCGGCCACGAGGTCGACGGAGACGGTTCCCGGTTCGTTTTCGACCTCGACGAGACGGCCGGTCTCGACCGCCCGGCGAATCTCCTCGCCGACGGCCTCGCGCTTCGTCTTGCCGTCGATGACTGCCACGTCCGGCGGGCGACCGGCGCGGCGGAGGTGGAAGGTGACGACGTCGCCGACGGCGACGAGCGGCGCGTCAGCGTCCTCGCTGGATGCGTCTGCGAGGAGCTCGTCGGCCTCGGTGTACACCGGGCCGAACGGCTCTTTGAACGCCGCCCGAAGCGCCGTCGGCAGGGTGAGCATGCTCAGCGGACCTTAAGCGCGTAGCCGCCGGGTTCGGTGACGTTCATCTCGGTGGCGATTTCGCTGTCTTCGGGGTGGGTGATGACGACGTAACCCGCCCAGTCCTCGGTGAGACTGCTCGACCCGCAGTTCTCGCACGTCTGTTTGTCCGGGTCGTTGACGAAGTGGCACTCGCGGCAGGCGAGACGGGGCTTCGCCATCAGTTACCCTCCGCCGAGGCCTCGCTCTGCTGGCGCTTCGATTCGAGCCAGCCGTGCTTGCCGAGCCCCGGCTGTTTGGCCGTGAGGCCGATCTTCGAGTCGCGCGGGTTGCGCTCGTCGATGCTCTTGGTGACGATGCGTGCGCGAACCTCGTCGTCGACGGCGAGCGTCTGGTTGGACTCGGTCGACGCGAGCTGTTGGTTCTCGCCGTCGTAGGCGAGGTATTCGTCGGATATCTGCGAGACGTGGAGCAGCCCGTCGACCGGCCCGATGCCGACGAAGGCACCGAACTCGACGACTTCGACCACGATGCCGTCGACGACCTCCTGCATGTCGGGGTCGTAGGTGATGGCGTCGAAATCGGCCTCGTAGTAGACGCCGGGGCGGTTGGGCAGCACGGTGCCCTCGCCGATGTCGTTGACGTTCACGACGCTCACGACGCTCCCCACGTCCTCGTCCATCCGTCCTTCCAACTTGTCCTGCAACAGTCGCTTGACCCGCTCGGGCGTCACGTCGCCCAGGTGTCGGGGTGGGACTTCGACTGTATCTTTGAGTCGTACCCGTTTGTACATAGTTTCGTTAAGGTTCCGTGATTGCCAGCGTGGCGTGCCCCCGGATGCCGACGACGGGAATCCCGCAGTCGAGCACCCGGTCACGGAGGGGCTTGTCGTTCGTGACGACGTAGTCGACCTCGCCCGATTCGGCGAGTTCGACGACCGCGTCGTCGGCGTACGATTCCTCGGTTTCGACCGCCCGGCACCGGGTCGCCAGGTCCGCGCCCACGCTCGCCGCGACGCCTTCGGTCCCGCCGCCCGACGAGAGCTTCTCCAGCTCGTCGAGGACGGCCGTGGGGACCACGAGGTCCGCGTCGGCCGCGAGCAGCCGGTCGAGTTCGTCGAACACGCGAACGTCGAGTTCGACCGGCATCATGAGCGCGTTCGTGTCCATGACGACTACGGTGGCGGTCACGTCACTTGAGCGTCCCGATACCGATGAGCCGCCAGCGGGCGCCCACGCGGCGGTTGATGGCTATCTTCGCGCCTTCGGCGGCGCAGACGGGGCGCTTGAGCGAGACTTCCGCCTCGCCGCTTCGCGCGCTCGTCACCGCGCCGACGGTCGTCGCGGTGCCGACGGTGAGCATCAGGGGCTCGCCGGTGGATATCTCGTCGATACCCTCGTCTTCCTCGCCGCCGACGACGCGGTCGAGCAGTTCGACGTCCATGGTGAACTGCTCGCGCGTCGGCGGGAGCGTGCCGGGCTCGCCGGCGACCTGTCCCGCGAGCGCGTCGCCCTTCGTGAAGCTCGGGTCGAGACCGGTCCCGACGCCGCAGAGGCCGCCGGGCCGGACTTCGTCGACCATGTTGCCGCCCGCCTGCAGCGAGCGGACCTCGGTCGTGATGGAGCGCCATTCGGTCTGGCCCTCCTCGTCGACTTCGCGGCCGGGGCGGAGTTCGAGTTCGTCGCCCTCCTCGAGCTTGCCGGCGACGACGCTGCCGCCGATGACACCGCCCATGAGGCCGTCCCAGGTCGTCCCCGGGCGGTTGATGTCGAAGCTGCGCGCGACGAACATCCGGCTGTCTTCGGTCTCGTCGCGGTCGGGCGTCGGAATCTCCTCCTCGATGGCCTCGATGAGGAGGTCGAGGTTGACCTCCTGCTGGGCGCTGATGGGGACGATGGGCGCGTCTTCGGCCACCGTTCCCTCCACGAACTCCTTGATCTGTTCGTAGTTGTCGAGAGCGCGCTCGCGGTCGACGAGGTCGACCTTGTTCTGCGCGATGACGATGTTCTCGATGCCGATGATATCGAGCGCCATCAGGTGCTCCGCCGTCTGGGCCTGCGGCACGTCCTCGGTCGCGCTCACGAGCAGGATGGCGCCGTCCATGATGGCGGCACCAGAGAGCATGGTCGCCATGAGCGTCTCGTGGCCGGGCGCGTCGACGAACGAGACGGTGCGGCGCACTTCGGTCTCTTCGCCGTCTTCGGTCTCCTCTTCGACCGTGTAACACTCCGGCGCGTCAACGCCGGGAATCTGACGGAACGTCGCGTCGGCATACCCGAGTCGGATGGAGATTCCGCGCTTCATCTCCTCCGAGTGCTGGTCCGTCCACGAGCCGGACAACGCTTGAACGAGCGTCGTCTTTCCGTGGTCGACGTGACCGACGAGTCCGATGTTCACCTCCGGTTGTTGTGGGTTTTTCGTCACCATTGACCTCCTGAGAGTAATCTTGCGTGAACTTGGCTCCGAACGACTGATAAAGGTGCTGTTCTCGGACCGGGTCTGCTGTGGCTACGTCGGGCGGTCACACACCGCGCGCGGCGATTCAGCGGCGTCTCCCGCTCCCGGCGATGCCTCGAAAAATGGTTAGTCGTGCCCCCCAGCACGACGGTTCGTAGACCGATTCGAGTAACCCCTCGAACGGCTATCGGCTCCGGAATCCGTCGGTTATTCGACGCCCTTGACGAGCGAGCGAAGCTCGTCTCGGTAGGCGTCCGGCGTGAGTCCGAGGTCGATGTCGACCGAGACCTCGATGGCCTCGGTCGGCTCCTTGGTCACGCTGAGTTCGATGTTCTCGCCGGGGTGTGCGCCACCCGCGACGAGAATCGTCCCGTCGTGCTCCCAGACGGCCAGCATCCCGCTGACGTCGAACTCCTGTCCTTCGATTGTGAACTCCTTTTCGTCCGTGAACGGGAACGTAATCGTGTCGAAGGAAATCGTCGCCCCGTAGTCGGTAACGCGCGCCGAATCGCCGGTATCGACCGTCGTCGACCGGGTGTCGGTCTGTTCGATGTCCGTGACGCCAACGTCCGATAACTGCGTCTCGTAGTGTTTCCGCGCGTGCTTCTCGACCAAGTCGACGACCGTTCCGCGGACCGTCTCCGGGAGGTTCGACAGGCCCGGGTCGAGCGTCACGCGCGTCGCGAAGAACAGCGAGAACTGCCCCTCGGCCTGCCCGAGCGTCTTCTCTTTCAGCGTCTCCGAGAGGTCCATGTCTTCGTACACGACCGTCTCGAACGCCGCGGAGACGCTCGCCGGGCCGACCGACCGCTCGAACGCCGGGTCGAGGGAGTGCCCCCCGATGTACTCCCAGCCGCCGGCTTTGAGCGCCCCCTTCGGAACCTTCGGCGGTGCCCGCGCGGCGCTCGCGGTCGTTCCGGAACTACAGCCGGCGAGACCGGCGAGCCCCGCGCTGGCCGCGATACCGAGGTACGTTCTCCGTCTGATACTGTGGGTTGCGTTGTCTTCCCCCTTCATCGGTCAGTACTGCCCCGCTCTGTTTCAAATAGGTATCTCCCCGAAAATCAAATGCGAGAACACCGACACGACGGTCGACCGTTCTGAGAGCGAGCTTTTTGTCGCTCCGCCTCCGACCGTCTCGCGTGCCCGCTCCGGTGTCGTCGCCCTCGGAGTTCGCCTTCGAACTGGCGCTCTGCGCCCGGCTCGAACAGACGACAGACTGGCTGCCCGCGCGCCAACTCGGCGCGTCGGTCACCTCGCCGGGGAGCCGCATCATCGACGTGTGCGCCGTCGTTCCGGGTCCGGAATTCGACGAACGCGCCCGCATCACCGACAGCGAGATTCCCGCAACGGCCATCGAGAGCGACGTGGGGGCCGGAAGCGCCGTCTTCTGGCGCGACGGCTTCGACTGCCACCCCGCCCGCGCCCGGCGGGCCACCGACCGCGCCGTCGAGGTCGGCTTCTTCGAGTCCGAGCGCCGACGGAGCCGAGAGTACGTCCGCCGCGCCGCCCGCTATCCCCACGACTGGTTCTCCCGGCTCGTCGGCATCGAGAACAAACCCGACCTCGGCAGTCCCGGCGACCTGCTCCGACAGCTCCGCCTCGACGTGAGTCTCGCGGTCTTCGACGAAGTGATTCTCTCGACTGAGAGCTACGTCACCGGCGCGCACCTCAACCGCATCCCCGGGGAAGTCGGCGTCTGGCGCTTCGACCCCGACACCGGCGACCGCGAGGTCGTCCGCGAGCCTCAGCCGCTCTCGCCCGGTTCGACCGGCGTCGAACCCACCGAGTACCACTCGCTACACACCGACGTGGCGCTCGTCTCGCCCGCCGAAAAGCGAACCGCCCGCCTCCGACTCGCCGAGCGCGCCTACGGAAAAGGATGGCGCGCCTACGACCTCCCCGCCTGCGCCCACGCCCGCGCCGACGCCGACGGCCGCCCGACCTGCGCCCACTTCGACCGCGTGGTCGACCCCGGTTCCGAGTGCGGTGCCGACTGCTCGGCGTTCGAGGCGGCCGACCCGCCCGAACTTGACCGCGACGGCCTCCGCGAGTCGCGGACGGGCTGGGTCGCCGACCCGGCCGGGGCGGTTCGCAGACAGTCGGGACTCGACCGGTACTTCTGACTCGTCCGGTCTCTCGCCGGGTCGCTACTCGTTCCGCTCGTCGGAGTAGTGCCAGCCGAGCGTGGCGACGACGCCGAAACCGACGACGAACACCGCGCCTTCGACCCAGTTCGGCTCGCCGGACCACGAGGCAACGAGGTACCAGACGACGCCGGCGACGAGGGCCAGCGGCGTGCTGTATCGAAGCGCGTCGACGATATCGGACACGACCGTCCCGACGCGCTCCGGTCGCAAAGTCGCATCGGACCGGCGCGTTCGCTCCCCGACTCTCACTCCGAGTCGGCCCGTCGCTCCATGTAGTTCCAGTAGGAGACGAGCGCGACGCCGATGACGACGACGAGGGTGAACTGCACGGCGACGGCGAAGAAGTCGAGTCGGCCGGTATCGAGGTAGGTCAGGACGAAGTTGGCCGCGGCCGCGACGACGCCGGCGACCATGAGATACCTGAACGCCCTGTCGTCGGCGACGGTCCGGAGCTTCACAGTTCGTACACCTCGCCGTCGACCGCCAGCGGCTCTTCGAACGCCTCGTCAGCGGGGTAGTAGTGCGCCACGTGGACGAGGCGAGTCTCGTCGGCGTTCAGTTCCTCGCCGAGCGCGATGGCTCCCTCGCGGGTCATGTGCTTCGTGCCGAAGGTCCGCGCGACCCCGTTTTCGTCGTAGTCGTCGCCGCCGATGGGGTGGTACTCGCAGACGGACGCGGGGACGATGGCCTCGGCGAGAAGCAGGTCGGGGTTCCGGAGCACGTCGCGGGACTCCTCGGGGATGGCGTAGGTGGAATCGCCCGAAAGCGAGAGCTTCGCGCCCGTCACGGGGTCCTCGATGGCGACGCCGTAGCAGACCAGCGGCGGGTGAACGACCGGCACGAACGTCACGTCGAGGCCGCAGGCGCGGAACGACTCGAACGGCGTCTGGTCTTCGACCGAGATGCGGTCGAGGTAGGAGAACTTCGAGCGAATCGCGTCGGCGACGCTCTCGCCCGTGACCGGGTCGACCTCGTCGGCGGCGTGGACCGCGAGGTCGTCGAGGAGGCGGTAGACGTTCCCGAGGCCGTCGAGGTGGTCGAAGTGGATGTGGGTGACTAAGGCCTCGTCCGGCAGCGGCACGTCCTGCGTGAGAAACTGGTGGCGGAAGTCGGGGCTGAAGTCCACGAGGAGCGACTCGCCGGTCCGCTCGTTCTGCACGTGGACAGAAAAGCGCGTCCGCTCGATGCCCCGCTCGCGGGCCGCGAGGCAGGTCTCGCAGTCGCAGCCGACGGTGGGCGTGCCGGTCGTGTCGCCGGTCCCGAGGAGGGTCACGCGCATCGACTCAACCACGGGGGCGGCGAGGTATAAACGTGGCCGACCGCGGCGAGTCAGGACCGGTATATCTGCCGGAATTCGACCACGGGGTGGAACGTCCCCGAGAGCGTCGCCGCTTCGAACTGGAAGTTCGCGGTAACCGTGCGCGGAACCGCCGAGACGAGCGCCTCGAATTCGACGGCCGGCGTTCGCGTTTCACCGCTCCGATTCGGCCACACCTCGTAGCCGAGCATCACCCGCCTCTCGCCCCCGTCGTTGTACCCCATTCCCGGACTGACGTTCTCTACCGAGTCGACGCCGAGTCGCTCCCGCGCCGTCGCCATCGCCTCGGCTCCCGCGACGGTCCCGCCGACTCGCGTCACCCACGACGACGCCGGTTCTCGCTCGTATATCGGCTCTCTCGTCGTTCCCGACTCGTTCACGTGCTTGCGATAGCCGGTGCGTCGTCGAATCTCCGCGGCGTCCGGATAGTAGTCGTACTTCGAGGACGCTCGGTAGTCGCGCGAGATTGTAATCGGGTCCCCAGAGGCGGGCGCAGGATTCGGCTCAGGTTCGGGAAGGGGCGTCGCGGTGGACGGTTCGAGGTCCGATGTACACCCGGAGAGCGCCGTCAGAACTCCGCCCGCCGCAATCGTCCGAACGAATCGGCGTCTGCTGGAGGGCATCGGCTCGCCGTTTGCGGCCCACTAGTAAATGTTTTGTCAGAAAAGCGGAGTTACTGCGCCGCGCCGGCGTCTTTCTGCGTCTCGCCTTCGTGTTCGTCCGCGTGACCGTCGTGGTCGTGGTCGTGGTCGTGACCGTCGTTGGAGCCCGCGACGAGTTCCGACGAGTCGGACATCATGTCGAGGTTCTTCAGGTTGTCGCGCTCTTCGAAGTCGGCGACGGCCTCGAGCAGGTCGTCCTGCGTGAGTTCCATCCGCTCTTCGGTGAGCGCTTCGAGGACGGCCTCGCGGAGGACGAGTCGGAGGTCGGAGCCGGTGAGGCCCTCCGTCACGTCGGCGATGGCCGAGGGGTCGAACTCGTCGATGTCCATTCGGTTCGTGATGACCCGGAGGATGTCGGCGCGCATCCCGCGGTCCGGCTTGGGGAAGTTGACGATTTCGTCGAAGCGCCGCCACGCCGCCGAGTCGAGCTGGTCGGGGTGGTTGGTCGCGCCGATGAGGATGACCTCGTCGCGAATCAGCGAGATGTCGTCGATGCTCTTGAGCAGCGTGTTGACCGCGCGCTTGAGCGCCGCGTGCTCGTCCGACCGGCGGGTCTTCGCCACCGAGTCGAACTCGTCGATAAAGAGGATACACGGCGACAGCCGCTTTGCGACCTCGAAGGTCTTTTCGACGTTCTTGGCCGTCTCGCCGAGGTACTGGCTCGTAATCATCGAGAGCTTCACCTCGACGAACGGGAGGCCGAGCTCGTGGGCGAGCGCCCGCGAGACGGTGGTCTTGCCGGTCCCCGGCGGGCCGACGAAGAGGATTTTCCCGATTTCGCGGAGGCCGATGTCCGCGAGGTACTCGCGGTGCTCGATGGCCTTCATCAGCTTGTGAATCTCGCCTTCCTGGTCCGTCGTGAGCACGAGGTCGTCGAGGGTCATCTCGATTTCCTCGGGCGCGCGGACCTGCACGAGGTCGAGCATCTCGGCGTCGTCCTCGTCGTCGAAGTACTCGTCCAGCAGGCTGTCTATCCACACGCGGTCGGCGTGAATCGGCCGGGTCTGTTCTCTGGCGTCCGCGTGGGTCACGTCCACGTCGTCCCGGTCCTCGACCGACTTCGCGACCGTCGGATTCGTCACGAGCCGGTCGTAGTCGGCTCGTTTGACGAACCACTCCAGCGCCATCTCGGGCTGCGTCAGAGAGAGGCGGCCGGAGAAGTCCTCGCGCTGGGTGAACATGAGGTCGGAAATCGCGTCCCAGGGGTGTTCCACGCCGGTCGCCTTCCGCGCGACGGACTCGGTCACGACGAGCGGTCGCTCGATGCCGCCCATCGACGACTCGTCCTCGTCGCCGTCGTCCTCGGCGTCCGCCCAGAAGACGCGTCGATACCGCGGGGGAAGGTCGTTTTCGTCAAGCGTTCGGTCGTCGGTGTAGAGGTGGGCCGTCAGCAGAAACTCGACAACCTCGAGCGCCCGTTCACTCATCCCCCAGAAATTGCCCGGGGAGACGCATAAGAGCGTCGGAGCGCCGCCGCTGGTGCGCGCGGCCGAACTTCCCCGATGACAAGGAACTCGGCGCGACTCCGCCGCACAACGTTAATTTCAGAAAAACAATTCAAAAACATATCCGAAAATGGATTGATTACGCGATTATATTCCTTTCATATGCTTGTATATTGTCTCTTTCTTCAGAATACTCGGGGAAAATATCCTTTCTTAAACGATTAGGGTTTTATGGTTATCTTCCGCCACTGTGAGCCAAGATAGTGAAATGATATTCACGAATGGACCGAGATGCCCGCCCAAATGCGGTACATTCTCGACGAATAGCCGGTGGTGAATCGCGTGGCGAAACAAGTCCCGACGACCTGCATGCGCTGTGCCGTGGGCTGTGGACACGTCCACCTCGGCTCCGACACCTCGTACGGGCTGGAAGCGGTTCGGGGGGACCCTTCACACCCCGTGAACAACGGGCTGGCCTGCGGTCGCGGTATCCGCGAATCGGCCGACCCCGACGGGTCGTGGCTCACGCGACCGCTCGTCAGGGAGGACGGGGAGCTCCGGCAGACCTCGTGGTCTGACGCGCTCGCGCGCGTCGGCGACGCCATCACCGACGCGATGGCCGACGACCCCGACGAGGTCGCCGTCCTCGGCAGCGGCCAACAGACGAACGAGGCCGCCTACGCCCTCGGGAAGCTCGCCCGCGGCGGTATCGGCACCCGAAACTACGACGCGAACACGACGCTCTGCATGGCGAGCGCGGTCAAGGCCTACTACCGCGCCTTCGGGAGCGACGCGCCGCCGCCGACCTACGACGACATCCCCGAGGCCGAGACGCACCTCGTCTGGGGGGCGAACCCGGCAGTCGCCCACCCGGTGATGTTCCGGTGGATTCGGCAGTCGGCCGACGACGGCGACCTCGTCGTCGTCGACCCCGTCGAGACGAAGACCGCGGCGGTCGCCGACGACCACGTCGCCATCGACCCCGGCGGCGACCTCGCGCTGGCGCAGGCGGTCCTCGGTCACCTCGTCGAGACCGACCGCGTGGACGACGCGTTCGTCGAGGGGGACACGGAGGGCTTCGACCGCGTCGTCGACGAACTCCCCCCGGTCGAAGAGGCGGCGTCCGAGGCCGGCGTCTCGCTCGACGAAGTCGAGAAACTGGCGTCGCTCCTCGACGCCCCCACGCTCGTCTACTGGGGCATGGGCGTCAACCAGAGCGTCCGCGGCACCGCGACCGCCGGCGCGCTCGTGAACCTCTGTCTCGCCTCCGGGAACCTCGGCCCCGGCTCCGGCCCCTTCTCTCTCACCGGACAGGCGAACTCGATGGGCACTCGCGTCGTCTCCTCGAAGGGGACGTGGCCCGGCCACCGACCGTTCGAACACCCGGACCACCGCCGGACCGTCGCGGAGGCGTGGGGCGTGCCCGTCTCCCGCCTCCCCGACGACAACGGTCCCGGCCCGGTCGGGATGTTCGAGTCGTCGCCGTCGGTCGTCTGGACCGTCGCCACCAACCCGCTCGCCGGGTTCCCGGACGCGACGGCCGCCCGCGAGGTCCTCGAAGACTCCTTCCTCGTCGTGCAGGACGCCTTCCGGTCCGAGACCGTCGAACTCGCCGACGTGGTGCTCCCCGCGGCGACGTGGGGCGAGTCCGAGGGGACCACGATGAACATGGAGCGGACGGTCTCGCGGGTCCGCCCGGCCACCGAGACGCCGCCGGGCGTCAGGCAGGACCTCGACATCATCGCCGACGTTGCCGCCCGCGTCTCGCCCGGACTGCTCCCGAGACCGTCGGTCTCGCCGAGCGACGTGTTCGACGAGTTCGCCGCACTCACCGCGGGCACCGACGCCGACTGCTCGGGGCTCTCGTACACGCGACTCGACGGCGAGCGCGCCGTCCGCTGGCCCGCGCCGGACCCGACGAGCGAGGGCGGTTACCGCTACTACGACGACGCCGACGGGGAGTCCGACGACCCGACGTGGTCGTTCCCGACGCCGTCCGGGAAGGCGCAGTTCAGCGCGCTCTCGGGGTCGTCGCTCCCCGAACCCGCGGACGAGTCGTACCCGCTGACGCTCACGACCGGCCGCGAGGCGGACGGGTACAACACCGGGGTCCGCACGCGCAGCGACACGCCGGACGAGCCGGTCGCCCGCGCGCACCCCGACACAATCGACGCGCACCGCGACGCGGTCGCCGACCCCGAGGGCGACCGCCGAACCACCGTCGTCTCCCGTCGGGCGTCGGTCCCGGCGACGCTCGACCCCGACGACGCCGTCCCGCCGGGACTCGTCTGGCTCTCTATCCACCACCCGATGACTAACCGACTCACCAGCCCTGCGGTCGACCCGCAGTCGAACGAACCGAACTTCAAGCAGTGCGCCGTCCGCCTCGAACACCCCGAGACGACCGCGTCCACCGACCTCCTCGCGGCCGAGGTGAGCGACTGATGGCGCTCGTCGCCGCCGGCGGACGGCCCCGCGAACTCGAACGCGCCGCCGCCTGAGAATGGCCGACGAGTCGCACCCACACCTCGACACCGGCCGTGCGGGCATCATTCTCGCCGGCGGTCGGTCGACTCGATTCGGCGGCATCGACAAGGCGACGGCCACCGTCGGCGGCCAGCCCATGATTCACCGTGTCGCCGCCTCGCTCGACCCCGTCGTCGACGAACTCGTCGTCAACTGCCGCGCCGAACAGCGGGACGCGCTCGCCGGCGCGCTCTTGGACTTCGACGTCCGGTTCGCGGAGGACGCCCATCCCGACCGGGGGCCGGTCTTCGGCCTGCGAACCGCGCTGCGGGCGACGAGCGCCGAGTACGCGGCGGTCCTCCCGTGCGACATGCCGCTCGTCCCGAGCGGGTTCATCTCGCATCTCTTCGGCCGCCTGCAGGGCGGCGCGGGCGTCGTCCCGCGGGTCTCGGAGACGACCCAGCCGCTCCCCGCGGTCATCCACTGCCGCGCCGGCGAGGTCGCCTGCACCGACACCATCCGAGCCGGTGACGACCGCCTACAGGCCGTGATGTCCGCGCTCGACGTCACCGTCCTCGACGACCGCGAAGTGGAGGCTCACGCCGGAACGCACGCGTTTCACAACGTGAACTCCTTCGACGACTTGCGCGCGCTCACCGTTCGTCGGTGAACCGCGTTCGAGTCCCATACCACATTATCGTCCATTATGGTCTGTTTAGATTATCCAATAATCAACCGATTATCTGCGCAGATTATGACCTTATATTCGGAATATTCGGTTATAGAATGGACGAATACGCCTTAGAAGGCCTATTTCTAAAGATTCTCAACGAATACTCTTATCAACCTCTGTCGAGTCGTGTTATCACGAAACATGACCAAGTTCGCAAACAAACGCACAGGAATAGTGGATGATTGCCCACTGGTGGTCGGAAATGGCGAGTAAAAAGGAAGCGTGGAAGTCGGAGCTCTACGGCGACGCGGTCCGCGAGAAGATCGAGGAGTTCGCCGAGCAAGGCGTCGACGCCATCCCCGAAGACGAGCGCGACGAGTGGTTCACGCGCTTCAAGTTCTGGGGCGTCTTCCAGCAGCGGACGGGTCAGGACTCGTACTTCATGATGCGGCTGACGAACGCCAACGGCGTCCTCGAACCGGGGCAGCTCCGGGCCATCGGGGAGGTCGCGCGCGACTACGCGTCCGGGCCGGTCGAGAACCCCGAGTTCGGCGACGCCTGGTTGGACCTGACGACGCGCCAGTCGATTCAGCTCCACTGGCTCGAGCTCGAGGACATCCCCGAGGTCTGGGAGAAGCTCGAAGCGGCGGGCGTCTCCTCGCGGTCCGCCGGCGGCGACACGATGCGGAACATCACCGGCTGTCCGGTCGCCGGCCGCGACAAACACGAACTCGTCGAGTCCCAGCCGCTCCTCGACCGCTTCCAGACCGAGCTCCGCGGGAACGACGCCCTGTCGAACATGCCGCGGAAGTTCAACATCAGCGTCACCGGCTGCCGGGAGGGCTGCGCGCAGGACTCGATAAACGACGTGGGGCTCGAACCCGCGAAGAAAGAAATCGACGGCGAGACGGTCACCGGCTTCAACGTCCGCGTCGGCGGCGGCCTCGGCTCCCGGAAGCCGCGCGTCGCCCGCGACCTCGACATCTTCGTCGCCGACGAAGAGCGCGCCTACGAGGTCGTCCGCGGCTTCGTCGAACTCTACCACGAACACGGTAACCGCGACGTTCGGGCCCGTGCCCGCAGTCGCTTCTTCGTGGACGAGTGGGGCACGGAGAAGATCCGCGACCTGCTCCAAGAGGAGTACGTCGACTTCGAACTCCGGTCTGCGGGCGAGAACATCCGCGACGAGTACACCTACAACGCGGGCCGCTCGGAGTCCGCCGGGAAACACGACCACGTCGGCGTCCACGAGCAGGCCAACGGCGACTACTACGTCGGCCTCAGCGTCGCGGTCGGCCGGCTCACGGCGTCCGCCGCCATCGAACTGGCCGATATCGCCGACGAGTACGGCTCCGGCGAGGTCCGACTCACCCGCCGGCAGAACCCGCTTCTGATGGACGTGCCGGAGGAGAAGCTCGACGACCTGCTCGCCGAGCCGCTCCTCGGCAAGCACACGCCCGTCCCGAACCCGTTCCAGCGCGGCACGGTCGCCTGCACCGGCACGGAGTTCTGCTCGCTCGCGCTCACGGAGACGAAAGCCCGGACCGCCCGGATGCTCCGGTGGCTCCGCGACAACGTGGACGTGCCCGACGACGTGAGCCAACTGAAGATTCACTACTCCGGCTGTACCGCCGACTGCGGGCAGGCGAACACGGCCGACATCGGCCTGTTCGGCATGCGCGCCCAGAAGGACGGCGAGATGGTCGAGGCCATGGACATCGGCGTCGGCGGCGGCATCGGCGAGGAGCCGTCGTTCGTCGAGTGGGTTCGGCAGCGCATCCCGGCCGACGAGGTGCCGGGGGCAATCGCGTCGCTCGTGGAGGCGTTCGCGGAGCGCCGCGACCCCGGACAGACGTTCCGCGAGTGGGTCGAAGCCGAGGGGACCGAGGCGGTCACCGAGTACTGCGTCCCCGAGGAGACGGACTTCGAAGCGCCGTACATGCACGACGCCAAGCAGTCGTGGTACCCGTTCGCCGAGGAGGAAGCGAAGGCCGAACAGCCGGTCACGAGCGACTGACCATGACCGAACGCATCGCATCCGACGACCCGGCGGACGCCGCCAGCGCCGACGACGTGCCCTTCGAGCACGCCTCGGCCGACGTCGCGCCGGAGCTCTTCCCGGCGGAGCCAACGGTCGCCGACGCGGGTACCGGCGGAATCCCCGGTCGGCCGGACAGCGACTCCGCCACTCGTTCCTGACGCTCCGAGACTCGGTGCCGTCGTCTCCACTTTCACCGCTTTCTCGGCGTTTTTCGACCCGATAAACAACTCGTCACGACGAATAGTGAGTTCTAAACTATTTATGGTGTTCGAACCCCGATGATGTGCCATGCCAGAGCCAGTCATCGCGGCCGCGTACCGCACGCCGTTCGGCAAGGCGGGCGGCGTGTTCGAAGACGTTCGAAGCGAGGACCTCTCGGTCACGCTCATCGACCACATCCTCGACGAACACGACGTCGACCCCGACGACGTGGAGGACCTGATGTGGGGCGTCGCCCAACAGCGCACCGAACAGGACAACAACGTCGCTCGCGTCATCGCGCTCCTGTCGGACCTCGGCGAGGGGACGCCCGCGACGAGCATCAACCGCTGGTGCGCCTCCTCCATGCAGGCCATCATCTCCGCGTCCGACGCCATCGCCGCCGGCAACCGCGAGTGCATCGTCGCCGGCGGAGTCGAGAGCATGTCCCGCGTGCCGATGGACGGCGACTCCTACCAGCACCTCCACCCCGAACTGAGCGAGCAGTACAACATCTTCCAGTTGCAGATGGGGATGACCGCGGAGAAGGTCGCCGAGGAGTACGAGGTCTCCCGCGAGGCCCAAGACGAGTTCGCGTTCCGGAGCCACCAGCGCGCCGCCGACGCGACCGACTCGGGCCGGTTCGACGACGAAATCGTCCCGGTCGAGACGGACGACGGCGTCGTCACCGAGGACGAGGGCATCCGCCGCGACACCTCCATGGAGATTCTCGGCGGCCTCGACCCCGCCTTCTCCGGCGACGGCTCCGTCACCGCCGGCAACTCCTCGCAGATAACCGACGGCGCGGCCGCGGTCCTCGTCACCAGCCGCGAGTTCGCGGACGAACACGGCCTCGACGTGCTCGCCTCGGTCGGCACGAACAACGTCGCCGGCGTCGACCCGACGGTCATGGGCATCGGCCCGGTCCCGGCGACCCGCGGCCTCCTCGACCGCGCCGGCACCGATATCGACGACTACGGCCTCGTCGAAATCAACGAGGCGTTCGCCAGCCAGTGTGAGTACTCCCGCCGCGAACTCGGCATCGACGCGGACAAACTCAACGTCAACGGCGGCGCAATCGCCCTCGGCCACCCCCTCGGGGCCTCCGGCGCGCGCCTCCCCGTGACGCTCATCCACGAGATGCAGAAGCGCGACGTGGACCGCGGCCTCGCGTCGCTCTGCGTCGGCTTCGGTCAGGGCGCGGCAATCGAGTTCAGCAGGTAGGGTGGGAACTCGGCTGTTTTTTGGTCCAGATTTTTGCCGAGCGGAGCGAGAGAAAAAGGTGGCAGCGGTGCGGCAATCGAGTTCAGTCGGTAGGGCCGCCCTGCGTTTTTTATCCTGATTCGTCCCGGGAAGCGAGCGAAATTCGTGGACCGCGTGTCGGCGGTTCCCCGAACCGCGGACCTCGGCTATCGCTCACGAATATACGTGCGCCTTCCGTCACGTTCATACTCCGCAAGTCGAGAACAACGCGGTGATGAATCTAACGACGACCGTACTGTCGGGGGCCTTCGCGGCGCTGGCGGCCGCGGGGGCCGCCTCCGCGGGGTTCGTTCCGAGGCCCGACCTCGGCGCGCCCGTCTGGTACGTCCTCGTCGCGCTCACCGTCGGCTACTGGGCGGTGTTCGTCCGCTGGGCGCGGCGCTGACCGGCCGGAGACGGCGTGAAAATCGACGGGTCGCGGGCGGCGAGAGCCGCTACTCGGGGTGGACTAACTCTTCTGCGTCCCGGACGGCCTCGCGCTCGCCGATGATGGTGATGCGGTCGCCCTCCTGGAGCGTGAACTCCGCGTTGGGGACCGTCGTGTCGCCGTTCCGCGAGACGAGCGTGACGAGACAGCCGTCGGGCAGTTCGGGGCCGACTTCGCGGATGGTCCGGCCGATGAGTTTCTCGGCGGTGACCTCGACCTCCTGAACGTCGCCGGAGCGGCCGATTTCGCCCATCCAGTTCGACATCGACGGGCGCTCGATGTAGTTGTCGAGCGCCTGCGCCGTGGCGATGGTCGAGGAGATGGTCCGGACGCCGAGTTCTTCGAACGCCTCGACGTTGTCGGGGTTGTTCGCCCGCGCGAGGACGCTCTCGGGTTCGAACTTCGAGTTCGCCAACTGCGCGACGAGCAGGTTCACGTCGTCGTCGCCGGTCGCGGCGACCACGAACTTGGCGTTCGCGGCCCCCGCGGAGCGTAAGACGCTCGTGTCGGCTCCGTCGCCGTGGTGGACGGTAAAGCCCATGTTCCGGGCCGTCTGGACTACTTCTTGGTCCTCTTCGATGAGGACCACGTTCTCTCCGCGGTCTGCGAGGCGTTCGGCGAGCGCACGGCCCACTTTCCCGCCTCCGATGATGAGTACACGCATTGGGATGACGTCGAGGTATTCTGCGATCTGACGAGCGAGGCCGGCCTCGAAGACGACGGTCGTCAGGATGACGAGAAAGACCGTGCCGACGAGAATCGAGGCGCTCTGATTCAGCATTGCGGCCTGCTGGGCCATTCCTTCGGCCGCGAGCCGCGTCGCCTCCTCCTGGAGGGCGATGGCGAACAGCGAGGCCACGGACGCGGGGATGATGCCGCGCGGGCCGACGAAGCTCATGAAGAGCTTCTCTTCTCTCGTGAACCGGTCGCCGCGCGCCGAGATGAAGACCAACAGCGGTCGAATCACGAGCGCGACGGCGGCGACGACGGCGAGGCCGCCGACGCCGAGGTTCAGGAGGTTCTGGAAGTCCAACAGCGCCGCGAGGGCGATGAAGACGAACGACAGCACGAGCAGCGTGATGTCGCCTTTGAACGCCGAAATCTCCTCTTCGTACGGCACGTCCGCGTTGCCGAGGAGGATGCCGGCGGTCGCCACCGCCGCGATGCCGGCCTCCGTGGCGACGTAGTCGGCGGCCGCGTAGGACACGAGCGCGCCGGCGAGGACGAGCAGACGCGCGTTCTGCGGCGCGTTACCCGGCGAGAGGTCGACGTACCGGAGCGCGTAGTACAGCGACCCGGCGACGATTGCGCCAACGACGACGCCGACGCCGAGTCGCTCGGCGAACAGCGTCACGAGAGCGTCGGGACTACTGACGCCTTCGAGGATTGCCTCGAAGATGACGACGGCGACGATGGCCGCCGTCACGTCGTTGACGATGCCCTCCGTATCGAGCGCCGCGCCGACCCGGTCGCGGACCGGGACGACTTCGAGAATCGGTGCGATGACCGTCGGCCCGGTCGCGACGAGGAGCGCGCCGACGAGGAACGACACCGCCCACGGCGCGCCGAGCGCGTAGCGGACGACGACGCCCGTCGCGACGAACGCGATTATCGCCCCGACGGTGACGAGTCGGAACGTCGCGGCGGGCGCTTCCCGTAGCTTGTCGATTCGAAGGTGGAACGCGCCCTCGAACACGATGATAGCGACCGAGAGACCGACGATGGCCTGTAGTGCGTTCCCGAACGAGTCGGGAGAGATGACGCCGAGGACCTCCGGACCGAGCAGGATACCCGACGCGATGAGGAACACGACGCTGGGGACCTGAAACCGGTCCGAGAGCACCTGCGAGACCACGCCGATGCCGATTATCGCGGCGACGAGCGGGATGAGGTTGGCCCCTCCTGCTGCGGCCACTTATATCGCCTCCATTGATTCGGTCCATGTGACGACGGAAGATAAGTCCACACATCTCGGGCGGTATCTCCGCGGAGTTGGGGAGACGCTCGGCGAAAAGACGGCTGGGGACGGTTCGGCTGTCCGACTTCACTGAGTCGCGGCCCGCCCGCCACCCCGCCGCTCTTCGCTCCGGCGGTCCTCGTCGTAGATGAGAGACACCTCGTCGGCGTAGCGGTCGAGGATGTTCCGGCGCTTCTTTTTCATCGTCGGCGTCATCAGGTCGTTCCCCTCCGTGAACTCCTCGGGAACGACGCGGAACTGCTTGATTCGCTCGTAGGGCTCGAAGTTCTCGTTGGCCGCCTCAACCTCGGCTTCGATGCGCTCGTACACCCGGTCGTCGCGGCAGATGGCTTTCGGCTCGTCGGGGAGGTCGATGCCCTCCTCGTCGGCCCACTTCCTCAGCCCGTCGAAACTGGGCACGATGAGCGCCGAGACGAACTTGCGGCCGTCGCCGAGGACCATGCACTGTTCGACCACCGGTGAGGAGGCGAACGCGTCCTCGATGGGGCCGGGCGCGACGTTCTTGCCCGTCGAGAGGACGAGAATCTGCTTGGCGCGCTCGCGGAAGGTGATGTAGCCGTCGGGCCGGAGTTCGACCACGTCGCCGGTGCGGAACCAGCGCTCGCCCTCGTCGTCCTCGACGAACGCCGCCTCGGTCTCCTCGGGGTTGTTCCAGTAGCCCTCGGTGACGCTCGACCCGCGGACGAGCAGTTCGCCGACTTCGCCGCCCGCATCGCCGAGTTGGTCGCCGACGACGGTCGTGTCGAGTTTCGTCTCGACGTTCCGGAGCGGATAGCCGATGGTTCCGATTTTCGGTTCCTCGGGGGGGTTGACCGAGATGACGGGCGACGTTTCGGTGAGGCCGTAGCCCTCGTAAATCGGGAGGCCCATCGCGTGGTAGAGCGCGCACAGCTCGGCCGAGAGGCTCCCGCCGCCGCTGATGAAGAAGTCGAGGTTGTCGCCGAGCGCCTCGCGCACCTGCCCGAACACGAGCCGGTCGGCGAGGCGGTGTTTCGCGGTGAGCAGGTAGCCCGGCGCGTCGGTCGTGTGGTACGCCTGCCCGACGCCGACGGCCCACTCGAAGATGCGCTTTTTCGCCGGCGACTCGCTGGCTTGCGCCCGAATCGCGTCGTAGAGCTTCTCGTACACGCGGGGGACGCTCGTCCCCGTGGTCGGCCGGACGAGCTGGAAGTCCTCGCGGAGCGTGTCGGGACTTTCGGCGTAGGCGACGGCCGCGCCCGCCGCGAACATCATGAAGTGGCCGGCCATGCGCTCGAAGACGTGCGCGAGCGGCAGGAACGACAGCGCGACCGAGTCGGGGCCGATGACCGGCGTGTCGCCTTTGTCCGGGCGGGGACCGAACCGCCGGTAGCTCTCGTTGACGTTCGACCGGAAGTTCCAGTGGGTGAGTTGGACGCCCTTCGGCTGGCCGGTCGTCCCCGAGGTGTAGATGAGGCTGGCGAGGTCCTCGGGCTCGCGCTCGTCCAGCCACGACTCGTAGGCCGCCTCGTCGTACACTTCCTCGCCGCGGCGGTAGAGTTCGCCGAGCGTCAGCACGTCGTCGCGGTCCTCGTGGCCCTCGTACTCGTCGACGACCACGATGAAGCGCAGGTCGAGTTCGTCCTCGACGGCGAGCACGCGCTCCAGTAACTCCTGATTCTCGACGACGACGGCGTTCGCGCCGGGGTCGGAAAGCAGGTACTGCACCTGCCGCTCCGACGACGAGGTGTAGACCGTGGTGACGACGCCGCCCGCGCCGAGGACGGCGAAGTCGGTCTGGGCCCACTCCATGCGCGTGTGCGAGAGGATGCCGACCCGGTCGCCGGTCTCGATGCCGAGGTCGCGGAACCCCGCCGCGAGGCGACGGACGATGCCCCGCATCTCCTCGTAGGTCAGGTCGGCGTAGTCGCCGTCGGGGGCCGCCGGAACGACGCCCTCGGCGACCAGCGACCGGCGGTAGACGCCGCCTTTGTACCGCTGTGCGACTCGCGTGGCGTTCCGCGACGCGCTCGATTCGAACATCCGTGGGAGGGTCGTCCGCTCGATGACAGGGTCGTCGAACGCCGCCTCCGCGTCCCGCCAGTCCATGCTCTGTTAGTAATGATTCAACATTTAAAACTATGTACGTTCGGTCTGTTGAAACCCCGCGATACCGCGGGGAAAAACCGATTACGAACCCGTTCGCGCCGGTTTCAGGTGTCTGGTGGCGGTGTCAGCGCGCCGTTCGCGCCGGTAGGTCCGTCCAATCCGTCCGAGCCGCCCGAGTCGCCCGAACCGCCTGAATTGCCTGAATCGCCCGGACCAGCCGACTCGCTCGTGTCACTCGTCGTCGCCGATGTAGTCGAGGTAACCGAGCACGCCGCGGGTGTTCAGGCGCTCTTCGTCGTGTGCCTTCCGCTCGCCCCACACCTCGGCCATCTGGGTGTGCTCGACGAAGTGGTCGATGACGGCCTCGTCGTCACCGAGTTCCGCGCGCTTCTGTCGGATGGCCTCGACCCACTCCACGAGGACCCGCTTGTACTCTCCGGCGAGGTCGCTGTCGTAGGGTTTCGGTCCGAAGTGGCCGAAACAGACCGTCTCCGGGTCGATGTCTTCGATAGTGCGCACGTCGTCGAGCGCCTTCTGGAGGTGGAACTGCGAGGGCGGCGAGGTCTGTCGGAGCGTCCGCGACTTCGGCTCCCAGATGCCGAGGGCGTCTCCGACGAACAGCACGTCGTCGCCGTCGTCGTGGAACATCACCTGATGCGGCGCGTGGCCGGGCGCGTGGTGGACCGTGAGCGTCCGGTCGCCGAGGTCGATTTCGTCGCCGTCGGTGAGTCCCTCGACGCGGTCCTCGGCGATTGGGAGCGGTTCGTCGTAGAACTGCCACTGGTCTTCGACGGCCGCCTTCGTGCCCTCGATGAGCCGCGACGGGTCCACGAGGTGCGGCGCGCCGATTTCGTGGGTCATGACGGTCGCGTCGGGGTAGCGCTCGGCGAGGTAGCCCGCGCCGCCCGCGTGGTCGAGGTGGACGTGCGTCGGCAGGATGTACGCGAGGTCGTCGACGCCGACCTCGTCGAGCATCCCGAAGACGTGTTCTCTATCGGCGGCGATGCCGGTGTCGACGAGCGCCGGTTTCTCGGCGTCGACGAGGTAGACCGAGCCGTACTTCTCCACCTCGTACATGCCGCTGTCGACGTAGTAGAGGTCCGTGCTGTCCGGGACGGGTTCGACGTCGCCAATAGCCATAGTTGACGGCCGTCTCCGGGGAAGAAAAGCGTTCGGTCGCCCGCCCCCCGCGTTGATTACGGGCGACCGCAAAGCGGTCTCCACGCTCGAATCCGGGAGCTGCGGCCGCTTTCACGTGGGTTCGTCGCGCTCCCCAGATGCGGGTTCGTCGCGCTCGTCCGCCGTTGATTTGCCCCCCGTCCCTCGGCGATGCGATACGATTTTCCCGCCCGCCCGGAAACCACAGCCCAATGATTGACAGGCAACTGCTCCGCGACGAACCGGAGCGAGTTCGCGACGCGCTCGCCGCCCGTAACATGGAGGGCGTGGACATCGACCGCGTCCTCGACGTGTACGACGAGTGGCGCTCGCTGAAGGCCGAGGGCGACGACCTCCGCCACGAGCGCAACGAGGTCAGCCAGAAAATCGGCCAGTTGAAGCAAGAAGGGAAAGACGAGGAAGCACAGGAGGCCATCGACCGCTCGGGCGAACTCAAGACGGAGCTACAGGAGCTCGAAGCCCGCGCCGACGAACTCGAAGCGGAACTCGACGAGGCGCTCATGGAACTGCCCAACCTCCCCCACGAGTCGGTTCCCGTCGGGGCCGACGAGGCCGACAACGAGGAGGTCCGCCGCGTCGGCTTCGACGACCTCCGCGAGCTTCCCGACGAGGTGACGCCCCACTACGACCTCGGCGAGGAACTCGACATCATCGACGAGGGTCGCGCGGCCAAGACCACCGGCTCGGGCTTCTACTTCCTGAAAGGCGAGGGCGCGATGCTCGAACACGCGCTCGTGCAGTTCATGCTCGACGTGCACCGCGAACAGGAGTACGTCGACCTCTTCCCGCCGATTCCGGTCAAGACCACCTCGATGGAGGGCACCGGTCAGCTCCCGAAGTTCGCCGAGGACGCCTACCGCATCGGCGGCTCGGAGACCGAGAACTACGAGGACGACGACCTGTGGCTCTGTCCCACCGCGGAGGTCCCGGTCACGAACATGTACCGCGACGAGATTCTCCTGAAGGACGACCTCCCGCTGAAGCACCAGGCGTACACGCCGAACTTCCGCCGCGAGGCGGGCGAACACGGCACCGAGACCCGCGGTATCGTCCGCGTCCACCAGTTCAACAAGGTCGAACTCGTCAACTTCGTCGAGCCCGAGGAGTCGTACGACCGGCTCGAAGCCCTCGTCGACGAGGCCGCCGAAGTGCTCGACCGCCTCGGGCTGCCGTACCGCGTCCTCTCGCTTTGCACCGGCGACCTCACCTTCGCGTCGGCGAAGACCTACGACCTCGAAGTGTGGGCTCCCGGCACGGAGTCGGACGACGCCCCCGAACAGGGCGGCCGCTGGCTCGAGGTCTCGTCGGCCTCGAACTTCGAGGACTTCCAGGCGCGCCGCGCCGGCCTCCGCTACCGCCCCGAGCGCCACGAGTCGGCGGAGTACCTCCACACGCTCAACGCGTCGGGCACGGCCGTCGGCCGCGTCATGGTCGCGCTGCTCGAATACTACCAAAACGAGGACGGCACGGTCGACGTGCCCGAACCGCTCCAGCCCTACATGGGCGGCCGCGAGGTCATCGAGGGCCACGAGCCCGTCGGCGAGGCCGCCGTCGGTGCGGGTAAGAAGGACTGACCGGGACGAACCGCGCCCGGGCGTTTCTCTCTCACTCTCTCCGTTCTCCTTTCTCCCGAGACTCGCCCCGTCAGTTCGCCGTCGACGACTTGACGAACGTCTTCAGCTCCGAGAGCTTCCCGTCGTGGGCACGGAACCGGTCGAGAAAGACGAACAGTTCGTCGCCGTCGCGGTCTTCGAGGTGGCCGCGGACGACGATTTCGTCGTCGGACTTCGACTGGATGTAGCGCTCGATGACGTGTCGCGTGTCCTTCTGCGGCCTGTCGTCCCGCATGAACGAGACGAACTCCTCGCGCCCCGAGAGCGTCATGTCGCCGCGGTGCTGGACGAACTCCGGTTCGAGGATGTTCCGAAGCATGTCGTATCCGTGGTGGTCGAGCGCCGTGTAGTACTGCCGGGCCAGATACGTCGCGTCGGGATGCACGCCCTCTCTTCGTCGGCCGACCGGAAGTATCCGACGCCGGCCCTGCCGTCCGACTCCTCGCGCGCGCCGCCGCGTTCGGGACGCTTTTCTCGGCCAGTCGCGTATCGTGGCTGTGGACCTGCACGTTCGATACGAGGGCGACGACGACCCGAAGAAGTGCACGGCGAAGAAGCTCGAACGCTTCGACATGGCCGCCCTCCACGGCTCCGACCGAGAGACTCCCTACGGCGTCGTGCTCAACCCCCACGCCGACAGGGCGCTGTCGCCCGCCGACGCGGACACCGGCGCGCTCGTCGCGCTCGACTGCTCGTGGGAGTCGGCCGGCGAGGCCATGTTCTCGCTCCCCGGCGAGCACCGCGCGCTCCCCTATCTCGTCGCCGCCAACCCCGTGAACTTCGGCCGCCCGATGCAGCTGACGACGGTCGAGGCGATAGCCGCCGCCCTCGTCATCTTCGGCGAGAAGAAGCGGGCCGAGGGTATCCTCTCGAAGTTCAACTGGGGCCACACGTTCCTCGAACTCAACGAGGAGCCGCTCCGCCGGTACTCGGAGTGTGCAGACTCGACCGAAGTCGTGGAGATTCAGCGGGAGTACCTCGAACGCGGCGAGTAGACCGCGCCCGCGGAGCGGCGAACCGCGTCGATTACGCCTTCAGAGTCGGCTCGACGTCCAGTTGAGCGCGACGGTCGTCCCGGTGTCGACGCGCTCGGTCGGCGTCACCTGAATCACTCGCGCCCACGTCCCGCCGCTCGGCGCGGTGTAGTTCATCCCGCCGCAGTAACAGTCGACTTCGAGCGCGGGGTCCTCCTCGTCGTGGCCGTCGTACGGATAGCCGGTTCGAGACCACGCGCTCCAGTCGAAGGTGTCGGTGTCGTGGCGCGCGACGAGCGTGACTTTCAGCGGTTCTCCGACGGTCGTCGTCCCGTAGTGGATGTCCTCGCGGTCGGTGTCGACGGTATCGAGCGCCTGCGGCGACTCGGGGAGCAAGTCGACCTGCGAGAGGTCTTGGGTGTCGTAGGTCTCCGTCGCCTGCACCTCGGCGTCGTCCGGCGCGCGGTACACCTCGGTCGTAAACGGGAGCGACGAGTCTTCGAGCCGAAAGCCGAGCAGCACCTCGTCCGAGGGGACCGACGTCGCTTTGACCAGCGTCGGGTGTATCTCCTCGGGGTTCTCGACGAAGTCGGCGGCCTCGAGCCCGCTTTCGGTTGTTTCCTCCGCCTGTTCGGTCGTCTCGTTCGCGGTCGTCGTGGTCTGCGTCTCGGTCGCGGTCTGCGTCTGCGCGTCGGTCGTTTGCGTCGTCGAGTCAGAGTCCCCGGACGAGCTACAGCCAGCGAGACCGGTGAGACCGGCGACGGCGACGCCGCAAATCGATTGGAGGGTTCTTCGACGGGTGTGCGTTGGCTCCTTACCCATGGCCGTCGGGTGTGGTCCCGCTCCCTTAGAGACCCGCGACCGTTTACGTGAGATAACGGACTTAGCACCATGCTAAACCCCGTTTTTTGGGACTATCGCGTTCGGGGAGAGTCCGAGTCGCGGCCGCGTTCGTCTGACTATCCTTTCACCCACGCGCCGACGGCCCCGGCGATGGCGCTGTCGATTGCGAAGATGAGCGTCAGCACGACGCCCGCGACGAGGACGCCGACGCCGCCGAGGAGTCCGCCCAGCGGCCCGCCGGCGAGTCCGAGGAGGCTCCCGAGCAGGGCCGCGAGGAGCGTCACGACGATACCCGAGATGGAGCCCGCGACGAGGCCGTTCCACGCGCCGTTGCCGAGCGTGCCGCCCGCGAGGTAGCCCGCCGCGAAGCCCCCGAGCAGCCCCGCCCCGATTTGGCCGATGAGCGGGAGCGCGAGCCCGCCGGTGCCGATGACGACGATGACGACGAAACCGACGGCGACAGCTTTCCAGTCAGTCATGGGTCGACGTAGACCTCGGGCGGGCAAGAACTTCGTGGCGGTCGCGGGGGATTGTTCGACCGCTCGCTCACGTCCGCGTCCGCGCGCCGGTCGCCCGCGACCCCCTCGCTTCCGGTCGAACCGTGCGTGAGACCTGCACGGCGAATCCACCGCTCGAAGCGCCGAGCCCCAAACGGACGCGCTTTTACGGCTCGGCCATGTAGCGGACTGCAATGATTTTCGAGTCTCTCCCGACCACGCCCCGGTCGGACGAACTCATCGACAAGGCCTTCTCGCGGGCCGCGCGCACGGGGCGAGCGAAGCAGAACAAGTTGGAGGCTCAGCAGTCGATGCTCCAGACGGCGTCGAACATCCTTTCCGACAACCTCGAAAACGTCGTCGTCGAGTGGCCCGACTTCGGGACGGTCGACCCCTTCTACTACGAGCTCGCCGACGCCATCGTCGACGTGGACGAGGTCCGAAAGAGCCTCTCGGAAGTGATGTGGGCCTCCCGGCAGGTCGACAACATCGCCCGCGAGTACCAGCCGAAGCTCCGCAAGACCGACGCCGACCTCGCGCGCAAGCACCGAAAGCAGGCGTTCGCCCGCATGGCGAGCGTCGTCGAGGAGGTCGAAGACGACCTGCTCCGCATCGGCGAGGCGCGCGACGCCCTGAAGAACCTCCCCGATATCCGCCCGGACGAACCGGCAATCGTCGTCGCCGGCTACCCGAACGTCGGGAAGTCCTCGTTCGTCAACGACGTGACCCGCGCGTCGAACGAAATCGCCCGCTACCCCTTCACGACGAAGGGCGTCCAAATCGGGCACTTCGACCGCGACCGAATCCGCTACCAGATTATCGACACGCCGGGGCTGCTCGACCGGCCCGAAGACGAGCGAAACGACATCGAGCGACAGGCCGTGAGCGCCCTCGAACACCTCGCGGACGCCGTCATCTTCGTCGCCGACGCCAGCGGGGCGTGCGGCTACCCCATCGAGTCGCAGCTCGAACTCCGCGACGCCGTGAAGGCGCGCTTCGAGGAGCGCGACATCCCCGTCCTCACCGTCTGTAACAAGAGCGACCGCTCGACCGACATGGAGGCCGACCTCTACATGAGCGTCGAGACGGGCGAGAACGTCGAGGCCGTCCTCGACGCCGCGGTCGAGGCCATCGGGTTCGAACCCGACATCCCGCCGTCGCGCAACGAGTAAGCGACTCGGGATTTTTCGGTTCTGGCGCTTCTGTCTTGCCGCAGCACCTGCTTCTCGACGAGAGCTGTGGCTACGAGGTAGCTGTCGGAGAAATGGGAACGCGGGGGGTGGTCGAGACCGGGAGTTCGGTCTCGGTCAGCGGGGCGGGGTCGCTTACTCGGCTTCGTAGACCATCTGGACGGTCGCCGAGACGGTCACGGGGCCGGGCGAGAGCTCGGTCGAACCGGACGAGGCGCGGGCGGCGTCCTCGGCGTAGGCGACCGGGTACGGGCCGGGCGAGGCGCTGCCGCCGACGGTGGCGGTGTGGACGCCCGTGACGGTCAGGTCGGAGGCGCTGGCGACCGCGTCGGCGTCGGCCTTCGCCGAGTCGACGGCGCGGGTCAGGGCCTCTTCGCGGAGTTCGGCGCGCTTCTCGTCGGTCAGCGTGAAGGCGACGCCGCGGATTTCGCTGGCACCGGCACCGACCGCGAGGTCGATGACCTCGCCGGCGCGGTCGGGGGCGACCTCGACGCGGAGGGTGTGGGTGGCGCGGTAGCCGAGGAGGTCGCGCTCCTGGCCGCTGTAGTCGTACTCGGGGTAGATGTTGAAGCCGGTCGTCTGGATGGCTTCCTCGGCGACACCGGCGTCGGTGAGGGCGGCGCGGACGGCGGCCACGTCGTCGGCGACGGTGCCGCGGGCGTCGTCCGCCGAGTCGGCGGTGGTCGTCACGGCGATGGAGACCACGGCGAGGTCGGCGTCGGCGGTCACGTCGCCGGTACCGGTCGCGGAGATGGTCGTCGCGTTCGTCGCGTCTACGCCGCCGTCGGTCGTCGCCTGCAGGGGTGCCGAGAGGCAGCCCGCGAGGAGGACGAGGCCGACGAGGAATATCGGAGCAATCGTGCGTCGTTGCATACCCACCGTACGTCGGTTCAGCTATTCAAGCCGCGCTAGAGACAAAGAGCGACTGTAGCCTTCGAAACGGGGGACGGAACGCCGGCCGTCCTACTCCACGACGGCGACGTAGCGCACTTCGACGTCGATTTCGTCGGTGGCCCACGGCGACAGCGGCTCGGGGGCGACGGCGTTCACCCGCCTCGTGAGTTCGCGTTCGACCATCGGCGGGTCGGAGGCCGGGTCGTAGCCGACGGTCACGACGACGCCGTCGGGCTCCTGTAGCGGCCCGCTGTCGTACTGCAGTTCCATCGATAGCAGTCGGGCGTCGGTGCCCGAGAGCACGTCCTCGATGGCGTCGCGCGCGTCGCCCTGGAAGTCGGCGTTCCGGTAGGTCGTGTAGGTGACCGCGCCGAGGAACGACGAGAGGACGAGCAGTCCGACCCCGATGACGGCGATGCGGAACAGGGCGGCCCGGCGGGCCTCGTCGCGGCGAATCCAGCGCTCCGGCCGGTAGCCCTGCTGCCAGAGGACGCCGATGGCGACGAAGTTGACCGAGAGGATGTTGACGAGGACGAGGATGGCCGAGCCGACGACGGCCTCTGGCGCGCCCCACGCGATGCCGATGCCGACGACGGCGGTCGGCGGGACCAACGCGGCGGCTATCATGACGCCGACGAGCGCGGTCGAGACGCCGGAGGAGAGCGAAATCGCGCCGGCGGCTCCCGCGCCGAGCGCGATGACGAGCGACAGCACGTCGGGCGCGAGGCGCTCGTCCACCTCGGGAATCGAAAGCACCTCCGCGGACGACAGCGGGACCGCCCCGGTCTGTTTGAGCAGGAAGGCGAAGACGGCGGCCGCGCCGACCGCGAGGACGCCGCCGAGCGCCTGCAGGCGAACCCCGCGGCCGAACATCTCGTCGTCGTCGACGACGGTGCCGACGCTCGCGGACATCGCGGGACCGACGAGCGGGGCGATGACCATCGAGCCGACGACCACGGCCGGCGAATCGAGAAGCAGGCCCGCGGTGGCGACGAGCGCCGAGATGACCGTCATGAGCACGTAGGTCGAAACCGACGGCGCGAGGTCGGCGGCCTTCGAGGCCAGTTCCTCGCGGGCGATGCGGTCGCCGTTCTCGTCGTCTTCCTCGTACTGCTCGCGCAGTTGGTCGAACCGCTTCGACGCGACCGTCTCGGCGGCGACGACCACGGTGTAGGCGTCGCGCTCGACGCCCGCCTCGCGGAGTCGCGCTAACACCGGTTCGACGGCCTCCTTGGGGACCGGGAAGGTGACGACGGCGACGAAGCCGCGCCCGGACGTCTCCTCGGAGACGGCGTAGTCGACGCCCTCCTCGTCGAGCGTCCGCAGGACGGCCTCGCGCTTGCCGGTCGGCACCAACACCTGTACGAGTCGCACGGCCTCACGTCGGCCCGGGCGGTGAAATAAGCAGGGGCTCGGCTACTCCGACGACTCGTCGTGCAACCGCCGGAGGACGGGCATCTCGTCGAGGCGCTCGTCGGGGAGCGCGTCCCAGTCGATGCCCGTGGGTCTCGGGTGCGAGGTCTCGGTTCGGACCAACCGTTCGGGAGTGACGACGAGGTCCATCGGCACGTCGTGGGCGTCCGGCTCCGGCAGGTCGTCGCGGACCTGTCGCTCGTGGACCGTCGTCGCCACGGTCGTCTCGTCGGTGACGGCCCCGAGACCCCGCAACACCGCGTATTCGAGGTCGCTGAACCCCTCTCCCTTCCCGATGCGCGCGCCCGCCTCGGAGACGGCGACCGACCCCGAGACGACGAGGTCGACGGGCGGCAGGGCGTCTGGGCCGACCGTGTCGGCGTAGGTCTCGACGTGGGAGACGGTCGGCGCGCTGTCGAGGTGTTCGTCGTCGATGCGCGCGGGGTCGAGTTCGTAGAAGCACTCCTCGTCGCGGAGCCGGGGGACGGCCATGTAGACGGTTTTCCCCTCGCGGAGCGCCCGTCGCCTGACGGGGAGTTGCGGGGCGTCCGGGTTGGCCTTCACCGCGTCGGCGTCGGCCCACTCGGGCGTCGCCGCGAGTCGCTCGGCGGCCGCGCTCGCGTCGGCGAAGTTCGGGATGCGGCCGTGCGGCGGGAAGGGAAACCGTGCCGCGCCCGACGATTCGAGGTCGTCCCACACCGTCGTTCGGAGCGTCGCTTTGTCCATCGCGTCGCCGTCGCGTACTCGCGGCGGACCAATAGCTCCCCCGTTCGTGTCGCGGGCGAACCGCGTCTCGGCGCGGGCAGTCGCCTACGAGAGGTCCGCCGCCGACTGCGACAACAGCACCTTCCGCAGGACGGTGTCGGCCCCGCGGCGGACGCGCTCGGAGGCGGCCTGCGGGCTGATTCCGAGTTGGTCCGCCACCTCGTTGAGCGTGGTCTGCCGGGGGACTTCGAAGTAGCCCTCCGAGACGGCGGTGACGAGCGCCTCCTGTTGTCCGTCTGTGATGTCGAAGTTGTAGACGCCCGGCTCGCCCTCTGCGAGGGTATAGATGCGCTCAACGTGGAACTCGATGTCCTCTTCCTGACAGAGGTTGTGGAAGTCGGTGAGCGCCGCGTGGTCGTTGAACCGGAGGCGGAACATCCACGGGTCGTTGCCGTGGGCTTCGAGAATCGTCGCCTCGCTGTCTGTGAGAATGCGGGTCAGGCTCGACGTGGTCTCGCCCCAGTTGACCTTGTACAGCACGCGGTCGGCGACGCGCGCAACCGCGGTCAGGTCGTCGACGAGTCGGTCGTGCCGGACGGCGTGTTCGAACGCCTCGAAGTCGGTCCCCTGCGCCCAGAAGAACGGCATGACCTCACCGCCAGTCGGAACGACGCGCTCTAGCTCGATGTGGACGCCGCTCGACACGGCGGTGACCCTCCCGAGGTCGAAATCCCTTGAATCAATCGTCAGCTCGACGATTACTGCCATTACTAGCTGACCTTCAGCGGCCGCTGTATTGAACTCTCTTGTCAGCATACTGTCTGATATTCTCTCGGGGGAGGGGGTGATCAGACGCCGAAAATTCACCGTTTCCCCCTAGTATTTGGGCCGATAGCGTCCGTTCGTGACCTCATTCGGTTCATAACATGTAACGTAGGCTTCCGGATGCATTACTTCAATGACCGGACTGTGAAAGCAGAAAGAGAATGCCAACTTGCTATCTATACCCCTTCGGGGAACGTAGTTGTGAACACACACAGACATCGACAGCCGTACGCCGTCAAACCGCGCCGTGGTGGCGCAGAGGCGTGCGAACGTGTGATTGACGGGCCGCGCTCTCGACGGTACCGGTATCGGGTGGTGTCCACCGGGTGCCCAGAGCGGGGCCTTCCGGCGACTTGCGGGAGACGCTTTGCCTCGGCGTCTCGCGCCCGTCGCGCGACGCCTGTTCGGATCCAACGGGGGTCGCGCCGATGGTAGCCGCGACGTCCCCCCGCCTTGACGAGGCGTTCGACGCTCTCGGAAACGTCCATCGGCGACGGTTGCTGATGGGTCTTCGCCGACGGCGGCACGCGCGCCTCGAAGCGGCAACGCGGGACGCGGCCGTTGGTGGCGGCCGCAACCGCGACCGACTGAAGGTGGAACTGTTCCACATTCATCTCCCGAAACTCGCTGACGCCGGCTTCGTCGAGTGGAACCGTCATCGCGGTTCCGTCGCGCGCGGCCCTCGATTCGACGAAATCGAGCCGCTGTTGCGATTTCTCGACGAGAACGCGGGCGAGTTATCGGCGGGCGGCCGTGACTGACGCGGCCGCCTCATTCACGCGTCGTCGGCGAGCCGTCGTGGGGGCGACTCGCCCGGAGACGTGATTTTTTCGGCGTCGACGCCCCGGAGCGCGGCGTCCGTACCGTCCTCCTTATCCGTCGCGGCGGCGAACCGCCGGTATGTTCGAAGACCGACCGAACCGCGACGAAATCGTTCTCGTCGGGCGGTCGAACGTGGGGAAGTCGACCCTGATGCGAGAGCTGACGGGTCACAGCAAGTTCACGACGGGTAAGAAGCCCGGCGTCACCCGCAAACCCAACCACTTCGACTGGAACGCGGAGAAATTCATGTTCACCGACCTCCCCGGGTTCGGATTCATGTCCGGCGTCGACCGCGACACCCGCGAGGCAATCAAGACGGACGTCGTCCAGTACATCGAGGAGAACGCCGACGACATCCTCGCGGCGGTCCTCGTCGTCGACGGGAAGAGCGTCATCGACATCATCGACCGCCACACCACGGAAGACTCCATCCCGCACGACGTGGAGATGTTCTTCTTCCTCGACGAACTCGACATCCCGACCGTGGTCGCGGTCAACAAGATGGACAAGGTCGACGACCGCGACGAGCGCCTGAACGACCTCTGCGACCGCCTCGGCCTCTTCCCGCCGTGGAAGCAGTGGCGGAACGTCATCGCGCCCATCACGGCCAAGCGCGGCGACATCTCGCACCTCGAAGACGCCCTGCGGTCGCACCTCCACGAGCAGGGCCGCGACGACCTGTTCAAGTTCCTCTGACCCGCTCGCCGTCGCTTCGAACCCCTCGGCTCGACCCCGGCGAACTCACACTACGCGGTTCGTGAGCGGGTCGCCGGCGGCCGTCTTCTCGACGTTCTCCCGCACGAGCGCCGCGATGTCCTCGTGGTACTTCCCCGTCGCGGCGCTCACGTGCGGCGTGACGAGCACCTCGTCGAAGTTCCACAGCGGCGACTCCGCGGACAGCGGCTCCTCGGCGAACACGTCGAGCGCCGCGCCGGCGATGTCGCCTCGGTCGAGCGCCGCCACGAGGTCGTCCTCGTCGACGACGGGCCCGCGCGCGACGTTCACGAGGTAGGCGTCCTCGCGCATCGCCTCGAACGCCGGCGCGTCGACCATGCCCGCCGTCTCCTCCGTCAACGGCATCGCCAGCACCACGAACCGGGCGTCGGCGATGGCCTCGTGGAATCGGTCGGGCGTGAACACGGTCGAGACGTTCTCGACCGGGTCGCCGGAGCGCCGGACGCCGACGACCTCCATGCCGAGGGCGGCCGCGCGGTCGGCGACGCCCCGGCCGAGCGTGCCGAGGCCGACGACGCAGACGCGCTCGCCGTCGAGGGTGAACGGCTCTTTGTAGCGGGGCAGGTCCCACTCGCGGTCGCGCTGGGCGTCGCGGTAGGCGTGGAGGCGGCGGGCGAGCGTCAGCATGTAGGCGACGACCGTCTCGCCGACCGTCGTCCCGTGGACGCCGGTGCTGTTCGTGAGCGCCGTCCCGGCCGCCTCGTAGGCGTCCACGGGGAACTCGTCGTAGCCGGCGCGGACGCAGTGGACCCAGTCGGCCTCGACGAACGCGTCTCTGTGGCCGAACGAGACGACCGCGTCGCCCGGGCCGAACGCCTCGCCCTCGTCGACGAGTTCGACCGGAGCGTCGGAGTTCGAAAGCGCCTCCACGAACAGGCCCGGCGGCATCACGCGACCGACCGACTCGTCGACCGCGATGCGTTCGATGTGCATGACCGAGGGGTCACCGCGGCCCACGAAGGAAGTTGCGCCTTCGGCGTCGGTGTCCGGTTTTCGGGTGTCCGACGAGAGCCCGTTCGGTCCCAGCAGGTGGCCCGGTTCGCGAGAAGCGCGTACGCGTCGCTCCGGGGTGAAGTCGGTTCGGTGTAACGGGAGGCGCGTCGTCAGTAGTTGGTGGCTCGGATGAAATCTATCATCACAAGGGGCTGAGTGGGGGTAACCTTCGTCATCGCCACCGAGTCGGAGTCCGGGGCGGACGCCCAAGAATCCACCCTTTTCGCCCCGCCGAGCGGTGGTCCCGACGGTTCCCCGAAACGCCACACTCGCCTCAGTCGTCCCACGCCGCCAGCGCGGCGTGTTCGGCCGCCACCGTACCGATTCCGTCCGCGTCCAACACGCCGGATTCGGTGACGACGCCCGAGACCAGGTCCGCGGGCACCACCTCGAAAAGCGGGTTCTCGGTCCCTACCGCGGCCTCGCCGTCGTACAGTCTCCCGGCGTCCTCGCCGAGGACGCGGCCGTCACCGCGAATCTTGTCGCGGGCGCAGACGGCGAAGACGGGGACGTCGGCGCGGGCGGCCGCGAGCGCCACGGGGAGGCTTCCGACCTTGTTGACGACGCCGCCGGACGCGAGCACGGAGTCGGCCCCGAGGAGGACGGCGTCGGCTTCGCCGCCCGCGACGAGTCCGGGGAGCGCCGCGTCGGTCGTCAGCGTCACGCTGAGTCCCAGACGGACGAGTCGCTCCGCGACGCCGACGCCCTCGCCGCCCGGTCGGGACTCGGAGACGAGGACACTCGCCCCGGCGGCTTCGAGCGCCGCGAGGACCGTCCCCGACCGCGAGAGCGTGGCGATTCGGTCGAACCCGCGCTCCCGGACGAGTTCGGCGGCGCGGGCGGCCGCCGAGTCGTCAGCCTCTGCCGCGGCGTCGATGGCCGCCTCGGCCCGTCGGCGGACCGATTCGGGGTCAGTCTCCGAGTCGGCCATGACGCGGTTGACGCGGTTCTCGACGGCGGCCATGCTCGGGCGGGCGTCGCGGAGTCGCCGGGCGACCGACGCGACCGCGTCCCGCGAGTCCGCCTCGGCGGCGGCGTCGCGCAGGACTTCGAGCGCCCGGAGCGAAATCCACGCCGAGCCGTGGGTCTCGTCGGCGGCGACGGTCTCGACCGCGGGTGCGACCCGGCGGTAGGCCGTCCACAGTCCGGGGACCGTCTCGCGGTCCCGAATCGCGGTCGGGTGGACCCACTCGACCGCGGCGAGTTCCTCGTTCGGGTCGACGTCGCGGCTCCGCGCGTCGAACAGGAACGGGTGGACGGTCCACTCGCGGCCGTCGTCGGCGACGGAGACGGGCGTTCCCGCGCGGACGAGGTCGGCGTCGGCCTCGCGGACGCCGAGTTCCTCGGCGAGTTCGCGTCGGGCGTCGCGCTCGGCGTCGTCGGGGTCGCCCTCGACGTAGCCCGAGACGCCAGCCCAGCGGCACTGGTACGTTCCGACCGCCTCGCTCCGGCGGGCGAGGAGGACGCGGCCGCCGTTTCGGAGGAAGACGGTGACGACGTGTGGCATATCCAGACTTACGTCCGCGACTGACAAAACGACTATTCAGGCCGGTCGCGTGGTGTCGGTATGCGACTCGCTATCCTGAGCGACACGCACGTTCCGGGGCGGGCCGACGGGATTCCGGGGTGGGTCGAAGACCGGGTCCGATCGGCCGACCTCGTGATTCACGCGGGCGACTTCGACTCGCCGGACACCCTCGACCGCCTCCGCGACCTCTCGGCGCGGTTCGTCGGCGTCCGCGGGAACATCGACCCGCCGGCCATCGACCTCCCGTTCGTCGAGGTCGCGGAGGTCGACGGACTCACGTTCGTCGTCACCCACGGCACGGGCACGAGAACGGGCTACGAGTCCCGCGTCGCCGACGCGGTCAGGGACGCCGCGGGCGACGGCGCGGTCGGCGTCGCGGGCCACATCCACGAGGTGGTCGACGAAGTGGTCGACGGCATCCGCGTCCTCAACCCCGGCACGGCGACGGCGGCCAACCCGGGCGACGACGCCACGATGATGGTCGGCTCGGTCGTCGACGGCTCGCTGTCGGTCGAAGTCGTCCGCGACGACTGAACTCGGCGCAGTCGGCGTGTCGTCGCTCCCCGAACCGCTCTCCGGTCGACCGCCTGCGATACCGGCCCGGTTCGCCAGCATCCCGTCGTTTTTCACCGCCCTCGCCTTCCGACTCGGTATGGAGCTGTTTCCCGTCCCCGACGTGCCCGAGGTCCGCGAGGGCGACGACCTCGCCGCCCTCGTCTCGGAGCGCGTCGACCTTCGGCCCGACGACGTGGTCTGCGTCGCCTCTACCGTCGTCTCGAAGGCCGAAGGGCGGTTCGCCGACCTCGACGACTTCCCGGCCGGCCCGCGGGCGCGCGAACTCGCCGCCCGCCTCGCCGAACTGACCGGCGACGAGAAGGACCCGCGGTTCGCGCAGGCGGTCCTCGAAGAGAGCGTCGACCTCGTCATGTCGGAGCCGTTCCTCCTGACCGAGACGCGGTTCGGCCACGTCGGCGTCAACGCCGGCATCGACCGCTCGAACGTCCCCGACCACGACCTGCTGTTGCTCCCGAAGCGCCCGAGCGAGTCGGCCGAGCGCATCCGCGCCGGCGTCGACGCCGACCGGGTCATCGTCACCGACACCTGCGGCCGGCCGTTCCGACACGGGCAGCGCGGCGTCGCCATCGGCTGGGCGGGGCTGAGCGCCTCGCGCGACTGGCGCGGCGAGGCCGACCGCGACGGCCGCGAACTCGGCGTCACCGTCGAGAGCGTCGTGGACGAACTCGCCGCGGCCGCGAACCTCGTGCAGGGCGAGGGCGACGGCGGCACGCCCGTCGTCGTCGTCCGCGGCTTCGAGTGGGGCGACCACGGCGAGAGCGACGCCCACTTCCGCGACATCGACGGTGACTTCGTGCGACAGGCGCTCCGCGAGTGGCGCTACGACCCCTGACGACTCGCTCCACCATTCCACGCTCACACCACGCTCACACTATGCTCGGACTCGAACTCACCCCGGAACATCCCGTCGACGACCTCGTCGAACTGGGCACGCAGGCGGAACGCGAGGGCTACGACTCCCTGTTCGTCTCGTGTCACTACAACAACCGCGACCCCTTCGCGGTCCTCGCGCGGCTCGCGGCCGAGACCGACGACATCCGCCTCGGCCCCGGCGTCGCCAACCCCTACGAGCTACACCCCGTGACGCTCGCCGGCAAGGTGGCGACCGTCGCCGAGGCATCCGGCGGCCGCGGCCTCCTCGGTATCGGCCCCGGCGACCCCTCGACGCTCCGCAACCTCGGCCTCGAAGACGAGCGCGGCCTCCGCTCCGTGCTGGAGGCGTTCAAGGTCGCACAGCGGCTCTGGGACGGCGAGCGCGTCACCCACGACGGCACGTTCGAGGCGACCGACGCCGGCCTCAACTTCGACGTGCCCGGCGAGGTGCCGGTGTACGTCGGCGGCGAGGGGCCGCACATGTGTCGCATGGCCGGCAAGCACGCAGACGGCCTGCTGTTCAACGGCTCGCACCCCGACGACCTCGCGTGGGCCAGAGAACAGGTCGATATCGGCGTCGAGGACCGCCCCGACTCGCGCGGCGAGTTCACCCTCGCCGCCTACGCCAGCGTCTCCGTCTCGGAAGACGAGGACGCGGCTCGCGAGGCCGCCCGCCCGCCGGTCGCCTTTATCACCGCGGGGGCGGCCCCGCCGGTCCTCGACAGACACGGCATCGACGCCGAGCGCGCGGGCGACATCGGCGAGAAGATTTCCGCCGGCGCGTTCTCCGAGGCGTTCGGCCTCGTCACGCCGGCGATGATAGACGCCTTCTCGATGGCCGGCACGCCGGACGACGTGGCCGACCGGATGGACGCGGTGCTCGAACACGCTGACGGCGTCGTGGTCGGGTCGCCGGTCGGCCCCGACCTCGAAGAAGCGATTACTCTCGCTGCGGCGGCCTACCGGTCGACGAGCCGACGCCGATGATGCCGAGTTCCGCGCCGAGCGCGCCGACGACGAGATAGGCGAACGCGCCGACGGCGAGGAGGATGAAGATGTTGCCGAAGAGGAAACTCACCGTGGAAAGCGGGTCGCTCAGCGCCACGTCGGCGAAGGTCACCACCAGTTCGAGGACGCTCGTGAGGAGCGCGATGACGAAGTCCGTGAGTGTTGCCATGCGCGACTCTCGGGATTCGGGGGTATTGATTGTGTGGGTTTCGCACGGCGCTCGCCCCGTCCGGTGAGCCGCTCGCCGCCCCGCGGTTCGCGGCGGCCGTCAGCGGCGCGGCTCGGTCGGCACCGATAAGGACCGCGCCCACGGACGCTGAGTCATGCCGAACCGCTCGCTCGACGACTTCGCCGGCGGCGACGACGGAGCGGCCGACGAACCGACGGTCGCCGACGACGCCGTCGATTCCGACGTCGCCGACGACCGCGACGTGAGCACGCTCGCCACGTACCGATGGACCCCCGAAGCCACGCCGTGCCCCCAGTGCGGCGAGTCGGTGCAAAAGCGGTGGCTCGACGGCGACGAGTACGTCTGTCTCGACTGCAAGGACTGGTAGCGACCGGGCGCGCCACGCTGGTCGCTACGTCGTATTCATTTCCCCACCAGCAACCGCGCCATTTCGAACGACGGCGACGGGGTGGCTCGGCAAGGTTGCTCCCGCCGAGCGCTACCCGAGCCGGCCGCTTCGCCGGCCGAACCCGCGGACGAACGTCTCCTCGTCGATGGCGAGCACCGTGGGTCGGCCGTGCGGACAGGTGTAGGGCGTCTCGCACGACCCGAGGCGCTCGACTACCCGCGCGGCCTCGTCGTCGGTGAGGTCGTCGCCCGCTTTAATCGACGGATGGCACGCGAGGTCTTTGAGGAGTTCGTCCCGCGGGTCGGCGTCGTCGCCGGCGGCGACGTCGGCCACCACGTCCGCGAGCGCGTCCGGGGCGAACGGCCGGCCGAGCGGCGCGGGCACGGCCTCGACGCGGTAGGTTCCGGACCCGCTCCCGTCGCCGAACTCGGCGACGCGGAAACCCAGTTTCTCCACGAGGTCGCGGTTCGCGTCGAGGAGCGCCGCGTCGGTCGGCGACAGCGAGACGGTCGCCGGCGGGTCGACGGAGACGGCGTCGATGCCCGCCGACTCGACCGCCTCGCGGAGTCGCTCGTAGTTGATGCGCTCGTGGGCCGCGTGCTGGTCGACGACGAGGAGTTCGTCGCCGGCCTCACAGAGCAGGTACAGGCCGCGGAAGCGCCCGATGACGCGGAGGTCGTCGAACACCGACGCGGCCTCGACGGGCGCGAGCGAGCTATCGAGGTCCATCGCCACCTCGCCGCTCCGCCGGAGGTCCGCGGTCGAGAGCGCGTCGCGGACGCTCGATTCGACCGCCTCGGCGACCGCGTCGGCGTCTCTGAAGCCTACCTCGTCCTTCGCGGGGTGGACGTTGTGGTCGACCCACGCGGGCGGTAGACGGAGTCGGACGACGCCGACCGGTTCGCGTCCGTCGGGAAGCAGCGTCCCGTAGCCGTCGGCGACCGCCCGGCGGAGCCGCGGTTCGGCGAGGGCGCGGCCGTTGACCGAGACGTGGACGTGGTCGCGTCGGGAGCGCGTCACCTCCGGGTGACAGAGCGCGCCGTCGACCTCGACCGTGGCCGTCTCGCCGGCCGCCGAGACCTCCCGCGACGAGTCGAACGTCGAGGCGTGGCTCGCGGCGTCGCGGCCGTACACCGCCAAGAGCGCGTCGGCGAAGCGGTCGGTGCCGGGCGTCGCGAGCGTCTCCCGGCCGTCGTGTCGCAGGACGAACCGCACGTCCGGCCGCGTGAGCGCGTAGCGCGTGACGACCGCCGAGACGCGGGCGAACTCGGCTTTCGGCGACGCGAGCGACTTCTTCCGGGCCGGGCGGTCCGAAAAGAGGCCGGTCACTTCGACCGTCGTCCCGCGCGCCCGACCCGCGGGCGAGACGGTCTTGTCGTGTTCGCCGTCGGTCGCGTCCCCGCCGCCGTCGACGACGACTCGCGTCCCGCGCGGGCCGCCGTCGTTCGTCGTCAGTTCGAGTCGGGCGGCGGCCGCGGCGATGCTCGGGAGCGCCTCGCCCCGGAAGCCGAGCGTCTCGACGGTTTCGAGGTCGTCGGCCGCCGAGAGCTTGCTCGTCGTGTGCCGCTCGACCGCGAGGGCGGCGTCAGACTCGGCCATCCCGCGGCCGTCGTCGGCGACGCGGATTCGGTCGGTCCCGTCGCCGTCAACCTCGATTTCGACGGTCTCCGCGCCGGCGTCGAGGGCGTTTTCCACCAGTTCGACCGCGACGCTCGCGGGGCGGGCGACGACCTCGCCGGCGGCGATTTTCGAGCGCGTCCCCGGGTCGAGTCGGCGAATCATTCAAGCTTCCCTTTGAGGTCGGAGAGGAGGTTCAGCGCCTCCAGCGGCGTAGTGTCCGCGAGGTCGGCCTCGCGGAGCGCCTCGGCGACGGCTTCGAGCTCGGGGGTCGGTTCGGCCGTCGCGGTCGTCGCAGTTGCTCGGTTCGGACTCTCGCTCTCTCGGTGGCCGTTCTCCAACCCATCGACGTAGGCCGCGAGCGTGCCGTCTTCGGCGGCCTCGGCGACCTCGCCGTTCGCGGCGGCGGCGACGCCATCGCCTTCGGTGTCGTCCGCGCTCTCGGGGTCAGTCTCGTCCACGAGGTCCCGAGCGCGCGCCACGACGCTCGCCGGCACGCCGGCCAACTGCGCCACTTCGACCCCGTAAGACGACGAGGACGGGCCGTCGGCGACGCTGTGGAGGAACGTGACTTCGCCGTCGCGCCGCGCGGCGGTGAAGTGGAGGTTGAACACGCCCTCGCGGTCGTCGGCCGCGTCGGTGAGGTCGTGGTAGTGGGTCGCAAAGAGCGTCGTCGCGCCGACCTCGTCGTGCAGGAACTCGGTGGCCGCGCGGGCGATGGCGAGGCCGTCGGCGGTGGAGGTGCCGCGGCCGACCTCGTCGAGGAGGACGAGCGAGTCGCCGGTGGCGTTGTGGAGGATTTCGGTCAGTTCGCTCATCTCGCGCATGAAGGTGGACTGCCCGCCCGCGATGTCGTCGGACGCGCCGATGCGGGTGAACACGCGGTCGAGGACCGGCAGTCGGGCCGACGCTGCGGGGACGAAGCTCCCGACCTGCGCGAGGACGCAGCCGAGCGCGACCTGCCGCATGTACGTCGATTTCCCGGACATGTTGGGGCCGGTGACGAGCGCGACGCTCCCCCGCGGGAGGTCGGCGGGGTTCGGCACGAACTCGTCCTGTGCGCGCTCGACGACGGGGTGTCTGCCGCCGTCGATGTGGATGCCGGTGTCCTCGTCGGTCGGGCCGGCCGAGGAGGCGGCGTTCCCGTGGAACTCGGGGCGGGCGTAGTCGTTCGCCACCGCCACGTCCGCGAGCGTCCGGAGCACGTCGAGGTCGGCGAGGGCGTCGGCGACGGCCTGAATCCGGGCGGACTCGGTCGCCACGTCGGCGCGAACCTCGCAGAACAGGTCGTATTCGAGGGCGTCGGCGCGGTCCGAGGCGCGGAGAATCTCGTCTTCGCGCTCCTTCAGTTCGGGCGTGTAGAACCGCTCTGAGTTCTTCAGCGTCTGGCGGCGCCGGTAGTCGTCGGGGACGCGGTCGAGGTTCGGATTCGTCACCTCGATGTAGTAGCCGTGGACCTGGTTGTAGCCGACCTCCAGCGAGTCGATGCCGGTGCGCTCCTGCTCGCGGGCTTCGAGGTTCGACACCCACTCGCGGCCCGCCTCGGCGGTGCCGCGGATGTCGTCCAGCTCGGCGTCGAAGCCGTCGGCGATGACGCCGCCTTCCGTAATCTCCTGGGGCGGGTCGGAGACGATTGCGTCGCCGACGAGGTCGCGCACGTCTTCGAGTTCGTCCAGCGAGTCGCGGAGGTCCGCGAGGAGGTCGGAACCGGTTCCGGCGAGCGCCTCGCGGACCTTCGGAACCCGGTCGAGCGTCGTCTTCAGGGAGCGCAGGTCGCGGGCGTCGGCGCGCTCGCGGGAGACGCGGGCGACCAGCCGTTCGAGGTCGTACACCGACGAGAGGTGCTCTCGGAGGTCGGCGCGGGCGAGCGCGTCGTCGCAGAGGGCGTCAACGGCGTCCAGTCGCGCCTCGATTTCGTCGCGGTCGACGAGCGGGCGGCGGAGCCACGCCTCGAGTCGGCGGCGGCCGAGCGCGCAGGCCGTCTCGTCGAGGACCGAAAACAGCGTGCTTCCGGCGCGGGCGCTCCGCGACTCGAACAGTTCGAGGCTCCGGATGGCCGTCGCGTCGAGTTGGAGGAACTCGCGGGGGTCGAACCGCGTGACGCGGGTGACGTACTCTAGCGTCGAGTCGCCCTGCGCGTACTCGGCGTAGGCGAGCGCCGCGCCGACCGCCCGGAGTTCGGCGTCCGATTCGACCACGGCGTCCGGCCGGGGCGCGTACGCCGACAGCGTCTCGCGGGCCGCGTCGGCGTCGAACGCCCCCGGTTCGAACGGCGTCTCCATCGGGTCGAACGAGAGGTCCGGGAGGTCGCAGTCGGGGCCGACGACGAGTTCGGCGGGCGCGAGGCGCTCCAGTTCTTCGAGCGCCAGCGCGCGGTCCGCCCCGGTGACGAGGCACTCGCCGGTCGATACGTCCACGACGGCGAGGCCGTAGGTGTCGGCGTCGTCCTCGGCGTCGCTGTCGCGGCCCTCGACGTCGCCGCCGCCTCGGGCGACCGCGCCGAGGTAGGTCGCCCGCCCGGCGTCGAGCAGTTCCTCGTCGACGACGGTGCCGGGCGTGATGAGTTGGGTGACGGCGCGGTCAACGAGCCCGGACGCCTCCTCGGCGTCTTCGACTTGTTCCGCGAGCGCGACCCGGTAGCCGGCGTCGAGCAGGCGTTCGAGGTAGCCCGCGGCGTTGTCGATGGGGATGCCCGCCATCGGCCACGTCCCGGTGGAGTCCTCGCGCTGGGTCAGCGTCACCTCGCAGGTGCGGGCGACGGCCTCCGCCGCGCCGCAGAACGCCTCGTAGAAGTCGCCGACCTGAAACAGCACGACGGCGTCGTCGTGTTCCGCACAGAGGTCGGCGTACTGCGAGAGCATCGGCGTCAGGTCGTCCCGCACTTCCAGCATCTCCGGCGGCGCGCCGTACACCGCCTCCCGCTGGGCGTCCGCGTTCATACCCACACCCGGGTCGCCGAGCGATAAAAACGCCCGGGAACGGCCCGAGAACGGCCCGGTCGACGGCCGTCCGCTCGCTCGCCGCCCGCGGTTGACTCGTGCACACACCCAGCAAGGTTAGGTAGACTGAAGCAATAATAGCACACAGAGACCCGTCGTTCCTCTCGGCACGGTCGGCGGGTAATCCGGGATATCAATGACTGATGCACATGCAGACGCCGACTTCGACCCCGCGCTCTCGGTCGAGGCGGTGTCGGACCTCGCGACACGAATCTCCGAGAACGTCGAACGCGTCATCGTCGGCCACCACGACGCCATCGAAGACATCATCGTGGCGCTGTTCGCCCGCGGTCACCTCCTCTTGGAGGACGTGCCGGGCGTCGGAAAGACGATGCTCGCCCGCGCCATCGCCACCTCGATAGAGGGGGAGTTCGAGCGCATCCAGTTTACGCCCGACCTCCTCCCGTCCGACGTGACGGGCGTGAACGTGTTCAACCAACAGACCAGCGAGTTCGAGTTCCGCGAGGGGCCGGTCTTCGGAAACGTCGTCCTCGGCGACGAGATAAACCGCGCGCCGCCGAAGACGCAGGCCGCCCTCCTCGAAGTCATGGAGGAGCTACAGGTCACGGTCGACGGCGTCACCCGCCGCGTCCCCGACCCCTTCACCGTCATCGCGACCCAGAACGACGTGGAACCCGACCGAACGTACGACCTCCCGCTGGCCGAACTCGACCGGTTCATGAAGAAGATTCACCTCGGCTACCCGAACGAGGCCGAGGAGACGGAACTGCTCGGCCGCGTCTCGGGCCACCACCCCATCGAGTCGCTCGAACCCGTCGCGTCGGCCGGCGACGTGCGCGACGCCCGCGAGCGCATCCTCGACGTGACGGTGAGCGAGCCGGTCCGGCGCTACGTCTCTCGGCTCGCCGCCGACACCAGAGCGCGCGCCGACCTCGGCGTGAGCCCCCGCGGCTCCATCGCGCTCGTCCGCGCCGCGCAGGCCCGCGCCGCCCTCGACGCCCGCGACTACGTCGTCCCCGACGACGTCCAGCGCGAGGTGCGGAGCGTCTGGGCCCACCGCGTCCGGACGACCGACGAGCGCTCCGGCCGCGACGTGGTCGAGCGGGCGCTCGACACCGTCGCGGTCGAGTGAGACCGATGAAGCTCACCCTCCGCGGCTGGGTCGCCGTCGCGGTCGTGGTCGTCGGCGTCGCCAACGCCGTCGCCTACGGCCCGCGGGCGCTCAACGCCGTCGTCGTTCCGGTCGCCGTCGGCCTCGTCGTCGGCGCGGTGCAGGTCTGGCGCGTCTCGCCGCCCCGCGTCGAGCGCGTCGCGCCCGACGACGGCTTCCCCGGCGAGACCCACACCGTCTCGCTCGACCTCGACGCCGACAGGCCGTTTCCGGCGACCACGACCGACGCGCTCTCGTCCGGTCTCGACGGCGACACCGCGGTCGACTCGGTCGTCGGCGACGGCCGCGTCGACTACGAGGTGACCTACCGCGGTCGCGGCCCGGCGACGCTCGGCCCGGCGACCGTCGTCGCCCGCGACATCCTCGGGCTGTTCTCGAAGTCGTTCACCGCCGGCGGGACGACCGAAGTGCTCGTCTTCCCGCGGGTCCGGTCGCTCGGGGCGGCGGCCCGGCGAGATCTCTCGGCGCTCGCCGACGCGGGGCGCACCGACGAACGCGCCGAGTTCGACCGCCTGCGCGAGTACGTCCCCGGCGACCCGCTCCGCGACATCCACTGGAAGTCGAGCGCCAAGTCCGGCGACCTCATGGTGAAAGCCTACTCCGACCGGGTCACGGCCGACGCGGTTCGCGTCTCCACCGGCGCGACCGACGGCCACGAGGACGACGCCGCGGAGGCGGCCGCGACGCTCTGCTGTGCGCTTCTCGACGCCGGCGTTCCGGTCCACCTCACCTCGCCCGCGGGGGTCGTGGAAGCGACGCCCGGCGACCGCCGGCGCGTCCTCGTCCACCTCTCGCGGCTCCGGTCGGGGTCGGTCCCCGACGAGACCGCCGAGGTCGTCGTCAGCGGCGACGCCGGAAAGACGTACGTCACGCTCGGCGGGCGCGAGACGACGTTCGACCGCCTACGCGCCGAGCGCGACGCGGCCGAGTCGTCGGTGCCGAACCCGACGAGTCGCGTCGGAACCCGCGGTGCCGACTCGGGGGTGTCGGCGTGACGGTTCCACGTGCCCGTTCTGACGGCGCGAGCCGGGCCCCTACACGGCCGGAGGTGCCGCGATGAGCACGGACACGAACCGGAGCGGCTCGGACTCGTCGCGGTCGGCCGCGAGCGCGTCGGCGTCAGCGACGGGGTCGGCGTCCTCCGCGACGAACACCGTCTTCGGCGTCCCCGCCGACCTCCTCGCGACGGCGGCCTCGCTGGTCCTCATCGGCGCGTTCCTCGCGGTCGTCTACGACATCACGAACGTCGTGGGTCGCCGCGACCAGTTCGTCCTCCTCGCCGCGGGGACGCTCGCCCTCGCGACCGTCGTGGGCTGGACGCTCCGCCCCCGCTACGCGCTCGGTCTCGCGGCCCTCATCGCCGCCGGCGGCTTCGCGGCGTACTTCCTCGCGCTCCCCGAGAGCCAAGTCGCGTTGCTCTCGCCGGAGCGCCTTTTGGCCGACACGTTCGCGCTCCTCAGCGGCCTCTCGGCGCTCCGACTCCTGTCGGCCGACGTGTGGGCGCTCGCGGTGACGCCCGGCCCGGTGTTCCTCGCGTGGTACCTCGCGGTCCGCGGGCGAATCGCGCCGGCCGTCGCGGTCGCCGGGAGCGGCCTCGGCCTGTTCGTCCTCACCACCGACGCGACGGGGACGCTCACGCTCCTCGGCGTCGGCGCGGGCATGGCCGCGGTCGGCTTCGACGGCATCGACCGCTTCGGGAGCGCCGGCGGCCAACTCGACGTGCTGACGGTCGTCCTCGCCGCGATGGTCGTCCTCTCGGCCACCGTCACGGTCCTCCCAGGCGCGGGCGGGTCGCCGGTCATCCCCGACGAGGGCGTGGCCGAACAGCCGACCGTCGAGGCCAGCCTCGTGAGCGCCGACGACCGCATCTCCATCGTCGGGAGCATCAGCCTCTCGCCGCAGGTCCGCTTCGAGGTCCAGAGCACCTCGCCGGACTACTGGCAGACGGCGACGTTCGACCGCTACACCGGCGACGGCTGGGTCAGAACGGGCGACACCCGCGACTACGAGGGCGGTCGGCTGGCCGGGCCCGAGGGGCCGTCGCGTTTGGTCCGCCAGACCGTCACGCCGGCGACGCCGCTCGACTCGATGCCCGCGGCGTGGCGGCCCGTCGCCGTCTCCGGCGACATCGAAAACGAGACGCTCGTCACCCAGCAGGGGAACCTCCGCCCCGACCGAGCCGTCGAAATCGGCGAGACCTACAACGTCACGAGCGCCGTCCCGCAGTACACCGCGGCGTCGCTCCGGCGGACGGGCACCGACTACCCCGACGAGATTCGCGAGCGGTATCTCGCGCTCCCCGACAGCACGTCCGACCGCGTCCGCGACCGCGCCGCCGAGATAACGGGCGACGCGGAGACGCCGTACGACAAAGCCGTCGCCGTCGAGGAGTGGCTCGAAGCCAACAAGGAGTACTCGCTCCGGGTGTCCCGTCCCGACGGCGACATCGCCGAGTCGTTCCTCTTCGAGATGGACGCCGGCTACTGCACCTACTACGCCTCGACGATGGTGGTGCTGCTCCGTTCGGAGGGCGTCCCCGCGCGCTTCGTCACCGGCTACACGACCGGCGAGCGCGTCGACGGCGACCGCTACGTCGTCCGCGGCCTCGACTCCCACGCGTGGGTCGAAGTCTACTTCGAGGACACCGGCTGGGTCCGCTTCGACCCGACGCCCGCCGGCCCCCGGCAGGACGCGGAGTCGACCACCCTCAGCGACGCCCGAAACGAGGGTCGACTGGGCGTCGACACCAACGAGACGAACGCCGAGTCCAACGAGACCGAACAGCCCACGACGACCGCGAACGACACCGAGACGCCGACGGAAAACGGGACCGAGACGAACTCGACGCCCGTCGACAGCAGCGCGCCGGGTCCCAACATCGACGAGCGCCTCGGCATCACGCCGACCGGCGACGGCGCGACGGAAGACGACGAGGACGACGGACTCGTCCCCGAGATGCCGTCTCGGGAGACGATATTCGTCGGTCTCGTCGGCCTCCTCGGCGTCGTGGCCGGCGTCAGGCGGACCCGGCTCCCGGCGCACCTCCGGTTCGCCACCGCGGCGTATCAGCGGCGCACCGACTCGCCGGCGGACGACGTGTTCCGGGCGTACGACCGCCTCGAACTCGCCCTCGAACGCGACTACCGCCCGCGCCGCCCCGGCGAGACGGTCAGGGCGTACCTCGATTCGCTCTCCCGCGTCGGCGTGGACGAGCGGACCCGACAGGTCGGCCGACTCTACGAGCGCGCCAAGTACGGCGACGGCGTCACCCGCGCCGACGCGGACGAGGCCGTGGCCGCGGCGAACGCCGTCGTCCGCGCTCGTCTGCCGCTCGTCAGACGCTGGGCGGACTGAGCGGCGCGAAGAACCGCGTCACTTTTTCTGCGTGCGCTCGCACGAACGGTCAATGGCGACACGAGACGCTGTCTTCGCAGTCCTGTGTGCCGCCCTCTGCGTGCTCGCCGTGGTCGCGCCGACCGCGGCCGCACAGGAGGGCACCGCGAGCGGGCCGGGCGTCGAACCGCTCGTCCAACAGGGCGTCGAACCGGACAGCACGCGAATCGTCGTCGAGGTCTCCGAGAGCGGCGACGCCCGCTGGGAGATTCAGTACTGGACCCGGCTCGACGACGAGAACACGACCGATGCCTTCCAGTCGCTCCGAGACGACGTGCGGGCCAACCCGGACGACTACACCTCGGCGTTCGCGGAGCGCATCGCCTCGACCGTCGGGGCCGCCGAGAACGCCACCGGCCGGGAGATGGCCGCCACGAACGTCTCGGTCTCGGCGGAGACGCGGTCGCTCCCCGATAGCTTCGGCGTCGTCTCGTACTCCTTCGAGTGGTCCAACTTCGCGGCGGTCGACGGCGACCGCCTCGTCGTCGGCGACGCCATCGAGGGCTTCTTCCTCGACAGTAGCTCCCGGCTCATCCTCTCGTGGCCCGACGAGTACGACGCGACGACCGTCGAACCAGCGGGCGACGAGACGCGAGAACACACGGTCATCTGGCGCGGCTCCCAGACCGAGTTCGTCTCGGGCGAGCCGAACGTCGTCCTCGAACGCGGCGCGGGCGGTCCGGGAACGACGGCGACGGCGACCCCGACCGACTCGGAGACGCCCGCCCCGGGCGACGACCCGTTCCCGACGACCACCGCGCTCATCGCGCTCGCTCTCGTCGTCCTCGTCGGGGCCGGCGCGCTCTATCTCCGCTCGCGGGGCGCGTTCGGCGGCGGCGACGGCGACAGCGGCGGCGCAAACGCGGCCGGCGCGGCTGGCAGCACGGACGCCGGCGCGTCCACCGACTCGGCCACCGCGAGCGCGGGCGAAGCCGACTCGGCGGCGGCCGACGACGCAGCGACCGCAGCGGCGAGCGCCGGAGCCGGTGCAGACGAAGCCGACGACGACTCCGCCGCGGGCGACGAGGACGGCGAGCCGAGTCCGCCGCCGGAACTCCTGAGCAACGAAGAGCGGGTCCTCCGACTCATCGAGTCCCGCGGCGGCCGCATCAAGCAACAGGAGGTCGCCGGCGCGCTCGACTGGACCGACGCCAAGACGAGCAAGGTCGTCCGCGGAATGCGCGACGAGGGAACCATCGAGGGCTTCCGCCTCGGCCGCGAGAACGTCCTCCGTCTGCCAGAAGACGACGCGGACGACGAGGACGGCGGCGGCTCGAAAGGGGAATAAATACCTTACGACCGTTTAGGTCGGTGGTCGGTCCCTAATCGGAAGACGGCGGCGACCCGTACGCGGCGCTCAAACTGCCGTTGACTGGAGTTGATTCGGGGGCACGACCGCACGTTTATATCGGAACGGGGTTCCAAAACGAGAGTGATGAGTCGACGAACCGCTGCGCTCGCCGTCGTCGCCGCCGTGTTGCTGGCGACGGTTGGCGCACCGCTCGCTCTCGCCGCCCCGGCCGGACCGATGGGAATAACGGCCACCGATGGCTCGGCCGCCGCTCCCGTCGCACAGACGACCGCGAACGACAGCGCGACCAACGACACGGCGGCCAACGATAGCGCCGCGTCGTCGGAGACGCTCCCCGGTCAGCGCCTGTCCGCCGTCATCGGCGTGCAGGGCTCCGAGACCGACGGGGAACTCGAACGCCGTACCTTCGAAGCGCGCTTCGCGAACGCGAACTCGAACGCCTCGAAGGCCGCGGTCGTCGCCACGCAGGTCGTGACGGTGCGCGAGCGCCTCACCGAACTCGAACAGCGCAGGGACCGCCTCGAAGCCCAGCGCGAAAACGGCACCCTCTCGGAGGGCCAGTACCGCGCGCGGCTGACCCAGACGGTCGCCGACATCGAGCGCACCCGGAGCATGCTGAACCAGACGGCCGACGCCGCCTCGACGGTCCCCGCCGAGGAGCTCTCGGCGCGCGGCGTCGAGACGGCCGAACTCGATAGGCTCCGCACGAACGCGAGCGAACTCACCGGCCCCGAAGTCGCCGAAATCGCCCGCGAAATCGCGGGGAACCCCGGGAAGGGAATCGGCCGCGACCGCGCCGAAAACGAGTCGGAAACCGGCCGCAACGGGCGGTCTGACGAAGCGGGACGGAGCGATGCCCCGGGAAACTCGCGTTCTGAGGCGAGCGGCCGCGCCGATGACGTTCGTGAAGACGCCGGAAACGCGACCGACGCGACCGGCGTGACCGACGACGCGTCCGAGGGTTCGTCCGGCGACGGCGACCGCGGCAACGCCCCGGAGACGCCGCCCGGAAACGACAAGCGGGCGAAGGACGCCGACGGGAGCGCCCCCGCGGTGACCACCGACGACGGGCAGTCCGACGACGACGGCACGACCACGACCGACGACGCGACGGCGGACGACGAATCGGAAACGTCGTCCACGGACGACTCGGGCGCTTGAAGCCGGGGACGGCGACCCCGCCTCCCGATACTGTTTAATATCCCCATCCTGTAGGTCCACACTGTAATGTCGGAAGTCTGCTCGACGTGCGGGCTCCCTGAAGAGCTCTGCGTCTGCGAGGACGTGGCGAAAGAGTCTCAGGAGATAGTCATCCGCATCGACGAGCGCCGCTACGGAAAAGAGGTTACAGTCATCGAGGGATTCGACCCGAAGGACGTCGACATGGACAGCCTGTCGTCGGACCTGAAGTCGAAATTCGCTTGCGGTGGAACCGTGGAAGACGATTCCATCGAGCTCCAAGGCAACCACCGCGGCCGCGTGGAGGACTTCCTCCGCGAAAAGGGGTTCAACGTCGCGTGACCGACCTCTGAGTTAGCCCGCCGTCGAGATTTTTCGAAGCAACTCAGCGCACACGAGCCGTTAGTCCGTCGGTCGTCCGACCGCTCGTGTCCGCGGCCGCGTCACGCTTCAGCGACGCCGCCGCTCAGCGGCGTCCGTCGTCGCGTCCGCCCTCGTCGGTGCCCTCTTCGAGCGGGCCGTCCCACGCGTCGAGTCCGCCGGCCATGCTCTCGATACGGGCGTTTTCGGTCCCCTCGTAGGCCGAAAGCAGGCGGACGGCCTGCACGCTCGCCTCGCCCCGCGGACAGACGGTGACGATGCGCTCTGCGCCCGCGACGCGGTCGAGGTGCGAGACGAGGTCGGAAAGCGGGACGTTGATGCTCCCCGGCACGTGCCCGAGCGCGAACTCGGCCTCGGTGCTCACGTCGACGACGAGCGGCGGGTCCTCGCCGTCGAGGAGTTCCTCGACCGCCGCGGGGGAGATTTCGTCGACCATCTACAGCAGGCCCTCGTCGCGGGCGAGGAGGACGCCCTCGACGGTCGCGTCGTTCGTCGGCGGTTCGGTCGCCCGCTCGATGGCCTCCTCGACCGGTACGGCGCGGACCGAGAGGAACTCGTTGTCGTCGAGGTCGCGTTCGACCGGCGTGAGCCCCTCGGCGAAGACGAAGCCGCGGCGGTGCCGGAGGACGCCGGTCGAACACCACACGTCGCCGACGACCGACGCGGAGTCGGCGGCGAAGCCGGTCTCCTCGCGGAGTTCGCGCAGTCCGGCGTCGGTGAACGACTCTCCCTTCTCGACGACGCCCGCGGGGAGTTCGAGCTGGGTCTGGCGGATGTTCGGCCGGTACTGCTCGACGAAGACGACGTGGTCGTCCGCGACGGCGACGACGACCACCGCGGTCGCCAGTTCGGCCCAGTAGTAGCGCTTCGTGGTCCCGTTGGGCTGTTCGACGAGGTCGTAGCCGCCGGTGAACCAGCCGGTCTCGTACTCGGTTTCGGATTCCAGCACGCGCCACTCGGGGTCGGGCAGGCGCTCGTGACGGCGGCCGTCGTCGGTCATCGGCCCGCTCCGGTCGCGTCGTCGGTTTCGTCGTCGTCGGTCTCGGCGGCGTCATCGTCGGCCGCGGCCGCCTCGTCGGTCTCGGCTTCCTCCCCGAGGAGCGCGTCGCGGTAGACGCGGCCGAAGGCGTTGCGTCGGAGCGTACTGACGGCGGCGTCCTCCTCGTTCTGGAACGTCGTCGCCAGCACCGTCTCGGCGAACGGAACCACGTGCCACGCGACGCGGTCCACGTCGGGGTTGCCGAGTTCGACGACCTCGTAGCGCTCGTGGGCCGCGCGCCAGTCGTCGAACTCGTCGCGCGTGCCGACGGAGACCGAAAGCGACTCGGCGAACAGCGCGTTGCGGACGGTCTCGATTACGTCGCCGGTCACGCGCTCTCGGTACTCCTCGCGGTCGAAGTCCATCGCCTTGGCCGTCTCGCGGACGACCACCTGTGCGGTCGGTCCGACGCGGTCGAAGGCGGCCTCGGCCTCGTCGAGTGACGCCGGAGCAATCGTCCCGTGGGTTTCCATCGCCAGTCGATTCGGGACCCGGACTTACGACTCTTTCCTGTCCACGTCGTCGTCGGCACTGTTGGCGTCACCGGCGTCGTCACGCCCCGCGTGCTCGTCGTCGCCGGTTCCCTCGCCGTCTTCTCCCTCCTCGTACATCTCGCGGGTGAGCGACTGCGCCTCCTCGAAGATGCGCGCCGCGTCGCCAGACAGCGACTGCGACCCACCGGAGCCGCCGAACTGCTGCGGCTGTCGGTCGGGGATGTCGTGGCCGTGATTGTGGTCGTGACCGTGACCTCGGCCTCCCGTGCGGTCGACCGTGTCCTCGAACACCTCGTCGAACTCCCGTTCCTCGGCGAGGTCGGAGACGAGCGGGCCGAGCGAGTCGGCGTTCAGGTCGCTCCACTCGGGGACGTGTTCGTCCAGCCACGTCTCGTGGTCGTCGCCGTGGACGATGGCCTGCAACGCGAGGTGGTTCGCGAGGTGCGTCTCGTCGCGCTGCGGCGCGTCGCAGACCGGACAGGCGTATCCCATGCCCTCCGGTAGCGGCTCTGTGTACCAAAACCCGTCGCACTCTCGCGTCGTGCTCTGTCGCGTTGCGTCGCGCCGCGTCGGCGTCGTCGGTCGTCGAAGGAAATGTGGCCGCGTCGCCCGCGCGGTGGTGGGTGGGTCGCGGGCGACGGTCGGCTCTCGCGGCACCGAACGAGGTGCCGCGTCGTGTGGTGGTGGGTGGTGGTGATACCGATTCGTTCGTGTGTCGATGCGTCAGGCGGACTTGACGATGACCGTTCCGTCGGCCCAGACGGTCACGTCGCAGGCAGCGTACCGGAACCCGATTCGACCGCGCGACGGGACGACCGACCCGCGGGTGCCGCCGTCCGTCGCCGGTGCCCGCGCCAGCGGAGCGAACAGTTGGCAGAGCGCGTCGGGGTCGATAGTCTCGGACAGCGGCGGGAGGTCGACGGCGTCCACGTCTCGCAACTGGGCGGCCGCGGTGACGACGGTCACCGCGAGGGTGTCTCGTCCGCTCCAGTCGTGTCGGGCGACGACCTCGTCGGTCGTCCCCGTATTCCATCCCACATCGTTGCCCGGTAACACGCGAGTTTCGTCCATGGTTCGGTTCGCGTCGGCGCCTCGCCGACATCCGAGCCGACGACGTTCGTGAATATATCGGTCGCTGCTATCCAACTAGTGGTGGCGCGCGCGCCACCTCTAGGTACCTAGAACCGTAACTGAAAATCAGCTGGTATCGCTGGTTCTCATGTGGTATGTTATCATTCGAAGACGCGCCCGACCAGTTTTCGCTCGGCCGCGCGCAGGTGGTACTGGTAGGTCGGCGCGCTGATGTCGAACGTCTCGGCGAGCGTCTCGGCGGTGCTGCGGCGCGGCCACTCGTAGAATCCGGAGAGGTGGGCCGCCCGAATCGACTCGTACTGCCGGCTCGTCCACGCCTCGCGCATCTCGGCGGCGAACGTCTGCGGCGACTCGGTGCCGTCGTCCGCGGTCCGCCGCGACAGCAGACTCGTCCCCGGGTAGTTCGAGTCGAGCGCGTCGACGAACGACCGGACCCGGATTCGCTCCGGCACCTCGGCGGTGAGCGTGGTCTGGGTCGGCGTCGCGTCGAGCGCGCGCAGGGTCGCCTCCGAGGCGTACAGCGTCTCGAACAGCGACTCCCGCGGGAGGCGGAGTTCGAACAGGGACCCCGAGTCGTCGGTCGAGACGTGGCGCACGCGCGTCGCGATGTCCCGCCCGGCGGCGACGACCTCCTCGGGTTCCGCGTCGCTGGTGACGAACGCGATAACGGAGCCGTCGGAGTTCGGGATGACGCCGCCGAGGCTCACCGCGCGGCCGACGCGCCGGGCGAGCCGCGACAGCGACAGCCGGTCGCCGCCGAGCTGTACCTGCACGTCCGTCCGGCGCTCGGTCAGCATGGCGTCGGCGCGCCCGGTGGCCGCGAGGGCGTAGCCGACCGTCTCGCCCAGGTCGGTGAGCAGGCCGTCGTCGTCGGCGAAGGCGTCCGGGTCGGTGGCGTGGACGACGAACAGCGCCTCCACCCGGTCGTCGGCGACCGCGGGGATGACCGCGATAGCGCGGAACCCGTAGCTGAGGGCGTCGCCTCGGTGGTCGGCCCACGCGGGGTCGTCGAGCACGTCCGCTACCACCTGTATCTCCCGGGTCTCCACGGCGGCTTCGAGCAGGGGAAACAGCGGCTCAGCGGACGCCACCTCTCCGAGCCGGTCGGCGTAGGCGGTGTCAGCGCCGTGGACCGCGTCGCTCGTCGGCCGGTACGTCTCGTCTACGTCCCTGGCCTCTGCGTGCCAGACGATGGCGTAGTCGTCGGCGTCGACGAGGTGCTTGGCCACGGCCGAAAGCGCCTCGCCGCGGGTCGGCGCGCGGATGAGCGACTGGTTGATGTTCCGGATGGTCGCGTTGATTCGGTCGAGTCGGGTGAGCGCCTCGTTCTGGGCCTCGAGCCGCCGGTCGCGCTCGCGTAGCTCCGCCTCGGCGTCGATTCGGTCGAGCAGTTCCTCGACGGTCGCAGAAAGCAGGTTCACGAGCTCCACGTCGACCTCGTCTGGCGCGACGGTGCCGGGGTGGCCGGTGACGAGGACGCCGTGACGACCGAGCGGCGCGGCGATGACGCGCTCGACGCCGTCGACGACGCCCCCGTCGGGCGCGAGTTCGACCACCCGGACCTCGCCGGAGACGAACGCGTCCCAGACCCCGCCGCGGTCGAGGCCGCCCCCGACCGGCTTGTCGCCGAGGCCGGTTCCGGCCGCGCCGACCCGGACGAGGCTCGTGTCCGCCTCGTCGAAGACGAACAGCTCGGTCCGGGCGTCGCCGAGCACCTCGTCGCAGGCGTCGACGGCGGCCCGGAGGACCGCCTGCCGGTCGGTCGCGCCCATCATCTCTCGGGTCCGGTCGTGGAGCGTCGCGAGCAGGCGCTCGTAGCGGTGTCGCTTCGTCACGTCGCGGAGGACGCCGACCGAGCCGACCTCCTCCCCGCCGACGACCAGCGGCGTCCGGTGGTCCTCGACTCTGACGACCCCCTCGTCGGGCGTCCGCAGGTCCAACTCCACGATTCCCTGCGAGGTCGACGCGAACGCCTCGTCGCTGCCGTCGGTCGCGCTCGCGTTCTCGGTGAGCAACGCCGTCGACGACCCGATGACGCGGTCGCGGTCGAGTCCGGTGAGGCGCTCGAACGCGGGGTTGACCGCCGCGAACCGCCCCTCGTCGTCCAGCGCGTACACCGCGTCGGCGACGGCCGCGAGCATCCGCCCGTACTGCTCGGCTTCGACCTCGTGTTCCAACTGCTCCGTGATGTCGGTGAAGTAGACGGACAGCCCCGTCTCTGAGGGGTACGCCCGAACCGCGTACCACGTTTCGAGGCGGTCGTAGTACTGTTCGAAGGTCGCCGGCTCCTGTCGCTCCATCGCGCGCTCGAACTCCTCGCGGAAGACGGCCGACTCGGGCACCGAGTCCCAGATTCGCGTCCCCAACACCGCCTCGGCCGACATCCCGAGGCCGTGTTCGGCCGTCGAGTTGACGTAGGTGACGCGCCAGTCCGCGTCGAACCCCATCACCGCCTCGTCCATCCGCTCTAAGACCTCCGAGAGGGCGCTTTTCAGCTCGTGCCGTTCGGTCGCCGCGCCGACGACGGCGGCGATGTTCTCCAAGAAGAGCACGTCGTCGTCGGAGAACTGCCCGCTGGCGACGCCGTGGACGGCGATGACTCCCCACCGGATGTCGTCGCCGCCGATGGCCGCGCTCATTCCGCTTTTCGGTCCCGACGGGCCCGCGTCGCTCGCGTGCTCGAAGCGCTCGTCGTCGTCGAAGTCGTCGACGAGCGTCGAACGCCCGGACCGGTACGTCTCGACCGCCTGCGTCCCCCCGGCCGCGGCGAGTCCGTGGTCCCGATTCGCCGACCAGCCCGCGGCGGCGGCGACGCGGAACGCGCCGTCGTCGAGGCCCTCGAAAATCGTGACCGAACTGGCGTCGAGCACGTCGCGGACGCGACTCGCGGCGTGGTCGAGCGTCGAGTCGAGGTCGACGGCGGTCAGCGCCCGCGTTCCGATTTCGGAGACGACGCGCTGCTGTTCGATTCGGTCCCGGTGGCTCCGAGCGAGGGTGCACTCGCCGAGCGCCCGCTCGACGCGGAAGGCGAGCCACGACATCGTCTCGGGGTCGTCGTCGCGGACGACGTAGTCCGTCGCGCCGGCTTCGACCGCGCGGGTCGCGGTCTCCTGGTCGGCGGCCGCGACGACGACCGGGACGTCGATACCCTGGGCGTAGATGTCGCGGACGAACGTCCCCTCGTCGCCGGCCGCCGTGGGGGCGGCCAGGACGATACAGGAGATGGCCGCCGAGGCGGAAACGAGTTCCGCGCGCGCCGCGGCGGGGGTGCGGACGTGCCGGACGGTCGTCGCTCCGTCGAGCGACGACAGCGACGAGTCGAGGGACGCCGCGAACTCGCCGTCGTCACTCAGACAGAGCACGGTGGGGGACGGTAACACAACCCGTGTACGCGGCTCGTCGTGATAAGCGCTCCTTCGGCCGCGAGCGGTCCTGTCAGGCGCGCTGCCACTCCGCCACGTCGAGGACCATGATGTACGCGTCCTCGCCGTCGCCGTAGTAGCCCGGCACCCGGCGGGCGGGCTCGAAGCCGAGGCTCCGGTAGAGGCCGATGGCCGGCTCGTTCGAGACGCGGACTTCGAGCTTCACGACCGTCGCGCCCGCGATGGCCATCGCCGTCAGCGACTGGACGAGCAGCCGCCGACCGAGGCCGTTCCCGCGGGCCTCCGGGCGGACCGCGAGGTCCTTCACGTGGCCGATGTCGTTGCCGTGGTTCGGCATCACGTCGGCGACGACGTAGCCGAGCACCTCGTCTCCGCGGGCGGCGACGAGGAACGCCGGCTCGTCGACGAACATCTCGAACGCGGAGTACGGCCACGGCTCGGAGAAACACGTCCGCTCGATGCGGAGCACGTCGAGGAGGTCCGCCCGGTCGACCCGCCTGACGACCAAGTCGCCGGCGAGCGCGTCGTCGAACGCCGTCACGCCCGGCGCTACGTGGTTGGCACGCAAAAGCCCGACGGCACGGGTGCGGACGGTCGGCACGGGTGTGGACGGTCGTCGGACGGACGCGGAACCGACGTCGAGACAGACGCGCACGGGAGCGGGCGGTGCACTACTTCCGGCCGCGCGGTGGCCGCCGCTCGCCGGGCGAAAAAGTGAGAAGGTGTGTTGGTCGCGTTCAGTCGTCCGCGGGGGCAGCGCCGCCCTCGGCCTGCTGCTTCGTGAGGGGGAGCTTGCCGCCGGCGGTGAGGATACGACGCTCACGCTCGGAGGCGTGCAGGTTCGCCGTCGCTTCCCAGTCGTCGTTCACGCGGATGGTGAACTCTTCCTGGCCGGATTCGACGGCTTCGGCAACGTCGTCGACGATTTCGACGTCGTCGCCCTGTTCGATCTTCGCGTAGGTCTCCTCGTCGATGGCGAGGGGGACGATACCGAAGTTGAACAGGTTCGCCTTGTGGATGCGGGCGAACGACTGCGCGAGGACGGCCTCGATGCCGAGGTACATCGGACACATCGCGGCGTGTTCGCGGGAGGAACCCTGACCGTAGTTCTCGCCCGCGACGAGGACGCCGGTGCCGGCATCCTTGGCGCGCTGGGCGAACGTCTCGTCGACGCGCGAGAGCGTGAAGTCCGAGAGGCGCTCGATGTTCGAGCGGAACTTGAGGATGTCGGACGTCGCCGGGATGATGTGGTCGGTCGTGATGTTGTCCTCCATCTTCAGGAGGGTCTCACCCGAGATGTTGGAGCCGAGGGGGTCCTGCAGGGGAACCTCGCCGATGTTCGGGCCCTTGATGAGCTCGTCGTCGATGGCGTCTTCGGCGTAGATGAGGTCCGTCTTCGAGCCGTCGTACTTGTCGGGGAGCTCGATGCCGGGGGCGTCGAGACCGAGTTCGTCGGCGAGGTCGCGCGGGTCGACGATTTCGCCCTTGAGCGCCGCGGCGGCGGCGACCTGCGGCGAACAGAGGTAGACGTTGTCGTCTTCGATGCCCGAGCGGCCCTCGAAGTTGCGGTTGAAGGTGCGCAGCGAGACGGAGTCGGAGGCGGGGACGTGGCCGATACCGATACACGGTCCACAGGTCGCCTCGGAGACGTTGACGCCGGCCGCCATCATCTCTGCCGTCCAGCCCTGACGGGCGAGCATCTCGCCGGCCTGCTTCGAACCGGGCGCGACGATCATCTCGAGGTGCTTTGCGACTTCCTGGTCCTTGACCATCTTCGCGGCCGGGAGGACGTCCTCGTAGCCGCCGTTGGTACAGGAACCGACGAGGACCTGCTCGACCTTCTCGCCGGCGACTTCGCGGACCGGAACCACGTTGTCGGGCATCGACGGGCAGGCGATGAGCGGTTCGAGGTCGCCGAGGTCGATGACGATTTCGTCGGCGTATTCGGCGTCGTCGTCGGCCGTCAGCTCGACGTACTCGTCGCCGCGACCCTGGCGCTCGAGGTAGTCCTTGGTCTTCTCGTCGGTCTCGAAGAGCGACGAGGTGGCACCGAGTTCGGTTCCCATGTTGGTGATGGTGGTTCGCTCGGGCACGGTGAGCGATTCAGCACCGGGGCCGGTGTACTCGAACACCTTGCCGACGCCGCCCTTGACGGTCTCGCGGCGGAGCATCTCGAGGATGACGTCCTTCGCGGAGGACCACTCGGGGAGTTCGCCTTCGAGGCGGACGTTCACGACTTCCGGCATCTCGACGTAGTACGCGCCGCCGCCCATGGCGACAGCGATGTCGAGGCCGCCGGCACCGATGGCGAGCTGGCCGAGGCCGCCGGGCGTCGGCGTGTGGGAGTCCGAGCCGAGGAGCGTCTTGCCGGGCGCGGCGAAGTTCTCCTTGTGGACGTTGTGGCAGATACCGTTACCGGGGCGGGAGAAGTGGGCACCATATGTCCCGGCCGCGGAACGGAGGAAGCGGTGGTCGTCCGTGTTCTTGAAGTCGAACTGGTAGGTCTGGTGGTCGCAGTACTGGGCGGCGAGTTCGGTCTGGGCCTCGTCGAGGTCGAGCGCCTCGAACTGGAGCCACACCATCGTCCCAGTCGTGTCCTGCATCAGGACTTGGTCGATTTCGATTCCGATCTCCTCTCCGGGGGTGAGGTCACCCTCGACGAGGTGGTCCGAGAGAATCTTTTCCGTGAGCGTCTGTCCCATAACACCCGAACGTCGATGGTCCTCGGATATAAATCCCGCGTACTTCCCTATCTTCGAACGTGAACGATAGCGCCGTCTCGGGGTTTCTAGCGTCTAAGGGCCATTAAACTCCTTGTTGGTTCTCCCATGTGACTTGTCACCGCGGGGGTCGTCACCGCCCCAGATGGAGGGCGATTCGGGCTCTCACATCCCCCCGAAACCGGGGTGTTTGGACCCCGTCACGACCTCGGAATCGACACCGTCCTCGGGCCGCCGACCGACCGAGGTTCGGCACAGTTTTGCGCCCCCTGGACGGGGTTCGGATATGCACCGCGCTGGCTCGTTCGTCGCACAGCACATCTCGCCGGTTACGGCCGAACAGGTCCAACCGAACGGCGTCGACCTGACGCTCGAAGCGGTCCTCGAACAGGTCGAACCGGGCCGCCTCGGCCGCGAAGGGAAGACCATCGGCGAGCGTCGGCCCCTCGAGTTCGCCGACCCGGACGCCGAGACGTACCGACTCGACCCCGGCGGCTACGTCCTCCAGTACGCCGAGACGGTCCACATCCCGGAAGACCACGTCGGCTTCATCTACCCGCGGTCGTCGCTCATGCGGAACTCCTGTATGCTGAACACGGCCGTCTGGGACGCCGGCTACGAGGGGAAAGGCGAGGGGCTCTTGCAGGTCCACCACCCGGTCGAACTCGAACGCGGCGCGCGCGTGGCTCAAATCGTCCTCGCGGACGCGAACCACGACGGGACCTACGACGGTAGCTATCAGGGCGAGCGGACCCGCTGACGGCTTCCGGTCGATGGCGCTCCGGAGGCATCGCTCGGCGGATCGTACCGGATGAATACCGACATCCCGATTTACGGGACGTTCTCGGCGATTACGAATTCGTTTCAAGTCGATGGGCGTCGTATTTGTCCTCGCGGAGGACATGTCGGGCCGAAACGAGGGGCGACCTGTACACACCGAACCTCCGCAACTTCCTCCTTTCACACCTTCTTCAGTGCGCGTGTTCCTGTTGGGCCCGTTTCGCTTCGCGCGAGTCGCAGACACCGCCCGCGGGCCTTCGATTCGCCCGGAAAGCGAGCGGCCACGGGGGCGCTGTCACCTAAAACCGCTTCGAGCGGCGCACTCGTGTTCTCTGACCCAAAGGCACATTTACGCGCATGCCTAAGTGTGGCCAATCACTGATGTCACGGAGTCCATCTCTCCCGGAACGTCCTCATCTCGATCTGGACCCCGAGATGTCGGATGCAGAGCGCCTCTCTGCACTCCGCCAGCACTTCGAACGCATGGTCGACGTCAACCGCGAACTCGACCAGCGGCTCCAGAACGCCGACGACCGTCACGCCGAACTGGTCGACGAGGTCGACCAGATGAAGGCGCGAAACGAGGCCCTGAAGACGGCCTCGTACTACATCGCCACGGTCGAAGAACTGACCGACGACGGCGTCATCATCAAGCAGCACGGCAACAACCAGGAGGTCCTGACCGAGTTCGCACCGAGCCTGAACATCGACGACATCGAACCCGGCGACCGCGTCGCCATCAACGATTCGTTCGCCGTCCAGACCGTCCTCGACGACGAGACGGACGCGCGGGCGCAGGCGATGGAGGTCGTCGAGTCGCCGACGGTCACCTACGACGACATCGGCGGCATCGACGAGCAGGTCCGCGAGGTCCGCGAGGCGGTCGAACAGCCCCTCGAGAACCCCGAGATGTTCGAGGAAGTCGGCATCGACCCGCCCGCGGGCGTGCTCCTGTACGGCCCGCCGGGAACGGGGAAGACGATGCTCGCGAAGGCCGTCGCCAACGAGACCAACGCCTCGTTCATCAAGATGGCCGGCTCCGAACTCGTCCAGAAGTTCATCGGCGAGGGCGCGCGGCTCGTCCGCGACCTGTTCAAGCTCGCCGCCGAGCGCGAACCGGTGGTCATCTTCATCGACGAAATCGACGCCGTCGCCTCGAAGCGCACGGACTCGAAGACCTCCGGCGACGCCGAGGTTCAGCGCACGATGATGCAACTGCTCTCGGAGATGGACGGCTTCGACGACCGCGGCGACATCCGCATCATCGCGGCGACTAACCGCTTCGACATGCTCGACGAGGCCATTCTCCGGCCGGGGCGGTTCGACCGCCTCATCGAGGTGCCCAAGCCCGCCGTCGAGGGCCGCCGCCGCATCCTCGACATCCACACCCGCGACATGAACGTCGCCGACGACGTGGACCTCGACGCGCTCGCCGAGGAACTCGACGACTACTCCGGCGCGGACATCGCGTCGCTCACGACCGAGGCCGGGATGTTCGCCATCCGCGACGGCCGGACCGAGGTGACGGGCGCGGACTTCGACGCCGCCCACGAGAAGCTCTCGAACGTCGAGGAGTCCGGCACCGGCCCCATCTCGGGCTTCACGGACTACCAGTACTGAACCCGGCCGGGAACCGGCGTCGCGGCGGTCGTCGACGCCCCCGCCTCGCCCCGGCTTTCGAGCGCCACTATTCGTAACCCCCTTTTCCGCCGCCGCGAGAGTTCGGACATGAACACGATTCGCGTCGTCCGCGGGGTCGGCACCGCCCCCACCGAGATGGCGTCGTACGACGCCGCCCTCGCCGCCGCTAACGTCCACAACTACAACCTCGTCGCCGTCTCCTCGGTCGTACCCGCCGACGCGACCGTCGAGGCGGTCGACGTGGCCCCCGACCTCGGCCCGGCGGGCAACCGACTGACCGTGGTGCAGGCCCGCGAGACCACCTCGACGCCCGGCGAGACGGTCGTCGCCGGCCTCGGCTGGGCGACCGGCTCCGGACCCGGCCTGTTCTACGAGGCGTCCGGCACCGACGAAGCGAGCGTTCGCGCGGCCGTCCTCGACGGGCTCGAAGCGGGCCGGAACCTCCGCGAGTGGTCGTTCGACGACGAGGAAGTCGCGCTCACGACCGGGACCCACGAGGGCGACGGCTACACCACCGCCGTCACGGTCGCGGCCTACGGGCAGAGCGAATCCATCTTCTGACGGTCCCCGCGCTGACCGACGGACTCATCAGCTTTTGTGAGAACCCTTCCGGCATGAGTGGTGACGCGCCGTTCGACCTGTCTCCCGGGCGAGTGGCGCTTATCTACGCCGCCTTCGGCTTCCTCTGGGTCGCGACGAGCGACAGTCTCGTAGAGGGACTCCCGAACCACGAACTCATCCAGACGGCGAAGGGATGGCTGTTCGTCGGCCTCTCGGCGCTGTTGGTGTACGCCCTCGTCAACCGGAGCCAGTCCAAACTGAACCGGACCTCCGAGCAACTGGAGTCGACGCTCGCACACACGAGCGTCCTCCATCGAATCCTCAGACACGACATCAGAAACGCCTGCACCGCCATCCTCGGCTACGCCGAACTCGTCGAGTCGAAAGGCGACGCGGGTTCGAACATCGACCCGGTCGAGGCGATTCAGGTGCGCGCGAACCGGCTGGTCGAAGTGAGCGACGAGGTCGCGCTCCTCCGCACCGTCGAACTCGCGGAGGGGAACGAGGTCGACGTCGACCTCTCCTGTGCGGTCGCGGACGCCGTCGAGGACCTCGAAATGGAGTATCCGGAGGTGCAGGTCTCGGTCGCCTCGCCGGAGTCGCTCGTCGTGCGGGCGCATCCGGCGCTCCCGCGGAGTCTCGCGGAGTTACTCGACAACGCCGTCGTCCACGCCGACTGCGACGAACCGGAGGTGCACGTCGGCGTCTGGCAACTCGGCGAAGTCGCCGGGGTGACCGTCACCGACAACGGCCCCGGTATCCCCGATGCCGAGCGCGACGCCCTCCTTTCCGGCTCGGAGACGCCGCTTTCGCACACGAGCGGGGTCGGCCTCTGGCTGGTTCGCGCCATCGTCGACGCGTCCGGCGGCTCCCTCGACATCTCGAAGCCGAAGGCCCACGGGACCGTGGTCACCGTGTCGCTCCCGCGGACGGCGTCGTGACCGCGCCGCGACCGAGCCGAGACCGAGCCGCGACGGTCTCGTCCGCGCCGCGACGGCCTCGCCCGCGTCGCAACCGCGTCGTCACCCGGTTTCGATTCGCTCGCCACATCACCGCCGACGACGGCTTTTTACACGTCCTTCCCGTATCGCAGACGACTGATGAACGGGAACAACCCATATGCGGGCGCTCCCGGCGTGGCTGGGGCCGGCCAGCCGTCGGCCAACCGAGAACTGACCGTCGAGCAGATGGACGCACTCCGGCGGGCCGTCGCCGGCATCGTCTCGCGCACCGAGTCGTATCTCCCCGAGGGGTTCGCCGTCGGCTCGGAGCTCTCGACGGGGTCGAACGGACCGCTGGCGACCGTGGCCGTCCACCCGCCCGTCGGCCACCCCGTCAGCGCCGGCTTCTCGCCGGACGCCGACGAACTCGACGCCGGACTCACCGACGAGGACCGAAACGAGGTCGCCCGCGGACTCGCCGCGACCGCGGCGTTCCAGGTGATGAGCGCCGTCGGCGACGACCTCACGCCCGCCGCGCGGTAACCCCGAACGACCCCCGCCGCCGTCGGGGTCCGAGTGGCGACTGACGCGCGGTCGCCGACCGATTCACTCCGCGACTCCTTTCACGGCCTGTCGCTTCGCTTCCGAGCGCTCTCGTCCTCTCAGAACGAGAACAATACACTTCACGGAGGCGGTCGAAAGGGAGGTATGGCTTCGCTCCTCGGATACGCGGACGAGATCGGCCCGACGACGCTCATCATCGTCGGATTCCTCCTGTTTGTCTTCCCGGAACCGGCGACCTCCGCGCTCGGCGCGGGGCTGATGCTGTTCGGCGCGGCGTACTGGTTCTGGGAGTGGAACCGCCCCTGAGTGCAAAACGAGTGCGTGAACTCGCTCAGACGCTCCCGCGACGACGGTTTCGCCCGGTGTCGTCGCGAGCGCGAGACGTAACGCCGCCGAGCGGGACGTCGGTCTCGGCGGACGCATCCGACCCGCGTGTCGGCCCGACGGCCGACCGCGGCGTCGCAACGAACAACCCGTGAGCGAGCACGGCCGCCGAGACGAGGCCGCTCGCCCCCACGACGAGCGAGAGGGGGAGCGGCGAGAGCGTGCCGGCCGCCGTCCCGACGACTATTGGGAGCGGCAGTGTCGCGAGGATGGCGTCGTACCGCGTCGCTTCCGAGACGATGCTGTCGCTATGGGGAGTTCGTGTGCGCATGATACCACTCGGAGACGAGTACGAACGTGTGAATAATAGCTATTTCGCCGGACGGGTCGGTCCCGGTGGTCGAATGGAACGGCCGTCCGGACCGCGTCGGGCGGGCGTCGCGGGCGCGGTGAATCCGCGAGATTTCCGGTCGCGTCTCGCGCCTACTTCCCCCAGAAGGGGTCGCGGCGGCGGTGCTTTTCGAGGTAGCCGGACAGCGCCTCCAGTTCGTCGGTGGGGATGTCGTCGCGGAGTTCCTGTTCGAGAATCTTCGCGTGCTTCTCGGGGAGTTCGATCCAGAGTTCGTCGCCCTCGTCTATCTGCCGGCCGACCGTCGGGCCGTCGATGGCGACGCTGACGCGCGAGCCGGCGCGGGCGCTCGACGCGTCCTCGCCGTTCTCTTGGATGCCCGAGAGCTGCCCGACGCGAGTGGGCTCGCCGTCTTCCCACTTCACGACGTTCATGTTGTTCTTGATGGTCCCGGACATGATTTCGACGCCGACGACGGCGGGGTTGTTCTGCCGGAAGACGTGGTCCTGGAGGATGCGGAAGCGACACGGCCGGACGATTTTGTCGAGAATCGTCTCCTGCTGGGCGCGTTTCATCTCGTCGACGTACTCCTCGTACTCCTCGACGAGCTGATAGATGACGTCGTCTTCGAACAGCTTCACGTCGTTCTTGTCGAGTTCGGCCTCGGCGTTCGAGAGCACGTCCACGTTGAAGCCGAGGATGACCTTGTGCTCGGGTTCGCGGGCGGTCGAGGCGACGGCAACGTCGCGCGGGGCGATGTCGCCGACCTCGGCGCGGAGGATGGGGACTTCGGCCTCCTGTAAGGCGTTCGCCATCGCTTCGAGGCTGCCGAGCGTGTCGGCCTTGACGACGACGCCCTCCTCTTCGGTCGTCACTTCGATGTCGGCGAGTTCGGCTTCGACCTCGCGGATGACCTCGTCGAGGTCGCGGTCGCCGACGACGCGGACCGGCGCGCCGGCCATCGCGTCTTCGAGGTCGGGGGCGGCGATTTTCACACCGGCCGCGGCACCGACCTCGTCGACCTTGTCGAACCGCTTTTCGGTGCGAATCTCGGCGTTCGGTCGGGGCTGGAGGAGCGCGCGGACCTCGGTGACGATGGGGTCGTTCGCGCCGCCGACGACGATGGTGTCGCCCGCGCGAATCGTCCCGTCGTAGAGGACCACGTCGAGGGTCGCGCCGAAGCCACGTTCCTCCTTGACTTCGAGGACCGTCCCGGAGCCGGGGCCGGCCACGTCGATGGCCATCTCGTCTTTCATGTAGCGCTGGGAGAGGCCCATGAGGACGCCCAGCAGGTCCGGAATGCCCTCGCCGGTGAGCGCGGAGACGGGGACGACGCCGATGTTGGACTGGAAGTTCTGGACGCGCCAGTAGAAGTCAGAGGAAAAGCCCCGGTCGGAGAGTTCGCCGATAATCTCGTACAGCTTCTCGTCGAGTTTCGAGCGGGCGCGCTGGGACTGTTCCTCGTAGGTCTTCTGGATGGGGGCCCCCTCTTGGGGGTTCCAGCCCGGCGTCGTGTCTATCTTGTTCGCGGCCACGATGAACGGCGTCCCCGTTCGTTTGAGGATGTCGATGGCCTCCTCGGTCTGCGGCTGGAAACTGTCGTTCACGTCGACCACGAGGATGGCGATGTCGGCGAGCGCCCCGCCGCGAGAGCGGAGGGTGCTGAAGGAGTGGTGGCCCGGCGTGTCGATGAACAACAGCCCCGGGAGGTCGAAGTCCTCGGGTTTGACCAGGCTGCCGGCCATCTGCGAGACGGTGTCTAAGGGGACCGCGGTCGCGCCGATGTGCTGGGTGATGGCACCGGCCTCACCCTCGCTGACGGCGGAGCCGCGAATCTTGTCGAGAAGACTCGTCTTCCCGTGGTCCACGTGGCCGAGGACGGCCACGATGGGTGTGCGAAGCGTATCGGATTGTGACGTCGAATCAGTGTCGGACATGGAGAATCGCCCCGGAGAAAGCTCTTACCGGAATCGAGTCGGTGACTCAAGTTAAGTCCATCGTCACGGGCGCACGACCCCGCGATTCGCCGTGTCGACTGTTCTCGCGGCCCACGCTCGGGTCCGGATTCGCTCGTCGGCCGCCCGTCAGACGTGCCCGTGTCGTTTATGTGAACCGGCGAGGAAGGGGTGTGTATGGCCGACATACTCGCCGAGAACCTCTCCGGAAAGGCCGTCATGGGGTCCGACGGGACGGAACTCGGGATGCTGTACAACATCACGATGGATCTGAAATCGGGCGAGCTTCACGACCTCCTCGTCCAGCCGAACGAGCAGGTCGCCCCGAGCCGCGTGGCGTTCGACCAGGACGACCGCGGTCGGTTCCGTGTCCCGGTGAACCGCGTGCAGGCGGTCAAGGATTACATCGTCGTCCAACGGTAGTTTCAGGATAGATTCTCAATGCGGATTCTCGACGCTTCTGCGTTCATCAACGAGTACCACACCGACGACGAGACGGCCTCGATTCCCCTCGTCAAGGAAGAACTCACCGGCGAGCACGCCTTCCGGTTCGACGCCCTCGAAGGCGCGGGCATGTACGTCCACATCCCCGGACAGGGAACCGTGGACAAGGTGCTCCGCGCCGCGGGCGAGACCGGCGACCGCGACGTGCTCTCGGAGACCGACACGCGCCTCATCGCCGCCGCGTTCGAACTCGACGCGACGCTCGTCACCGACGACTACGCGATGCAGAACGTCGCCGAGCGGCTCAACGTCGGCGTCGAAGTCATCGCCCAAGACGGCATCGCAGAACAGCGGAGCTGGAAGTTCCAGTGTCAGGGCTGCGGCCGCGAGTTCGACGAGAACAAAGAGCGCTGTCCCATCTGCGGGATGGAGCTGTCGCGGAAGAATCCGGCGTAAGCCGGTCGAACCGGCCGACTCGACTCGGCTGTCCGACGTTCTTTTTCAGACCATGCCGGTCGCCTGCGCGTAGCTCACGAGGAACTGGACCGCGTTGTACAGCCCGTGGACCAGCGCGGCGACGAGCAGGTTCCCGCTTTTCTCGTAGACGAGCGCGAGGACGCTCCCGAGGAGGAACACCATCCCCAGCGAGACGAAGGCCCCCTCGCCGGAAAACGACCAGACGTGAATCGACGCGAACACCAGACTCGACAGGACGACCGCGGGCGCGGGACCCCAGAGTCGGCGGAGTTCGCCGAAGGCGACGCCGCGGAAGATGAGTTCCTCCGCCGGGCCGACGAGGACGATGGTGACGACGGTGAGATACAGGAAGTACACCGGGTTCTCGCGGCCCTGCTGGGCGATGACGCTGTCGCCGCTCTGGATGCCGAGCGCTGACATCAGCGCCGACGCGCCGAGGTAGACGCCCATCACGGCGACGAACCCGCCGACGATCCACAGGGCGTCGCTCGCGGTCGGTCGCTCGAACCGAATCAGGTCCCAGTCGTCGCGGGCGGCGAGGTAGCCCGCGCCGACGACGCCGAAGCCGACGAACTGCCCAGCGCTCTGTATCGCGCCGATGAGTGCGGTGTCACCCGGAACCACGCCGCGAGCGAGGCCGCCGGCGAGCGAGCCGAACGTCGCGCCGACGAGGAGCGAGAGGGCGACGACGATGATGATGCCACCGTACGCTTGGAGGTGGTCTGCGGGGCTCGCAGACGTGCGGGCGGTGTCGTGTGCCATTGCCCTCCCCTTCGGAACGGGGTCGGATAACCGATTCGGGTCGATTCTCGTGATTCCGTGGAGTCTCGTGACTCTGCGCCGTTTGCGTCGTTTCGAGAGGAGAACCGGACTTCGGGACCCCCCTCGAAAGCTCCCGCCCATGGACTGTTCGGTGGTCGTCGCTGGGTGGTCGTTCGGTGGTCGTCGCAAAAGTTAGCTCTCGGCCGTGGTCGCCGGGAGACTCTCGTTCCGACTACTCCACGACCAGCCGCGACTTCTCTTCGACCGCGTCGGCCTCCGCGAAGTCGCCGCCGCCGAGCAGGCCGCGGGCGGCGCGCTTGCCCCACTCGACCGCCGGCTGGATGAACGTGTCAACGCTGGCGAGCTCGCCGTAGAGGACGCAGGCGGCCTCCATCGCGTAGAGGAGTTCGCCCAGCCCGTACTCGTCGACGCGGTCGAGTTCGATGCGGACGTTCGGACAGCCGGCCGCGGCGAGGCTCGCCTCGGTCGCCTCGAACTCGGCGTCGAGCAGTTCGCCGAGCGACGAGCCGCCGAGGTACGCGAGGCCGTCGAGGTCGGTCTCGGGGATGGAAACGTCCTCGCGCTCCGTGGCGCGGACGAGCGTCACGAGCTTGTCGCGCGGGCCGGCGCGGTACAGTTGGAGCTGGGAGTGCTGGTCGGTCGCGCCGAGCGCTCGCAGGGGCGTCTGGCCGAGGCCGTCCTTTCCGAGCGACTCGGCCCACAGCTGGGCGAACCACTCGGAGAACGTTTCGAGCGACTCGGCGTAGGGCATCATCGCGTTCTGCCGCATGCCGCGCTCGGCGAGGGCGTAGGAGACCGCGCCGTAGGCGTAGGCGGGCGAGTCGAAAAGCGAGTCCGACAGGCGCGCTTCCTGTGCGGCCGCGCCCTCCAGCACCGCCTCGATGTCGTGGCCGCAGAGGGCCGCGGCGGCGAGGCCGACCGTCGAGAGCACCGAAAAGCGGCCGGGGACGCCGTCCGGGACGGGGAGCGACGGGAGGTCGTGCTGGTCGGCGAGGTCGCGGAGATTGCCCTCCTCGCCGGTCGTGACGAAGGTACGGTCGGCCCAGTCGACGCCCGCGTCGGCCATCGCCTCCTGCACGACGAGGAAGTTCGCCAGCGTCTCGGCGGTCGTGCCGGACCGCGAGACGACGTTGACGACCGTCGACGAGAGGTCCAGCGAGTCGAGGAGGCGCTCGACGGCCTCGGGGTCGACGTTGTCGAGGTAGTAGGCGTCGACGTCGCTTTCGAGGGCGTCGGTGAGGGTGGCCGCGCCGAGGGCGCTCCCGCCGATGCCGACGGTGACGACCGCGGAGGGGTCGTCGAACCGGCTCACGGCGTCCCGAATCGCCGCGGGGTCGGTGCTGTTCGGGAGGTTCAGCGATTCGTAGCCGTGCTCGCCGGCCTCTCGGCCCCGTTCGATGCGGTCGTGGGCGGCCGCGACGCGGCCGTCGAGTCGTTCGAGCGTCTCGCGCGAGACGCCGTGGGACGACGCCGTGTCCAGGACGTTCCCGAGGTCTACCTGCATACAGAATGCCGCGTCGCCCGGCGTCAAAACGACACCGGTCGCTTTAATCGCGGCCGCTCCCAAGGGCGACCGATGGCAGACGACTACGGCGGCGTCATCGGCGCGTTCCCGTACGCCTTCCGGCACAGCGAGTCGTGGCTGTTCAAGTGCTACGTGCTCGTCGGTGCCCTCGCGACGGGTGTCGTCTCGCTGTTCGTCGCCTTCGGACTCGTGGTTCTCATCGGCGCGACCGCCGGCGTCCCCGGCGGCTCGCTCACCCTCTCGCGGTCGTTCTACGTCCTCGTGGGGCTGTTCGTCGTCGCGCCGCTGGTCGCTCCCGTACTGTTCGTCGCCCGACGACACCGCCGCACCGGCTCGGAGCCGCGGTACGACCTGAGCCTCGCGCTCGCTGGCTTCGTGTTCATGGCGTCGGTGTACGTCGGGCTCGTCGCGTCGGTGCCGGCGGAGCTTCAGACGCCCGCAGAGCCGTTCACGGTGGGTCCCGTGACCGTCTCCGCACTCGTTCCCGTCGTCCAGCTCCTCTACGACCTGCCCGCAATCTACGGGCTCGTCCCGCCGGTCGCGTGCGCGGTGGGAATCTACGGGATTCACCGACTGCTTCGGTAACCGCCGCGGACTCGTTTTTTTCCGACTCGGCCTCACCCGACTCGCGCCGCTAACTCGTCGCGGTAGCGGTAGACGACCGCCGAGGCCACGACGCCGACGCCGACGAGGAGCGCAACCGTCTCGTAGTTCGCCGCCCCCGCGTTCCGCCCGGCGGCCGCCGCGAGCGCGAACGTCGGCAGGCGACCGACGGCGACGAGGACGACGAGCGTCCGCAGTCGAAGCGGCGAGACCCCGGCGAGCGCACAGAGCGCGTCGTCCGGGAACACCGGCAGGAGAAACAGGACGAACAGGCCGGCGACGCCCCGGCGGTCGGCGACGCCGTCGAACCGCGCGAGCGCGTCGTCGGCGACGAGGCGCTCGACCGCGGGTCGGCCGAAACGCCGGGCGAGCAGGAAGACGATTGCGCTCCCGGCGACGACGCCGACCATGCTGTAGGCCGTCCCGGCGACCGTCCCGAACAGGTAACCGCCGACGGCGGCGAGGGCTTGCCCGGGAATCGGCGCGAGAATCACCTGCAGGGTCTGGACGCCGACGAACGCCAGCGGCGCGAACGGGCCGGTCGATTCGACCGCCGAGCGAATCCACGCCGGGTCGGCGAGCCGCGGGGCGAACGCGGCGACGGCGACCGCGAGGACCGCGGCGGCGACCGCGACGACGCCGACTCTGAGGAGCGCCGCGTTCCGCGCCGCGGGCGAGTCGAACAGCCGGCCCGTCACAGGAACGAGGCGGTCTTGAGCCGGGCGTTCAGCGCGTACTTCCGCAGGTACTGGCGGGCGGTCGTTCGCGTCCCCCGCGCGACGGTCCGCCCGGCGCGAACCCCGTCCAAGATGGCGTCGGTCGTGACGCCACCGTCCGCCGCGACCGAGACGGCCGTGTACGCCTGTCCGACTAACGCGGGTCGGTGCGCGTCGCTTCCACCCGTCCCCGGAAGGCCCTCGCGGCGGGCGTAGCGCCGCGCCTGCCCGTTTCTGAACCCGGTGAGCGTGTGCGCGTTGTACACCTCGACGGCGTCCACGTCCCGAATCGCCCGACGGGACGCGCCGTGGCGGAACGTCTGAAAGGGGTGCGGTACGACCGCGAGGCCGCCCGACTCGCGGACCGCCCGCGCCGTCTCGGAGAGCGGTCGTCCCCTCGCCGGCGGGTCGTCGACGCCGAGCGCGAGGAGGTGACCGTCGGCCGTCGAGACCTCGACACCGGGGACGACCCGGACGCCGTACTCGTGGGCGATGTCGAACGCCCGCGGGAGCGACCCGACCGAGTCGTGGTCGGTGATGGCGACCGCGTCCAGGCCGACCGCCGCGGCGCGGGCCAACACCGCCTCGACCGACATCTCGCAGTCGTAGGAGGCGTCGGTGTGGACGTGGAGGTCGACCGCGAGCGTCCGCGCCTCCCGCGAGCCCTGCGTCCGACCGCTCATATCACGCCGAATTCGAGCGCGAGACAGCCGACGACCGTCAGGACGCCGGCGGCGCCGACGAGGAGGTGCCCCGCGTCGGTCTTGTACGCCTTGTAGTCGGAGGTCATGAGCGGGCAGACCGCCACGATGGTCGCGCCCGCGACCCAGCCGTTCCACGGCGGGACGAACTGGAGGAGGAAGTAGTTCGCCAGCACGACGAGGTGCGTGTGGACGACGGTCGTCCCGCGGTAGTACGAGGTCCCCGAGTCGTCGCCGAAGCCCTCGCTGTTGTGGCGGATGAGTCGCAGGCCGCCGAAGGTGAGGACGACGAACCCGACGACGGCGCTCACGACCGGGTTGGGCGCGAGCGCGACGTGGTACAGGAGCGCCGCCGACACGAGGTACGCGAAGATGTCGATGAAGGAGTCTATCTGTCGGCCGAACGCCGAGGCGGTCCCGGTCTTGCGGGCGTAGTAGCCGTCGGCCTTGTCGAAGGCGAAGCCGACGAGGACGGCCACGATGGCCCAGTTCGGCTCGCCCGACACGAACAGTATCGCGCCGACCCACGCCCAGAAGAGCGCGCCCAGACTCAACCAGTCCGCGACCCCGAGCCGCGAAATCATGTTCTCCCCCGTCGATGAGCGCACGACCTCGCTCGCCCGCGCGTCGACCGCGTCCAGCCTCCCGCGAAGTGCTGACCTGAGTTCGTCCGTCATGCCTGTCTGTCCGACACACTCGGCCGATTGAGTATAAATTTAACCGCTATAGTATATATAAATCAAATATCTATATATCAACGTTCCCGAACGGAGCGCTCGGGACGTAACTGAGCACTCTGTACCGCTATGAACGCGGTTTGACGCGCCGGCGACGCCACGGCCCGACCCGGTAGTACGCCCGGGTTCGGGCGACTCGGAAGCCGACGCTCTCGAAGGTCCACTGCGAGGGTCTGTTGTCGCGGGCGACGAGCGCGTGCACCGTTTCGGCCCCCCGCTCGCCGGCGACCGCGACGGCCCGCGAGACGAGCGCGGTGGCGATGCCGCGATTCCGCGCTTCGGGCGCGACGAACACCCGGCGGACGTAGCCGCCGGGGAAGGTCACGTCGGCCTCCAGCGGGTGGACGCGGTACGTCAGGCCGGGGTCGCCGAGGAAGAGATAGCCGACGAGCACAGGTTCCTCGTCTGCCCCACCATCGAACGCGCACACCGCCGTCTCGTCGCCTCTGAGTTCGGAAAACGCGTCGTATCGGGCTTCGAACCGCGTCGCCTCCGCGGGGTCGAGCGCGCGAATCTCGACGCCCGCCGGGGGGTCGCGGCCGACGTCCGCCGCGTCGGCGTCCGCGACGTACTCGTCCATCTGCGTCGCCGTGAGTCCGCGGGCTTTGAGCGCGTCGTAGACGCGTCGGGCCGTCTCGGTCCGGGTCAACCGCCAGAGCGCGGGCATCGTCAGTCGCGTCGAAGCGCCGCGAGAAAAGCCCACCGTCGCCGTGGGTACAGGTGGCACACGCGGTCGAAAGCGCCCGAAACGGGGAAAAGGCCCGGCGGCTTACACCGGGTGATGACCGAGACCGAGTCCGAGACCGAATCCGAGTCCGAGCGAACGGGAACGTTTCTCGTCACCGCCGCCGACGAGGAGTCGGCCGTCCTGAAGGACGTTCACTCCGGGCAGGTTCACGCGCTCTCGTCGAACCCCGGCGTCTCCGAGGACGAAGCCGTCCGCGGGACCGTCGCGCCCGACCCGCCGATGAACGTCTCGTGGCAACTCGTCGAGGTCGACTCGCGCTGGACCGTCTCCGTCGAGCGCTCCACCGAGTCGCCGACGACGAACTCCCGCGACATCGCCGCGGACAACCCCGACGGCGAACTCGTCCGGGAGGAACGCGCCGGCACCGGCGAGATTCACGTCCTCTCGGTTCCCGACGACATGACCGAACAGGCCGTCGACGATGTCCTCTCGGACCGCGAGGGGCTGCTCTCGCGGGCCGCCAGACTCGACGTGAACCGCGTCGAAGTCCGCTCGCAGCCGGGCGTCGTCGCGGTCCGCTACATGCCCTGAGTCGGGTCTTTTCCGCCCTCCGCTCGCTCGTCTACTTCGCTCCCGCTTCGCCTCTCGCTACCGCTGTGTTCCGGTCGAGGAGACGGGACCGTCCGCGCTCTGGACGCACCACCCGCCGTGGACGCTCCCCTCGCGCTCGACGAACTCGACGGTCGTCTCCTCGCCGATTCCGGTCGCGTCCGCGGGGTCGAGCCCCTCCACGCGGAGCGTCAGCGTCAACGCGTCGCCGCAACAGCCCACGTCGAGGAACTCCTCCCACTCGTCGCCCGGCGCGGCGTCCTCGTGGACCCGCTGCAGGTAGGTCACGAAGTGGTCGGTGGTCAGCTGGTCGCGGCCCCACGCGCTGAGTTCGTCGGGAAAGGAGACGACCACGCGGGTCGCCGTCTGGTCGGTCGCCATACCTCACGATTGTCGGCCAACGATTATGGGCCTGTCGCGGGTTCGCCGCGCGCCCGTCAGACCGTTTTACGGCCGAGGCCGTCCGCGGATAAGAAACCTTATTCGGCACCGCTCAGGACCGCAACCCATGGTTGAGTTTACGGTACCGGAGGTAGACTACACCCGGTACACGAATCGCCAACTCGTGGCCGTCCCCCTCGCGGTCCTCGCGGTGGCCCTACTGGTCATCGGAGGGTGGTACGTCGCGACTGGCGCGCCGGTGAACCCGGGCGTCGATTTCACCGGCGGGACCGAACTCCGTATCGCAACGGATGCCCCGCAAAGCGAGGTCGCCGCGGCCTTCGACAGTCAGCCCGAATCGATTCGTTCCGTCGCGGCCGACGGAACGTACGTCGTGACCTTCCAGTCCGGGAGCGCGACGTCGAGCGAGCTCCAGACGCAGGCCGAAGACGCCGGCTTCGAAGTCAGGTCTATCGATGCGGTGTCGGCTAACTTCGGCTCCGAGACGCAACTGCTCGCCCTCGGTGGCCTCGCGGTCGCCTTCGCGGGCATGAGCATCCTCGTGTTTGCCATGTTCCGCTCGTTCGTCCCCTCCATCGCGGTCGTCGTCTCGGCGTTCTCCGACATCGTCATCCCGGTGGCGCTGATGAACCTCCTCGGCATCGAGCTATCGCTGGGGACCGTCGCCGCCCTCCTGATGCTCATCGGGTACTCGGTGGACTCGGACATCCTCCTGAACAACCACGTCCTCCGACGGTCCGGTGACTTCTACGAGTCCACCGCGCGCGCCATGCGCACCGGTGTCACCATGACGCTCACGTCCATCGCGGCGATGATCGTCATGACCATCACGGCGACGCTGTTCGGCATTCAGCTGCTCGCCGCCATCGGAACGGTCCTCGTCTTCGGCCTCACCGCCGACCTGATGAACACCTACATGCTGAACGTGACCCTCCTTCGCTGGTACAAGTTCGAGGGGGTGGCCCGATGAGCACGCTCCGCGACAACTGGCGGGTCATCTTCCTCGTCGTCGCCGTCCTGCTCTCGACGCTCGCCCTCTTCTCGCCGACCATCGGGGGGCAGACCCAGGGCCCCGTCGCCGATGACGGCGGCGCGACGAACCTCAAGTTCGGCCTCCAACTCGACGGCGGGACGCGCATCCGCGCGCCGCTCGTCGGCGTCACGGCCGAGGACGTCGAGTTCGAGGGCGATTCCGACCGCGTCGTCGAGCGACAGGTCGCCGCTCAGTTGGACGGCGCCGACGCCGCGGACGTCATCGCCCGTGTGGGCGCGGAGTCCAACACGGTCGAAGTGACCATCGAGAACGCCACGACCGACGACTTGGCCGCCGCGCTCGACGCCGCGGGCTACGCCCACGGCGAGGTCAGAGACGGCGTCACCGAGACGACCCGCGCCGAGACGGTCCGCGTCCTCCAGTCGAAGATCAACGAGGCCGGCCTCTCCGGCGGGACGGTCCAACAGGTGACCACGGCGACGGGCGAACACTTCATCCTCGTCGAGGTCCCCAACCGCGACCAGTCGGACGTCGTCGACCTCGTCGGCGAGCGCGGGACGGTCCAAATCGACATCTATCACCCGGTCTCACAGAACGGCACGCGGACCTACGAGACGCGCGAGGCCGTCCTGACGCAGGCCGACTTCACCTCCATCGGGACCGCACAGGAGTCCCAGGTCGGGAGCGGGGCGTTCGTCCCCGTCTCCGTCCGGGACGAACCCGCACAGGAGTTCCAGTCGGCGGTCGTCGAGACCGGCCTCGCCCAGAACGGCGGGACCCGGTGTACCTACATGGAAGACGGCGGACAGAACACGACCGAGGGCTGTCTCCTGCTCGTCGTCAACGGGGAGGTCGTCAACGCCTTCGGCATGAGCGACGGACTCGCCGACACCATGCGGGCCGGCGAGTGGGCCGGCGCACCGAGCTTCCAGCTCCAGACGCGCAACACGTCCGAGGCCCAGGAAATCGCCATCAACCTCCGCGCCGGCGCGCTGCCGGCCAAGCTCGACCTCTCGGGCGAGGACAGCGGCACCTCGTCGTACATCTCCCCGAGCCAGGGTGAGAGCTTCAAGTTCAACTCGCTCATCACGGGTATCATCGCGGTCCTCGCGGTCGCCGGCGTCGTCTTCGTCCGCTACGGCAAACCGCAGGTCGCCCTGCCGATGATCGTCACCGGCCTCTCCGAGGTGTACATCCTCCTCGGGTTCGCCGCGGCCATCGGCTACCCGCTCGACCTCTCTGTCATCGCCGGCTTCATCGCCGTCATCGGGACGGGTGTGGACGACCTCATCATCATCGCCGACGAGGTGATGGCTGAGGGCACGGTGAAGTCGCGGAAGGTCTTCCAGTCGCGGTTCCGTCGGGCCTTCTGGGTCATCGGCGCGGCCGCTGCGACGACCATCATCGCCATGAGCCCGCTCGCCGTGCTCTCGCTCGGCGATCTGCAGGGCTTCGCCATCTTCACCATCCTCGGCGTCATCATCGGCGTCCTCGTCACCCGCCCGGCGTACGGTGACATCCTCCGAATCCTCCTGACCGAGGACCGCTGAGGTCGGCTCCACCTCCGACCGACGCTTTCTCTCACTCGTCCGTCACGCGCCCAGCCCCGCGAGCCGACGACCCCGCCCGCAGACCACCGTGGCGATTCTCGCAGTTGATACCTCTCCGACCGCTCAATCGTTCCCCATGTCAGAATCGGAAGACGGCGACGGTTTCGGTCGTCCTCATCGGGACGTATTCGCCGACAGAATCATATAGACTGTCTATAAAATACTGACCGAACCGGCAACCGACCAACCGCCGCCCGTCGGTACTCACGGTGCACGCACTCCACTCATGGAAGACACGCCACTTCGACGCGACGACACGGACGCGACGACGACCCGGCCGGACGCTCCGCGACGCTCCGCCCCCGCGGACGACGAGGAGTTCGTCGCCATCGTCGCCCCGTACGAGGACGCACCAGACGAGTGCACCATCTTCCCCGCAGGACTCGCAGAAGACGAGTTGCTGACGACGTGGCTCTCCGCGCAGGAAGGCTCGTACGTCGCGCTCGCCGAGATGCGGTGAGCCGTCTCCGCGACTCGCCCTCGAACCACCGACCCTCCACTTTTTCGACCGCCGCTCCCGAGCCGACTCAGAAATCGCCCAGCGACGACTGTTCGTGTGCGGCCATGAGGTCGGCGCAGGTCGACCACGACTTCCGCGCGCAGTCCGGGAGAATCCCGTGTTCGCGGACGTACTCCCGCAGGAACTCGCGGGTCGTCCCGTCGCTCGGGTAGCCGCTTCCGACCTCGCCGTACGACGCGGCAATCTCCTCGACCCGGCGGTCGCGTTCGACCTTCGCCACGATGCTCGCCGCGCCGACGATGGCGTGTTCGTCGTCCGCGCGGTGCTGGGCGTGGACCTCGACTTCGACGCCCGCCTCGGCCAGCCCCTCGCGGACGCGGCGGCCGAATCTGGACTCGCTCACGTCGCCCGCGTCGCAGACGAGTTCGTCGGCGTCGACGGCGACCTCGGCGGCGGCCTCGACCTGCGCTCGGACGGTCAGCAGGTTCATGTCCGTCTCGGGGTCGTCGATGGTCTCGGGTTCGACGAACGCGACCCCGACTTCCACGTCGTCTCGGTCACGGAGTTTCGCGGCGAGTTCCTCGCGGCGCTCGGGAGCGAGTCGCTTCGAGTCGGCGATTCCGTCCGGGAGGGCGTCGGGGTCCCCTCGGACCGCCGCGGCGACCATCGGACCCAACACGGGTCCCTTTCCGGCTTCGTCGACGCCGATGTGCATACCTCGTCGGGTGTCGCGGGCGAGAATTAGAGATTGCGGTCTGCGGCGACGTTCGCAGGGGGTCCCCGGGGTCTCGTTTCAGTCCTTGAAGAAGTCGTCGTCCTCGAACGGTTCGTCCTCGCCTTCGACGGCGATGACGTCGAGCGCGGTGACGACCGCGCCGGTGTCGAGGATGCCGGCGAGGCTCGGGTTGGTTCGGCCCTCGTCGCCCGAGACGAGTTCCTTGATGTAGAGGCCGCCCTCGCCGTGGATTTCGACGGTCGCGTGGCGCGCGTCTTCGAGGTCGCCGGTGGCGTCGTAGACGTGGCGGGTGCGGGTGATGCTCGCGCGGCGGTGGTCGACGCGGTGGGGCGTGTACTGCTCGATGGTCGCGCCGGTGAGTTCGTCCAGCGCGGCCCCCAGTTCCTCGTCGGTCACGTCGTCGTCGAACTCGACGGCGGCGCGGTACTCCTTGCTCGCGTCGAGTTTCTTCACGCGCTCGACCATGTCGTAGGTGGCGAGGCGGAGCCCCTCGACCTCGATTTCCCCCTCGGCCATCGCGTTGATGTCGCCTTCGAGCTGTTCGACGTCGATGGTGCGGCGGCGGGGTTCCATGATTTCGACCACGAACGGCCGGCCCGTCCCGAGCATGAGCGCGTCCACGTCCTCGCGGCCCGCGCCGTGGAACTTCGCGTCGACGCCGTCCATCACGTCCGTCACGACGGGGGCGACGAAGCCCTCGACGCTGTCCTCGTAGAGGTAGCCCGAGCCGCCGCAGTAGTCGCAGGGCTCCTTGCCCTTGTAGCCCGAGCCGTCGCACTCGCGGCAGGGCCACTCGGTCTGCGGGATGTCGCGCGCGAGCTTCCGGTAGCGCCCGTAGACGAACGCGGAGTTGAGCTGCGCCTCGACGGTGTCGGCTTCGATGTCGAGGAGGAACTGCACGTCCGGTCGGGTGAAGTCGACCTCGGTGCCGGTGAGTCGGCCCACGCGCTTTCCGACCTCGCGGTTGAACTCGGATTTGAACAGTTCGCCGGCGTCCTCGGGGAGGCCCGCCCCCTCGCGGAGCAGTAGCTCGTTTTCCTCGACGAGCGGCGGCGCGCGGGTGCCGACCTGATACGTCTCGACTTCCACGTCCTCGATGGCCTCGGCGCAGCGTTCGGCCCACGCGTCGAACTCGGCGCAGGCCCCCTCGCAGACCCAGCAGTCCTCGGTCTCGACGGCCTCGTAGGGCTCGTCCGCGTCGAGGGCGGCGGCGACCCGGAGCGACTTGCCCCGCTCGGCGTTCGTCAGCCCGAAACTGCGCTCGGCGAAGGCCCGGCCCAGACAGGCGTCGCAGACCGGCCCGCTCTCGGCGAGCGCTCGCGCGTCCTCAAGGATGCTCATGTTCGGTCTCTATCGGGGCGCGCGTAACTAGCTTACTTTGTTCGCCGCGTCGCCGCGGCACGGCTTGTCGACGTATCTCAGCTCAGAGATGTTTGTCAACACGACCCGAGTGGAGTGCTATCTCGGCTCCGAGAAATTTGATGTACGGCGGCGTGGTAGCCGCTTCAACACCTGGGTCTACGGTCGATATCTCGTGTCTATCAATACGCAAACGAATCGGACGCTCGCACTGTTCGCGACCATCGCGGTCCTCTGGGGAACCTCGTTTATCGCCATCGAGGTCGGCCTCGACGTCCTCCCGCCCGTACTGTTCGCCGCCCTCCGATACGACGTGGCCGGCGTGGTGCTGTTCACCTACGGCCTGCTCGCGGCCGAGGACTGGCGGCCCCGCGGCCGCGACGAGTGGCTCGTCGTCCTCGTCGGCGGGGCGCTCCTCATCGGCGCGCACTTCTCGCTCCTGTTCTCCGGCCAGCGGTACGTGACGAGCGGCGTCTCGGCCATCGTCATCAGCCTCGCGCCCGTCCTCACGCCGCTTTTCGCGTGGCCGATGCTGCCCGAAGAGCGCCTCGACGGGTTCGGCTTCCTCGGGGTGTTTCTGGGGTTGGCCGGGACGGTGGTCATCGCCCTCGCGTCAGGGTCGGTCGGCGGCCAACTCCTCGGCGTCGTCCTGCTCCTTCTCGCGGCCGCGGCGTGGGCGTTCGGCTCGGTGCTCGTCAAGCGGCTCCCCGGGAACCCGCCCGTCGTTCCGATGCAGGCGTGGATGATGCTCCTCGGCGCGGGCATGCTCCACGTCACGAGCCCCGTCCTCGGCGAGCCCGGCCTCGCGAGCGTGGCGTGGTCGCCGGTCGTCGTCGCCGCGCTGCTGTTCTTGGCCGTGCTGTGCAGCGCCGTCGGCTTCATCGCCTACTTCGTCCTGCTCGACCGCATCGGCGCGGTCGAAATCAGCCTCGTCAACTACGTCACGCCGGTCGTCGCCGCCGTCACCGGCTGGGCGTTCCTCGGCGAGCGCATCGGCCCCGTCACCGTCGTCGGCTTCGCGCTCATCCTCCTCGGCTTCGCGTTCATGAAGCGCGACGCGCTCGGCCCGCTGGGTCGTCGCCTCGGCGTCCGCGTCGGTCTCGTCGCGCCCGAACCGGCGACCGACCCGGACGGCCTCCCGGCCGACGACTGAGCCGGTTCCGCCGCCGCCCACCCGAGAGTATCGTAGCGCTATCGCGGTCCCGTTGCTCCGCGACAGCGCGAACGTCGAACCGCTTTCGAGTCGAAAAAAGCCTCGTCGCGTCCGACGCCGGTGTCCGCGTCGGCGTCGGCCGTCGTTCTCAGTTGCTGGTCTCGTTGTCCGACGACGTGGTCGTCTCGTTCGTCGTCGTGACCGTCTCGTTGGCGGCCGTCGTCTCGGTGACCGTCTCGTTGGTGGCGGTCCCGTTCGTGGTCGTCTCGTTGGTCGTCGCGGTCGTCGTGGTCTCCTCTGCGGCGACCTCGTGGGTGGCGAGGACTTCTTCGGCACCCGCGCGGCCGACCCAGACGACCTCGACCGTCGAGCCGCTCTCGGCGGACTCGATTTCGCGGAAGTTACCCACCGAGACGGGGTAGTCCTGCCCCTCCTCGCCGTCGGCGACCCACGTCGCGGTGCGCTCGTCGTCGACGGTGACGTAGACCTCGCTCGTCGCCTCGTCGGTAATCTTCTCGCCGCCCATGTGAACCACGCGGAGGACGCCGCTGTTGGTGCGGAAGGCGAGTTCGGGGTCCGGGACCTCGGCCGGCTCGACGTCGGCCGTCGTCTCGCCCGCCGTGCCGTTGCCGGTCTCGTTACCCGTCTCGTTGCCCGCGGTCGGCTGCGACCCGGAGCCACCGCCCATGCATCCGGCGGTGGTGAGGAGGGCTCCCGTCGCGGCGACGCTCTTCAGGAAAGTTCGTCGTTCCATACGCCATGATTTGCAAGCCCGTATATATGTCTTGTAGTTTACAGTTTGGGGGTGGATAACGACTCACACAGCGGATTTCTTCGTTTCGAGCACTGGTAACTTACAACAGTCCAACCTGTCCGAGCACCCACAGGGCGACGAGCGCGGTCGCCGCGCCGAGCGCGACGAGCAGGAGGGCGATGGCGGCGACCGCGGCCAAGAGGAAGCGTCGGTCGGCCTCTACGGCCGCGGGGGAGGCGTCGTCGTATCGGGCCTCCAACAGCCGGACGTTCCGGGCGTTCGCCTTCCACGCCGCGTCGAACACGTCGCCGACAACCGGGAGCGACCCGACGGTCGCGTCGAGGACGACGTTGCCGAGCATCCGCGCGAGCGTCGCCCGCGGCACGCCGAGCATGGCGGCCTCGACGAGGATGTACGCCGAGAGCGCGGCGGCCGTCGCGTCGCCGACGCCGGGCACGAGCCCCAGAATCGGGTCGAGGCCGATGCGGTAGTTCGTCCCCGGAATCTCGAACGCCTCGTCGAGGTAGAAGCTCACCGTCCGGAGTCGCGCGAGCGTCTCCTCGTCCGCGACGCCCACGGACTCGAAGTCGACGACTACGTCGGGTTCCAGCGACTCGTCCGCGTCGCCGTTGCTGTCGCTCGTCTCCACGGGCGTCGCCGGGGTGTTCGTCGAATCGTTCACACGTGTCAACTCGCGCGGGCGGAACTTGAGAATAGCGTCGGTCGGGGTCGTGTCGAGTCGGAAACTGCGCGTCGAGTGGAAAAAGAGCGCGACGCGCCGCCCCCACGGTTCGGGCGGGCGCGTCGTCGGAGCTACGAAGCCGGACGCCGTCGCGTGACCAAGCCGGAACCCCGGGGCCGACGGCGGAACCCCTGCGGTGGAGTCGCGTCCCGAGCTTAGAGTCCCACCTCCATCGCGCGCTCGACGACGCCCGCGCCGTAGCGTTCCGCTAACTCCTCGTGTTGGTCGGGGCGGTGTTCGTACACGTCCTGGAACAGGCTGATGGGCGTCATCGCGGCCTGATAGGTCGCCTCGTCCCACATGCGGTCCTTGGCGATGTCGATTTCGGTGCCGCCGATGCGGAGCGTCGCCGACTGGGTCATGGCGATAGCGCCGCGGCCGGCCTCCTTGGCCGCCTCGAACTCCTCCATGGAGTCGACGATGTCGTCCATGCTCGGGACGTACGAGGTCAGGCCGAGCAGTTCCTCGCGGAGTTCGTCCGCGGTGAGTTCCCGCGTGTCGCCGCCGACCCGGAGTTCGTAGCCGTCGTCGGTAGCTTCGAGCGAGAGGCGGTCCCCGTCGTACACCTCGGCCCCGTCTTCGGACGCGAGTTCGACTTCCTCGCCGCCCGCGTCGAGGAGCCAACTGCCGGTCTTCGGCGGGAGCGGCGAGGTGTTCGCCTCGACGACTTGGCCGGGCGTGAGCGACCAGATGCCGAGCATTCCCTTCGCCTGGTTCTCGGTCATGCGCTCGCGGTAGCCCTCCACGTCGCGGATGTCGTCGTAGGGGCCGTCGACAGCGATACAGCCGGCGGCGCTAGCCCCGCGCGAGGTGTTGTGTCGAAGCTCCGGCCACGCCGGAAGCTCGCCGGTCGGCGTCATGGCGCGCATGTCCTTCGTGTAGTCGACCTCGCCGTCGACGAGGAGGAACAGCCGTTCGAGGTTGTTCGTCGGCTTGCCCATCTCGTCGCGGAGGTCGCCCATGGCGAGTTCGGCCTCGCCGCTCTCGATGATGACCGACATGGCGAGGCTCCCCTCTTCGAGGCCGTGTTCGTTCTCGACGATGGTGAAGAACTCGTCGGCCTTCTTCCAGTCGTCGATGCCGCCGACCTCGGGGATGACGAAGCCGTCGATGTGCTCGACCGCGCCCCGCTCGGGGTCGGTGATGTCGAGCATGTGCTGGAAGCCCTGATACCGGGTCCCGGGGCTGTCGCGGTGCCAGACCATCCGGGGGTGAATCTCGCCGGGGAACTCCGAGCCGTGTTCGGAGATGACTTCGACGATGTTCTCGGCCCCCTCGTCGCGCATCGACGGCGCGGTGGCGTCCTCGTTGTCGGGGACCCACACGTCGGGGGCCTGCATCCCGCGGAGGCCGGCCGCCCGTCGGAGCATCTTCGCGGAGTCGTCTTCGCCCTCGACGGCCGTCGGCGAGGTGAAGAACGTCCGCACGAACTCGCGGTCGTGTCTGCGCTCAGTCATCGTCGTTGCTCGTGATGGGGTCGGCCTGCTCCTCGCTGAACCCTTCGGACTCCTCGATGCGGCGGCGCGCCTCGGGGTCGAACTCGGTCTCGATGTCCTGATACCGCGAGACGAACGATAGCTCGTGGTGGCTCTCGGTCGGGTGGCCGAGGTAGCGCTGTTCGAGGTCGAACTGGCCTTCCTCGTCCTGTTCGGCGAGCTTCTTGAAGTCCTCGTAGACGGCGTGCGCGCCCGAGTGGAGCCCGAACAGCGTGATGAAGATGTACTTGTAGCCGAGGTCGCCCAGCTCCTGGAACGTCAGCGGGTCCTCTTCTTCGGACCACGCGAACGACGAGGAGTAGTTGAACGCGAGCTTCAGGTCGGGGTGCGTCTCGTGAATCTCCTCGGCGTAGGCGACGGCGTCCTCGCGCGAGGGGTTCGGCATCTCGGGCCAGACGATGTCGACGCCGGCGTCGGCGTAGATGCGACCGCGCTCGACGTGTTCGTCCCAGTCGCCGTTCGAGGAGCCGTAGGCGTCGGTGCGGGCGATGACGACCGTGTCCTCCGACTGCTTGGCGTCGACGGCCGCCTCGAAGCGGGCGCGGGCCTTCTCGCGGGAGACTATCTGCTTGCCCGCGATGTGGCCGCAGCGCTTGGGCGTCGTCTGGTCTTCGATGTGGACGGCGGCGACGCCGGCCTTCTCGTACTCGCGGACGGCGCGGCGGACGTTGTGGATGCCGCCGTAGCCCGTGTCGCAGTCGGCGATGACCGGGAGGTTCGTCGCCTCGACCATGCGCTTGGCGTTCTCGACCATCTCGGTCATCGTGACCATCTCCAGGTCCGGGAAGCCGAACTGCCCGAGGACCGTCGAGTAGCCGGACATGTAGGCGGCGTCGTGGCCCGTCATCTCGGCGAGGCGGGCGTCGAGGGCGTGGTACATGCCGGGGGCGAACACGAAGTCCTGCGTGTTCAGCATCTCCCGCAGTTCGCGGGCCTTCTGGTTGTCAACATCCTGTGCGAAGACGTCGCTGTCGAGTTCGGTCGGGTTCATTGGGTATCGGTGGGCTGCATCGTTCGCTCGATGCGGTTCAGTTGGGCGCGGAGCGCGGCCAGTTCGCGCCGGATGCTCGTCATCTCGTCGTCCTCCCCCGGTTGTCGGATGAAGGGGACGAGCGGCGCGTCCATGTTCTCCTCGTTGTTGGGGTAGCGTCGCGCGGCGCGAGGGCGAGTCGTCGTCGAGCGAGTGGTGGTCGGCGTGCGGGTCGTCGTGTCGGTTCGGGTCGTGTTGTCGCGGTTTGTCATCGGTTACGTCGGTGGGGTCGGCGGTCGGTAGCGGTCGGTTCGGGTCGCGGTCGTCGAGTGGTCGGTTGCGTGGTGTGCTGCGGATACTACCATCGGATGTCTCCTCACCCGGTTCGACTGCCGAGTGGTACTAATAGTTAATGATTGATAATGATAATATTAGTTAATGACTTAGTTCTGTACGGATGGATATTAGGCCCTAATTTGACACGTGGTAACACATCTAACTCTTTGAGCGGGGTTCGAGCGTCGTCGGTTTCCCCGGCGACCGGGCGTGCCACGCCGTGACGGGGCGTTCCGCGGACACTACGCTTAATCGCGTCCACGCCCGACGACGCACCAGCGAATGGCATCCGCGATAGAGATACGCGACTTGACGAAGTCCTACGGCGACGTCCGCGCCCTCGACGGCGTCGACCTCGACGTTCCCGAGGGGTCGTTCTTCGGGCTGTTGGGGCCGAACGGGGCGGGGAAGACGACGTTCATCAACATCCTCGTGGGCCTCGTCCGCAAGACCGGCGGCGAGGCGAGCGTCTTCGGCTACGACGTCGAAGACGACTACCGCGAAGCCCGCGACCGAATCGGCCTCGCGCCCCAGGAGTTCAACGTGGACCGATTCTTCCCGATCCGCGAAGTGCTCGAACACAAGGCGGGATACCACGGCATTCCGCACGACGAGGCCGCAGAGCGCGCCGACGAGGTGCTCAAGCGCGTCGGCATCTACGACAAGCGCGACACCCGGTTCGACTGGCTGTCCGGCGGGATGAAACGGCGGTTCATGCTCGCGCGGGCGCTCATCACCGACCCCGACCTGCTCATCCTCGACGAGCCGACCGCCGGCGTCGACGTGCAACTGCGCCACGAACTCTGGGAGACCATCGTCGACCTCAACGACAGCGGGACGACCATCCTGCTCACGACCCACTACATCGAGGAGGCCGAACGCCTCTGCGACGAGGTCGCCATCCTCGACTCCGGCTCCGTCATCGAGGTCGCAAGCCCCGAGGAACTGATGGACCGCGGCACCGACGACATCGTCGTCCAACTCCGCGACCCGCCGACGGCGGTCCCCGACTTCGCGGCCGACGACGACCGCGTCGAGGCCGTCGAACTGGACGGGACTCGCCTCGTCGTGACGGCCCAGCAGGGCGGCCTCGTCGCTCCCGACGTGGTGCAGGCGCTCGACCGCGCCGGCCACGAAATCGTCGACCTCGAAATCTCGCGCACGTCGCTCGAAGAGGTGTTCGTCGAGATGACGAGAAAGGGCGAGGGCCGCGCCACCGCGGAGGTCGAGCAGTGAGCCTCACGAGCCTCGACGTGACCGGCTTTTACGCCCTGCTCCGCCGCGAAGTCCTCCGGTTCGTCCGCCGCCCGCGCAACACGTTCGTCCCGCCGTTCATCACGAACGTGCTGTACTTCTCCGTGTTCGGCGTCATCCTCGGCGAGCGCATCAACGAAATCGCGGGCGTCCCGTACATCCTGTTTATCCTCCCCGGTCTCATCGTCCTCGGGGCCGTCTCGAACGCCTTCGAGAACGCCTCGTTTTCCATCTTCCACGGCCGCTGGAACCGCTACATCGAGGAGGCGCTGACCTCGCCGCTTTCGTACTCCTCGATGGTCGGCGCGTACGTCCTCTCCAGCGCGACCCGCGGGGTGCTCGTCGGCGCGCTCGTCGCGCTCATCGGCGCGTTCTTCACGTCCGTCGGCGTCGCCAGACCGTTCTACCTCGTCGCGTTCATGCTCGTCATCACCCTGCTTTTCGCGGGTCTCGGCGTGGTCGGCGGCCTCTGGGCCGACGACTTCGACGACCTGACGATGATGAACCAGTTCATCCTGCGCCCGCTGGTGTTCTTCGGCGGCGTCTTCTACTCGCTCAACGAGATTCCCGCGACCTTCCAGCAGGCGTCGCTCCTCAATCCGATGATATACATGGTTAACGGCGTCCGCTACGGCTTCCTCGGCGTCACAGAGGTCGACCCGAACCTGTCTCTCGGCGTGCTGACGGCGCTCACGCTCGGGGTCGTCGGTCTCAACGTCGTTCTCTTCCGGCGCGGCTACGGGCTGACCGACTGAGGTCGGTCGACCGTCGTCGACTTCCTCCGGTGGCGACCGGGCGCGGTCGGCGCATTTTCGACCCGCCGCTCGGAGTTCTTGTCTGAACAACTGTCTTTTGAGATGACAAGTATTTTGACACACGCTCTAGAAGTCACGTCCGAAGTATGGTATCAAAACCCTCCTCCGCGGCGTCGGCGCGGACCATCTCGGTCCTCGCCCTCGTCGCGGCCGTCCTGGTTGGAGCATTCCTCGCCCCCGTCGTCTACGACGCGGCCGCGCCCACCCCCGACAGGGTCGCGGTCATCTCGGTCGACGGGACCATCACCTCCTACACAGCTGACCAGCTGGAAGAGGACCTCCACGAAGCGCGAGAGAACGAATCGATAAAGGCGGTCGTCCTGCAGGTCGACAGCCCCGGCGGCTCTGCCGCCGCCTCCGAGCGCATGTACTTGGCGGTCAATCGGACCGCCCAAGAGATGCCCGTCGTTTCGAGCGTCCAAGGAACGGGCGCGTCGGGCGCGTACTACACGATGCTCCCCTCCGAGAGCATCTACGTGACGCCCTCGTCGGTCATCGGGAGCGTCGGCGTCCGCGGGTCGGCCCCCTACGGTGGCACGTCCAGCGAGATTCGCACCGGCCCCGACAAGGCGTCGATGACTCTCGACCACCGCGAAGCGCAGATTGAGACGCTGAAGCACGCCTTCGTCGGCAGCGTCATGGACCACCGCGGCGACGAACTCTCGCTGTCGCGCGAGGAGGTCGCCTACGCGAAGGTCTACACCGGCGCTCGCGCCACGCAGAACGGCTACGCCGACGACATCGGCACGCTTCAGACGGCCATCGACCGCGCCGCCTCCGAGGCCGGCCTCGAAAACTACGAGGTCGTCGAGAAGGAGCCCCCGACCCGCTCGGGAATCATCCTTCTCAGCTCGCAGAACGGTAATTCGTCGGTCGTCATCCAAGAGAGTCCCATCGGGTACGACGGCGTTCGCGCGCCGCAGTTCCTGATGGTGTACGGACAAGTGCAGTACGAAGATGAGGTGATCGGCAATGTCTCAGCGTAACTTACTCGGCGGGACGGTCGTCTTCGCGGTCGCGCTCGGCCTCATCTTGGTCGGAGCCGCGGTGGCACCCTACGCCTTCCAACTCGGCGGTAGCGCCCCGGCAGACACGGAAAACGCCGCGAAACAGGCGTTCGACGCGGACGAACTCGTCGCCACGCCCGGCCCCGAATCGGGCGAGGTGACGATGGATTCGAACGCGGAGCCCAAAACCGTCCTCATCGACGTGGCCCACGAGAACGGTGTGAGCGAGTCCGACATGCAACCGCTCGTCGACGCGCTCGTCGCCAACGGCCATCAGGTGAAGTACCTCACCCGCGAGGACGCCCAGCGGAACTTCAACGCCTCGCTCCGGTCGGCCGACGCCTTCGTCGTCGTCAACCCCGAACAGCCGTACACCGGCGACCAGCTCGCCGGCCTGCGGTCGTTCGAGGACGCCGGCGGCCGCGTCGCCCTCGTCGGGGACCCGCAGTCCGCGGGCACGACGAGCGTCCTCGGTCTCATCACCGTCTCGGTGTCGTCCGGCGCTGTCGGCGGCGACGCCGGGCTGACCTCCGACTACGGGGTCTCGTTCGGTTCCTCGTCGCTGTACAACATGCACGACTACTACCTCAACTACGAGAACGTCTACGCCACGCCCGAGGGCGAAACCGCCCTGACCGAGGGCGTCGACGAGGTCGTGTTCCGCGACGCCGCGCCGCTTTCGGTCTCGGCCGACAGCGTCTCGCCGGCGCTCGTCTCCGGCGGCGAGACCCGCGTCGAGTCGATTCGCAAGACCGGTCCGTACACGGTCGCCGCCCAGAGCGAGACGGTCGTCGCCATCGGTGACGCCGACTTCCTCGCGCCCGAATCGGCCTACGAGGCCGACAACGAGGTGCTCGTCGGCAACCTCGCCGACTTCCTCGTCTCCGGCGACAAGGAGTCCGGCGCGCCCGCCCCGGCCACGCCCGAATCCGGCGGCGAGGCCGGTTCGGCACCCGGACAGGGAACCGCCCCGACTCCGGCGTAACTGAGTCGCACCGACGCGGCCGAAGCCGGACTCCCGGCTTCGCTGCCCCGCCCCGTTTTCTTTCGTCGTTCTTCGCCTAGCGTCGGTTGACGACTTCCTCAGGCGCCTTCGCCGCCGTCGGCGGTGACTCCGTCGGCGATGCGGTCCGCGTCGGCCTCGTCGGCCGCGCGGCTTCGCTCGACCAGTCGCGCGAGGATGTCCGCGGAGACGCCCGACACGTCGCCGGCTTGGACGCCCCAGAGCGTCGCGTAGAGGCCGCCGAGTTCGACGAGTTCGTCGTGGGTGCCCGACTCGACGACTTCGCCCTCGTCGAGGACGACGATGGCGTCGGCGCGGCGGACCGTCGAGAGCCGGTGGGCGATGACGAGCGTCGTCCGGCCCGCCGAGAGGCGGTCGAGCGCGCGCTGGATGAGCAGTTCCGTCTCGGTGTCGACGGCGCTCGTCGCCTCGTCGAGGACGAGAATCCGCGGGTCTTGGAGCATCGCGCGGGCGATGGAGAGCCGCTGGCGCTGGCCGCCCGAGAGCTTCACGCCGCGCTCGCCGATGCGGGTGTCGTAGCCCTCGGGGAGCCGCGAGACGAACTCGTGGGCCTCGGCGGCTTTCGCGGCCGCGACCATCTCCGTCTCGGTCGCGTCGAACGCTCCGTACAGGAGGTTCTCCCTGACAGTCCCGTCGAAGAGGTACACGTCCTGACTCACGTAGCCGATGGCCTCGCGGAGGCTCCTGAGTTCGACGTCGCGCACGTCGTGGCCGTCCACGCGGACCGCTCCGTCCGTGGGTTCGTAGAGCCTGAGGAGGAGCTTCGCGACGGTGGATTTTCCCGCGCCCGTGGGGCCGACGAGCGCGACGGTTTCGCCCGGCTCGGCCGCGAACGAGACGTCGTGGAGCACGTCGCGGCCGGTCGCGTAGGCGAACGAGACGCCGTCGAACTCGATTCGCCCGGCGACGGTGTCGAGAGACTCGGCGTCGGGTGCGTCGCGGACGACGGCCTCGCGGTCGGCCAGCCCGAAGATGCGCTCGCCCGAGGCGCGGGCGTTCTCGTAGGAGTTGACGATGCGGCCCGCGCCGGACAGCGGATCGATGAACCGCTGGGTCATGAACAGGAACGTGACGAACTCGCCGACGAGCAGGTCCCCGGTGAAGGGGGCGGGCGGGCCGAAGATGAGCCAGACGCCGCCGATGGCGAACGTGGCGGCGAACGCGACGCCGGCGAGGAGTTCCATCGACGGCTGGTAGAGGTAGTCGAGCCTGACGACCGCGAGGGCGCGCCGGTAGTAGTCCATGGAGGCGTCGGCGACGCGGTCGGTCTCGTAGTCCTCGGTCGCGGAGGCCTTGATGACCTCCATCCCCGAGACGTTGTTCTCGATGCGGGTGTTGAGCGCGCCGACGCTCTCGCGGAGCGCGCGGTACAGCGGCCGAATCGTCCGCATGAACCAGACGGTGAAGACGGCCAGAAGCGGGACGGCCACGAGCGTGACGACCGCGAGCTGGGCGTTCAGGTAGAACAGCACGCCCGCGATGCCGACGACGGCGACGACCAACTGGAGGCCGCCCGAGAGCGTGCTGTCGAGGAACGTCCGGAGGTTGCGCACGTCGCCGTCGAGAATCGACAGCACCTGCCCGGTCTGCTTGTCGTCGAAGAAGGTCATATCGAGGCGCTGGAGCGCGTCGTAGGTGTCCACGCGGACGGCGTGTTGGACGCGATTCGAGTAGACCGCGAGGCCGAGGCCCTGCACCCACGAGAGCGCGACCCCGCCGACGAACGCTCCGATGACGAGCCAGAAACTCAGCCAGAACTGCCCGGAGACGGTCGTCGGCAGCCACGACGACGGAACCAGCGGGAGGGCGTACGCCGTGTTCCGGAAGAACACCGCGTCGATGGCGACCCCGAGGACGAGCGCCGGGACGATGGCGACGAGTCGCCCGAGGACGCTCGCCAGTAGCCCGACGACGAACCACGCCAGGTTCTCGCGACCGTATTCGGCGAACAGGCGGACCATCGGGTCGCGCCCGGATTTGAGGCTCACTTACCCGAGGTAAGCGTCCGGCGGATATGACGTGCGCGGTCGGGGAGATTCGCGCCCGCTGCGGGCGTCGCTTCGCCCTCGCCCGCACGCCCGCCCGAGTGAACAGCGATAAGGTTCCCACGCGACGAATCGGAGTCATGCGCCAATTCATCGTCATCGGCCACGACGCGCCGACGACGCCCGACTTCTCGCTCGACGACATCGCCGGCGGGGCCGGCCGACTCGACGTGCTCTGTCGCTGTGTCAACGCCGCGTTCTTCCTCTCGCACGACATCCGCGAGGACGTTCGGGTTCATCTGGTCCTCGGCGACGAGTACACCGTCCGGTTCGAAGGTTCGGAACTCCGTCGGCTCAACCCCGACGAGCGCTCCACCGCCGCCCTGATTCGGAAGGCGCTGGAGAAGCGCGAGGAGGCAATCGGGCACATGCCCGCCGAGTCGTCGCCGGGGGTCTCCATCCGCCGGATGGGCTTCGAGACGACGCTGGAGGAGGCCGCCCGCGACGCGACCGTGGTCGAACTCCACGAGGAGGGCGACCCCGTGGTTCAGGTCGAACCGCCCGAGAACCCGCTTTTCGTCCTCTCGGACCACCACGACTTCACCGACGAGGAGGCCGAGTTGCTGGCGGCCGCCGCCGACGAGCAGGTCCGACTCGGTCCCGAGATTCTCCACGCCGACCACTCGATTACGGTCGCGCACAACTACCTCGATACCGCGGGCTATTCGCGGTACTGAGGCGGGGTCGGCGGTGTGTCACGCCGTCTGACGGTGGCCCACAATCACAACTGTTAAACGCGACGGTGGCTTGCCTCAAAATGCGGGCCGGTGGGGTAGCTTGGTATCCTTCGGCCTTCGGGTGGCCGTAACCTCAGTTCGAATCTGAGCCGGCCCATAAGGTATATACCCCTTTTCCCGCATTTCCTGACACTTTCCAGCCACCGCTCGGGGTGGTTCGCGTGAGTCTCGCGCCCTCGAAGCGCGCGGGCGAGCGCGTCGAAGCTGACCAGATACAACGTATCAGCGGCTTCGAAGCTGCACCAAAACACGGTGACGACGGCCGCGAGCTCCCCTACGATATCATCTGCCAGCGGTCCGTCTGGCCCTCGCGCACCCTCCCGTTCGTCGGCGTTCTTGTCCTCGAACAAGGTGCAGTCGTTGAGTGTAAATCCGCCTCTGTCGTCGTCAATGCGCGACAACGGCGTGGGCGCTACAAAATCAAGAAAGGTCAGCACAGTAAGCTCGTTGAGCTCGCTGGCTTCTACCTCTTCAGCGTTACCGCGCCCAACTCAGACACGATCCCCGCATCCAAGATCGTCCCTGCGACAGAAGTCACCGACCTCGACTTCTCGTGGATCGACACCAACGGCGGTGTCGAGTATGGGCAGATCACCTGGACACAGATCTTTGACCCCGAGGAGGTCGATTCACGATGAGCGTTCGCGGGACCCACTTCACCGCGCTCGCGAGTAGTGAGGTCGTGCCAAGTGAGCACGCGCGAGTCTTCGCAATCGCGCGTGATCTTCCCGACTGGGCAGACACGCTCGTCGATCGTACCCTTCCACACCTCGCACCACCAGAGTCACTTGAGAACGCACGGAGTCGTGTTGAGGACGCCGCCGACACCGATGGAGTTGACAACGCGCTCGCAATCTCGTGGGAATCGACAGGATTCGAGACGCGCTTCCGAAGCTATCTCCAGTCGTCCGGTGCACGCGAAGTTCTCTCACAAATTCAGTCAGACGCGAGTCAACGACCTGTCTGGCTCGTCTCGTGGCGTTCTGATGATCGCTACGATCATCGCCGCATCGTTCTCGAAGAACTCCAACGGAGAACGCAGGACGGCCCCTGTGCTGAAGGACGCCACGAGTGGCGTCGTGGATCGGTCGTCGGGGCTCTCGTCTGTGACATCTGTGGTTACTCCTCGCAGTCGGTGACCGACTGGCACGGTCAAGTCGTTCGTGTCTCCTACGGAGGTGACCGCCAGTGAGCGAGTCCGAACCCGTCGTTCACGAGACGAAGGCTCACGTCGCTAGCGCACCTCACGAAATCAAAGCTCGCCTATTTTGGTCTAAGCACGGTGCGAAACCGTACTTTACTCTCGGCAAATTCGTTCGCGCATTAGACGGCGGGACGAAGAAGGGGAAGCCGGTCGTGGCCGAAACTCGAACCGGTCCAAACAACGCACTCGAGCGCTCCGAGATACATCTGAACTACCACGTCGGGAAAATCGCCCCGCGAATGAAAGACTCGCGAGACCCTGAGAGAGGAATGTGGGAGTTCACGCTCAAGTGGCGCGGAGCAGGAGAACGAAAAGCAACGTTCCAAATTAAGCCTCGCTGGCAAGACCTTCGACACGTCGATACTCGGGATCGCATCTCAACACCGTTCGACCACACTGGCGACGAAGAAGGTCTCGAAGCATACGTCCAAGGGTCGAACCTCGAACCCGACGAGTACATTCACGTTTTACGTGAGACCTGTTCAGCACTTGCCCGCGAGATTGGAGAACGTTGGTCTCCGCGATACTTCAAGCCGATGCGCGTCCTTCCGAGAGTCTCGCGGATTCACGCTCACGAGCGATATCTCCGAGTCCACCGCAAATACACAGATCAGATGTGTGGCTTAGGAGGTATCTTCCAGAAACTCCAGAGTCTCTACGGAGGCGAGAAGGGAACGCACATTCGCCTCGACCTCGACAATACCGAGACAGTCGGTTATCAGAATAAAGCTGAATTGCCCGACCATTCGGTTCATCCGCTCCCTGGTCTCTCGAAGGGAGTGAAACTCGAATGGTACCACCCGAGCCATGTGCGTGGGCAAGAGAAATTGGATGCCGGAGACGCTCTTGCTCACCCGAAGCACGAAGTACTCTTCCGGATGGGGAAGAACAACGGCGAGAGTCTGAAGCTCAATTCCGAGAGCGTTCCCTGGAGTCAGCGGAACGAATTAGTTCGCGAACTCGAGGAGTTCCTTCTGAATACGCTCTCGTGGGGCGAGGTCCCGATTGCGCATGACGCATCCGATGTCTTCGTTCCTGACAAGCACTTCGAGCCTGAACCTAGCAGTCGAAAAATCCAGCTTTACGAAGATCCGACACCTGAGATGGAAGTGGCTCGAGAGAGTCAACTCGTTCGTGCCCTTGCCGATGCGAAAGGCCGTGAGATCTCGATGCTCGAGCAGCTAGTTGCCGATGGCGGACAGACGCACTACCGCACTCTCATCGACGAACTCGGCGTCTCGAAGTCGACATACTACCGTGCTCTCGAACAACTGAACGACCTGGTCGAATCTCAGAACGGTACTGTTGGGTTCGTCTGCGCAAAGATCCATGAAGACCTTCGAGAGATTTTCGAACTTGCAGAACACGGAAAGGCCCAAATCGACTATGCGAAACGCGCCACTGAGCGCGTGCTCTCGCTTTCCGAGAACATTTTGGAGAACACATCCGGCGCGCTAACGAAGTGGGCTGCGAAGTGGGGCGTCGAATTCGAAGAAAGAGACGTCCACGGTGGCGATACGAGATTGGCTATCAAAATCCAGAGCGTTCTAAACCGACTCGGTGGCCCGAAGCTTGCTGACGTACTCGACGAAGGATATTCGGCGTGGTCGGATGCCGGTCGAAGGACATCCGAATTCGTTGATGCCCTCGTCGAGTACGACGACGCCCTCACCGGAGCCGAACACACGCTGGTGAACAAGGAAATCGTCGTTTAGGCCACGGTCTCGAGAGTGGCAACGCGGCCCCGAACCTTCGTTTCAGCAAACACAATTGCGTACTATCTATCCTAGCACAAACTCACTTGCTTTCCACACCATGGTTTCTACAGAGTACCGACCATCAGTGTATGCGCGTCAGTAATCTGTTCTCGTTGGGTGGGAAGCCCCCCTTCGGGGGTGTGCCAAAGGGCACACGCCTACGGCGTGAAAAAATACACCGCCCCACCTCCGAACCGCGTCTCCACTCGAAGCACTCGAAACGGAGGAGTCAGGGAACGGAGGCGCGAAGAATTCAGTCGTCGTTCAGTAGTTCAGACCGAACTCGAACTCGAGATCGTGGTCACGTTCCACAACTTTGCTTGCAACCTTGAGTATCTCGCGACCCTCTTCTCCATCGTAGCTGTTCTCGAACCCATCGACGAACTGTTCAGCAAGCTCTCTCGATTCGTCGAAGTCTTCACGGAACTCCATGATCTCGTTGATATATTCGACCTCAGAGTGCCGGAGTAGGACATGAAATCCAAACTCTCCAAAGTCATTCCCGTGAGCCACGACGACCGAGAGGTCGAGACCCTCACGACTGTACTCTGCGTGAGGCTTGTCTTCCTCGATTATGCTGTCGTGCTTCTCTGAGAGCGTCAAATTCCAACTGTTGGGAAGCTCCATGAAGATACGAGTTGCACCGACTGACAAATTTGTACGGACTGGGCGAGTCGGTGGCTGTTTGAGAAGTAACTTCCACGCGTTTCTGATTGTGCCATCTTCTTAGCGGGGTTGTGGCTAAAGAGCCACACTCCAAGATTACCGGAGTCTTCGCTTCGCTCAGACTCCAGATGAAACACTTGCAACGGGGGTCGCAGCGCCTACTCGGCGCGGCTTGCTAAGCGCAAAAAATCAACCTACAGATCGACAGGACTAGAACTCTCTCGTAGCCATTTCATGGCAAAGGATTATCAGAAACAAGTGTGAGAATAACACGATGACTAAACTCCAGTCCTTTCAGAATTTCCTGATCTTCTGTATTGTTGCCTTAGGAATTGGTGTAGGGCTTTACGGGGCGTTCCAAGGCTGGTATAGCTCCGGGTTTGCCTCTGTTATCGCTAGCTCGGGGCTTGTCCTTGCAACAACATTATCGCTGATTACCACACGAAATACACTTCATGAACAGCGCTTAGCTCGTGAACAGCAAGCGAAGCCACTTCTTAGGCTAGATTTAGAGAAAGTGACTCTTGGAGCATACTCAATTATGGTTGAAAACGTAGGAAACGGACCAGCAAAAGACGTTGACGTGACTATTAAAGCAATCAGTAGTGACGGGCAGAGAGATAGTGTACAAGATGAAATTGGTACTCCCCTGCCAGTAATCTCTCCTAGCGAGAGTATCGCAGTGAGTGTTGGCCTGGATGATGTTGAAGATCCAACTGCACCCACATCAAAGAAAAACAAAGATTCTGGAGACCACCGCCTATTTGAGTCAGTTGACCAAATTAATAAAAAAGACTTGCAAGATATCAGCCACATATATATGACTGGTACTTGTCGTGATATTCTCGACACAGAACATGAGATCGATTCTATATTTTACACGAAATATGCCGAAGAAGGAATGGCACAATATGGGAGACATGATACTGCAAGTGAACTCCGTAAAATTGAGCAAAGCCTGAGCAAGGTGCGAAATGAGATGTCCTCGCTCAGGCAAGAAATTTCTCGGTGAGCAGCATTTAGATGGTTAATGATAGAAGGGTAGCCAAAAGAAAGGTTCACTTGAACTGATCACCACAATATCAATACTGAAGGATTTCAACAGAGATTGTGGGAGGTTACTCTTCCTTGACGAACCAGATTGGTACTAACCCAAAAGAAAGGTCTCTTTTTTTGATTTCACCAACAGTATGTAGCTCTTGTAGACGCTCTCTGAGTAATACGTGGTCGATATTTGATGAACTGGAAAAATCATAAACAGTTCCTGGCCCTTCTTGTTCAACCAACTTCAGCGTCTCCTCTTTCGACACCTCGGTTTTGGTGCGTACTGCATTTCGCCCCTGCTTGATTGATTTCCACGTTCGTAACAATACTGCAAGAGCCAGCTCTTGAGATGGTATTGTTGCCGCCCATAAAAACAAGAGGACCAGATATGCCAACGTATACAGAATCACCGAGTTTGGACCAAGACCGAGCGAGAGCGGCTTGCCGTACGTTGCTTGAAATACAAATATAAGGAATACAGCTAGCGTGAGACTCATGAGTTGCAGAATGTACTGAGCAAGATCTGATAGCACGTCGTCGATTAGGTTTTTCACCCGACTATCTGACTTGTCCCCCTCAAATTCGATCATAGCCCACCAACCTCGCTAATTATTGAAAAACCAAGGACAAGTACGATGAAAAGGCCTAAAAAGCCAGCAAGACTCCAATTTATTAACTTCTTTTTTTCTTTATTGATCTCAATCAAATCGTCGATCCAACTTGCTGTGTGATGTACTTCACTAATTTCTGACTCTTCAAGAGGAGATGTATCGTTGTATATCTTCATGATGTCATTACCAGACAGTCCCCTCGTATGGCCACTCTCTCGAGAAGCGAGAAAGGCTGCGAAAATCGATGAGATAAGCAGTCCTGTAGCTATGAGTAGTACAAAGAAGTAGCCAAAATTCTGGGAGACAGTATCCACAATTAATGATACAAGAGAGACCTGTTCTCCAGCACTATTTTCGAATTTTGTGCCAGTAAGGAATGCAGCAGTAACTGAAAATGTTAGTAGGTGTATCTTCAGTATCTCAAACCCTCTATTAGTGAGCCGATTGAATTGATCAATTTGTACGTCTAAATTCCTCCTAGATTTAGAATTTGTATATGAGATCCGATCTTTTCGATCCATGTTCTTAGATATCTGAATGCTTTACATTACAAGTATAATGAATCTGGCTCAATCATCAGGCGACGAAGTTAGATATGGTGTGATGCTTTCTGCTTCACTCATTACAGATACACCATCGCTCTCGATGTCACATGGTCTGGTACTGGACCGAGGTAGTTCCGACGGAACGTCTCGCACCCGGAATCGGTCATCGCCCAGCCACCCCAGGCCATCGTCAGTTCCTCAGCAATAGGTACGCCCTCGAACGCGAGTGAGTAGAACGTGTCCGTCGCCCACGTCCGTCGGAGATCATGCATCCCGAGGTCGTGCCAACGGTCGTCGTCAAGGTCGTCAGCCAACTCTCCGCGAGCTTCAACAACCCAGTCTCGCAGGGAGCGAGTCGAGACGTCGATGACTGGCTCATCGGCTCGCATCCGTGCCGCGGACTTCAGGTACTTCACGCGCTCGCGAAGAGACTTCGAGACTGGCGTGTCTCGTGCGCCCGTCTTGCCGTTGGGAACAGTCAGTCGCCACTTCCCTTCGTCGTCGAGGCGCTCGAAGTGTCGTGGCTCGACGTTCCGTACCTCGTCGCTGCGGAGACCGTGAAGTGCGAGGTCGAGGGCGATGTGCCGACGTGGATACTCGTCCTCGACGAGTGAGAGGAGTTTGCTCTGTTCGTCGCGGGAAAGCCACAGTCGCTTTCCTGACTTCGATGGGTATGGGCGTGCCTGCATGGTTCCGGTCTTGGTAGGTAGCTCTGCTTTCCGGAACCTTAGCTAGTTTGGCCGGGCCAGTCTCTCCCGAAAAGACGCCGATTACGTGTTGTCGAGGAGCAGTTGGTTACGAGAATAGGTTGTTCTCGGAACTAGAAAATTTCCCACCGAGTTTGATTTCTCATCTGGTGAACTACTCATTGTATGAACTTAGTCGAGCGAATAGAAACAGAGAGAGAAGCGATTAGCTACGCAATCTATGGCATTCATGTTGTTGAAAAAGTGGGTCCTAAAGCGGATTTAGCCCGTCTACTTGATACGAATATCGCAAATAAAAATACTGAGGGCAAAGATATCCAAACAGTTGGTGGGCACATCTTACTGTACAAACTGAAATCTAATCGGAAACTCACCCGAGCTGCCTCTGGTCGACTTGCTGGTTCACTTCTTGGCGTAGTTTGTGAATTATTAAAAGATGATAACGAGACGTGGGAACAGAAGTTCTCACACATTCCGGAGATGATCTTCCTCCGGCACGTCCGAAACGGTGTTTTCCACGGGAATCGATTCAACTTCCATAATGCACCAATAAATGCAGTATGGAGAGGTAATGAACTGACAGAAGATATGGACGGTGAATTGGTTTTTCCAGAACTTCGTGGTTATAATATCTCTCATGAACCACTCGGTCCAGCGGAACGACGACATGCAGATCCCAAAATCGTGGAAGGATACATGGCGACAGGAGATGCATTCGCTTTGGTAGCCGATATAATAGAGATTGTGAAAAGAGAGATCGGGTCCGACTGATTTTCAGACACCTACCCGAGAATAGCCTATCCTGGGAACTGTTCATTCGAGCATAGGTACTATTTGCTGTCAGTATTAGAATCGGCACTTATGTTTATTAGGTATCACAACCATGCTCTATTCTATGGGAAATCTTGATATTGTAGCTCGAGTCGAACGCCAAGATGGGGAGGGGGGGCTATCAATTGTCCAAAATGCAGAGGAAGAGCGTACTGAGATATTTGTTGAGGGGAAATTCAGATACGACATCCATCACCATCCGACGAGCTTCCAAAGTCGGAGAGAAATTGTAGAGTTCGTTTCAGATTTCAACAAATTAATCGATATCGAACTCGTAAACGAGGACGGAGAAATTGAAATAGAATTCAATGATGACCTGATCTGATCTGACCGTTGTCTTCTCACGTCACCGCAACTACTGTTTCTGTGATTCTGTGATTGCGGTTCCGAGAACAACCACTTATATTAGGAAACAGCAACGGACTGGTATTCGATTCCCCGATTTTCTGCAAGAGTTGTCAAACCGCTCAGGTGCGCTTTCCCAGTAACTAGACATACATTCGAATATTCATTCATTCTAGCGTCGTGTATGATTCGGTTGATAAAGTGTTTATTTCTGTCTTCTGTTCGTCGATACATAAACGCGAACATGAGGATAAGTGATGGTAGGTAACTCAGGGTAACCACAACCCCTGTTGAGTTATTTGGGTAGGAAATGTACACCAAGAGAAAGAATAGGAATAGAGCGGTAGTAACCCACCCGATTATTGTCCAGATGATGTGTTGATCTCTGATATAACTGGATGTCGATCGTCCTATCTCTGAATACTCAATACCCATTTTTTCAGCAACTTTCTTAGAAGCTCTAATATCCCACGTCGTATCCGGATTCTTGTGAGAGAAGAGTCTGCGGATATACCGATACAGATCAACAGGTATTACCGAAAATGCCGCTGGCTGACGTAGAACAAACTCAACAAATGACATCTCGTAGTCATTGTCCTCTGGCTCTTTTTCATGATAGAGTACGTCAATATCTTGTGATATGTACTCCTCAAGATTATCAATCAACGTTGAATCGCTATGCTTCACTCCCAGTAAGGTAATCGACAAATCCCCCTTTGTGTTAGTGGCTGTCACTATAATAGAGTTTGTTCAATGGAAAATAAGTTCTACTCAGTAACTTCCGGGAACCGGTTAGATTCGGAAATGAGCGGAGGCCAAGCGGCATCTGCAGAAAGAAAAGTCAACAGTATCGACTATGTTTGGTAGTATCTTGACCTGAACTAATTCCGTTTTCGTATTCGACCTAATTTTATGTTATACCGATGTCTATTGACAAGTAGTGCCATTCTCTGAGTTAATGCGTGGAATCAATGCTGAACTCCGTGCTAAGTTCGAATTGAAAGCAGGGGCTATCTCGCACCCGCAACAAAAGGGAGAAGCGCGTGAGGATGCATTACGAGAGCTTTTAGAGGCCTACCTTCCCGAGAGATGCGGTGTTTCTACCGGCTTTGTTATCGACGTGAACGGAAATCAGAGTCAACAGATGGATGTGATAATCTATGACAAGTACTACACACCAATTTTCAAAATAGCTGATTCGAAGCAGTACTTCCCCTGTGAAACTGTAATAGCAGTCGGTGAAGTGAAGTCGGAAGTGAAGTCGAGAGAACTGGAAGACGCCATCGAAAAAATCGCTTCTGCTAAGACTCTAAAACGGTTTGGTGCGCCCATGATTACAGGGCCAGGGATAAATCTCCAAGGTTGGGAGCTGTCCCGTCATGACCACCGAGACCAGATATTCGGATTTATTTTCACCGGTGACTCGCTGTCGAAGGAGAATTTCGTCACAGCATATTACGATGAATTAGAACCTCTTCAGGAGCGCCTTTGGCCGAACTACTACTGTGATTATTCCAGTTTCAACGTAGGGTTCAGTACTGGTCAGTACTACAGTTACGACCCAAACAATGCAAAAGGGTTCTATCTTACAGACGCAGTCGATTCTTTGTTTGTCTTGTTCTACGCCACTCTTTCAGCTTTCGTAAATGAAGCTCGAATCGGACGACCACGCCTGCTAGAATACTATGGAATTGAACCGGGGCTTGAAGCTGATCTCCACTTCTTCCCGATCACTTAACTTATATGTCCTCGAACAGCGGCCACTATTACTCACCTTTCCGAAAAACACTAAAATCACTGATGAAGTGGGATAGCCTACGTCACCAAATTAGGATCCCCATCCAGACGATGACGTAGACGACTGTTGCTGCTGATCCCGCTGTTTGAACCATCATTGGGATATTTTCTTTTAGACTCATATTCCGCCTCACTCACAGTTGACAATTCTGGAGTTAAGAGTACTTTCGTGGTTTTGTGATTGGTTATCTATAGGGGTGGTACTTACGAGAATAGGCTACTCTCGGAAGTGTCTCCTCAAACAATGCTTGTTCGTACTATTGTCATGAACGGCGTTCTGAGTACAGAGACTGCTTGATCCACATGCTCACTTGTGAGTGAAGACTACTGACTGGTTCGCGCGCTGGGTTCAGCACGGCTTCAGAAACCCCATCGAACGCTGCCAAGGAAACGATTCAACAAACGTAGTTCGCCTCAGTAGCCGATAACGAGCATATCATATGGAGGTTCGTACCGATTAGTGTCATACAGCGTCTCAACGACGGCGTTCGTTTTCTCAAAAGCGGGGTTTGATCCGGAAGAGTATTTGTAGACGTTTGGAACGGCAAGTGCAAGGGTGTCAACTTGCACCATCATCAGAGCCTGCACAATATCTCGATAGATTGCGTTTCCCTTCCAAGCACGTCCTGCTTCAACCTCAAGTCCGAGACGAGTATCTGGATGGTAGGCGTCTACCTCGTAGCTAAGATCTGGCTCTCCGTCTTCCCCGAAGAGTACTGGTCGATGAATCTTGTCGGAATGACGTTTCCCAGTCTCCACCTGGAAGCCGAGATCAAACAGACTTTCGCGGACGGTTGTGAGTACCTCATCACTCTTCAGCCCATCATCAAGATCGCGAGTCGCAATACTTTCTTCGTGTTTACGAAATGCCCCTACGAGTTCAAACGCAATCTCAGGCGGTTTCTTTGTCCGGGGATAGTAGTGAAAATGAATTGTAGAATCAGTCATGTAGTTAGCATTAGAGACACCACTGATAGATTTTTTCACGGATGATGGCTCACCCGGGACGTGTCTGTGAATAAGGGTGAAATTGGGCAAAAGCCCCTGAGAAATACGTACGCTGATTTCACTGTAGCTCCACCAACCTATCCACAGGTGAGATCAATCGAGATGGCAATCGACGTACTATTGTTTGAATAACCGGTTCTCGGAAGATTTGAGAGGAGTTGGTTCCGTCGACCCCCCGGGGGTTTGGGGGGAATTGGGGGTCGACGGAAACGTTGATAGGAATTCGGGATGTATGAGTCTCTATACCCGTGAATTCAGACGGGTTTCAGACGAACCCTTGTGGGATTGAAGCACGTACAAACACCTTCGGAAAACTTTCCTCGCCGGTTTCAGACGAACCCTTGTGGGATTGAAGCTGCCCACCGTCGGTCACCAGTTCCCGAAGGTCTGCCCGTTTCAGACGAACCCTTGTGGGATTGAAGCGGGTCGCGAACCGCCTGTCCGGGGTCGGAGAGGAAGTGTTTCAGACGAACCCTTGTGGGATTGAAGCATCGGAACCGGCTCTGGGACCGAACAGCCACAGTCCGTTTCAGACGAACCCTTGTGGGATTGAAGCCCCGACCACTCCGTCGACGCCATCGGAGGTGGGTCGGCGTTTCAGACGAACCCTTGTGGGATTGAAGCGACGAAGAGCACTGCGCGGCATGCGCGCACAACATCGTTTCAGACGAACCCTTGTGGGATTGAAGCCCTCCCGCGTGCCGTCCGTCGGTTTTGCCCGAGTAGTTTCAGACGAACCCTTGTGGGATTGAAGCGGGCGTCGTTGCGGTGCCGCACGGGGCCGCGAGAAAAGGTTTCAGACGAACCCTTGTGGGATTGAAGCCTCGGTGTGATGGAGGCGGTTGGTGCGAAGTCCCTCGGTTTCAGACGAACCCTTGTGGGATTGAAGCAAGCTTGAAGACGCCCGAATCCACGATATTGGGGAGTTTCAGACGAACCCTTGTGGGATTGAAGCGCGACGCGGAGCGACCTCCCCGACGAATCGACGCTCGTTTCAGACGAACCCTTGTGGGATTGAAGCCGCGTCCCGTCCGGTCCCGATCTCAACGACTTCTAATGTTTCAGACGAACCCTTGTGGGATTGAAGCCGCGTCCCGTCCGGTCCCGATCTCAACGACTTCTAATGTTTCAGACGAACCCTTGTGGGATTGAAGCGGTATAAAAGCCCTCGATGGGTCGTCTCTTAACGTTTGTTTCAGACGAACCCTTGTGGGATTGAAGCGGATTGACGTGCCCATTCCCGAGGAGGTCCGGGTCGGTTTCAGACGAACCCTTGTGGGATTGAAGCACTCGGTCTTTTTATGTCGAGTGCTCAAATCGGAGTTTCAGACGAACCCTTGTGGGATTGAAGCTCACGACCGAGTGAATCGCTCTCACTCGTCTCACACCAGTTTCAGACGAACCCTTGTGGGATTGAAGCGGGTGGTCAGCGAGCTGCTCGACGGTGGTCCGGGTGTTTCAGACGAACCCTTGTGGGATTGAAGCTTCGGGACCGGCGCGGTCAAACCCGGTTGGGGCGAGTTTCAGACGAACCCTTGTGGGATTGAAGCATCGTGAGGATGAACGTCCCGTTCGTGAATCGCCAGTGTTTCAGACGAACCCTTGTGGGATTGAAGCTGCAAGCCGAGATATGCACCGCCAGCTAACGCTCGTTTCAGACGAACCCTTGTGGGATTGAAGCGTAATGGTCGGTGGCGAGTGCAAGCCTATCGACGACGTTTCAGACGAACCCTTGTGGGATTGAAGCGGGCTTGACATCGGCCACCGCAACCCGAGCGCGCTCAGTTTCAGACGAACCCTTGTGGGATTGAAGCGGGCTTGACATCGGCCACCGCAACCCGAGCGCGCTCAGTTTCAGACGAACCCTTGTGGGATTGAAGCGATGTCACTCGCGTCGCGGTCCTCCTCGACGGCGTTTCAGACGAACCCTTGTAGGATTGAAGCCAGGTGGGCGTCCGCGTAAAGACCGACTCCGGTACCGACCTCAGACGACCCCTTGTGGGCTTGAAGCAGGCTGATGTCGAAGACCTGGTTCCCGATGACCAGCGTTTCAGAGGATCCCTTTCGGGATTGAAGTGTTATTGGCGTGAACGCGGGAACGGTCTTCGTACTGTATTTCAAAGGAACCCTTGCGGGATTGAAGCCACATAAGGACAGTAGCCCGCTTACTGTTGGCTATCGTTTCAGACGAACCCTTGTGGGATTGAAGCTCGCTGCCCGACCGGAGATTCGAGACGGCGAACATGCGTTTCAGACGACCCCTTGCGGGATTGAAGCGGGTCGCTCGTCGACGAGTGCAACAAGCGGATTCGGGTTTCAGTCGAACTCTTGTGGGATTGAAGCAAGCAAGCGCGCGGACGCCTCGACGGTTCTGGGTCCCTGTTTCAGACGAATCTTTCAGGAAAGTTGATCAGCTTCTTCAGTCTCTTCAACCACTCGTCCTGAATGAACTGTTCTCGGCTTCAGGTAGCTTACTCTTCTTCAAGTAGATCGTGATTGAATTGCACTTTAACCGACATCTGATGTTCTTGGGCACAAGTTGCGAGCGCGGGGAATGTGGTATTCTTTGAGTTGGTTACAACCCTGCCATGATCTGCAATCGAATTGGGGCCCTCCCAGATGACTCGAAAGCCAGAGCCAACTTCAACAGCACAAACCCGCTCGTTCTTTCCTTGAACCTTCGCTAGGATGTTTCTCTCCTCTCCATCAAACGGATGTTTTGTTCTCCAGTCGGGGAAATCAGTGTCCATTACTCAGATATTAGCCAACTAGTACATAGTTTCGAGCTTATCTCTCGTTACCACTCGGAACTGCTAACCCCACAACTGGTCGCTTGCTGTGAATACGGTGCGTATAATCACCGTCGTGCTCTCGCGTGCTTCGTTGATATCCTCTCTGCGCTAAAGCACGGGGCTCTCGACTACTTACGTGAACAACATTCGGTAGGGGTGAGAGGAGTTGGTTCCGTCGACCCCCCGGGGGTTTGGGGGGAATTGGGGGTCGACGGAAACGTTGATAGGAATTCGGGATGTACGGGTCTCTATACCCGTGAATTCAGACGGGTTTCAGACGAACCCCTGTGGGATTGAAGCGGACTATCTGCCGAGACGCTCGAATCCGCTCGCATTGTTTCAGACGAACCCCTGTGGGATTGAAGCTCCTGCTTGTCTTTGGCACGGGCGAGGTCGAAGGTCGGTTTCAGACGAACCCCTGTGGGATTGAAGCATCGACGCGCTGGAAAAGGCCGCGCGCCACCGGCTGTTTCAGACGAACCCCTGTGGGATTGAAGCGCGCCCTCGAAGTGCTCGCCACAGTCGAGGCAGACGAGTTTCAGACGAACCCCTGTGGGATTGAAGCTGCCCGCGGAAGGACGAGGCCGACGACGAGGTCCGGTGTTTCAGACGAACCCCTGTGGGATTGAAGCTGAGTGAGGGGGTGGTGCGGAGTAGTGGTATGTCGTGGTTTCAGACGAACCCCTGTGGGATTGAAGCGACGACTTAGAAGAGTGGGCGACCGAGGGCGTCAATTTGTTTCAGACGAACCCCTGTGGGATTGAAGCGCCATCAGTCGGACCTCCCGAAGCGCGCCTGTTTCTCGTTTCAGACGAACCCCTGTGGGATTGAAGCGAGAGCCAAGACGGAAAGAAGGTGTGGCTCACCAGGTTTCAGACGAACCCCTGTGGGATTGAAGCCCCATAATCACAACTTATGACCGGCACCATCTTGGCGGTTTCAGACGAACCCCTGTGGGATTGAAGCACGATTTACCACATCCTCAACTTCTGCGAGTTCGAGTTTCAGACGAACCCCTGTGGGATTGAAGCACTCGGTCTTTTTATGTCGAGTGCTCAAATCGGAGACCGTTTCAGACGAACCCCTGTGGGATTGAAGCGACGACGTGAGTCGTGAGGTCGTTGAGAGCGACGCTGTTTCAGACGAACCCCTGTGGGATTGAAGCTCCCTGACTTCCGCCGACGCCATCCACTTCTCTTTCTCGTTTCAGACGAACCCCTGTGGGATTGAAGCTCGTCGTCGTCGTTACATTCCGCTTTGATGAGTTGTTTCAGACGAACCCCTGTGGGATTGAAGCGAAGTCCAAGAGTTCGTATCGTATCCTCTCGCGCCAGTTTCAGACGAACCCCTGTGGGATTGAAGCGAGGCATGGCAACGGCAACGAGACGCCGAGGAACGGGTTTCAGACGAACCCCTGTGGGATTGAAGCGATTCGTATGGCATGGGTCCGGTATATGTCGATGCCGCGTTTCAGACGAACCCCTGTGGGATTGAAGCTTATCGCCGTACTGCACGTTCATCGGCGTGTACGTCTCGTTTCAGACGAACCCCTGTGGGATTGAAGCACCACGATTTCGTGGGACACGACGAAGGTCACGGGTTTCAGACGAACCCCTGTGGGATTGAAGCTCCCGTCGTCGTGTCGGCCCGTTGCTAACTGAGGGACGTTTCAGACGAACCCCTGTGGGATTGAAGCGAAGGCGGTGATACTTCGCAGGACGGCGGAGACAGTTTCAGACGAACCCCTGTGGGATTGAAGCTTCGACACCGTCCGCCTCCAAGACGACGCGCATTGCGTTTCAGACGAACCCCTGTGGGATTGAAGCGCGTACCCCGAGACACGCCTCACTCGACGAGGAACGGTTTCAGACGAACCCCTGTGGGATTGAAGCAGCATCCACCCCACGGCGAAGCCCGCGGTGGTCGTTGTTTCAGACGAACCCCTGTGGGATTGAAGCAAATGACTCCGCCTCCATCGCCAGAACTCACCTGGTCGTTTCAGACGAACCTTTGTGGGATTGAAGCCGGATAGAACCGCTGAACTTGCGGCCGAGTGCCGTATAGTTTCAGACGAACCTTTGTGGGATTGAAGCAAGGAATTGGACACACCAGCGGTTGAATCGATTTCCCCGTTTCAGACGAACCCCTGTGGGATTGAAGCACCTCGGGCGGCTCTCCCTGACCGTTGCCCCACGAGTGTTTCAGACGAACCCCTGTGGGATTGAAGCGGGAACAACCCGCCGCGCGACGCGGTGCGCGACTTCAGTTTCAGACGAACCCTTGTGGGTTTGAAGCTCGGGAGTCCGCGACGAGGAGCTGAACGAGCACATGTTTCAGACGAACCCTTGTTGGGCTTGAAGCATCGTCATGAAGCTCAGTCCGTTCATCGGCTTCAACAAGTTTCAGACGAACTCCTCTGAGATTGGAGCCGCTCGATCACGGTGAGCATCGGGTGTTCTCATTTTCGACTACCAGTTCCTAGAGCAAATTGCGATGTCGGAGTGAACATGCTACGAACTATCTGTGATTCCTTGCTTGAGTCGAATATCATCGCTACTCTCAGACGCAACTGCTTAGAGACTCAATTCTTCTCTTCGAGAAAATCCAGGCGTGTGCGTACAGTCTCAAATCCAGTTTTAACGACCCAGAATCCGATACCTGTTAAAACTGAGATGACCCCCGAGAGAACTCCAATACACACGTATATACTCACTCCAAACATCATTTGATCACTCATCGCGTGGTTTCCCCAATAAGTAACCAAGTCTAGCTACTGTAGACTATCTCTCTGAACCCGTTTTTCTCAACCACACCGTCATACTCTACGTATTATCTCTGATCTCCGCCGAGCATCCCCGTTGATATGTTGATGATTCTTACTCTCGTTTCAGAACCTCGATTGCTCAGCTCTACAACGCTCGAATTCCTTCTTTGAGAGAGTTATATAGATGATAGTCTGAACGTTGCATATGGTACTTACATATACTTGTTCACTACGATTAACTCTATTAACAGTCTAACAAAACTAGTCTGCGGGTGTCATCTGCGCTATCGAGTCAAAATCCGAGTTGGTCCAATTCTCTTGGTTCGTCGAGGCACCGAATCACCCGCGTCATCGTCCGCACGTCTGATTCTCCTGCCGACTTCTTTGTCGCTGCCATCGTACGGATCCTTTTGGCTGTCGCTTGCCGAACCCCCGACTTCATTCGCGCCCTTTCGAGGACTATCTCGACGATCTTTAGAAACTCCTCTTTGGGTCGGTCCATGATATACGCCCCACCGATGTGGCCCGTCTCTGGTGCGTACCGATATTTCCGCGTAGTACGGTAGCGTTGTCTCTCTCTGGAGTCGTCCCAGCCGTCGTACTCAGTTGGTCCAACGTAGACTTCTGGGCAGGTTACTTCGACTGCCCGTCCTTCTTCACGGTGAGTCACCGAACATGCCAACTCTGCCGTCTCTTTGAGTAGTTGGTACGCGAACCATCGGTCTTTCGAAGTCCCTGGCTTCGTCTCATGGGATGTCGATTCTGGTTCGTCGTGACCTGGGAGGTCTTGCTCATCGTACCACCAGTTTTCTCTGGCGTATCTCGCTTGGTTTGCTGACTCTTCTGAACTATAGTGGGCACTCTTTGACATGGCTAAACGTCCTGAGACAGCCTCGAAGGCTGCAACACATGACCCGGTGACAGTAGGGTCGTCGAAAGATTGGGGGAAGTAACCGACTGGAATGTCCGAGATGGTATGCGAGGGCGTCCCTACTGTCTTAGGTCACATTCCAGTCAACGTACTTCTCCCAATTAAGTCATCTCTGATAACATCTGATTTGGCTGTTTTCAGGGCTTTTGTGGGCTCAGATGCGGTGTTGAAGGCACAGCGACTACTTTCAGTCTGCTTGGCTGATATTGATTCTGTCCCGGGTTGACTGCTATGCTATGATACGAGACGCACGAGCACTTCGCGAAGAGTTTGTTCCTCAGGATCTCCATCACCGGAATTCTGAGATTTCAACACTCTCGACCTATCTTTCACCGATTGAAGAGGGCTTTCCGGGGGAGAATGTTTTGATCACTGGCCCCTCTGGAGCGGGTAAGACGACGCTAGCGAGGTTCATTGCAAATGAACTTGAGATGGCGACTCTGGGTGTGAGAACTGGATACGCGTCTTGCCATTCAGTCTCGACGACGATTGGTCTCATCTACTCACTTCTGAGAGACGCTGGTATTGGTCTTGATCTTCGTCGGGGCTTGCCGATGCAACAGTATCTTGATGTCCTCAGGGAGACCGACAGCCAGGTCGTATTCATCATCGACGAGGTTGATGCAATTGAGGACTTCGAGCTGCTAGCGTCGCTCTATCTGCTTCCTGGTGTGACTACGATCATGATCTGCATTGATTCGGATGTCCTCCTCTCAGATCTTAGTATGGGCGTCGAGTCACGGGTTCGTTCTGCCGCAAACCTTCGGTTGTCGAAGTACCGGAGTGATCAATTGGAGGATATCGTCTCAGGGCGTGTTGATGCCGGCCTCAAACCTGGAACCGTAGATCAAGCAACGATCCAGCATATTGCGAAGCTCGCTGCGGGGGACGCGCGCTTGGCGATCACTCACCTTCGTCGTGCAGCGGAGTATGCAGATAACAATGACCTCGCTGCGTTGAGCCCAGGTCTTGTTGATACTGTGGCTGATGGTGCTGCCGGCGAGGTCCACACTCGGAACGTTGAGCGGCTCTCGACTCACAAACGGCTTCTCTATGATATTATTCGTACGCACACGGAAATCCCTGCGAACCAGCTCCACCAGGAGTACGAACGAAAGAGTAGCTCACCGAAGTCGAAGGTAACGCGACGAAGATACCTTGGCGCACTTGAGCGGTACCGACTTATCGAGAAGGAAGGTGCGACAAGAGGGACTACGTACCGTAGTGTCAACCCGTAGGATAGAATTGGGTGATTCGATCAGGCTGATAATCGCAAGACTGCAGTACAATTCGATCATTCGATCATTCTCTGGGTTTGGTGGGGAGAGCCGTTACAATCGCTGGATTCGGAGGATACGGGGTGTGAAACCGGTAGATTCGATCACGTGCCGATAATTCGCTTATTGCTACCCCACTTTGACCAGAGTATGTCGACGATAATCGACGGACAACCCCAAACGGGAACCGCTCGGATACTCCGGTTACGGCGTGGGCCAGACGTTCGAATCGAGATTACTTCTGACCCGGATTACACCGCTCGGGTGGACGTGAGTGCTGATGATTCGCGGTGGGTGTATGGTGTTGATAGTAACAAGATCGCTACGCTCATCGACGCATTCGACGGGTCAACGCGGGTTGAAAATCCTCAGAATCCTACCTGGATTTGCGACGTCTTCTTCCAACTCGGGGTTATGTGGGTATGAGCCTATATACCACATCAAGTAAGCGTCTGGTCGCTACCAAATCCGTAGACCAGGTCGAGTTGCTGCGATTACTGACCGATATAAAAATCGTACTCAGATGGGTCCGATTCACCCTGAATCAAATCTTGACCCATTTGGGTAATCCGATAGTAGGGACCATCGTTAACCTTCTTAATCAGGTTAGCCTCCAAGAGCATCTTCAACGCTCGATTCACAGTAGAGCGCGATGGAGGACGCTGCATCCGTACCTCAAGGTTGTGTACAATCGTTTTCGGATTCAGGTCCAGTCCCGAGTCATTCAACAAGAGCAAGATGGGCTCAATTGCATCATTTCTCCACCGAGTCATACCTGCACCCTGCAGCGGGCAGAGTGTAAATTTACGCAAGAAGGATTGTTGGATTATATCTGTCTCAAATGGCTTCTAACAAGGTCATATGACACAGATCTGTATCAAAGTTTATTACCCCTTGGTAAAATTGTGGTGATGACGACTCTCACCGGAATTAACAGATCTGGGAAAATCCCAGACTCCTGCTGGATCCAGGAGTCCGGTGGAAGGCCGTCAGCTACGATGACGACCAATCGCACTCTTTCGCGGGGGCGGAATAAACCCCGCGACACGATTAGTGGACAGTCTCGCAATTGCCGTCGGTGTGGAGCTCATGTCTTGGGCTACTCTGCGACGGGCCCCGGCCGTCAGCTCACCGTCCCGTGTGGCTGTGCTGTCAATCGAGCCGCTCGCTCACACGTGGGGGGTGATTCCGAATGAGCGCTGCAGATGATCCGACTTGTACGCTCTTGTCGTTCTTGCGTGCGGACGTGGGATCTGGGGAGTGGAAGATCTACTACGCGAAACACATCGCTAGGCAGACGTCTCTCACGAGCTCTGAGGTGGGTTACTGGCTGGGCCGTCTTGCGGGCAATGACAGTCGGGTTGGGAAAGTTGACTCCTCTGAGTTTGAGGTGTCACGGTGGAAGCCGAATTCGAACCAGTCGCAATGGAGGGTTGAGCGAGTGGGTCGCCCAAAGTTGGTTGCTGATGGTGGCTTCTCGTGGGACCAGATTTCGGCGTTCCAACAGCGAGTGGTTAAGGCGATCATGCGGTTTGAGGCCCGGTTTGGACGGTCTCCTAAGGGGATCGAGATTAAGGAGGCGCTTGAACGGATGGAGGATGTCGAGGAGGTTGGACATGGTAGGTTGTATCCGAATCTGGATGAGCTCGATGCGTATGGTCTCGTGTTGAAGTCGGCGTGGGATCGTCGGACGAACACCTATGAGGTGACTGACCGTGGGTACGAGTTGGTTGAACAGGAGGCGGTTGATCTGGCGGGGCTGTCTGGTCTTGAGGTTGGTCACTCTTCGGTGGCGGTTTCTGGGGGTGAGGAAGCGTGAGTTCAACGACGCTGGGGAGGACTTCGGGGGTGCCTCATTGGGCTGAGGGGTTCGATGTGCCGGTTGTTGTAAAGTCGACGAGCGGGTCGCGTCGTATCCATGCACCGGATTTGTCCGCGGAGGCGCCAACGCCGGTGTGTCCGTCGACGCGGAGTGAGACGTCGTGGATGGTCAAGGAGCTGCGCCATGTACATGAGTGGTATTCGATCTGTGGGTATCCGGAATGTCATCCGCGAGTGAGTCGGGTGGTGAAGGTTCTGACTGAGGGGCCGGCGGAGTCGTGTGACCCCGACCCCGAGGTACTTCGTGAGGCGCTTTCGCAGCCATTGCCGGAGCTGCGGTCGGGTGAAGTGAGCGAGGCACAGTTCGATGAAGCGTTGGCTGAGCTGTGGGCGGAGCAGGGTGAGGCTATTGAGGAGGTTCTGGAGACGGTGTCGGACTTCAGGGGTGGGATTGGACGTGAGAGTCTGGTTGCGTACCTGTATTGGTCGTGTAATGGGGTGACGAGGAGCGAGATCCGGCAGGTGTTGGATGTATTTGAGAGGGTTGAGCAAGCGGAGTTCACGGTTCAGCAAGTTGCGGAGCTGTTGGGATGTTTCGATAGTGAGTTAGATACTGAGCTGGCGGTTGAGGTGCTTGGGGCGATTCAGGAGGAGGCTCGAAAATGAGTCTTTGTCAGCTGTTCCCCCTGGTGGACGTGCTGTCGGGGTTTGTTGTGGGGGTTGGTTACTGTGAGTGACCGTCGTCGTGACCCCGGCGAGCTCAAACCTCGCGAGGCAGTAAGTCGGTATCTCCGCCGCCGTCGTGCCGACTCGACGGATGCAAGCGTTAAGGGGTGGAAGTACCGCTTGAAACAGTTCGTGCAATGGGCTGAGAGCGTCAGTATCGGGACTGTCAGTGAGTTCCGTGGATATGACCTCGACGAGTATTTTGAGGTTCGGAGTGGGACAGTCGCTCCGGCCACGCTCGAGGGCGAGATGTGGACCCTGCAGAAGTTCTTCGAGTACCTCGAACAGATCGAGGCTGTTGATGATGGGCTCGCAGACTCTGTTCGAATTCCTGATATTGATGAGGAGGAGCGGTCGAATAGTGTTTCTCTTGAGGCACAGGACGCGGTTTCGATTCTCAGGTTCTACAGACAGAGCGATGTGCACCGTGCGACGCGGAATCATGTTTTTCTCGAGTTGGCGTGGTATACTGGTGCCCGGCAGGGTGGGATTCGCGCGCTCGATCTTCGGGATCTTCAGCTCGATGAGAACTACATTGAGTTTCGTCACCGCCCGGAGACGGATACTCCTCTGAAGAACAAGTCTAATGGTGAGCGTCCGGTCGCGATTCCGCCCGAGGTTTCGGAGATTCTCCGTGAGTACATCGATGAGAACCGGTATGCTGTTCACGATGACCACCAGCGTCAGCCGCTTCTCGCGAGCATGAATGGTCGCCCGGCGACGGGGACGATTCGAATGTGGTCGTATCTCGCGACGCTGCCGTGTCTTCACAGTTTGTGTCCTCATGGTCGTGAGTCGGATACGTGTGAGATGACTGAGTTCGCTCACGCGAGCAAGTGCCCGTCTTCGAGGTCGCCGCACAAGATTCGGACGGGCTCGATTACGTGGCAGTTGGATTCTGGTCTCCCCCCGGAGATTGTCGCTGAGCGGGTGAACGCCGGTATCGATGTGATCAAGAAGCACTACGACGCGACCACCGAGCTCGAGCGGATGGAGCGCCGTCGTCGGCAGTATATCGATACTCTGTCGATCAACCGATGATCGGCTTTCTGATCGGTTTTTTGAATTCTGTCGAGAGAGGCATAACCCGCCGCTGTCTTGCGATTAGGTATGTTCTGAGCCGGCCCATTTCTACCCCTTTCAACGCCAACGAGCACCGCGTAGCGTGTGCGAGTCCCCCCGAAACGGTTGTCTGGGCGACTGAAGATCCGAACGCCCGAGCGACAGCGAGGGAAGTTCGAATCTGAATTGACGGAGCCCCGAAATCAAAGTCACAGGAACTCATTTGATTACGCTCCGATCACACTCGAGATCTCTGCTGCCACATCCGCCTCTTCTTCCGCGAGCGAAATCGTCTCAATCACGTCCCCGTCATCGCCGATAACCTTCACCGTGACTGCGCCTTGCTTCGTCTGGACCGCGTTCCAGATGTACACGACACCGATGATTCCACCAATGAACGCCGAGGCCAGTCCGACGAGTTCAGCAAGACCTGCGAGCTCACCGCTCACACGCTCGGTGACGAAGAAAATCCCCAAACCGAGTACGAGTGCTACCAACCCGGCGGCGAGTCCTTGGAGGTCCACTCGCTCACTCCCTTCCTCGACGATTTTGACACCGAGAATGTTTGGTCCCGTAATGAGCGTGCTCTTCGCAAGTTTGAGGTCACGTCCTCGACTGTCTGAGCCGCGTTTAACCTCCATAACGCGCCGGTCTGTGACGACGACCGCGCTTGAGTCGTTGGCTCGAGCAGCGCGAATAGACTCGTTGGAGGACAGATACGGTTGAATCGCATCAGTAAGGTTGGTCATTAGAGTGTCTGGTGGGATACATTCAGGATATATAATATATTCGTGGCATGATATGTATTGGACGACTCACCGGTGAGTGGCGTGATCGATGCGGAACTCATGCTCCTAGGAGAGAGAGCTACGGGAGCCCTGAGACGTTTGAAATACGAGTCTTCCACAGGCCGAGAACGACTGATTCAATCGAGTTACACGGAGTGGTTACTGCCGCCCACGCCACCAAACCGAAAAGCTTCAATAGTTTAGGCCAACCTAAAACAAACGAGGGCGAGCGGTACCGACGGCTCGACCGCCGCCTCCCCGCCGACAGACCCAAGGTGAGCACGGAATCGGCCGAACGGCCGAAGGCAGTCCAATCGCACCAAGCGGCGACGCGAGGCCGGCCCCCGCAGTTTCGAGCCGACGCGCGGCCGAGCCGACGAGGCGCTGTTCGCGCTCGTGACGGCCCCGCTGTCGTCCGGGAACCGAAGCAATTATCTATTTTAGGCTGGCCTAAAAAACTATGGAACGCGACGAGACGCCACGGAAGGGATTGACGCGGCGCGACTACGTGAAGTACGGCGGCGCAGCCGTCGGCGGCGGGCTGCTCGCCGGCTGTACCGGGGGGAACGGTTCGGAGCCGACGACGGACGCCGAGACCGGGTCGACGACCGAGACGGCAACGGAAACGGAGACCGAGACGCCCGAGGACAGTTCGTACTCGGTGACGATGTCGCCGGTCGGCACCGTCGAGTTCGACGAGCCGCCGCAGAGCATCTTCACGCGGCTGACCCACCACGCGGGGATGGCGTTCGCGCTCGGCCGCGGCGACGACGTGAACGCGGTCAACGGGCCGGAGTACTACGACACGACGTGGAAGCAGTTCACGGCGCGGCTCCCGGGCGTCGAGGTCGACTGGGCGGACCTGTATCCCTCGTGGGAGACGAGCAAGGAGAAGCTCTACGAACTCGACAGCGACGTGCATCTGGCGGACCCCGCGTGGGTCGTCCAGCTCGAACAGTGGGACATGGACGACATCGAGGAGGTCGACGACAACATCTCGCCGTGGTTCGGGAACTCGCTGAGCGGTCGTCACGCGTCGCCGACCGACGAGTGGACCGGCGACTACGAGTACTACACGCTGTGGGAGCAGTTCGAGAAGGTCGCGCAGGTGCTCAACGAAGAAGAGCGCTACGAGGCGCTCACGGCCGTTCGCAACGACGTGCTCGCCACCATCGAGGAACGGCTCCCGCCGGAAGACGAGCGCCCGAGCGTGGTGCTTCTCACCGCGGCCGACATCGAAAAGCAAATCTGGGCGTACACGGTCGGCAACCCCGGCTTTATGTCATCACACATTCGGCCGCTCGAACCCCACGACGCGTTCGAAGGCTCCATCGAGTCCGGTTCGAACGTCGACTTCGAGGCGCTCTTAGAGGCAGACCCCGACGTCATCCTCTTCCTGAGCGGGATGCAGCCGAACGTCAGCATGAACGACCTCCGAGCGACGCTCGAAGACGACCCCGTCGCCGCGGAGATTTCGGCGGTCCAGAACGGTCGCGTCTACCCGCAGGGCGCGCGCTATCAGGGTCCGATTCTCAACCTCTTCCAACTGGAGATGAGCGCCAAGCAGTTCCATCCCGAGGAGTTCGGCGCGTGGCCGACCTCGGACGGCGGACCGTACCCCGAAATCCCCGAGGAGGAACAGCTGTTCGACCGTCAGCACGTCGCCGACATCATCAACGGCGAGTTCTGAGCGGCCGCCGGAGCCGCATCGACGGCCCCGCTACCGGCCCCACTACCGGCCCCGCACCCGCCGTCGCCGAACGACACAAGAGATTTGTTCCGTCCTCGACTCCACCACATAGACAGATGACGGACCGACCCGCGTTCGACCGACGGGCGTTCCTCGCCGCGCTCGGGAGCGCCGGCCTCGGGTCGCTCGCCGGGTGTTCGGCCCTCGGCGGCGACTCGACCGAGACCGCCAGCACCGCCGCCCCGACCGCCAGCGTCGACGCCGACGTCGCCCGCGACCTCGCCGCGCGGTTCGCGCCGACGCTCTACTTCGACGCCGACGAGACGTGGTTCCCGACGGACCCGCGGTCGTACGCGAGCGACCGGGACGGCGAGACGGTCGTCGACGGCTTCGACGCCTTCGACGGCTACCACGCGACACAGGAGGAAACGGGCGAGCGAGCGCCGGAGCCGACGGTGTTCTACAACGTGGTTCGATACGAGGACTCGTCGCTGACGACCGTGCAGTACTGGTTCTACTCGGTGTTCGACCAGTTCACGACGAACTTCCACTGGCACGACTGGGAGGTGCTGCACGTCTTCGTCGACACGGCGGACGACGAGCCGGTCCCCCAACTCTACGTGGCGAGTTCGCACTCGCGGTCGGTGCCGAACAACGAGTTCCTCGACCCGGACCCCGCGCGTCCGCCGCGGGTGCTCTCCGAACTCGGGTCGCACTCCAGCGCGCTCTCGCTCAACGACCGCGCCGACCGATTCCAGCGGCTCCCGACGGGCGGGACGTTCGCGGACATCACGAACCGGGCGTTCGACCGTATCGAGGACGCCGCGGAGATACCCATCGCCTACGGCCTCCCGCGGGACGAGGGCGCGCGCCTCCCCTACGTCGTCCCGGAACTCGACGGCGCGCCGGTGTACGAAGACGAGCGACTCCCGTCGGTCACCCGCGACTCCCTCGTCAGCGAGGCGCTCACGGTGCGGTCGTTCGACGCGCTGTCGTCGCCGCCGACGGACCTCCCGGCGCGGTCGACGGGGTTGGTGTTCGGGCCCGAGGCGACCGGCGAGCGCGACGCGGACGCGGACGCCGACATCGAATACGCGCTCGTCTCCGCGGGCGAGGTCGAACACATCACCGAGTTCACCGGGCCGCAACTGAGCTTCGAGTTCGCGGTCCCGACGTTCGCCGAAGACGCGATTGCGAGCCACCTCACGACGACGAGCACGCCGTGGAGCCAGTCGCGCTACGCCGACCCCGCGGCGGACATCACCGACCCGACCCACCGCAGCGCCCTCGCCGAGCGGTACGACGTCGTCGACGAGCCCTCGGCGCTCAACACGCTTTTCGTCCGGGTGACGGAGGCCGTCACCGACGCCGACGCGCCGGACGGCGAGGGCGTGACGACCCGCGAGTCGGGCGTCGAGTCCGTCCTCCTCTTGGAGAGCGACCCGGAGGCCGCGCCGACGTTCGGCGGTCTCGGCGTCCTCCGCGACGTCCCCGCGGGCGAGCATCGGCTCACGGTGAACGGCGCAGGTTCGGCACCACACAGCGAGACGGTTCAGGTCGGCGACGCGGGGCCCGGGTCGGAGTCCGCAACAGAGACCGAATCGTCATCCACCGACGGCGACGACGGCGAGACGCTCACCACGGCCGGCGTGGGCGGCGAAATCCCGCTCGTCGCCCGGGAGTCGGCGACGAAAGTCGAAGTCGACGCCGACGGGACCGACCGCGACCTGACGTCGCTCGCGCTCGAAGACGACTTCGCCGGGCGGCTGTACGACGCGCCGCTGTCCGGGCCGGACGCCGTCTACGTCCACCGCGGCGGCGCGTACACCGTCGAAGTCCGCGACAGCGACGACGAAATCGGCGCGTTCCGCGTGAACCCCGACCCGAACGCGAGCGCCGCGGGCGACGACTCGGATTCTGACTCCGGGTCCGCGCCGGCGTCGATTCCGAGCGTCCGAATCGACGACCCGCGGACCGGGAAGTCGTCGCTCGCGACCTTCCTCGCCGACATCGCCGCCGAGACGGCCGCGGCGGTCGCGGCGGCCGACGAGAGAGACGGCGGCGACAGCGACGACTCGGACGACTCGGGTACTTCGGACGACTCGTCGGGCACGGGTACCCCGGACGACTCGACGGGAACGGCGACGAGCGACGGACAGGCGAACGCGGTCCGCGGGCTGGCGCAGGCGCTCGAATCGGTCGCCGAGGCCGCGAACCGGGCCGCGGAACGCGCCGAGGCCGGCGAGCGCGGCCGGGCGGACGAGAGCCTCGACACCGTCGCGTCGCGGCTCGAACGCGTGGCTGAGCGGTTAGCCGAGGCGCGCGGGGAGCTTCCGGGGTCGCTCTCTCGGGCGGCCGACCGGCGACTCGAACAGGCGCGCCGTCGCTCGGAGCAGGCCCGCGCGGCCGACGCGCTCTGAGTGGTGCGTGGATAGGTCGCGTAGCCGACCGGCCGCGAACGCGTCGCTCGCCGGTCGAATATACGCAAAATGTGAGTTATCGTTCTGCCGCGAAAACGCGGCGTACTAAATTAGTTTAAAGGCGCGTGAGGTTCGTCGCGCGGGGGCCCTTGGGGGCCTGCTCGATGTCGAACTCAACATCCGTGCCTTCTTCGAGGTCCGGGCCGCCGATGTCTTCCATGTGGAAGAACACGTCGTCGTCAGCATCGTCCGTCGAAATGAAACCGTAGCCGCCAGTGTCGTTGAAGAAATCAACGTTTCCTTTCGCCATTGCTTTTGAACACACACGCCCTTTACGGATAAGACTTGTGAGGGTCGTGTTGTCACGGGGTTATTTTATTGAATATGTTTCTGAATCATCGACATTTGTAGACGAATGTTCTGGTATGTCGGTTCTACCCGCGCTCGCCTAGTGGTTCGACGGTGATTCCTCGATAAGCTGTGGTATCGGCAGTTCCCCCCGTCGAATCCGGTCGGTCGCGGCCGACGAGGCTTTACGCGTGGCCGGACGGTCTCCGACACCGTGGATGCTAACGACGTTCGTCGGAAGTGGGCGAATCGGTCGGGAGAGTTCTCGCCGGAGTACTACGCGTACTACGGGCCGAACGAGACGAGCGAGTCGATTCGGCGCGTCTTCGAGGCGCGTCTCGACCCCTCGGCGTCGATTCTCGAACTCGGTTGCGGTCCCGGTCGGCACCTCTCGCACCTCCGCGAACACGGCTTCGAGAACCTCCACGGCGTCGACATCAACCCCGACTGTTTCGAGGTGATGGCCGACGCCTACCCCGACCTCGCCGACTGCGGGACGTTCCACGCCGCCGCCATCGAGGAGGTCGCCGAGGAGTTCTCCCCGGGCCAGTTCGACGCCGTCTACTCCATCGAGACGCTCCAGCACATCCACCCCGACGACGCGTGGGTGTTCGAGGCGCTCGCCCGGAGCGCGAGCGACTACTTCGTCACCGTCGAAAACGAGGGCGACCAGTCGGTCCCGCCCGAGGACCGCGGCGTCAACGACGACGAGTACGACTTCCCCCTCTACTACCGCGATTGGGAGGCCGTGTTCGCGCCGTTCGGCTTCGAACAGGTCGCCTGCGAGCGCGGCGACCGCGACACCCTCCGCGTGTTCCGCCGGACCGACTGACCTCGGTTCGGGTCAGAACCCGCCGTAGCGGAGGTACACCATGTCGGCGATGAGGACGAGTTGGAACAGTCCCTGCACGCCGCCGAGCATGGCGTTCTGTTTTCCGATGGCCGAAATGACGCCGGGGTCGGGGTCCTCGGAGGTCATCTCGAAGTACATCCGTATCTCGCCGGGCATCAGGAAGCCGAAGCCCTGCACCGAGAGGATAGTGACGATGACGAGCGCGACGACGATGGCCGGGGTCGTCATCTGGAAGTCGCCGATGGTGGTCGCGACCCACGCGAGCGACCCGACGGTGGCGACGGCGAAGACGACCTGCCAGCGTCGGTCGCGCCACGCGTTCAGCCGCCACCCGAGCAGGAGGAGAACCGGAATCAGGTTCGCGGCGGTGAACAGCGCGAGCCACGGTTCGGCGTGGGGAAACACCCCGAGTCGCTGGGCGAGCGTGATGCCGCCGGCGATGGTGACGAGCGCCATCGACGGGAGGAAAAACGAGGTCTTCGGCGTGAGGCGCTCGAACACCGCGGCGCTCTGTTCGTCGGTCAACCCGCCGATGACCGGCCCGAGAATCGCCCCCATGAACAGGTCGGTCCCGGTCCAGAGCAGTCCCGCCATGACGTGGACGTACGTGTGTTGCTGGAGCGACCCGAGCGTGACCGCGTACGCGAGTGCGACTACCGACACGGCGACGATGCCGCCCGCGAACGCCGGGTTCGCCCGTTGTGCCATGCCCCCGATTGTCCCACCAATCGTTGCCCTGTGTTGGCTCATCACGTTCGAGACGTGTACTATCGGTGATAAAACTGGCGACGAACGAACTTATCCCCTCCAACCCCCACCCTCCGACAATGACTGACGCCCTCTCGTTCGATATCACGAGCGTCGACGACGTCGCGGCCAACCGCGACGAGGTCGTCGCCGCGGTCGAAGCCCACGCGGGACCCATCGCGCGCGAACTCGCCATCCTCCAGGGCGGCGACTACGGCCAGGAGACGTTCAAGACGCGCCGCGGGACGTGGACGCTCAAGTACGAGGCGGGCGCGCTGCAGTACCTCCGGTTCAAGGGGAAGTCGGGCGGCGAGACGTACGTCGTCTCGACCAAACAGCCCCCGGAGCCGAAGGCGCTCGGAACGGCGATGCAGGACTACCCGGCGTTCGTTGAGGCGTACAACGAGCACGTCGAGTCGCTCGACGGCGTCCTCGACGACGTACCGACGGAGTTCCCCGCGGTCACGACGACCGAGGAAATCGTCGCCCAGCGGGACCAACTCGTCTCGACCATCCGCGAGGTGGCCGACACCATGGCGGGCGAACTCAACCGCTTCGACGGCGAGTACGGCACCTTCACCCAGCGGGTCGGCGGCACGCGCTGGGAGCTGAAGTGGGACGGCCCGCGGGCGTCGTACCTCCGCGTCGGCGGCGAGGGCGGCATCTACCTGCTGTCGCAGTACGAACCCCCCGCCGCGCCCGACGTGCGCGAACTCGCCGGCGACTTCGTCGCGTTCGTGGAGGCGTACAACGAGTACGTCGACGACCTCGAAGCCGACCTCGCGACCGTCTCGTTCGACGACGCTGGGTAGCGGGGCACCGCGACGCTTTTGGAATCACCGCCGGCACGTGATGTCATGAACGACGACTCCGAGACGGCTGACGACAGTCTCGCCGCCCCCACCGACGACCTCGCGTGGGAGACCACCGACACGCGCATCGACTACTCGTGTCCCGGCTTCGACATCCGCATGGACGACGTTCGGCTCCCCGACGGGACCGAGACGGACTTCCACTACGTCGACGAGCCGGCGGCGGTCGTCGTCCTGCCGTTCACGCCCGACGGCGACGTGGTCGTCATCGACGAGTGGCGACAGGCCGTCGGCCGGACGAACCGCGGACTCCCCGCCGGCGGCACGGAACCGGACGACGACGACTACGCCGCGGCCGCCCGGCGCGAACTCGCCGAGGAAACCGGTCACGAGGCCGAGGCGGTCGAACCGCTCGTGACCGTCGAGCCGGCCAACGGCATCGCCAACTCGGTCCACCACTACTTCGTCGCGCGCGGGTGCGAGCCGAGCGCCGACCAGAACCTCGACTTCAACGAGAGCATCCGCCCGACGACGGTCGGCTACGACGACCTCAAGCGGGCCGTCCTCGCGGGCGAGGTCCGCGACGCGCGGACGGTCCTCGGCGTGCTCTACTACGAACTCGCCGGCGAGTAGCGCGGTCGGTTCCGCGCACCCCGCGTTCGCGTCTCGAACCCCCCTCCGAGGCGAGAAGGATTTTGACGCCGGCGCCCCAAGGGGTCGATTGTGGCTACTACGACGCGCCTCCCCGACCCCGTTCGGTCCTTCCTCGCGGCCATCGCCCTCGGCGGCGGCGGTCTCGCGGTGGGGACCATACTCGTTGTCATCACGCAGTTCGCGGCGTTGAGCGCGGGCATCGAACTGACACCGCTCGCGCTCGTCGTCACGTCGCTGGTTCTCCTGCAGGGCATCGCCTTCGGCGGCGTCGCCGTCGCCTACAGTCGGTACCGCGGTCTCGGACGCTCGTACTTCGGCGTCTCCGTCCCGTCGCTCCGCGACGTCGTCGCGGTCGTCCTCGGCTACGTGACGGCGCTCGTCGCGGCGTTCGTCGGCGCGTTCCTCGTCTCGACGTTCGGCGTCCAAGCGGGGTCGAACCAGGTGACCGAAATCGCCGCGCAGGACCCCGAAGTGCTGTTGCTCCTCGTCCCGGCGTCGTTCCTCCTCATCGGCCCCGGCGAGGAACTGCTGTTCCGCGGGGTCGTCCAGAACCGCATCCGCGAGTCGTTCGGCCCGGTTCCGGGCATCGCCCTCGCCAGCGCCATCTTCGCGGCGATTCACTACGTCGCGCTCACCGGCGGCGCGGGCGGTCGACTCGTCACCATCGGCATCCTGTTCTTCCCGAGCGTCGTCTTCGGCACGGCGTACGAGCTGACCGACAACATCGCCGTCCCGGCGCTCATCCACGGCGCGTACAACGCGACGCTGTTCTCCTTGGCGTACCTCGTGTTCAAGTTCGCCGAGATGAACCCCGGCGAGGTCCCGACCGGGCTGCTGTTCTAAGCGGCCGGCGATACCAGCCTTTTTCCTTCGCTGTCCCCTCGAACAGACGTGTTCTTCTCCACACTCGTGTCGGCCGTCCAGGGGCTGGTTCCGGCGGCCGTCACGGTGGATATGCTCGTCGTCTTCGCGCTCATCCTCCTCTCTCTCGTCTTGTTCGCCACCGAGTGGCTCCCCATCGACGTGACCGCCATCGTCGTGATGGTCCTCCTGATGGTGCTGGAGCCGTGGACGCAAATCACCCCGCAGGAGGGGCTCTCGGGATTCGCCAGCCCCGCGACGATCACCGTGTTGGCGATGCTCATCTTGAGCACTGGCGTCAACCGAACCGGTATCGTCCAACTCATCGGCCGGAAGATGGCCGAGTACGCCGGCAACAGCCAAACGAAGCAACTCGCCGCGACGATTAGCGTCACCGGCCCGGTGTCGGGATTCATCAACAACACGCCGGTCGTGGCCATCCTCGTCCCGGTCGTCGCAGACCTCGCGCACAAGGGCAAGACCTCGCCGTCGAAGCTCCTCATGCCGCTTTCGTTCGCCTCGATGCTCGGCGGCACCCTGACGGTCATCGGGACCTCGACGAACATCCTCGCCAGCGACATCGCGGCCCAACTCGGACGGGAGTCGCCGGGCCTCGGCCTCCACGCCTTCGGCATGTTCGAGTTCACCAAGCTCGGCGTCATCGTCTTCGTGGTCGGCGCGGTCTACCTCATGACGGTCGGCGTCCGCCTGCTCCCGAAGCGGGTGCCCGCCGAGGACGACCTCCTCGAGGAGTACGCGCTCCAGGAGTACCTCGCCGACGTGGTCGTCCCCGCGGACTCGTCGCTCATCGGCCAGACCGTTCAGGAGGCCCTCGGGAACGACGACCTCGACATCGACGTGTTACAGCTCATCCGCTACGGCGAGCAGTTCTTGGAGCCGCTGGCCCGCAAGGAGATTCACCAGAACGACACGCTCCGGCTCCGCACGAACCGGGAGACGCTCGAACGAATCATGCGCTCGGAAGGGCTCACGTTCGTCGGCGGGCCCCGCTCGGAGAGCGAGCTCCACCCGGGCGAAGAAGAGCCGGTCATGGTCGAAGTCGTCATCCCGTCGGGTTCGTTTCTCGTCGGCGAGAGCCTCGCCAGTTCGACGTTTCGACAGCGCTACGACGCGAACGTCCTCGCCTTCCGGACCCGCGGGAAGGTCGTCCGCGACCGGTTCGAGGACATCGACATCCGCGTCGGCGACACGCTGCTCGTGCAGGCACCGCCCGACAGCCTCACGCGACTCGTCCAAAACGAGGACTTCATCGTCGCCCACGAGTTCGAGGACACCGACTACCGAACCGAAAAGACGCCGTTCGCCGTCGCCATCATCGCCGGCGTCGTCGCGCTCCCGGCGTTCAACGTCCTCCCAATCGTCGTCTCGGCGCTCGGCGGCGTCGTCGCGATGATTCTCACCGGCGTGCTCAAACCGAACGAACTGTACAAGTCGGTCGAGTGGAACGTCATCTTCCTGCTCGCGGGCGTCATCCCGCTCGGCGTCGCGCTCCAACAGACGGGTGCCGCGGCGCTCCTCGGTGACGCCGTCGCCTCGACGGCGACGTTCCTCCCCGCACTCGGCGTCCTGTGGGTGTTCTACCTCGCGACCGGGTTGCTCACGAGCGTCATCTCGAACAACGCGAGCGTCGTGCTCATGATTCCCGTCGCCGCCAGCGCCGCCCAATCAATCGGGGCCAACGCGTTCGCGTTCGTCCTCGCCGTGACGTTCGCGGCCTCGACGGCCTTCATGACGCCGGTCGGCTACCAGACGAACCTGTTCGTCTACGGCCCCGGCGGCTACACGTTCTCGGACTTCCTCCGCGTCGGCGCGCCGCTGCAGTTGCTCCTGTCGGTCGTCACCGTGGCCGGCATCGCCTTCTTCTGGGGCGTCGGCGCGTAGGCGCGTCGCCCCCGCCGTGCGAGTCGGCCACCGCCGACTCAGTCGTCGCCGTCGAACTCGTGGTCGTAGAACGCCGAGACCGTTCGGTCCGCCGAGCGCCCCGGCGGCGCGCCGACGTAGACACCGACTTTGTCGATGGCTGGGTGGACCGTCACGTCGGGGTCGCGCATGGTCGACATCGCCAGATACCGGAGCGGTTCGTCGCCGTCGTTGACGACGCAGTGCGCCCCTGACTCGTCGGTCGGGCAGGGGACGTAGTCGCCCTCGCAGAGGGCGTGGACCTCGCCGCCGAGGCGAACCTGCCCGCGCCCGGAGAGGACGTACAGCGCCTCCTCGTTCGCGGCGTGGTAGTGGTACGACCACGGCTGTGCGCCGGGCGGGAGTTCGTAGAGGCTACAGCCGAGGTGGTCGCTTCCGGCGGCCGCGCCCAATCGCTTCTGTTTGAACGTGCCTTCGACGCCGTCGCGGACCCTCCAGTCGAGGTCGGACTCGTTGACCGGTTCCATATCGGGCGTTCGGCGAGTCGGCGGAAAAACGTTCGTCGGGGTCGCTCGCCGGCGCGGTCGCCGGGCGTCGGTCAGTTCGGACGGTCGTCGCCGCGCCCGTCGGCCCGCATCGCTCGGTTGGGGGTCGAGGCCGCGGGCGTCGCCGTCTCGCGGCCCGGTGCGCCGCCCGCCGCGCGTCCGGAGTCGAACTGCGAGACGAGCGACTTGAGCTGTTGTGCGCGCTCCGAGAGCGACGAGGACGACGCCGCAATCTGCTGGGTCGCGGCCGTCTGTTCTTCGGCCGCGGCGGAGACGTTCTGGGCCTCGGAGGCCGTCCGGTCGCTGAGGTTCGTTATCTCGTCCATCATCGTGACGACCTCCTGGGTCGACTGCGCCTGCTCGTCGGTGGCGCTGCTGATGGACTGGATGGAGTCGTTGCTGTCTTCGATTTTGTGGACGATTTCCTCGAGCACGTCCACCGTCTCGCCGACGGTCTCGCGGCTCGCTTCGACCTCGTCTTGCGTCTCGAAGGTGTCTTCGGCGACGTTCTCGGTCGATTTCTCGATGTCGCGGATGAGCGAATCGACCTCCTGGGTCGCCTCGGCGGTCTCCTCCGCGAGCGTCTTCACCTCGCTGGCGACGACGGCGAACCCCTCACCGGCGTCGCCCGCGCCCGCCGCCTCGATGGAGGCGTTGAGCGCGAGGATGCTCGTCTTCTCCGCGATGTCGTCGATGAGGTCGACGACTTCGCTGATCTGCGTGACCGACTGCTGGAGGTCCTCGACCTCGCTGACGGTCTCGGTCGACCGCGACTCCAGTTGCTCCATCTTCTCGATGGTCGAACTGGCGGCCTCTTGGCTCTCCTTGGCGCGCCCGACGGTCTGTTGGGACTGCCGCGCGATTTCCTCGGAGGAGGAGGCGATTTCCTCGATGGTCGCAGAGAGGTTGCTCAGTTCGGACTCCGCGGCGTTGAGGTTCCGGTGCTGCGTCTCGTTGCCCGCCGAAATCTCTTCGATGCTGTTCGCCACGTCCGTGCTCGTCGTCTTCACGGCGTCCGCGCTCGCGGTGACCTCGGAGCTCTCGTCGTCGACCTGCTCGGCGAACGTCTGTATCTGGACGATGACCGAGTCGATGGCCTCCAACATTTCGTTGAACCCGCGGCCGATGCGACGCATCGCGTCGTTCTGACTCTCGGCGTCGACGCGGACGGTAAGGTCGCCGTCGGCGGCCGTCTGCATCGCGTCGCCGTAGTTCTCTGCCTGCCGTTCGAGGTCCGTCGTCAGCGCGTCGAGTTCGCGCCGCCGTTCTTCGGCGCTGTTGACGAGCTCCTTCATGTCCGCGACGATGGCGAGCGTCGCCGTGCCGCCGATGGCGAAGACGGCGACCGTGGCGGTCATGAGCGGCGAACTCGCGAGGTCGAACACCTCGGGATAGATGCCGACCTTTTCCAGCGTGAGGCTGGCCATCCACAGAATCGCCAGCACGGAAGCGAACGCGTACGTCAGCCAGAACGACGCTTCCGCGTCGGTGTCGCGGTAGTTGAGCCACGCCAGCACCGCCGCGCCGATGAACCCGAGGGTTCCGATAGCGTCGAAGAACGCGTCGATTATCACGAGCCCTCACCGCCTTTGATGACGTTTTTCCGGCGGACGTACGCGGCCGCGAAGAACGTCACGCCCGCGAGGCCGATGCCGACCGCGTGCTCGACGAAGTTGAGCACCGACCCGAGGAAGAGCGCCTCGACGTTCGTGGCCACGATGCCGATTACGAGCATGACGTACCCCGCGGCGAACAGCTTCGTCTCGTCTCTGTACTGCGTGATAACCGGTATCAGCCCGACGAGCGCGACGGCGAGCGCGGTTACTTCGAGTGGCGATAGGTTGGCTAACATCTGGTTTCCCAGTTCTGCTAATCTCTTTGTAAACTGTTCGCCCAAAAAATCACGTTTGATACCCTTGCTGTATGTTTTCTAGAACATTTCAACGCGTGAACCGATTTCCGGTCGCGCGTCTGTTTTCGCGCGCGGCCGACCCGCGAACGGAACCCTTACCGCCGCGCTCGGGAAACGCCACTCCATGCGCGACCACTTCGAACTCCGCGACGGGGACCTCGCCGGCCGAATCGGCCGTCTGTCGGTCCCGCGTGCGGGGGTCACCGTCGAGACGCCGGCCCTCCTGCCGGTCGTCAACCCGAACATCGACACGATTTCGCCCGCGCGGTTGGAGTCCGAGTTCGGCGCGGACATCCTCATCACCAACTCCTACATCATCAAGACGAACGAGCACCTCCGCGAGGAGGCCCTCGACGTGGGCCTCCACGAGATGCTCGACTTCCACGGGGCCATCATGACCGACTCGGGGTCGTTCCAACTCGCCGAGTACGGCGAAATCGACACGACGACCGAGGAGATTCTGCAGTTCCAGCGCGACATCGGGACCGACATCGCCACCCCGGTCGACATCCCGACGCCGCCGGACGTGGCCCGCGAGCAGGCCGAGACGGACCTCGAAATCACCAGACAGGCCCTCGCCGACGCCGAGGCGGCCGACACGGGCGAGATGCTCGTGAACGCGCCCGTTCAGGGGTCGACCTACCCGGACCTCCGCGAGGAGGCCGGCCGCCACGCCGACGCGACCGACCTCGACGTGTTCCCCGTGGGCGCGGTCGTCCCGATGATGAACGCCTACCGCTACGACGACATGGTCGACGCCGTCGCGGCCGCCAAGCGCGGCCTCGGCGTCGACGCCCCGGTTCACCTGTTCGGCGCGGGCCACCCGATGATGCTCGCGCTCGCCGTCGCGCTCGGCTGCGACCTCTTCGACTCCGCCGCCTACGCCCTCTACGCCCGCGACGGCCGGTATCTCACGGTCCGCGGGACCGAACACCTCGAAGACCTCGAATATCTCCCGTGTACCTGCCCCATCTGTACCGAGTACTCGCCCGACGACCTGCGGGCCGCGGGGTCGAAAGAACAGGAGCAACTGCTCGCCGAGCACAACCTCCACGTCACGTTCGCCGAACTCCGCCGCATCAAGCAGGCCATCCGCGACGGCGACCTGATGGAACTCGTCGAGGAGCGCACCCGTTCGCACCCGGCGATGCTCGACGGCTACCGCGCCCTCCTCGACCACGTCGACCAGCTCGAACGCGAGGACCCCGCCTCGAAGGGCGCGTTCTTCTACGCCTCCAACGAGAGCGCCCACCGGCCCGAGGTCGCGCGCCACCACGCCCGGATGGACCGCCTGACCGCCGAGGGCCACGTCCTCCTCACCGAGGGCGGCACTCCCTCCGGCGACGACTTCGACGCGACGTGGCGGGTCGTCCCGCCGTTCGGCCCGTTCCCGCGGTCGCTCTCCGAGACGTACCCGCTCACCGCCGAGGTCCCCGAGCGACTCGACCGCGACGCCTACGAGCAGGCCGCCCGCGGCGTCTCGCGGCTGGTCGAGGAGAACCCCGACGCGGCGTTCACGCTGGCGCACGACGACTGGCCCGAGTCGGCGCTCGCCCGCGTCCCCGAGTCGGTCGAGCTGGAGTCGCTTTCGACGGTCTCCGAGCGGTTGGGCGACGAGGCGTCGTCCGAGGGGGACGACGAAGGCGAGGCCGCTGACGCCGCCGACGGAGGCGACGAGCGCGACGTGGGCGACTCCGACGGACTGTCAGACGAGTAGCGCCGACCCGGGCGGTCGCGTCGGCGTCTGTCGGTCGATGCTCTTAGGTTCACCCGACGTATCAACGAACACGATGGAGGCTGTCCTCTGGTACGTGCTCACGGGAACCCGCGGCGGCGAAAACCGTGTGCGTATTCTCAAGACCGTAGAGGAGCAGCCGCGAAACGCCAACCAACTGGCCGAGACGCTCGACCTCGACTACAAGACCGTCCGGCACCACCTCGACGTGCTCATGGACAACGACGTGGTCCAGCGAAGCGGCGACGACTACGGCGCGGTCTACCTCCCGTCGCCGCGGTGTCGCGCCAACTGGGAGACCGTCGAGACGATCGTCGAGCGAATGGACTGAGCATGCGAGTCACGGACGCGGTGATTATGGAAAGATTTGGGAAAGCGTATATCAGGATGACGGGGAAAGGAGAGAACGAATGAGTATCTGGGTGGACGTCGCGACGGTCTCCTCGGGCGTCAACGTCGTCGTGCTACTCGCACTATCGGCGGTGTGGGCCCGAAACTACCTGACCTTCAGGTCCAAACACGCCGTCGGACTCCTCGTGTTCGGGGTGTTCCTCCTCGCCGAGAACGCGCTGGCGTTCTATATGTACATCCTCGACCCGACGCTCTCGGGGTGGTTCAGCACCGACGTGCCCGTCATCGCCTGGCGGCTGATGATGCTGTTGCACGTCTTCGAGACGTTCGGCCTCGTGTTCCTCGCGTGGATCACGTTCGACTGAAAACACGATTTTTCCCGCGCTCCCGTCCGGTTTTGACGCACCTTCGCCCGCTCAGTCGCGGTGTTTCCGCTCGTGGGTCGGGTGTTCGGAGATGAAGACGCTCGTGTGGTCCGGCACGTCCTCCGTGACCCACGAGTTCGCGCCGATGCTCACGTGGTCGCCGACGGAGACCGCGCCGAGCACCTTGGTCCCCGCGCCGATGACGACGCTGTCGCCGATGTCCGGGTGGCGCTTGTACCCCTTCTTGAGCGAGTGTTCGTCGTCTTCGTCCTCCTCGAAGTGGAGCGCGCCGAGGGTCACGTCCTGATAGATGCGCGCCCACTCGCCGATGGTCGTCGTCTCGCCGATGACGACGCCGGTGCCGTGGTCGATGAAGAAGTAGTCGCCGATGGTCGCGCCGGGGTGGATGTCGATGCCCGACTCCATCTTCGCGTACTCGGCGAGTTCGCGGGCGTATTCGGGCGCGCCGGCCTCGTAGAAGGCGTTGGCGACGCGGTGGACGATAATCGCCTGCACGCCGGGGTACGACCGGATGATTTCGATGTAGCCGCGCGCGGCCGGGTCGCCTTTGTAGGCCGCCTCGACGTCCTTCTTCAGCGTCTCGCGGATGTCGGGGAGTCGCCTGACCACCTCGTCGACGACGGGCGCGGGGTCCTCGTCGGCGTAGGGGGCGATACCGGAGTGACAGAGCGCGGCGAAGTTGGCGACCGCGTCGCGGAGGAGTTCCTCGTCGCCGACCCACGGCCCCGCGTTCCAACAGCGCGGGAACAGGAGTCGCTTGATGAGGTCGACGTCCTCTCGCAGGTGATTCCGCCGCGGGAACGAAAGCGACGTGTCCGTGGGGAAGGGGTCGTCGTCGGCGCGGTAGGACGCCGCGAGCCCGAGGTGCGCGTCGCCCGAGTAGGTGTAGGACATCCGATAGCGATAGTTGGTGGACGAGCGGTATTTAACCCCGTCTCATCGGGCCCGATTCGCCGCCTTCGAACCGCGACTCTCGGGCGCGAATCGACCTCACCAGTCGGCACGTTCGCTCCGACGAATCGGCGCGCCCCCGACCGCCGGATAAGGCTTCTGGCCGCCGAAATCGGGCGAATGGGGACACAACGGGGAGAGATTTGGGTGACAGTTCGGAAAATCTTCTTTTAAATATTCGTCCCCCTCTGAGACATGCGACGCACACTCGCAGTGTTGATGACACTCGTCGTGGTCGTCGGGGGCATCCCGGCGGCCGCAGCGGCACAACAGGAGACCGCGTCCGTCTCCTTCGAGAACCAAGCGACAGGCGGCACGACGGTGACGGTCGACTCCGTCACGCTCCCCGACGGCGGCTTCGTGACGATTCACGACGCCTCCGTCACGGACGGCAACGTCCTCGGGAGCGTCGTCGGCTCGTCGACGTACCTCGACGCCGGCACGCACGAGAACGTGACCGTCCACCTCGACGAACCGGTCGGCGAGTCCGGCACGTTCGTCGCCATGCCCCACATGGACTCCGACGGCGACCGCGTCTACTCGTTCGTCGCGGCTAACGGCGAGGCCGACGGCCCGTACACGGCTGACGGCAGCGCCGTCGTCGACACCGCGATGGTCAACGCGAGCGCGACCGTCTCGATGTCCGACCAGCCCACGACCGGCGACTCGGTCGTGGTCGACCGGGTCGAACTCTCGCAGGGCGGCTTCGTGACGATTCACGACGCGTCCGTCACCGAGGGCGCGGTGTTCGAGAGCATCCGCGGCACCTCCGCGTACCTCCCGGCCGGCGTCCACGAGAACGTCCGCGTCGAGCTGGACGCGCCCGTGACCGAGAACACGACGCTCGTCCCGATGGCGCACATGGACACCGACGGCGACGAGATGTACACGTTCCCCGAGTCCGAGGGGGAGACTGACGGCCCGTACACGGCTGACGGCAGCGCCGTCGTCGACACCGCGATGGCCATGCCTTCGGACACCGCGAGCGTGAACTACACCGCGCAGGCCACCGGCGGCTACTCCCTCGTCGTCGACTCGGCGTACCTGCCCGACGGCGGCTTCGTGACGATTCACGACGGCACCGTCACCGACGGACAGGTCTTCGAGAGCATCCGCGGCACCTCCGCGTACCTCGAACCCGGCCTGCACCGCGACGTGCGGGTCACCCTCGACTCGCCGCTGAACGAGACGACCACCGTCGTCCCGATGGCCCACATGGACACTGACGGCGACGAGACCTACACCTTCCCCGAATCGGAAGGCGAGGCGGACGGTCCGTACACGGCTGACGGCAGCGCCGTCGTCGACAGCGGCAACGCGACCGTCTCCGCCAGCGTCGACTACACGATGAAGTCCTCGGACGGCGCGACCGTCGTGGTCGACCGCGTCGAACTCTCCGAGGGCGGCTTCGTGACGATTCACGACCCGTCGCTGTCGGGCGGCGCGGTGTTCGACAGCGTGGTCGGTACCTCGATGTACCTGCCCGCCGGCGTCCACGAGGACGTCGAAGTCACCCTCGACGAGCCGATTCGCTCCTCGCAGGTGCTCACCCCCATGGCGCACATGGACACCAACGACAACGAGGCCTACGACTTCGTGACCAGCGAGGGCGAGTCCGACGGTCCCTTCACGGCTGACGGCGGCGCGGTCGTCGCCAGCGCCCACACCTCGGTCAACGCGGTCGTGACCGCGATGGACCAGTCCGGCGACGGCACGACCGTCACCGTCGAGTCCGTCACGCTCCACGACGGCGGCTTCGTGACGGTCCACGACGAGACGGTCACCGAGGGCCAGGTCTTCGAGAGCGTCCGCGGCACCTCCGCGTACCTCGAACCCGGCACCCACGAGAACGTCGAAATCACCCTCGACGCGCCGCTCGAGGAGTCCGGCACCGTCGTCCCGATGGCGCACATGGACACCAACGGCAACGAGGCCTACGACTTCGTGACCAGTGAAGGCGAAAACGACGGGCCCTACGTGGCCGCCGGCGGCGCGGTCGTCACGACCGCCGACTACACGGTCGAAGGCACGATGACGGACGAGCCGACCGAGACGATGACCGACGAACCCACGACCGAGATGACCGACGAGTCGATGGAGACGACGAGCGAGTCGTCCACCGACGCGCCCGGCTTCGGTCTCGTCGCGGCCCTCGTCGCGCTCGTCGCGGCGGCGCTCGTCGCCGTCCGGCGTCGGTAATCCCGCTGACGACGCACCGGCCCACCACCACACAGAGGCACCCTTTTTCGTACGCCGCGCGGGCCAAAAGCCACCCCCGCGCGGCACGCGCCCCGCTTTGGGGTTATTTTGCGCTGTTGACCGTCACAGAGTGTGACGGGCAGTGTGTGTTGAAATATGCGATGTAGGATAGATTCTGTGTTTAGAAACCGCCACGGATAAGCTTGGATAAGGCTGAGGACACCACTTTTGCTTTTGCAAGTTGATGTTCACGTTGGAGTCGACCCGTCGTCGTGTTAATAGAAAAATCTCTCTCTACTGGTTCTGTAGTTGGTATTACTGGTCGGTCCAGTCGGGCAGTGTCCTGAACTTTTCCGGTTTTGACACTCCCGAAATCAGCGAGTACATTCGGACCTAAGCGGATATCGTCTTCATAGTGATCTCTGATAGTCGAATTGTAGATGTTTGCATTGACATTTTCGAAGTCAAAACCAAGGCGGCCATCTTTAGATGCAAAGTATAGATTCTCTCCAGAAACAGAGACCGGAGAATCGTGGCCACGTACCTTTAGACCAGTATCAGAATGTCCCTGAACAACAGTATTCTCGATATGGACTGGCACATCTGATTTAATAGCCGAGCTACAATTACTAAACACACAATTCGAGATCTGTAAAACCATATATTACCTACACGTTCTGTTGAGATAGTATTTCTGGTAAAGGTGTTTGGAGAGTACTCGCACGCTGCACCCAGCGCGTCTCCGTCAACCAGTAACTGACCACCTCACCAGACCCGACTATTCCGACGAACGCATCCGCGCCGCGTAGTCCCACGTATGCAGCCGCTCGGGCCGAATCCGAATCATCACCTCGTCGCGCTCGGGCGAGAGCAGTCGCTCGGCCAGTTCCGAGTCGGTGTCGCCGAGATACCGCGTGATGAGTCGCCGCAGCACTGCCTTCTCCGCGTCGGGTTCGACGGTCGCGGTTCCCCGGCCGCGGACGCCCCGGTACGGCGGGTCGTTCGTCGAGATTTCGAACGCCACGTCGTCGTGGGCGCGGAGGAATCGCACCACGTCGGCGTCGGCCGCGGTGGCACACCGGAGTTCGGTCGCCTCGGCGTCCCACTCGTACCAAAGCGAGAGCATCCAGAGGTCGTCCGCCGGGGTGCGACACGAGAGTCGAACCGGGACGGTCGCGTCGGCGAGGAAGTCGTCGACGCGGTCGCGCGACCACGGGCCGGTGGGGTCGGGGGCGTTCATAGTGGTCGTTCGGGCGGGGCGGGCTAAATTCGGTAGGCTCGGTGGAAGTAGAGCGGCCGAACCGATGGGCTCGGTCGCCGGCGGGTTCGCCGTGCCACCAGACATACCAGTGTCTGGATACAAGGGCCCGTGATGACGGACACAGACCTCGGTACGGCGGTAATCGTCTACGACGACCCCGACGAGGGAACCGTCGAGAAACGCGTCGAAAACGAGAACATCGCCTACTTTCAGGACCACTGGATAGTCAAACTCGACGAGGACGCCGGCGGCAACGACGTCGTCCGCCGGATTCCGATCCAGCGAGTCCACTACGTCGAGCGCTCCGTCGAGGAGTTCGAGACGGAGGTCAAGACGCTCCGAAACCAGGTCGAGTCGTTCGCGAAGAACCTGCAATCGTCGCTACTGGGCGGCCGTGACGACGCCGACGCCGACGCGCAAACCGAAGAACCCCAGCGCATCGAAGTCGAAGACGGCCGGTCAAACGAGTAGTCCGTTCGTTTCCGCTGTTTTTCGCGTGGCTCGCCGTTTACGAAGACTCCCGGCGTTCCCCCGTTTCGGCGCGCCCGCAGAAGACAAGTTAATTGCCTATCGGGGGCCGAAAGCGGGTATGACCGATTACTTCGAGGTTCACGCCCGCGACGGCGCCGCCCGAATCGGGGAGTTGCGGCTCTCCGACTCGGTGACGACGCCGGCGGTCGTGGACGACGCGCTCGCGGACGCCGGCAGCCTCTGGGCGGCCGAGCGCGAGTTCCCCGACGGCTCCGACGACGTGCTGACCGTGCTCCCTCACCGCTCGCTTCCCGCCGGGAGCGCCGACGAGGTCCGCGAGTCCTTTTCGGTGGACTACCCCGACGTGGAGTTCCCCTCGGCCGCCGTCGTCACCGCCGACACGGCCGCCGACTACGGCGCTGACGCCTACATCCTCTCGGACGCGCAGGGCTTCGTCGGCCACGCGCGCGCCTTCCGCGACAACGTCATCGAGGCGAAGGAGAACCTGCCCGCCGACACGGCGCTCATGCTCTCGGGCGTCGCCACGCCCCGGAACGTCTCGCTGCTCGTCTACGCGGGCGTCGACCTCGTCGACGAGAAACTCGCCCGCGCCCGCGGCCTCGAAGGGTTCTACCTCACGAGCGACGGCGAGTACTTCCTCGAAGACCTCGACGAACTCCCCTGCGCCTGCGAGGCCTGCCGCAAACCTGCCTCCGAGTTCACCCGCGCCGACGCGGCCGACCACAACGCCAACGCCCTGCGCGCCGAACTCGCGCGGGTCCGCCGCCGCGTGCGCGACGGTCGGCTCCGGGACTACGTGGAGGGGCAGGCCCGCCACGACCAGTGGCTGACCGCCCTGTTCCGGCGGTTCGACCAGCAGTACAGCTTCATAGAAGAGCGGGTTCCCGTCATCCGCGACTCGGAGCTCACCGCGGCCTCCGAGGAGTCCATCGACCGCGTGGAGATTCAGCGGTTCGCCGACCGCGTGACGAAGCGCTACCGGAACCGCTTCGACCACCCGCTCGTGCTCCTGCCGTGTTCGGCGAAGAAACCCTACAGCGAGTCCCAGAGCCACCGGCAGTTCCACGAGGCGGTGCAGTACCGCGCGCACATGGTGTCGATGACTTCGCCCATCGGCGTCGTCCCGCAGGAACTCGAACTCACCTACCCCGCCCAGCACTACGACTCGGTCGTCACGGGTGACTGGTCAGAAGACGAGAAGTCGTTCGTCGCCGAGGTGCTCCGACGCTATCTGGAGCGCAACGACTACCCGCGAATCATCGCCCACGTCCCGCCGGGAGCCTACACGGAAATCGTCGAGCGCGTCGCGGACGACCTGAACCTCGACGTGGAGTTCACCGTCTCGGAGCACCCGACGACGACGGAGTCCATCGGGAACCTCATGCGAACGCTCGACGGCGCGCCCAAGTTCACCCGCGAGGAGCGCGAGCACAACGTCGTGAAGGCGCTCGCAGACTACCAACTCGGCCCGGACGCGGGCGACGCGCTCTTCTCCGACGTGGAGTTGGAGATGACGAGCCGCTACCCCAAACTGCAGGTGTGGAACGACGCGGGCGAGCAGCTGGCGACGATGGTCCCGCAGTACGGCGTGCTCTCCTTTACGCTCGAAGGTGCGAAGGTGTGGCGCGACAGCGACGCGCCGACGAAGACGGTCGAAATCGACGGGTTCGTCCCGCACGGGTCGGTCCTCGCGCCGGGCGTCGTCGACGCCGACGAGGACATCCGGCCGGGCGACGAGGTCATCGTCGAGGGGCCGAAGGCGTTCGCCATCGGCCGCGCCGAGATGGGCGGCCGCGAACTGGTCGAGTCCACGCGCGGCATCGGCGTCGAGATTCGACACGTCGAAGAGCGGTGACGCGAACGCGGGGCGGGTGACGCGTCCCCGACTCGCCTCGGAAATCGCAGGACATCTCGCCGCCACCGGGTGAAGTTACTTAACTTTGATATACTTATCGCCGTCGTTAATCGGCTCCGAAACGCCAGTAAATGGTACGTATAGTGGGTTTCCTATCGAACCCGAAACGTCGGAATTATCACGTCGCTATAACTTTAAATAGTATAACGTCCCAACGTGGGCCATGATGGCAGAACGATACGAGGGGGAGCGGTTGGAGTTCGACGAACTCCCCGACGACGGGACGGTAGACTGGACGATTACCCAGGCGCTGTTGGCGGCGAGTGACTCCACGTCGCGGGCCTTGGAGTCGCATTTGCTGCAGGCGCAGTACCACGATGACGCCGGAGTCGACACGGCGGCGACGGCGCGGCATATCGACGATGCAATCGACCGCCACACGCGGATTATCGAGGACTTGCGCCTCGCACGCGACGCGCTCGACCATCGGTAAGACCCGAAATCGCCGCCCTATCGCCCCTCGCCGCGCGAACCCGGCCGTAGGCCCTCGCAATAAGCTGTTTATTTAACAGCGGCTACGAACAACCATGTATGAAGTTGGCCGTCCCAACTGACTTCGATATCCTCGAGGCACTCTCAGATAGGAGGCGGAACACCGCCGTGAATCTCTCGTATATCCTCGATAAGAACCGTTCGTACATCAACACGCGACTGCCGATTTTAGCGGACTACGACCTGTTGGCGCGAGTCGGGCCCGCGCCGAACTCCGGGCTGTACGAAATCACAGACAAGGGGCTGGTCGTCATCGACAACCGCGACCAGTACCGGACAGACGGCGTCGACTTCGACGCCCTCGTCGAATCCGAACTCAGGGCGCGGACCGACGAGACGAACGCGTAACAGAGCGACGCGCCGCAACCGGAGGTCGGGACGGCCTTCGGAGGCACCCCGGCGCGCTGTTCTCGGTGACGAGTGGTGACGCTGTTCGACACCGCCATCCCGACACGGCGTCGTGGTGTCGGATTCGTCCGCGCCGTGCTGCGACCGTCGCCGCCTTTTTGCCGCCTTGCCGCCCAGTTCGAGGTATGGCTATCGAACCACTCTCGCTCGGCGTTCCGAAGCCCATCATCGACTCGCTTCCGGAGGCCGACGGCACGGCGGCACAGGACATGCAACGCGCCGTCGAGGGGCTCGAAACCCGACTGAACCGGGCCATCGACGGCGCGGAGACGGAATCGGAGGCCGCCGGCTACGTGGTCGACGCTCTCGAACGCCTCGAAGGCCACTACGAGCGCTACGACGAGTTCATCCCCGAACTCCGCGCGTGGGGGCAATCGCCCATCTACGCCATCGCGTGGCGGAACCTCCAAGCGGACCTCATCCTCCAAATCGAGGAGTACGACTGGTTGAAGCCGCACATCGACCGGGAACGAAACCTTCGACTGGTCGAAGACGGCATCAGATTCGGCAAATAACCAACACAGTAGACTTTCTGACTCGGCTGGTCGATACCCGGCCCGGGTCGATTTTTACCTAACGACAGTATTGGTAAATATGAGAACTTCTACTACGTAGTTGTGCGCCCCCACGTTCGCGCCAGAGTGGAATCTACAGCTTGACGAACTCTACGAACTAGATAAAAGCTGGCTAATCAGATTCGAAATCTTCCCTATCGTGAAGAAATCCACGCATCTATACTCATTTGAGTTATAGCGTATTCTGAGCTCTTGTCCATAGATTCTTCGAACCCGATTCCAGAAACAGTTAGTATTGTCTAAATATACCAATATTAAAACGCCGATTTCGACCATGAATTCGAGCAGACGAAATCCCACTCTCGATATCTATTCGTCTTCCCATACGAAATTTATCAGCTCGTCTGTCCCCCCGAGACGGTGTATAACGCTATCCTGTCTTTCGCCGGCAAAGCCCCATACATTAAGTGAACCCCCTACGAGTTCAAAACAGTGAAACACGTTGGGAACAGGGCACGTTCTCGCTCTCGTTCCCGCCCAGTCGCCACCGCTTCACGAACTCCCTCGCAACCCATGCTCACACCCATCGGCCACTATGGCAGACCGTGACGATGCGGAGTCGGGAGACTCCGACACCGAGATACAGAACTCGCCGTCGTTATCTGACCTTGCGGACCGCGTGGAAGACGGGACGCCGACCTCGGATAAATCGGGTGACACCGTCTCGCCGGCGGGAGAGGACGGACCGACGACCGACCGGACGCCATCGACGCTCTCCGAACTCGCGGAGTCGATTCGGCGGAAGCAGGGTCCGTCGGCGTCGCTACCGGACGACGAGGCGTCCGAATGGGACCTCATCGACGACCGCTCGGACACGCCGTTCGACGAGGCGAACTTCGACGAGAAGGCGGCGGCGGTGTTCGACCTCGTGTCCGAGCAGTCTAACATCCTCGTCGTCGGCCCGGCGGAGACCGCCGCGGAGTACAACCTCTGTACGCAACTCATGACCGGCGATTCGGGGGGCGCAAACCAGCTTCTCGTGTCCGTCGAGACGACGCCCGAAGAACAGCTCAACATCCTCAACAACTACCGCGTCGGGAGCGTCGAAAACCAGACGCTCATCAGCGTCCAGTCGTACGACGCCTCCGGGACAATCGACGCCGCCGACCTGCCGATAACTATCAAGACCGTCACGAAGGCGACGGACCTCCGTCGCATCGGACTCCTCATCACGAAGTCGCTGAACGAGTGGGGCGAGTCGTCGGTCCAATCGACGCTCTGTGTGCACTCGCTTTCGAACCTCATCGCCGCGGTGAACAACGACCAGCGCCTCTTCCGGTTCCTCCACATCCTCACGAATCGCGTCTCCTCGGCGGGCGCACGCGCCCACTACCACGTCGACCCGGCGCGACACGACGACCAGACGCTCCGGACCTTCAAATCCCTGTTCGACGCGGCGATAGAGTTCGAGGCCGACGGGTCGCTATCGCTCGGCTGAGGCGGGCGTCGCGCCTCACCGGAAGTCGTCTTCGTTCCACTCGAACGTGCTCTCGTCGGCGTCTATCGCCGCGTCCGGGTCGATAGCACCCGTCGCGTCCGCCGTCTCGTCGGTCCCGGTCGTCCCGTCGTCGCCGGTCGATACCGACTCGAACGAGTCGATTATCTCGTCGACCGCTTCCCGACTCTGGCTCACCGGGCGGTCGGACGTTCCGGACGCGCCGCGCTTCGGTTCGGACGGTTGGCCGCCGGAGTCCGCGGGGTCCCGCGCGGCGTCGAGGTCGGGTCGAGCGGTCGTCTCCGACGCGCGCCGCGTGCCCCCGTCGCTGCTCGCGACCGTCACGGTGTAGTCGGTGAGCACGAGCCACTTGGTCTCTTTTTCGACGCCGTGCAGCGGGCGCTGACAGTTCGGACACTCGGGACTGGTGAGAAGCGCGAGGTCGATGGTCTCCCCGCAGTGTTCGCAGTCTCCCTCGTGGGTATCGGCCTCCTTTGCGGCCTGTTTCACCCGACGCAACTGCTCGCGTTCGGCCCGAATCTCCCGTATCTCGGCCCCGTACTGCGTCTCTATCTCCTTGAGTTTCGTCTCGACGCGGTCGTCGGTCTCGACGAGGTACTCGAGAATCGTCTGGAGGTTGTCGAACTCGTCGTCGAACCGCGTGTCGAGCGCTTGGTGTCGCTCGCGGAACGTGGACTCGACAGCGTCGAGTTCGGCCGGTAGGTCTTCGACCTCGTCGAGCGCGTCTTCGACCTCGTCCAGTCGCGTCGTAAGCGTCTGAACCGACTGTTCGAGGCGCGCGCGCCGCTGTGCTTCCGTATCGACCTCCGATTGAAGTCCCTCGATGAGTTCGAGGACCTCGGCTAGTTCGTCGTCGCTCACGGGCTTGTTCGGTTCCGTATCATCTCTGGACGGCGAGCGCGTCGCGCTCTTCGCCTCGCTGGGTCTCTCGTCCGAGGCGTGGCTGTCGCGACCCAGAAGTTCCGTGATCTCGTTGAGTTGCCAGTGCGACGCGAGCAACTCCTGGCACAACTGGTCGCGCGATTTACCGGTCTCGCTCATTCGCTGGTCCAGCCAGGCTTCGAACGACGACGGGATGTCGTCCGCTCGGTCGTTGTCGACGGGGTCGGAGACCATGTACTGTACTGCCTCGCAAAACCTATCGGTCGCTAGGACAAAAGTTTTCTTGCGCCTCGAACTATCTGCCCGTATGTACATCCCGCGAGTGCCGCGCTCCCCTCTCGATAATGGGATTTGACGACCGCCTCGAACTCTTCGTCACGCAGCAGGCTCGGGTGCTGGTCGCCGTCCTCGCCATCGCGGGCGTCGCGTGTCTGGTCGCCGCCGGCTACGTCTTTCTCACGCCGACGACGCAGACGGTGACCGAAGAGACGAACGTGCAGTCGGTCGAGACCGGCGTCGACACGCGGGCGGTCGTCACCCAGAACACGACGCTCTACGAGCGCGGGTCGACGCTGGAGAACCGCTCTGTCTACTTCATGACGATTTCGCCCGACGTGTCGTTCCGCGTCCACACCGACGTCCCCGCGAACCAGTCGGTCAACGTCACACAGCGGTTGGTTCTGCGCACCGTCGGCGTTCGCGACGGCACGCCGTTCTACGAGAACGAGACCGTCCTCCTCGACGAACAGACGCTCGTCACCGACGGAACCGCCGTCGACGCGCCCTCGCTCAACGTCTCCACGCTCGACCGCGACCTCCAGCAAAAGCGGACCGAAACCGGCGGCGTCGGTCAGTTCAGGACGAGCCTCAACCTCACGGTGACGTACCAGACGGGCTCGTACAGCGGCACGCTCGAAGCGAGCACGCCGCTCGCGTTCTCCGGGCGGGCCTACTACCTCGAACGGTCGCTGGCCGACGACCGGCGACACTCGACGACCGTCGCGCGGACCGTGACGCGACCGCCGAACCCCGTCGAGTACGGCGGACTCGCCGCGGCCGCGTTGGTGCTGTTCGGACTCGCCGGCCTCGTCATCCGCACCGAGTACCGAAGCGACCCCGAGGAACTCCGCACGAGAATCTCGCACAGTCGCCACGAGGAGTGGATTTCCCGCGGCGAGTTCCCGACCGACGCGAACAAGCCGTACATCTCGATTCTCACCCTCGAAGACCTCGTCGACGTGGCCATCGACACGAACCGTCGCGTCATCTTCGACCCCGAAATCGAGACGTACGCCGTCATCGACAGCAGCGAGATCTACTACTACTCGCTCGACGAGACCAACACGCACGCGTGGCTCAATCTCTGAGCCGGCCCCTCGGGCGTGACCCGTCCTACGGCGGCCGTTCGAGGTTTTCGAACTGGTAGCGACGGTTCGTCACGGCGTGGTACGCCGCCGAGAGGCCGAACGCCGCGACGATGACGGTCGGGTAGGCGAGAAGCGGGACCGTCCCCGTCGGCAGCACGTCGGCCCACAGGGCCGCCACGACGAGACTCGACAGGACCGAGAGGCCGAGGTAGTACACCCCCCACGGAACCGAGTTCTCGGGGACGATGTCCATGTAGATGTCGAGGCGCTCCATGCGCTCCGTGAGTTCGACTTCGCCCCGGTCGTATCGGAGGACGCCGGCCTGTTCGAGCCGCGGCAGGTGCGTCTGCTGGAGCGACGTGTAGACGGTCTTTCGCTCGGCGGAGGTCAGGTCCGAAATCTCCTTGTCCTGTTCCCACGCCGCGACCTGCTCTGCGAGGTCTCCGAGTTCGACCGCGCCGTCGGCCCGCTTGCAGTAGTGGAGGGTGTACCGCCGGCGGTGGTTGCTCATCAGGTCGAAAATCTCGTCGCGCGTCAGCGCGTCGCCGTCCTCGCCGCCGCCGTCCGGCGTCGAGGCTGACGTGCGGCCGAGCAACCCGCCGGCACCGCTGGGACTCATCTATCGACCGTCGATACTGCCCCGCCGCACATAGTTCCTCTGCTGTCAGCGGCCGCACAGATACCGCCTCGCGCGGCGTACCGACGACACCAGCCGATTAGTCGCCGGAGTCCGACGATTCTCGCTCGACGTGAATCCGTAGCGTGGCGCTGTACGCCTCGGGGTCCGGAAGGTCCTCCAGCGTGCTCGGTCCGGTCCACGGAATGAGGTTGAGTTGGAGGCCGAACGGGACCGACTCCCCCGGTTCGAGCACGCCCTCCGGACCCGACACCGCCGTGCTTACGTCGAGCAGGTCGTCTCCGTCCGTGCCCGGGGCGAGCGCCTCGTCGCCCGCCGTGACCTGTAACGCCGCCTCGACGTCTTCGAGCGTCGAGGCCGAAAGCGAGTCGCTCGTCACGTCGAACTCGAAGTAGACGCCGTCGATGTCGGCCTCGCTGACGTTGGTGAGGCTGACGATGTCCTCGAAGCGCGTGATGGCGCGCTTGTTGACGCCATTCTCGTCGCCGCCGGGGGTGAGCCGCGTCACGTAGCCGGACGAGTCCGTCTCGACGTGAATCGGCGGGTCGTTCGCCGCCGTGAGAGAGAGGTAGTCGGGCGCGACGATGCGAAAGCTCGCCCCCGACGTCGATTGGGTCGTCGTCGTGGCGCTGACGCCGAGAACGCCGCCGACGATGAAGAAATTGCTGAGGGCGAAGAGGGTCTGGCGGCGTGTTGGCATGGGAGGTCCGTGGGTCGTTAGACTTCGTCCGCGAACGCGGTAACTTGGTCGATGAGTTCCAACTGCGTCGCGCCGCCGGTCCCGAACCCGCCCGCACTCAGGCCGTACTCCTCATTCAGTCGCGTGTCAGTCCCGTTGAAGTCGATACTGACTTGCACGGTGTCGTTGGTACCGCCGGACGCGTCGAGCTCTACGGTGCCTCCAGTCGTTCCGTCGAGACTGGAGATGACCGTCGAGTCGTGCGTGAACTCGAAGACGTCAGTCGCCTCGGACTCGGTCAGTTTGTCGCCCGACGTGACCTCCTCGGTGAAGCCGCCGTCGTAGTAGAACCCCATCTCGTAGCTCTGGTCGGCGTCGTTGTTCGTCAGTTCCACGATGTTCGAGAACGTCTCGTCGGTGCCGACGACGCCGATAATCTGGACGTGAACCATCCCTTGACCGTTGTCGGCGACGGCGGCCAGCGGGAGGTCGTCGACGTCGATGTTCTCGATCTCGGTGTCGCTGTACAAACTATCTCGGATGTTCCCGCTTCCGGCTCCGCTCCCGGGGCTCACATCGACGTCCACGTCGGACCGTTCGGTAATGATGCTCATCGACGAGTCGGCGCTCGTGCTCGTCGCGTTGAACGCGCCGGTCCCGATTGCCGTGCCACTGCCGATTGCGAGCGTTCCAATCGCCGCGATAACGTTGCGTCGTTTCATGCTCTCTGTTTAGGCGCTGTCGTCGACAGCGAAGATGCTCAGTTCGCCGGTGGCGTCAGCGTCGCTCGATGTCGGCGTCGTGTCGACTTCGACATCGACGGTAACCGAGGACCCCGCGTCGAGCGACGGTGCAGATCCGTTGTTGCCCGTCTCGCTGAGCGTGAAGGTGATATCTACGTCTTCGCCGCCGTCGCTACCGACGGTTAGTGTGACTTCCGTACTGAGGTCGTCGGCGCTGGGGACGTCGGGACCCGCTCCAGCTCCGAGACCGACCTGAACGGAGTTGCCCTCCGCGGAGTTGTTCGCAATCGTGAACACGCTAGTGAGCGTCGTCACCGCGTTCTCGTTGAAGCCCGAGTCGTTTCCGTCGTTTCCGTCCGCGTCCAACGTCAGCGTCAGCGTATCTCCGGTGTTGTCCACGTACGGGCTGTCAGAGGTCAACTGGAGGAACGCGCTCCCGTCGCCGGCCGTGCTCACACTCACTTCACGCGCCGCGCTCACGGTCGTAAACGCGCCCGTTCCGACGAGTGCGCCGCCGCCGCCGACGAGTGCTCCGAGTCCGATCAAGATGTTGCGTCTGTTGATTGCCATGGTTGTGTTCTCCCTGACACAGGTGACTGCGTCGTTGTCTCTCCCATCAGGACCTACCCACTTTGTATTCCGGTGCTTGAACGAGTCCTCGGTCACCGTTCGATTCGACAAGCCCGGCTTTCTCCCCGTCGAGTCGGGTTCAAGCCCACCTTTCGCGGGTCGGTTTCGGCGTTCAATCGAGGGTTTAGGACGGTGCAACTGACTCGCAGTCTGTCGATTTCTGTTCGGAATCGGTGTCTGTGGTTCGCCGTCCCATGATGATTGGTAACGCGTGTATCGAACCGAGCTACCACAGAACACGACATACTAGCACATCGAAAGTGAGGGCCCCCAAGCCGGGACGCGTGACGACCCCACCGACACCCACGCGCCGGGGTCACGAGTGCTGTCGAGTCGGCGATAGGTAATTACGGGTTCACACGTAGTGTCTCATACACGCCGTGAAACTCAGCGACGTCCTCGAATACGCGGTGCTCGGCCTCCTCGTCGTCGCCGTCGTCGCGCTGCTGTTCGGGCAGGCGCTCGGCCAGCCGGTGCTCCTCGGCTACGTCGAGACGGGGAGCATGTCGCCGACGATGGAGCCCGGCGACGGGTTCATCGCGGTCCCGTCGGTCCTGCTCGAAGACCCCGAATCCGGCGACGTGGTCGTGTTCAACGCGCGCGAACTCCACGGCGGCGGGCTGACGACCCACCGGGTTGTCAGGTGGACCGAAGAGGGGTACATCACGCGCGGCGACGCCAACCCCTTCACCGACCAAGAGAGCGTCGAGCCGCCGGTCAAGCGGTCCCAAATCGTCGCCGAGGCGCTCCAGATAAACGGGAACGTCGTCGTCATCCCGCAGCTCGGTGCCGTCGTCGGAGCGGTCAACGGTCTCGCGACCGGCGCGTTCGACCTCCTCGGGAACCTGCCGGGGTTCGAGAGCGCCGCCGACGGGGAGCCCTCGCCCATGTTCCTCGTCGCTATCGGCGGGATTCTCATCGCGTTGAGCCTCGTGTTCGACGGCTCCGGGGGCGGGCGAAAACAGAGCTCGCACAGCCGTCGCCGTCCGGACTACTACACGAGCGGCGTCGTCCTCCTCCTGCTCGTCGTCATCGTCGTCACGCCCGCGACGCTGAGCATGGTTCTCGGGTCGGGACCGACGGAACTGACCATCGTGAGCTCCGAGTCGCCGAACGAGAACCCGCTCGTCGTCGGCGTCGGCGAGACGACGGTCATCGACTACACGCTGACGAACAACGGCTACGTCCCGATTATCACCGTCCTCGAATCCCGCGACCCGGGCGTCTCGTTCGGCCAGTCCGTGTTTGTGGTCCCCGGGAAGGGGTCGAAAAACACGACGCTCACCATCGAAGCGCCGGACCGAACCGGCGCGTACGACCGCGAGATACGCGAACAGCTGTACGTTCCCGTGCTCCCGCAGACGGTCATCCTCGGCTTACACGAGGTTCATCCGTTCCTCGCAATCGCGGCTATCGACGCCGTGTTGGCGTTCGCGACGCTCCTCGTGAGCGTCCTCGCGCTCGGTCTCGGCCCGATTCGGTTGCGCTCGACCGACCGGAACGTCTCGCTCGTCGAGCAGTTCAGACGCAAGTATCTGTGAGTGCGCTGGACGCCGGGGTCTGCTGCGTCCGCGCGCTCCCGACTTCGACTACCCGCGAACCTGCCCGGCGCTCGGCGTTCCGGTCACTCCCGCGCCGCCGGGGTCGTAGTCGAGGGTGTCGTCTCGGTCCTCGACTTCGAGGCCGTCGACCGAGAGCGTCGCCGACGCGTCCCCGAGTTCGACGGCGAGTTCGGCGTTTGTGGTGCGCAGGTCGGCGTCACGGAGGAACACGTCGCCGTCGGCCGAAAGCGACACGTCCGCGTTCGTCGTCTCGAAGACGCTCTCGTTCGCGCGGAGGTCGCCCGCGGACTCGACGGTAATTTGGGCGTTCTTCGTTTTGACCGTCGCGCCGTCGAGCGTCACGTCGCCGGACCCCGACCGGAGGTCGATTTGGGCGTTTTTCGTCTCGATAGACGCGCTCGCGGCACCGATGCGCTCGCCGGTGAGGTCAATCTGCTTTTCGCCGTGGACCGTCGCGTTCTCGATGTCGAGGAGGCCGTCGTCGGCGTCGAGCGAAATCCGCCCGTTGACGACCGTAATCGAGGCGTTCCGCGCCGACACCGTCTCCCCGCTCACCTCGATGTCGCGGTTCCGGTTCTGGAGACTCGCGTCGCGGATGTCCACGGGGCCGTCGTCGGCCGCGAGGTCGATTTTCCCGTTTCGCGTGCTGATGCTCGCGCCGCGAGCCTGAACCGACTCGCCCGAGAGCGTGACCTTGCCGTTCTGGTTGTCGAGCGTCGCTCCCGTGACGTTCACGGGGCCGTCGTCGGCCGCCAGTTCGATTTCGTCGTTCGTGTTCCGGATGGTCGCGCCACCGGCCTGAACCGTCTCGCCGGTCAGTTCGACCTTGTCGTTCTTCCCCCGGACCGCGCTCTCGCGCACGTCGAGCGTCCCGCCGTCGGCCGCGAGTTCTATCTTCCCGTTTTTCGCGTCTATCGTCGACCGACGGAGCGTTATCGACTCGCCCGAGAGCGTAACCTCGCCCCAGTCGGAGTTGACCGTCACGTCGGTGAACTCGATGCCCGTCTCCGCCTCGATGTCGACCGAGTCGCCGCTCGTGAACGTCGTGTGCGTGACGACGACGCGCTTGGCCGAGATGTCGATAGCGCGCCAACTGTTGTCGATGGTGCCGTTGTCGGTCCCGACGACGAGCACCGCGTCGTCGTCGTCGAACGTCGCGACCTCCTGTTCGGTCAGGACGCGCTCGCCGTCATCGTAGGCGATGTCTTCGTCGCTGTCGACGTAGGCGACGCCGTTCGACGGCCCCGAGGGGTTGCCGTCGCCGCCATCGCTCCCGTCGCCGCTATCTCCGCCGTCGTTGCCGCCGCCGTTCCCGGGGTTGTCGTCGCCGTTCCCGGGGTTACCGCCGCCGTTCCCGCTCGTGCAATCGTACTCGACTCGCGCTTCGAGCGTCGCACCGGAGATAGAGACGCCGTCCGCCTGCGCGGAATCGACTTCGACGACGAGTGTCGCCACGCCGCTCCCCGCGTTCGGTCGCCGGCAGTAGGCCGTCACCTGGTGCTCGCCGCCCCGGCTGAGCGTCGGAGAGCCGCCCGACTGCGCGAGCGAAAGCGCGTTCACGTCGATGCTGGCGGTGTAGTCGACGGTCACGTCGGTGCCGAGGTTGTTTACGATTGAGCCGACCGCCACGGCGTTGCCGCGGCTTGGACTCGTCACGACCTCGCCGGTCGGTTCCAACGCGACGAGGGCTCGGTCGTCGTCGACGACCGAGACGTCGACCGGCCGCTGTCCGGAGACCGAACTAAAACTGCCCGTCGGAACCGCGGCGAGGGTGACGCCGAGAACCACGATGAGGACGCCGGCGTACCAGAGATTCTGATTCATGCGACGGTCTCCAGAGCCTACTCGTCAGTAGGACGTGGAGCGTCTTGTACACACCGACTGTCGGCGGTTCGGCCGGCCGCGCTTCTCGTCCGACGGACGTCACTCTTGAGAACAGTTTCGCCCCGTAAAGGGGTGACCGAACCTAAAGGGGAAGGGGGGAAGGGGGGATGAGTTCGGTCATGTGGATGCGTCCGAGGGGTTACTCTGTACGGTGCTGCATCCACGTAGGCGTAACCACTTCGAATATATAAATCATTCTGATTGTCAGCTCGGTAAACAATCTTGTGGCCAGCTATAACAGACATAACATTATTAGACACACTGAAACGACTATGCCATTTGCTGACCTAAGTCAAACAATGGCGGAACACACACCGGCACGACGGCCCAGCGACGCATTCGAACGGGCGACGGCTCACGTCGACCGCGCCGAGGAACTCCTGTGGGAGTGCGCTCGCGACCTCCCGGACGACGCGGACGACGAGTTCGACCGACTCTTCGAGCGGTTGTGGGCCGTACAGAACGAACTCGGACGGGTCTCGTTCCCGGCCGCCGACGCGGCCGACGAGGCGGAGCAGACGCTGGGGCCTTTCGACTTCCCGTCGACCGACGACTGACCGGTCTCGACCGGGTTCGGTGACTACTCCGCCTGCCGTTCTAACCACTCTCTCGCGTCGGTGACGAGGTCTAACAGCGCCTCCTCGATGGGACCCTCGCCTGCGAGGTTCACGCTCCAGGTGACCTGCGACTGTACCGCTTGGAGGTTGAGCATCGTGTTCTGGATTCGCGACGCCAGCACCACCGGGACCGTCGCGTCGAACCGCCGGATACCCTTGACCGCCTCGACGCCGTCGAACACCGGCGGGGCGTGGAGGCAGATGATGAGATGGGCCGGTGCCTCGGTCAACCGTTCGAACAACTCTCTGCTCGACTCCACGAACTCCACGTCCACGTCGGACTGTGCTATCGCCGAACCCGCGGGTTGCGGGCCGTACGCGAGGATGCGCGGCGTCGCCGCTATGCTGGTCTCAGACACGCACCTAGCTGTTCGCCGAGAGAGTATTTGACAGTTTCTCCGGAACGAACCGCCGCCGGCCGCACCCCCGCCTCGGCGGCGGTCTGCGACGCGACCGAGTTAAAACAACGTATCGAGGCGCTCGTCGACGACGCCCTCCGCATCGTCGCCGGCGTCGGCGCTCGTGTCGTCGGCCTCGCGGTCGCGGCGGTCCCGCTCGGCCTCGACGGCGGTCGACCGGACCTCGGCCACGCGGTCGCTCCGCGACACGTCGCCGAGGAGGACGAGCACGCCGACGTGGTTCGACTCGGGGAGCGGGTAGTCGCCGCCGCGGACCTCCATGCTCCCGGTCTGCTCTTCGACCCACGTCCGACTCCGCTCGATGGCCTTCCGGTTGAGCCACTCGGGCGGGCCGCTGACGACGACCAACCCGCGGGACGCGGAGTCCACGTCGCACGGGAGGGTGAGCCGACCGAGCACCGCCTTCCGCGTCTGGGTCGTGATGCGGTTGATGGAGTCGAGTTCGTCCACCGACGACGACCCCCCGCCCAGCAGTCCCTTGATGCTGAACCCGCCGCCGTCGTCGCTCTCGGGGAGTTCGCTCGCCGCGTAGCCGATAGTCGAGATGCCGCCGCCGCGGAGGGTGTTGATGACCTCCGAGGAGTCGACGACGCTCTCGCCGACCGTCCCCGACTCGCTCACCTCGCCCGAGGCGAAGAGGATGCCGAGGCGTCGCACCAGCTCTTCGTTCATCGAGTCGTGGGCCTGCGCGACGTCCTCGCCGCTTTTCGCCCACGCCCCGTTGTCGAACGCGAACACGTGGTCGGTCACGTCCACGAACGTCTTGAGCGACCGCGCGGCGTTGCGCGAGTAGAGCGCGCCCTCGTCTGCGGCGGGGAGGATGCCGACGCCGTAGATGGGCTGTTCGTAGATGCGCTGGAGGTGCTTTGCGAGCACGGGGGCCGCGCCGCTGCCCGTGCCACCGCCGAGTCCGGCGAAGATGAGAAACGCGTCGGCCGTGGAGGTCGGGGAGTCGTCGGTGCCGCGAAGGAGCTGTCGGCTGTCGCGCTCGGCGAGTTCGGCGGCGAGTTCGTTGTCCGCGCCGACGCCGTGACCGCTCACCTCGTCCGCGCCGAAGAGGATGCGGTTCTCCTCGGGGACGAGGTCGAGGCCGCGGAGGTCCGCCGACGCGGTGTTGTACGCCACCGCGTCGACGACGTAGTCGGCGTTCGTGCGCTGTTCGTACCGAAGGAGGGCGTCGAGGACGTTCCCACCCGCTTGTCCAACTCCGAAGCAAAGGACCTTCATCGTCTCTCTGTGGCACGCCATTAATGGTGAATCTTCTGTTAGCGGACTGTCACACGTGGGTCTTCGGCCCCGCCAACGGGGTAGTTCTATACGACCCGGGCGAGAACCACCGGCAAACTGCATGACTTGTCCGCGGTGTTCACAGCCCCTCTCGACGCTCTCGCTCGACGGCCGCGCGGCGCGCTACTGCGAGCGGTGCGGCTTCGTCGGCGTCGAGACGGTCCACGAGCGCGACGCGCCGAACCGAGAGTCGTGGGACGACGCGATAGCCCGCTTTCACGCACGGGCGGTCCGCGGGGCGCGCGAGCGCGACGAGGACGTGGTGGCTGAAGACGAAGGCGGCGACGACGAGTCCGCTGGCGGCGACAGCGAGTCTGCTGACGGCGACGACGAGTCCGAACCCGAGGGCGACGAAGCTGACGCCGACAACAGCGAGAGCGACGCCGTCACCGACGAGAGCGACGCGACTGAAGGCGTCGCCGAGTCCGGAGCCGTCGAGGCCGACGAGACGGGTGACAGCGACACCGCTGACCGCGAGTCCAGCGACTACCAGCGCAAAAACGGGGAGGACGGCGACCGCGGGGACCGCACGGGAGACGAGTAACGCGCTCGCTCGCGCGCTCCCGGCGGCGCGTCGACCTCGGTCGTGACGTACTGTCCGGTCGGGTGCGTCAGTTCGGGTCGGCGTTCAGTTCGATTCCGGTGCGGCTTCTGCTTCGGGTTCCGGTTCGGGCTCTGGTTCCGAGGCGCTCCCGTCGGACTCCTCTTCGGAGCGGGCGGCGACGAGCGACCCGCGGGCGACGCTGTACAGCGGGCGGTCGATGCTCCGAACCTCGTTGACCGAGAATGGAATCGTGGAGTCTTCGAGGTGGTGTTCGAACAGCTCTTCGAAGCCTTTCGGGCTGGAGGTGCCGCCGGTGACGACGACGGGCACGTCGAGGCCCTCTTCGATGTCTTCCTCGTCGACCTCGCGCTCGATGTTCTCGATGACGTAGTCGAGGAGGTTCTCGTAGTAAATCGACAGCGCGCCCTCGACGCCGCCGACGTCCGTGCGGAAGTCGAGCTGGAAGTCGTCTTCCTTGATGGACGTGACCTTGTCGACGGCCGTGCCGGTGGCCTGTGCGGTCTGCTGGTCGATCCAGTCGCCGCCGCGGGCGATGGAGAACTGCATGACCGGCACCGCGTAGTACGCCAGACAGATGTTCGTCATGCCCGCGCCGAAGGAGACGCCGAGACCGGTGAAGTTGTTGTCGGCGAGTTCGCTGTAGATGACCGCCATCCCCTCGTTGATGGGTTCGGGGTCGTAGCCCATGTCGCCGAGCATCGATTCGAGCGTCTTGTCGTGATACAGCGTCGAGAGGTCCGAGTCGATGGGGTCCGCCGGACTCGAATAGAAGAGGCGCTCGTTCGGCCGGGAGGGCGAGCCGACGACCTGCTCGATGATGAGCTTGATCATCGGAATCGCGGAGGACTCCTCACTGGAGAGGATGCCGTGTTGCATCGGCCGGCGCGTCTCCTTGCCGAAGATGTTCGCGAAGTTGAGCGCGTCGTCGCCGACGACGTACACTTTGTCGTCCTTGCGGATGTGGAGCACGTCGCTCCGCGAGAGCATCTGCTCCGCCATGTCGCTGTAGTCGATTTCGACGAACGAGTTTCGCTGCTGGACAAATACGGTCTCACTTCCATCCTGGCTCGCGGACAGGATGTTCATGGTACCTACGTCAAGGCCTTTCGCCATACCTCACGCGTCGTAGGGCTGTCGCATAAATCTGTATGCGCTTTTGAAATTCACTTCTGCCGATGAATCCAACGCCGAACCGATAGCCCGGCGTCCCGCGACGACTCAGGAGAACAGTCCGCGAATCCGGTCGACCACGCCGTCCGAGTCCTCGCGTTCGGCGTCGGCCTGCTGTTGCTTCCGGAGTTCGGCCAGCGCGGCGGCCTGGTCGTCCGTGCTGTCGCCGACCGCCGTGTCCTTCTTCCCGCCGCGGAGCCCCTGTAGCCCGGCGACCGCGTCGTCGACCCCGCCGCCGCGCGTCTCGGTCACCTTGGCGTTCTCGAAGCTCGCCCGGTCCACGTCGTCGACGGCGGAGGTATCGAGCTTCAGGCGGGTGGTCTCAGTCTTGCGGACGCCACCCCACGACAGTTCGGTGTTCGACATCGCCTCGTCCATGTCGCGGCGGACCTGCGCGGAGACGGCTTCCTCGTCCTCGCCGTCGTCGGTCGCGTCGGTCTCCGCATCGCCCCCGCCCGCGGCGGGGCCGCTCGTCCTCGCGCGGGCGAGTTGGAAGCCGACGAGCGACGTGCCGCTCGCGGCGACGACCGCCACCGCGCCGAGCGAGTAGATGCCGACGATGCGGCCGCTCTGGTCGGCGCTCGCGGAGACGTTCCAGTTGTGGGGGTACGCGCCGACGAACTGGGCGACTGCGACCGCGCAGACGAGGAGGCCCGCGCCCGCGAGGACCGTCGGGAACCGGTACTGGGAGGGAAGCAGGACCACGACGGAGACCAAGAGGAGGGGAATCCCGAGCGCGCCGGTGACGCCCGCGACCTCGCGGAGTTCGTACTTGAAGATGTTCTCGGGCGGGATGCCGCCGCTCCACACCACCGCCGCGAGCGCGACGGCGAGCAGTCCGATAGCCGTAAAGAACAGCGCGAAGCCCGCGTAGACGGTCGTCTCGTCGGGGTCGGCGTCGACGTACCGCCGGTAGAGGGCGATGAGGGTGTTCTGCCCGTCACTCGACATGCCTCAGACCACTCTCCGGCGCGACATATAATGTTCGCTGGGTTCGGGGTTCGTACCGCCGCCGGCGTCCGAACCGACGCCCCGTCACGACCCGTCGGCGCACCGTTACTGTCCGCCGAGTCGCTACTGTCCGCCGGCGTGCTCGACGGACATGTCGTAGGCCGCGACCGTGTCGCCGAGGGTCGCCTCGGTGAGCGTGGGGTCCGCGTCGAACCGCGCGCTGGTGAACCGAGCGGGCCCGCGGACGACGGTGTCGCCGAAGGCCGCGGCGTCCGTCACGTGCGTGTACGCGAAGTCCAGTCGGCCCTCGATTTCCACCCCGAAAACGAGCGAACCCACGGTGCAGTCGGAGAAGTCCACGTCGCGCGCGACGCGGACGCCCGAACAGAACACCTCGTCGCCGAAGCGCGCGTGGTCGCAGACGACGCTCCCGCCGACCGTGGTTTCGACCACTCGAACCGGCGAGTCGGCGGAACAGACCGCGTCGGAGAGGTCGAGGCCGCCGGTCACGGTCGCGCGGACGAACGACGCCGCCCCCGACTCGAATCGCGCGCTCCGGAAGCGGAGCGCCCGCCCCTCGACGGTCGCGTTGTCGAAGGAGACCGGGCCGTCGAACGCGCTGTGCGTGAAGTCGACGGTCCCGTCGCGGGCGGTGAGCCCCGTGCAGTCGACCCGGCCGCCGAAGCCGGCGCTCGTCGCGTCGATGCCGCCGTCCACCGTGAGCCGCGTCGCGTCGAGTTCGCCGTCGACCGTCAGGTGTTCGAGCGAGAGGCCGTCGTCGACGGTCGCCGACGCGGCGACGATGTTCTCACGGACGCGGCAGTGCGCGAGGGAGAGCCGACGGTCGCACGCGACGTTCCCGAGGTCGAGGCGACCGCCCAGTCGGGTGTGGGAGAACCACGCCGGCCCGCCGAACTGCGCCTCCGCGACGGACACGTCGTCGTCGACGACGCCCTTCCGGAACGTCGCCCCGCCCTCGAAGCGCGCCTCGGTCGCGACGACCGCCCCTGCGCTGAAGCCGGTCGCGTCGAAGCGCTCGCCGAAGCGCGACTCGCAGAGCACCCAGCGGTCCCCGACCTGGAGACTGCGACAGGTGACTGTCGCGAGCGTGTCGAGCCGCTGCATGCACACCGCGCCGCCCACCGAGACGCGGTCGAGCCGCAGCGGGCCCTCGAGCGCCGCGTCGCGCAGGTCGATATCTCCTTTCACCATCGCGCCGCGGAAGTCGAGCGGCGCGTCGTCGGCGAGCGTCAGCCCTGCGAGGTCGATGCGTTCGAACGACCCGCCGACGAACGCCGACGGCCGTTCGGGGTCGGCAATCGTCTCGCGGAGCGCCTCGGTGACGGCCGCGGTTCGCGTTTCGCCGACGGGGCGGTGAAAGAGACAGCGGTCGGCCGCACCGCTCGCGGGGTGCGGACACCGCCACACGGATGGCGATTCGTCGGCACCCGTCTCGTCGTCGGCGTCGAAGACGTGCTTGTAAGCACAGCGAGCGGGGCGTTCCACGTCGCTCGACCGTTCGTCGTTATCACGTAAATAGGTTGTCACGATGTCGCGAACGTCCGATTTCACCTTCGTCGCCACCTCAGTCGGCTGCTCTGATTACCGCTCGATGAAGGGCGCGCCGGCCTCCGCGTCGCCGACGACGGCCGAGAACGTCGCCGCGAACTCGAAGTCACGGACGGGGAGCGTGACCAGCCGAACCGTCTCGCCGGCGCTGTCGTGGAAGCCGACGACGGTCCGGTCCGATTCGAGTTCGACCGAACAGCCGGCGAAGACGGGGCGGTTGAGCTGTATCGTCCGCACCTCTCGGACTTCCTCGGGGGTCGCCTGCTCGCCGTCGTGTCGAATCTGCACGAGTCGCGTCTCGGTCAGAAGCACCGTCATCTCCTCGTAGTGGCTGACCGACCGGAGCGTCTCGTGTTCACCGACGAACTGGTGAATCGACTCGTAGAGGCTCATACGTCGCCTACTCGACCTACTCCTATCAACGTATCTACAACAGTTTTCGGCGTCTCTCGACCGTCAGCGCGGGTCGCGAACCTCGCGACTCGCGGCCTGAACGGTCGGGGCCCGACCGTCTGTCAGAGGCGTGCAGGCGGGACAGGCCGCCGTGACTGGGCAATCGCGCTGTCCACATCCTGACCAACACGACTGCCCGCTATACGGTCGTCGTCGGGAGTATATCAACGTATGTGCCCGTCGGCTGCGTGGACAGTCGAAAACCGATGTTCGAGCTCAGTCGGCGGCCTCGATACCGGGGTCGCCCGTCAGGACGATGATGTCGGCCATCCCCCGCACGGACCTGAACGGGACCCGAATCCCCCGCGGACCGACTTCCATTCCCTCGGGAGGGTCTTCGACCGAGACGAGAAGCGCGGTCACGCGGTCGTCGTCGAGGTCGACACAGAGGTCGACTGCCTCGCCCAACCGGTTCCCCGAGGCGGTGTACACGGGGCGGCCTTCGATGCTCGGAATCGGTTCGATGCCCGTCGGTGACTGGGGGACCATACCTACGCCATCGAACGTGTCAATAAAAAATACCTCGGTCGATGCGGGCGGTTCGGTCCCGAGGGGCATCGAGGGGTACGAGACGTTCCGGTCCAGACGCGTACCGCGCGATAGTCGCCGAGAGACGACGCGAGCGCTGGATATTCTCCCGCGTCGATATGTATTTAGGCACGCCTAATGGATATGAATCTGGTCAGGAAAACTGAGCCTCGGTGTTCCTTCCACAGACCCACCACCACTGCCGAGGCCGACTGACCATTTTCTCACGGGCAGGCGGTTGGTCGTGTTTATCCCGCTGTCGTCTCTCCCGCCGAGCGCCGTCGCCGCCTGCGCTGCGTACAGTCCCGTTGCCATGATGCAAAGTAATCTTCACATTTATGTTTTTGAATACACATTTTCTCCGTATGGTAGACAGTCCGGTCCGGGCGTATGGTGCGCTGTTCGTCGTCGTCGCGGCGGCGGTCAGCGGTGCTATCATCCTCTCGGGATTCGTCGCTATCGACTTCGTACTCGACACGGTCACGGTCTGGGGATACATGGCTGCGGTCGGCGTGATGGTCGTCTGTGCGGCGGTCAGTTGGCTGACCGACCTCCCCGGAATCCTGTCGAGCGAGTTCGGAAGCGGCGGACGGTGAGACGACGCTGAGGCTGCCACTACCGCGCGTTCGAAAAAGAACCCCTGTCGGGACGTTCCCCTGACGGGGGTGTTAGTCCCGAATCTCGACGAACAGCCGCTGCACGTCGACGATGTTGACCTCGCCGTTTCCGGAGAAGTCGAACGCGTCGGCGTTGTCGGTGATGCCCGGACTGTTCCGGTTCGCGAACATGGCCTGCACGTCGGAGACGGTCACGTTTCCGTCGCCGTTGATGTCTTCGAACGTTCCGTCGCCGTCCGGGTCAGTCGGCACGGCGTCCGATGCACCGACCGGCTCGAGCGCGACCGCGGTGAGGGTCGCGCCGCTCTCGGAGCCGACGTCGTATTCGGTACCCGGCTCGCTTCCCAGTACCGTCTCGGAGACTGCGAGTTCGGACGTTCCCGCCGACGTGAGTGTGACGTTCACGCGGGCGAAGGTGACGGTCCCGTTCTGCGCCGTGTCCATGCCGAACGCGTCGATTGCGACCGAGTCGTTCTCCGGGCCGTACGTCGCATTCGCTTCGAGCGGCGACCCGAGAACGGTCACGTCGGTAATCGTTCCCGCCGTGCCGTTCGTCAGGTTGAGCGTCGTTTCGAACGCGCCGACGCCGTCGGTGACGTTCGTCGCGACGAGGTCGACGGTCACCGTCTCGTTCACGCTCGCGGTCGTCGGCGTCGCGAGCGCGCGAACGTCGACCGCATCCGGCGTCGTGTTGCTCTCGTCGTCCTCGTCACCGTCCAACTGGACCGTCACGGTTCGGTCGTCGTCGAGCGAGAGCGTCTCGGTGGTCTCGATACCTTCGAGGTCGGTCGCGTTCGGCGGCGCTTCGACGGTCAGCCGAAGGTCGCCGACGAGTTCGACGCCGGGGCGACCGGTCGCGTCCAGCACCATCGTGCCGTTCGGAAGCGTGCTTCCGGAGACGAAGCCGACCGAACCGTTGTTGCGGTGGTCGACGGTGACGCGCGCGTTCTCGACCGCGTCGCCGCCGGCGTCGACGACGGAGACGTTGAGCTGGTGGGCCTCGGGGAGCGCGACTGTTCCGACGTCGTGCGGGGCGGCCCCCACGTCAATCGACGTCGCCGCGTAGACGTCCGGGACGCCGTCGCGCGGGAAGCTCGTTCCCTCCTCGGCGTACCGTTCCTGTCGGAACTTCACGTTGTAGGTCCCGTTTTCCGCGACGGACACGCCGAACGCCCCGTCGTCGGCCGTGCGGGCGAAGCCGCCGCCGGACGTGCCGTTCGTATCGCCGAGGACGACCGCGGTCCGGTTGACCGCCGGTTCGCCGTCCGGCCGGACGAACCGACCGGTGACGTTCACTCGGTCGGTCAACTGAACCGTGAGGTTCGTGTCCGACGTGACGTTCAGCCGCGTCCCGACGAAGGTCTCGTTCGGGCCGTAGACTTGGACCTGCACGTTGCCGCCGTAATCGTTGGGGACCGCCTCCGGGCCGGCGACTTCGACACCCTGGGTCTGGCCGAAGATGAACTGGCCGTCACTAGCGGTCTGCCCGCTGACGGAATCGAACACGCGGTTCCCGCCGTACGCGACGACGACCGTCGCGTCGTCGGCCGGGTCGCCCTGCCGGTCGAGTACGGTCACGTTGAGGCGGTTGGCATTCGGTAGTTCATCGCTTCCGAGGTGCGTCGAGTCGTCGGCGTAGACGCGGTGGAGCGGGTAGAGGTCCGGCACCCCGTCGACTTGGCTACTCGGCTGGACGAACGAAACCTGATACGTTCCGCGGGCGGCCGTCAGGTCGTATTCGCCGTTCGGCCCGAGCGACGACACGTCGCCGTCGGGTGCGCCGAGACGAGTGTCGAGGACGACCTCACCGGGCGGGACGGTCCCGTCGGCGGCTTCAACGAAGCCGGTCAGATTCGCCGGCGACCCGTCCGTCTCGTTCGTGGCGAGCGTGAACGAGAGGTCCGTGTCGTTCGTCACGGTGACGCGCTGCCGTTGAATCGTGTCCTCGTACGCGTCGGACTCAACCGGCGGTGCGACCTCCACGGTCACGTTGCCGGTGACTTCCACGCCGGGCCGAGGCGCGTCGTTGATGATGAGTCGTCCGTTCGCATTCGTCCGGCCTCCGAACACCACTCTCGCGGAGCCGTTCGCGTGCGTGATTCGCAGCCGTGCGTCTTCGACCGCACTTTCGTTTTCGGCCGTCACGGAGACGTTGAGGACGTGGCCCTCGGGAATCTCGGCATCGACGGTCGTCGTCTGTGACGTGTTGATTCGGTCGACCGCGTAGATGTCCGCGACGCCATCGCGGGGCCACGCGTCGGCTCTGGAGGCCGACTCGCTCGCGTTGAACTGGTAGAACCCGACCTGGTACTCGGTGTCTTGGAGCACCGACTGGTCGAATTCGGCGATGTCCTGCGTCGTGTTGTAGAACCCGGAACCGTTCGTCGTTGCGGCGGCTGACGGGCTATCGAACGACTCGTCGAAGAACGCGACCGTGTCGTTGACCAGCGGCGTCCCGTTGGCCGTGGTTACGTGACCGGAGACGGACGTGGTCTCGCGGATCGGCTCTGCGTCCTGGTCGATGCTGATGTAGCCCTCTGCCGACGAGAGCCGACCGTCTGCGGTGACGGTCTGGACCATCGCCGAGTAGCTACCGGCTTCGGTCGTCGCCGGAATCCTGACCGACGCGTTCTCGCCCGGCGCGAACGTCCGGGTCGTGAGCACGCGTTCTTCGGCCTCTTCATCCCACGAATAGACGGTGAGCACGCCGCCCTCGACGGTCTCGTCGGGGACGTCGTAGTTAATTGTCACCGTCTCGCCGGGCGCGACTTCGGTGTAGCCGTTCCCGCTGTCAGTGACGTTGACGTCCACGACGTACTGGCTCAGCGACGGCGACGTCCAGTAGTTGAAGTCCCGCGTTCGGCTGTCGGCCGCGAGGGCGACCGAGAGCTGCGCGTCCGCGGGCACGTCGTAGGTGAACGACGCCTGCCCGCTCGCGTTCGTCGTCACCAACCCGGTCGCGAACACGCCGGCTCGCAGGCCGTTGCGTGCACCGACGTACGCGACAGGTGCGTTCGAGACGGGCGAGCCATCCGCGTCGATGAACGCTATCGAACCGTTCGCCGACTGGCCGGCTTCGGTTCCGAACTCCCCGTCAAGTTCGGTTTCGCCCTGCGAGATGTCCGTGTAGCCGTAGCCGACGACTGTGCTGTCGTCGACAGTTGTCGTCGCGCGCAGTCGGATGTTCCTGTTGTGGTAGTTCGCGAGCGACTGCGGCAGGTCGAACGAGACCGTTGCCGCGCCGGTGCTGTTCGTCGTTACGGTCCGGTAATCGAGAACTGTCGCGTCGACTCCCGAGAGCACGCGAACGTCCTGATTACTTACCGCCGTGCCGTTTTTCTCGACGACGACTGTCGCCGTCGCGCTTCCGTCCGGGCTGACGTCACCGCCCGTCCGGACTTCCACCTCGGCCGCCGGTTCGTCCGGCACCGGTTCGTCGTCCTCGCTCGTTCGGTTTTCGACTTCGAGCTCGGCGTCCTCAGCGATTCGGACGCCGTTCGTCTCGAGGGTGACGTCGTAGTGGACGCGGTACTCCGTCTGGTTCGCCGGCACGTCCCACGACGTCACGAACTGGCCGGCGGCGGTCGTCGTGAGCGTCTGGGTATCGAGGACCACGTCGCTCTCGTTTTCGATGCGCAGCGTTAGCTCCTCGTTCGCCAGCGGCTCGCCCGTCTCGGTGAGAACCGTCCCGGAAATCGACGCGCGCTCGCCCGGGCGAAGCTCCCACCAGTTCGGGATGTTGACGCTACTGATATACTCCGCCGAATCGATGGTTGCGCGCTCGGTTTCGCCGTTCGGTCCGGTCGCACGAACGACGTACGACCCCGTCTGTGTCGTCGTGAGATTGAGCCGAGCGAAACTGTCGGTCCCCGTCGTCACGTTCTGTTCAGTGACGCTCCCGTCGGGTGCCCGAATCTCGACGTGAACCGGGTCACCGGTGGTGGGTTCCCCGTCGACGCTCGTGTGGACGGCGACGCCCACGGTGCTGTTCTGCGGCGTCGTCTGGCGGTAGTACTGCGGGACGAGCTGGGCTCGCGCGCCCGCGGTAAAGCTCGCGTAGCCGGAGTACCCGCTCGTGTCCGACGTAACGAACACTTGGTACTCGCCGTCGTCGCGTCCGGCGAGGTCGTAGCTGACCACCGCCGTCCCGTCCTCACCGGTCGTCGCGTTGAACGTGTCCGTGCCGTTCGGCGTCTCGACTTCGACCGTGAGCGACGTGTTCGCCGGCACGTACTCCTCGGTCGTCACGTTCACCGCGCTCACGCGGATGTCGACAGTCCCGTCGCTGTCGTACGACGGTTCGCCGTACTCGTAGGCGACACTTGCCCCTACGTCGATCTCCGGTTCCGAGTCGTGACTGAACGAACTGAGGAGTTCGTCGGACGACTCGGCGTCGGTCGCCGTGACCGTCGAATCGTCCGAGAGCTCGACGCGTTCGGTCTGCTTCTGGATGCCGTCGTCGGTCCGCGTGTAGGTGACGACGAGATACTCCCCGCGCGGGAGCGACGACGTGTCCACGTCACCCCCTTCGAAGTGGTAGTCTGCCCCCGAGCCCGTGTCGATGAACACCACCTCGAGGACCCCGCTTTCGTTTATCGGTTGTACCTCTGTATCCGGTTGCTGCTGTATCTCCTCTGCCGCACTAACCCCAACCAATGCGACCGAGCAGACGAACAGCACTGCCCCTAGTGTAACTGCTATCCGTGCTCGCATCGCTCGCAAGTGTTTATCGAAATAGTATAATTGTATGGTTCGTTGGAAACAATTGACTGTCCCGCGTTTTCGACGGACTCCGCGGCTTTCTACTGACCCCTTTCGAGAACCGTTCTCGAGGTCTCTCAGAGCGGAGTCGATAGGTATAATGACTCTAACATTGTTACACCACTGTGCGACTTGGTAACGATACTTTCCCTCTCCGACTCGTCGACGCTGATGAACACATCGACTGTCACTCGGAGAAACAATTATTGGCTGTCACATGGACTTCCAACCGAATGAGTGCCTTCAGTACCCGTGAACGTGCGGATTCGTAGGTGCTGACAAGAACGTTCCATACAATATGGTGGCTACACACTACGAAGTGGGTGAAACAGTACCTGCGGACATCTGCTCGGTCCCCGCCGAGGAAGAAGAGATAACGTTCGCCGTCTCCGTCGACGTCTACGACGGATACGGGAGCGCCAAGCACGTCTATCCGACAGAGCAAGTCGAACGCGTCTGGGACCTGTTCGTCACGAACACCGAAACCGACGAGGTGGTGGTCGAAGACGAAGTTCGGCTCTACACGATTCCCCACGACGCGCTCCGCTGAGTGGGTCGTGGTCGCACGCTCGCTCGCCTCCGCGTCCTGCCCGAGTCGCGAACCCGAGTCGCGTTCGACGACCGTCCGCAGGGGCCGAAATATCCGAGAGCTGACTATGTACCGAACGGTCAGAGACTCGCGGACGTACCACCGAACCGACCAGACAAACCTGCGACAGCTATGCGCGACCGCGCGACGACGGCCGCATCGGTTCGGACCGGTCGTGGGGTGTCGATGCCGAACCGTTCGCGTACAGACGGCTCACGCGGCGCGTCAAGTGGCCGTGGTCAGAACTCGGAGACCGTGCCCAGACTGTGGCGCGGTGAGTCGACAGTCGGAGAACTCCCGTGTCAAACGTATCAATCTATCAGTTAGTTATGCGAGTTGAGTAATAATTATCACGGTGCTCGTTGGACATATGGCTGAAACTTGAGCAGTACGCCTTCCGGTGTATGGGTAGGGAGCGATACTGCTTATAGTATCGAAAAATCGTGTGGGTTGTCAACGCATGGCCAAAGAGAGATACGATGCAGGGGAAACCGTACCGTCGACCATCTGTACAATCGCCGACGACGAAGACGGCCTGACGTTCGGGGCGACAGTCGAAGTCGACGAGGGAGAGGTTGCGTTCGCCGTTCCGGTTGAGGTCTACCACGGCTACGGAAGCGCGAAGCACATCTATCCGGTCGAGCAGGTCGAAGACGTTTCGGACCTGTTCGCGACGGAGAGCCACTTCGAGGAGGTGACCATCGCGGAGAACGTGCAGTTGTACACGATGCCGCACGAGTCGCTCCGCTGACTGCGCGGCGCGCGAGTCGGCCTCCGCGTCGACCGCGACCCGCCTCGCTCCGCTCGTTCGCCTCCTCGTCGTGAAATCCCGGTTCTGTGTCTCCGTATTCTACATCATTATTTCTACGCGCGTCTCTGTCGGAGCGAAGACTCTACCTACCTCAGCGTTCCCATCACGAGCAATGACGCTCGAAGACGACGCCCGGGACTACCATCGACGGCCGCCCGCGGGAAAAGTGGAGATAGCGACGACGAAGCCGACGAACACGCAGCGCGACCTGAGCCTGGCGTACTCGCCGGGCGTGGCCGCGCCGTGTCTCGACATCGCCGACGACGAGACGGCGGCCTACGAGTACACGGCGAAGGGCAACCTCGTCGGCGTCGTCTCGAACGGCTCCGCGGTGCTCGGCCTCGGCGACATCGGGGCGCAGGCGTCGAAACCGGTGATGGAGGGTAAGGGCGTGCTGTTCAAGCGCTTCGCCGACATCGACGTGTTCGACGTCGAGTTCGACCACGACGACCCCCAGGCGTTCGTGGAGTCAGTCGCCGCGATGGAGCCGACGTTCGGCGGCATCAACTTGGAGGACATCCGCGCGCCCGAGTGCTTCGAAATCGAGGAGTCCCTGCGCGACCGGATGGACATCCCCGTGTTCCACGACGACCAGCACGGCACGGCCATCATCTCCGGTGCGGCGCTACTCAACGCCGCCGACATCGCGGACAAGGAGCTGTCGTCGCTGAACGTCACCTTCTCGGGAGCGGGCGCGGCCGCGACCGCGACGGCGCGGTTCTACGTCTCGCTGGGCATCCCACACGAGAACATCACGCTGTGCGACATCGACGGCGTTCTCTCGGAGTCGCGGGCCGAGGCCGGCGAACTCGACGAGTACGCCGAACCGTTCGCCCGCGGCGTCGACGACGGCGACCTCGAAGACGCAATCGAGGGCGCTGACGTGCTCGTCGGCCTCTCGGTCGGCGGCATCGTCAGCCAGGAGATGGTGCGGTCGATGGCCGACAACCCAATCATCTTCGCGATGGCCAACCCGGACCCCGAAATCGCCTACGAGGACGCGAAGGACGCCCGCGACGACACGGTCATCATGGCGACCGGGCGCTCCGACTACCCGAATCAGGTGAACAACGTCCTCGGGTTCCCGTTCATCTTCCGCGGCGCGCTCGACGTGCGCGCGACCGAAATCAACGAGGAGATGAAGCGCGCGGCCGCCGAGGCGCTGGCGAACCTCGCCCGACAGGACGTGCCCGACGCGGTCGTCAAAGCTTACGGCGACGGCCCGCTGCAGTTCGGCCCCGACTACCTCATCCCCAAGCCGCTCGACCAGCGCGTCCTCTACGAGGTGACGCCCGCCGTCGCCGAGGCGGCCATGGAGAGCGGCGCGGCCCGCCGCGAGCGCGACCTCGACGACTACCGCGAGGAGTTGGAGGCCCGCCTCGGGAAGTCCCGCGAGATGATGCGCGTCGTCCTCAACAAGGCGGCGACGAACCCCAAGCGGGTCGTTCTCGCCGAGGGCGAAGACGAGAAGATGATTCGCGCCGCGAGTCAGTTGGTCGAAGAGGGCATCGCCGAACCCATCCTCGTCGGCCGGACGAAGGAGATTCTCCGCACCGCCGAGGACCTCGGTCTCGATTTCGACCCGACCATCGCCGACCCCGAAAGCGGCGAGTGGAACCACTACGTGGACCACCTCTACGAGCGCCGCCAGCGCAAGGGCCTCACCCGGACGGAGGCTGCCGAACTCGTGCGGAGCGATTCGAACTACTTCGCCAGCGTGATGGTCGCCATGGACGACGCGGACGCGATGCTGACCGGTCTCACGCATCACTACCCCTCGGCGCTCCGCCCGCCGCTGCAGATTATCGGCACGGCCGACGACGCCGACTACGCCGCCGGCGTCTACATGCTGACGTTCCGGAACCGCGTCATCTTCTGCGCCGACGCGACGGTCAACCTCGACCCCGACGAGAACGTGCTCGCCGAGGTGACGAAACACACCGCCGAACTCGCCCGGCGGTTCAACGTCGACCCCCGCGCGGCCCTGCTCTCGTACTCCGACTTCGGGAGCGTCACCAACGAGGGGACGCGCAAGCCCCGCGACGCGGTCGAACAACTGCACGCCGACCCCGCCGTTGACTTCCCGGTCGACGGCGAGATGCAGGCCGACACCGCCCTCGTCGAGGAGATGCTGACCGATACCTACGACTTCGCGGAGCTCGACGACCCCGCGAACGTCCTCGTGTTCCCGAACCTCGAAGCGGGCAACATCGGCTACAAACTGCTCCAGCGTCTCGGCGGCGCGGAAGCTATCGGCCCGATGCTCGTCGGCATGGACAAGCCGGTCCACGTCCTCCAGCGCGGCGACGAAGTGAAAGATATCGTCAACTTGGCCGGTGTCGCCGTGGTGGACGCCCAAGAGGAGTAACGCGCTCCGAGCGGCGTCGAGCCACCTCGGCTGGCCGCGGCGGCCACTCCGTCGTGTCAGCACGAGAAATTAAATACGTTCAGCCGAGTCAGGGAGTATGGTCGAGTTGGGTACACACACGTCGGCGTCGGAGCGCCGGTTCGCACTCGGGTGGGTCGGGATGGCCATCGTGATGTCGCTCGCGGTGGCGGCCATCGATTTCCTCGAACTGCCGTTGCAGACGGTGTACGTGTTCGCGGCGGGCGTGACGCTTCGGGAGGTCATCGGACTGGCCGTCTGGCTGCTCCGACGCTGACGGCGGGCGGAGAACAGCTATATCGACGTCGTTCGAACGTTCGCGCGTGCCATCACGTCGCCTCGTTCTCGGGTCGTTCGCCTCGCTTTTCGCCGGCTGTAGCGCGTCGCCGTCGCCGCCGACGACGCCCGATTCGCCGACGACGCGAGCGGAGCCGGAGTCGCCGACGGCGACGTCGTCCCCTGACCCCTACGAGTCCCATCTCGCCTCGTTCGGACGGTTCCTCGACTCGGAGTCGGTGGCGCTCGCGGAACTGACCGCCGACGAACGGGCGTCTGTCGTCTCGCTCACTTACGAGAGCGACGCGCGCAGCACGGACCGCCTCAGCAACGAAATCGGGACCGTCGCTGGCGGGTTCTTCAGGGAGGTCGCCGCGGGGTGGACCGCGTCGCGGCTCGAAGCGACCATCGTCGCGGCCGCCGCCGACTCGGGCGCGGTCGTCGCCCGCTGGCGCGCCGAGTCCACGTGGTTCGACGCCTACGACCGCGGCGACATCAGCGCGGACGAGCTATCGCTCCGGGTATTGCAGACTCTCGAACGAGCGTAAACCGAGAACGCGGGTCGACGAGACCGCGCGCCTGCGAGTCGCTGCTCGCGACGCCCCGCACCTACGTCCGTCGCCGAGCGAGTGCGACGAGTGCCGCCAACGCCGCCGCGAGCGCTGCGGTCACCGCACCGAAGCCGGGGGTACTGGTCCCGGTCGTCGCCGGTTCCGACTCGGTCGTCGCGGTCGGCGTCGGCGTCGACTCGGCGTCGACCCGGAGCGTTCCGGCCGAGACGCCGTCCACCGCGACGTCGTAGCGCCCGACGGCGTCGGCTGTGACCACGAACTCGACGGACCGCGTCTCGCCGGGGGCGAGGTCGAGCGTTCGCGACTCGCTGACCGCGCCGTCGACCGTCAGGTCGACTGTCGTCTCGCCGCGGGTCTGGCCGGTGTTTTCGACCGTCGCGGTCACGGTGACCGAGTCGCCGACCACCACCGAGGACGGCAGGGGCCCCGTCGTCACCGCGAAGGCCGCCCCGGCGGGCGCGGGGGCGAGCGCGAACACCGAGAGGCCGGGCGAGACGGCGGTGAATCGAACCTCGTCGTCGGTCTCGCCGGCGACGCCCGTCGAGAGCGCCCGCCACTCGCCGTCGCTGTAGCGGTAGAGCCGGAGGTCGGCCGGGTCGAGGTCGCGGTCCGTCAGCGTCGCCTTCGAGACGGAGACGGTGAAGTTCACGCCGGAGATGGCGCTGTCGTCCACGTCGTGGGCCACGTCGAGGTACGAAAGCGGCCCCCCGTCGAGCGCCGGCGTCCCGTCCGGCACGGAATCGAGCGCCCGCACCGTGAGTTTCGCGTCCGACTTCGCGCCGAGCGTAAGCGAGAGGCCGTCGACCCGGACGCCGCCGCGCTCGACGCCGGAGAGGTCGACCTCGACCGGCGCGCCGGGCTTCGCGTTTCGGATGTCGACCGCGAGGCCGCCGTTACTGGCCGACGTGCGAACCGACGTCCGCGCGCCGCCGGAGTTGGAACCGCCCGACGAGCCGCCGGTGTCGTCGTCGCTCTCGCCGCCCGGGTCGTCCGGGCTGTCCGTCGTGTCGCCGCCGTCGGTCTCGCCGCCGTCGGAGCCGCCGGTCACCTCGACGGACGCGTCGGCCGTCGTGCGCGTAATCGCCGACCCGTCCGCGTCGGCGAGGGTGTCGACCTCGACGCCGAGCGTCGCGTCGCCGGCCGACTCGCCCGTCACGTCGAGCGCCGCGAGCGCGACGTCGCCGGTCGGGCCGGACCGGGCGTCGGTGTAGCCGACGATTCTGAGGACGCCCGATTCGGGCGCGGCCGTCTCGACCGCGAAGTCGCTGTCGGCGACGCGCACCGAGACGACCGAGGGGTCGTAGGTGACGTTGACTGCGAACGCGCCGACGCCCGCGCCGGCGGGAACGTCCGCGGCCCGCAGGGTCGCCGTCGCCGTCTCCTCCAAGCCGACCGAATCGACGCCCGCGACGGAGACGGTCGCCGAAGATGCCGCGCCGGCCGCGGAGACCGCAGCGAACGGTGCGACGCCCGCGAGGACGACCGCGCAGACGACCGCCGCGACGACGACGCGCCGCGCGAACGCGAGACGGCTCATCGCGCACCTCCGTAGTCGGCGGTGCGGTTGCCGGCGTCGTACTGGGCGACGAGCATCGCATCGACCGCCGTCACCTCGCCGTCGCCGTCCACGTCGCCGTAGGGGTCGCCGTCGTCGACCGCGGCGACCGCGGCCGCGATATCCGCGGCGTCGCCGTCGTCGACGGTCCCGTCGCGGGTCGCGTCGCCGACCGGGAAGCCGACGAACTCGATGGCCACGTCGAGCAGGCCGGGCGAGTCGAGGGCGACGGTCGTGGTTCCACCATTGCGGCCGGGCGCGACCTGCTGGCCGTCCACGGTGGCCGTCACGTCGTGGTAGCCCGACGGGAAGGCAGCGGGGTCGGCGACGCCGACGACCGCCCGGCCGTCGGGCACGTCCGCGAGGAACGCGACTTCGAACCGCGCGCGGGCGGTGGCGTTGCCGGCCTCGGTGACGGCGCTCTCGGCGCTGCCGTTCGCGACGGCCGACTGTGCGTCGGTGGCGACGACGACCGCGGGGTCGTCCAGCGAGCCGTGGCGGTAGGTCACGTTGGTCTCGCCGCCGGCGACGACCGAGACGTTCAGCGCCGGGTAGGTCGCGCCGCCGACGCTGACGGAGACGGTGTGGTCGCCCGCGGTCACGTCGTCGCGGACGGTGGCCCCCGCGCGGTCGGTGCCGTCGACGGTGACGGTCGCGCCCGACGCCGGGTCGCCCGCCTCGTCGAGCACGTCCACGGAGAGCGCGCCGGTGGCGACAGCGGTCGCGGTCGTCTGCGCGCGGACGTTGTTCGACTCGTTGTACAGGGGGCGCACGTCAGCCCGAACGGTGCGCTCGCCCGCCGACTCGACGGTGACGGTGAAGACGTAGGTCCGCGACTCGCCCGCCGGGACGTTCCGGCCGTAGACGAACAGCGAGTCCCCGCTCGTAATCGTGCTGTTCTGGACGGCCCACGTCCGGGTTCCGTCGGTCGATTTCACCACTGGATTCGGGTCCGCCGGGGCCGACAGCCCGGCTTCGAGGGGGACCTCGACGATGGGGCTGAACAGGTCCGTGCCGCTCGCCGTGTTGTCGACGGTCACTTCGAGTCGGTTGTCGCCGACGTGGAAGTCGGCCGGCGCGTCGATTGAGACGCCGTAGCCGGCCGCGGCCGCGGTGGGCGCGGAGACGCCGGCGACGACGACCGCGACGAGCAGGAGTCCCGTCACGGCGCGTGCGACGGACATCTCAGGCACCTCCCTCGTTCGCGGCGTACTCGTCGCGGGCGACGAGTTGGTCGTTTTCGAGACCGACGACGAGCACGCCCGTCCCGGTCGTATCGACCTGCACGGTTATCGGCCCGTCGGCGTTGTCCCGGAGCGTCTGGAGTTCGCTCTCGGTGAGTTCGACCGAGTCGAGCGCGTCGGTCGAGTCCACGTCGATGGTCTTCGTCACGAGCGCCGGGGTCGACTCCGTGCCGAAGGTGACGGTCACGTCGTGGGTCGGGTTCGAGCCGCCCTGTCCGAGCGTCAACAGCGTGTTGATTGCGAGGGCGGTCGCGCGGGTGTAGCCCCACGACCCGCGGTCGTCGTAGACGGTGACGAGGTAGGTCTGGCCGGCCTGCACGGAGGCGTTCGTGTTCTCCAGTCCGGTCGCGTTGAGCGCCATGAGCGCGTACGCGGTCGTCTCGGAGGTGGTGCCGACGTCGCTCCACGAGGCGGAGCGACGTTGCGACCACGCCCCGCTGTCGGCTTGGTTGTCGAGCAGCCACGCCCGGCCGTCGTCGATGGCCGTCCGGACGGGAGCCGTCTCGACGCCCGAGGCTTCGAGGCCCCAGACGGCGAGCGCGGTGGACATCGTGTTCGGGGTGGAACCGTCGCCCCACGCGCCGTCGGCGCGCTGGGCGGTCACGAGGTAGCTCGCGGCGTCGCCCCGGAGTTGGTCTGCGGTCGCTGCGGCGGTCGCGTTGTACGGGCCGGCCTGGTCGAGGGCGACGAGGGTGAACCCGGTCATGGCGGCGTCATCGTCGAAGTAGAACTTGTCGTTGCGGATGCGGCCGTCGGCGGCCTGTTCGTCCGCGAGCCACGCAACGGTCGCGTTAGCGTCTATCCGGTCGAGGTCGGCGCGGACCGGCGCGCGAGCGCTCTGCACGGGGTCGTTTCCGACCGCGCTCGTGCCGAACAGCGCGTAGGCCGTGTAGAACACGTCGCCGTCGGGGTCGTTGCCGTACATGCTCCACGAACCGTTCTCGTGTTGCGCGTCCTGTCCGGTCGTCAGACGGGCGACGCCCGCGTCCACGCTGGCGTTGATTTGGCCGGTGTCGTATCCGCCGGGTGCGGGGTTGCGCCGGTAGTACTGGCCGGTGTACAGCGCCCCGAGCATCGGCGAGGTCGTCTGCTCGACGCAGGCGTGGGGGTACTCCACGAGGTAGTCGAGCCCGGCGAGCGTCCGCCCGTCGGTCCCGAGGTGCGTGGAGATGGTCACCCCGTGTTCGTAGGTCGTCTCGTTGCGGAGGGTGAGCGTCGCGGAGTCGCTCCCCGTGCCGGTGAAGTTCACCGCCGCCGTGTCGACCACGCGGGTCTTCGGGCGCTCGACGGTGAGGCGTTCGGTCGCCGTCTCGTTCTCACCGCGGGCGCTGAGGTTCAGTTCGAGGTCGTAGGTCGCGTCGCGGTTCGCGGTGGCGACCACGGTCCACTCGAAGTACGTTCGGTCGTCGGTGTCGTACTTGGTCGCGGTCTCGCCGGGCGCGAATTCGAGGCCCGCCGGGAGCGACAGGTTCGCGGTCACGTTGCTCTCGTAGTTGCTGTAGCCGCGGCCGTAGACGGTGACGTTCCGGCCGACCTGCACCGGGTCGGCGGCGGACAGCCGTCCGCGGAGTTCGTACGGCTGGCTCGTCGTCACGTCGCGGTCGGCGTTGCCGCGCGGGGCGTCGGGGTCCGCGACGGAGGCGACGAGCGTGTGCCGCCCGGTCGCGAACGTGTGATTCCGCGTGAAGACGGCCGTCTCGCGTGGGTCGAGCGCCGGCACGGCGAGGGTCTCGTTCGACGACCCGTCGCCGAAGTCGAGCTCGGCGGTGCGGGCGTCGCTCGGGGCGTTCCCGTAGTTCCTGACGTAGACGCGCGTCTCGGCGGCCTCGGTCGGGATGACCCGCCACGGCGCGTTGACGGTGAGTCGGAGGTCGGCGTAGCTGACCTCGGTCGTCGCCGTGGTTCGATTGTCGGTCTCGTCGCCCTCGGCGACCGCGCCGTCGGGGTCCGAGACGGCGACGAGTTCCACGTCCGGATACGCCGAACTCAGGTTGCCGCGGAGCCAGTCGGTGAGGTCGACCGTCACCGTCTCGTTCGCGCCAGCGGCGACGGTGCCGACGGCGCGGGTGTACGTCGTCGAGGCGTCGTCGTAGTAGCCGACGCGGGACCGCGCGACCAGTCGCACGTCGACGTCGGTCGCCTCGGCGGTGCCGTCGTTGACGACGGTGACGTTCGCGGTCACGCGGTCATTGCCGAGCGTCTGGGCGGGTTCGACCGAGATGCGCGGTTCGAGGTCGGGCGCGGCCGAGGCGTTCACGACGAGCGTCGTCGCGTTGCTGTTCCCGGACGCGTCGGTCGCGGTGACGGTGACGGTGTGTGCGCCCGCCGTCGCCAACGAGAGGTTCGTCCGGTTCGCGGCCGTCGTCACCGACTGCCCCTCGTCGGTCTCGAAGGTGTAGTTCGCGACGCGGTGGTTGTCGGTCGCGCTCGCGGCGACGCTGAAGTTCCCGCCGGTCCTGACTGGCGACGGCGCGCTCGCCGAGACCGTCGGCGGCACGCGGTCGACCACCGGAACGGTCGCCGAAAGCGTCACCAGCGTCTGTTCGGTCGTCCCGTCGAGCACCTCGACCGAGACGGGCGCGTCCCCGAGCGCCGCGTAGGTGTGGTTCGTCCGGTTCGCGCTCGTGAAGACGGTCTCGCCGTCACCGAACGACCAACCGTAGCGAACGTCCGTCACGGACGCCGGGAGCGAGCGGTTGGTGACGGCGAAGGAGACGTTCGTCACGTTCACGTCGGCCGGCGTCGGGGCGACGCGGAGGTCCGCAGAGCCGATGTCGCGGACGGTCACGGCCGTCGTCGCGGTGTAGAGTTTGCGGTCGTAGCTGTCGAAGCCGGAGACGCGGGCCGTGTACGTTCCGGTCCGGTCGTACGCGTGCGAGACGTTCCGCGCCGTCGTCTCGGCGGTCGCGCCGTCGCCGAACGACCAGCGGTAGGTCTCGACGCTGTCGGCGTCGCCCGAGACGGTCGTCTCGAAGGTGACGTTCTCGACGGTACGCCGCGGGTCCGCGGGCGTCGCCGAGAGCGACCCCGAGACCGACGCGAGCGGTTCCACGTCGCCGAGTGCGACGAGCGAGCGGTTGATGTCCGACGACGACCCGGTCTGGACGTAGAGCCAGCCGTCGCCGCCGACGACCGCGCTCGCGACGGTGGTGTCGAAGCCGGGGGCGTCAAGCGAGTCGTTCCACACCGGCGCGCCCGTCTGCAGGTCGAGCGCGTGGACGGTGCCGTCGAACTCGGCGACGTAGACCGTGTCGCCGAGGACGGCCGGCGCGCCGAGGACGGCGCTGTCGGTGTCGTAGCTCCACGCGCGCGAGCCGTTCGTGGCGACCGCGACGACGCCCTTCTCGTCGTCGTAGAAGCCGCCGCGGGTGTCGACGACGATGCCGTCGGCGACGGCGGGCGACGAGCGGCTCTCGGTCTCGCCGGCGGCCACGGACCACAGTTGCGCGCCCGTGTCGGCGTCGAAGGCGACGAGCGAGCCGTACGTCGAGACGTAGAGGACGCCGTCCGAGACGGTGGGTGCCGCGCCGCGGTGGTTCGAGAGGCTCCGGTTCCACCGCTCGGTGCCCGTGTCGGCGTCGAAGGCGTAGAGGTGCGAGCCGAAGCCGGTGAAGCGCGAGCCGTCCCACCCCTGCGTCACGTAGACGGTGCCGTTCGCCACCGCGGGCACGGCCTGCGCGTCACCGGTCGTTTCGAGTTCGGTCAGGTTCTTCCGCCAGCGGAGCGAGTGCGACCCCCGGTCGATGGCGTAGAGCGCGTCTTCGGCCTCCGAGACGACGTAGACCGCGTCGCTCGTCACCGTGGGCGCGGAGAGCCACTCGCCGTCGGTGAACAGACCGTCGCTGTCGGCCGGCACCGACACCGACCAGCGTTCGAAGCCGTCGGCCGCGTCGAACACGGTGAGCGTGTCGCGCTCGTTGTTCGCGGCGTCGTTGTGACTGCTCACGAACACCGAGTCGCCCTCGACGGTCGGGGGCGCGGTCACCTCGTCGGGGTAGGCGCTGGCGGACCACAGCGTCGAGCCGTTCGCGGCGTCGTAGGCGACGATTCCGTAGCCGCTGGCGACGAACACCCGCCCGTCAGCGAACGTCGGCGGCCGCGAGTAGAGCGTGGACGTGGTCTCGTTCCAGCGGACCTCGACGGGTCCCGCCGGGCCGACGCCGGCGACGTTCGCGCCGGTGTTGGCGTCGTCGTAGCCGAACTGCGGCCAGCCGTCGGTCGGCGCGGCGAACTCCTCGGCGGCGACGTCGACCGCCACAGACGCCGTGAACAGCGGCGTTCCGTTCGCGTTCGCCACGGTCACGGCGGCGTCGTAGGTACCGGGGTCGGCGTAGGCGTAGCTGGTCTCGTTGGCCGCGGTCGTCGTGTCGGCGGTCCCGTCGCCGTCGAAGTCCCACCGGTACTCGCCGACCGACTGGCCGGCCGCGAGCGAGACGTTCCGAACCGCGAACGCGACAGATTCGCCCTCGGTGAGGCTGTCGGGCGTGGCGACGAGCGTGCCGTTTCCGGCGGCCGTCACGTCGAGTCGGAGCGTGTCTTCGACCAGGAGCGCCTCCGTGCTGTTGTCGCGGACCCGCACGGTCGCGTTGTACGCGCCCAGCTCGGCGTAGGTGTGATTCGCCGTCGCGTTCGGGTGTCTCGTGTACGCGCGGTCGCCGTCGCCGAACGTCCACGTGTAGAAGTCGCCGTCGCCGACGCCGGAGACGTTCACGAGGGCGAACCGAACCGTATCGAGATTGGCGCGGGCGGGCGTCGGTGCGGCGGTGAGCGTGCCGTCTCCGGCCGTCACCGCGTCGAGCGTGAGCGACTCCTCGAAGAGGAACTGCTCGCTCCCGCTCCGCGCCGTGACGGCGACGGTGTGCGGGCCGGGGGCGGAGAATCCGGGGAGGACGAGGCTCGCGTTCGGATGCGTCGTGTACCTCGCGTAAGAGCCGTCGACCGTCCACGTGTAGAACGAGGGCGTCTCGCCCGTGATGTTCGACAGCGAGACGTTGACAGGCTCGCCGAGCGCCGGGGCCGTCTCGTTCGCCGTCATCGTCGCGCCCGGCTGTTCGGCCGATTCGAGCGTCACCGTCACCGTCTCGTCGCCCGTCACGTCGAGCTGTGTCGTGTAGACGCGCTGGACGTAGCCGCTCGACGACGAGACGGGCTCGCCTTCGAGTCCGCCGTCGTAGCTGAGTTGTCTCGGCGGGGCGACGGCGACGGTCACGTTGCCCGTGAGTTCGATTCCGGCCGTCCCGTTCGAGAGGTGGACGTCACCGTCGGCCTCGGTGAGGAACCACTCGCCGAACTGCGAGGTGTTCACCGTCGCGCCGTTCGCGTTCGTGTGCTGGAAGGCCACGGCCGCCCCCGAGACGGGCGCGCCGGTCTCGTTGACGACCGAGAGGTTCACCACGTGCGCACCCGGAAGCGCCGCGTTCCCGAGGTCGGCGGTCGCGCCGGGCGACGCCCGCCGAAGCGCGAACACGTCGGGCGACCCGTCTCGGGGGAACGCGCCGGGAGCGCCGGGTTGCGACCCGTTGGCCGCGAGGTAACTCACGTCGTACGTGGCGTTCGATTGGAGGCCCGTGAGGTTGTACGCCCCCTGCGCCGAGAGTTCGTCGTAGCTCGGTTCACTTCCGTCGGTCGCGGCGAAGACGACGTCGCTTGCGGCGGGCGCGCCCGTCGCGCGGTCGACCGACCCCGCGAGCGACTGCCCGGCGGCCGCCCCCGAGAGCGCGACGAACGGACTCGCCAGCGAGACGAGGACGATAATCGTGAGCGATGCTGCCCCTACCTGGTGTCGATAACGTGTTGTCATGCCCCACCTTCGTCTCTCCGAAACCCGCGATAGCCACGAAATCCGGAACGATATCGTGTGTCATCATGGCGAGGCTATAATTCTGTGTTACTGGCCATACAGCGGTGTTTCAGGGCCTGAAACGACGTTTCGAACCGCGAATCGTAGGCCGCCGAGCCGCGCCGCTGTCGGCTGTTCGACCGCGGCGGCGAGTCCGTCGCCTCAGAGGAACGCGTCGCGTTCGGCCGGCGTCGATTCGGTGCGATACCGCGTGTACGTCGAGTGGGCCCAGTCGACCACGGCGTCGGCCTCGGCGTCCAACACCGCGCGCGGGCGGCCGTGGTCGTCGACGACGCCCATGCCGACGCGGTCGGCGTCGAGAATCGAGAGGACGTACGGCACGCGCTCGTAGCGGTACAGAGAGACGTTGGGGGCGTCGAAGAGGTCGGCCAACTGCCCCGCGGTCTTCTCGCTTCGCGCCATCGCCTCGTAGGCCCCGTCGGTCATGATGACTTCGACGTCGACGTCGTCGTTCCGGCGGCGATGAACCGTCGCCAACACGTCGGGCGAGGCGGCGTGCGTCAGGATGCGAATTCGGTCGGCCGACTCGACGTGCGACACCGCGAGCCGAAGCGGGGCCTGCGGGTCGCTCGGCGTCGGCGTCACGACGGTCGCAGACGCGAGCGCGCCGAGACGGAAGCCGGGGTCGTCCAGCGGGAGCCACTGCAAGAGGTCGGCCTCCGCGAACGTCGTCGCCGCCTCGACGGTCGAGACGGCGGTCTGGAGCTGTTCGACCACGACCACACCGAGCGGCGTAATCTCGTAGTGTTCGCCCGTTTTCGAAACCCACTCCCGCTCGGTGAGCGACTTCATCACCCGCCAGGCTGTCGACCGTGACGTGTCGAGCGTCGCCTGCAACTCGCTCGCGGTCGCCGGTCCCTCGTCGAGCGCCCGGAGCGCCGCTAACCGGTTCGGTGAGGTGATGAGACTCCGAAGTTCGTCCACGACCCCGTCCATGGTAGACGATACGACACCGCCGTAATAGTGGTTCCCCTCTGCGTGGGTGCGAAACCACACGCGAACGAGGCTGTGTGCCGCGGAATCGCCGCCACCGCGTCAGTCGCGAACCCCCCGCCTCGTTCCCACCGCGAGCGAACGCACCTCAGCGGTTATGTGGGCTCGTTGAGAACATCGAACTATGTTCGACCGACTCCTCTTTCCGACGGACGGGAGCGACGGCGCGGACGCCGTCCTCGACCACGTCATCGACATCGCCGCCGCCCACGACGCGACCCTCCACTTGCTGCACGTCGCCCCGCCGGAGCCCGAGCGACGCCCGAACCTGCGCGACGAAGGCGACGGAGCGGCGGGCGAGCGCCGCCGAACCGACGGCGAGCGATTCGTGAGCGACGCCGCGGCCCGGGCGTCCCAGTCCGACGCGGCGGTCGTGACGAGCATCGAGCGCGGCGAGCCGTATCGGGTCATCACCGAGTACGCCGCCGAACAGGACGTCGACCTCGTCGCCATGCCGACCCACGGGCGGACGGGGCTGAGCCGCCTGCTCCTCGGGAGCACCACCGAGCGCGTCGTCCGACGGTCCGACGTGCCCGTGCTCACCGTCCGACCGGACGCGGCGACCGACCTCGCGTACCCCTACGCAGACGTGCTGACGCCCACCGACGGGAGCGCCTGCGCGACCGCGGCGGTCACGTTCGGCAGCGAGTTGGCGGCGGCGACCGACGCCGCGCTCCACGCGGTCTCGGTCGTCAACGTCGCCGCCTTCGGCGCGGACATCCGCGGGCCGCTCCTCATCGACGAACTCGAAGAGCGGGCGAGCGACGCGGTCGAACAGGCGGGCGACGTGGCGGCCGCCGCGGGCGTCGAGACGGTCAGGGAGTCCGTCGGCCGCGACGTGTCGATTCACCACGGCATCCTCGCGTACATCGACGAACACGACGTGGACCTCGTGGTGATGGGAACCCACGGCCACACGGGCTTCGACCGCTACATGCTCGGGAGCGTCGCAGAGAAACTGGTCCGAACCTCGCCGGTGCCGGTGGTGACGGTCAGAGAGCCGCGAGGCGAGTAGGTCGGGTCGTCGGGCGTCGGCCCGCGGTCGGCGGACGCCGGTCGCTTTCGCCCGTCAGCTCCGAAGCAAGCTCGTGACGCCCGCGGTCTCGGCGATGACCCACCCGACGAAGACGAGATACGCCGCGCCGAGCGCGTAGCACTCCACCCGCGAGAGCGACAGGTCCGTCCGGAGCAGGCCGAACAGCAGGACGGTCGCCAGCGTCAGCACGCCCAGCATGGGGACGGCGACGGCGAAGTCGACCGGGACGCTCCCGACGATGAGGACGCCCACGGGGATGGCGACGAGCAGGTCGAACGTGTTCGACCCGAGGACGTTGCCGAGGCTCGTCGCGCTGTTGCCGTCGGCGGCCGAGCGGACGCTGACGAGCGTGTCGGGGAGGCTCGTCGCGGCGGCGACGACGGTGACCCCCGCGAGGAACGTCGGGACGCCGAACGTCCCGCTGAGCGACTCGACGCTCCCGACCAGTTGCTCGACGCCGACGAGGATGACGAGGAGGCCGCCGAGGAGGCGCGCCCACTCGCGACCGATACCGTCAGCGACGCCGGCGTTCTCGGCTTCGTACTCCGAGACGTCCTGCCACTGGATGAACAGGTAGAGGCCGTAGAGGAAAAGCGGGATGAGCGCCACCGGACGGGTGAGCTGTCCGGTCAGCGCCGGGCCGTCGGGTACGGGGAAGTAGATAACCGCCAGCGAGAACGTGACGACGAGCGTGGCGACGGCGACCATGTAGAACTGCGCTTCCTTGTAGACGACCAGCCGGCTCGTTTCGAGGTCGCCGTCGGTGGCGAGCCCCGATAGCGCCGGAATCACGAGGATGTTGAAGATGGCCGAGCCGACGATTGCGCCGACGCCCATGTCGAAGACGCCCGCGGTGGCGGCGATGGCGACGCTGGCGAACTCGGGAAAGCTCGACCCGAGAGCGACGATGATGGAGCCCTGGACGACCGCGGGGAGGCCGTAGTACGCCGCGAGGTGGTCGGCGGACTCTTCGAGCCAGCCGCTGCCGACCCAGATGAGCCCGGTCGTCAGGAGAATCACGACGACGTTCGCGAGCGGCGACGACGGGACGAGACTGCCGAGGACCATTGGTACTCCCTTTCAGCGACGCGGAAAAAGAACCCACCGACACGGGGTGGTCGGCGGTGGGGGCCGGTCGGCGGGTGGCCCGCGGACTCGGTCGATGGCCCGCGAACTCAGACGGTCGTCAGTCGTCGCCGTGGGCCGATTCGGGCGTGAACGTGACGCCGCCGATTTCGATTTCGTCGGGGACGCGGTCGGTGTCGTGCGCGCCGACCGGAGGGAGGTTCGCGTCGGCCGCCGGCGACGCGTCGAGGTCGGTCGCGGACGCGATTGTCTCCATCTCGCCGTCGGCCTCGCGCGCGTCCTGGTCGATGCGCATCGAGCAGAACTCGACGCCGCACATCGAGCAGAAGCGCGCCTCCTTGTAGTTGTCGCCGGGGAGCGTCTGGTCGTGGTACGACCGCGCCCGCTCGGGGTCGAGCGCGAGGTCGAACTGCCGCGCCCAGTCGAACTCGTAGCGGGCCTCCGAGAGCGCGTCGTCCCAGTCGCGCGCGCCGGGGAGGTCGGTCGCTACGTCGGCCGCGTGGGCGGCGATTCGGTAGGCCGCGAGCCCCTCGCGCACGTCCTCGCGGTCGGGAAGCCCGAGGTGTTCTTTCGGCGTGACGTAACACAGCATCGCCGCGCCGGCGCGGCCCGCCTCGGTCGCGCCGATGGCGCTCGTGATGTGGTCGTAGCCCGGAGCCACGTCGGTGACGAGCGGGCCGAGGACGTAGAACGGCGCGCCGTCGCAGACGTCCTGCTGGCGCTCGACGTTCTCGGCGATTTGGTCCATCGGGACGTGGCCGGGTCCCTCGACCATCACCTGCACGCCGTAGTCCCACGCGGTCTGCGTGAGTTCGCCCAGCGTGTCGAGTTCGGCGAACTGCGCGTCGTCGCCGGCGTCGGCCAGACAGCCGGGTCGGAGGCCGTCGCCGAGCGAGAACGTCACGTCGTGCTCGGCGAAGATGTCGCAGATGTCCTCGAACGCGACGAAAAGCGGGTTCTGCTCGCCGTTTTCTTCCATCCACTGGGCGAGGATGGAGCCGCCGCGGGAGACGATGCCCGTCTTCCGGCCGTCGGTCAGGGGGAGGTGCTCCATCAGCACGCCCGCGTGAATCGTCATGTAATCGACGCCCTGTTCGGCCTGTTTCTCGATGATTTCGAGGAGCAGGTCGCGGGTGATGTCCTCGGGGCTGTCGACGCGCTTGACCGCCTCGTAGATGGGGACGGTGCCGATTGGGACCGGCGAGTACGCCACGTTCGCCTCGCGAATCTCGTCGAGGTTCGACCCCGTCGAGAGGTCCATCACCGTGTCCGCGCCGTAGTGGACCGCGGTGTGGAGCTTCTCCAACTCCTCGGTGAGGTCGCTCGTCGTCTCGCTGTTGCCGATGTTCGCGTTGACCTTCGTGGCGAACTCGCGGCCGATAATCATCGGGTCGAGCGAGTCGTGGTTGCGGTTCGCGGGGACGACCGCCTGGCCCTCGGCGACCTGCTTCCTGACGAACTCGGGGTCGCGGTTCTCGCGCTCCGCGACGCGTTCCATCGCAGGGGTGACGCGTCCCTCTCGGGCGTGCTGGAGTTGTGTCGACGCCATTGATTACCTAGTGATACAACTGGCTAATAACATTTGTGACAGCCGCGGCCAGCGGGAGATGGTCGTCGGAGAGGGCGACTCACGCCGGGTTCAACACGTCCACAGAACCCTCACGAGCATTGTCTGAGGCGGCGTGACACAGACGGCGACTCAATCTATCGAGTGACCAAGACGATGCCGACGACCGCGAACGCGATACCCGTGAGTTTCGTGAGTGTGAGGTTCTCTCCGAGAACGAGTATCCCGATGACGGCGGCGACGACGAAGTACATCGCACCGAGCGTGGAGACCACTGTCGTCGACCCATGAGTGAACCCGATATACATCGAAATGAGACCAATTCCGGTGAACAACCCGGCCACGCCGGCAAGGAGACCTCCCCTTGCGGTAACTGCGAGCGATGCGTCTGAAACGATGATGAAGCCGAATGCGAGGAGTGCCGCTACGAGATACGAAATCGCGGCGGCAGTCCTCGGGTCGATGGACTCCGACGCGGCGTTGCCTAAGATTATCCAAATCCCCCACGTCACCATTGTAACCAGGCCGAACAACACAGCCGAGTCCATCTCAGCGAATTCCATCTGTAACGCCTCACGTCGCCGTTCAAAAGAAACCGGACCTCGATTATGACTGGTGTATATAGGGGGCGGGCAGAGATGCCGGCACGGAGGTCCGTTTATTCTACCCCACCGACGCTGAACTAACTGCCGAGTAGCGCCTGTGGATCTATCGGCAGAACGGGTCCACGGTTAGCATTCGATGTCGGCAACCTGCGCCAACTGCGGTCGTTCGTCGATTGGATGGGAGTCCCAGAAATGGAATTGGAGACAGTAGTTCTCATCAAGCTCATCGACACCTGAGATGTCGACTCTCTCCGCGAAGTCCTTGACAACTCCGTGTACTGCGACCGGGGTGACATCTTTGTCTGGGGCTATCGTTACTGGCTCGTCAGCGCCCGCGTTGACACGATGCGACTCCCAGTCTAGCATGCCAGATTCGGTTTCGAGCGCGAGGTGGAACGTCTGCGCTCCGTCGTCCGTATTCCGGAGTTCGACGTTCACCTCTTGAAGGGATCCGTCGGACGTGAACGGGGCGATACAGCCGGAGAACCCGAACAACGTGGCGGTCGCACCGAGGAGGACGTGGCGGCGTTGCACACGTCCGACTACATCCGATATTAGTAAGTATGTTATCACTTCTGAACGATTCGATTCTCTCATACTGGGGACTGAGCCCGTGACCGATTCACAGAGATGCAAGGGGGAAGCCAACGGCTTCAGCCGTGGGTCACTGACACAGAAACAGTCGCCGAAACGTCGCCGGAAGCGCGCGTGAACCGCGCTACCGACTCGTCAGCTCACCCCTCGTAGCCGGCGTACTCCATCAGCTTCGCGAAGATGTCGGTGTCCATCGCCTCCTTGTAGACGACGCCGCCGAGCATGCCGCCGGGGTAGAAGTTCCCGTTCATGACGTGGTTGACCTTGTGGCAGTGCATGAGGTAGATGCCGGGTTGGGCGTCCGCCGTGAACTCGATGGTGTGGCGCTCCGCGGGCGCGATGTTCGTCACGTCCATGTCGTGGCGGGCGGCTTCGGGGACGACGCCGCCGTCCTTTTCGACGACCTGGAAGCGGTGGTTGTGGATGTGCATCGGGTGGCTCATGTAGCCCGCGTTGACGTAGTGGATGCGGACGGTGTCGCCCCGTTCGACGATGATGGGCGAGCCGTCTTCGGGGTGGAGCGTCCGCGGCGCGCTCTTGCCGTTGACGGTGAACACGTCCGGCTTCCGGTTCCGGGGGTCGTAAGCCACGTTCTCGCCGGCCATCTGCCGGGGGAGCCGCGAGTCCCAGTCGCGGACGGTCATGAAGTACTCCCTGTCGGCCGGTTCGTACCCCTTCGGGTCGACGCGGAGGATGCCGTACATCCCCATCTCGATGTGCCGATGGGTCTGGTAGTGACAGTGGTAGAGGTGCGTCCCGGGGACGTTCGCCGGGATGGTGTAGGTGTGTTTCTCGCCGGGGTCGACGCGGATGCCCGTCGTCGTCGGCACGCCGTCGTCCTTCCAGGCCTTGCGCACGCCGTGGAAGTGGACCGTGTGCGGGCGCATCCCGTCGGTGTTGTCCAGCGTGACCTCCATGTCGTTGCCCTCGGTCGTCCGGAGAATCGGCCCGGGGACGCTCGGCGCACCGTCGTCGGCGCTGAACGCCCACACCTGCGGGAGTTCGACCGGCCCCCCCATCGTTTCGAGGGGGTGCGCCGCGTGGCGCGCCGGCGCGCTCTTGAGGGTGACCTTCCCGCCTTGCTCGTCGACCTGCACGACCTCCGGCGGGCTGGTGTACGGCAGCGCCGACTCGCTCGTCTGGGCGACCGTCGTCTCGTCCGCGCCGACGGCGGCGTTGCCGTCGCCGTTCGTGGGCGCTGCGCACCCCGCGAGGCCGAGCGCTCCGACGCTCCCCGTTGCGGCGAGGAATTCGCGACGCGACACCGTCGAACCGGGTGCACCGACGTAGTTGCTCATTACAGTCGGTCGTTGGCCCGGGGGAGTGGAATACCGTCTCGCCGGTTCCCGTCTCTCAGTACGTGTCCGAACATGTTCGGCGCGGTCGATACGTACCGGGCGGGGCAACGGTCGAGTCGGGCGTCCCAGTGCGAATCGACGGCCATCGATTCGACCGACTCGACGCTGGTGCCCACACCTTTCATACGACCCGGTGGCGTATCGGAACCCGAACTGACGGCGCGCGCCGCGCCGAGCAACCCAAGCCTACGCAGATGTCGACGAATCCACTCTCAGACGCGCTCGAACCGGACTTCGAGACGGTGTTCGACGCCCTCACCAGCACGCAGTGTCGCGCCGTCCTCAAGCGGCTCGACGGCCCGATGACCGCCTCGGACATCGCCGCCGCGTGCGACCTCCCGCGCTCGACGGTGTACCGAAAGCTCGAACAGATGGTCGAGGCGGGGCTGTTGGAGAAACGCGACCGCGGCCGCGAGGCCGCCCGCTACGCGCTCGGCTTCGAAGAGGTGGTCGTCACGCGCGAACCGGGCGACCTCTCGATTTCCGTGTCGTCGCCGTCGCGGTCCGCCGCGGACCAGCTCTCGACGCTGTGGTCGGCCGTCAGCGACCAGACCGACGACTGAGAGTTAGACCGTCGCGTCGTCTCGCGCGAGAAACGCCTTCATGACTTTCCCTTCCGCCCGGTGGAGCTTCTCGCTCGTCGTCGACTTCGCCAGCCCGACGGCCTCGGCGAGCCCGGTGAGCGTGCACGTCCGTGGCGTGTCGTAGTAGCCCTCGGCGACCGCCGTCTCGAGGAGCGCGTACTGGTCGTCGGTGAGAAGCGACTCCGTGTCTATCGACTGGTGGATGGAGACGAGGTCGAACGGGATACCGAACTGGGTGAGCTGTTCGCCCAGCTCCGAGAGGTTCTCGCGCGGCGCGGTCACCTCGACGGTCACCTCGCCGTCGACGATGGTGATGGGCAGTTCCAGCGGGATGCCCACCTCGCTGAGCGTGAGAATCAACAGCGGCTCGGTCGTCTCGAACTGCACCAGCGCGCGCTCCGGCTGCGCTTCGAGAATCGTCACCGAGACGACCGACTCGTACTCGTCGATGGTGGTGACGACCGGCTCGATGTCGGCCGCCCGTATCTCGACGAGGCCGACGCCCGTCTCGTCGGCCGGCATCGCCGCGAGGACGGTGAACTCGGCGTCCGGATAGCGGCCCGAGAGGTCGGAAACCCAGACCTGCTCGGGGAGCGTGATGGAGAGTGTTACCCGGGGCATCGGTAGTGAAACGAACTCGTCCCCGCCGCACAAAGATAGTTCCGAACATGTTCGGCCATCGACCGCGGTTCGGGAACCACCGAGACGGGCTTTTCACCGGAACCCCGACCGTCGAGTGTCGAGCGGGGCGGGTCAACCGCCTCGCCGCCTCAATCATGAGTTCGAACGATTCCACATCTCCGACGCTCGGCCGGCGAACCGTACTTCGACTCCTCGGCGGCGCGGCCGTCTCCACGACCGCGCTGGGCGGCGTCGCCGACTCCGCGCGAGCGCAGTCGGGGACCGACCTCGACTCGTGGTTCGCACAGACCTCGAACTACGAGGGGGTGGTGGACGAGACGGGGAGTTCGACGGTGACGGTGACGGTGGGATCGCAGGCAAACGGCGGCGCGTTCGGCTTTGGCCCGGCCGCGGTTCGCGTCGACCCCGGAACGACCGTCGTCTGGGAGTGGAACGGGAAAGGCGGCTCGCACAACGTCGCCGCCAGCGACGGGAGTTTCGAGTCCGACCTCGTCGGCGACAGCGGCCACACGTTCGAGCACACCTTCGACACGGAGGGCGTCTACACCTACGTCTGTACGCCGCACGAGACGCTCGGCATGAAGGGCGCAGTCGTCGTCGGCGACGCCGGCGGCGCGACCGCGACCGAGGCGGCCGACTCGGCCGGTGAGGGCGATTCAGAGGCGTCTGCCGAGAGCGCCGGTGAGGGCGACGTTGACCTCGACGCGTGGTTCGAGAACACCTCGAACTTCGACGGCGTGGAGGGACAGACCGGTCTCCGGCGCGTGACGGTCGAGGTCGGTTCGCAGGCCAACGGCGGGGCGTTCGGGTTCGGTCCCGCGGCGATTCGCGTCTCGAAGGGGACGACCGTGGCGTGGACGTGGTCCGGCGAGGGCGGGTCGCACAACGTCGTCGCCGAGGACGGGAGCTTCGAGTCCGACCTCGTCAGCGCCGGCGACCACACATTCGAGCACACCTTCGAGGAGGCCGGGACGTACACCTACGCCTGCACGCCGCACGAGACGCTCGGGATGAAGGGCGCGGTCGTCGTCACCGACGACGAGGGCGGGTCGAACGAGCAGGTCGCCGAACCGTTCGGCGACCCCGAGACGGAGCGCCTCGGCGGCATCGCGCTGGCCGGGACGTTCGGCGCGATGCTGGCGTCGCCCGCGCTGTTCGGCGCGTTCATGTGGCTCAAAGGCGAGGGTGGCGAGTCGGCGGGCGAGACGTATCCGAAAGAGAAGTCGGAGTAGTCGCCCACGGCCCGGCAGCGCTTTCGAAGACTGGGCGACTGCGACGCGGTCGTCACGAGACGACGGCGACAACCCATCGCGGCGGTGTCGACGGCTCCCGGCGCTGTCGTCGGTCCAGAACATTGTTACTGCCGCCAACGTGTTGACAACTATGCGCCGCCGCGCGTTCCTCGCGTCCGCCCTGACCGCCGCCTCCACCCTGACCGCCGGATGTGGTTCCATCCGGTCGCCGACCGAACACACGGACCCGGTGGTCGAGCCCGACGACAACCCCCGAGACAGGGGAAAATACCTCCAGTTCGACGGGGATGGAGACGACGGAGACCTCGCCACCGTGGGCGTCGACCCCACGTCCGGGCCCCTCCCGAGACCGCTCGCCGTCTCGATTTCGCACTCTCGCGACACCGAACTGCGGTCGCTCACACAGCGCTTTACGGCACCCGACGGTGACGGGTCCCCGCCACGACTCTCGCTACGGGGGCCGTTCGAGGGTGGCCGCAGACCTCACCCGTCTGTGTCGCTGTTCCGAGACGAGACGGCCGCGGTCGTCGAAGTTCACCGGTTCGGCGAGCTCGCCGACGAGACCGCGTTTCTCAACCTCGCGGTCACCGAATGGCCGGAATCGGCCCGCAGGCTCGCCGTCGACAGTACCGTGGAACTCGTCGAGACGGGGGTTTTCGAGCACACGCACGTCCTCGACGGGGAGTTGGAATTCGACTTCTTCGCCGAACCGGACGCCGACGGTGAAACCGCTGGAACCCCGAGTTCGTCGGGGTAGCTAGACACCGGCTCGCCGCGAGTGCAGGCACCGGTCTGGACGTTCGAGACCGAGATGCGGCTACCCGACGAACACCCGCGTCACGTGCCCGCCGCAGCCGCACTGCTCGACGTACTCGTACGCCACGCCGTCGAACCGCTCCGCCAGCGCGTCGTAGAGGTACGTCTCCGGGTGGCCGTGGTCGCCGTGGGTGACGAGGTTGACGTGGTGGCCGGCGGTCGTGTGTTCGACCGCGGCGACCGCCTCCGAGACCACGAGGTCGCGGTCGGCGGCGTGCCGCGGGTGTTCGAGGTTCGCCGACCACGACGTGTCGTGGACGCGGTCGGTCGCAGAGTCGGGCGTTTCGCGGTCGTGGTCCGCGGGTCGCGAGTCGGTCGTCATCACACTTCGAGAGACGGCTTCCGACTCAAAGAGCGGCTATCCGAACATGTTCGTCCGGGCTGTGCGAGGCCGGGAAGCGCCGCGTGTAGCCTATAGCAGGCGTGTGAACCACGACGTGTATGGAGCTTCAACGCAAGACCATCGCGAAGGCAATCGTCGTCGTGTTCGTCTTCAACCTCGTCGTGATGGGCGCGGGCGCCTGGTTCGCCTACCAGGAGGCTCCGCCCATCCCCGACGAGGTGGTCGGACCCGACGGCGACGTCGTCGTCAGCGGCGACGTGATTCGAGAGGGCAAGACGGTGTTCCAGAAAGACGGCCTGATGAACCACGGGTCGATACTGGGCAACGGCGCGTACTACGGCGCGGACTACACCGCCGACGCGCTGGATTTGAAAGTCCAGTTCATGCGGAACTACTACGCCCAAGAGCGGTACGGTGAATCCTACGACGAACTCGACTCCGCCGACCAGGCCGCCGTCGCCGACGTGGTGAAATCAGACCTCGACGACAGCTACGAGGGCGGCGCGATTCAGTACACCGCGGCCGAAGTCTACGCCCACGAGCAGGTTCGTCAGGAGTACGTCGAGCGCTACCACGAAGGCGACCACGAGCGCGGCGTCCCCGCGAACATGATCGACTCCGAGGAGGAGGCGCGGGCATTCGCGGACTTCGCCATGTGGACGGCCTGGTTCTCCCACACCGACCGCCCTGACGGCACTCACTCGTACACGAACGACTGGCCGTACCAGCCCGGCGCGGGCAACGACGCCACCGCCGCCTCGATGACGTGGAGCGTCATCGCCATGGTGCTTCTCGTCGCGGGCGCGGGCCTCGGCATCTGGCTGTACAAGTCGGTCGAACTCCCCGAGCCGTCGGCCGAAGACATCACGGTGCCCGAGCCGGGCGACGTGAGCGTCTTCCCGAGCCAGCGGGCGGCGCTTCGGTTCATCCCGGTGGCCGCGGGATTGTTCTTGGCGCAGGTGCTGTTGGGCGGCCTACTCGCGCACTTCTACATCGAGCGCGCCGGGTTCTTCGGCATCGAGTCGATATTCGGCGTGCCCATCCTGCAACTGCTCCCGTTCGCCATCGCCAAGACGTGGCACATCGACCTCGGCATCCTCTGGATCGCCGCGACGTGGCTCGGCGCGGGGCTGTTCCTCCCGCCGCTTTTGACCGGCTACGAACCGCCGAAGCAGTCGACGTACATCAACGTCCTCCTCGGCGCGATCGTCGTCGTCGTGGTCGGCGGCCTGTCGGGCATCTGGCTGGGCGCGAACGGCTACATCGACGGCTCGCTGTGGTGGATTCTCGGCAACGAGGGGCTCGAATACCTCGAAGTCGGGAAGCTCTGGCAGTTCGGCATCCTCGCCGGCTTCCTCATCTGGGCGGGGCTGGCCGTCCGCGGCCTGAAGCCGCTTCTCGATAAGGAACCGCCGTACGGGCTGGCGCACATGATTCTGTACGCCGGCGGCTCCATCGCCCTCCTGTTCACCGCGGGCTTCCTCTTTACCCCCGAGACGAACATCGCCGTCACGGAGTTCTGGCGCTGGTGGGTCGTCCACATGTGGGTCGAGGGGGCCTTCGAGTTCTTCATCGTCGCCATCGTCGGCCTGACGCTGGTGTCGATGAACCTCCTGTCGCGCCGGAGCGCCGAGAAGGCGGTCATGCTCCAAGCGCTGCTCGTCATGGGGACGGGCATCATCGGCGTCTCGCACCACTACTGGTGGGTCGGCATGCCCGACATGTGGGTGCCCATCGGGAGCGTCTTCTCGACGCTCGAACTCATCCCGCTGGTGTTCATCCTCTACGAGGCGCTCGGGCAGTACCGCGCGATGTCGGGCGAGTCGTTCCCGTACCGCCTGCCGTTCATGTTCATCGTCGCCAGCGGCGTCTGGAACTTCGTCGGCGCGGGCGTGCTCGGCTTCTTCATCAACCTCCCGCTCATCAACTACTACGAGCACGGGACGTACCTGACGGTCGGTCACGCCCACGCCGCGATGTTCGGCGCGTTCGGCTTCCTCGCGCTCGGCATGGTCACCTACATGCTCCAGCTCTCCATCGACGCCGAGCGCTGGGACGGCTCGTGGCTGCACGCCGCCTTCTGGTGTTGGAACGTCGGCCTCGTGTTGATGGTGTTCGTCTCCGTCCTCCCGGTCGGCTTCCTCCAGTTGGAGACGGCGTTTACCGGGAGCTACGCCGCCGCCCGGAGCGTCGCCTTCTACGACCAGCCGCTGATTCAGACGCTGTTCTGGGCGCGGCTCCCCGGCGACTCCCTCATCATCCTCGGGACGGTCATCTACGCGGCCGACCTCGTCAGAAAGCGGTTCGTCCTCCGGCAGTCCGCCGACGACCCGAGCGTCGAGGACATGGCGGTCGCCGAGGGCATCCTGGGCGACGACTAACGGGGGAGGTTCTGTCGACCCGCTTTTTTGTGCTCGCCTGTTGAGGCCGTGCTGAATAGAGCGCGCATATCTCGCGATATTCTGTAGAGGTCAGGTATCAAGTCGACTAGGAAACCGAGTATATCTTATCTAGCGTCTGAAAACACAGTCATATCATGAACTTCGAAGACAGAGAACAGGTCTACGGACGAGACGACTACTACTGGGGAACAGAACCGAATCAAATGGCAGAAACGGTTGTAGAACTCACCTCTGGGAATGCTAACGAACTAACAGCGATCGATATTGGTGCCGGCGAAGGGCGAGATGCTGTCTTCTTCGCCCAACAAGGGTGGAACGTCTATGCGATGGACGTCTCCCCGAAAGGGTTGCAGAAGGCCGAGCGACTCGCTAACCAGAGAGGTGTCCCTCTCCAGACGATTCGGGCCGATGCAAATGACGTCTCTCTCCCGGAACCGGTCGATGTAGTGTATTCGGCAGGGGCCGTCCAGTACATTCATCCAACGAATCGCTCGCAGCAGTTCGACCACTTCAAACAGAACACGGCGGTGGGCGGGGTACACGCAATCTTTGCGTTCATCGATCATCCAGACGTGCCGACACCACCTGACTGGACGGAGAACGAATATTTCTATGCGCAGGGTGAACTCCTGAGCTATTACGAAGATTGGGAGGTCCTTCAGTCAGAAAATGTCGTCTTCGACGACGATTCCGGAGATGAACCACACCAACATGCTGCTGAAATATTATTTGTACAGAAATAGAGTCGGGGCCTTTTGAGTCTCTTTTTGCAGCACGACGGACAGCGATAACGTTCAGTGCCGATGCCCTCGGTTACAGGTCGCTGAATACGCCCTCTATATTCAGCACGCCACTCCTGTCGGGTTCCGAGGAGTTCGACGGAGTCACGTGTTCCGATTTATGCCGCCGGTGGACTCCCGACTCACTCCCACGCGAGCACCACCCCGGTCACGGCCCCGACGACGACCGTCCCGCCGAGCGTCGCAATCACGCCCAGCGCCCCGAGCAACAGCGGGACGACGAGAAACAGGACGACACCCCTCACAAGCGCCGCCACCGCCCCCATCCCGACCGGCGCTTCGAACGGATTGCCCTCCATCACGACCACCGCGAGTTCGAGCAGATACATCGGGACCGGGAGCGCGAGCAATCCCACGAGCCCACCGACGAGCGCGCCGCGGACTCGGGAGTTCGCCCCGCCGAGTCGCCGCCAGAGCAGGCTGGCGAGCAGACCGCCGCCGAGGAACCCCCCGGCGATGAGCACCGCCATCGGCGCGGCGGGGGCGGCCGGGTCGCCGCCGGTCAACAACGCGACGACCGGGTCGGCGAGAACGTACCAGAGCGCGAACGCGCCGCCCGCGAGAGCGAACGTCATCGAGGGGCGGCGGCGCGCGGCGGCGAGGAGTGGTGGACGGCCCATGCGAGAGATTCGTCGCACCGGAAGAAGAAGTTCGCGGCAGTCGAGAACCGACCGACTGCGGGCGGAAACAGACCGAAAAACGACGTGGCCGGACGCTACTCAACGACGACCGCGCCCTTCATCCCGAGCGTCTCGTGCGGCGTGCAGGCGTATCTGTACGTCCCGGCCTCCTCGAAGGTGTGTTCGAACGTGTGACCGCTATTGCCCGCCAACTCCGATTCGAACCCGCCGTCCGCGGCGGCGACGTTGTGCGACCCGCCTTTTCCGTTCCACTCCCAGACGACCGTGGTTCCCGTCGAGACCCGCACGGCGGCCGGGCCGAACCCGAACGCCCCGCCGTTCGCCTGCGAACCCACTGTCACCGTCACCGTCGAACTCCCGGTCTCGTCCGAGACGCCGTCGTAGTTGTCGACGTTGTCGAACCAGCCGTCGAACTGCGGGGCGCTCCCGCCGCCGGAACCGTCGTCGCCGCCGGTCGTGCCGCCGGAGTCGGTCGTCGGCTCCGCGGTCGATTCGGCGGTCGTCGCGTCGCCCCCGTCCGCTTCGGCCGCGTTCGCGGCGTCGTCGCCGGAGCCGGAACAGCCGGCGAGCGCCGTCGACAGCGCCGCCGTCGCAGTCAGTGCCGTAAAGCGCCGTCTCGTGAAGGTTGTGTCGCGCGTCATCAGCTACACCTCGGCGGCGACGGATGCAAGCGGTTATCCCGAACGTGTTCGGGGTTCTTCCCGTGCGCCGCCACTCCCGAGGCGTCAGTCGCCCGCCGACCGAGTCCCGGGCATCGGTCCGTCGTAGTCGGCGGGTACGTACCCACAGAGCGGGTCGCTTGCCAGCGGGTCGCCGGTGTGGGCGTACGCCCGCGACCGACTGCCGCCGCAGACGTGGCGGAACTCGCACGCGCCGCACTTCCCGCGGAGGGCGTCGCGGTCCCGGAGCGCCCGAAAGAGGTCGCTCTCGCGGTACCGCTCGACGAGTCCGCCGTCGCGGACCGAGCCGGCGGACGCGGGGAGAAAGCCCGACGGGAACAGCTCGCCGGTGTGGCTGACGAAGGCGAAGCCGTCGCCCGCGGTGATGCCGAGTCGGCGGCCGATGCCGTCGGTCGGGGGCGCGTCGCTCGCGTCCCGCCGGCGCTGGATGGCGACTCGGCGGTAGTGGGGCGCTTCGGTCGTCTTGACGCCGAAGGGCGCTTCTGCGCTCACCTCGGCCAGCCACTCCATGACGCGCTCGGCCCGCTCGGGGGAAATCGGGTCGAGGACGCGCCCGCGCCCGACGGGGACGAGGAAGAACACGGACCAGAGAACCGCCCCGAGGTCGGCCACGAGGTCGCAGAGCGCGGGGAGTTCGTCGACCGTTTCGGCGCAGACGGTCGTGTTTATCTGGAGCGGGAGGCCGGCCTCGCGGGCCGCGCGGGCGGCCGCGACGGTCTGCTCGAAACTCCCGTCTTCGCCTCGGAAGGCGTCGTGCGACGCCGCGGTCGCGCCGTCGAGGCTGAGCGCCATGCGCTTGACGCCCGCGTCGGCGAGGTCGGCGACCGTCTCGGGCGTCAGCGACGACGTCCCGCTCGGGGTGAGCGTCATCCGGAGGCCCAAGTCGGTCCCGTACTCGACGAGGTCCACGAGGTCCGAACGGGCGAGCGGGTCGCCGCCGGAGAGGACGACGAGCTGCCCGGGGCCGAACTCGCGGGCCTGGCCGAGCAGGCGCGTGCCCTCCGCCGTCGTCAGTTCGTCGGGGTGCCGTGCGGGCGTCGCGTCCGCCCGGCAGTGGTCGCACGCGAGGCCGCACGCCTGGGTGACCTCCCAGATGAGGACGAACGGCCGCCGCGAGGTGTCGATGCTCGACGGGTCAGGCGGGGCGGTCGCCGTCGGCGGCGCGTCCGCGTCGCTCCCCGTTCCCGTGTCGGTGTCGAGGTGTGGCGGTCGAGACATGGCTCTGGTCGGGTGGTTCGAGGGCGTGAAAGGTGAGCCACACCCCGAACGCGTTCGGCCGCAAGACCGGCGGCGACGGGACGAACACGTTCGGGGTGAACTTCCTGCTCCGGCGGCCCCACGACACCGGTATGGAGCACGAAGCGTACCTCGACGGACTCGACGCACCGAGCGAACGAGCGGTGAGCTTCCTCGACGTGCGGGAGCTGCCGCCGCCGGAACCGCTCACGGAGACGATGAACCGCCTCGCCGCACTCGACGGCGAAACCGTGTTCGTCCAGCTCAACGACCGCGAGCCGAAGTTCCTCTACCCGAAGCTCGACGACCGGGGGTTCGCCTACTGCTCGGCCGAGCGTGAGGACGGCGTCGTCACCGCGATTTGGGACCCCTGAGTCGTCGCCACCACCGACTCACCTCCAGCGTGCCCCTCGCTAACGTCGTCGTCGACACCCTTAGCGTCCCGAAACGTATCAATCGAGCCTAATTTGGCATAATCGTTAATGTAATAACTCCTCACGCGTTTGTACGTGGTATGAGTTCAGACCACACGAATACCACCCACTCCGAATGGTGCCCTGACTGCGGCTCCGAGATGGCCTTCACCGGCACGCAGCCAGCGGGACTCGCGCAGTTCTTCTGCGAGCAGTGTCGGTACCGCCGCGACCGGTTCGTCGGCGACGACTGAACCCTCGTTCGTCTTCTCGGGACTCGCGCACTCGGGAGCGACCGCGCCCGCTCGCGTCTCGCGGTGTGGTACGACTCGCGAAGATGTTCGGAGCGCGTCTCCCAACCGTACAACCATTGTTCGTTTATACCCGTGTTCGGGCACTCGATTCAACCGGAGGGAGACACAGATGCTATCTACGACTCGGCGACGGACGCTCCAGTGGCTCGGACTCGGCGGCGCCGCATCGCTCGCCGGCTGTGCGACGAAAGCGCCGACCGCCGCGCAGTCGCTCGACGGGACGGAGGAACCGACACAACAGCGTTCGACGAATCTGGTCGACCAAGTCGCGGCCGACCCCACTGATATCCCCGGACCAATCGACCGAAGCGAGCCCGCCGAGGTCGACGTGACGCTCCGGCCGGAGGAGGTGACCGCCGAGGTCGAAGACGGCGTGACGTTCACCTACATGACCTACAACGGGCAGGTCCCCGGTCCGTTCATCCGCGTCCGGCAGGGCGACACGGTGAACCTGACGTTCGAGAACCCCGAGGAGAACGCGATGCCGCACAACGTCGACTTCCACGCGGTCGCCGGTCCCGGCGGCGGCGCGGAGGCGACGATGACGAACCCCGGCGAGACGGCGCACCTGCGGTTCAAGGCGACCTACCCCGGCGCGTACATCTACCACTGCGCCGTGCCGAACATGGACATGCACATCAGCGCCGGGATGTTCGGGCTCATCCTCGTCGAGCCACCGGAGGGGCTTCCCGAGGTCGACCACGAGGTCTACATCGGCCAGCACGAACTCTACACCGACAAGGCCGCCGGCGAGGAGGGCCAGCACAACTTCGACTACGCGTCGATGCGGGACGAGGACCCAACGTACGTCCTCATGAACGGCGAGAAGTACGCGTGGACGCCCAACGGCCGGGGACCGGCCGCGACCGTCGGCACGGGCGAGACGGTCCGGGTGTACTTCGTCGACGGGGGGCCGAACCTCTCCAGTAGCTTCCACCCCATCGGGAGCGTCTGGGAGACGCTCTACCCGGACGGCTCTTTGACGACGGAGCCCCAGAGCCACATCCAGACGCGGCTCGTCCCGCCGGGGAGCACGACCATCGCGACGATGAGCTCGCCCGTCCCCGGCGACTTCAAACTCGTCGACCACTCGCTGTCCCGCGTCGCCCGCAAGGGTTGTATGGCGGTCATCCGCGCCGAGGGGCCGGAGGACCCCGAGATATTCGACTCCGACCCTGACCCGCAGTAGCGCCGTCGCACCGACTGGCAACCATTGATCGCTGTTTTTCGCCCGTCTCTGTCGAAACCTCTCGGTGTTGAGAGAACACGCGTGCAACGCTTAGAGGGCGATGTCAACGACCGAATACAACAGCACTTCCAAAGAGTATGAACAGTGCCCCGAGTACAACTCCACCAACGAGCGTTCCGGTTGTTGACGAGGCAACAAGCCCGAGAGTCGCTATCCCGCCACCGATGAGTATCCAACACAGGCCAATCCAGTGACGGCTAAGGCGTTTGAACCACGGCGAGATGCGAGGGGCAAGAACCTGTACAAGACCAATAAGGGCCAAAACGATTCCGGCGATAACTCCACCAGTATTGATCGGGTTCGTCAAGAATACGAAGACGCCGATGGCGAGTACTGCGACTAGCAGCGTACTCACGCCACCCCACACACCACCGAACTCGTCGTTGATGTCAGTCATCGATAGAGGGCCGATGCTGGTTGCAACGCATACGTGAACGAGTACTGATTGGACGTGTAATATATTTCGCCAGCGAGTCGCTAGTGGCCGACTCGCACTCTGTGTTCAGCGAGGCGTATTACACATCGTGGCGGTTGTCAGTCCCAGTAGGAATCAACCGATTCACCGGCGAGTCGTGCGCGGACGAACAGGTACGCGAAATGAACTGGGACGTAGCCGAGACAGAGAATCCAGCCCTGTGGCTTCGAGACTAAGTCCCATGTGCGTTCAACACCCCTCGTAGCATCCATCGAGAGCGTTTCCAAGCCGGCTATCGAATCAAGCGCAGATCCGACGACTATCACAAACACGCAGATGTAGAGGATAGCCACGGCGAGGATTTCGAGCGATTGGTGAGCACGCATCGTTCCGCAAGTGGTGTACCGTATATGCGGGCCGAAAATAAAGCCACTCTGAGGCCGGTTGGCATTCATCGTGTACCTCGACCGTTCCGACCGCAACGGAGCGCCGGCACCAACCGGTCGTCCCCGGACTGACCGGTTTTCTACCTGACGCTGTTGACCCCCGCCGGACCTGACAGAACCCGCATGTCGGAAGTGACTACCGAGAATCGGCCACAGCATTATCCCGTTCGCTTTCGAAGTGCCAAGGATGCCAGACGACAAACAGGGCCGAAACAAGCAAGCGGCCAACGAAGAACAGCGCCAGCGCGAACGAGCGCTCCAAGAGGCGCGTGACCGCGCCGACGAACCCGCCCCCGGGGAGCAGCTTGGGGACCTCGACGATGCGCTTGAGATTCAGGACTACCCGACCACGACGGAGCAACTCGTCGAGAACTACGGCGACTACGAGGTCGAAACGCAAGGAGGGTTGAAACCCGTCGACGAGGTCCTCGCTCCGGTTGACAACGAGCTATACGACTCCGCGGACGAGGTTCGCGACCGGATTCAGCGATTGATAAATCGGAGATGAGTGCGTCCGAAGCCGTCTCCGTCGTGGCGATATTTCGGTAACCTACGCTCCGAGCCGTGTCCGGTCCGTCTGTGCCACTCTTTGGCCCGTCCATACGTAGCTCCCGTCCCGCGACGACGAATTTTGACAGCACCGAGCACCATCGACTCGTGCCACGACCGCGACGGGCGCCGGCACCGAACGGTGCGTTGAACGTGTTCGGGGGTGGGCCTACGCCCGTGGCGACCCCATTTCGGACCATGCCAGACATCCCATCCCTGTTCGGCGGGTCGCGAGCCGACCGCTTCGACGATATCGACCAGTTCGTCCCGGAACACCTGCCCGACCCGGACGCCTTTCTCGACGGTCACCGCGTCCTCGACGGCGACGACCACGTCGCCGTCCACCGGGTCGCGCGCGACCTGTTCGAAGACCGCGGCGTCTACGACGTGACGTTCGGCTACAACCTCGCGCGGCTGAACCTCGACCGGCGACACCCCGAGGCGGGCTTTCGCTACGCGGAGGACCGCGACGACCCGTCGATTCTCCGCGCGGAGTTCACGCCGACGACGCCGTTTTGCCCGCAGTCGAAGACGCTCACCGTCGGCGCGTTTCGGGCGTGGAACGGCCTCGCCGACCGCCACGACTACGATCGCGTCCGGGTCCGCGTCGCGCCGATGCACCAGCAGGCCGACGCCATCAACGCGGAGCTCGACGCGATGGACGCGGGCGACGCCCAGGCGCAGGCGGAGACGAACGACTCGACCCGCGTCGCTGGAGCGCCAGCGGGCGAGCGCGACGACGAGGCCGAACCCGGAGCGGTTTCGCTGTCCGAGGAGTTCGAGGCGGCGCTGAACCGGCTGTCGGGCGAAAAGCAGTAGGCGTCCGTTTTTCGTCCGTCGTGACCCCGCAGCTCAGTCGTCACCGGCCGGCGCGAACACGAGCACTGCGGTACTATCGACTGGCGCGCGCGGCGAGATGTCGCGGTCGCCGCCGAACCGCAGCAGCTCCCCCGCCGCGACCTCGTGGGTCTCGCCGTCGAGCGCGAGTTCCATCCGGCCGTCGACGACGTGGAAGACGATGTCGAAGCCGGGGTGAGAGTGCGCCGGCACCTCGTCGCCGGCTTCGAGGCGGAGCCTGACGGTTTTCGGGCGGTCGGTCTCGAAGACGGGCGCGTGCATCTGCGGCGGGAGGTCGGCGAGCGCGGCGTGTTCTGGCATCACGGCTGGACTGTCGGCCGCGCGGTCGGTAAGCCTGCGGCCGAACGCGTTCGGGGGAGACACGACCGGGAGCGAACGAGCGCACGGCCGGCGAGGTGAGCGACAGCAGGTGCTATTTTGTTCTCCGCGGGCGATGGCCTGTTCGATGCCCTCCATCGTCGACGAAACCGTGTTCAGCGAGCCCTCCGGCGGCGTCTTCCCGGTCGTCCAGCTCTGCGGCGCGCTCGTCATGTCGGGTCTGTACTGGCAGTACGCCGTCGTGGACCAGTCCCTGTCTGGCGGGTGGCTCCTGTTCATGATAGCGGGGACCGCGCTGTCCGGCGTCGCCGAGTCGCTTCCGAACGATCGACGGCGAGAAGCCGGGGTCCTGCGTCTCGCGGCGGTTCTCGTCCTGACGTGTCTGCTCGCGATGCTCTTCCTCGCGCCCGAACTGCTCATGGAATGAAGGAGTCCGAGACGCGTCGCTGACGAATCGACTCAGTCCGCGCCGTCGTCCGCATCGGCGGCCGACGCGACTGCGCCGCCGACCAGCGACTGCGGGCTGTGGAGCCAGATGACCCGCAAAAGGTTCGCGGCGAACGCCGCGACGCCGACGAACACGAGCGTCCAGCCCGCCGTCTCGGCGGCCGGAGAGAGTCCGGCGAGGTCGTTCGTGACGACGACGGCGACCCCCGAGAGGACGAGGGCGAAGTCGAGGCGGGCGAGGCGGTCGCTGTAGAGGTCGTCGAGCATCGGTACGGGTTCGAGGCCGAGGCGGTCGCTGTAGCGGTGGACCCAGACGATGAAGGGGACGACGTGGTAGAGCGTCCCGAGCACGACGAAGCCGACGAACCCGAGGAGGAACAGCGAGTCGACCCCCGGCGTGCCGAACAGGCGGTCGCCGGCCAGCGGGGCCGCGACCCACGCGGGGACCGTCAGGACGGCCCAGGCGGCGAGCGCGACGGCCGCGACGGCGTACCGGGTGAGCATGGGCGTCCAGTCGACCGACGACTCGACGAGGCGGCGGGCGAGAATCGCCGCGACGCCGAGAAGCGAGAGGGCGACGAGCGCGCCGCCGACCCGCGCGAGCGTCGGCTCGGAGACGAGTCGCCCGCCGGCGAGCGCGACGACGCCCAGCGGGTAGCCGACCTCCTCGACGCGGCGGAGCCACACGTCGACGCCGCGGAGTTTCGTCTGGGTGAACATCGTCGCGAGTTGGTAGAGCGCGCCGACGACGGTCGTCACGACGACGCCGAAGACGGCGAGCGTGACGTGGGCCGCGCGGACGGTCCCGTGGGTCGCGCCGACGCCGGCGAAAAGCGGCCGCGTGAAGTCGACCGCGAGCAGGAACCCGAGCCCGGTGACGGCCACGAGAAAGCCGATTGCGAGGCCGAAGTGGCGCTCGGTCACGTCGAAGCCGTCGAGTCGAGAGAGCGTGCGCGCCATGTTGTAGGCGAACGTCCAGAAGCCGAGGAGGGCGGCGGCACCGAAGACCGGGAGCCACGCGAACGCGCCGAGGAGAAAGCACCCCGCGAGGCCGACGAGACCGACGCCGACGGCCCACAGTTGGGTGGTCGCGAGTCGTCGAGAGTAGAGGTCGACGCCGGACCAGACCGGGACGAACTGCGTCATCGCGCCCATGATGGTGACGCACACCCACCCCGCGACGAGGAGGTGGACGTGCGCGAGGCGGGCGGCACCGGGAGCGACGCCGACGGCGAGGCCGACCCGGAGGCCCACCGCGGCCGCGAGGAGGCCGAGCGCGACGACGAAGTGCCGGAGCGGAATCGTCATCGGTGGCTGTCGAGCCGTGTCGATGTCGGCGGGAATGGCGCTCATACGCGACCTAGCGCGGCGAGGAGTCCTACCGGTGACTCCGAACATATTCGTCGAGGTGGAGAAACGCGGGAGGCGGGCCGGAACCGCGGTCACGACCCGCGGCCGCGACGCTACTGCTTCGGGAACGTCGCCGCGAACTCGTCGGGGGCGCGCTGTTCGACGGTGTAGTTGTCGGCGTCGAAGGCGTCGACTTCCGCCTGCATCTCGTAGAACAGCGGCTTGGGGTCGTGGTCGTTGAGAATCGTCAGCGACTCGCCGGCGTCGAGGTCGTCGAAGGCGGCGTGAATCTTCGGATGGCGCTCTACCGGGGGGAGGTCGCGCACGTCGAGGGTGGTGTCTGCCATGCGTATCGTCCCTCGCGGGAGACCACCGAGTCGATTACCCCGAACACGTTCGCTCGCACGGCTGAACCGAATCGACACTACCCACTGCGGATGGCTAGTAAACATAATGATTCTGTGATTGTTCTCGGTGAAGAATACGTTCGTCGCCGAGCGTCGGGTGCTTTCGGACGGGAACTGGTTACTCCGGGAATACGCGGATGAAAGCGCCTCTATTGTGTGGGTGGGCTCTCGAAACACCCATTCGAACGACAGTTGGTTCCCGTGTGTCACCGACGAAAATCAGTCTGAGAGGTATATTTATAACGATTCAATATATTGTTTACTGGTAAGCCCGCACCAGCAATAACGAATTGGGCAGGGCACGGAACACACATGGTAGACACATACGTCGGTTCGATCGACCAGGGGACGACCGGAACGCGCTTCATGATCTTCGATCACAGCGGGCAGGTCGTCGGCAACGCCTACGAGAAACACGAGCAGATTTACCCGAATCCGGGATGGGTCGAACACGACCCCCTCGAAATCTGGGAGAACACGAAGCAGGTCATCGCGGACGGGCTGGCCGACGCCGGCCTCGACGCGGAGCAACTCGAAGCGCTGGGCATCACGAACCAGCGCGAGACGACCATCGTCTGGGACCGTGAGACGGGCAAGCCGGTCCACAACGCGCTCGTCTGGCAGGACCGCCGGACGACCGACCGCGTCGAGGAACTCCAGGCCGAAGACAAAGTCGAGTGGATTCGCGAGCAGACCGGCCTCGAAGCGGACGCCTACTTCTCGGCGACGAAAGTCGAGTGGATTCTCGACAACGCGGAGCCGCTGAAGCTCCAGAGTTCGCGCGGCGACGACCTCCGCAGTCGGGCCGAGGAGGGCGAACTCCTGATGGGTACCATCGACGCGTGGCTCATCTACAACCTGACGGGCAACCACATCACTGACGTGTCGAACGCCTCGCGGACGATGCTCTACGACATCGAGGCGCTCGACTGGGACGACGACCTCCTCGCCGAGTTCGACGTGCCCAAAGAGATGGTCCCGGAGGTCCGGCCGTCCTCGGACGAAGACCTCTACGGCCACACGGACGCCGACGGCTTCCTCGGCGCGGAAATCCCCGTCGCGGGCGCGCTCGGCGACCAGCAGGCCGCGCTGTTCGGCCAGACCTGCTTCGACGAGGGCGACGCGAAGAACACCTACGGCACCGGCTCGTTCTACCTCATGAACACCGGGACCGAGGCGGTCTCGTCCGACCACGGCCTCCTGACGACCATCGGGTTCCAACTCTCCGGCGAGCCCGTGCAGTACGCCCTCGAAGGCTCTATCTTCATCACCGGCGCGGCAATCGAGTGGCTCGAAGACGTCGACCTCATCAACAACGCCGCCCAGACGGCGGAACTCGCGCGCTCGGTCAAGTCCACCGACGGCGTCTACATGGTCCCGGCGTTCACGGGCCTCGGCGCGCCCCACTGGGACGGTCGCGCCCGCGGCACCATCGTCGGCATGACCCGCGGCACGCGGAAGGAGCATCTCGTCCGCGCGACGCTCGAATCCATCGCCTACCAGACCCGCGACGTGGCCGAGGCCATGGAGGCCGACTCGGGCGTCGAACTGAACGCGCTCCGCGTCGACGGCGGCGCGGTCAAGAACAACTTCCTCTGTCAGCTCCAGTCCGACATCATCCAGACGGACATCGCCCGGCCGGAGGTCGACGAGACGACCGCCCTCGGGTCGGCGTACGCCGCCGGCCTCGCCGTCGGCTACTGGGACACGGTGGACGAACTCCGCGACAACTGGCAGGTCGACCGCGAGTTCTCGCCCGAGGCCGACGCCGAGCGCGTCGACAAGCTGTACGACCGCTGGCACGACGCGGTCGACCGCTCGCTCGACTGGGCGCGCGAAGACGAAACCGAGGGGGACGAGTGAGATGGCCATCGTCTTCGGCCTCGAAGCCGTCGACATCCTCGTGCTCGTCATCGCCTCGTTCGCGGGCGGGATGTTCGGCGCGTCTCTCGGGGCGCTGCCGGCGTTCATCTTCACCGGTATCATGGTGCTCGTCGGCGAGGCCGGCAACGTCGTCTCCACGGAGTTCGTCGGGGGCGGGGGCCTCGTCGCGGACGCCGCGGGCGGCTACGGTGCCGGCATCGTCGGCCCGCTGGCGTTCGGCCCCGTCTTCGGCCCTCACGTCGCCTTCGCGGGCGGCGTCGCCGCCGCGGCCTACGCCGCGAAGAACGACGGTATGCCCGCGCCCGCCGACGGCGACTACCACCCCGCGAAGGACATCGCGTACGCGCTCGGCACCCGGCCGGACATCCTCGCGGTGGGCGGCGTCTTCGGCGTCATCGGGATGGCGATTCGTCAGACCTCTGCTGGCCTCGCGCTCCCGCTCGACCCGCCCGCGGTCGGCGTCGTCCTGACCGCGCTGCTCGCCCGCGCCGTCTTCGGCTACGAACTCGTCGGAACCCCCCGCGGCAAGGGCTTCCTCGACGTGTCGCCGTTCGAGACGGGCACAAAACGCGAGGCGATGACCGACGGCGGGACCGCCACCGGCGGTTCGTACCGTCTCGCGGTCGAGCCGTGGCTCCCGCACCAGTACAAGTGGAGCGGCGTCGCCGCCGTCGGAATGGCCGTCGGCATCCTCAGCGCGTACATCTTCGCGCGCACGGGGAGCCTGTTCATCCCGTTCGGCATCTCCGCGACGAGCCTGCTGTTCTTGAATCTCGGCGTCGAGAAGATTCCGGTCACCCACCACATGAGCCTCCCGGCGACGTTCATCGCCAGCATGGCCATGCTCGACGGCGCGAGCGTCCCCGTGGCGCTCGTGCTCGGCGCGGGCTTCGGCGTCCTCGGCGGCGTCCTCGGCGAGGTGTACGAGCGCGTCTTCTACGCCCACGGCAGCACCCACTTCGACCCGCCCGCGGCCTCCATCGTGACGACCACGTTCGTCCTCGGCCTGCTCGCCATCGCGGGCGTCTTCACCACGGCCGGCGCGGTGCCGCTGCCGTGAGCAGTCAGAACTGATATACCTCCCATTTCGGAACTATCATCCACGACATGGACATCGAAGCGAGGATCAAACGTCGACAGCGCCGTGACGGTGAGCCTCGCCTCCTCGTCGACTACGATTCGCTCTCGCCGGTCGCGCACATCGACGACCCGGTGAACTGCGGGCCGGTGTTGGAGCGACTGCTCGACTACCTCGACCCGGTGTTCGACGGCCACCTCCCGCCGAACGCCTACGTCTACGGCCCCAAAGGGTCGGGGAAGTCGGCGGTGGTGACGGCGCTTTTCGACCGCCTCGTCCGCGTGTCGAGCGTCAACAACGCCGCCATTCACACGACGACTCGCGTGCAGGCGACGTTCGCGCCGCGGTTCGTCTACGTCGACGCGCGCGAGACGACGAGCGCGTTCGCGTTCTATCACGCCGTGCTCGACGCGCTCGTCGACGAGTCGGTGCCGAAGCAGGGCATCAAGACGGAGGCGCTCCAGTCGCGGCTCAAGGAGACGCTCGACGGCCCGCAGACGGGAGCCATCGTCGCCGTCGACCACCTCGAAGAGCCGGGAACGCTCGACGGCGAGGCGTTCGTCGAGCTCTGTGCCGGACTGCCGAGCAAGGTCAGTTGGTTGGCCATCGGGCGTTCGTCGCCCGACGAGACGGTGCTGACCGACTACACGGCCGGCGAGATTCAGTTCGAACCGTACCAGAGTCAGGTGCTCATCGACGTGCTGATGACCCGGGCGTCGTCGGCCGGGTCCCAGCGGACGCTCGACCACCGACTCGCGCGCGACATCGCCGAGTGGGCCGACGGCGACGCCCACGACGCGCTCGCGGCGCTGTTCGGCGCGGCCGACGAGGCGACTCGGAACAGACACCAGAGCATCACCGCCGCCGACACCGCCGCGGGAATCGCCGCGGTGCCGCGCCCGTGCGTCTCGCTCGGCCGCGTGTTCGCGCTCCCGGAGAACCGCCAGCAGGTGCTTCACGAACTCCTCGCGTTGCGCCCCGACCAACAGCAGTCGGTGCGGGCGACGAGCCAGCACATCGCCAAGTCGGTCGACCTCTCGGCGGCGACGGTCAAGCGAATCCTCTACGAACTCGCCGAAGACGGCATCACCCGTCGGGTCACGGCCGAGCGCGTCGACCGAAAGGGCCGGCCGCCGAGCCGACTCGAACCGCGGTTCCCGACGGTCGTGTTCGAACGACTGTTCGCCGCGCAGTAATCTGTTCGAACGTATCTGTCTCACAGACGCCACGGAAATTGATAACAGAACTGTGATCAGTAACTGCGAATCAGTAATTCAATTAGAACAAACATTGCCCAAACGGTAGGCACCGTTAGCAGGTGGATGACTGCGAATACGGTGCTCGAACCATGTATAAATCGACGTGACGGTTCATCTTGACTGCGCCACTCGATCAATTTCCCGATGAGAACTGCGATGACTACGAGAGGGAGTCCATAGCCAAACAGGAGTACTGGGACTGCGGGGCCGAAGAAGGAAGGGCTCGCAGGAATTCCACCAATTCCGGCGAGGACAGTTCCTGCGGTGAATAGAACCGCTAACTGTCCTAGTACACTGATGAGCGTGAGACTTCCCGTTGAAAGCGGTGCCGGTGTCTCGTATCGGGCAGCGAGTACTCGAATACAGTAGGCGATTGCTGCTGAACTACCGAAGAGACCAATCAGTGCCACGAGAGGGAGAGTTGTAATGAACCCAGGCACCCCACCTGTTGACATAATTATTTCTTCTTAGTTGATATAATATGTCTTCTGGGTACCCCTTGGTGGAACAAAATGCAATACGTAGTTTAGTTCTGCCAAGCCCCGAGAGATAACCGCTGAGTAGAAAAACTGTACGTAGCGATTTGAGCTGCCCATATCGAGTGCTGAACTCATAGCCGACTCGCGCCCTGTATTCAGCACGAGTCCAACAACCTCCACCAGCGGAGGATTTCAACAGCGCCCGAGTCGAAAACCCGCCGCAAACCCCGTCGTCGGCGCGGTGCAACGCTTACGCTCGGGGACAGAACTATACTCCGTCCACGGAATCTGTAGGTAATGACGACCACCCCGACGCCCGTCCGCGCGCCGCCCGTCGGCGTCCCGTCGAACCGCTTCGACGCATCCGCGACTCCGCAGGGTGTATCGAACGCATGACAGACGAATCGAGTCGGGAGGACGACGTGGTCGACGCCGTCGTCGAGACGCTCTGTGCGGCCGCGCCGTCGATTCGGGCGGGCCTGCCCGGCCGGCGCGTCTACGAGGAGGGCACGAACCCGAGCGGCGAGCGCCAACTGGAAGCCGACACCTACGCCGACGAACTGCTGTTGAAGCGGCTTCGTCCCCTCGACGGCGTCGGCGAGTACGCCAGCGAGGAGCGCGCCGACGTCATCGACATCGGCGAGGGCGTGTCCGTCGCGCTCGACCCGCTCGACGGGTCGACGAACCTGAAGCCGAACAACGTGATGGGGACGCTCTACAGCGTCTACGACGAACCGCTCCCCACGGGCGGCGAGAATCTGCTCGCCGCTGGCTACATCCTCTACGGCCCGGTGACGACGCTCGTGGCCGCCCGCGACGGCGTCGTCAGCGAGTACATCCTCGAATCGGGCATCAAGCGCCCGCTCCGCGAGGAGTTGACGCTGCCCGACGACCCCGCCATCTTCAGTTTCGGCGGCCGCGTCAACCACTGGTTCGACGAGTTCGAGGCGTTCGCCAGCGAGACCGAGCGCACCGAGGGCATGAAGCTCCGCTACGGCGGCTCGATGATCGGCGACGTGAACCAGATTCTCCACTACGGCGGCGTCTTCGCGTACCCCGCACAGACCGACGCACCGAGCGGGAAACTCCGACAGCAGTTCGAGGGCTTTCCCATCGGCTACATCATCGAGTGTGCGGGCGGGCGGTCCTCCGACGGCGAGGCGTCGCTCCTCTCGGGGACGCCCGACGGCATCCACGACCGCGTTCCGGTCTACATCGGCAACGACTCGCTCGTCGAGTCGCTGGAAGCGCGACTGGGCTGACGGTCCGACTCACGCGGTGGCGGAGTCGCGGTCCGATACGAGCCAGACTCACCGACACCCACCGAACTGAGCAATGCGCTCGATAGCGCGGCGGTGGCACGTCCGTTCCGACCGCGGATGAAATATATGTATAGTTAGTATTAAATTCAGATTTCACTTGGGGACTCATTCTCTAGAATACAATATCTTCGACCGTGCTCGGCAGCCAACTGTCGAGGTGATTTGAGACATAGAGTATTGTTCAAAATATGGCTCATTACCGAAGCCCGTGTGAATTCCACTTGAGGGAGGAAAAGACTCGGTTAAAACAGCCTATACGCGTGTAAAACCGACACTTCACGAGGTTTTTGCTCACGTGGTCGAATCGAGTCGGTCAGGGTGTCGGGACTGAGTCCGATACCGGTGGCCGACGACGAACGAGGCGTCGTACGGGTGACTGTGGGCCTCTGACGGGAGTATGGCAACGTACTCAGGACGGTTTCGCGGTGTCCGGCCAATTTGGCGCAAGAAGCGTCCCATCCAGTACTATTGTATAATAAAATCAATACATACTCATCACATCTGAACATAATTGACGAGGTGATCGCCCACCTTGCTGTTATCTCAGCTGAGTCGCTCCGCAGTCAGCAGACCGATAGTCAAATGTAATAAATTTGCTATGGTGTGTCTATGTCTCCTTTCTTTACATAAATAACCGCTTCCTGGAGTGCGCGGAGAACTCCTGACTGGTGTCTCCAGGGAGCGGTTGGGTCCTTTGCTGGTTTGACGCATTCAGCGGCGGTCGGGTGTCGCGCAGTGATTCGTTTCTCGTGAGACCAGCCATTCGTCCCCACCGAGTGCTCAGCGCCGTCGCCAGTACCGCGTCAGTCCTCTACGGAGCGCTTCGTACAGAGCCAAAAGCCGCCGCCAAACCCGACCACCGTGACCGCAACGAGGCCAACGTCGACGAGCGCGATCGCGTACGCGGCAGTCCCCGGTTCGAGATACAACAACGAAAACCCGAGCAGGAGCCCCATCACGATGCCGATTGCGACGAACAGCGGGAACCGGTCACGTTGGTCGCAGATCACGTCGACAACCGTCTCTAGCCGTGTCATACGGTATCGTATATTGCACCGATTATCAAGCTCCCGATTCGACCGATACCGGTCAGGTTCCGGTCGAGATGGAAGGGCGGGTTCGCACCGGCGACCAGCGAGTGAGGCGGAAGCGACAACCACCCATTCACATCAGTCATCGTCCTCCGTCAGCGGGTCGCTATCCCAATAGGTGTGGTTCGGGTCGTCTCTGAAGCAGGCGACGCGATGGCCAGCGGCCTCACCGGACTGTTGGAGTTGTGGGGCCACCTCTCGGCACGCCTCACGTGCTTCGGGACAGCGTGTGTGGAACCGGCACCCGCTCGGTGGGTTGACCGGATCCGGGATGTCTATCTTCCGCATCGGCGGCTCACCAGCCTCACCCGACTGTCGGGACAAGTTCGGCGTCGCCCAGCGGAGGACGTTCGTGTACGGGTGACTGGGGTCGCCGATGAGTTGGTCTGCCGGCCCGACTTCGACCAGATTTCCGAGATACATCACCCCGATTCGACCGTCCCCGTGTTCTGCGAAGTACCGCGCGTTCGAGAGGTCGTGCGAGACGAACACGAACGAGGTGTCGAACTCCGACTGCAAATCGAGCATCAGGTCCATCATTTCGACCCGTAAGGAGACGTCGAGTGCGCTGATGGCCTCGTCTGCGAGGATCACGTCGGGATTCATCAAGAGCGCGCGAGCGAGCGCCACGCGCTGTTTCTCTCCGCCGCTGAGCTGGTGTGGGTACCGGTCTGCGAAGTCCGCTGCGGGGTTCATACCGACGCGCTCGAGAAGCGCGTGAATCCGCTCGCGGCGTTCGCTGGCCCCGACCGCTGGGTGAGTGAGCTTAATCGGCTCTGCGAGGATGTTCAGAATCCGTCGATTAGGGTTGAGCGAACTCCCGGGGTCCTGATGAATAATCTGGAGCGACGACCGAATCTCGTCGAACGGTATCTCTCCGTTGCCGTCTTTGGCGGCCCAGATGTCCTGTCCCTTGTACGTCACCGTCCCGCCCGTCGGCCGCTGGAGTCCGATGGTCGTCTTGCCGAGGGTGGTCTTTCCGCACCCGCTTTCCCCGACGAGTGCGAGGACGTCGTTCTCCTCGATGTCGAGCGAGACGCCGTCGACCGCTTTGACCACGTCTGGCTCCTCGAAGAGGTCGAACAGTCCTTGCTCTGTTTCGAAGTGGACTTCGAGGTTTTCGAGTGAGATGAGTGGTTCGTCGAGCGGGTCGGACCCGCTCGACGATTCGTCGGCACGGCTCACGACCCACCACCTCCCGAGACCGGAACGGTCTCCTCGGAACGGTCGAAGTGCAGCGCAATCTCGTCTCGTGCGTCTTCCGCGTAGTGACAGGCGACGGCGTGGCCGTCGTCGAGTTGCGTGAACGCCGGGTCTTCAACTCGGCACTCTTCGGTGGCGAGTGGACATCGCGGTGCGAAGGCGCACCCCTGTGGAACGTTGATGGGTGCCGGACTCTGTCCCTCGATCGGTCGCATCTCTTCGAGCGGTGCTTCGATGTCGGGCGTCGCATTGAGCAACGCTCGCGTGTATGGGTGTCCGCTATTCGCGATAAGTTGCTCACGGTCGCCGACCTCGATGAGTTGGAAGGCGTACATGACGGCCATCCGGTCGGCGAGTTCGGCGACCAGCGGCAGGTCGTGGGTGATGAACACCATCGTCAGGTCGTACTTCTCCTGTAAGTCCTGGAGGAGCGTCAGAATCGAACGCTGCATCAGGAGGTCGAGTGCGGCGGTCGGTTCGTCCATCACCAGCACTTCGGGTTCGAGAACGAGCGACAGGGCGATGAGTGCCCGCTGTTGCATCCCGCCGGAGAGTTCGTGCGGGTACGACGTCAGCACGCGCTCCGGGTCGAGGTACAGGTCAGAGAGGAGTTCACGGGCGAACTCCATTCCAGACGTGACGTCGGCGTCGTGGGCCTTCAGCGTCTCTCTGAAGTGCCCGCCGATCTTCATCGTCGGGTTGAACGAACTCATCGCGCCCTGGAAGACCATCGACACCTCCTCCCACCGGAACTCCCGAAGTTCGTCGTCGGAGAGTTCGAGCACGTCGACTGTGGTCCCATCGTCGCGGTGGTAGCGTATCTCACCGGACAGTCGTCCGGGGTCGGGGATGGCGTCCAGCATCGAGTCGGCGAACATCGACTTGCCGCTTCCGCTCTCGCCCACGATGCCGAGAATCTCGCCACGTTCGATAGACATGCTCACGTGGTCCAACACGTACGTCTCGCCTCCGTCGTACGTGACGGCCGCGTTGTTGATCTCGATGATTGGGTCGTCTGTCGTCATAGTTGTCGTCGTGGTCGTCGTTTCGCGCTGTTTGGCAGTCATCTACAGTACCTCCGTCATGCCGGTGTCTTTCTCGTCGGCCGAAGCAGTCGACTCAGACTCCCCCGTCAGCCGAGTGCGGACACGCGGGTTGAACACGCGGTCCATCCCCTGACCGAGGAGGATGAGGCCGACCGAGAGGCCGATAATCGCGGCCATCGGGACGAGAAGCCAGTGTGCGGCACTCCAAGAGAACAGGGCACCACCATTGTACGCGAAGTTCAGGGTGACGCCCCAGTTCTGGTCGGAGTACGGCAACACGCCGAGGAAGAACAGTCCGATCGATGCGAACACGACGTACCGCGCGGCGAACACGAAGTTGACCGTCACGTACGGCATGATGTTCGGAATCACGTCCTTCAGGATGATTCGCGGCGTGCTCACGCCCATCGTCCGGGAGGCTTCGACGTAGTTGTTCTCTCGAATCGTCAGCACCTGTGAATGGATCGACCGGCCGAGGCCAGCCCAGTAGTTGATGTTGATGACGATTCCGAGCAGGATCGGGTTCTTGGGATTGAACGTAATCGCGAGAATCATCACCAGCGGGAGCCCGGGGATGGCCATGACGAAGTCCGATATCGACATCAACGCGCGTCCGACCGAACCGCCCTTGTACCCAGCGACGGTCCCGACGAGGACGGCGATACCGGTCGCCCAGAGCCCACCCGAGGTGACCATCAGCAAGATGTCTGGAGTCGAGTGGATGATGAGTGCGGCGAGGTCCGTCCCCGACGCAGTCGTCCCGAGCGGGTACTGCATGTTCTCGAACAGCGTCAGGTACCGAGGGGCCTGACTCGTCGAAGGCGCTCGCCAGAGACCGAGGACGGCCACGAGCGCCAACGACACGTAGAACCCGATGATGAGCAGTCCGAGTCGGGTTCTGCTGTCCGACCACGCGACGAGCATCGGTTTCAGGACGGTTTCCTCGTAGAACTCTCGAAGTCGCTCCGCACGAGTCACCGTCACCGACGACGAGGCCGACCCTCGCCAGTCGACGCCGGCACCGTCGGTAACCACTGCGCTGGACTCCGCCGCGCTGGACTCTTCTCTCTCAGTACGCTTCATCAGAACCTCCGGCACTGATTCGCGGGTCGATCTTGCTGTAGGTCAGGTCGGCGATATAGACGCCGACGATGAGCGCGACGGTGATGATGAGGAACGTCGCCATCATGAGCGGGTAGTCGTTCGCCTTCAGCGCGGCGAACATGTAGTAGCCGAGTCCGGTGTACGAGAATATCTGCTCCAGAATGACGGTCCCCGACAGGCGGAATCCGAGGAGCAACAGGAACCCGGTGTACATCGGAAGGATGGCGTTCCTCGCGACGTACCGAGTCGCGATTCGGCGGTCGGGGAGCCCGCGGAGTCTCGCGACCCGGACGTAGTCGTTACCGAGCACCTGGATGCTGTTCCCGCGCATGGCCAACGCCTGCCCGCCGATCCCGCCCAGCGTGTACGAGAAGATGGGCAAGAGACTGTGTTCGAGCGCGCTGAGCACGAACGGGACGCTCAGTTCTTTGTCGACGTTGGTCCCGACTGTCCCCGCCGTCGGCAACCATCCCCACTGGTACGCGAAGACGTACAGCGAGATGACGGCGACGACGTAGAAGGGGACGGACATGAGGCCGATCGAGAGGCCACTGAACGCCTTGTCGAACCGCGAGCCTTCCCAGTAGGCCTGTAACGACCCGAGGAAGATACCGACGGCGAACATGAGAATCGTCGACACCAGGACGACGAACACCGTCCACGGCACCGCTTCGGCGATGACCTGCGCCACCGGTTCGCCCAGCGAGATCGACTCGCCGAAGTTCCCCTGCGCGACGGCGCCCATGTAGTCCAGGTACTGCCGCCAGAGCGGCGCGTTGGGGTCGATGTTCTGGAGGTTCGAAATCCGGGCGTCGACCTCGGATGCCGGAACGCCCTGCCGAAGCAGTTGCGCGCGCAACTGCGTGAAGGGGCCGCCCGGAAGGAGGCGAATCAGCCCGAACGTGAGCGTCGCGACCGCGAAGATGGTCGCGAACACCCTGGCCGTCCGACGGACGTAGTAGTTACTCATGGTTACGTTGCTCCACTTCGATTATCGCTCGGCCATGAGCTGTCCCTTGCGCGGGAGCCACTCGCTTGGCCACTTGATCGCTCGGTCGTCGCTCCCTTCCGCCGGGATGTCCCACTCGTCGGTGGTGAGCCACGACTGTTCGAGCTTCGCGACCAGCCCCAGTATTGGAATGTTCTGGTTGTGGTGCCACGCGACACGCTTGATGAGTTCCTCCGTCGCGGCTCGGTCCTGCGTGGTCGAAATCTCCTGTGCCACCGAGAGTGGGTCGATAGTCATCTCGCCGCCGTCCATCCCGGGGACAGTCTGTTCGCCCTCCGGGAAGTTGTGGCCGCCGTCGATGTCCGGGTTCGTGAGCTGCCAGCGGAGCGGGAAGTACGGGAACGACGACCGGGCGCCACCGGGCAGCCAGTAGAACGCGCCGATCTTGAAGTTGGATTCGATGTAGCCGCCGAAGAAATCCCCCGTCGGCTTCTGGCTGATTTCGAAGTCGAAGCCGAACGCGTTCAACTGGTCGACGACAGTGTTCGTCGCCGTGGTCCAGTCCGTCCAGCCAGCGGGGGTGTAGTACGTCCCACCGAGGGTTCGACCGCTGCTGTGCGTCCACGTGCCGTCTTCCTTCGAGTAGCCGGCCTCGCGGAGGAGCGCGGCGGCTTTGTCCGTCTGCGACGCCGCCATGCCGTACCCCTCGAAGGAGTCGTACGCGTCACCGAGCCACGATTCCTGGTCACCCGGGGCGATGCCAGTCACCTTCGGTGCGGGCGCTTTCGTTCGCGGCCCTGCGTTATCAACGACCTGCTGGCGGTTGACGATGTGAGCGACGGCCTGCCGGACGTTTCGCTTCCCGAAGTCGGGGTCGTCGTGATTGAACAGGACGCCGTACCCCCACTTCGCAGAGATGGTGACCTCTTCGACGGAGTCGGGGAAGTTGCCGACGATCTTCGGCGGCGCGAAGAGGCTCGTGACGAAGTCGAGTTCGCGGCCCATCAGGCCCTGTTGGAGTGCGGTGTTGTCCGCCCGCGAGAGAAGCGAGATGCCCGCGAAGTTGATGTTTTCAGCGCCGTAGTATTCGGGATTCCTCGTGAGTTCCCACGACTGCTTCGACTTCGACGCGACCGAGAAGGGGCCGCTCGCGACCACGTCTCCCTCGTATTTGAACTGCTGGAGCTCCTCGGCTTCTTTGTCGAGGAACTGTTCGAAGGTCGGATGGTACGCGAACAGTCGGAGTGAGCCGTTGGCGAGCGTGTGTTTGATGACCTCCGGGTTGGACGGTCGCTTCAGGTTGAGAACGACGGTCTTGTCGTCGTCGCCCCGTTCGACGCTCTCGGTGAAGTCCCAAAGCGACGTGTTCATCTTCTTCATCAGGCGGAACTGCGTCAGGACGTCACGCGCGGTCACGTCCTCGCCGGTATCCCACAACAGGTCGTCCCGGAGCGTGAGTGTCACCGTCTGGCCCTCGATGGACCACGAGTCGAGCGCGGCTAACTCGAACTCGCCGGTCGAGAAGTTGTAGGCGGCGAACCGTTCGAAGACGAAGTTCCCCGCTCGTGGGTCGTAGTTCTGCGTCGCTTCCGGGTTCAGGTGGAGGTTCGTCGGCACACCGTTGTTCGTGGCACCGACCATCTTCTTGTCGAGGACAGTCGTCCCACTCGTCTCGGAATCGTCACCGCCTGCATCGTTCCCGTTGGACCCGGTCGTGTCCCCGTTCGACCCACCGTCGTCGGTCGTTCCCCCTCCGGTGGACGCACCACTACACCCCGCAAGGGCTGCGATTCCGGTTGCCCCGGTTAGTTCGACGAAACGGCGCCGGCTAATCAAGTCGCTAAAGCGGTCAGTACTGTCTGACATGGCGTACTGATAACAAACCACAGTCATTGTTAATAAATATTTGGTTAGGTGTAGCAGATGGCTGTTGTGACAGTTCTCCCAAGAGGGCCACACCGAACACGTCGGCGTCGGAGAACACGGCACAGTCACGCTCTCGTCGCGAAACACGGCCGTCTGAGCGACGCTCGTCACGCGTTGGCAAATGTATAAGTAGTAGCGGCCTTCTCTTCGCCGTATGCAGTCAGAAAGCAAGCATCCCCCTTACAGAGATGAGACTCTCCCGACCGAGAAGCGCATCGAGGACCTTCTCGACCGAATGACGGTCGAAGAGAAAGTCGGGCAACTCGTCGGCACGTGGGCGGGACAACTTGATGGGTTCAAATCGGTCGAAGACGTCGAAGACGAAATCGTCGAATCCGCAGTCGGTGCTGTTGCGTCGTTCGGGTGGGCAGGAGCGCTCGACTCTCGAATAGACGACATCGTAGAGACGGTCAACCATCTTCAAGAAGTCGCGCTGTCGAAGACTCGACTCGGTATCCCGCTGTTGTTCAACGTGGATGCCGTCCACGGTCACGCGTACGTCGCCGAAGGAACGGCGTTCCCGAACGGACTCGGGATGGCGGCAACGTGGGACGAAGACGGCGTCGAGAGGGCGGCAGCGGTCACTGCAACCGAAGTCCGGAAGTCGGGGGCACAGCAGAACTATTCGCCCACGTGCGACGTTGCTCGAGAGCCGCGGTGGGGCCGCACCTTCGAGACGTTCGGCGAGAGTCCATTTCTGTGCGGACGGATGGCGGGTGCGATGGTACGCGGGTACCAAGGCGACGGCCTCGACGACCCCAACTCCGTGGCGGCAACCGCGAAGCACTTCCCGGCCTATAGCGAGCCCGCACGGGGGGAAGACACTGCCCCCGTCGAAGTGTCCTCGTACCTCCTTCGAAACGTCTTCTTACCGTCGTTCCTCGACGCGATTGACGAGGGCGTCGCGTCCGTTATGCCCTGCTACAACGCAATCGACGGGAAGCCCGCACACGCCTCACGCGACTATCTCACGGACCTTCTGCGAGGGAAACTCGGATTCGATGGAACCGTCGTCTCTGATTGGAACGGGGTCCGGATGCTTCACGAGGACCACCACGTCGCGAGCGACCACCGCGAGTCGGTCCGGATGACTCGCAACGCTGGACTCGATGTCGCATCAGTCGATGCGGTCGCGCACGCGGACCATCTCGTGTCGCTCGTCGAAGCGGGAGCGGTCGCAGAGCACGCTCTCGACGAGAGCGTCAGGCGCGTCCTCGACCTCAAATTCCGGCTCGGGCTCTTCGAAGACGCGTTCGTCGATGCGAACGAAGCGCGAGACGTCGTCGGTGCCGATGCGCATCGAGCCGACGCGTTAGCGACCGCGCGGAAGTCGATGACGCTGCTTCAGAACGACGACACGCTCCCGTTGGACCCCGGTGCCGACGTTCTCGTCGCTGGACCGAACGCAGACACCCCCGTTCACCAACTCGGTGGCTGGAGCGTCCCCGACGAAGCGGGCACCGACGTCATCACAATCAAAGACGGAATCGAATCCGTGTGCGATGGGACGGTGACCTACGAGCGGGGGGCGACGGTAACCGACCCAGACGATATCGACGCCGCAGTCGAAGCGGCGAAGGATGCGGACGTCGCGGTGGTCGCCGTCGGAGAGAACTGGTATATCCACGAGTTTGGGCCGACCGCGGAGAGCGGTACCGCCCCCGACGAGTTTCCGAACCGAACCACGCTCGAACTCCCCGATGCGCAGCGCGAGCTCGTAACCGCGTTGCACGAGACGGGGACTCCTGTCGTTGGCGTCCTCGTCACCGGTCGACCGCTGGCCGTGGAGTGGATGGCAGCGAATCTCCCCTCGCTGTTGCTGGCGTACTACCCGGGGACAATGGGTGGCCAAGCCGTCGCGGAGACGCTCTTCGGGGCGTGCGACCCCGGCGGGCGATTACCGATTTCGTTCCCTCGGTCCGCGAGTCACCTTCCCACCCGGTTCAATCACTTCCCGCACCCGACACCGATCGGTCCCGACGAACATCTCCCGTCGTACGACCCACTCTTCGAATTCGGTCACGGGCTGAGTTACACCGAGTTCGAGTTCGGCTCGATGACCGTGACGAACGAGCGGATGTCACCCCACGGGACCACGACAGTCGAACTCCCCGTGGAGAACGTCGGGGACCGACGCGGTTCGACCGTCGTACAGGTGTACGTCACCGACCAGGCTGGAACGCGCGTAACCCCGGTCCGGGAACTCTGTGGGTTCGAGCGTGTCTCGCTCGACCCCGGAGCCACAGAGACGGTGTCGGTCCCCATCGATGCGGCATCGATCGGGCGCGTCGACGAAACCGGCAGGGTGTTGGCGATTCCGGGTGAGTACACCCTTCGTGTCGGCGAGCAAGCTGTCACGATTACCGTCGAACCGAAGTCCGACTGACCGGCCTCGTCGCGGACTGCGTAACCCGTTCCGAGCGAGGTTTTCGGCGGCGATATTTTTCCTGGCGGTTCTTCGTGGAGAGAGCGCCGCCACTACGTGTCTCCCTCTCGACGCCGCGGCGAGAACAGACACGGAACTGTCTCCTGTTGAGCCGTCGCCCGCGTTTCGTGAGGCTCTCATGGACGACCTTTCGGGCCGTCGTTCGGTATCCTACGGGAACCCATCGTCTGGCATTCGGCCACATGAAACACACATATTCCGGATATCAGGTCATTTCAGTGAGGAATTGAGAAAACAACTCAGAGTAGCGTAAGTTTACTGAAAGAGACTATGCCCTCGAAACCGACTTTAGAGGGCATGAAACCCGTTTCTCTGCTTCGTAGAGGCTCGAATACTAAGGAGTCAGACACAAGCAAATTTTCTGTATAGGGCGCTGAAAAATAAGTACGCCGACATTCCAAACGCCTGATTGACGGCTTCTAACGGCGTATCTGGGAATGTCGTCCGAATTGGTTCGCTCCTCGGTAGGGGCACGAAGCCGTGTCGCCGGCTCAGCTATCATATCCTAGAGTATATCTGGGTCGTAGCCGGGATATCTATTACAGACTTAGGCCCGTAATGACTTGGTGTGCCCGCCGTTCGCGACGTTCCCCAACGGAGACTCGGACAGCCATTCAGCAGTTGAATCGTGCCTCGAGACAGGCACCGCACATTCGACTGGTTCTGGGTGAGTCGTGATCTCGGTGGCGGTGTCTCAGACGGCCTCCCGAGGGTAGTATATCGCCCACCAACGACACCCGAATTGCTGACAAGAAAGTAACCATCTCTGATGGAACCCGCACGGTGAATCGTTCGCGAGCGACCGCAGTCGTTTCGAAGCGGTCGAACTCTTCACACGGACGTCTCACCGTACTGGTCGAACGCAAACGGCTCCCGGAACCAGGGCCGGACATCAACGAAGTATTCATGGTGAACGATTGTGTGGGTGCGGGTATGGACCGCGAAACGCTGACGAACGCACTCGAGTACGCGGACCTCACGTCGTACCAAGCCGACGCCTATCTCACACTCCTCGAGATGGGCGTCTCGCCTGCTATCGAGGTGGGTCGTGAGAGCGCCGTCCCCGTCTCGCAAGTGTACGACGTTCTCCGGAGCCTCGAATCGAAGGGGTACGTCGAAACGATCGAACGAGAGAAACTGTACGTGCAACCGTGTGACCCGGAGGCGGCGATGGCGGACCTAGAGTCCAGGGGTGAACTCCTCCACGATGCCGCCGAAGCGGTCCGCGAGCGGTACCGAACTCCCGAGCGGATGGACGCGAGAGTCGGCGTCACCAAGCGTGTCGAGACAGCAGTCGAGAACGCACAGGACCTCATCGACGACGCAGAAACCGTCGTGGAGGTCGCCGGGTCGTTCGAACAACTCCAGTCGCTTTCTCCGGCGCTTCGAGAGGCCCGCGACCGAGGTGTCGTCGTCCGTGCGGCCGTCTACATCGACCAGGACGATGAACCACCCGCGGCGTTCGACCCGAGTGGGGTGCTCTCGGAACTTCGTGTGTGTACCATTCCGGGACCGTACCTCGTCGTTATCGACCGAAACCGGACGTGTTTCGGACCGAACACGCGCTCCGACGAAGACTACGGCGTCCTCGTCTACGACCGCATCCTGCCGTTTGTCTTTCACTGGTTCTTCCTCACCTGTCTGTGGAACCTGTACCCGACCGTCTACCTCGACGCCGAAGACCAGTACACCTACGTCACCATCGAGGAGTTCATTCGGGATATCGTCCCGCTTTGGGAACGCGGGTTCGAACTCGGGGTCACCGTCGAAGGCGTCGACCTTGCAGATGGCGGAGAGACGGCTGTCGAAGGGAGCGTCGCCGACATCTCGTTCTACGGAGACGAGCGACCGCCGTCACGGCTGGCGCTGTCCGACCTTGGGGCGTACAAGAACCTCACACTCGACACGGGCGACGAAACGGCCGTCGTTGGCGGGTGGGGTGCTGTCTTCGAAGACATGGAGATACGGACGATCACCTTGGAGCGTATCGACATCGGAGAGACACCGTTCACCCACGAGAGACGGGACTGACGGGCCAGCGCTCGCTGGCTTCGAGCGGCCGACGACGGCTGCGGGACGGCCCCGGTGAAACGGTCGGGAGAACGGTCAGAACGCCGAACTGCTCGACCGGACACCGCATCCGAACCCGGATGAGATGTCGCAAAAGATTACGGGCATATCTGTGTCATGGCTGTCGGGGGGCGGGCGGTTCAGTCGAAGCGCCCGGCGTTCGAACTCCGCGCCGCCATGTTCATGTTCACTTCGATGATGTTGGCAGTGCTCGTGACCATCTCGGGGATGGTGTCGCGGAACTGCTCGCCCTTGATTCGGCTCGTCGGCCCGGAGACGCTCAGCGCGCCGAGGACGGTGCCGTTTCGGTCTCGAATCGGTGCGCCGACGGCGCGGAGGCCTTCGATTTCCTCCTCGTCGTTGCAGGCGTACCCCCGCTCGCGGATGGCGTCGAGCTCGTCGAACAGCGCGTCGCGGTCGGTGATCGTCGCCTCGGTCTTCGCCGGCAGGCCGTGTTGGTCGACGATTTCCGCCACCCGACTGCGCGGGAGGAACGCGAGGATGGCCTTCCCGGTCGACGACGCGTGGAGGTTGTCCGGGCGCTGAATCTTCGAGCGCTGGTACTGGCTGCCGACCGCGCGCTCGCCGCGAACCTTGAGCAGGCTGATTCGCAGGCCGTGCTGTTCGGTCGAGAGGTGGGCGTACTCGCCGGTCTTCTCCGCGAGCGCCTCGACTTCCTCCTTGCCGACTTGGTAGAGTATCTGCTGGTTGCGCACGTACTCGCCCAGAAGCAGGAACTGGAGGCTGAGATGGTAGCTGTCGCCGTCCTTGGCGACGAGGTTGTTCTTCCGCAGGGTCGCGAGGTGGTTGTACACCGTGGACTTCGAGAGGTCGAGGTAATCGACCAACTCGGCGACGCGCGCCCCGTTCAACTCCTCGAGCGCCCTGACGACGCTGACCGCCGTGTCCACCGTGCTGAGGGTCCGCGACGGCGCATCGGTGTTGGGGTTCTCGGGCATGCTACGAGAACGTCTATCGGGTGTCATAGCTGTTCCGAATATCTTGCAATCGAAACGTGTTGGGCAAAATCGGTGTCGAGACAGGGGCTCGAAGGCGGTTTCGCTCGATAATTGTCAACCCCGACTCGAAGCCGGAGTCGTCCACCCCCTCGCCCAGCGCGAGCGCGGATGTGCGCATCCCCCGAGACACACCGGAGGCGACGGCCACTGCCCGCGATCCCTGCCTGTCAGATGCGTAGAATCGTCGTACTCCCGGTGTTTCCGCTTGTTGACTTCGGTACCGAGAGATACGTCGCCTGCGACACCGATAGTCGTTGTATTTGACGGCAAAGCAGCGGTACAGAGTTGTCCACGAGTGATTTCGGCTATCGTGGTCCGTGGCTCGCTGGACGAGAACCCGAGCGACCCGAGACCACTCCAAGCGGGAATCCGACATCTCCGGCGGAGCGCGTCCGACGCTCCCGGAACGCGACCGAGACGACGCCGTTGGGTGAGCATGCCGGGTGCGTGTCACATAGCGAGATTGGCGGTGCGGTCGGGACGAAACGGCGGCAAAGACGCGAGTAGAGCGCTAAACTATCGGAACGCGAAGACGGAGTGGCAGAGAGGGGTGGGTCGTCTGCGACGGCTCAGGCAACGGCTCACGCGGCGGCGAGGCGAGCGAGCGTCCCCGCGAGAACCGACGCTGCGGTCGCACAGTCGGCCCAGTCGGTCCATTCGCGCGGGTTGTGCGAGAGGCCGTCCGCCGACGGTGCGAACAGGAGCACGGCATCGGTGACGGTGGCAACATTTGCAGTATCGTGCATCGCCGCGGAGTGCATCCGTTGGGCGTCGATATCCTCGGCCGCGGCGGCGGCGAATGCGGCGTCGACGCAGTCGTCGGCCATCCGACTCGGGCGCTGGTCGCGGTAGCGGTCGAAGCTCGTCTCGACCGGGTGGGTGGTTTCGAGGTGCGCGAGCGCGGCGTCCGCTCGCTCCGCGATGGCGTTCATCGCCCGGTAGTTCACGTCGCGGATGTCCATCTGCAGCGTGACCTCACCGGGGACAATGTTGCGCGCGTTCGGGGTCACGTCGAACTGGCCGACGGTTCCCACGGCGGTGGCGCTCTGGTTCTGCGCCACGTCGTCGGCCGCGGCCCGGAAGTCGACGACGAACTCGCTGGCGGCGACCAGCGCGTCGCGGCGCTCGTCCATCGGCGTCGCGCCGGCGTGGTCTGCCTCGCCGACGATGTCGGCCGCGCAGGTCGTGATACCGGTGATGGCGTCGACGACGCCGACCGACGCCCCCGCGGACTCCAGGAGCGTCCCCTGTTCGATGTGGAGTTCGGCCCACGCGTCCCACTCCGCGGCCGCGATGGTGTCGGTTCCGCGGAAGCCGATGGCGTCGAGGTGCGCTGCGAGCGTCGTGCCGTCGGCGTCGCGGAACGCGAGCGCGTCGTCGGCGTCTCGCGCCCCCGTTGCCACCGACGACCCGAGCAGGCCGTGCGAGAAGCGCGCGCCCTCCTCTTCGGTGAACGAGACGACGTCGATTGGGCGGTCGAGGCTCACGTCGGCGTCTCGTTCTTGGAGCGTTCGGACCGCTTCGAGCGCCGCGTAGACGCCGAGCGGGCCGTCGAAGATGCCACCCTCGGGGACCGAATCGAGGTGACTCCCGGCGGCGACGGGGGCCGCGTCGGGGTCGGCTCCCTCGGGGACCCACCGCCCGGCGACGTTGCCCACGGCGTCGATGCGGACCGAGAGGCCGGCGTCGCGCAGTCGCTCGACGAAATATTCGCGAGCGCGTCGGTCGGCGTCGCTTCCGGTCAGGACGGTTCGGCCGCGTCCCGCCGGCGCGTCGATGTCGCCGAAGCGGGCGTTCGCTTCGATGTCCTCGCGGAGTCGCTGCTGGGAGGCCTGCATGTGCGACTCAACTCGCAAACGATAGCTAATAATTGTGTGCGTTCGTGGCAGATTCTACGGGTCGGCGGCGGCGACGACGGCCGGGACGCGCGGCTGGTCGGGGTCGGACAGCCGGGTCGAGTCGCCGCGTTAGAGCGTTCGAATCGTCTGACACACCACGTCGACGCCGACGTCGAGGGCGTCTTCGTCGATGTCGAACCGCGAGGTGTGGTGGCCGAACTCGTTGCTCGCGCCGATACCGACGTAGGTCGCCTTCCCGCCGTGGTCCTGCACGCGCCGGATGAGGTAGGAGGCGTCCTCGCTGCCGCCGATGTCGAGTCGCGGGACCGTCTCGGTCACGTCGTCGAGGTCGGCCGCCGACGCGAGGACGGCCTCGACCATCTCGTCGTCGGCCGTGAACGTCGACGTCTTCCCGTACAGTCCCGTCTCGACCGACACGTCGTGCATGCCCGCGGCGTGGTCGAGCACGCGGCGGGCCTTTTCCAGCATGTAGTCGTTGAGTTCGGCGGTCCTGCCGCGGACCTCGACGCGGAGACGCGCCTCTTCTGCGATGATGTTCTGCGGGTTGGGGGACTCGAACTTCCCGACGTTGATGCGGGTCGCACCGTCGGCGTGGCGCGGAATCCCGTAGAGATTCTGGACCGCTGCGGTCGCCGCGTGGAGCGCGTTGCGCCCCTCGTTGGGCGCGTTGCCCGCGTGGCTCGGCGCGCCCTCGAAGGTCGCGTCGAGTTTCGCGTTCGAAAGCGGGTTCTCGTAGGCGGCGATGACGGTCCCCGTGGGGTTGCCGAGACCGAGGTGGAGCGCGAGGAAGTAATCGATGTCCGCGAGCAGGTCGGTCTCGCTCATCGGCTTGCCGCCGCGGCCGCCCTCCTCCGCCGGCTGGAAGAACAGCCGAAGCGTACCGTCGAACCCGCCGTCGTCGTCGATGTCGCGGGCGATGCCGAGGCCGATGGCGGTGTGACCGTCGTGGCCGCACGCGTGCATCTCGTTGGGGTGCGTGCTCGCGAAGCCCAGTTTCGCGGGGCGGTGCGCCTCGTCGCTCGACTCGGTGCGTTCGAGGGCGTCCATGTCGACGCGGACGCCGACGGTCGGCCCGTCGCCGAAGGTCTTCTCGGCGACGAGCCCCGTGATACCGCCCATCCGTTCCAGGTAGGCCTCGGGTGCGCCTTCCTCGCGTGCGCGTTCGATTGCGGCCGCGACCGCGTCGTCGTCGGGGACGCCGAGTCGCTCGTCTTCGGCGACTGCGTCCGGGCCGAGGTGGAGTGTGAACTCGCGGTCGTCGAGCGCGGCGGCGATGAGGGCTGTCGTGCGGAACTCCTTCCACCCGGACTCGGGGTGGGCGTGAAGGTCCTGTCGTAACTCTCGCAGGGAGAGCGTGCTGGCGTACGCCATGAAGCCGACATTGCAACCACCCCGTTAAACTGTTTGGGAAGCGGTAGCACAACGAACGCGCCCGGAACCCATTGCGAGATAGTACCAAGTTTGTGAGGGGTTGCCAAAGATATAAATAACGGTGTTTCATGAGCTAAGGTATCACGCGTACCGCTACAAGGGTGTGTACGTAGCTCCGAGAAACAATGTCAGACGACAACATTACCGAGATAAACATGGACAGACGGCAATTTATTGCGGCCGCGAGCGCGGTCGGCGCGACCGCGTTTGCGGGCTGTACCGGCGGCGATTCCGGCGGTTCCGACGGAACCGAGACGAGCGGCGGGAGCACCGACAGCGGTTCGTCGGGCAACTCGGGAGAGACCGTCCGCGTCAACGTCGCGCTCGCCGCGGAGCCGTGGAACTTCGACCCCGCGCTCTGGACGGACACCGCGACCAGCACCATCGGCGGCCTCATCTACGACGAGGTCATCGAACTGACGCCCGACTCCGAACTCCAGCCCGGCCTCGTGACCGAGGTTCCCGACCCGGTCGACGGTGGGACGGCCTTCGAGTACACGCTGCGCGAGGGTATCACCTTCCACAACGGCGACGAGGTCACCGTCGAGGACTTCAAGTACTCCGTCGACTGGATTCTCAACCCCGACAACAAGTCGCCGGTCAAGAGCCGCCTGCCGTTCGTCGAGGACACCGAAATCGTCGGTGACCGGACGCTCCGGCTCAACCTCTCCCAGCCGTTCGGGACGCTCAACTGGTGGCTCACGCGCGGCCTGGAGGGTATCGTTCCCGAGGGGTCCCGCGGCGACACCGCGGACGGGAAGGGGCCGAGCGGCCTCGCGACCGACCTCACGAAGGACCCCGCCGGCGCGGGCACCGGCGCGTTCAAATTCGTCGAGTGGAAAAGCGGGAGTCACGTCCTCCTCGAAAAGAACGAAGACTACTGGAAGGAGGGTGCGCCCGCCGTCGACGAGTTCAAGTTCGACTTCATCGGCGAGGACTCCACGCGCCTCGCGAACCTCCGGTCCGGCCAACTCGACCTGACGGACAAGGTTCCCCCGAAGGACTTCGAGAGCCTCAGCGGCCAACCCGACATCACGACCGAGTCCGTCCCCGGCAACTTCACCCAGGTGCTGTACGTGAACCTCATGGAGTCGGAGGGCAACCCGATGAGCAACCGGCACAACCGCCGCGCGGTGCTGTTCGGCATCGACCGCGAGGAGATCCTCGACGAGATTTTCTACGGACAGGGCGCGGTCCAGAAGGGACCGTGGTACCCCGACAGCGACTGGACTTCGCCGAAGCTCAAGGAGATGCAGATGTACGACCCCGAGAAGGCCAAGAAGGAACTCGAACTCGCGGGCAACCCCGACGGCTTCGAGATGGACATCATCGCCACCAAGGGCTCGTGGTTCAAAGACGAGGCCGTCGTCATCCAGAACCAACTGTCGAAAATCGGCATCGAAGCCAGCGTCACCGCCGTCGACAAGTCCACGCTCCTCAATCAGGTGTACAGCACGGACACGTGGCACGCCGCGATGGAAGACTGGGCGCAGTCGATTCCGGTCGCCACGTCGTGGCTCGACGCCGGCTACGCCGACAACAACCACAACCACAACAACTGGCACCACCCCTCGGACGACCTCGAAGACATCTACGCGCCGAGCGGCCCCGCCGCGCCCGAGGACGCCGAGGGCGACTTCTCGAACGGTCACGAGTGGTACGTCTCGAAGCTCCGCGAGGCACAGGCCTCGACGGACGAACAAGAACAGAAGGAAATCGTCTGGGAACTGGAGGAGTACCTCGTCGAACACGGCATCCAGATAGACATCGCCTACGTGAACAAGCTCGAAGCGTGGCGCAACGCCGTCAACGACTACGACGTGGGCACGTTCCAGGACAACTACCGCTTCGTCTCGAAGGGTGAGTGACGAGCCGATGCACACGCGTTCGCGCCAGACTCGTCGACCGCAGACGGCGACCCGGGAGGTGACTCGGCCGTGAGCATGTTCCGGTTCGTCCTCAAGCGCCTGCTGTTGAGCGTTCCCGTCCTCCTCGGGGTGAGCGTCGTCGTCTTCGCGCTCGTCCACCTCGCGCCGGGCGGTCCGGTGCGGGTGATGCTCGGCCCGCTCAGCAGCGAGGAGCTCGTCAGGCAGATTCGACTGGAGATGGGGCTCAACCGCCCGCTGTACGTCCAGTACGGCATGTGGGTGTTCGACGCGATACAGGGCGACTTCGGCGTGTCGTGGACGGTCAAGCAGGGGACGCCCGTCACCGACATCATCGTCGAGCGCATCCCGCTGACGGTCGAGCTGTCGATTCTCAGCATGATTACGGCGGTCCTCATCGCCATCCCGGCGGGCATCATCAGCGCCGTCCGGAAGGACAAGCCCGCGGACCACGCCGCGCGCATCGCCGCGCTGTCGGGCATCTCGATTCCCGACTTCTGGCTGGGTATCATCCTCATCATGATATTCGCGGTGCAGTTTTCGTTCCCGTGGGCGACCGGCGGCTGGACGCCGCCGTGGGTCGACCCGGTGGCGAACCTCCAGCAGTTGTTCCTTCCGGTCATCACGCTCGGGACGGCCTACTCCGCGCTCATCGCCCGGATGATGCGCTCCGAGATGCTGGACACGCTCAGTCAGGACTACGTCAAGACCGCCCGCGCGATGGGCATCGGCGCGCGCGAAATCGTCCTCAAGGACGCCTCGAAGAACGCGCTCATCCCCGTCGTGACCGTCATCGGCGTCGGACTCGGCCAACTCATGAACGGCGCGATTCTGACCGAGACGGTGTTCAACCTCCCCGGTATCGGCAAGCTCCTGATACTGGCCATCGACCGCCGCGACTACCGCATCATCCAGGCGCTCATCCTGTTCATCGCGAGCGTGTTCGTCTTCGCGAACCTCGCGGTGGACGTGCTGTACGCCTACCTCGACCCCCGCATCAGACACGATGGAAACTAACATGGCAACGACAGACCACACGGACGAGGCGGTGCCGGCCGCGCAAGCCCCCGGTACGCACCACAGTCAGTTCGAGATGTTCTGGAAGGAGTTCCGCAAGAACACCCTCTCGCTCGTGGGGACCGCGATTATCCTCACGATGCTCCTGACCGCGCTGTTCGCGCCGTTTCTCGCCCCCCACGACCCGACGACGCAGTTCGAGGCACCGGACGGCGAACACAACCCGATGCCGATGGGCACCCAGATGATCGTCGAGAACGACGCCGGCGAGGTCGTCGGCACGACGACGGCGTACCTCGGCACCGACCACCACGGCCGGGACATCCTCTCGCGCATCATCTACGGGTTGCGGACGCTGATGACCGTCTCGCTTGGCGTCGTCGGCTTCGCGATGGCGCTCGGCGTGAGCGCCGGCGCGATTGCGGGCTACTACCGCAACACCTGGGTCGACGAGGTCGTCATGCGCTTCATGGACATCCTGTTTTCCTTCCCGAGTCTCATCCTCGCCATCGCGGTGCTCGGCGTGCTCGGGGTCGGAAGCACGGAGTACGGCTCGTTCACGCTCCCAAACATCGTGAAGGTCATCGCCGTCATCGGCGTCGTCTACATCCCGAGTTTCGCGCGCGTCATGCGCGGGTCGGTCCTCAAGGAGATGGAAGAAGACTACGTCGACGCCGCGAAGTCGCTCGGCGCGAGCGACCGACACATCCTCGTGAAGGACATCGCCGTCAACACCCTGCCGACCGTCGTGGTCCAAGGGACGCTCTACATGGGGACGGCCGTCCTCGCCAGCGCCGCGCTGTCGTTCCTCGGGCTGGGCATCCAGCCGCCGAACGCGAGTCTCGGGCTGATGCTGTCGAACGCCCGCGGCTACCTCTACAGTGGGGAGTGGTGGTACTCGGTGTTCCCCGGGCTCGTCATCGTCGTCACCATCCTCGGGTTCAACCTGCTCGGTGACGGCCTGCGCGACGCGCTTGACCCCCGCAACGACGGAGGCGAGCGATGAGCGCTGAGCCGGACGAACAACCGGTACTCGAAATCCGCGACCTCGTCACGCGGTTCTACACCGACGAGGGGACCGTCAAGGCCGTCGATGGCTCGTCGTTCGACCTCTACGAGGGCGAGACGCTCGGCATCGTCGGCGAATCGGGCTCCGGCAAGTCCGTGACCGCGCTGTCGATGCTCCAACTCGTCGACGCCCCCGGTCGCATCGAGGGGGGAAGCGTCCGCTACCGCGGCGACGACCTGCTCGAAAAAAGCGAGGCGGAGATGCGGTCGATTCGGGGCAACGACATCGCGATGATGTTCCAAGACCCGATGACGAGTCTCAACCCCGTGTTCACCGTCGGCGACCAGATCAGCCGGGTCATCAAGACCCACCAGGACGTCTCGGACGCGGCGGCCCGCGAGCGGACCATCGAACTCATGGCCGACGTGGGCATCCCAGAGCCGACCTCGCGCGTGGACAACTACCCGCACCAGTTCTCCGGCGGGATGCGCCAGCGCGCGCTGCTCGCGATGGCCATCTCCTGCGAGCCGGACGTGCTCATCGCCGACGAGCCGACCACCGCGCTCGACGTGACCATCGAGACGCAGATATTCAACGTCCTCGACAAACTCCAGGAGAAGTACGGGATGAGTATCATCCTCATCACGCACGACCTCGGCGTCGTCGCCGGGACCTGCGACCGCGTCGCCGTCGCCTACGGCGGCCGCGTCGTCGAGCGCGCCGGGGTGGACGCACTCTTCGAGAACCCGCGGCATCCCTACACCCGCGGCCTCATGCGGTCGATTCCGCGGCTCACCGACGACACCGACCGGCTGACGCCCGTCAAAGGCGACGTGCCGAACCTCACGGACCTGCCGTCTGGCTGTTCGTTCCACCCTCGGTGTCCGCACGCGACCGCCGAGTGCGAGTCGTACGACCCCGAACTCCGGGAGGTCGAACCCGGCCGGGAAGCGGCGTGTCTCCACGCGCGCGGCTACAACCTCTCGAAGTCGGCTCTCGAAACCGAAGGCGTGCAAGCTGACGGCGGCAGTCGTGCGACTCCCGCGACCGACGGAGGTGCATCGCAATGAGCGACGACCCGCTGTTGTCCGTCTCGGGGCTCCACAAGTACTTCACGCAGAACGACGGCTTCATCGACCGCCTGCTCGGGGCCGACGAGACCGTGAAAGCCGTCAACGGCGTCTCGTTCGACATCGAGCGCGGCGAGACGCTCGGTCTCGTCGGCGAGTCCGGCTCCGGCAAGTCGACGACGGCGCGATCGGTCCTCCGGCTGGACGAACCCACGAAGGGGACGGTCAGCTACGACGGCACCGACCTGACGGCGCTGTCGGACCGGGAGATGACGGAGATGCGAAAGCGCATCCAAATCGTCTTTCAGGACCCCGCGTCGAGTCTCAACCGTCGGAAGACCGTCGGCCAGATAATCAAACAGCCGATGGAGATTCACGGCCTCTACGAGGGCGAACGCGACGCCCGCGTGGACGAACTCATGGAGACCGTCGGCCTGCCGCCGCAGTACTCCAACCGCTACCCCCACGAGTTCTCGGGCGGCCAGCGCCAGCGCGTCGGCATCGCCCGCGCGCTCGCGGTCGACCCCGACTTCATCGTCGCCGACGAACCCGTCTCCGCGCTCGACGTGTCGATTCAAGCGCAGATACTCAACCTGCTCGAGGACCTCCAGGAGGAGTTCGACCTGACGCTTCTGTTCATCGCCCACGACCTCAGCGTGATTCGCCACGTCTGCGACCGCGTCGCCGTGATGTACCTCGGCGAAATCGTCGAACTCGCGGACGCCGACGAGCTGTTTTCGAACCCCCAACACCCCTATACGCGGGCGCTGTTGGGCGCGATTCCCCAGCCGGTCCCGGAGCTGGCGCGGCAGCGGCAGGTGCTCGAAGGCGAGGTCCCCTCGCCGCTCGACCCGCCCTCCGGCTGTTCGTTCAATCCGCGGTGTCCCGAGGCGACCGAGGAGTGCACGTCGATCGACCCGACGCTCGACGACGTGGCGGGCGCGACCGGCGGCCACAAGGCCGCCTGTATCCACGTCGACGAGTTCGAGACCGGCGCGGGCGTCCCGAGCGCCGCACAGGGCGTCGACGAACGATTCAGCATCGAGAACTTCGACGCCGAACCGACGCTCGCGACCGACGGTCGCGGACGGGACCAGGGCCGGGGTGACGACGACAGATGAGCATCGCCGTCAAACCGATGCTTCGCATCGTCCTGACGTTCGCCATCGTGTGGTTCTACCGCGGGCTGTTGCCGCCGCTGTCGCCCGTCGCGAGCACGGTCGCGCTGGTCGTCCTCGCGGTGCCGACGTGGGTGGTCGTGAGCCGCCTGCTTTTCAACTCCGGCAGGGCGCTGGCGATGGTTGACGACGAGTTCGACCGCGGGGGGTAGCAGTCGACGGGTGCGCCGTCCGCACCCTGTACCCACAATAATAAATATCAGAAAACAGAGTAGTGATTAATCATTCAATATAGTAGTCAGTACCAAGCGAATTTTCCGAGGGGGACCACTAAATAGTTGAATAGGTGGCTCCAAGGGATGAATAAGACGATTTCAAAAGATCGTCTATCCGAGAACGCACTCAGCGGTTAACGAAACGTCCAAGCGACATACCGGACGCTAAATCCTCTAATTCGCATGGTATTTGCGCTTCAGACGTTATTCGGTCGAGGTGGCGAAATATTTTGTTTGATATATTATTATATCTGTCAAATTCGTCGTTTAGGATGTGGGCGCCCTCACCCTTCGAAGGCAGAGTCGCTCGCTATCTTGAACCCGCCGCCTCGTTGTGCATCGAACACACGACGCGACTGGCTCGTGAATGAGGCTGGGAGTTGCCACGATCGACAGGGAACGAGCGAAGGCGAGACGAGATGGACCGATGCAAGGCGACCAGAGCCAGTGAACGGTCGCACTCGGCGTCACTCCCGTTGATAGAACTCCGCGATGTCCCGCCATCGGTCGAAGTACGCCTCTTTTTGCGTATCGAAGTCCGCGCCGATCGACGGGTCTGGTTCGATAACGTCGCGCTCCCGGAGGAGGTTTTCCGCTGCCGTCTCGACGTCGCTGTAAATCGACGTGATGAGCGCGGGGGCCATGACCGCGCCGGCGGTCGTCCGCGGCTCCATCTCGACGACCGGACGGTCCCATATCGACGCGCGGAGCGTGTTCCACCAGTCGTAGTTGCCGTCGAGCGTCGGCGTCCCGTCGTTGATGACGAGCACGCGGTCGATGTCGGTGTCGAAGTGTTCTTCGACAAGCGAGATGTAGGTCCACTCGGTCAGGATGATACCGGTGATGAGCCCGCGGGCCAGTCGGCCGTGGACTTCCTCGGTCGACAGGGAGTTGTCGTAGTTGAGTCCGAGGAGCGACCCCGCGACGTCGGCGTCGAAAAACGGGCTTCGGTTGCCCTTGAGGAACATCTCGTACCCCTCTCCGCTCGGGACCTGTCGGGCGAGTTCGAGCCCGCGCTCCGGCGTACAGTTGAGGATGCGGTCGAAGAACCACCGAAGGAGGTTGCCGGTGTCGAACGACGCACCGGGAAGGTAGCCGTCGATGGGGTGGCGGTGATAATACAGCGCCGGGTGCGGCGAGACGGTCTCCGAGACGTACTTGACGACGCTCGACGCGCCGAAGGTGATGCTGAACTCCCCCGGTTTGACGCCGCCGTTCGCCAACACCGAGGCGTTGCCGTCGGTGAGTCCCTGAAAGAGTTTGATACCGTCGAAGCCGGTCCGCTCGGCTAACTGGCCGTCGGCGACGCCGATGAACGACCCCGGGGGTCGAATCGCCGGAAAGAGCGATCGAGGCAGGTCGAGCGTCTCGAACAGCGACTCGAACCACGTGGGGAGGGGCGTCGTCACGTCGGCACCGAACTTCAACGCGTTCGTCCAGTCGGTCTCGATATCGTGCCACGGCGTCGACGCGTCGAACCGGAGCCGATACAACAGCCACGTCGTCGGGCTGAGAATCCACTCCACCCGCTGGAACTTTTCGGGGTGTTCCTCGCGAAGCTTCAGAATCTTCGGAAGGGGGCTGGTCGGAGAAAACGCGATGTTCTGGTTAATCGAGAGGCCGGACAGGTCGAGGTCGCGGAGCTTCGATGCCTGTTCGGGCGCGGAATCGAAGTACATCTGCGGCGGAAACACCGGCTCGCCGTACTTATCGACGAGTACGGCCGTCCCCGACGTACTTGCGACCGAGCCGATACCGGTCTGCGGCAGCGCCGGTGCCGCCTCGTGGAGCGCACGCTCCCACGCGAGCGTCGTCTGCTCGGCGACCGGTGCCTCACCACCGGCGAGTCGTTCCCCGTCGGTGCTGTACACATCGACGTGCACGCTCGCGGTACCGAGATGAACGCCGACCAGTTGCGGGCTCTCCATACTACGGGGTCTCGTAGGACGCCATTAAACCCTTCCGAGGCAGTGACCTTGTCGACCGCGCGAGCGCGCGGTTCGACAGACCGGCCGCAGCAGAGTTCATTTGGTGGCTGTTAGCATACAATCCGGACGAGCGCACGTTCAATCGACATTCGTTTCGGGAGAGATGACATTCCGAGCGTTGATACCGAAATAAGAACGATAATCGGACAAACACGAACTATCGTTGAGATTCCTTCTATTCTGTGATTGAGAACACTAGTCCAAGGGTGCTGAACAGTCTCGACAGGGCCGGCGGAGGCTTGCAGGAGTCGTCGCGAAAGTCGTTACAAAGGTACGTTTGTAATAGCTAGTGGTTCGCGTGGAGTTCGATGACGTTGGCGGCGCTCTGGACGATATCGGGAACCTCGTCGGTGAACCGTTCGTTATTCATGCGGCTGACGGGTTGCGAGACGCTGATTGCACCCAGAACAGTCCCGTCTTTCGCGATGATGGGCGCGCCGACGCACCGGAGTCCCCGGATAAGTTCCTCGTTGTCGACGGCGTAGCCCCGGTCGCGGACCGTCGCCAACTGTGCGTCGAGTTCCGCCCTGTCGGTGATCGTCTGGTCGGTTTCCGCGGGAAGGCCGTGTTCGTCGATGATGTCGTCGACGCGCTCGGGAGAGAGGTGCGCCAGTATCGCCTTTCCGAGTCCGATAGCGTGTAGCGGCCGCCTGAGGCCGGGGTAGATGTCTAAATCGACCGCTCGCTCGCCCTGTTCGGAGGCGAGATACACGCCCTGCCCGTACTCCTCGACCATCAGATTCGCGAGTTCGCCGGTCTGTGACGCCAACCGGTGGACCTCGCGCTTCGCCACCTGATACAGCGGGTGGCGGTGCTGTACGTACCCCCCGAACCCGAGCAGCCGAAGGCTCAGTTCGTAATCGGTCCCGTCGCGGACGACGAACTTCTCGGCTTCGAGCGTGCTGAGGTGGTTGTGGACCGTGCTCTTGTTCATCTCGAGTTCCCGAGCGAGGAACGTCACGCTGCTCGACCCGTGTTCTCGGAGCGCGTCGAGCACCCGAATCGTCTTCCGACTCGTTTCGACCCGGTGGGGCGCGTTCTCTGTCATGACTGCGTGTCGTCGAGGCAACCCTAAATAGTTTGTTCCATCGAGTAGAACAGCTGTTCGATTCAGCGAGACAGCGGGGCGAACCGTCGACGCCGTTCGAACGGCGGAGCCAGACGAGGTGGAACCGAGGTATCTGGTGTCTAAGGGCCGCTGTGCGGTGTTCGGGGCAGTGCCGGCAAAAACTATTTACGCTCACTCCCTGAGCTACGGTGTATGGAGATACAGACAGAGAGCTTCTCCATCGAGAGCCACAGCAGGTTCGAGATTCTGAGCGTCACTCCCGAGGTGGAAGCGACCATCGAGGACCTCGGCGTGACCGACGGACTCGTGTACGTGTCGACGCCGCACACGTCTGCGGCGCTCTCGACTAACGAGTACGAAGAGAAGCTCCTCGACGACATGATTGACAAGTTCAAGGAGATTGCCCCCCCGGACGAGGGCTACTACCACGACCTCGACCACATCACCGCAGGTGAGCAGCCGAACGCTCACGCGCACCTCATCTCCGCGATGATCAAGCGACCGGTCCTTCTCGTCCTCCGCGACGGGGAGCTCGACCTCGGGACCTGGGAAGAGGTCATGTTCTTCGAACTGTGCGGCCCGCGCGAGCGAACGATTACCACGACGATTCTACAATAGCCATGACGGACCAACCACTCGGACGATCGGTGACTGTCGCTATCGACCACGGCCTCCATTGGGGTTCCCTCGAGGGGTTCGAGGACCCCGCGGCGCTCCTCGACACGGTGCTGGACGCCGGCCCCGACGGTATCCTCGCGAGCGTTCCATTCCTGAAGCGCTTCGAGGACCGAATCGCCGCCGCCGACGTCCACACCATCGGCACGCTCGACCTCCTGTACGACTCGACGATGCCGGGCGACATCGAAAACGCCGAAATCCACTCCCAGGTGTTCAGCGTCGAAGACTGCGCCGACGTGGCCGACGCCGCGAAGGTCGCGCTCGTCTTCGGCCGGGAGGACCCCGACGTGCTGAAGGAGAACGCCGAGTTCGTCGCGGCCGCGGCCGAGGACTGCGACGACGCGGGGATTCCGCTCATCGTCGAGCCGACCCTCTGGGGCCAGCGCGCCGACGACGAGTTCGACACCGACTACCTCGTCAACGCCAACCGCCTGGGCTTCGAACTCGGCGCGGACATCCTGAAGACGCCGTACCCACCCACGGGCTTCGAGCGTATCGTACACAACGCGCCGGTGCCGACGTACATCGCCGGCGGACCCACCGTCGAGACGGACCGGGAGGTACTGGAGATGGTCCACGGTGCCGTCAACGCCGGCTCGCAGGGCGTGATGTTCGGCCGCAACGTCTGGCAGCGAGACGACCCCGCCGCCATCATCGACGCGCTCTCGGCCATCGTCCACGAGGGCGCGACCATCGAAGAGGCCGAGACGTTGCTATGACCTCCCGAAACACCTCCCGGACCCACTGATGAACCTTCCGTACCCCCACTTTCAGGTCAACTTCAAGGTGTACCCGGATACGAGCGGCGAGGACGCGCTCGCGTTCGCGCGCATGCTCGAAACGATAGAAGCGGAGACCGACGCGCGCTTCGTGTTGACGCCACAACTGCCGGACATTCGGCTGATAACCGAACACACCGACCTCGCCGTCACCGCGCCCGCGATGGACGCCGTCGAGCCCGGTCGCGGGATGGGGAAAATCCTCCCTGAGACCGTCGCGGACGCAGGGGCGGACGGCGTCGTCATCAACCACGCGGAGAACCGCGACACGCTGTCCGACCTCGTGTGGAAAATCGAGCGCTGCCGCGACCTCGACCTCGACTCGGTCGTCTGCGTCGACAGCATCGAGATGGGCCGAGCGGTCGCCGAGTTCGACCCCGACTCGATGATATACGAGATGCCCGAAGACATCTCGTCGGACCGCGCGATCACGCAGACCCACCCCGACCGCGTCCGCGCCTTCATGTCGATGGTCGAAGCGGAGAACCCGCGCACTCGCGTCCTCGTCGGCGGCGGCATCTCGACCGCCGAGGACGTCCGCCTCGCCTTCGAACAGGGCGGTCACGCGACCGGTGCCGCATCGGCCGTGTCGCTCGCGTCGGATCCGGAGTCGCTCCTCCGCGACATCGCCGCGAGTTTCCCCTGAGACGCCGGCGACGGCGAACGCCCCGCTTGGTTCGGCGACTGCAGCGCGTCAGACCGGCGCAATCTTTTTAGTGGTCATCGATGATGTGCAATACACGTCAATGACAACGAAAAACATCCTCGTAGTGTGTGGCACATCGGTCGCGACGTCGACGGTCGTCAAGGAAGCGCTGAAAGAGAAACTCCCGGAGCGGGGCCTCGACATCGGGACCATCGCCAAGGCGAAGGCGACGGAGGCCCCCGGCAAGGTCTCGTCGGGGAACTTCGACCTTATCGTCACCACGACGCAGCTCAACCAAGACAAGTTCGACATCCCGGTCATCCACACGACGGCGTTCATGACCGGTATCGGCCAAGACGAGGTCCTCGACGACATCGCCGCGGCGCTCGAAGACTGACTGTTCGACGAGTCGGCGACGCGGATTTTTCACGAACGATAGCAATATTTATGTGGGATCACTCTCATCCTGAGACAGGGTTGTGAGTCAATAACATGGCAGTACCAGAAGTACTCTTACAGAGTGGTGTGAGTTCCCTGTTGAATTCTATCAACAGCGTAATCCAATCGTTGGGCGTGAGCGTCCTCCTTCCGATAATCATCTTCCTCATCGCGCTCGCGTTCCGGGTGGACGTGTTGAAGGCGGCGCGCTCGTCCATCCTCATCGGTATCGGCTTCATCGGCATCAATCTCGTCATCGGACTGTTCAGCGAGAACATCAGCCCGCTGGCCCAACAGATGGTCGAGGTGACCGGCATCACGCTGCCGGCGGTCGACGTCGGCTGGCCCGCCGCCGCCGCCATCGCCTTCGGTATCGCGGAACTCGGCGTCTGGATGATTCCGCTGTTCGTGGCGATGAACCTCGTCCTCTTCGCTATCGGCTTTACCTACACGCTCAACGTGGACATCTGGAACTACTGGCACTTCGCCTTCATCGGCGGGCTGGTCTACATGAGCACGAACAACTGGCTGTACTCGGTGGCGGTCGGGCTGACGCTTGGGCTGTTCGTCCTCGTCGCCGCGGACTGGACGCAGCCGGCCGTCGAAGAGACGTTCGACACGCCCGGCATCTCCATCCCGCACGGAACCTCGGCACCGTACGCCGTCGCCGCGATTCCGATTCACTGGGCGGTGGACAAGACACCCCTCGGAAACATCGAAGCGGACCCCGACGCGATTCAAGACCGGTTCGGTATCCTCGGCGAGCCCATCTTCGTCGGCCTCGCTATCGGTCTCGTCATCGGTATCGCCGCCTACAGTAACGCGCTTTTCGTCGCCGAGAGCTGGTACGCCATCCTCACCGCCGGCATCTCGTTCGCCGCGGTGATGCACATCCTGCCGATGATGGTCGGCATCCTCATGGAGGGGCTGACGCCGCTTTCGGAGTCGATTCGGAACTTCATGACCTCGCGGTTCGAAGACCGCGACATGGCGATTGGCCTCGACTCGGCCATCCTCATCGGCCACGAGTCGGTCATCGCGTCCAGCCTGCTCATCGTCCCGATCGCCATCGTGATGTCGATCATCCTCCCCGGAAACGACGTCCTGTGGGGAATCGACCTGGCGACGTTCCCGTTCTTCTTCGCGCTGATGGTTCCCATCATGAACGGCAACATCGTGAAGATGGTCGTCACGGGGACCATCCTGCTGATTCCGCTGCACTACATCTCTTCCGCGGTGGCGCCCCTCCTGACGCAGGCGGCGGGGAGCGCGGGCTTCGACCTCGCTGGCCGCGGGCTCATCACGTCGCCCGTCGCTGACGCGGGGTCGCCCGCGACGGGCGTCCTTGCCCTCATCCCGGCGCCGGTCGCCCTCGCGGTCGGGCTCGTCATCGTCCTCGGTATCTGGGTCGCACTTCGGATGTGGCCCCAGCGGATGTACATGGTCGCCGGCGCGTCAGAAGAGAAAGCGCGGGAGACCGTCGAACGTCGTCACACCGGGAAGGGCGGCGGCCTCTTGCCCAACAAACTCGGCTCGTCAGCCGACGTGACGGCCGCAGAGGGCCGCTCCGACGACTGACCGCGCAGTTCCCCGTTGACGTCCGCGGCCCGACCGCGACGAGCCACCGTGCTTCGCCGAACCGTCGGCGAACCGGTACCAACACTTTTCTCGGAGACCCGCGTACGACTCATCGATGCGAACTGAAAGCCTCGAACTGACTGGCGAGACGGACGAAGCGGTCCTCACGGAACTCGGCGCGTACGCTTACGACCGGGGATGGGCCGACGAGAGCTACGCGGATGCCCTCCTGACGCGGGAAGCCGACTATCCGACGGGGCTCGACATCCCGACGATGGGGTTCGGCATCGCCATCCCCCACGCCGACCCCGACCACGTCTCCGAACAGGCAGTGCTCCTCGGATTGCCGCCCGCGGGCGAGTCGATAGCCTTCCGAAGCATGGACAACCCCGACGAGCGCGTCGACGCCGAGGTCGTCGTGTTGCTCCTCGTGACAGAGACCGAGGGCTACTCGTCGTTCCTCTCGAACCTCGCCAAACTCTTTCAGGCCGAGGAGTTCGCCGAATTGACGAAGCGCCGCGACGCCGACGGCCTGCTCGACCTCGTCGTCGAGCGCTGCGTCGATTTCGACGGCTGAACCGGAGAAGACGACGCCGCGGAGCGGCGCTTCACGGCGAGCGAGCGGCCAGTCTTCTACTCCACTCCACTCCAGTTGTTAGTCTAAGAGCGCTCGAACGTCCTCGTTGGTCTCGGCGCGGAGGGCAGCCTCGGCGAGCGCCGCCGCCGACTCGTCATCGACGGCCCGGACGCCCGCTTTCACCTCGGGAATCGTCACGGCGCTCATGCTCAACTCGTCGAAACCGAGCCCGACGAGCAGTTCCGTGTGCGCGGGGTCGCCGGCCATTTCGCCGCACATGCCGACCCAGGCGTCGCCGTCGTGAGCGGCCTCGACCGTCCGCGCGATGGCGCGGAGCACCGGCGGGTGAAGCGGGTCGTGTAAGGAGGCGACGCGGTCGTCGTCGCGGGCCGCGGCCATCACGTACTGCGTGAGGTCGTTCGTCCCGATACTGAGGAAGTCGAGGCGGTCGGCGAACTCGCGGGCGAGAAACACCGACGCCGGCGTCTCGACCATCGCGCCGAGTTCGGGAACCGCGTAGTCGACGCCCGCCTCGTCCAGTTCCGCGGCGATTGCGCTCACTTCGTCGAGGAGCGCGTCGAGTTCCGTCACCGTCGACACCAGCGGGAACATCACGGCGAGCTGCGCCGGCCCGGCGGCCGCACGCAGAATCGCGCGGACGTGTTCTTCGAACAGTTCGGGTCGCTCGCCCGGCGCGAACCGGACGCCGCGAACGCCGAGAAACGGGTTGTCGCCGGGGTCGGAGTCGACGTACGGAATCGGCTTGTCGCCCCCGATGTCGAGCGTTCGGACGACCACGCGCGACCCGGCGAACGCCTCGCACACCTCGGTGAGCGCCTCGTACTGCTCGTCTTCGTCCGGCGGTGTCTCCCGGTCGAGAAAGAGGAACTCCGTTCGAAAGAGCCCGACGCCGTCCGCACCGCGTTCGGCGGCCGCCACCGCTTCCCGCGGCGTCCCGACGTTCGCGGCGACTTCGACGTGTCGGCCGCCGGCCGTCGTGACGGGGTCGTGTTCCACCGTTGCACCGCCCGATTCCCGCGCCGCGGCGATGGCGTCGGCGTCTGGGTCGACGGTCACGTCGCCCGTGGTGCCGTCGACGACGAGGCGCGTGCCGTCAGCAAGGTCGAGCACATCGGTGCCGACGCCGACCACCGCCGGAATCGCCAGCGACCGTGCCATGATGGCGGCGTGGGAGGTTCGTCCTCCCTCGACCGTGACGAACCCGGCGACGGCGTCGGGGTCTAACTGCGCGGTATCGCTCGGGGTGAGTCGCTCCGCGACGAGCACCGTTCCCTCGGGGAGCGCCGAGAGGTCGACCCGGTCGCGGTCGAGCAGGATGCGAAGCACTCGGTCGCGGACGTCGCGGAGGTCGTCCGCGCGCTCGGCGAACATCCCGTCTGCGGCCTCGAACGTGGCGATTGGGTCTTCGAACGCCTGCGAAACGGCGCGCTCGGCGGTGAGGCCGTCTTCGCTGATCGCGGTTTCGACGCCGTCGGTGATCTGTGGGTCGGCGAGGAACTGCTGGTGCGCGTCGAAGATTTCCGCTTCTTCGGTGCCGACGCGCTCGGCCGTCCGTGACCGTTCGCGAGCGAGCTCGTCCGCCGCCGTCTCCCGTGCCGCCTCGAACCGCCGAAGCTCAGCTTCGGGGCCGGCCGCCGACCGCTCGCTCTCGTCGAGGTCGACCGTCGAATCGTACTGGACGACCGTGCCGACACCGAGAAGCGGTGTCACGCCGACGCCCGAGATTCTACGGTCGCTCATCGGTCCCTCGTAGCTACCGCTGGATACGCTGCGCTTGCGAACATCACACGCGACTAGTCCGCGTCCGCCGGCAAAAACGCTCGCCAAGCGGAAAGGCCTTAGTACCGGCGTGGGAAATGGTGGCACGGATGGCAGCGAAATCAGCGACAGTAGTCGTAGAGCACGAGACCGGTCTCCACGCACGCCCCGCGTCGATGTTCGTCCAGACGGCGTCGAAGTTCGAGACGGATATCTCCGTGCGGAAAACAGGCGGGGAGACGGAAGTAGACGCGAAAAGCAGTATCGCCGTCCTCTCGCTCGGCGTCGGCCCGGACGAAGAGATCGTCATCACCGCCGACGGCAGCGACGGCGAGCAGGCCGTCGAACGGCTCGTCGAACTCGTCCAGAACGACTTCGACCTCGATTCGTAACGACCGCTCGGGCTCGCGGTCGACCGCGACGCTCGACGGCGTGGCGAGCGCGACCCGCGGCCACAAAGCCGCTTGCACCTTCGACGCCGAACCGACGCTCGCGACCGCCGGCCGGGATGATGACGACAGATGAGCATCGCCGTCAAGCCGATATTCTGCCTCGTTCTGACGGTCGCCATCGTGAGCCGCCTGCTGTTCAACTCCGGCGGGGCGCTGGCGATGGTCGACGACGAGTTCGACCGCGGGGGGGAGCGGCCTCGCGGGGTGTCTGTGTCTCTCGTTCGGAGATAGAAACATACAATAATTGAGAGGAATAGAGATTATCTAAAGATATGTCATTTTAGGTCTGTTCGGACAGTACGTATGAATAGACGTATCAGGCCATCTATCGGTGTTTGAGGAGTATTTGTCTTAGACTGCTATTCGAGTATCGATAATCTGGCCTGACCGGCCATATATTGAATTAATCAGCGTACTCGCGTATTTCTGGGCCTAATTGACAGCTAAAACGTATATTTCGAAAATCTATTTCTGATTTATGATAGTTTGTCCTTGCCACGAACGGTCTCCCCACTCCGGAGTGACGTTCGCTACCGAGAACGACGGCGACCGAGTCGCCTCCGGTGCTGGACGGGTTCTGAAGCGCGCGAAAGACGCCGAATCGGAAGCGCCTCGGACTCGGCCGAACGCTAGGACCCGCTCCGAAGCGCAAGTGAGTAGATGATAAACGACAGTCCGACGATTTGGCTTATCGCGGTCCCGAGCGGCAGATAAAACATGTAGATGTCGACGTGGAGCCCAAACGAGGCGGTGGCGAGTGACATGAGCGGTGGAATGACGGTGACGAACGCGAGGCCGACCGCGAGAAACAACATTCGTCGGTTCGCGTTCCGACGGTATCCGTGGTAGGCCTGGAAGACGATAAACAGGCCCATCACGATTGTGACGAAGAACGCGGCGAACAGCGTCACGTAGCGTATCGGCAGCGTAAGAAGGTCAATCTGAAGCGGTTGCATCACAGTTCCTCCCAGATCCGCGTGAAGCGGTCCGCCATCGTTTCGGGCTCCCGTTCTTCGATTGTGAGTTTGAGTTCATCGTTCTCTAATTCCACCGTGAGGCGCTTGAGCCGTGCTTTGTAGACGCTGTAGTGGTGCCCATCGCCTTCGAGTTCGGTCTGCTCTTCGAGAAGTCCGCAGTCGATCAGGCGCTCGGTGCGCCGGTAAATCGTCGGGAGCGACGCGTCGCACGCTTCACTGAGCTCTTTGGCGGACTTCGCTGTCGTGTCTGTCGACGTGAGGATGGTCCGTGCGTATTTGTCGTCGAGGAGGTGGTAGACTTCCTCCGGTGTAGACTCCTCACACACAACGGGGTATCATCGTGAGTGATGTTTATCGGTGCGTCGATTTTCTGGCCCAGAAAACGTGCGTCGCCCTATATACTCTCGGGCCGAGACGGCAGTCGGACATCTGTGACCCGGTCAAACTTTCCGACCCAGAAAATCTGTGTCGGTGTTTAATCACCTATCTGCCGCTTGCTCTCTCGTGAAACGACAGCCAGACACCGATGGCCGCGTTCGAGTATTGACCTATCAACGGATCGGACGGCGACTCGCTCGCCGTCGGAGCGCAATCGGGGTGGAGCGTCGGTGAAGCGGTTCTTCTCCGCTGTGTTCGCGTTGTTGTTGCTCACGTCGTCGGTCGGCGCCGTCGCGAGTACGGCGGGTGCGACCGAAGTCGCCATCCATGCCGACGCGTCCGTTAGCGACCCCGCACCGGGCGAACCGTTCGTCGTCTCCGTCAACCTGAGCAACGTCGGCGACGAGTCTGTCGACGTGACCGACGTGTACCTCCGCGATCCGAGCGGGGCCGAGTACGCGCGGGCCGAAGATCTCGGGTCGCTTACCGCGGGGCGTGAGATGAGCGTTCCCATGAGTGTCACCCTCGACGAGGAGGGGAGAAAACGGCTCACCGTCCAAGCGGCCGTTAGGGGACAAGGCGGTGGATACACCCGTGTGAGCTACCCGGTGTACGTAGATGTCGAGCCACCAGACGAGGCCGCAATCTCGTTCGAACACCTCGACCCCGTCGCGGGCGACGAGCGTTCCGTCGGGGTGACCGTTGCCAACGGTGACACCGACACGATTTCGAACGTCAAACTCACGCTCGGCGGCGACGCCGACGTAGAGGACCCGAAACGCGTGAGCGCCTCGCTCGCGCCCGGTTCGAAGGCCGACTACACGTACAACGTGACATTTCCCGAAGCCGGTGAGCACACGCTCCGCGGCACGGTCCAGTACAAAACCGCGACCGGAGCAACGCGGACAGCGACCGTCGAGAAGGCGGTGACCGCCGAGACCGCTGATATCGACACCGGTCTCACCGCGACGGTGGCCGAGTCGAACGGGTCGTCGGTCATTCAGACGACGCTCACAGAGTACGGGAACGTCGGCCTCACCGACGTTCAGTTCCGGGCGGTCGTCGACGGAACGGTCGTTGAACGCGCCCTCGTCTCGGACGTCGACCCGAAGACGTCGCAGACGTTCGCACTCAGCGGGACCGACATTCCCACGGGTGCGGTAACCATCGTCGCCGCGTACACCGCCGGTGGTGACGCCCACACGACCGAAACGACCATCGACTACAACCCCCGCGAGTTGTCGAACATCGAACTGACCGGTATCGAAGCGACGCGGAGCGGTTCGACCGTCACGCTGAGCGGCGATGCCGCGAACGTCGGGAGCAGTGACGCCGACTCCGTGCTCATGAGCGTCGGTGACGCCGCCGGGGTCAGCCCGGCTGCGCCGAACGGCGAGTACTTCGTCGGCACCGTCGAATCCAGCGAGTTCGCCACGTTCGAACTGACTGCCGAGACGGATTCAAACGGCTCGGTCGACAGCCTCCCCGTCGAAATCCGCTACTCTGCGGGTGGTGAGCAGTTCGTCCGGACGGTCCACGTCGACCTCGCGTCGAGCGAGTCGGCCGCGCGGGGTGGTGCGGCCGCGAGCAGTAGTTCCGGTGGTGGCAGCAGCGGGTTCTCCGTGGCGGCGCTCGGTATCGCACTCGCCGTTGCGGTCGGTGCTGCTGGTGTCTACTGGCGACGACAACAGTCATGAGCGTCATCGAACTCGAGGATGTCATCAAGCGCTATCAGAGCGGTGTGGAAACGGTTGAGGCGCTCAAGGGCGTGGACTTCAGCGCCGACCGCGGCGAGATGGTCACCGTCATCGGCCCTTCGGGTTCGGGCAAGAGTACCATGCTCAACATGATCGGACTGCTCGACACGCCCACCGAGGGCCACGTCCACCTCGACGCCCGCGACGTGACCGACTTCAGCGAGGACGAACTCACCGAAGAGCGCCGAACGGGAATCGGGTTCGTGTTCCAGGACTTCCACCTGCTTCCCATGCTGACGGCGGTCGAGAACGTCGAACTCCCCTCGATGTGGAACACCTCGGTAGACAGGCACGACCGCGCGGTTGAGTTGCTCCGTCGCGTCGGTCTCGGCGACCGCTTAGACCACACGCCCGACCAGTTATCCGGCGGCCAACAACAGCGTGTCGCAGTCGCGCGGTCGCTCATCAACGAACCGGACATCCTCTTGGCCGACGAGCCCACGGGGAACCTCGACCAGGACACCGGTCAGACGATTCTCGAAGAACTGACGCGGCTGAAGGAAGACGAGAACGTCGCCATCGTCGCGGTCACTCACGACGACCAGATGCTCGACTACACCGACACCACCGTCCGCATCGTCGACGGCGTCATCCAAGAGGTGGATCAGCCGTGAGTATCGCCGATTACCTGTGGCGGTATCCGAGCGCGCTCATGGCGTGGCGCAACCTCGGCCGCAACCGAACGCGAACGGTGCTGGCGGCACTCGGCATCGTTATCGGCGTGATTTCCATTGCGTCGCTCGGGATGGCGGGTGCAGCGCTCCAACAGCAGGCCACCTCCGACCTCGGCTCTATCGGCGGTGATGTGACGATCGCCTCGGGAGCGGACAGCGCCACCGACGGCGTCACCCGAGCGCAGGTCGAAACGCTCCGTGACATCGTGAGTGACGCGGAGGTGGTTCCACAGAAGTCGAACTCGACGGCGCTAACCGCGCGAAACGGCGAGGAGGCGCGGATGAGCGTCACGGGGGTGACGAACGCCGCCGCGCTGTACAACCTCACGAACGGCGACGCACCGAATCGGCTGGCTTCGGGGGCGCTCATCAGCAACGGCACCGCCGAGACACTTGACCTCGAACTCGGCGACCCCGTCGAGTACGACGGTCAGATATACCGCATCAGCGGGTTCCTCGAGGAGTCGGGTGGCTTCGGCGGCGGTGGCGGCCAACTTGTGTTGCCGATGTCAGCGCTCTCTGAGCAGGACGGGTACGACACCGTGACCGTCGTCGCCGGCAATAGCGACGCGGCCGCGGCCCTCGCTGACGTGATCGACGCCCAGTTCAACGGGGAAGACGACGAGGAGCTACGCGTGAGCACGTTCGGGAGCTTAGACAGCCTCGAAACGTTCCTGAACACGCTCAACTACGCGCTGCTCGCTATCGGTGCCATCTCGCTCGTCGTGGCGAGCGTCGCCATCCTCAACGTGATGCTGATGAGCACGGTCGAACGCCGCGGCGAAATCGGCGTCCTCCGGGCCGTCGGGATTCGCCGTGGTGAGGTACTCCGGATGATTCTGACCAAGGCCGCCCTCATGGGTGCCGTCGGCGGATTGATCGGAGCGCTCGGGTCGCTCCTCGTCGGACTGGCCATGTTCCAGTTACTCACGGGTAACGCGATGGCCGTGTTCAACTGGAGTAGCTCCCAGTACCTCCTGTTCGGGTTCGCATTCGCCGTCGTGGCGAGCGTCCTGAGCGGTGTCTACCCCGCGTGGAAGGCCGCCAACGACCGCCCGGTCGACGCGCTTCGGAGCTGAGCCGTCGACTCTTTTCGGCCGACATCCGTCGGCGAGTTTCGGACTCGGGCGTCAAACGGGGTGAAAAAACACGTGCTGACGTGCGGGCTGGAGAGAGAGCGACGCGCCTAATGGAGCGCTCTCCACAGCAGACCGAGGAGGATGAACGGTGCGAACGGTATCATGAGCACCGCGATTCCGGCGACGATGAGCGTCCCCATGAGTCCCATCTGGATGTTCGAGTAGTCGGTTCGAACGGGGTTGACTGCGCGAGCCATACGTGGTCGTCGGACGCACAGATATATAAAGTAACTGAATAGTTAATATATAAATGGTCGTGGGAACGGGAGCGGCAGGTGTGGGGAGACACGACGCGGTGGATCCGTTGTGATTTCGGGACGTTTATTTCTATCAATAAGGCAACATTAAATATGAGTCAAATAGACTGGACCGCTCTCCTGATGGTTGGTGGTTCATTTCTCGTCGGTGCTGTTGGCTTCCTCCTGCTTGGCCCGGTCGGATTCTTTATCGGACTCGTCGGCACAATATTCGTCGGATTTCCACTCAAATCTGCCTATGAAAACTACCAGTCTCGAATGGCAGCACTAGAGGAGCGCGTTGCGAAAACGGAATCAACAGTTGAACAGCTCAAGATAGATGACAGTCCAGACGAGGGCGAATGATTGCGAGAATCTGTTAGAACCTATTTCATACTCTAACTCTCGTGAGACTACCGGTCACTCCAATTGCGTGCTGGGATTGGCGATTTGATAGCCTGACTGATGACCGACTCGCCCGCTGTATTCAGCACGGTCTCGACAAATCATCAGCGGCGGTATATCCCAATAGAGCCGACACGGCGGTGGGCCTACGCCCGACTCGGCTCCGGTGCTCGAAGCGCCAACAGTACCCCGGCGATAGCGACGCCTCCGGCGGCGAAGAACGCCGGTGCGTATCCCGCGTAGTCGATAATCGCGCCGGCGGCGATGGGGGCGGCGAACGCGCCGAGGAGACCGACGCTCGTCAGGAGCGAGACGGCCGTGGTCCGCACCGCGGGGGCGACGAGTTCGGCGATGTACGAGAAGATGAGCCCCGTCACGAGTTGGATGGCGAAGCCGACGACGACGACCGCGCCGACGACGAGGCCGAGTTCCGAGACGAACGCGAACGCGACGACCGCCGGCGTGGCGACGGCGAACGACGAGACGATGACCCGGCGACGACGACCGCCGAACACGCGGTCGGTGACCACGCCGCTGGTCGACCGCGCGACCGCGCCGATAGCGGGAAACAGCGCGGTCAGGAGGCCGCTCGCGGCCAGCGAAATCGGGAACTCGCTGGCGAGGAAACTCGGGAGCCACGTGTTGACGAAGAGGTACAGCGAGTAGGCGAGAAAACAGAGCGCGCAGACGGTCCAGACCGCCCGGCTACCGAACAGTTCGCGGAGCGCCGCCCGGTCGGGTGCGGGCGCGTCGACGCCGGGGACGCGGCGGCGGGTCGCGAGCATGAAAACCACGACGCCGACGACGGCAACCGCGGCGTACAGTGGGAGAATCGCGGGCCACCCGGCGACGTTCGCGATGAGCGGGCTCCCAAACTGCCCGAGGGCGAAGCCGACGGGCGCGCTCGCGGTGAACACGCCGACCGCGGTCGCGCGCTGTTCCGTTGGGACCGCGCTGCCGACGACGTTCGCGCCCGCGTTCCAGAACGTGACGTACGCGAGGCCACCGAGCACCCGCGAAACGAGGAGCCAGCCGTACGCGCCGGCGGTGGCCGCGTACCAGCCCCAGCCGCCGGCGACGACGAGGGCGACGGTCGCGAGCGCGACCACGCGGCGCACCGAAAACCGGTCGAGGACGACGCCGACGGGGACGCTCGTGACGACCGCCGTCGCGTACATGATGCTCACGAGCCAGCCCGCCGCGCTCGCGCTCAGCCCGAGAGACTCTTGAATCACCGGCAGCACGCTGGCGGGGGCGATTTCGTAGGCTGCCGCCGCCGTCGAAAGCAGGAAGAAGCCGACGACGATGCCCAGTATCTCGCGTCGCGTGCCCGCCGCGTCCGATGTCGTACTCACGGTTTTCATATCTGCTCGGTGGGGGCTGAAATCGTTTGTCGTTCTTCTGTGCTGAGCAGATGAGCCACACGCTAGCTTTGTGTTTTTGTCCATTACTACTGTTCTTCGAGCATGGTGTTGCCCCGTGGTAATTGACACATTTAGATACAATACTATAGCACTAGTATAATCTATTTTCGCTCGATTATCTGGGACGGCTGTCGATGTGGAAAACTATAGAAAACTAAATAACAGTGGAAATACCTGATATGAATGGTTAGGAGTGTAAAATATATATTTATTTGAGGAAATTTTGAGATATATGATGACGACCACGTTCCAATGGGTTTGACTGATCTATACCTGAAAACTAGCGGCTATCTTGTTATTTACTACCAATATTGATGGGTGAAGATACTATTCTGGAGTGGGAGAGAATTGTCTTATACAAACACGACAACGTCGCGCAGCTATCTCTGAACACGAGACACGAAACGCCAGTACATTTTTGAGTTCTTGGTTGAGAGTATCCACTGATGTTTGCAAATCGAGCTGCCCTTGCAGCTACATCCGAACACAAACTCGTACTCGACTGCCTTGAGGCGGGGATTCGAGCTGCACACCCGCAGTCGGTTATCGAACGGACTGTTTCGGTAGTAGACAACACGTTACACGTCGGTGAGCGCGAGTACGACCTAGACGACTACGATCGCCTGCTCGTGTTGGGCGGTGGTAACGCCGCTGGCCACGTCGCTGCGGCCCTCGAGACGTGCTTGTCCGACCGAATCGACGACGGACTGGTCGTGACAGATGATCCTGTTTCGCTCTCGAGGGTCAGCTGTGTCGAGGGGTCTCACCCGATTCCAGATGCGTCCGCCGTTTCAGGGACCGCCGAGCTGTTGGAGCTAGCGTCGGACGCGACGACAGACGATCTCGTGCTCAGTATCGTGACGGGTGGGGGGAGCGCTCTCCTCCCTGCCCCAGCGGGTACTCTCACTCTTAGTGACGTACAGGCAGTCACCGAGACACTTCTCAGGGCCGGTGCGACGATTGGAGAGATCAATACGGTTCGAAAACATCTTTCAGCAATCAAGGGCGGACGTCTCGCGGTCGCTGCCTCCCCAGCGGATGTCATCGGGCTCGTGTTCAGCGATGTCGTCGGGAACGATTTAGGTGCAGTCGCGAGCGGCCCTGTCTCGCCGGATCCGACGACATATGGCGACGCACAAGCGGTGTTCGACCGCTACAACATCGAACCGCCTGAACCGGTTGTGCGCCACCTCAAAGATGGCTTCCAAGGGGGGCACCCAGAAACGCCTACAGAAGACCACCCGGCTTTCGCTAGTGTGGACGTTCACGTCTTGGCAGATAACGGAACTGCGTTGGAGAGTGCCGCTGAAGTCGCTCACGAACACGGGTACGAGTCGATGATCTTGTCATCACATGTCCGAGGCGAAGCGAGCGAAATCGCGAAAGTACACGTCGGTCTCGCAGAGGAAGCACTCGCCGCGAAACGACCGGTCGAACCACCGGCGGTCGTCCTTTCCGGCGGCGAAGCAACAGTAACCGTCTCGGGCGACGGACATGGCGGTCCAAACCAAGAGTTCGCGTTGAGTGCTGCACTCGAACTCGATGCGGCGGGCGTCGTCGTTGGAGCGGTTGATACGGATGGCATTGACGGCAACACCGACGCCGCTGGGGCACTCGTCGATGCCGAGCTACTTGATGACCAAGAGAGTGCACAAGCTGGGCTCGCACAAAACGACGTCTATCCACACCTCGAGGCCGCTGAGGCACTTCTTCGATCGGGTCCGACCGGGACAAATGTAAACGATCTTCGTGTGATGGTAATCACGTTGACGTGAACTGCCTCGGGGGCTTGACCCCGAGGCACTCGCCTTGTTTTCTCTGTAGACCCGACATTCTGTTTTATTTCTTCGTGGGTCGTGGTCCGCACGAGAACGTGTCAATCGTAACTTGGTATCGGTCTGGCTGGCATCTATCTACACAACAACACATACTATATAAAATTCCATCCCGTGGAATATAATCACCGATGATAGATTATGTGGCAAGGGATTACAACGATATCTTTGTAATGTATAGTACGAACATCGCTTCACCCGCACGGCATTCGTCTACTGGTATTTCATATTGAGCTCGACCTCGTTAACGACACCCAAGAGTTTGTCTGGCAGTTCTTCGCGGTAGAATTCACCTTTGAACCGGTTCTGCGGGCCGGAGATACCGATCGCACCTAACGGCTGTCCGTTCGGCTTGATAACTGGAACTGAGACGGACCGGAGACCCTCAATATACTCTTGATCATTGAAACTGACGCCCTCGTCTCTGATCTCGCGTAGTTCGTCGTAGAGCTCGTCTTCGTCCGTGATGGTGTTCTCGGTGATTTTTGGGAGCCCATGACGCTCGATAATGCGAGCGATTTGGTCGTCGGTCAGTTGAGCGAGAATTGCTTTTCCGCCGGAGGTCGCGTGGATTGGCATTCGCTTTCCGAGCTGCGTGTTCGTCTGAACGGCGTGTTCTCCGGTTTCTCGATAGATGTACACGAGATAGCCGTGTTCTTCGATCATGAACTGAGCACGTTCGTCAGTCTCCGAGGCGAGTGCTTTGACTTTCGGTTCGATCTGAGCGAACGCCTCGTGTCGGTTGTTTACGCCCATGCCGATGTAAAGAAATCGGGAGCCGATGTGGTAGAGATCCCCCGTCTTCATCACGTACTCTCGTTCCTCGAGTGTCTTGAGATGCCGGTGAACCGTGCTCTTGGGCAGCTCTAACTCCGTCGCCAGTTCCGATACTCGAGCCCCGTTTCGGTCTCGTAGCTCCTCGATAATCCTGAACAGCTTGTGTGTCGTTTTCATGGTTTGTGTCTCCGTTAGTCGTGATTCTCAGCGATGGTACATAAAGTTTCACAATGTGGAACATAGCACTTGGAGTCTCACTTCGGATTGGCGCGCGTGTCTCGGCGTACACACGTAGTGTTCGTGTGAGTCTCACTCACACATATATTCTTAACAATCATGATGGTTGTTCGCGTGTCCATCCATCTGTCTTCGAACACAACGAAGTGAGACCCCATACTGGCCACCGATCAGCATCGAGTGTGTGCCATGATACGGAACTTTATATGCGAATTCAATGAGTACGAAGTACAATCGGTAACTAATCATAAAAAACGAAACGTCCGTCAGTTTGGTTTCGTTACGCTTCGTCGCCGACGGTCCAGGAGTCGTCCCACACGTCTTGTTCCTTGTAGAACTCAGCGACGCCGGGGTGGACCGGATGTTCTGGAATGACTGCGGTGGCCATATCTGCCGGGTCAGAGTGGTCAGCGTACGTCTGGTCGGCCTCCCGGATCGTCTCGCCGTGTTCGTGACTGATCCGAGCCAGTTCGTGTGCGGCGTCTGCTGGCACTTCCGGACTGAGCAGACACTGCAGGTCAAGATTCCAGCTGACGATCGAGTCGGTAACCTTCGTGACCTCCTGATTCCACCCGTAAGGCTCGATTTCGGCTAAACGTGCGCCGCCGACCTCTTCGATGGCCTGTTTGAAATTGTCGGCGACATCGACGAGATAGACGTCGTTTCGAGCGTCGATCTGCTTCGCCCAGCCAGTCAGTTCGACGCGGTTCGACCCGTATACCGCAACAGCGTCAACGCGACCCTCTTCGATCGCACCAGGGATGTCGCTCGTGTTGACGTTGATGATGTCGACTTCCTCCCACATTCCGGCGACTCGCATCACCTCTTCGGTGAGTAGCCGCGTCCCGAAGCCCGGCTGAATCGGGTAGACGGTCTTCCCCGCGAAGTCTGCGGTCGATTCGATTCCAGAGCCTTCAACGGCAACCCAGAAGATGTCGAGTCCGTTGAACCGGAACGACTGATAGCCGATGTTGTCGACCGGTTCATCGTTGAATCGGTCCGTTTCGTTGACCGCCTTGTTGATCGTGTTGTTGTCCGTCGCGACGGCAGGGATGTTACCTTGGTCGTACTGATACATGTTGGCGACGTTCCCCTGGGTCTGCTCGACGGTCATTCGGAGGGAGTCGCTGTGCTCGTTGAGTGCTCGAGCAAGTGCTTGCATCGAGTTGAACGCCGTACTCCCCTGTGAGGAGCCGCCCATCCGTAGTTGGTACGAGCTACCGCCCGAGCCACCGTCCGAACCCGAATCATCGCTCGAGCCGCCGTCCGACCCTGAATCGCCGCCGGATCCACTGCCAGACCCACTGTCGGATTCGCTGTCGCCACCGAGACAGCCGGTGATTGCAACGGTCCCGGCACCCGCAGCGGCTGCTTTGATAATACTCCGTCTAGTCCGTGCGCTGTGTGCTTGCTTAGACATCCGCTCTCGACGTTCATGTACATCGATGATAAATCTTGTTGTTAATTCCAATATTTGATTGATATTCAAAATATCATCAGGGGTTTGCGCCCGTGACAGCCGGCTTGGGAGCGAGATACCCTCTCGATTGGTCGCCACCCAAATGTTTTTATCAGGATAGAGCATCAATCGGACCGATGTCGTATAACATAGCGGTGATTCCAGGCGACGGTATCGGAATCGAAGTGACAGAGGCGACCGAGCCACTTCTCATCGAACTTGCTGCGGCCCACGGCGTTGAGATCGAGACGACGTGGTTCGACTGGGGAAGCGAGCGGTATCTCGAAGAGGGTGCGCTCATGCCCGACGACGGTTTGGAGACGCTCAAAGAGTTTGACGCGATTTTGCTCGGTGCGGTGGGTCACCCAGACGTGCCGGATCACGTTACGCTCCGTAACCTTCGCCTCCCGATCACCAAGGGATTCAACCAGCACATCTGCAAGCGCCCCTCGTATCTCTTTGATGGGGTCGAAAGCCCGCTTCGTGGCTACGAGGGCGGCGATATCGATCTCGTTGTCTACCGACAGAACACCGAGGGAGAGTACGCTGACGTCGGTGGACGCGAACACCAAGGATTCGGAAACGAAGTCGCAGTTCAATCAGCGGTCTACACACGCGAGGGGACCGAAGCAATCGTCCGGGCTGCCTTTGAGGCCGCGACAGAGCGGAGTGGAAAACTAACCAACATCACGAAGTCGAACGCACAGGCTTACGGGATGGTGTTCTGGGACGAAATCGTTGAGGAGATTAGCGAGGAATACCCGGATATCACCGTCGAACGACTCCTCGTCGACGCCGGGAGTATGGACTTCGTTCGTCGTCCCAACGAGTTCGACGTCGTCGTCGCATCGAACCTGTTCGGCGATATCCTCACCGACATCGGTGGCATCATCTCCGGGAGTCTTGGGATGGCCCCGTCGACGAACATCAACCCCAGCGGGGAGTACCCCTCGATGTTCGAACCGGTCCACGGAAGCGCCTTCGATATCATGGGAGAAGGCATCGCGAACCCGGTCGGGATGCTGTTGTCGATGTCGCTGATGTTCGAACATCTCGAAGAGGACGATCTCGCCGAGACGCTTTGGGACGGTGTCGGTGCACAGCTAGCAGATTCGGATGCACCGCGGACCCCGGACATCGGTGGCACGGCAACGACGCTGGATGTCGTGGGCGATCTCGAAGAGCGACTCCTCGAGTAACCTATGTATCACGTGCTACTTGCCGTCGACGGGAATGAAGATCGGACGGCAGCCGCAGTCGACGCAGTTGCCAACCTCCCCGCTGCCGAGTCAGCGGTCACCGTCACGATTCTCAACGTATTCGAGGAGTTCGATGCAATCGACGACAGCGGCGGACACGTGACGTCGGAGGAACTCTTCGAAAAGTACGATCCGCCATCGAGCGTAACTGTCGCCCGCGAGGAACTGGACGAGCGCGGAATCGACTGGACGTTCGAAGCGGCCCACGGCGACCCGGCGGCGACGGTCGTACAGACTGCAGCGGATTGTGACGCCGATGCGATTGCCATGGCGCCCGCCAGTCGCTCGCCGGTTGGGAAAGTGCTCTTCGGGAGCGTCACACAGGGCGTCCTGCTTGACGCCGAGTGTCCAGTCATCGTTGCCTAGTTCCTGACCGCCCGACAGCCTGCAACCTGCCCCACTCCCGTTTTCGTCAGCTGAGATTGCCTCCCAACAGCTTCAGTCACACTCCCCGGAAACCGAGAGCCGATGTACTCGGACGTCTCAGGTGCGGATTCGTTTGTCTGCTGTCATGCGAGACGTCGCCATATGACTGAGCCTACCATAACTAATTTATATGTTTGAATCTACTGTGAGAGTGAACCATGGTAGCAAGACGTATCCAGCGATTGAGATCAACAGACCTGGAAGACGCGGTGGGTGGGACGTTAACGCTCGCTGCTCTCGCGTTGTGGGCACTCGTTATCTTCTATGCCTACACCGTGTCGATGCCGCGGGCACAGTACGGTGTCCTGTTCATTGCCGGTGCAATCGGGGTGTACATCCTCAACGAACTCGAAGACGTCATCGCTGATCGGGACTATCTCGACGCAGCCCTGTTACTCGGGTCGTTGGTGATCACCATTGCCATCACCGTCTACGTCAACCTGCACTTCAGGGAACTGTACATCGACCGTGTTGGCTACGCGTTTCCACACGAGTACGCCTTGGCAGCTGCATTCCTCGCAGCAATTGTCTACCTCTCGTGGCGTTCGTTCGGGCTGACGTTCCTTAGCATCCTTGTGGGTGCGCTCCTGTACGGCTACTTCGGTGATCTGATTCCCGGAATCCTCGGCCACAGTGGGTTAAGCTACAGCCGACTGCTCCTCTTACTCGCACTCGACATCACCGGCTTCTACGGCTTCCTGACTCAGTTAGTCGCGGCGTGGATCGCGCTCTTCTTGCTTTATGCGGGGCTGTTGGAGAGCTACGGTGCGTTCGACCTCATCTTCCGTGGAGCCGTCCGAACGTCGAAGTACATCGACTCGGGCGTTGCACAGACCGCTGTCGTCGCAAGTGCGGTTATCGGCTCGATCAACGGTTCACAGACCGCAAACGCCGGTATGACCGGGTCGTTCACAATCCCGATGATGAAAGAAAACGGCATCAAGCCCTCGACAGCAGGGGGAATTGAGGCGGTCGCATCCACGACTGGTCAGGTTCTTCCACCAGTTATGGGTGCGGGTGCGTTCATCATGGCCTCGCTTCTCGGCATCAGCTACGTGACCGTCATCACCGCAGGGCTCATTCCGGCGATGATCATGATGGTGTGTATAATTCTCGCGGTTCACTACATCGCGAGCAATCAGCTCGACTCGATCGACGTCGATGCCGTCCTTGACGAGCTGGAAGACCGGACTCGTCGGGACACCCTCGTCGACACGGTCAAGTTCATCATCCCATTCGGCGTGTTGGTGTACACGCTCGGTGTCATTCAGCTGACTGTGATGACGTCCGCGCTGTACACCGCAGTCACGATGTTGATCACCGGTATCACATTCCCCGTCTTCCAGGCGGCGTACGAGTCGCGCTCGGTGACGGCCGCGACTCGAGAGACACTCTCGGACACGGTGGCTGGCTTCCGGCGCGGTGCGATCATCACGGCACCCATCGCCATTATCCTCGCGGCGATAAACGGCGTCGTTGACATTCTTATGACCACCGGCGTCCCCGGAATCCTCACCCTCTCGATGATGGATATCTCGGGTGGCATCATGCTCGTCGCTGTTCTGATCTCGATGGTAATCTGTATCCTCCTCGGGTTGGGGATGCCGACGACCGCCGCCTACACCGTTGTGGCACTCCTCGTGGCCCCGACGCTCGTCAGTCGCTTCCTCGTCCCCGATCTGGCTGCCCACTTCTTCGTCTTCTACGGCGCGATTCTCTCGGGACTCACGCCACCGATTGCGACGTGTGCCGCGGTCGCCGCCGGTATCGCGAATGCCGACTTCGTCGAGACGTGCTACGAAGCTATCAAAGTCGCCGCCCCATTGTTCGTCTTGCCGTTCTCGTTCATCTACCACCCTGTCATCGTCTCAGGGGTACTCAGTGGTGGTGCCGTCTTCACCGGGTTGCTCATCTTGCTGGGCGGCATCAGCATCATCCACGGAATCAACTACCGCTTTGGCTACGGCAAATGGGCGCAACTCGGCACTCGAGTGGCGTTCTTTGTGGTTGGTGTCCTCACGATGGTGTACCCCAACTCGACAGTTCAGTACGCGGGCGCTGGCGTGATTATCACGCTCTTCGTCATCCAACAGCTCGCGACTCGTAAAGTTGCTGTCGGCGACACCATCAACAACTAGGCGCATCGATGTACAACCGTCAATACAAGACACCGACCGGTAACGGGTAGCTGGCGAGTCACGTACCATCCCGTCGAGGTTACTCCCGAGGACAGTTGTCGTCTCTTCCCACACAGCACGTATTGTGGGTGTCCTCATACGTGGTTACTACTCTTAGTTGACCACGTTTCCTGAATGTGTCTTCGGATATAGGTGAATAAAAATCCAATGTAGTCATGCTATTCTCGTACATTTTTATATTGGCGCATCATTCTCGAGACTGTGCGTACTGAATAAGAGACTGAAGTCAGCCGCCACTTTCTGTGCACATCTACTGTAGAAAATCAATAGTGGTACTAGAATGTCGAATTTGTTGCTCCATTGGGAGCAGCAAAAACTGATATCACTCCCTGGTATTGCTTATTTATTACACTTCTATTATCTGTACTAGGTGTCTATATCCAGACAATACCGACTCAGTCGTCTCCGCGAAGCGCCCGCTCGATGGGCGTCTCGCCACCCGTGAGATGCAGCGTCTCGCCGACCGTCCGGTCGATGTCGAGACAGGCGACGACCGTCCCTGCAACATCGGCCCGCGGAATCTCGGCCGTGTCGCCATCGAGGCCGTCGACGGTCAGCGAGACGGTTCCGGTGCCGTCCGCATCGGTGAGCCTCGTGGGACGGAGAATCGTCGCATCGAGCGACGACTGTTCGAGGTAGTCGTCGGCGCAGCGCTTGGCGACCAGGTACGGGCGCAGCGGCTCGGGGCCTGCGAGCGGGTCGCCAGCACCGATGGAGCTAATCATCACGAAACGGTCGATACCCGCGTCGACACAGGCGTCGACCACCCGTCGAGCGCCCCAGAGGTCAACCATGAGCGTCTTGTCCGCGCCGGTCGACCCGCCGGAGCCGGCGGTGAACACGACCGCGTCGGCCCCCTCGAGCGCCGCTTCGAAGTCGCCTTCGAGGTCGCCCAGTCGCGGCTCGCCGCCGCGGTCGCGGACCACCTCGAACTGCGATTCGTCGCGGACGACGCCGATGGGGTCGTGGCCGGCGTCTGCGAGCCGGGGGAGGAGCCGCCGTCCGATACCGCCGTTCGCGCCGATGACTGCGACCTGCATGGTTCGCCGTCGCGTAGTCGGCCGGGCCAGATAGGGGCTGGGGTCGGCGAAGGTGAAGGTGGTCCGCGAGAACAGAGCGCTCACTCCGCAGGTTGCGGGAGCGAGACCGTTACCACACTTCCCCGCGTGCTGTCGGTGCTGATATCGAGCTCACCGCCGATACCGTCGACGACGGAGTTCACCATCCACAGACCGAGCCCGCTCCCGTGACGTAACGCGGTCTCTTCGCCTTCGAGCATCGCGAGTTCCTGTTCGGAGATACCGGTTCCACGGTCTTCGATCCGAACCGTTACGGCTGATTGTGCCTCAGTTACGGAGATGTCGACGAGCGGTGCATCCTGCGTCGAGTGGACGATCGCGTTCTCACAGAGTTCGTACAACGCGGTCTGCAGATAGGAGTTTCCGAAGACCTGCGCACTCTCAGGGGCGGTCAGCTCGATTCGGGCATGCGGATACTCGTCGGAGAGCGCTGCTCGAATTCGGTCGAGTACCGCAACGACGTCGAGTGACTGTAACTCATCTCCCGCCTGGAGCGCGTTACTGACGGTTCTGGACTTCTCGCTGAGATCAAGCAACTCTTTGGAGCGGTCGACGACCTTCTCTGCGAACGCACTGACTTCGTCGTCGGCCGTCGATTCGTAGATGAGTTCGCCGTACCCGTTGACGACGTTTATGCTGTTTCGGATGTTGTGTCGCAATACCCGATTGAGTACACGGATCTGCTTTTGTCGCCGGACCCGTTCGGAGATGTCTCGAATCAACAGCAGTACCGACTGTTGTTCGGCGTGTTCGATCGCCGCTGCGGAGGCCTCGGCGTGGACGCTCTGTCCCCACTGTGTGGTACAGATGAGTGTTTTCGTGACGCCAGCATCCTGTTGGGAGAGGTGTTCGGTGAACTCGGTGAACTCACAACCGTCTTCGAACTGGATGACGCTCGACGGATTGAGTCGCTGTAGTTCGAACTTGGAGTAGCCGAAGAGTTCGCAAGCGGCCCTGTTGCACTCGGCGATCTCGTTCGACTCGACATCGACGACGACGATGGCTTCCTCTGCGGACTCGAACAGTCGTTCGTATCGCGCTTCGATTTGTTCGTACTGGCTCGTCAGCTTTCGAGATTGCACACGTCGGATACAGAGATTTTCGAGACGATAGTTGAGGACCTGCTCGTTGATCGGTGCAGCGACGATATCGTCCACGACGGCTTGCTCCCGCTGCCACACCTGCTGTGTACCCCCGAGGCTGAACGAGGAATCCTGACGCTTGATCACAACGACTGGACAAAACGTCGGATGTTCGGCCTGTTTTCGCGCTAATAGCTGAGAGCCGTACTTCGGGAGGAGACGGTCTTCAATCAGGTAGCACGACGCGGGCTGAATCTCGTCGTCGACGACGACATCGTACTCCGACAACAGCAGGTCACGGATTGCTGATTGGTCTTGTTCACCACTCACGAGCAACTGAACCGTCGTCTCGTCGTGTCTCGTCTCAAACATCAGTTAAGATCGCCAAACAGTCGTGGGACAACTCACTCGTCGAAGAGTCCGCGGGTGATGTCTGGGGCTGTCTCGAAGGGCCCATGCAGTTGCAACCCCTGTGCATCTTCGATCGTGAACCGGTGAAACTGGTTATCGAAATCGCCGAGGCGCTTTTTCAGCACGCCAATCATCCGTTCCATCCCTCCTGCCTGCTCGACGTACGACAGAAACACGACGTTGTCCGCCAGGTAGCTGGCACCTGCGCTCGTCGGCGACTCAACCCCGGTCACTCTGCCAACTTCGTCTGTGATGATGACCGAAATGTCTCGCTGTTTCAACGTCCGCGTGAGTGTGTGAAGCCGCCGGACGAGTTGCATGTCATCACCCTGAATAGACATCTTATAGCCCGCAATACCATCGATCAGCACGATCTCTGGATCCCGTCGTTCAACGGCATCGAGCACGAGTTGTGCGAACTCTTCAGGCGAGCGTACGAGCGGCTCGATATCGTGTAGCTCCAGCAGTCCGCGATCGACGAGGTCTCTGACAGGCGTCCCGAGTTTTTCAGCACGGTAGCTGAACTGGTCCGTCGACTCCTCGAAGAGGAATCCGAGGGTGGTTTTGCCTTGGCTGGCAACGCCGTGTAAGAACTGTGTTCCAGTCGTCGTCTTCCCGACGCCGCTCGGGCCGCTAATGAACGTCACAGAGCCCTCTCGGACACCGCCCCCCAGCAGTGCATCGAGACTGTCGTTCCCCGAGGTGAGGACGTTCGGATCGAACGGCGTCGTCCGCTGTTGAGGGACGACGCGCGGATACACTTCGAGACCCTGCGCGCGGATCTCAAGTCCGTGTGTCCCTGCCTCCTGACCGAGCCCACGGTGTTTCTTCACTTCGCATCGGCGTCCAGCAGTTCCATTTGTGAGATCGAGGAGTCCGTCACTCAGCGACTCGGCGTCCTCCGGCCAGTTCCCGCTGTCGTCACTTCTGGTCGTGAGCGTCCCGACGACTGTCGTCTCTCGGTCACGGAGATACCGCATGAGCGACAGGAGACGTTTGCGGTACTGGTACTGGTCTGTCTCGATATACTTGATCTGCGTTATCGGATCGATGAGTATGCGTGACGGATCGTACTCCTCGATCGCCTGCATGATGTCTTCGGTGATTCGTTCGGACTGTACATCACCCGGCTCGACGAGGTCGTACGATTGGTCTTCGGTGAAAAACTCAGTTTCCGGACCGAGGTCGAGAAAATGCGCCCCGGAAATGTCGATATCGACTTGCTTCGCATTCAGCAAGACGTTCTCTTTCGATTCTTCACCGTGCATATAGACAACCGATTCATCCGCTTCGAGACCGGCTTCGAGGAAGTGTGCACCAAGCAGAGATTTTCCGGCACCTGGCTCGCCTCTCACCAGATACATTCTTCCCCTGGCAAACCCTCCATGAAGAACGGTGTCTAACCCGGGGATACCTGAACTGATGCTGTCCATTGTTTTCCTGTCCGTGTACGAGAGTATATTCGTTCTGGTACCGGAATGGTACATTTCTGTGTGTTCCTCAACAAATGGTCTATAACGCCGGCTCTCTGTGTGTGAGGTAATGGAACGAGACAGGATCGAAGCGGCACGTTCGTTCGTCCTCAGTTCCAAATACCGAAAACACGTGTTGAAAGGGTTGGCGAGGGCCACCCTCGCGACACCGACCGAGCTCGCCGAAAACACGGAGCTCCAACGGTCACATCTCTCCAGGGCGATTTCGGAGTTACGCGAGGAGGGCATCGTGAAACTCCACGCGCCAGAAGAGCGAACTGTTGGACGGTATTACGGGCTGACTGACTTCGGTGAAGCGGCGTGGGAGCATCTCCGTACGGACATCATACACGTAGAGTGGCAGGACGCCGACCCGACGAGTGAGACAAGCTGCCGGTTCGTCGAAACAGTAACCCAACTCCTCGGAGACAAACTCCGGTTCGTCGGCATGTACGACGGTGCCTCAGCCAGGCTCTTGTACGCCGATGATGACGCACGCTCCGAGTACACAGAACAGGAACTGACAGACGGTGCCCGAGAACTGGTGTTCCGGCGGGTTAACTTAGATCTGAACATCCCAAATAAGGAGTGCTGGGCACAGATTTACTTCTTCGATCCGGAAGCACTACTTATCGCTCAAGACCCGGATCGGAATCTGTATTCTGCCAGCTTTTCACCGTACCAAGATGTCGATATCTCTGCCCTCCTGAACACGATCGAGTCGGTGGTTCTACAGGAGTAACAAGGCGAGTGATTCGGGGTCGTCCGACGATGAGAGAGGGCAGACAACGACAGACAGCTCCCCGACGCCCGATGTGCCCCCGTCGAACCGGACGGTGCTGCTGGAAACAACACCGTCCTAACGCTCGCGGGTCGGTGTTCGGGTATGCGAGAGACGAACCGCGAGTGGATGTTTGCCGAGCGCCCCGAGGGCGAACCGGACATGGACAGTTTCGAACTCCGCGAGGGCGAGATACCGGAGCCACGACACGGGGAACTCCTCGTCCGCGTGCGATATCTCTCCGTCGACCCGTACATGCGCGGGCGGATGCGAGACGCGGAGTCGTACGCCGAGCCGTGGTCGGTCGGCGACCCGTTGCAGGGCGGCGTCGTCGGCGAGGTCGTCGAAAGCGAGAGCGAGGCGTACGACGCCGGCGACCTCGTGACCGGCAACGGCACGTGGGCCGACTACACCGTCCTCGACGCCGGTGAGGTCGCGCCCGTCGACCCCTCGGTCGCGGACCTCCCCGCCTATCTCGGCGTGCTCGGGATGCCCGGCCGGACGGCGTACTTCGGCCTACTCGAAGTGGGCGACCCCTCGCCCGGCGAGACGGTCGTCGTGTCCGGCGCGGCCGGTGCAGTCGGCTCCGTCGTCGGCCAGATTGCCAAGTTCAACGGCTGTCGCGTCGTCGGCTTCGCCGGCTCCGACGAGAAGGTGTCGTGGCTCACCGACGACCTCGGCTTCGACGCCGCGATCAACTACAAGGACGTCGACGACTACCGGGCTGCGCTCGACGATGCCGCGCCCGACGGCGTCGACGTCTACTTCGATAACGTCGGCGGGCCCATCACCGACGCGGTGTTCACGAAGCTGAACCTCGACGCCCGCGTCGCCGTCTGCGGGCAGATCGCCCACTACAACGACGAGGGCGTGCCGACCGGCCCGCGAAAGCTCCCACAGCTCATCGCGCCGCGCGCGAAGGTGCAGGGACTGCTCGTCGGCGACTACGCGACGCGATTCGGCCAGGCGAGCGAACAGCTCGGCGCGTGGGTCGCCTCGGGCGACCTCGAACACCGCGAGACCGTCGTCGACGGGCTGGAGAACGCGCCCGACGCGTTCCTCGGGCTGTTCTCCGGCGACAATATCGGCAAGCAGGTGGTCGGCGTGTCCGAACCTTAACGCGCGGCTTCGCCGCCGACCGCCGGTGAGGTGACCACCACGGCCCGAACGCGGACCGTCGTGTCATTCATTTTTAGCCCTGCCTAAACTTCGAAGCACCTATATCGGTTTAGGTGGGCCTAATCCGTATGAAAGAGATCGACGAGAACGCGGGTCCGACGCGGAGAGACTACGTGAAGTACGGTGGCGCACTTCTCAGTGGGGGCCTCCTCGCAGGCTGCGCCGGGCAGTCGGGCGATACGACGTCGACGACGGCGACCGAGACGGCCACGGAGACCGGAACCGAGACGGACGCCGCCGAGACGACGACCGAGGCGGCCGAATCGAGCTACACGGCCGAGCTGTCGCCGGTCGGGACGGTTACGCTGGACGAGCCGCCGACGAACGTGTTCACCCACTTCCCGTGGTTCCCGGACATGGCGAGCGCGCTCGGACAGGGCGACACCGTCAACAACCTCTGGTGGGACGGCACCGTCGCGGGCCTGGAGTACTTCACCGCCGGCTTCGACGACTTCGACATCGAGTGGGCTGACGCCGCGGGCGAGTACGGCTTCACGAAGGAACGGCTGTACGAACTCGACAGCGACCTCCACCTCGTCGACCCCGCGTGGGTGTCCACGCAGGACAACTGGAACCAAGCCGACATCGACGAGGTCGCGGACAACATCGGCCCGTGGTTCGGCAACTACTACAGCAACTTCAACGCCGCACCCCCGGAGGAGTGGGCCGACGGCTACGAGTACTACGACCTCTGGGAGCTGTTCGACCGCGTCGCGTCGCTGTACGGCGAGCGCGAGCGCTACGCGGCGCTGCAGTCCGTCCGCGACGACCAGCTCACGACCGTCGAAGACGGGCTTCCGGCCGAGTCCGAACGCCCGACCGCCGCGTACCTCTCTCTCTCGACGGACCTCTCGAGCATCTACCTCCTTCGGCTGAACGCGCCCGGCTACTGGAACGCTCACACCCGGCCGCTCGGCGCGGTCGACGCCTTCGGCGACGAGGAGTTCACGGGCCCGTTCCAGGAAGTCGACATGGAGGCGTTGTTGGAGGCCGACCCCGACGTGATTCTCACGCTGTGGACGGTCACCGAAACCGTCGATTTCGACGGGCTGAAGCAGAACCTCCGGGACGACCCGGTCGGCCGCGAACTGGCCGCCGTCCAGAACGACCGCGTCTACCCGCAGGGGACCCGGTGGCAGGGGCCGCTGATGAACCTGTTCCAGACCGAGATGACGGCCAAACAGCTCTACCCCGACCAGTTCGGCGACTGGCCGACCTACGAGGACGGCGACGACTATCCGGACTTCGGTGCCGACGAACAGCTGTTCGACCACGGGCGGGTCGAAGAGATCATCGCCGGCGAAAATCTGTAGGCGCGTTTCCTCGTCAGTCGTCGGTCGACGAGGGCGAGCCGCGACGGTCGCCGGCGTCGCCGGGGGCCGCGCCAGGCTGGTAGGTGATCTGCCAGCCGGTCACGCCCATGAGGAGCAAGACGAGCGGCGACAGGAGGCCGAAGAAGTAGTACGGCGCGTACTCGAGGGTTCCGACGCCGAGCGTGCCGGCCATGAACAGCGCCCCACTGTTCCACGGAATGAGCGCGCTCGTGGTCGTCCCCGCCGATTCGATGGCCCGCGAGAGGTTCTCGCTTTGGAGTCCCTGTTCTTCGTAGAGGTTCCGGAGCGTGATGCCCGGGACGACGATGCTGATGTACTGCTCGGCGGCGAGGACGTTCATCGACACCGCGGAGACGGCGGTCACGCCGGTCAGGCTCGCGACACCGCGGCTCAGTCGGCCGAGGTGGTGTGCGAGCACGGCGAGGATGCCGGCGCGTTCGAGCATCCCGCCGAGCGACAGCGCCGCGATGGCGATGGTGACCACCCACGCACCGCCGATCATCCCCTCGCTTGCCAGCAGGCCGTCGACGAGTTCCATCCCGGTCGACGGCGAGGTCCCCGACTGCGCGATGGACCACACGGCTCCGAAGGCGGTTCCCTGCATCACGACCGAGGTAATTGCACCCGCGAACACGCCCGCGCCGAGCGCCGGCAACGCAGGAACGCCGTAGAGCGCGAGACCGAACGTGATGATGAGCGGGGCGAAGGTGAGTACCGATATCGCGTACGACCCGGTGAGCGCGCCCTGAATCTCGGCGATGCGCCCGACCGGGATGTTCCCCGAGGCTTGGACGCCGAGGACGGCGTACAACACGACGGCGATGCCGAACGCGACGAGCGAACTGTCGCGCATGGCGTTGACGTGGTCGAACAGGTCGGTGTTCGTGACGGCGGCCGCGAGGTTCGTCGTGTCCGAAAGCGGCGACTGTTTGTCACCCATGTACGCCCCCGAGAGGATGGCCCCCGCGGTCATCGGGGCTGGAATCCCCAATCCGGCACCGATGCCGATAAACGAGACGCCGAGCGTGCCGGCGGCCGTCCACGACGACCCGATTGCGAACGTGACGATCGACGCGAGCACGGCCGTGATGGGCAGGAATATCGTCGGCGTCAGCAGGTCGAGGCCGTAGTACATCAGGCTCGGAATCGTCCCCGCGGCGACCCACGTCGCGATGAGCGCGTAGACGACGAACATGATGAGGATGACCTGAATCCCCATGTGGAGGCTGTCGGTGATGCCGTCGTAGAGGTCCGCCCAAGAGATGCCCAGCCAGTACCGACTGAACAGTCCGGTGAAGGTGATGCCCCAAAACAGCGGGAACTGCGGGTCGAGGCCGTAGACGACGATGCCGACGCCGAGGAAGACGAGCATCCCGAAGACGGGGACCAACGCTTCGAACAGCGAGGGTCGCTCGTCGGCGTCGAGTTCCTCGTACAGGCGGGGCTCGAACGCTAAGCCCATCGTGGCACCTCCGTCGGTCGCTGTCTGTCGCCCGACCGTCTCGTCGGGGTTCCGCCGACGTGTCCGCCCGAGACCGGGCCGGCGCGGTCGGCGCGTGCCGTCGTTCCGCGTTCACCGACCGTCGTTGGAAGCCGATACGTGCGCGCTCGCACCCGGCCCACCGCGGGCGCGTCCCGGCGGCGGCCAGATGGTTGACAATCCATACCACTCGAACAATCATGAATGTCCCATATAAATTTTTATTTGGAGATTTTGGCGTGTAATGTTTGAGAAAGACAAACATGATTGCATCTATAGCAGACAAACGGCGTTGTCAGACGAATCGCAGTTTGATATAACAGAACTAATGGCACCCCACCGAGTTCGGGTTCGTATGGACGACAGTCGCCCCGCGGACGGCCCGCGTCGAATCAAATCCGTACAGACGGCGAGCGAGATTCTGGCTGCGATACAGCGACGGCCCGACCCGACGTTCAGCGACGTCTGCGACGAACTCGACGCCTCGAAGGGGACCGTCCACACCTACCTCGCGACGCTCGAAGAAGAAGGGTTCGTGGCGAAGGTCGACGGTCGCTATCGCCTCGGCCTGCGACTGGTCACGATGGGCGAAACCGTGCGCAACGAGACGCCGCTGTACCGCGCGGGCCAACTCGAGGTGGACAAGCTCGCCGACACGACCAACGAGTACGTCCACCTGACGGTCGTCTCCCGCGGCAAGGAGGTGACCATCTACGAGAGTCGCGGCGACAACGCGGTCGCGACGGACTATCATCTGCGGATGCGCGAGGCCCCACAGTACCTCCATTGTACGGCGACCGGGAAAGCGATGCTCGGTCACTTCGACGACGACCGCGTCCGCGACATCATCGACGACCAGGGACTCGTCGAGCAGACCGACAACACCATCTCCGACTCCGAACGGCTGTTCGACGAACTCGAGCGGATTCGCGAGCGGGGTTACGCGGTCAACGACGAAGAGGAGCTTCGCGGCATGCGCTCTATCGGCGCGCCGATTCGCGGCGTCGACGGCGACGTCTGCGGGGCGGTCAGCGTCACTGCGCCGACGAGTCGACTCTCGGGGGACCGCTTTCGCTCGGAAATCCCCGAACTCGTGATGCAGGCGGCGAACATCATCGAGGTGAACCTCGAGACGACCACGTTCGACCCGTCCCGGTGACGCGACCGGTTTGACGATTCGAAACCCAGCGCGACCCCGTCGCGTGGTGACTCTCCTCACGAGAGACGTTCTCGGCGTGGAACGCCGTCGATTCGCGACCTGCGACGTGTTCGTGCGCATCGGAATTGTTCGGTATTATCAAACAAATCCTGAAGTGAATCAGACGATTGGTTATCTAGAGTCGTATTTGGAGGAGGTACTAATTTTTCTAGGTAGTTTTATGTTACATTGTCCACCAGAGTGTTCGTATGGATCGAGACTCAGTCGAGCCGACCGTCACGTCGCTCCCGGGACCGAAGGCCTCAGAGTGGGTCGAGTATCATCAGTCGACCGCCGCGACGAGCACCTACGTCTACGAGTTCGTGTGGGACATCACCAAGGACGCCGTCGGACCGTTCTGTACCGACCCCGACGGCAACGTGTTGCTGGACTTCACGAGCCACGTCGCGGCCGCCCCACTCGGCTACAACAACCCCGAACTGCAGTCCCGCCTCGACGACCTCGACCTCGTCGACCCGATGAAGATTGCGGGCCAGGACTTCTACGTGAGCACCGGCGGGTCGCCCGAGACGGCGTCGCTGCCCGGGCCGGCCCATCTCATGGACCGCCTAACCGACCTCACCGATCACTACGGGATGGACACGGTTTTCCTGTCGAACTCCGGGGCCGAGGCGGTCGAAAACGCCATCAAAATCTGTTACGACGCCTGCGAGGCTCCGAAGTACGGCATCACCTTCGACGGGGCGTTCCACGGCCGCACGCTCGGCGCGCTGTCGCTCAACCGCTCGAAGTCCGTCCACCGCCGCAAGTTCCCCGAGGTGAGCGGCATCCACGACGTGCCGTACTCGATGGCGGGCCTCGAGACGCTGCGCGACAAACTCGACGACACCCACGGTCACCTCCCCGCCGATCAGGTGGCGTTTCTCATCCTCGAACCCGTTCAGGGCGAAGGCGGCTACCACGTCCCGAGCGAGGAATTCATGCGCGAGGTGCAGGCCATCTGCGACGAACACGATATCCCCGTCATCGCCGACGAGATTCAGTCCGGCGTGGGCCGGACCGGCGAACTGTGGGCCTCGGATCACTACGACCTCGAACCGGACGTCATCACCAGCGCGAAGGCGCTCCGGGTCGGCGCGACGGTGGCGAACGAAGCGCTGTTCCCGGACACCGAAGCGCGCCTGTCATCGACGTGGGGCGCGGGCGACATCCTCGCGTCGATTCAGGGCACGCTGACGCTCGACGTCATTCAGGAACAGGACCTCATGGCGAACGCCACGGAGAAGGGTACGAAGCTCCGTGCGGATCTCTCGCGGCTCGCCGAGCGGACTCCCTGTCTCACCGACGTGCGTGGGCTCGGGCTGATGACTGCCGTCGAATTCGACACCAAGGACCGTCGCGACGCAGTCCTCAAGGCCGCCCTGTCTGAGGGCCTTCTCACGCTCGGCTGCGGCAAGCGGTCGCTTCGCCTCCTGCCGCCGCTCGACGTGACCGACCGCGAACTCGACCTCGCGCTCGAGTGCTTCGAAGCCGCCCTCGACAGCGTCGCGAGTCACCGCGTCAGTTCGACCTGAATCGATTTCGCGGTGCTGATGACCTGCCCGGTGATGTCCTCTTCGAGATACCGGCCGGTGAGTCTGCTCGCCGGTCCACAGACCCCGATGGCCGCCGCTGGCGCGCGCTCAGTCAGGGCGATGGACGTCCCAACCCCGATAACGCCCGCTGACTGTTCTTCTCTGCAAAACGAGATGCCGTTCTCGCGGATCGTCCGGAGTTCGCCCCGAAGCACGCCGCGGTCGGTAATCGTCTCTCCCGTCTGTGCGACGAGGCCGCGTTCGTCGACGATGTCGCCGACGCGCTCACGGCCGAGCGACGCGAGCATGGCCTTGCCGGGGGCCGTGACGTGAAGCGGGATGCGGGTTCCACACGCGTACGCCGGTTCCCAGTCGTTCGGCCCGTGAGCCATGTACGCGCAGATGCCGACGCCGTCTTCCTCGACGAACAGCGTCGAGACCTCGCCGGTGACTCGCGCCAAGTTATCGACATGCTGTCTCGCGGCGGCGAACACGCCGAGGTGCGACCGAACCTCCTCTCCGAGGGCTAACAGCCCCATCGACGCGAGGTACTTCCGGTCTCGCTTCGTCACGTAGCCGAGTTCCGAGAGCGTGTTGAGGTGCGTGTGGACGACGCCTTTCGAGAGTCCGACGTCGGCCGCGAGTTCGGTGACGCCGAGCGCCTCGTCGGACGCGACCAGTCGCTCGAGGATGCGAAACGAGTTCATCGTCGCATCGACCGTCGTTGTCCCCGTCATCTCTGTAGTGCTACGAGCTATCACACCTATATAGAATTTGTTTTTCAGAGCAGAACGACGACCCAGACCACACACGCTCCAGCACGCGCACAATTGTTAATTATTATAACTTATACAACAAATGGCCGGCAATAGCTACCTCGTTTTGCTCTGCAGAACAATCTGAATCACCCGATTTTCGGTAGTATGGCTCTCTAAACGAGCGGTTTCGATTCCGGCCATGGGGTTTTATCAATCAGTTTTTGAACGGATTGTCACGGTCGAACAATGAAATCTGCCCAACTAACGGATACCCACACGGTAGCGATCACCGACACAGCGCGACCGCGCCCCGACGCCGACGAGGTGCTGGTCGAGATACACGCCTGTGGGGTCTGTACAACCGACCTGCACATGTATCACGGCAACCTCGACGTTGACCTCCCGATGGTTCCCGGCCACGAGAGCGCGGGCGAAGTCGTCGCTGTCGGGTCGGACGTTGATGCCTACGAGGTGGGCGACCGGGTTGCTATCAACCCGTCGGTGCCGTGCCACGAATGTCGCGCCTGCAAGGCCGGCCGGGAGAACCTCTGTCACGACCTCACCTCACTCGGCGGTGCCGCGAAACACGTCATTGACGGCGCGTTCGCGGAGTATGCGGCCGTCCCCGTCGGCAACGTCGAACCCATCGGCGACCTCGAGTACCGGACGGCCGCGTTCGCCGAACCCCTCGGCTGCGTCATCAACGGCGTCGACCAGGCCGACCTGACGAGCGGCGAGACCGTGGTCGTGGTCGGCGCGGGCTTCATCGGCCTGCTTCTCGTCCAGGCGCTTCGGGCGAGTGGCGCGGGGACGATTGTCGTCTCCGAACCGGTCGACGACCGCCGAGCGGTGGCCGAGGCGGTCGGTGCCGACCACACTATCGACCCGAGTGTCACGGACCCGACGACGGTGATTCCGAACCTCGTCGGCGACGTCGACGTCGCCGTCGAAGCCGTCGGCCTCCCCCAGACCATCGCGCAGGCGCAGTCGCTCACCGGGCCGGGTGGCCGGACGCTCATCTTCGGCGTCCCCCCGACCGACGCGACGATCGAACTCTCGCCGTACGAGCTGTTTTTCGAGGAACGCGAGCTCGTTGCGAGCTACTCGCTCACGCCGGACACGTTCGCACGGGCAGTTCGGTTGCTCCAGAACGGCCGCATCGACGTTGACACACTCGTCACTGACGAGTTCGGTCTCGCCGGCCTCGAAACCGCGTTCGACCAGATGGAGGACAACCGCGGGCTGAAGAAGATCATCTACCCCGCCCGGTGACGCGCACGACGTGACTGCCCACTGACCGACACACCACACCACATCACATCACCACCAATGACGAACGACCACAACCGACGAAGCTTCATCAAGACGGCGGCGGCCGCGGGTCTCCTCGGCGGACTCGCCGGCTGTACCCGCGGCGGCGAACAGGCACAGAACAGCGGCGGCTCGACTGACGGCGGAGGGAGCACCGACGGCGACACCTCGACTGGGTCGTCGTCCGAACCCGTCATCCCGCTCAGCGAGTACGACGCCGACATCGACTGGGCGCAGTTCGAGGGCTCCCAAATCAACATCGGTGCCGTCCAGCACCCGTGGGTCTCGGCCATCAAGCCGGCAATCCCCGTCTTCGAGGAACTCACCGGCATCGACGTCGTCTGGAACATCCTCCCCGAAAACCAGTTCCGGACGAAGCGCCAGACCGACGTGAGCACCGGCGCTGGCCAGTTTGACGTCTTCTTCATGGACCAGGTGGTCAACCAGTACCGAAACGAAGGCTGGCTCCAGCCGCTCGACCCCTACTTCGAAGACGAGAGCCTGTACGACGAAGCGTGGTACCAGCCCGACGACCTCTTCGAGGCGTCGCGATGGCAAGCCCACGGCGGCGGCTTCAGCGACGACTGGACCGGCCTGCCCATCACCGTCGAAGTCCAGACCCAGTTCTACCGGACCGACCTCTACGAGAAACACGATCTTGAGGTCGCAGAGACGCTCGAAGGGTTCCGACAGAACGCCCAGGCGATTCACGAAAACGAGTCTGACGTCGTCGGTACCGTCGGCCGCGGACAGAAGGGCTACGGCATGAACATCTTCATCCTGAACATGCTCCTCCGGGAGATGGGCTCTTCGCTCTGGACGGAGTTCCCGACCGACTCCGGGCTCGACTCGTCGGGCGTCATCGACGCGGCGACGTGGTACACGAACCTCCTGCGGGACTACGGCCCCGACGGCGCGTCCACGCAGTCGTGGTCCGACGTGCTGTCGACGATGCAGGAGGTTCGCGCGGGTCACATCGTCGCCGACGCGAACCTGTTTTGGCCCGGCCTGACCGGCTCGGAGTCGTCGATCGCCGACACCGTCGGCATCGCGAAGGTCCCGAAGCCGGCCGACGGCGAGTTCGCACCCAACGCGTACAACTGGCAGATTTCGACGTCGAAGAACGCGGCGAACTCGAAACAGGCGTTCCTGTTCATGCTCTGGGCCACCTCGGAGCCGACGAACACGTGGATGCATCTCCACAGCGACGCCGCGTTCTCGGTCCGGCAGTCGGTCTGGGAGAACGACGAGTTCCGCTCGCAGGTCGGCGAGGAGTTCGCGCAGGTGACCCTCGAATCGCTGCAGGCGGCGTCGCCGGACCCCTTCGACCGGAAGTACCCCGAGTGGGGACAGCGCTACTCCGAGGAACTCCAGCGCGCCCTCGCGGGCCAGAAGTCCCCCGAGGCGGCGATGACGACCGCCGCCGAGGTCGCAGAGGAAATCTACAGCGAATGACGCCATGAGTACGCACACACAGACCGAAACGTCGACGACGAGGGAGACGGGAGTCGCCAAGCTCCGGGCGCTGTGGAACGACTACCTCCCGTACTGGTTCGTCGCGCCGATGGTGCTGGTGATGCTGCTTATCACCTTCTTCCCCGGCGCGTACGACCTCTATCTCAGCGTCATCGAGGAACCCACGTTCGACGTCTTCGCGGCCGAGTTCGTCGGTCTGAGTAACTACGCGACGGCGTTCGGCCGCGGCGGCGCGCTGCACTCGTTTATCATCACGGTGACCGTCGTCGTCAGCGCGCTCGCCCTCGAGAGCGTCCTCGGGTTCGGCCTGGCCGCGCTCGTCGCCGGCGTGGAATCCGAACGACTGCAATCGTTCTACCGGGTGCTGTTTATCATCCCGATGGCCGTCGCGCCCGTCTCGCTCGCGACCATCGGTCGCATCATGCTGAACAGCGAAATCGGGGTCATCCCGTACCTCATCGAGGCGACGACGCCCTTCGCGGCCCCGGCGTTCCTCTCGGAGATTCCGCTGTTGACGGTGGTCCTCCTCGACACCTGGAACTGGACGCCGTTCATGTTCATCATCTTCTACGCCGGCCTCTCGTCGGTGCCCGACACGCTCATCGAGGCGTCGAAGGTCGACGGCGCGCCGCTGTGGCGTCGGTACCTCCACGTCATCATCCCGTACATGAAGCCGGTGGTGTTCGTCGCCACGCTCATCCGGATGATTGACCTCTTTCGGACGTTCGGCGTCGTCTACGGGCTGACCCAGGGCGGCCCGGGGACGGCCACCCAACTCGTGAGCATCAACATCTACGAACAGATGTTCATCAACAACTCGCCGGGCGTGGCGGCCGCAATCGCGGTCGTCTACCTCGTCTTCGTGGTCGCCATCGCGAACATCGTCATCGCCAAGGTCGGTTTCGAGGGGGTGTGGGACTGATGGCGTCCGAGAACCAGTCTCAGTCCCAGTCCCAGTCGCCCGTCGACACCGGGTCGCAGCGCCTCGACAACGACACCCGCGAGACGCTCGTCAGCGTCGCCCGCCACGGGCTTCTGTTGGCGTGGTCGTTCGTCGTGCTGTTCCCGCTGTACTGGCTGGCGTCGATGTCGCTGAAGCCGCCGGGGAGCGCGAATTCGTTGCCGCCGGACTGGCTCTTCCTGCCGACAGTGTACAACTACATCCGCCTCGCACAGGACGGCGCGTTCCTCGCGGCGTTCGCCAACAGCGTCGTCATGGTGTCGGCGTCGGTCGTGCTCGTGTTGCTCATCGGCGTGCCCGCGGCGTACGTCCTCTCGCGGTACGACATCCCGATGGAGCGGGACGTGCTCGTGTGGATTCTCTCCTCGCGGATGCTCCCGCCCATCGCCGTCGTCATCCCGTTTTTCGTCATCTTCCGGGAACTCAACCTCTTCGACAGCCGCATCGGGATGGTGTTCATGTACGTCAGCATCAACCTCTCGCTCGTCGTCTGGGTGATGAAGGCGTTCTTCGACGGCATCCCCGAGACGCTCGAAGAGGCCGCTCGCGTCGACGGCGCGACCCGGTTCCAGGGCTTCCGCAAGGTCGTCCTGCCGGCGGCGAAACCGGGCATCTTCTCGGTCGCGATTATCAGCTTCATTTTCGCGTGGATCGAGCTCCTGTTCGGACTCGTCTTGACGAACTTCAAGGCGGTCCCGGTGACGCTGTTCGTCTACTCGTTTATCGGCTCTCGGTCCATCGAGTGGGGGATGCTCGCCGCGGCCTCGATGGCGATGATTCTCCCGGTCGTCGTCTTCCTCGTCGCGGTGAACAAGTACCTCGCCGCCGGGCTGAGCTTTGGCGTGGTGATCAAGGAATGACACAGACTGGGCTCTCACACGGCCGACGACCGTCGGCACGACAGCGCGCATCGCTCGCGAACCATACCCACACCACCACCAACATCCATACCCGCGCGGCGGGGGCAGACAGCCGCATCACGAACACGGAGACACACACATGGCCAGTATCACCCTAGACGACGTAACGAAGGAGTTCGGAGACGGCGGCGACGCGGTCGTCGCCGTCGACGACGTATCGCTCGACATCGAAGACGGCGAGTTCGTCGTCTTCGTCGGTCCGTCGGGAAGCGGCAAGTCCACCCTGATGCGGATGGTCGCCGGCCTCGAAACGCAGACCGACGGCGACGTGTACATCGGCGACCAAATCGTCAACCAGCTCGGCCCTCGCGCGCGCGACATCGCGATGGTGTTCCAGAACTACGCGCTGTACCCGAACATGACCGTCGAGGAGAACATGTCGTTCGGGCTGAAGATGTCGACCGAACTCTCGGCCGACGAAATCGAAGCGACGGTGACCGAAACGGCCGAGATGATGGGTATCGAGTCGCTTCTGGACAACACGCCCGGCGAGCTTTCGGGCGGCCAACAACAGCGCGTCGCGCTCGGCCGCGCCATCGTCCGCGACCCGAACGTGTTCTTGATGGACGAGCCGCTGTCCAACTTGGACGCGAAGCTCCGGACGACGATGCGGACCGAAATCAACCGCCTCCAGAGCGACCTCGGCGTGACGACGCTGTACGTCACCCACGACCAGACCGAGGCGATGACGATGGGCGACCGCCTCGTCGTCCTCAACTACGGCGAACTCCAGCAGGTCGGCACGCCGCTGGCGTGTTTCTACCGCCCCGCGAATCGGTTCGTCGCCGGCTTCATCGGGTCGCCGTCGATGAACTTCTTCGAAGGCGAGGTCGCCGACGGCACGCTCGTCGCCGACGGGTTCGAATACGATCTCTCGGAACGCATGCGGGCGAACGTCGGCGACCGGACCGCAGTGACACTCGGCGCGCGCCCGGAGGATTTCACGCTCTCCGAAGACTCCACAGACAACGGCTTCGAAGTCGTCGTCGACGTTGTCGAGCCGATGGGAAGCGTCTCGTACGTGTACGTTCGAGCGGTCGCGGCGTCTCACGACGAGACGTTCGTCGTCGAAGTCGACGGCCAGCAACCCGTCTCCGAAGGCGAGCGGCTGTACGCCCACGTCGAAAGCGAGGATACACACCTCTTCGACACCCAGTCCGGCGAAACCATTCATCAGCGGACGCTCACCGACGACGCGGAACACGCCCTCTCACAACCTCTCGAGAACGCGAGCGCGGGCGCTGACTGAGCCTCGTTCGTGCCGACAACGACCGACTCACGCTCACGGCCCCGCCGCCGCCGCCCGGACGCTCCCCCCTCCCATTGAAGTATCCGCTCCCGGTTGTGCGACCATGCACATCACGGACTACGAACTGTTCGCCGTGCCCCCGCGGTGGCTGCTGCTCAAACTGGAGACGAGCGACGGCCTCGTCGGCTGGGGCGAGCCCATCGTGCAGGGTCGCCTCCGGACGGTCCGGGCTGCGGTGGAAGAACTCGTGGAGGTGTACCTGCTGGGTGAGGACCCGCTTCGCACCGAGTACCACTGGCGAAAACTCTACCAAAGCGGGTACTACCGGGGTGGCCCAGTTCTCATGAGCGCGCTGTCGGGTATCGACCACGCGCTGTGGGACATCAAAGGGAAACACTACGACGCCCCGGTGTACGACCTCCTCGGTGGCCACGTCCGCGACCGGATTCCCGTCCACCAGTGGGTCGGCGGCGAGACGCCGGAGGAAGTCGCCAAAGAGGCGATTCAACGGCGCGACCAGGGCTACCGGGCGCTCAAGATGAACGCGACTACCGAGTTCGGCCCGTTGGAGCCGCCGGCCGCCGTCGAGACCGCCCGCAAGCGCGTTGCCGCCGTCCGCGAGGCGCTCGGCGACGACCTTCACCTCGGCGTCGACTTTCACGGACGCGTCTCGAAGTCGATGGCGTCGCGACTGGTCGAGGCGCTCGAACCCTACGGTCTCATGTTCATCGACCAGCCCGTCGGTCCCGAACACTCCGAGGCGCTCGCTTCGCTCGCCGAGGGGACGACCACCCCGCTCGCGACCGGCGAGCGATTCTACTCTCGCTACGATTTCAAGCCGCTGTTGACCGAGGGGGCGGTGTCGGTCCTCCAGCCGGACGTCACCCACGTCGGCGGTATCACCGAACTCCGGAAGGTGATGACGATGGCCGAGGCGTTCGACGTGTCGGTCGTCCCCCACTGTCCGTTGAGCCCGGTCGCCTTCGCTGCGAACCTCCAGGCCGTCTTCGCGTCCCACAGCGCCGTCATGCAAGAACAGGACCTCGGGCTCCACGACCCATCCGAGAGCGTCGGCCTCGCGTATCTCGACGACCCCCACCAGTTCGACTTCTCCGACGGCTTCGTCAAACGGCCGACCGGGCCGGGACTGGGTATCGACGTGGACGAAGCGTACGTCCGCGAACGCTCCCGCGGCGAGGTTAACTGGTACAACCCCGTCTGGCACCACGACGACGGCCGACTCGCCGAGTGGTGAGCCGGCGTGCCGATTGTGGAAATCTGCCTGCCCACGTTCGAACCGAAGCTCACTGAGACGAAGCTACAAGGGAGGAGACCGTCTAGAAATACTTTTGAGAATAAGGTTAGCTAGGCAACATGATTGGCATGTTGCAACAAGCCGACCCTCACGTGGACTGGACCGTGTTTGGCCTCCGAACGCCTGTTGAAAAGATTCGAACCTGGAAGGATGAGTGAGCCGTCGTCGTTCCTCGAGCAGACGAAAGTCCACCTGCAGAGAGCCCTCGAAACGGACGATCCTGACGAGAAGAATTTCCACCTCCGGACTGCGCTGCAGCTCTGTTCCTGTGACGGCGTGACCGAACAGTCGGACTAGAATCGTTGGGTGACGCCGTTCTCAGCGTCCTCGCACAACAGTCATCGGGTGAAGGTCTATCCGTGAGCTGGGACGCCAACCACTCCAGTTCGTTTTCGCGGTCGACCACTATGCAGATGATAATATTATCGTCTGCATAGAGTTCCTAGTGGAACGTCAGTCACACGTACTCGTCTGGGAACCGATTCGACGCAATTCGTCTAGATTCCCAATATAAACCACATATAATCGGTAACTCGATATAATTCGCATCGAGATCGCTGATTTTATACATGAGAGCTAATAGATGAAGTTTCAAAATATGGGGCATATTTTGAATATCTTCTTTTTATTTGGCTCCTTTTGTATTTTCACAGTAGTTAGATACATCAGTCAGTTATCGCCGAGTCAATTTAGTCAATTAACTAGAATATACTTCATACTGGACAGTCGGCATCGCGGTCTGTCTGTGCTCGCTTCGAAGACTCACCGCACGCCGAGTCGACGCGCGGCCGTCGCCGACAGATACACGCCGTTGGTGCCGACCGAGACGGGTTCGTCGGTCACCCGCGAGACGAGCGCCGCGAGGTCGCGCCGAAACGTCTCGTTGCGTTGTTCGAGAAGCGGCGTCGTCGCCTTCCCGTCGAGTTCCGTCCCGCGGCCGTCGACGTAGAGTTCGACGAAATCGACTTGGATCGACAGCGGGGCGTCGTCGAGATACGTCGGGAGCCGAAGTGCCTCCAGTTGGACCTTCGGGCCGACCGGCGCGCCAGCCGCGGCGAGCACCCGACCCAACACCGCCCCGTCGCGTCGGGGGACGAGTTCGGTCGCGCGCCGGTCGTCGTCGGTGTGAATCGTGCGACTCCCCACACCGAGCGTGGCGAGCGCATCGGCGACGACGTCGCGAGTGGCGTCGTCGACGACGAACGACGGCCGATAGTTGTCGAGGGCGATGCTCCCCGTCGCGAACACCGCGGCGACGAGTCGGTTGAGCGCACGCGCGGCCGGCTGGCGAAGCGAGTCGGGGAACCAGCCGTGGTCGCGAGCCGTCTGTAGCCCGCGGACCACGTCCGGGACGCTTCCGTCCATCCACTCGCGGACGCGACTCCGCGGGAGATCCAGGGCGGTACTGACTGCGGTCGACCCCTTGTCGGGGTTGGCCGCGACGTAGTCCAACGTCTCGCGATACTGCAGAACGTACGCCCACGCGTCGTCGACCGGCGTCGCGTACGTCCGCGCGACTTCCGGTTCCGTCGCAAGCGGCATGAACGTCCGAACGTGTTGCTCAGAGATAACTATCGCGATTCAAGACATTCAGGCAGAGCGTGACAATGGTGGCTCGTGAGACCGGTTCTGGTGGGGTGATTGGATAGGTTCTCCCCGCGAATTGTCTGTGTTTGTGATTGTTCCGTGCTATGAGATAGTCACTCAATCTATCTTTATTAGCATTGCCAACATATGTTTGGTTGTAAGCCCACTACAGGGGTCGTGTGTACGCAACAGGTACGTTATCTGTTCGCTGCGTGCGACACGCGCCGACGTATCCGTCGACCGCCGTCTGTTCGGGCACAGGAAATATCCAATGCAACTTACACACCTCTTCAAAGACGACTCTGCTGTTTCGCCGGTTATCGGTGTCATCCTGATGGTCGCGATTACCGTCATCCTCGCGGCCGTCATCGGGACGTTCGTCCTCGGTCTCGGCGACCAGGTCGGCGACACTGCCCCGCAGGCGAGTTTCAGCTTCGATCACGACAGTAGCGCCGGGACCCTGATCATCACTCACGAAAGCGGTGACGCCATCGACCCCGCCCGTGTGACCATCTCGGGACCGATCACTGACGATGGAGACGCATGGAACGTAATCGACGCAACTGCGACTGAAGTCTCGGCAGGTAGCTCGATTACCGTGACCGCAACTGGAACGCCCGCCTCGTTCGCATCCGGTGAATCCGTCCGCGTTGTCTGGACCTCCGAATCCGGGTCTAACTCTGCGACCCTGCAGAAGTGGACCTACAACGGCTAACACAGTCTTCAGATTTTTTGCGAGCGTACCTGATTACCAGAGAGAATTCACCGTGTCGGAGCGCGCAGTCGCAGACACGTCTCGGAGACGCTGGACAACTACGCAGATGAACGTCACCGATTCAGTCGAACGACGTCATCACACTCGGGACAGTCCGCGAACACGCCAGTCCCGCCGTCTTCCGTCTCGAACTCGATCAACACATGGTACTCGTAGAGTTCCATCTCGCAGTCCGGACAACGGCCAATCGTCGTCGACTCGTCGGTCATGGAAGGGTTGAGAGTGCTTGAAATCGTGGCTTGTTCGCTGCGGACTGTACGTGTGGCTGTAGTGGGCCGTCTTGCTTCAAGTTACGTGTGTTCACCGTCTTCGTTTTCTGCGGATGTTAAAACAAACATATGTACGTTACACTACTACGGTGTCACGTCGACGGTCGACGCCGCTGACGTCGTCGATAGACGCTCACGAGCCAGATGGCTACTGCGCCCGCAAACAACAGATACTGGAACTGCATCTGTGGGCTGTCGAACCCCGCGTTGAGAATCCGGACCCACGGGGCGATGTCGTCGCTCGGGTACTGGAGGCCGGGCACGACAGGCCACAACAGAAAGCCGAGTTCGCGCCACTCTCCTCGGAGGACGAGGAGATACGAATCGCCGAGGAGGTGCGACCCGATAGTGACCGCGAGCACGCGCGCTTCAGTTCCGTAGCCTCGACGCGAGAGATACCGGACGCCGACGACCACGACGGGGACGACGATGAGGAGTGAATGTGCGAGCGACCGGCCGTTCGGCAGCACGCCCGCGTAGGCCAGCGGCTTGTCGATGATATCAGGGAGTTGCGTCCCGACCGCGAGCAACGCGAGCGTCAGGCCGTGGGGATATCGGAACTCCCAGTCACGCACCCGAGCGAGGGCCACGACGAGGAGATAGCCGAATGCGAGGTGGCCAAGGGGATACACACGCCGATACAGGCGCGTCCCGCCCATAAACTCATTCATCGAAATTGTTTTCGCATATATGTATACAGAATCAAGGAGAATACCTGACCCTTTCAGGATGAATCCGACGATTCTCTACACCACCCACCGTTCGACGGCACGTCTGGATATTCCACCATCTCAATCCGAACTTTTACAACAGGGACGAGTATAAGTTATTATACGGGCGTTTCGAGATGTTGGAAATCCACCGAACCCATCGAGCGAAAATCCTCAATCACTCCCAAGTGGCTGAGATGCTCGACATTCATGGGTGGAGTGCCAGCAAACTCTGGAACGTAGCGAACTATCACTCCCGACAAGTATGGAATGATTCGGGTGAAATCCCCGGCCACGAAGACTTGAAAAGCGAATTGAAGAGTCATACAACTTACAAGGGATTGCACTCGCAGTCCAGTCAGCGCGTTCTGGAGGAACTCGCTGAATCCTTCAATTCGTGGTATGGCAAACGCAAGTCTGACGACCGCGCAAACCCACCCGGCTACCGCAAGAAAAACTACTACGACGACGATGGCAACCGTGTCCACGAAGAACATCCTCGTTCGACAGTAACGTGGAAGCAGAACGGAATTCGTCACGACACAAAACACAACCGCGTCAGGCTGTCCAAAGGCGCGAGTCACAAGGAACACCCGAAAGCGTGGGAGTACATCCTTGTCGAATACGAAACTCGTCCCGGTGTCTCGGTTGAGAATCTGAAACAGGTTCGAGCCGTTTACAACAAGGCCAAACAAGTGTGGGAACTGCATCTCGTCTGCAAAGACGAAATCGAGACGCCTACCGCTCCCGGTAACGAGACAGCAGGTGTTGACCTTGGCATCTGTAACTTCGCGGCAGTCGCGTACAGCACCAAGGAAGCCGACTTGTATCCCGGTAATCGCTTGAAGCAGGACGGGTACTACTTCCCGAAAGAAATCGCTAACTGCGACGACTCGGGAGGCTCTGAGGCAACTCGTCTACACCACAAGTGGTCGGAGCGCCGTACCCACTTCTTCCATAGCCTCGCTAAACACATCGTTGAGAAGTGTATCGAGCGTGGCGTGGGTCGCATCAACATCGGAAAACTTGCTGGTGTCCGTGAGGACGAGAATGGTGAGCCGAAGAATTGGGGTCGGCACGGCAACCTCGACTTGCACGGGTGGGCGTTCGACCGCTTCACGAAGATTCTCACTTACAAGGCGAAAGTCGAGGGCATCGAAGTCGTAGAGGTGTCTGAGCGCAACACGAGCAAGACGTGTTGCGTGTGCGGTAGGGAAGACTACAATCAGCGTATTGAGCGTGGCCTGTACGCGTGCGAGAAGTGTGATGCGGCGTTCAACGCTGACGTGAATGGGGCGGAAAACATACGTCTCGACCTGAATCAAAGTAACTCCAAGTCTGCACCCCGTTTGGGTGGAGATAGGAGTACCGGCTGGTTGGCACAGCCTGGAGTCTACCTTCATGACTTGTCCCACGGATTCTCACCGAGGGAACAAGTGGTAGACTGCAAACCCTAATATCCCAACGCTCGGGATTCCCGCGTCTTCAGGCGCGGGAGGATGTCAACAATATTATATTCTGTCTACACAGACTGCTCAGACGATAAACTCTTTACGCACCTCCCCGAGTCAACACAATAGAAACCGTTCGTGGGGTCCACCGAACTACTGCAATACAGTCTCAACGGTGCTCACAACAGGTGGTCAATCTCTATGGGAACGTCAACCACACACAACGACACCCAGCATGCGAAACAGCTGGGTAACGGCAAACACGGTACGTCAGCATCGGATATCCAACTCAGCGGTGATGAGTTGCTCCTGTCCGCAGACAGCGAGATCACGCCCACGCTCTCGGTCGTGATGCCCACCCTCAACGAAGAGGGCGGCATCGCCCAGTGTATCGAGTGGGTCAAAGCCGCCCTCGAGGACATGCAGATTTACGGCGAGGTCGTCGTCGCCGACAGCTCGGACGACCGCACGCCCGAGATTGCGGCAGAGAATGGTGCGGTCGTCATCGAACCCGACGGCAAGGGCTACGGCTACGCCTACCTGTACGCCTTCGAGCGCGTCCGCGGCCAGTACATCGCCATGGGCGACGCCGACTGCACCTACGACTTCAAGGAGCTTCCCAAGCTGTTGAACATGGTTCGGTCCGGTGATGCAGATATGGCCATGGGCTCGCGGCTGGAGGGTGAGATTCTCCCCGGCTCGATGCCCCCGCTGCACGAACACGTCGGGAATCCGTTGTTGACGAAATTCCTGAACGTGTTCTACGGCGCTGGCGTGAGTGACGCGCATAGTGGGATGCGTGTCTTTACTCGAGACGCCTGGGAGACCATGGAGTGTTCGTCGACTGGCATGGAGTTCGCCAGCGAGATGATTATGGAGGCCGGCGCGAAGGATCTCGAGATCGAAGAGAAGCCGATTACGTATCACCCGCGTGAGGGTGAGGCCAATCTGGAGAGCTTCCCCGATGGCTGGCGACACGTTCGGTTTATGTTGGTCAATGCGCCCGGCTACCTGTTTTCGGCACCTGGGTTCGGCCTGTCTGTGGTTGGTGTGTTGGCGCTGGTGCTCGCGTGGAGTGGTCTGGAGATCGGTGGTGCGCAGTTCGGCATTCACACCGGGATTGGCGGTGGCCTGCTGACGCTCGCTGGGTTTCAACTGATGCTGTTCGGAGCCTTCTCGACGGTGTCTTCGGATCCGGTTCGTGGGGCTTCTGATCCGTTTACGACCTGGTTTACGAAGCGGATTTCGCTCGAGCGAGGGGCGACGATTGGCTCGCTCGTGTTCCTCGGTGGGCTGGCCTACGGTGGCTACCTGGCCGTTACGTGGGTGACCAGTGGATTCAGTGCGTTGCCGATCGCGGTTGCCGACGTCGTGGCGACCGTGGCTGTGGTCGTTGGCCTGCAGATGGTGTTCGGGTCGTTCCTGTTGGGGTCGGTGGATAGCTAAACAGGATACAAGCTTCTGTCGAAATCATCTATATTTGACGTGTACGCACGAAAAACGAGTGGGCTTAGATCAAATGCGTTGTTTCGTCATGGACTATAGTAATTCTCCTTTTTTCTGTAGTACAGACTTTCTAGGTTGAATGTGGTTCTGTTACTGAAATAACTCAATCATAAATGGTTGCTACTAAAATACAGTTTTGAAGATCTGGAGTACACCTATACAATTACAAATCACGTGTTCAGTATGAGTGGCTCATACCACTCGCGATTCTGTTTGTACCAGTTAATAAATTCATTTACTCCTTCACGGATGTCGTAACTCGGCTCGTAGTCAATCAGATCATTTGCTTTTGATATGTCTGCATGTGTGTGGCGGGAGTCCGCGTCCTTCTCTTTTTTATGTTCAATCTCAACATCAACACCAGTCTCTTCAACCACGTATTCAGCAAGTTGGCGGATAGATATATTGTCGCTTGATCCAACGTTCATTGTCTCACCATCTCCAGCATCTGAGTTGAGAAGCGCTAGGTTTGCTTCAACGATGTCATCGATATACGTGAAGTCACGGGTTTGTTTACCATCTCCATAGATTATAGGCGGTTGATTATTAAGACAGCGTGACACAAAGTTTGAAATTGCCATATTTGGGCGCATCCGTGGCCCATATACAGTAAAGTAGCGTAGATTAACTGTCGATATGTCGTGAAGTTGATCGTAGACATTACAATAATGTTCGCTAGCAAGTTTCGTCACACCGTACGGACTTTTGGGATTGTTTGGGTGTTCCTCATCGTACGGGAGATATTCTGGAATACCATAGACAGATGATGAAGAGGCATGAATGAGACGATTAACTCCGTATTTTTCGGCTGCCTCAAGAAGTGTTAAAATGCCCATTACATTATTTTGTTCGTAAGCAACCGGCTGCTCAACACTTGGACGAACACCAGCTTTTGCTGCTTGGTGATAGACCACCTCGATATCGTTATTAGCAATCACATCGCCGACTAAGTCAGAATCATTAATTGATCCCTGAATAAAATTAAACTCTCCCGGGCCTGCCTGTTGGCATAGCCTTTCATTCTGTTTCTTGAGGCTCACATCATAATAGGGATCAAGGGTATCAATTGCGATGACATCTCGCCCCTCCTGCAGTAGCGCTTCGGAAAGGTGTGATCCAATAAATCCAACTCCTCCAGTTACTAGTACCGTCATGTGTGTACAAATACAAGAGAGGTATTTATATTATACTCAAGAGAGACTTGCCTAGATACAATATATCTGTGGTTGGTTGGGAGTGGTATTGGGATCTGTGCGACGTGTACCTCATTGAAACAACGTACTAGTATTCCTTGAACACACACATTTATACATTAGCGCTGATATGTCGTCCTGTATAACAAATGGTAGAGGACGTAGAAAACGACGAGGAGATCGAAGAGCAGGAGAGAGAGCAATCAGCGCATCTAATCGATATCGAGGATGGAGCGGGTTGCACAGAGATTTGGGACCATCTGTCTGAAAAACGGGAGTCATAATACATTACTAGTGGGTAACGTTCTGACTGCCCAACTATAGTTGTAGAATGGACGATATTGGATTGTTTAAATCAAACTCGTCATGAACCAATAGACCGCTGTCAAGTTGGCTATACTACGGCACGTTTTATTGTTAACGCAGATATTGGATGAGTTTGAAAAGTTACTCCGAGCTACGTTCGTGTACGAATACATATGTGACTGTGTTATTCCCTTGTGAGTTTATTTGTTGGTAGAGCGGAGAACGCTTAGACAATATCTTTGAGTGTCTCTCACCCCGGTTTTGAGGAGGATCCATCGCCGAACTTGGATCCTCTGAGATATACTATCAGTTTGTCTTTTGAAACGCCTCGGTGCGGCTCTTGCACGTGTTCACGTGCGCAGTTCAGAAGGTCCCAAACAGCGCCGACTATTTCATTGGGGCTGAACGTCGGCATCCGAAATCAACGATTTTTTACATCTTCTGGGCACTCAGTACACTACTCCCCCGGTCAACACATTATCTCGGACTCCATCGAAGTCGAGACACTGAACACAGAGTTGATTATTTTCTCCAACGCGAACGTTGAGTTCGCCGATGGTGCCTCCCAACTACTCGGACTCAAATTGACGCACGACAGAGTACCACACCGTTCATGTCTTCGCAGCCAACGTTCCCATCACATCGAGGATTCATCGATGGGAATGAAACCAACATCGGGACAACAACATGGAGATTTTCTCCGATAGGAATAACGAGGGTAAAATCGACGTGACGGTTGTCGTCGGTAGCGGTACGGGACGGAACAATTTAGCGACGTGACGGGGACAGTTCCTGCTTACGATTGGGTCGCTGCTGCAATCTTCATCACATTCAACGCCAGCGACGTCTCTTATGGTCCACTCCGGTAATTGTGACCGCAGAATAGACGTTGATGCCTCCGGCGTGAGTTTCGGGGTGGGGGGTGTCACTTAACATCACAACCGACATTAAACGGATCCAAATGCGGATATTAGACTCGATGTTGATTATGACACGTCATCATTCGATTGTTCGAGCACGGTCGTTGAGGCCCAATATACGTGATGGATAAATTTTCTCGAATCATTTTTGTCACCGGGTTGTCTCTGTATGGCTAAATGTTGAGAGTCACTAACCGCCAATTTTCTCTCATTACTGCAATCATTGGTTTTCTCTCGCTATCTGCCGGAGTCTTGATTGAGATAGAGTTTGTCCGATACCCTCTGTTGACTGTCTCTTTTGCATCGTTCCTTTTTTCGGTTCTTCACCTCCTGCCAAAGGCGTCACTCGGACCGCTAACATCGACTGCCGCCAAATCACTTGATGCGGTTGTGTTCTTATTGATCACGTTAACTGCGATCCTTGGACATCTCGAACGTGGAGGGGTGTTTGACTTTTATTATGTGTTCGCCGTTGGAACATCTGGTGTTCTTTCCTATCGGTTATCAAGAAGACCCATACGCCCCTCAATGGGAGTTGTTCAAATCGTGCTATTTGCGCTCGTTCTTCGTAGCGTACTGTGGTTCTCTTACCCGGTTTACGGAGCTGACCGCTTCCATTTTGCAGCATTCGGATGGATTATTAACACAGGGGAACTCGTTCCCGAAACAATCACCTATTATCGAGATTTCCCGATAGCGCACATCTTCGCATCAACATTCGGAATTGTGACCGAAGTACCGCTTAAAGTGGGATATTTTAGTCTGGGTATCTCTCAAGCTTGTTCACTAATCGTTGTCTATTGCTTCGCGAAAAAAATATCAGATTCAACTCACACAGCTCTTCTTGGAACTCTGTTTGTTGCGGTTTCTGGATTCCATATAAAATCTGGCGGTGAGCCATTTGCACAGGCTCTTCTGACCGCAATAATGCCAGTCATTTTGTTTCTAATGTTTTTTGGAGAGAAGTTCAGCAAACGAAACACCGCGTTGATTCTTGGCCTTATCGTTATCTTGACGTTGACTCAAAACATCGCACCATTAATTCTCACAGGGATTGGAGGACTGACATGGTTTTCCGGGGCCTTGGCTGCGAAGGCAAAAACGCACATAGATTCGGCCCAACTATACGCTGACACGACGTTTGTCGTGATGGTTGGCGGGATCGCAGGGTTCCTTTGGTACGACCGTGTTGGTTATCTCTCTTATCAGGTTCTCCGCGTGTTCCGAATCGTTCTGTTGTTAGATGGGAATGGACAAGGATCAATCGAAAATACTGGTGCCTCAGGCGTCCCCACTGTTGTTCTGTTCGGTCAAGAACTGCCCGGTGTCCTAATGTGGGCCGCACCGCTACTTTGCGCTGCACTCCTAGTTGGTCTTGCGAGTTACTTTTCACTACGTGACTTTTTGACAAAACGAGACCACAGATTACCAATTCAGTATATGCTGTTTGGTTTGCTCACTTTCACAGGATTGGCAGCTGTCTTTGCTGCTGGAAGTCGAGATGCTCGCCGTGCTGTTCCGATTATCTTGATTATTCTATCTCCGCTTGCAGGGATGGCATTGAATCGTGTTCGTGAACGTCGAGGACAAATTGGTTTTGTATTAGTCGCTGTCTTAATTATGATGGTTGCTTTTAGTGGGGTTTTGTCCCCGGCTGTCGCGAAACCAGAGTTGTCTGAGCACAGCTATCAAAAGACACTCAGTTCGAATCAGCTGAAAGCAATTGAGTGGACAAAAAGTCATACAACCAGCGCACAATCAGGCCCTTACGTGAGCGGTTACGACCATATCTCCCAAGCATCGAAAGGTGAACAGCCAGTTGTCACAATACGACAGGGATTTTCAGAAAGCGATCCGTCGACGATTGACCAATTCGAGAAGAATGGGAGTAGAAAGACCGTCATATACCTCGACTATTACGACGTGGCTTTTGATTTATCCGAACCAGCTTCGAATAGAGTCTATGACTCTGGCGACTCCTCTGTATACAATGGGAACAGCTCTTAACTGAACAAAATATTAAGTTCGTCTGGTTAAAAACCGCTGGTGTGTCCGAAAAAGGACGGGTCCGGATTTCAAATGGCAAAATTCTGTCTGAAGCCAAGGGGTTTTTATTGGCCACACTACTCGTAGGAGCAGTCGCAGGTGTTATTGAGTTTTCCCTGAATTTACCTGAATATACTGGTTTGGTTATTGCGATTGTGTTGTTCTTGACCTTTGGATCCATCAACTCTTGATTCTCTGCAAAATTCAGAGAAAATAAATATCACCATCTCTCAGTACAACGGTGCTCTTTACTGATTCGGGGGATAGCAACTCGGGCCAATATCAACTGCGACCTAATGGCATCTGAATAGGTCCGCCGAACTAACGCTTCTTAACGTGAGTTTCATGCCGAGCGTCTTATGTGAGTTCAGTAGTATTTCACAGACAAATGTCAAAGAGAATCTACAGCATCGACTCCTTCAGAGCGATTGGAATGGTGTTTATCGTGATGATACACACGCACCCATTTGAGGGCCTTGGCTACTCTTGGAACGCTCTCAATCTCGTCATCCGAAGCGTGGCAGGGTTCGCTGTTCCACTGTTTTTTGTCATCTCAGGGATTCTCTTTGCTCAGAAATATGAACGGGGGAGTTCGTGGAAGTATCTCAAGCAGTACATCTCGAAAGTTGCCTCAATCTATTTGTTTGGAATGCTTCTCTATCTTCCAATCACTCTTATGAGGAGTGCTGCAACAGCATATGTGTCCGGTTCTTCGGTGCCTGCAGCAGTAGTGTCGAGATTCTATAGCACACTCTCTCCTCTGGGGCTGGTCTACTACGGCGATTCTGTTTCTCCGATATTTTGGTTTCTCCCAGCACTCATTTTTTCAGTTGTCTTGTTGTTCGTCTTTCTCGAATTGGGGGCAGGCAAGTGGACATTTACAGCAGCTGCGGCCTTCCATAGCGTCGGACTTCTAACCACGACGTATGGTCTATTTGATTTGAGACTCAACACTACTGACGCGCTGTTCTACGGGTTTTTCTATGTCTCACTTGGATTCTTCCTGAAGAGATGGGAGTTGCCATCCTCGCGGAAACACTCTAATAAGTTCTTGTTCGCGACGGTTGCGAGTGCGATCCTCCTCGTTGTTGAGCAATACACACTTAACTACTTATGGACAGGACAGTCGCTAACAGGAGGAACCAATGTAGCAAAATACACCGTCGGAACCTTCCTGTTGGTGTTCTCGGTTTCGATGTTCGTGCTGTCACGCCCAACACTCGGGCAAGGTACTCGTCTCCCAGAGTTAGGCACGCTGTCGGTTGGTATCTATGTTGTTCATCCTTCGATATTGTATTCTTTGACTGCCTTGAGTGAGTTCGCAAAAATGAGTGGAGTAAACATCGAACAAACGATAATCTGGCATCTGCTTTTAACCCCGGTTGTGTTCCTGGGCGCATTAGGTATTTATGTAGTATTTGATAAATTGGACATAATAGACTCCGGAGGGAGCCATATACCGTTCAGAGCGTGGTTTTCTACTTGATATTTTCCTGAACCTGACCTATCGGTCCTTCTCTTTAATTTTCATTTCTCTAGTTCACTACCTACCCAACTGCCGGCCGCGTTGCACCACCCGCTCAGTTCACCGCCCTTCTGGACAGTCCCTTGCTTAGACACGGCCTTCCGCTTCCCCGGAATGAACGCATTCTTGCAGTTATGTTCGCACTCACCGTAATTGTTAGTCACTACGGGGCCGCCTATCTGCTTTTGTTCGCGTTGTTCCTCACGGTGTAGCGTCGATGTTCCCCACGTTGTCAATCATCCGACCACTAGCGCGTATTCGCGTCAGGCGGACTCACTTCAAGGCCTTGGCCATCACGATGGAACTGTACCCGACGGTTCAGGTGGTCAATCCGAAACTGTCTATACCTGTATCGTAATCTAAAAAACGAGGTCGTTGAGTGAGTTTGGTTCGATGCTCGCAGACCTGCTCAGAAAGTGCTTTGCGACAGATTTAGAAGAAACTTGGGAGCGTGAGCGGACATCGAGTTGTCTTGGTTGTACGCTGCAATAGACATCGAGACAAAGCTGATTCTTGACGTCGAATTGTTTGGACGACTGGGACTGATCCGGCGGCTGCGTTTCTCTATGGACTCTCGGAGAAACAGACCTCTCAGATGCTGTGTTTCTGTTGATGGCTACGGATATCAGACTGCCGTCTCTCGATTAGGATTGAGCGTTTGGATTAACTTCGATTTCCAAATTCCTGCGGATGAAAGTCGACTTCGTCTAGTGATTCATGGTGGCCTCTCATTTGTTAACCTTCGGTACAACTGTTCTATCTTCGCAATTACAGTAGACGGGTGGTGGTTTTTAAGAATATGCTGACGATGCATCTCTCCGGCTTCTTTTCGATTTTCAATGGCATATTTAATAGCATTCGCCAATTCGGCTGGATTTCCAGGATCTGCCAGTAGATTCGAGTCTTGAATAATTTCTGGTGGGCCGCCTCGCCGAGTTACTACTACTGCCAGTCCATGCTGTATTGCCTCTAATAGAGTTCTGTTTAATGGTTCTGGCCAGGTTCCAGGATGGACAAAAATGTCTGAATCTTCATAGTACTCGTCGACTCTCGAATGAGGAACCTGACCTACGAACTCGATCTGTTCATCAACACCTTTCTGACGGGAAATCTGTCGCAGTCTCTCTCGCTCTGGTCCATCCCCAACAACAGTTAATCTGACTTGTTGCTTGATTTCCGGGATTGATCTTATGAGGTGTTCGACACCCTTCTGCTTCTTAAGTGACCCAACGTACAGTAACTGTGGATTGCCTGAGATGGTGTACTGAACCGACTCAGGAGTAAATGATGGATCGATCATGTTTGTAATCTGTGTTATTTGAGTATCTATTCCTGGTTCTGAGTCATATATACCTTTGATACAATTACTAAGTGCAATCAAAGTTGAAATTTGCGAAAGATAATGTTTTGAAACCCGACCTACTGATGGCCTCACATAATTATTATATATCATTTCTTGCTTTGGCATATCAATTCCAATTGAATTTTTATCAACAAACGTATATGAATTAAGGTGGGCGACTGAGGCGATCGATTTGTGTTTTGACAAAAACCCCACTGCAGGGTGCAACTCCATGTTATACCCGTGAATGATATCATAGTCCTCGATTAAGTCCCAAAGAGATTTGATTGCAATGATTGAACTTAGTTCAGGAATAGACGGTAGGTCTCGATGCCTGACTACATGGACCCCGTTTATTAGTTCTTGACTACGACCATCAAACGAATGAACAACGACGCTGTGTTCTGTTTGATCAACAAACTGTTCAGCGAGAAGTTGGGCACTTAATTCACCACCACCACGCGTGTTTGGGGGGTAGTTTGGGGTGACGATTGCGATTTTCATAGGCATTAGATAACAAGTGCTCTGATATTTGGGTTTCTACTGCTTATAGTTGTTCAAATAGTAACTCGTATTGGTCTGCAATTTCATCCACATGGAAGTCGTCAGCTCGCTTTTTAAGCGTAGTCTGATTAATTTCTTTCTTGATCGTGCGCTCAATCGCGCTACTAAGGGACTCTATGTCTCCAACAGGAACAAGAGTTCCATACTCACCGTCAGCTAATATTTCATTAGGACCGTTAGGACAGTTAGTTGAGACCACAGGGCAACCGCAGGCTAGTGCTTCAACCAGTACATTGCCAAATCCTTCCCAAGCAGATGAGAGTGCGAACACAGAGGAATTACGGAGATACTTATATGGATTCTCAACGTATCCAAGGAAATCGACCTGATCATTGATATTCAATTCATTTACATGTTGTTCAAGCTTTTCTCGCTCTTGTCCTGTCCCAATTATCACAAGCCTACTATTATGGGAGTCAACCCGAGAAAAAGCTCTGATTAGGTCACTAAATCTCTTTTGTGGATGAAGTCGCCCCATCCCGAGTATCACATCAATATCATCAGATTTGAACCAGGGGTGTTCAACACCTTTAGATGAATTTTGAATTAGACTAGGAGTGACAATTGGATTATAGACTGTTTTTAGTTTGTCAGGTGAAATGTTCACCTCATTTACGAGGTCTCTTTTAACACCATCTGATACAGTAATAATACAATCTGAATGGGGATAAAGATACCTTGCCATTGAATATATAATTTTATTCCCATATGAATGGTTAATTAATCTTGACGGCGTGTTATGCTCACTGATCATAATATTCGTGTCTGAATCTGATACATGTCCACTTATTATAGCGGGGATATTTGCGTGGTTCATTGCAGAATAGAGCCACTCTGGCTCGTTCTGTTTGAGATATCGTGATAGAAATGGAACTGACCCTATTGATGAATATCCTGGAACATTGAGTGGTGAATGCTGAATTAGATCCACGTCTTTAGAAACTTCATTACGTAGTTTACCACCCTTGTCACTAGTAACTAAATCAACTGAATGACCTCTCTTAGAAAATTCATTTGAAAGATTAACCACAACTCGCTCTGCACCGCCAACGCCAAGTGAAGGGATATAAAAAGCTAGCTTCATATATTATTTTGACACGTTCACAAGACTCTTACTCAAGTCTGAAAATGTCGAAGATCCCTCTCGTATTAAGTCAGTTAACCGAGACTGCATCTCATCCTGATTTTCTTCCCATATTGGTCGGTGTGTTTTCAGTATCTCATTTGGTATATCGCCATCTGACTCAATAATTAGATCAGAGATGCCGAGGCGAGTATAAAGATCTCGAACCTTACTCATATTGTCCGGGTACTTCTGTTTCTGTTCAATATACACAAACGGAGTACTTGTCGTTTTTATGGTGAATATACTCCCGTGGAATCGATTTGTGATCAGGTAGTCCAGTTCATCATATACTCCAATGCGTTCACCCACAGACAAGTTAGATGGTGGTGATTGTTGCCCACGTACTGCCGGCCCTAAGAGATTAAGAACAGTTTTTCCTTGCTTGCGGAGCTGTTTTGTAATCTTTCTCTTTATAAACAAGTTTTCAATCTCAAGACCGACTGTGTTTTGATCAAGGTCGATTGGAGGTTGTTCAATGTGTTTTGAAAAATCCCACAATAGCGTCGGGTCAGGCATGTAGTGAACCCTCTTTTTAGAGATACCCAATCGCTGTAGACGCTGTTGTGTGTACCGATCCCGCACAGATATGCAGTCAAATTCAGATATGTATTGATGCATTTCGTCACTCAGATTTTGCAGAAGACCATCATTCGTTTGATCCATTGATACAGAGAACCCAATTTTTGTGGAGTCAACACCCGGTAATTGGAAAATGTTTGGAGGTGTTGGCCCACCACCATTTTTTCGCACACTCCAAACAGTATCGCTACCCACAAAGATCACGTCGTAATCCAAACTTTGGATGTACTCGATTGCCTCTTGGAGATTGTCAGTAGTTCGAGATATAGAGGAGATGGAGCAGTTGTTGTTCAAAAATCTACGAACACTCTCTTTTTTATCTGAATGCCGGAATATTTGAGTGGGTGCATGACCAAAAGCGAGCTGTGCCATAGACTGTTTTAGAAGCGTGTTTACATCGCTGGTCTCGGTCGCACTAGACCGATAATCAATTATTTCAACATCAGCTGTGGGCCACCGGTCACGCAGCAATTGTTCAAGACAGTATGCCTGCATGACTGAACCTTTGTTAATCTCTCGATGATATGTTAATATTCCAATCTTCATAGGAGATACACACAACTAGCGACATGTATCCTTTTCGCTTTGGCGAATATAGAAATGATCGACACCAATTATACATCTTCCAGAATAAATTGAAGAGTCACTCTTGGCGGCTTTGGTGACGCAATGTACGAGTTTGAGTGAGACTATCGCACATCTCTGGCTTCAACCACAGTTAGGTTGATAAGTACATGTGAGTATCAACTTCTATGGACGTGCTTATGCTTGGTCTTGACGGCGGGGACCAGCGAATTATTGAAGCAATGGACATGCCATTTGTTTCAAACTTGCTAGAAACCGGGACAAACGTGGAAATAGAAGAAGATCTCTGGAGTCGTGGTTGGGCTTCAATTCTAAATGGAGAACATGGACGTGAAACAGGTGCATTCTACGCAAAGCCCAAATTGGATGGGGGGTATGGAACGACTCAGTCATTTGGGACGCCTGGTCATGACTCCGCGCCCACGCCACCACTATGGCGTCTGGCTGAAGAATCTGGGTACACTGTCGGATTTATGAATCCGCCAACTACCGTTCCTGCACCTACAGTTGACGGATTCTTCGTATCTGGTGCTGGTGGGGGGTATAGTCCTGCAAATGGAGTACCCGAGGCTGCAGTATATCCGAACAAGATTCTTGAAAAACTTGAAGATTCAGAGTACCAATGGGAGACCCGCTTCGCGGTTTCTGGGATTCGTGATAGTCACGAGTTCATTGAACAACTTATACACACGATTTCTGCACGGGTAGACGTTTTCCTTGACCTATGTGATTGGTATGATCCTGAATTCACTTTTTTTGTTCAGAAAGAAAATGTGGTAATCCAGAATCTGATGATGAGCGAAATTGAACAGATCATTGAGTCTGGCGGCCCACAGAGCGACCTTCAACAACTAATTATTGAATTTTACCGGAAGTTAGATTCGGGATTAGAGCAGGTTGCTAACGAAATTGACCCAAAGCATACAATGGTTGTCTCAGATCATGGCCAGGCACCGTATCTAGAAAGAGTGAATATTAACACCTGTCTGAGAGAGATTGGATATCAGGAGCAAGATAGGGACTTGGCTGCTAAACCCAAATCCCTGGCAATTGAATTTGCATCAAAAACGCTTCCGCAATCAATCAAACAAGTGCTGACGGATGCCGCACCAAGCGTGGTAGAATCGCTCAAAATTCCGAACGCAGATTGGCAAAAGTCAGAAGCGTTTTCTGTTCGATATATTCCTGGGATATACATCAATGATGAACGTCGCTTTGGTGGCCCAGTTAATGAATCGGATGTCTCCAAACTATCAAAAAAGATATTGGAAGAAGTCAATGATTTCCTTAGTGGCTATGAAGAACTTTCTGCTGAACTCTACCGCACTAACTATCAAAATGTAAATTGCTACGACTTGCTCCCAGACATCTGGATTAATCACTCTGACTCTCAGTTCTTTGGCGTAACTGGCGATTCGTTTATTGAGCCAAATAGCGATTACGGTCTGATAGATGATCTTTCTCGAGTTAACCGTGATATGTATACTGGGATCAAAGGCAGGTATCCGCTTCTTTGTGTGTCCTCGGGGTTAAACCAATATGTTGGTGATGAAGAAGACACAACTGCTGCTTATCATATTCTTCGTCGTTTCCTTGATGATAAGTAATCAACCTATAGTCTAAGAATAGACAAAATCTTTTCAATTCGATTGTTGGTTAGTGGAAGACGATACACGTCATCCTGTTCAATAACCTTCCAGCGTAAGGCTAAGATGATATAGATTAGTAACCCCAGGATTGGTATCACAACTAATGACGTGAGGTCTGACCGGATAGTCGACTCGACCACAAACAGAATTGGGTATGTAATAGCCGCGATTAATACAATCTTCTTAGACATTAAATTTGATAGTGGATCAAATCCAATAGATATCGCACACCAATAATGGAATATAAGCATTGAGCCATATCCAATACTCGTCGCGATCGCTGCACCATTCATACCATATTGTGGTATCAAAATTAAATTAAGTAGGAAGTTAATCACGGCCGCGGCTGCTGTAGCGAGGATAAGAGACCGTAGCGCACCTTTTCCTTGGCCAATTGCAAATATGGGTCGTGCGATAGATAATCCGAGAACTCCTGGTAATAGCAGTAGGAGTGGTACTACTGCAGGCGTATATTGCTGTCCAAAATATAATGGAATGAACTCATCAGCAAGTATTGATAGCCCGATACACATCAAGAGAACAAGGAGTAGTGTATACCGACTCACCTTTGACGAAATATCTGTTATCTTCTCATGCTGGTTGTTTGCCCACATCTCCGAAGAAGAATGGACCAATGAGTACTGTACTGCAAGAGGGACGAACCATAGAAATTCTGCTATCACTAGTGATGCTTTGTAATATCCAACCTGACTCCCACCAACGAATAGCTGCACAAGCAAAATGTCAACATTATATAGTGAGCTGATTAGGAGTGAAAGAATGATACTATAGATTCCAAATTTAGTCTTTTCGTCAAAGAGTCGATTTGACGACACGTCGACTAAATTTAGAGAGAATAGTTTTAGATCAGTTTTCCGAACCAAGAGAATATATGCTAAAATAGCACCTAAGAGGAATCCAGTTACTTTTCCAATTAGTGGGCCAATTACACCAGTTCCGAGAACTGCTAATGTAACTGCTATTGTTGAAAACGCTAGATTGTTGATCACGTCTAACGGTTCAGAATAATGTTCGTAACCAAGCCCCATCAATGCACCACGGAACAGCCCAAAGAACAAACTAGATACAATCATTAGGGATATTAATATTGTGTACGATTGGCTGAGATCTCCAAATATTGCTTCTAAAGCTCCTGTGAAATACGACAAATACAATAGTAGGACGACCACAGACCCGAGGACAACCGAGAACAACGTATAGAAGTTAATTACCTTCGAATCCCACTCTGACTGGTCTCGACTTTCAGCGATGTATTTCCGGACTCCATTAAATGTACCAGACTCAGAAACTACCTTTGAGATTCCAAAAACTGCGAGAACGGTAGCATAATCTCCATATGATGCAGTTCCTAATACACGTGTCAATATCGGCGTTGTGATGAGTGATATAATAATAAGTAGGACGCTTGAAGAAAGAATAGACAAAAATCCGCGGATGAGGTTAATCCTGCTGGAGGACATAGATGCTTTCATTTGTGTGTGTACGGTTAGCTATTAATACACTCTTTAGACGTCTACCAGACGGATCAGTGTAGTCTCTCATTCGGAACTATACCAACTAAGAGAGTGAAATAATATTAAAACATCGAGTTGAATTTCCAGTCTGTCTACTTAACAATTAATTAGTAGATTTGGAAGACAAATTTCAATCTACAGTCCGAGGGTGTATTTTTGTTGTACCCATTACAAATATAGGCGTGGTAGTACCTTCTATATTGAATAGTAGCTCTTGAGCAGGGATGAACAGGCCTGGCCCGACGAGTGCATCCCTCAACTCAGCAGATCGTTCGGATTCCGACTACCCACATGGCTACCACTATTCGACAGGCAATTATCTGAACTCTTAGTGTCGTGGCTCTGAGTTTGGGAGTTACCGTTCCAACGACTTGAGTTCGTTTGTTCTACAGAGTCTAGATCATTCTATCCTCAAAATTCCCAGTCTTATTAATGTTGTTTGGGGAAATGTTCCAAACATTGACTGAGAGTGCTTCCCAGAGCAAGCAGTAGAATATGTCCCGTGCAATACGAATCCGTTATTCACACTATTATTTCTACGACAGGTAAGAATTATACAATGTGACGACGCAGTAGCCAGTATGAAAGCAGTCGTCCTAGCCGGTGGTGAGGGGACCCGACTCCGTCCACTTACTGAAGACAAGCCGAAGGGGATGGTCGAGGTCAACGACAAACCAATCCTCACCCATTGTTTCGAACAACTCGCCGAACTCGGGGCCGACGAGCTCGTCGTCGTCGTCGGCTACATGAAAGAGCGAATTATCGAACACTACGGAGACGAGTTCCAGGACCTCCCGATCACGTACGCGCACCAGCGAGAGCAGAAAGGGCTCGCACACGCGCTGTTAACCGTCGAAGAGCACATCGACGACGACTTCATGCTGATGCTCGGCGACAACATCTTCAACGCCAACCTTTCGGATGTCGTCAACCGTCAGCAAGAACAACGAGCTGACGCGGCCTTCCTCGTCGAGGAAGTCCCGTGGGAGAAAGCGAGTCGATACGGCGTCTGTGACACGAACAAATACGGCGAGATTACTGACGTCGTCGAGAAGCCGGACGATCCGCCGTCCAACTTAGTGATGACGGGCTTCTACACGTTCACGCCCGAAATCTTCCACGCGTGTCACCTCGTCCAGCCGTCGAACCGCAACGAGTACGAAATTAGTGAGGCAATCGACCTGCTCATCCATAGCGGACGGACGATCGACGCAATCAGACTCGATGGCTGGCGACTTGATATCGGCTACCCCGAAGACCGCGACGAAGCTGAAGAGCGACTGAGTGGCGAAGTCGCCGAAGCACAGTAAGCGAAATCAGTTCTTTCTGTCCGTCGCATCCGCCTCTCCGTTTCCTCCGAGTATTTGATATGACCTGCGTGGGACACACGTAGTAATGCAACTCTCTGTCATCGGGAGCGGCTATGTCGGAACGACAATCGCCGCGTGTTTCGCAGACCTCGGTCACGAAGTGGTTAACGTCGATATTGACACCGAGATCGTTGATGCGATCAACCGTGGCGAACCACCGATTCACGAGGACGGACTCCCTGAACTAATCGCCGCACACGCAGGTGAAGACGGTACAGGTCGACTGCGAGCGACGACGGACTACTCCGAAGTACTCGAGACCGACGTTACCTTCCTCTGTCTCCCAACGCCACAGAAAGACGATGGCGAAATCGATCTCTCGATTATGGAGGCTGGTGCAGAACAACTCGGCGAGACACTCACACAGAAACCCGAATGGCACACAGCCGTTGTGAAGAGTACCGTCGTCCCAGGGACGACTGAGGAAGTCATCACGCCGCTACTCGAAAAGTCGAGCGGAAAGGTCGAAGGCGAACAACTGGGAATCGGGATGAATCCTGAGTTCCTCCGTGAGGGGACTGCAGTTCACGACTTCCGCAACCCCGAGAAGGTCGTCCTCGGTGCGGACAACGACCGAACGCTCGAGGATATGCACGAGGTGTTTGCACCGCTCATTGCCGAAGCCGACCCGCACGTCGTCGAGACAAACAGCCGAACGGCGGAGATGATTAAGTACGCCAACAACGGCTTCCTGGCGACCAAGGTCTCGCTGATCAACGATATCGGAAATATCTGCAAAGAATTCGGTGTCGATGCCTACGAGGTTGCGGATGCGATCGGCCTTGATGACCGGATTGGAGAGCAGTTCCTCCGAAGTGGACTTGGTTGGGGTGGCAGTTGCTTCCCGAAAGACACCAACGCAATCATTCACGCGGCCAAGCAGCAGGGCTACACGCCGGCCGTGCTCGAAGCCGCAGTTGAGGTGAACGACAACCAGCCCGAACGACTGTTGTCCTTACTCGACCAGCATGTCGATGTGGCCGACCAGAAAGTGGCTGTTCTCGGGTTAGCGTTCAAACCAGGGACGGACGACATTCGGAACTCGCGGGCAATCTCGGTGATTGAGGGCCTGAAGGACCGGGGTGCATCCATCAGCGCGTACGACCCCGTCGCGGCGGCCAACATGCGTGAACGGTTCCCTGATATCGAGTATGCAGACTCCGCTGGCGATGCGCTTACTGGCGCGTCTGCGTGTGTTGTGTGTACTGACTGGGACGAGTTCGCGGTGTTAGACGACGAATTCGACCAGATGGAACAGCCCGTTGTCGTAGACGGTAGGCACGTTATCGACGCCTCTGCGAAACTCACGTATGAAGGGCTGACCTGGTAGACCACGTAGCTCACAGGTAGAGTACCCCAACCGAAAGGGAATTGACCCACAGACAAGATGACACGAACAATGGACCTCGCATTTGTAAGCAATGTGATATTTCCGTTCGTGACTGGTGGCGCAGAAAAACGTATCCACGAAATCGCCACCCAACTTTCACAGAGAGGCCACGACGTCACCATCTACGGCCGGCACTTCTGGGACGGCCCGAAAGAAACCACCCACGAGGGCGTTACCCTCCGTGCGGTTGCGCCCGAAACGGAACTCTACACCGACGACCGCCGCTCGATCACGGAAGCGCTCGACTTCGCCGCCCGACTCGCCTACCCACTCGCCAAACGCCTCCACAACGAAAACCACGACCTCGTCGTCGCCTCTGTCTTTCCCTACTTCCCCGTCCTCTCTTCGAAGCTCGCCGCCCTCGGAACTGACGTGCCCGTCGTCACGACCTGGCACGAGGTGTGGGGTGACTACTGGGATGACTACCTCGGCATGCTCGCGCCCTTCGGCAAATTCACCGAACACCTCACCGTCCGCGTGCCGCAACACCCTATCGCCGTCTCGGGTATCACCGCCGACCGTCTCGCCGATATCGGCCGCGACAGAGACACCATTGAGGTCGTCCCGAACGGCATCGACGTCGACCAGATTCGGAACGCGCCGCTCCCCGACGACGGCGACTCCTTCGACGTACTGTTTGCAGGGCGACTCATCGCCGACAAGAACGTCTCCACCCTTCTCGATGCGTTCGACCGCGTGGCTGACGACTACGACGACGTGACCCTCGGCGTCGTCGGCGACGGCCCGGAGGTCGACCGTCTCAAGCAACAGGCGAGCGCCTTGGACCACGCCGACCGTGTGAGTATGCTGGGCTTCCTCGACGAGTACGAGGACGTATTGGGCCAGATGCGCGCCGCCGACGTGTTTGCGTCACCCAGTACAAGGGAAGGATTCGGCATCACCTACGCCGAAGCGATGGCCGCCGACTGTACGGTCATCGGCGTCCAGCATCCCGAGTCTGCGGCGAGTGAGGTCATCGGTGACGCGGGCTATCTCGCCGAACCGACTGTGGATTCAGTCGCCGAGTCGTTAGACCGAGCACTCGCCGGTGAGACGCCACCGACTGAACCGACCAAACGCGCAGAAAAATACGATTGGGATAGCGTCGCCGACCAGGCCGAAGCGGCGTATCGTCGGGCAGTTGACGGCAGTTGGTAGGCGTCAGTTTCCCGCGAGAGACACACCGCAGTCGTGAACACTTATCGGCTAACCTCCAAAGTAACATCTAATGTCCAACCCTCCACGTCGCCGGATTGTTGGTATTCTCGTCTTGCTGGGGTGTCTGTTTGGACTCATGGTCTGGTTTGGGTCACTCGCTCCTGCACCAGATGTGGGCGCATACCCCGGCTCGGAAGAATTGGGTACGGACTACGACGCGTGGGTCGGCGACCAGGTGAGTCTCACAGGTACAGTCACCGATACTGACCCACTCACGATTAACGCCGAGTACGGGGCTGGCGAACAGGTCCGTCTTCGCGTTACCAACGCCGCTGTCGATGCACAACTGGATGACAGTCTCTCAGTATATGGTGTCGTCGAACCAGCTCAGACAATCCGTTCGTTGAACGCCTACACCGTCCCGCCGGCGAACTATCTATACATGTACGCAGTTTCGTTCCTCGCTGGTCTGTGGGTGCTTGGTAGAATCGTCCGGTCGTGGCGTCTCGACGAAACATGGTCGCTCGTGCCTCGAGAGACACCACTCGGGATTCGTGACATCGTCCCCCGACCAAATCATACGGAGGACCGCGATGCCTGATCTACTCGCACACGCTCTGATCGCATACACGATTGCCACGGTCGCCTCGTGGCGCTACGAGTGGATTACGCGTCCGTACGTCACCGTTGCGATGGCCGGGGCGTTCATCCCAGACATGACTAAAGTCATGTTACTAATTCCAAGCGCACGAGTCGAACAATTGCTTGGCATTCCGTTTGACTGGATTGGTCTTCACACGGCAGGTGCAGCGCTGTGTTCGGTTTTCATTGGGGTGCTTCTTGTCTCTGAGTCGGAGCGCCGCCGTGTCTTTGTACTCCTCTCAGCAGGTGCTGCATCGCACCTCATCGCGGACGCCTTCCTGTTGAAACCGACTGGACTGTCCTATCCACTACTTTGGCCGTTTACTCGAATCCATCCGCCAACACCGGGTTTGTACCTGAGTACGGATATCGAACCGTCCATCGTCTTCGGTGCAATCGCACTCATCGTCTATATCATCACTCAATTACAGACAGATCGAGCGTCTTCATAATTCGGCCCCTTCGTCTGCGCCTGTTGTATCGCTCCGTCAGGAACCTCTATTGGGGTGACACACACGATCCCATCGAGTGTGAGAGTACATTTCGTATGCTTTCTCTGGCCCCCCGGGGTACACAGACCGGAATAAGGGGAACCCACACACCGTCGCCCGGTTCCAGACTCACAGCACATGTGGAGATGCCCGCACTTAGTGAGAGAGTACATTTCGTATGCTCTGTCCTACGTTGCACCCCTAGAAACGCCAGTATCGTTGGGTAGAAGCAATTGGAATTCGAGATGAGAAAGCATACGAAACAGACAAAGTGTGGTTTTATATAGTCAACATTCATGGATTCTGTAAGGACACATGGCAGGACCGTTCAGCGACATGACGGAGACGATATTCGCTGACAAAAGTGTACTCAGCGAAGAATACCAGCCCGAAGAGATTCTCGAGCGAGACCAAGAAATCGAAGAATACCGATATGCACTCCAGGACGTCCTCTTTGGCCGGGATCCGAAGAACGTCATGCTGTACGGAAAGGCAGGACTTGGGAAGACAGCAGTCACGACCTACATGTTGGACGCATTGGCAACAGAGGTCGAGACGCGAGAGGGAGCTGACGACCTGTACGTCCACGACGTAAACTGTAATGGCAAGACGCTGTTCATGGTCGTTCGTCGCTTAGTAAACGAACTCCTCCCTGCACACGCGAGCGACTTCCCCAAGCGAGGATTAGGAACGGGAGACGCCTTCGACGAACTCTACACACAACTCGATCGAATTGGTGGGACGCACATCTTCGCGTTCGACGAAATCGACCACCTCTCAGGCGCGAACTCCCTCCTCTACGAACTCCCACGTGCTCGGTCGAACGGACACCTCGACGAAGCTCGAATTGGAATTATCGGCATCAGCAACAACTACACGTTCAGAGATGATCTCTCACCGAAGGTCAAAGACACGCTGATGGAGACTGAGATCTCGTTTTCGCCGTACGATGCGACCGAACTGAAGACCATCCTCCTCGATAGGGCAGAGCGTGCGTTCATCGAGGGTGGCTACGACATGTCGGCGATAACCATGACCGCTGCGATTGCGGCCCGAGACATGGGCAATGCACGCCAAGCGATTGATCTCCTTCGTGTCGGTGCGGAAGTGGCTGAAAAACGAGGCGAGTACTGCGTGACCGACGACCATATCGAGGAGGCTCGGCGGCTTGTCCAACGTGGTCGATTGAGCAACCGAATCCGAGACCAAACCGAACAGGCACAACTCATCTTGGAGACGATTGCTCGACTCGAAGAACAGGGGAACAGCCCCGTGCGATCGAAGGAGATTCAGTCCCACTACAAAACAGTCGCAAAATCCTGGGGGGTTGAACCGTTGACGACGCTCAAGAGTATTCAGGACCACCTCTCGGATCTCCACATGCTCGGTTTCGCCAAGCGATACGATCGAAACGAGGGATTGAGTGGCGGACAGTACTACGAGTACGAACTCGACCTCGATTCGGACCTCGTCTTGGAGACCCGCGAGCAAATTGAACACGCGGAGTGACCTGAGAACGGGGAACCGAAGCATACGAAACGTACTCTCGTTTGTATTGGAGCGGAGTCACCGGCTCTCGTCTTCGTCGACCTCAAGGCACGTCTGAGTGCTTAGAAGTGAGTGTGGGGCGACGCTGTATGGCAAAAAGCATACGAAATGTACTGTCTCACAACGACCCCAAACTGAACACGACTTCACCAGTACAGCTCGTCTGCTACTACTGTACGCGAAAACGCACGACTTCCTCGGGAAAAGCATACGAAACGTACTCTCTCACTCAGCAGAGATGACCGAAGATGGGCGAGACAGAGTACGTTTCGTATGCTTTCTTTCCTGGGTGAAACCGCAAGACGGTACAGACGATAGCATACGAAATGTACTCTCTCTCACTTGGGTTTCAGTTCGACGACGGGCAAAATCCAGACTGAGTCGTCATCGCGACAAAAACAAAGTCCATTTCGTATGCTCAAACTTGCATCCAAAAACGACAGGCACCGACGTGGAAAGCATACGAAATGTACTCTCTGACTAGCCAGACGTGCTGAGCGGGCAACTCGACCGTCCACATCACTTGGTAACGGGGACAACAGCGGGAGTGGGGTATAACAACCATATGTTCGGTACACCGATTCGCAGTATTCGACACTCGCCAGTCCATCACGAGGTGCCTTCCCCTGAGACTCTAAATGTGAATGTTAGACGTCTAAAAACAGAAATAGTCAGAAACTATACTACTTATTTTTGGCTAAGTATCTCATTTAGAGGGTTTGAAGACCATTATTTAAACAGTACTAACTAAACACATCATATATAAAGAATACCCAAGAATCAGTAGCTATGTGGCAAAATATCGGTTGCTCAGAGCGTGTTTGAGACTCGATCTACCCCTGCCGACAGTTGTGTACCTCAATCCGCTCTGGCAGCCCCACCGCACCACACGCAGGACACGTCACGAGCGTCGTCGGCAACTCCTGACAAGACTCCAACGCGGCGTGCAGATGCGCTTGCACGTCGGGCTCGGTCGTTCGCGTCAGCGCCTGCGTGAGGTGCATCCGCAGTTCTTCGTGGGCACTCATGCGCAGGGATTCTCCTTCCGCTCGGTATCTACTCGGAGCCCGAGGTGTGCAAGCTGGCCCATCGAGGCCCAGCCACGCTTCTGGGAGACGAACGCCTGCCACTCACGAAGCGGCCGGCCATCGAGTGGCTGGAAGTGGTCGAGGGCACGGCCATCAAAGACGACGACCGCGTCGGCAGGGCGGAAGTAGTGGTGTGTGAAGCCCTCGGTGTCGATGCCAAGGGTAAACGAGTTCGTGAGGGCGTTGGTGAGTTGGTCGGCTAGCGATACGGTACGCTCTTGTGTCGCGGTGTGCGTAGTTGACATTGGCTTTCTTGCTCCAATCGAGAAGCCACCCGGTCACGTGTTCCAGCACGTGGCCTTTCTGCGAAAGGCGAACCCAGTGCTTCTCAGTTACAACTCTATTCTACGGTAGCTTAATAGTTGCGAATACTCGCAACGTAAGGTATATGATATTTAAGAACTACTGTTCGTAGTAGGTGACGTAGAATGCCACGATCTCGCGGTCTCATTACAAACACGGAGTGGGAACGAATTGCTGAAGAAAGCGATGAAGACCCCGAAAAGCGGTATCAAGCAGTATCTCGGGTACGGCGTCGAATCCACGAAGAACTGCCTAAGGAGATGGCAATGCTGGCCGAACACAAACCCGAGTTGCTAACCGAACTTCGGGAGGTTGTCTGTGAGTCAGCTGAAGATGAGACCTAATACGCCCGGTGTTGATCAGTTATAGATCAGACGCTCGCAGTTCGCCTGCCAGGAACTGTTTGCCTTTGTCGGTGATGACGTAGTGCTTACTGTCACCAGTAACGTGTTCAATGAGCCCATGTTGCTCAAGCGGCTCTAGTGTTCGGTAGACAGTAGTTCGCGACGGCCCCTGTGATAGCACCCTGTCGAGATTGAGGGAAATGGTCTGAGCGGGTAAGGCAACCCCAGATTCGTCTAGTAGCTCTAGCACTGGGATACTCGCCTTGTTCATCCACTGTGCTTGGTCTCGCATAGAGTCCCCTCGCTACGTGGTGATTATAGAACGAGTGGTTTTGTCACCAAATTGGAACTATATTTCCCAACTTGAAAATAATAGTGCCAACTCTTATTATCGAGACTCTCATTCGGTAGGACAGACTGTCTACTGGATCATTGGTCTCCTCAGAAAGGACCCGTGTTGTAGCACGGATCCGGTGCGGTCTAACCCCAACCGCATGTCTCCGAACACACCACCCACGCAAAAAGGTCTCGTCGCACAGCCACCTCGCACGGAGGGCCACGAATGACCTCTATCGAGGATCTCGCCGCCCGGATCGACGAACTCGAAGACCGCGTCGATGAACTCGAAGCCGACACCGAACAACTCGAAAACACAGTCGACGCCCAAGCACAGACAATCGCGTCCCAACGCGACCAACTCGCCCACTACGAAACCCGTACCGAAGAACTCGAAGCCCAACTCGACGCCGCAACGGACCACCGCAAGCATCTCCAACAGCGTCTCTACGCCGTCGAATCCGAAGAATCCACAGCCAACGATTCCAACACCCGTCGCTCCCCACTCCAACAGCTCATCCGACTCCCCTCGAAAGCGCGCTCGAAACTCACCGCCAACCAAGAGCGCGCTCGCTTCATCGCCAAAGACATCAGGGAGTACGCTACGAGCGTCCCCGCAGGCTTCGCACTCGACTCGAGTACCATCAGAACCGTCCTCCACGCAAAGGAAGGCCGCACCCCCCACACCCAGACCGTCAGTCGCGTCATGGACTTTCTCGATGACCTCGGCAAAGAAGGTGTGAAGATCGTGAAACGCCGCGGGACGAAACGCGTCATCTTCTCTGAACACGCGGTCTCGGAACTCGCAGAGACAGCACCGAAGTCCTCGGGTGGGAGTGCAATCACAGACGTTGTGATGGGGTGGCGCTAGCGAGCGTGTGATCAACCGTCGATAGTCGACCGCACGCCGCCACGCTGTCGACACCCACCGCGGAGACAGCCCCCACAGCTAGCAGCAGCACCCGAGAAAGCCCCACTGTGAACAAGGGTAGTGTGAGTGAATGAAACGAGTTTGAGGCTCCGACCCAACTGAGACAGATCACAACGAGTGTGATGAGAATCGACGTTGCCCATCCTGCCGTAATACCCAACTACGAGCCGCGAGTGGACTCGCTCACGATGTCGGTCGAATCGTACGGTCCCACTCGTCCAGACCCGCTGACTCGATTCATGGCCGCCTGTCAGGGTGCTGGGATTGCCTCCATCGCGTGTCCAACGGTCGGGAGCGCGTCGATCCTCGCCGTGAGTGCAGTCACCCACTGGACGCCGGGTGAGCTAGTGGTTGGGAATGAAAATCTCCTGTTGTTGCTGTTCGTGTGTGCAATCGCGGTCGGCTTCATCGCGGGGTCGTACTGGCCGGTGGTCGATGGCCTCCCACAGAAACGCGAACACGAACTGTACTGGGTTCGAAAGCGCTTCACCATGTGTCTCTTTGGCGGCCTCGGGTGTTACGGTGTGTTTTCGCTCATGTTCGTCGTGACGGTCACAGACCTACTCCAGAATATGGTCGGCCTTGGCGCGGCGATTCTCGTGTGTACCTATCTGTACGCGTACTCTGCGGACCGACGTGGGGTGCGGTGAGCAGCTGAAGCCACGGGCCAAGACACCACAGAGAATCGAACGGCCGGGACTCCCAGCTTCTGCCCGTTCGAATCGCGCATTGCTTTGTCAGGGACTGCGAACTCGGTGAGAGTCACTGCTGTGGTCGCTACCGTCATCGACTGGATGACGTACCTTCTTGTCATTATGGAAAGTAGCCATTACATTTATGTTGTTGAATATACACTTTTTTCGTATGGTAAACAGTCCGGTGCGTGCGTATTCGGCGCTGCTCGTCGTCGTCGCGGCGGCGATCAGCGGCGCTGTCATCCTCTCGGGATTCGTCGCAATCGACTTGGTGCTCGACACGGTTACGGTGTGGGGCTATATGGCCGCGGTCGGCGTGATGATCGTCTGTGCGGTCATCAGTTGGCTGACCGACCTGCCCGGAATCCTGTCGAGCGAGTTCGGAAGCGGGGGACAGTGAAATGTCGCGGTGGCTCCCGCCGACGTACAGTTTCTTGCTGTTCGTCGTTCCGGCGCTCCTGCTGGCGGTTGTGCCGCCGTTCTTCAGTGCGGGAACTTCTCCCTCGGTCGGTGAGTTAGTTGTCGTTCCTGCGGTCATCACCGTCTTCGCGAACGTCGGATACGTCGTTCGAGGTGAGTCGCCCTCCGACAACGTGGTTGACGAGCGCGACGTGCGAAACATCGACCGTGCTCTCAGTACGACCGGGGGTGTCATGCTCGCGTCGCTAGTCGGCCTGTTCGCGTCGTACGCTCTCAGTACCCAGCAAGTCCCGAGCGCAGTCACCTTCCTCGCGGTCGCAGGTCTCGGGACGGTGTTCTGTGTCCTCGGCGCGACCGAACTCCGACAGCGCGTCTGACATCGATGGAAAACGACATCCGAGTAAAGCGAGCGGAAGAACGAATCACTCAAGCGGAGCTGGCGACTGCGGTCGGCGTCAGCCGACAGACCATCTACGCCATCGAACACTCGCGGTACGACCCGTCGCTCAAACTCGCGTTCAAGCTCGCGCGCTATTTCGATTGTTCCGTCGAAGAGCTGTTTTCACCGGAGTTCGACGGATGAGCGCACGGTTACGGAGAAGTAAGGAGAACCCTCCGTTGGTTAGTGCGGGGAGGATGTCAGTGCGTCGCCTTCGGCTGGTCGACTGGGGTCGAATCTGCCTTGAGTTCGCGATACGTCTGCGTCGCCCAACCAATCGCCGAGGTCGTATCGTTGAACAGCACGCCCGTCGCTCCTGCCTTCGAGTACGACACAAGCGCGCACGTCCGATTCGCTCTCTCATCGAAAACGAGCAGTCCGAACGGCAGCGAGGCCGCCGTTTCGTGGAGGCGAACACGTGAGGTCCGAAGCGCGCGTTGGTACTCGTCGGGATACGTCGTCCGCAGGCACTGATGTGCCTGTGGAGGCACGACTAGTTCGACGTCGGCCTCTCGGCGCGTGGCGTGCTCGTTGCATACTTCGACATACTGCTGTAACACGACCGGAGTGTAACCCCGTAGTGACTCCGCCTCGCGCATCCTGTCCAGGAGGTGCTGCAGTGGCTTGTCTGGAACGTGTGGTTCCGTGGACACGAGCGTCGCCCCGTCGTACATCGGTAGCTCGCCGTTCGCGCCCGATGGAACTGCCGACCCGAGGGAGTATGCTTCAGTCACGGCATCGAGGCACCGCCGAGTCCGTTTGCACAGTCGATACACCGGCCGACCGAACTCCGTCAACTGGTAGCCGCTCGACGGGTCGCGGACGACCATCGACGCCGCTTCGAGTTCACCGATTGCCCGATCTACCGTCGAACGAGAGACCTCGAGTGTCGCCTCTAATTCCGGCTTGGATAATGCGCGATCCGAAAGCGACTCTAAGACGTTCCACCGGCGGGTGACGAGGTCGATTATCTCTTCGGTGGCTGGAGACGGCATCACCGACGAGTTTTGACCTACATAACTTGACATTTCTGTTGACTGAAATCTGGATTACAGTCACCAGTTCTGAACTGCACCGTCTCCGCAGAGCGTGACGTATTCGTGCAACTACTGTGTCGCTGTGTCACCCCGTACGCAGCTACTGCAGTGGATGCGACTCTCCAACGGTCCATGAAGCAATGGGTGCCCCGGCCATGGTGTCGATTGGGTAACACGATGACCCACGCTAACGACAACGAACACGACAGTAACGAACAGGAGACAAGCGGACTCAACCGACGCAGTTTCGTTCGGCGCGCCGGCGCGGTTGGAACGGGGCTCGCGTTGTCCCCTGTCGCCGCTGGGAACGTCGTCGCTTCCGAGAACATCAGCATTCTCGATGGCAAAGATGAGAGGAAAGTGGCAAACCGGTTGGCGAAGACCGCCGAGTTCGACCGCCTCGAAGCGAAGGCGAAGTCCCGCGACGGGACGGTGTCTCGCGGCAAGTCGGTCACCGTCGGCGAAGTCGAGATCGCCGCCGACGATGCGCCGGACGGCAAGAAGATTCACCGGTACGTCGTCGAGTACCCGGTCAAGCACCCGAATCCTAATGCCGAAGCTGCCGTCGTACTCGCCGAAGACGCCACGTCAGATTCGCTCATTCTGAGCGTTCTTGATTACACGCACAAGACGAAAGACGGATTCACCACTCGTATCGAGCGATTCGACGCCGGCGCTGGTGAACAGACGGTGTCCGCCGCAAACAGCACTGATGGCTTGGCGTCTACCGAGCTTAACCTCGATGCCGATGCGACTCGGCGGGCCGTCAACAACGTCGACACGAACGCCGTTATCGACGAGATTTACGACGGCTTCACCACGGGGAGTGACCTGACGAACCTCGCGTGGGACCTCCTCGACGACGACGTCGACATCGACGGCTGTTACGCTTGTGGGTTCGCCGTCGGTCTCACCTGTAGCGTCGGCTGTGCGGCAACCGGTGCGTTCATCTGCGGGCTAACCGGGATCGCAGTCCCCATCGCTGGTCTGACCTGTGTCGGCTTCGTCGGTATCATCTGCGACGTGGCCGACGCCCTCTCCGGATGCGGTGAAGCCGTCGCCGAAGAGGTCTGTGTTGACCGGACAAACTGGTGCTGAGTAGGAGCGGTGACATCCGTGTCTCTATCCCACATCACGCACGGCCTCGGTGACCGACTGCGTCGAGACGAGTACACTGGATCGAACCGATGTTGGGCCTGTACGGTAGTGAACGTTGGTCTCTCGGTACTCGTCGCGGTCGCCTTGATACCGCTGTCCGGTGTCGCGGCCCTTGTGGCGTTGACTGGGGCGCTCGCGACGGTGTACTTTCGAGGGTACCTCGTTCCGGGCACGCCGGCACTAACAAAGCGTTACCTGCCGTCACGGCTCCTCGCGTGGTTCGGCAAGCAGCCGCTGTTGACGTCACGCGACGAGAGTACCGACGCGTGGCTCCTCTCGCAGGGGCTTTTACGCGAGTCCTCGGATGGAGACTTCGCTCTCGACCCGGAGTTCAAAGCGTCGCTGGCCGCGGTTGACCCGCCGCAGTCGCCATCGGCTTCGCTCGCACGCGACGTCCTCGAACTCCCGTCGACCGACGGTTCGTTCACCAGCCAGCAGGGTCGCTACACGCTTTCCGATGACAGCGACCCTATCGCAGCGTGGCCGTCACCGCTTGCGCTTGACGCAGACCTTCGGGCGAAAGCGGTCCTCTCGGAACGGTATACCGGGTGGAGCGAACGCCCGCCGGACGAAATCGCCGCCCTCCTTCGGAGCGTCCGCGCAACGGTTGACCGCTGCCTTCGGTGTGACGAACCGACCGAATACGAGCAGGTGACTCACGAGACGTGTTGTGCGTCCGTGACCGTCGAGCGACTCATTTGCCCACAGTGTGACGAAGCGCTGGTGGAACTGCGTCGCTAAAACACACTCCCGCGAAAGTCTCTGTTAGTCGTCGAGATACGGCTGACAAACCCGCTCGACACCCTCTTCGAACGACACCTGGGGTTCCCACCCGGTCGCCTCGTGGATCTTCGAGTAGTCCGCCTTGGTGTCGTGGACGTACACCTCGAAGGGGTTCTCCACATACACGGGCTCGACGTCCGTCCCGAGTACGTCGTTGATCATCTCGACCATCTCGTTGAACGAGTAGCTCTCGGCAGTCCCGAGGTTGTAGATGCCCTGGAGCCGCTCGTCAGCCGCGAGTTCGATGCCGCGGACGATATCATCCACGTGCGTGAAGTCACGCGTTTGGGACCCATCGCCGAACAGCTCCGGCGACTCGCCGTTCGCGATTTTGTCGGTGAACTGCGCGACCGTATTCGCGAACTCGCCTTTGTGTTCTTCCGCGCCGCCGAAGCCCTGGTACACCGAGAAGAAACGCATGCCCGCGAGCTGCATGTCGTAGTGGTGGTGGAAGTACTCCGCGTAGCGCTCACGGCCTAACTTCGACGCTTCGTAGCCCGTCCGAGATTCGACGGGCATGTCTTCCGGCGAGGGCTCGGTCCGCGAGCCATAGATCGACGACGTGGTCGCGTACACGACCGTGTCGCAGCCGTCTTTCCGGGCCTGTTCGACCGTGTTGACGAAGCCTTCGATGTTGACACGGGCACCCTTCGTCGGGTTCTCCTCGTGCATCTTGTACGACGACAGTGCCGCCAGGTGGAACACTACGTCGACGCCCTCGGTCGGGAGGTCGTCGTCGAGGACCGTCATGTCGTGGAACTCCACGTCATCATCCAGGTTCTCAGGCGTTCCGAGATAGAGGTCGTCGATTGCAATGACGTCGTTATCCTCCGCAAGCTGATTTGCGAGATTCGAGCCGATGAAGCCGGCACCGCCAGTAACGAGGACTCGTTTGCCGTCCATACGTGGGTGCTTTCGCCAAGTGACAAGAACCTATCGTCAATCTGGTGTGAGTCAGGCGAGTTCGTTCACCCGTGGGAACCAGACTCCTTGAATCATCAACATATTTTCAGTCCCACCCACGAACTCGTTTCCATGCAACACTCCACCCGCCGGAACGCCCTCCGTGCATGCGGCATTGCCGCGCTCAGTTCGCTCGCTGGGTGTTCGGCCCTCCAAACGGACGATTCAGACACTGAGAAGCCAACCTACGAGCGTCTCGACGTGACGCCGGTGTACGTCGCCGATGGACTGGACCTCTCGATGCCTGCAGCCATCGAGACAGTGAACGCACCGCACAACGCCGACCTACTCGTCCTCCCCGACGAGACGGACACCGACGCCACGCAGGCGCTCGAGTGGCTGACCGACGACCGAGTGCTGGCACTCCTCGGGGAGAACGCTGAAACAACGTGGCTCTCGTGGGCTCGAAGCGACGCGTTCAACGACGTGTTCAACACGCAGGGATACAGCGAGAGCGAACCAGACCCATCACTCGTCGTTGCTGCAAAAGTCGGCCGCAATACGACGACCTCTCGGTACTCCTGGGGGAGCGAACCAAGCACTCGCGACGTTCTCGAAGGACTCGACGACTCACTCGTTGCCATTGAACAGCGGACGCCGACAGGGTGACGCGGCTGTCCCCCACACCTCGCACCGAGTGATAGACAGCCGAGACTCCCATCTTATTCTCTGATTGACACGCCTTCCGGCGAGTTACTGTAAATTCGTAGTCAATATCCTCGAATCGTTGGAAGACCGGCACAGTCGAGAACCGGCGTTGACTTAAACAGGAGTCATATTCAACCCGAAATTTGAGACGCCATGACGGAAGACATCGTGACGAATGGTAGAAAATAACACACCAATAAAACGGTTCATCGACGAACTTGACTTCACCATCTTCGGGATTGGATTCTCGGTATCGCTGCTCGCGATTGTCGTGTTCTTCACCAACCCGACTGCATCTGCAAACGCCATGGGGCAGATCAATACGTTCCTCTGGACGGAGTATATGTGGGTTTACATCGGAACGATGTTCCTGATGGTCATGTTCAGCCTCTGGCTGATGGTTGGTCCGTGGGGACGAATCAAACTCGGCAAACCAGACGAAGACCCCGAGTTTGGGTTGCTGTCGTACTTTGCGATGATGTTCTCAGCAGGCATTGCAGCAGGGATCGTTTTCTGGGGCCCTGCAGAGGCGTTGAGTCACTACCAGACGGTGCCGCCACTCATCGGGGGCGAATCCCAATCGGCGACCGCGGCAGTCGGGGCAATTCAGTACACCCTCTTTCATTGGGGGATCTCGTACTGGGTTCCGTACCTCATCGTCGCACTCCCGATTGCGTACTACGCGTTCCGGAAGGATGCTCCGATGCGAGTGTCGACGCTTATCGCGCCATTCGTCGGCGTCGACAAGCTTGACGGCGTTCTAGCGAAGGGAATCGATATACTGGCGGTGTTCGCGACGATTGGTGGTATTGCAACCACGCTTGGATTCGTCGGGGAGCAGTTCCTCACTGGGCTGACGTACAACTTCGGCGTCTCGATCGGTGATACCGGGACCGTACTGGTAATTACGGGGCTGACGGTTGCGTTCACCGCCTCGGTTGCACTCGGCGTCAAGAAGGGTATTGCCCGAATTTCACGGTTCAATATGGGCGTCTTCGCCGTCCTGACGGTCATGACGTTCCTTTTGGGGCCAACCAACTATATCATGAATACTGGGCTCCAGGCGATGGGACGCTACTTCGTTGGATTCCTCGAGATGTCGTTGTACACCAACGCGACGGGATCTGGCGAGTGGGTCGGCAACTGGACTGTCTTTTACTGGGCATGGGTATTCTCGTGGGCACCATTTGGTGGGCTTTTCGTGGCCCGGATCTCACGTGGGCGGACGATCAGGCAAGTCGTCGCCACAGCACTCGTGGGCTCAACCGTTGCGACCACGCCGTGGTTCCTCACGATGGGTGGGAGTGCTATTTTCTTCGAACGGCAGAACATCGCACCGATGCTCGAGATGGTTGCTGAACACGGCGTTGCCGTCTCCGGCTTCCCGTTGTTCGGCTCGTTGCCATTTGGTGGCGTGCTTTCGGCCGTGTTTCTGTTCCTCGTTGTCACCTTCTTCATCACGTCTGCAGACTCCTCGACACTCGCCCTCGGGATGCTCACGACAGGTGGGAAGCAGCACCCCTCGACTGTCAACCGCGTCATCTGGGGTGCCCTCATGGGAGGGCTCGCGTCGCTCCTCATCGTCGGTGGCGGTATCGACGCGCTCCGCTCGTCGGCAATCATCACTGGATTCCCATTTGCACTCATTTCTGTCATCGCCATCGCTGGCATGCTCCGGGAATTCCATCAGGTTGAGCCACTCCTCTCCGGCACGAGCGACTCGACGGGTGCCGAGCCAGCGAGTTCGCCGAACCGGGCAGGGTCGAGCATCGACGACGACTAACTGGCATTCCCCATGCGTGGGAAGCCCCGGCGTTTACGCCGGGGAGGGTGTCACACTTCACCGCGAACGAGGTCGAATCACGCTTTGACGTCAGCCGACAGACGGCGTACAATGCAAATCGAGGAACTGGAAGCAGACGGTCTCATCGTCGAAGCAACCGGAAAACAGCGCAACCAAGAGTACAAAGCAGTCGACGTCTTCGATATCCTCGAACGCTCGACGGTGTGAGGGCCTCCACACGACTGCAGTCGTGGGCGTTCTCCTCGAATCGCCGTAAGTCCAGGTCTCAGGTCGTCACGGATATCGGCTCGTCGTCCACACTATCCTCGTCCAGCCTGATCCGGCGCCCATAGATGAGCAACCAGAGAATCAGCAACACTTCACCGACGAAGGTGAACGCAGCAACCTCGAAGGTGTAGCCAGCGAACAGCACCCGTCCGAAACTATCCACCACGTAGCCGATGCCAGCGAGAATGAGGAGCATTCCTAACACCTTCGGCACGTAGCCCGAAGGGTACGACTGGACAGCCGCAGACTTGTACAGCAGATAACCGACCAACACCAGATGGAGGCCGACCAGAATCAGTGCACCGTCCCAGATGTTGTAGAACGCCTCGATGCTCAGCAGTGCCTGAGTGGCCTGTTGCTCCGTGGTGAATCCAGTCCCGGTTGCACCCAGTAGCTGCGGGACGCTCATGAGTTGACTGATTGCAACGACGAAGATGCCAGCGAAGACAGCTCTAAACCATCCCGAGAGGAGCGCGACGCCAGCGTGTACCGGCTTGAATACGGTGTACAACGCCCACGCGACGGTCAGATCGAGTACGGCGACCGCGAAGAGCGCCGCGATACCGAGTCGGAATGTCCCTTCGGCACCCAGGATAGCGGTCGCCGTTCCGGTAGCGTCCCCCCGTGTAACGAGCCCGTCTAACACGACGAAGTTCGCGAAGACGGCGAGGACAGTCATCAGCAAGAGTGCGAGTCCAGCAATCACGCTCGCTCGCCCGACAGATGTCTCGGTTGTGGACGGTCGCTGATACTCGACGCTCCGCTCCTGATCTGGGGTAACAGCTGCTCCAGCCATTCGCCTCTAGAGGTGTCGAACCAGCATAACGGTGCTCTAAAGTGTGCGTCATTATCCGCTACCCGAAACAAACCCACGTCACGAGCGGTGTGGACGGCTCACCACGAACCGGAGGCGGTGGTGCGATACACCCTGGCCGGACGCTGCCGTACCGAACAGTTGAGAGCGGGGGACACCCCTCGGGCTCAGGTATCGGCTGAAGCCGGCGGAATGCTTAGCATCATCTGAGTAGTACTGGAGCGGATGGATTCACGGTCAGACGATCATCTGTTAGCGGAATCTAGTCACTCCCCGAGAACCGACGCAGGTGCCTACCCGAACACGATCGAAGACCCGTCGACAGGGGCGTCCATCACGTTCCTCGAACGCGGTATCGACGAACAAGGGGCGTACGTGGTGATGGATGGTGTTCTCCCGCCAGGAACCGACAGTGGGCCCGCTCGTTTCCACCCACAGTCGGAGGTACGTTCGGAGGTAATCGCGGGTCAGGCAGAGGTGACGACTCGCGGTGAACCTCACGTCCTGCTTCCCGGCGAATCGCTGACCATCGCACCCGGCGAGCCCCACAGTATCCGAAACGGCGGCGTCGACACCCTCGTCGTTCGGACGATGCTCCGCCCACCAGGCGAGTTCGAAGCCGCAATTCGGGCGCTCTACGAGGCCGGGGCGGGAGGGAAACCGGATGTGTTCGCGGTGGCGGCAGTCCTTTCTCATCACCGTTCGGACGTGCGTCTCGCGGGCGTCCCGTGGCTGGTTCAGCGACCACTCCTGCGTTTGCTCGCCGGCATCGCCACGATGCTCGGTCGAAATCCACTCAGGTAGTCCGCTGCCCAATCGAAGGCCATCGCTGGTGACGCGTGCGCTCACCCACGGTCGACGACGACGGGTACCTCCGCACTACCTCGGGGGCGTCTGGCTGGTGGAGAGAGTCGTACTCGATACGGCTATCTCCTCTGGCGGTAATGTCTCTGCGGCAGATAACGTATGGTAGCAACGACGGGTCAAGCAGTAGAGGGTATCGAGCAGTCGCCTACGGTGGGCCGCTGGAACTATCTGACGGTCGGCGGCCTCGCTGCGCTGATCGAGGCGGCCATCTACGTGGCCGGAATCGCGTACTTCCTCGTCATCCTTGATTTCGCGAGCGTCACCGGTGCGCTCCAACAGGTCGAACTGTTCGTCGCGAACGAGACGAGTCTGTCCGCGATGTACCTGCTCATCTACGTGGTCTTCGGCATCGTGCTGGTGGCACTCGTTCTGGCGCTCCACGAGCGCCTCGCGGCCGGTGCACCGATGTTGATGCGAGCGACGACCGCGTTCGGACTCATCTGGGCCGGGCTCGTCATCGCCAGCGGGATGGTCGCCACCCTCGCGACGGGCGTCGTCGTCAACCTCTACAGTACCGACCCGACGCAGGCGACGACGGTCTGGCTGGCGGTCAGCCCGGTCATCGATGGGCTGGGCGGTGGCAACGAGATCGTGGGCGGCCTCTGGACGCTGCTCGTGAGTGTGGTCGCGCTCCGGACACGAGCGCTCCACCGTCTGGTGAACTATTTCGGACTCGTAGTCGGGGCTGCAGGCATCCTCTCGGCGATTCCAGCGCTCGGTGAGATCGGCGGTGGCATCTTCGGTCTCACCCAGATCGTTTGGTTCGTCGCGCTCGGCGTCCTCCTGTTACGCGCAGGTCGCCACGAGGCGTCTGCGTACCTTCGGGAGGAATAACTCGAATCCCGTACCGTGCGTTCTCATCCATCCACGGCGCTTCGATCACCGTGGAGGAGTCGCCGTCGTCAGCGCCGAGTGTACTGAGTGAAACGGTGGTGTCGTATATCGGGTCCGTTCCATCCAGTATCTCCACTGTGAACTCGATTGCTTCGTCGACCGCGTTGTCTGTGAAGATCCCGTCGAGTTGGTATGTGACGAACGGTTCTTCGACCGTTTCGAGGGTGCCACACCCGGAAAGAGATGATATCCCGACTGCAGAAGCAGTTCCAAGGAAGGCGCGACGGTTCATAGTCTCCGATCATGTCTACTGACTGTGAACTTTTCTATCGTCTGGACCAAGCCGCGGCCTGTCTGCAGCACCGCACCAACAAAATCAGCACCAGCGTCGACGAGCTCACGCATACTGTCTAGGCCGACTGACCCCCACACCTCGCACCGAGTGACACCGTGCCGAATACAGGCGTCTCCCACCGAACGAGTATCCATGCACCCAAACCCCCGCATCACCACGCGAAACCTCCCAATTGCAGACCTTAGCCGACTGATAATAATGCGGTAACACTGACCACTCCCACGCGGATGCGACGATTACTTGCGACAGTCGCCGTCGTGACGGCCCTCGTAGTGGCGTCGACGGCGGCACCCACAATTGGTACGGCACAGACACCTCACTCACAGCCGATCACCGAGTGTACCACCATCACCGACCCCGGTGTCTACACGCTCGGGACCGACATCACGAACGCCACCGCCAGTCCCTGTCTCGACATCGAATCGAGTGATGTCGTCGTCGACGGGAACGGTCACACCCTGACCGGTGACGGCGACGGTGTCGCGGTCAACGCGAACCAGACCGAAAACCGGACTGCAGACGGCCACGCGAACGTCACCGTCCGCGACCTCACCGTCGACTCCTGGGGGACCGGCCTCAACTTCGTCTTCGCGCCGAACGCGACGGCGACTGACCTCACGGTGACCGAGACAGCTATCGGCGTCCAGGTTGGCTCGCTCGACACCCGGCCGGGATACGAGACCGCTTCAGACGGAGCGATGGTCAGGAACTCGACCTTCGAGCACGTCGAGAGCGCGGTCCGCACAGCGGGGTCGAACCGAATCGAAGTCGTCGATAACGCGATCACGACCTACGAGACGGTTGGCATCCGCCTCGATACCGTCAACGACGCCATCGTCAGCGGGAACGACGTGGTCGCGACCGCCGAGTCGGGAGACGCGATTCAGGTCCGCACCTCGGATCCCGCGGTGAACGACGGCAGTTCCGACAACGTCGTCGCGTCGAACCGCATCGTCAACGGGGCGATCACCGTCGAACACGCGTCCGATGACGTCACGAACACCCACCTCGTCGACAACGAGGTCGTGAACGGCTCGATTGCGGTCGGGCTGGCCCGCGGCGTCCCGACCCAGACGCGCGTCGCGAATAACACGCTCACCCACAGCGACATCACCGTCTCGTTCGCGTCGGCCGTGACCATCGAAGACAACGTCCTCACCAACCCCGGTACGGGGCCACGCGGGAGCATCGCCCTCCGAAACGCCGGGTCGAACACCGTCCGGAACAACACGATTTCCGGGGCGGAAACCGGAGTCGTCATGAGCCAACTCGCCACGGACAACACGATCACAGCCAACACGATTACCGACACTGACGTCGGCGTGTCGCTTCGGTCGAACTCGTACAACAACACCATCGAGGGGAACACGCTTGCAGACAACGCAATCGGCGTCGAGGTCTCCTTCGTCGACTCGACTGATGACCGCGCGAACGACATTCGCGGGAACGACATCATGAACAACACGGACGGCATCTTCGTCAGGGCGCTCGACCGCAACCTCGTCGTCGAGGGCAACGACATCCAGCACAACGAACACGGCATCACCCTTCAGGCGTCGGCAGTCTGTTCGCCCACGGCCGAGGGCGCTGCATTCGTCGCCGTCCACGACAACCGCATCGCCAACAATACCGCGTACGGCGTGTTGAATCAGAACGCCGACGTGGTGAATGCGACGTCGAACTACTGGGGTGCGAGCGACGGGCCATCAAGCGCCGCGGACGTGGACGCACCGTTCGCGGACCCGGTGACGGGGACACTCGCGAACGGCAGCGGTGCAGCCGTCTCCGAAGACCCGAACAGCGCGGGCCAATCGAACGTTCACTTCGACGCGTGGCTCCAGCAGGCACCCGAGGACGTGGGTGCGGGGAACCAATCAGCAGCGTAACGAACCGTGCTCCACGGCGTCCCCGCTAACGGGCCGCCACCGCACGCCAGTTCCCGAACCCACACGACACAGCACGGCGCCCGGCCGAGTTCGCAATGCCCGCCGAGCATGACGCAAACACCCGACGTTGGATACGCAGGACCCAGCGTCTAGTCACAGACCACTGGAGGCACGAGCACCGTCGCCGGCGCGCCGGCTGGCACGCCGAGGAACGTCGCGTAGGCGACGGCGATGTCGCGTTGGCTCGGATTCGACGCGATGTGGATGTTCCCCTGCCCGGGGTCGATGAAGGCTTCACCCGCCGAGTAGGTCCGAGTGATGCAGTCGCGCTCGTTGATGAGTTCGAGTTCGCCTTCGACGACGCTGACGATGACCGGTCCGGGGTGGGTGTGCCAGCCCGAGGTCCCCTCGGGGTCCCACGTCACCTTCGCGAAGATGGTCGTCGACGCGTCCCGTGGCAAATTGGAGACGATGGTTCCGTCTCCATCCTCGTATTTCAGCCGGAACGTCGCGGCAACCTCGTCGGGGAACGGCGCGTGCCCTGCGAGGAGGTCGACGGTAAAGCCCACGGGGCTGTCGACGTCGCGGTCTGCTTTCGATTCGCCGTTGTGATCTATCGGGTCGGCGGCAACGGGAACGCTCGTGCCGAGCGCGGCGACGGTCAGGGCACTGGCTTTCAACACGGTCCGGCGCAACACACCGTCGGGCTGTTCAATCGCGCTTCGTCCAACCGGTTCGAATCTGGTCATGTCTCCTCGTGAGTACTGACGGCGTCTCAGGGCATATATGTAAGCTGAATTATATTTCTATCCAGGATCGGACTGGAATTCAGTAGCCTGAGTCTCCTGTCATGACTGCTCTCGAGAGCATCTACAGAGGGTTGTGACGGCCCCGTTGTTGTCCAGGGTCGCGACCAGTCGGTCCCCGTCGGCCTCGAGGACCATCTCCAGTTCGAACGGAGTCTCCGAAAGAACGGTCTGGCGGTGGACTAATTCCAGTTCGATCAACAGCCAGTCGTACCAGGGGTCGTAGCCATGGTCTTCGAGGAAGACGAGCACTCGCGGCTCGGTGAGCAAACAGCGGTTGCTCGGAATACTGAACCGCTGGTGACAGACGTCACAGACGATGTCGTACTGGACCTCGAAGATGGTGTCACACGACACACAGCGGTGACCCGGTTCCACGTGGTGGTCCCGACAGACGTGGGGCGTCGCGCTCGTGGTGCCGGTACAGTCGGGACAGACGCCTTCGATTGCGGACATGATCTGGTGTTTCACCATGACGTCGAGTGCCCGGTAGAACTCCGCGGGGTCTCGACTGCGAGTCCCGACCGGCGAGAGCGATTCGGTCAGGCTCAACGTCCCGTCGAAGCCGGTGCCACCGAACGCTCCGTCGCACTCGGTACACCTGATCGCGAAGTACCCACGGGTCAGCTCCGTGTTGCACTCGAAGACGGTTCGGCCGCCACAGAGTTCGCACGGCTTGTCGTTCGGGACGGCGTCGAACACGAGTTCGTCGGTGAACGCGCCGGCGAGGATGGCGCTGACCACACGCTCGCCCTCCCGTCGGAGCACGTACCCGTCCGCGACATGGTGGACGAATCGACCGAGGAGGGGCTTGAGGTGGTAGTTGAACTGCGAGCCGTCCCGCATCCCGAGGGTCTTTCGTAACGCTGAGAACGTCATCGGGTGCTGCGGAACGTGTTCGTCGAGACGCCGGTGTTCCCAGAGCGCAAACAGGATCGCGAGCCGCGTCTCGTGGCCGAGAACGGCAAACGCCTGCTCCGGTGTCGGTCCGTATTCCGACGCTTCGTCGGCGGTCATACTGGCATTCCACTAGGTGCCAGCGGCGGTTAACGATTGTTAACAAACCTCAGTCGTGAGTTCCCTGGGTCGACTCGCGCGCTCGGTTCGGAAGCCACTACTATTAGTGTCACCGAACCAATTAATGAACGTCTGGTCCAGGAAGATCCGTCAGGTGCCGGGTTCGGAAGTGCAGTCGGCAGAGAGACTGCCGAACAGGACGCACCGCAGGGGCACCGAGACTCAGGTTCGTCGACCACCGGTTCCGACATCCTCGAATCGATGGGCTACACCGATGGAGGCGGTGGATCGTCGCTTCTCACGTCGACAGTGAAATCGTTCCTGTGGGTGTGTCTCGGTATACTTGCAGTTGCCGCACTGCTCGCGTTCATCTTCGGATAATGGTTATGGTGAAACGTTGGCCTGTGGGCAGAGTGTCGAACGTGTTTGCTAATCGTGCGGCGTTGACGAGACGCCCTGTGTCTCGTTCGCCCACATGATTGCTCTCGTGAACGCTGTATTCCCTCCTTACTCACTCCCTTCGGTCGCTCCTTGAGGAAGGAGGCTTAGCGCTGATTTTCAGCTAATCTGCACCCCAGCATAACGGGTTGAGCTATATCGCACCACCATCCAATGTGTTCCGTGTGCTCTGGTTCTTTATACGACACCCACACACCGTTTTGCAAGTGTTCTTTCTCAATTCGAAACCTGCTCAAGCAGCCAACTCCGGTTGTGCTTGTAAGGGTTTTCCAGTAAACACTTGCAAAACGGTGTCCCTGAAGATATAGCTGAGTAGCCGCACACGAATTTGCGTCCCTCGTTACGACAGTCGTTCGGAGACGACGTCATACACGAGGTCACTATCGACTGCAAGTGAGTATTGATAGAATTGTCCTCCTGCTCGGCCGAGGTTCTTCCGTTCTTCAGTCACAAACCCGAGCATAGTCAGATCTCCCACATGGTCTCTGATACGCGACTCGCCGAGTGGACGGCGTCCGTAGTGCGTCGCAATTTCCTCGTATACCGAAACAATTGATTTGAGCCGAGTTGGTGTCTCACCACTCCGAGCGAGGCTCGCAACCGCGTGTAGAACCATCAGCCCACTATCGGTCAGGTCGGTGACTCCGTCCCGGATACGACCGCGTTTGACTCGCTCCTTTGCGTGTTCGACGTGGCTGACTTCAACCTCACCTGCTGACGCTTCTTCGGCGACATTTCCCGCTTCCCGGAGGAGATCGATTGCTTGTCTGGCCGATCCCGTATCTCGGGCACCGAGTGCTGCGCACTGCTCGATTACACCATTACCGACGACACCGGATTTCATGCCTTCACTTGCCCGCTCACGGAGAATCGACTGCAGTTCACTAGCGTTGTACGGCGGAAATCGAATCTCACGTTCCTGAAGCGTATCCTTGACTTTCGACGAGAGGTTTTGTCGGTATGAGTAGTCGTTCGAGATACCGATGACGCCGACAAAGCTCGTATCCAAGTAGCCGTTCTTGTACGCTCGTGGTAGCTCGTAGAGAATACGGTCATCACCGCCAAGGTAATCGATTTCGTCAATCATCACATAGACCGTCGCATCCAGCGACTCAATCTGTTCGTACAACCGCGACATGACCTCGGAAAAACCGTAGCCGCGGTTCAGCGGTGACTGTCCTGTTTGTGCACGAATCTTGTTGAGGAGTGAGAGGGCCACTTGGTACGACGTCTGATTGCTGCCGCAGTTCACCTCGAAGTATTCAATGTCGACATCGCGCTCAGTTGCTGTCTCAACAAGGAGGTTGAGGACGTACTTCGTGACGACAGTCTTTCCGACGCCTGTCTTTCCGTACGTGAGGATGTTCGATGGTTGATCCCCGAAGAGCGAGTCCTCGAGTGCAGTCATGTACTCATCAATCTCATCATCACGCTCGATGGGTACCTCTGGAGAGTAGTTCTCTGAAAACACGTCCTTCGTGATGAAGATATCCCGTGTTTTTCGGAACTCATGATGGGTCATTACGCTAAATACGACAGGTCTATTTATAAAACCACCCATCAGAGTGTTCCAAGTGTTAGTAACTCTCTTATATGTGGAACACACCACTTTCCAAGTGTTATTTTCCGATCCTTTCCCGCGTATCGCTCGAGGACAACAACGGCAAGAAACACTTGCAAGACGGTGTCCCCCTCTGTCTACAATTGAGTACGGCAACGGGTCCACGGTCGACTCCTCCTCGAATCCCTCGCCGTGCTCGTTCCGTGGACTAGAGAAAACAGAATGCGAACCGACCAGAAAGCCACTCACGGTCGGCGAGGCATCGGAATAAGCGTTTGCTCTCGAAACGAACGCGCTTCCTCCCCTCCCTACTCACTCGCTTTGCTCGTTCGTTGACGAAGGAGCCTCCGCGCTACCGCTTAGGTGAACCCCATATCTCACGACGTGATCAACAACACTTGCAAAACGGTGTGTGGGAGTGTGATAAAGAACCAGAGCACATGCAACACTTTGGAGGGTGGAATATTATACCGTGACGGGACTTGCGGCGTCGCGGTCGTTTCTGGGTGACTACCAATGCAACTCTCGCGCGAGTTGTGTACCGTGAACAACAGTACCCGTTCGTACAGAAGCGTCACCTCGTCTGTCTCAGTCAAACACTTGCAAAACGGTGTGTCTGTCCTGGTCAACAGGACTACTGACGCTGACAACGCAACTGTGTGATTCAGTTGAGAACCACTCAACGGGTCAGAAAAACACCACAGATTGGTCTGGTGTGGAGCACTCAGGACTTCGGTCACCCCCGTTCGTGAACCTACTCTGTCCCTCTGTGCTCTCAAAACACTTGCAAAACGGTGTCCCCCCGTGACCACAATCGAGCGCGGTACCGAGTCTACGACCGACTGTTGACTCAAGCTGTTCACCACATCGACTCGTGGACTGTAGAAGTCGAACGACCGACTAGATCGTCACCCCACACCATCGTCGAAATGAAATCTGTCCGGAAGCGTCGACTACGCAATATCGGCTCAGACGCCGATCAAACCGAGATTCGAGCGGTGAATTCAAATCGAACACGGTGTGCGAAGAGTCCTCCCGTCGTGGGGTTCTGCCTTCGTGATTGACCCGTAGAGTTAGAGTTTGAACTATTATAGCTCAAACTATTATAGTTTGATTCCTAACTTCGGAGCACATATTCGACTGCTCCGGTACCGTTGTTGTTCTCGAGAGTGAAACCTCCCAGTAACGCGACGACCTGCCCGAAGAGCCGGGTAACGAGAGTCGGCCGTACTGTCAGCACGAGGAGGCACCTGGACGACGAATCGGAAATTAATACATATATCTGCGACCCGTGTGTTCCTCCGGTAAATGCAATTCTGTTCCGAATGCGGGTCGATAATGCACACAGAGGGTGACACGTGGGTGTGTCGCTCCTGTGCGCACGAAGAGCCGCGGGACGCGAACGCGGAAGCGGCGATGGCGATTCAAGATGGACAGCGAGACGACGGCGCACCCGCCGTGGCCGACGCGACCCACGGCTCCACCGAGACGATGCAGGAACCGTGTCCGGCGGACGACTGCGACAGCGACCGAGCCAACTACGAGATGATGCCGAAACCGGGTGGCTCCTACGAGGTTCGGCTGTTCACCTGCGTCGAGTGCGGCCGCAAGTGGCGCGAGTCTTGAGCAGCGCCACGAGTCCCTGAACCCACCGACCGGAACCCCCCTACCGCGACGACAACCCAGCCCCCAGACCGGCCCCGAGCGCCACGCCGATTGCGATGCCCAATGCAAGATTATCGAGTGCCAAACCAAGAGCGACGCCGAATCCGGTCCCAATCGCAATCCAGGTGCCTATCGCCGCCGAATCCATCCCGTCGTCGTCCGTACTCATACGAGAGCAATCGCAGGAAGGCGGGATAGATGTTCACTCCCCACAGCTGCCACACCCCGCAACCCCTGTGGTGTCCCATAACTTTACAAATATGAAACCTATCAACAACCGGCTATGTCGGGGCAGCCGGTTCACAGCGAGCACTAACGCTCGCGATGCCGCGACGAAGGGAGTTGTCGAACACGGGACCAACAGACGCGACGCGACATCGATACATGGGACACAAATTCACACATATCGCGAGTATACTCCTGCTGTGCGGCCTCATGGCCACCGCACCGATTGCAGGCGCGACGACAGTCGACCACGAAGAACAGCCCACGAAACAACCACGCCTCGAATCGACAGGGACGCTCGCAATACAGAGCGGAAACGGGACCGAAGTGAACCCGTACGTCATCACCAACGCCTCTGGGCTCGCCGCGATACGCGACGACCTCGATGCCCACTACGTACTTGACTCGGACATCGATGCGACCGAGACGGCGACGTGGAACAACGGCTCTGGCTTCGAACCCATCGGAACGTTCGGGACGCCGTTCACGGGCACGATTGACGGGGCGAATCACACGATTGAGGGGCTGACGATTGACCGGCCGTCGACGAGTGGTGTCGCACTCGTCGGCTACGCCTCGGAGAGTTCGATAACGAACCTCCGACTGACCGACGTCTCCATTACTGGTGACTTCACCACTGCTGCCCTCGTCGGGTCGGCAACGAACACCCTCGTCCGCGAGGTGACTGTCTCCGGGTCGGTGACCGGAACCGGGACCGTCGCCGGCGTGGTAGCGTCCACCGACGGCGGGACAGTCGAACACGCACGCGCGGCCGTCACGGTTGAGAGCCCCGGGAGCGCAGGTGGCCTCGTTGGCGAAAACGAGGGAACCATCAGCGACGTCGTCGTGACCGGGACCATCACCGGTGGGCCGTACGCCGGTGGTATCGCCGCACAGAACCCCGGGACGATCGAACGCGCGGCGGTGAACGCGACCGTCGTCGGGACGACCGACGACACCAGCGTCGCGACCGGCGGGCTCGTCGGGTATAATTCGGGGAACATCACCGCGACACACGCCCACGGGCGCGTGTCCGGCACGAACTACGTCGGCGGGCTCGTCGGGTCGAGTAACTACGAAAGCGGGGTTGTTGCGAACTCGTACGCGACAGCGAACGTGACCGGCGAGGAAACCGTCGGCGGACTCGTCGGCGGCCTCTACTACGGCAGTTCGGTCACGGGGTCGTATTGGAACGAACAGACTACCGGCCAACCAACCTCCGCGGCGGCGGGTAACGGGAGCGTCGGGCTCTCGACCGCCGAGATGGCGGGCGAGGCGGCCACGACGAACCTGACTGCGCTGGACTTCGACGAAACGTGGCAGGTTGAGTCGGGTGCGTACCCGGACCTCGTCGGGGTAGCTGACGATGAATATCCCGTGAGCACCGAAACTGACGAGCCGACCCCGCTCGCACTCAACGCAACGACCGAACTGGTCGACGGCGATCTCGTCCTCACGGTCACAGCGAATGAGTCACTCGACTCGCTCAAAGCCGTCCTCGCGAGCACCGAGACGGTATCCCAGGAGACGATCACACTCGACGCGTTCTCACAGACACAAAACGGGTCGACGTACGTCTACACGACGCGCTATATCGACACGGACGCCGGCGAGTACACACTTGACGTATCGGCGAGTGACGACACGGGGACGCAGACGACGCTCAACCGCAGTCTCACCGTCGGCGACGACCCGACTGCACCGACAGTTGACCCGATCGGTAACTTCGAATCGCCGCCGACCGACCCCGATGGTGATGGCGTGTACGAAGACGTCAACGGCGACGGCACCGTCACTGTCTCCGACGTCCAGGCGCTGTTCACCCATCGAGACAGCGAGGCGGTCACTGAGCAACGCGAGCGCTTCGATGTCACCGGAAACGGGGTGTTCAACATCGTCGACGTCCAGCGGTTGTTCTACACGACGACGACTTAAGTTCGCTCGCGGCGCTCTGCCGTGAGCGTTCGTCGTCTTGGTGTGTTGCCCGGTTCGGCTACTGTGGCTAGTCCATTTCTCACTGAACGCCAGGTACGCACAGAATATTTTGGCCCACCTAAAAACCGAAGTTGTTATCTATCTTTAGGCAGGCCTAAAATGCATGTCAGACACACACGATGCACTGACGCGGCGCGACTACTTGACGTACGGGAGCGCTGCAGTGACGGCCGCACTCGCCGGCTGTAGCGGACAGGCGTCCGAGGCGACGACCACACAGACGCAACCCGACACGACGACGACTTCGACGCCCGACGACGAGCGCTACACCGCCACCCTCGCGCCGGCCGGTCGTGTGTCGTTCACCGACCCCCCGGAGAACGTGTTCACGGTCCTTCTCCACCACGCCGACATGGTGGTCGCACTCGGCCACGGCGAGACGCTCAACGGGATGTACAACCCCGAGGGGTTCGGCCAGATATACGACCTGCTTCTCGAGCGACTCCCCGGCGTCTCGGTCGATTGGTCCGTGCTGGCGGACACCTGGAATCCCGACAAGGAGGTGCTCTACGAACTCGACAGCGACCTCCACCTCGAAGACCCCGCGCTCATGGCGACGATGGAGGCGTGGGACTCCGACGACGTCGAGGAGGTTCGGACGGCAATCGCGCCGTGGTTCGGGAACTCGCTGAGCCGCAACCACAGCGAACCGCCGGCAGCGTGGGTCGACCAGTACCAGTACTACACGCTCTGGGAGATTTTCGAGCAGGTCGCGACGGTGTTCCACGCACAGGACCAGTACGAGGCGCTGGCAGACATCCGCCGCGACCTCCTGAACACGATTGCGGCTGGCCTCGAAGAGACCGACCAGCGACCGTCGGTCGCACGGTTCCTGTGGCGGGGCGGCATCTGGGTGTATCCGCTCAACGGCCCCGGGACGGTCCGAGCTCACACGCGTGTGTTCGACGCCGAAGACGCGCTCGCCGACGTCCCGAGCGGGACGCAAATCGACATGGAAGCGCTCGTCGAAGCCGACCCGGACGTCATCCTCGTCGACGGCGGACTCGGACCGAACTGGGAGGCGACCAAACAGGAGCTGTACGACGAACCGACTGCGCAGGGCCTCTCAGCGGTCGCAAACGACCGCGTGTTCCCGATTGGAGTTCGCTACGGCGGTCCGCTGATGAACCTGTTCCAACTCGAGATGATCGCCAAGCAACTGTACCCTGAGCAGTTCGGCGCGTGGCCGACCTACGAGGGTGGCCCGTATCCCGACATTGCGGACGCACAACAGCTGTTCGACCGCCAGCGCGTGGCCGACAGCATCAACGGAAACGTCTAGGACTGTCGTCGAACGGCGGGGTACTAGACTGCCTCGTCGCGATACTGAGGTGGGAACGTCATACGCCGACTCAGTACTGCAACGACTCCGATCAGGATGAACAGAAAACCACTGACAATCAAGAGATACAGCCCCGGTTCGACTACATATCGCTCTACTGCAGAGTAGCTCTGGAACACACTACCGAACACAATGAGTATCAGTCCGCCAGCACCGATGAGAATGCCATCCGGTCGCCAGTTCCGGTAGTGCCCCAACACGACGGCCACAACGACGGCCACAACAAGGATGGTAACAAGGAGGTCGATGTCAGAAAAGCCGGCATCCAAGCCCACCATGTATTCGTCCGTGATGCCGGCTGGCTGCTTTCGCACCCATGGAAGCCACGCTCCGACGACGCCCAATACTGCAGCCATAATCGTCGCAACAATATACGCAAATTTCTGCTTGGCCACCATATGTCAGACAGATATCTGCTTGGGTAACTGTTTTCTCTGTACTGAACGAGTCAATTTGGTCACGTAGAGCGACGGAGCGACGACCGATTCGCGCCTCTATTCAGCACAGCCGCAACAAAGAACAGCGGCTGGGGATTCCAACAGCGCCGGAACACAGCATTCCTGGGCGACTTCTGTGGCCACCACCTTCGTGACAGCCCCGGCTGTTGAGTGCACATCCACGTCCTACAAGTGCCACGACATCGGTAACTGAGTATGGTGGATTTGTTCTCTCTCGGCGGATTACTTCTCGCGTTCTTTCTCGTCATCATGAACGGCGTTTTCGTGGCTGCGGAGTTCGCGTTCGTCAAAGTTCGGCCCACGCAGTTGACATCCTCCCCGCGCTGAAGCGCGAGGATTCCCGACCGCAGTTGGGATATTGTGGTTTACGACGTTACCTGTTCTTGAGGTGCGAACGCACCAGTTTCCTTGTCAAACAAGAACGTCGAAGGCTGTGCCAACCAGCCGTTACTCCTATCCTCGGAAGGACTCGGAGATACTTTCTGTCGAATGTTCTCAGCACCGTTTACATCCGCGTTCGCCACCACACCGCAGTCATCACACACGTACAACCCACGCTCAACACGGTTTGATTTACGGTTACGACCACAGCACGAACACGACTTCGACGTATCTCGCTCAGACACTCGTTCGACCGTGATGCCCTCCATCTCGGACTTGTATTCAACGAGGTCGATGAAGCGGTCAAACGCCCACGAGTGCAGGTCAAGGTTGCCGTGCTTACCCCAGTTCTTCGACTCACCGTTCCCCTCACCTTCTCGGATGCCAGAAAGGTCGCCCACCACAATCGTTCCAGCTTCTTCGTCCACACATCGCTGGACGATGTGTTTGGAGAGTGTATGGAAGTAGTGGGTGCGGCGAGCCGACTTCTTCTGATTCAACCGTGTCGCTTGGTCGGAGTCTGAATCGTCACACCGAGCGAGTCGTTTGCTGAAGTAGTAGTCGTCCTGCTTTAAGCAGTTCAGTGGATACAGTTCGCTGTGGCCGTCTTCGTAGGCGAGTGCGGCGAAGTTGTTGATGCCGAGGTCAACACCCACGGTCTTCTCACCGGGGGCTTCAGCAACCTCTATTTCGACCTTGCACACGAAGTGTAGCTCCCACTCGTCACCTGTCCAGACGGCCCGAACTTGTTGAACGCTCTCTACAGTGGAGAGGTCAACGTCAGGTCTTGTCTTGTATTCACAGAGGATGAAGTCCGACCAATACTCTTTGAGATTCGAGCCTTTGGAGAGTCGGACTCGGTTGTACTGGGTGTCGAGTTTGAAACCGGCGGCTTTGAACGTCACCGTGCTTCGGGGGTGTTCGTCGCCGTGTTTGCGGTACTTCGGTGGGTTCGCTTTCGTGTCTCCGTTGCGTCGTTTGCCGTACCAGCCGGTGAACGCTTCAGCGAGTTCTTGCAGGACTCGCTGACTTGACTGCGAATGGAGGTCACCGTAGCGTTCGTGCGACTTCAGGTACGAGGTGAGTTCGTTGTGACCGGGGATGTGGCCTATCTCCGACCACACGCGGTCGCAGACCCACCGTCCGACGTTCCAGAGCTTCGAGGCTGCGAACCCGAGCGAATCGAGGTCGTCAGACACCTGTTGCTGGTTCCTGATGGAAGCAGTGTAGGTGCGGGTGACGACCTGTTTCGCCATACGTAACCTATGTCGAGAATATTACTTGAAGGTATGGATTACGCAGCGTGGAATATCCATCCGAGTGTTTGAACGGTGGTCTGTGGAGGATTATGCCGGATTCATCCCCGCCCTAAAGGGCGGGGCTTTCTCCTTGACTCTCCGTACAGGACGTCATCCAGAACCTAGACGACTATCTGGCGGTCAGTCAACTCGGGATCACGCTCTCCTCGCTCGGTCTCGGCTGGATCGGCGAACCGGCAGTGGCAGCGCTCATCGAACCCGTCCTCGGGCGGGTGCTTCCCGCGGGGTCGGTCCATCTCGTCGCGTTCGTTCTCGGATTCGGGTTCATCACGTTCCTCCACGTGGTATTCGGCGAGCTCGCGCCGAAGACGTTCGCGATTCAAGAGGCCCCGCGTATCGCGCTCCTCGTCGCCCCGCTCATGAAGTTCTTCTACTACGTGTTCGTGCCCGGCATCATCGTCTTCAACGGGACTGCCAACTACTTCACCCGCCTCGCTGGCGTCTCACCGGCATCCGAAAGCGAGGAATCCCATACCGAAGAGGAAATTCGGATGATCCTCACGCGGTCCGAAGAGACGGGCCACATCGACGTCGACGAGGTCGAAATGATCGAGAGCGTCTTCGAACTCGGCGACACGATCGCTCGCGAGATCATGATTCCGCGTCCGGATGTCGAGACCATCCCCGCCTCGATGTCGTTTCCGGACCTCCGGTCAGTTGTCGCGACGGGAACCTACACCCGCTATCTCGTGCTCGACGAGGATGGCGACCAGCCGCTCGGGTTCGTCCACGCGAAAGACATCTTGCGAGTGAGTGAAACCGAAACGGAGTTAGATGAATCCATGACTGCGCGAGACCTTGCCCGGCCAGTCCTCACCATCCCGGAAACGCGACGGATCGACACGATTCTCGCCGACTTTCAGACGCGTGGGGAAGGCCAGATGGCCGTCGTCGTCGACGAATGGGGCGTCTTCGAGGGGATTGTGACCATCGAGGATATCCTCGAAGAGATCGTAGGCGACATCCAAGACGAGTTCGATACCGCTGCGCAGGAACCGTCTATCGAGAAGCGAGACGACGGCGCGTACGTCGTCGACGGAGGGGTCCCGATTCAGGACGTGAACGACCGACTCGACACCCGATTCGAGAGCGACGACGTCGAGACGATCGGTGGACTGGTCTTCAGTCGCCTCGGCAGGGTTCCTGTCGTTGGCGATCAGATCGATATGGACGGGTACATCATTCAAGTGGAGGCTGTCGATGAAACTCGAATCGAACGACTGGTAATCCAACTAACGGAGTAGCGTGGAGTCCCCTCCCAAGGAACGACCAACCACCGATATTCATACGCCCACCACCGTACGAGTGTTGTATGAATACATACTCGATTTTGGGACCGTCGCTCGTCGCAGTCGTGATTTTGTTGTTGCTGAGTGCGTTCTTTTCCAGCAGCGAGTCAGCGATCTTTTCGCTCCCGGATGACTGGCTGCAGACCGCTCCCGAAGACAGCACAAAAGACAGCCGCACACTCCAACAGCTCCGTGAGAACCCACATCGACTGCTCGTCACGCTGCTGGTTGGCAACAACCTCGTCAACATCGCCATCACCAGCATCGTCACGCTGCTGGTTGCACGGTTCATTCCTCCGGGTTTCACCGTCGTAATCGCAACACTCTCGGTGAGTGTGCTCATCCTCGTTTTCGGGGAAATCGTGCCGAAATCCTATGGCCTCGGCCACGCCGAGTCGTGGAGTCTCCGTGTCGCTCGCCCAATCTCGTACGTCGAACGTGCACTGGGGCCGCTCGTTGCGGTGTTCGATATCATCACGCGATGGCTGACGACACTCATCGGGGGCGACCAACAGATCGAGAAACCATATCTCGATGAGTGACATGCGTGCCGACATGGGCACACGCGTTCTTTGACCCCCTCCCACGCCTAAAGACGCGGGTATGCGCTTGATTCTGTATCACTGTTGGTATGTTGGGAGCACGGTCTCAAGCAACTCTTCGATGATTTCCCAGAGGATCAATGATGGAGTCTCGTGCTCGAATGAGACTCCCCACCGATCTTCGCTGTCAGTCGTCGTGTACTGAAAGTGTGCCAAGCCGAGGTCTGGGTGGTCTTCGTCTTGATGCCACCCTGCGTGAAAGCCCGTATTGGAATCACTGTAGTTCACGCGAAACCAATCGTGTGGGGTCTGGCGGTACCAAGTGACAATTAGTTCCGGTGATTCAGGTCCAGTGGGAGGCCGGATTCGGGTGTGGTCGAACGTCGCTCGGAGCTTCTTTGCTTCGATATCGTCCGGGACGTACTCAACCGCAGTAATGTGGGGGACTCGGTCAAGAACATCTCGCTTGAGTTGTGCATACAAATTTGCGTTCGGATCACCACCCGGATGTGGGACAGACATCGATTAGTTTCCGACCTCTGCGTGCTGTGTCTCGGGGGCTAAGAAGTCCCACTCACGAATCGCGAAGCCGAGGACTTGGATGCGCCGTTGGAGGTGTTCCCATTCACGTGCAATCTCTCGTCGCCGGGATTCCTCTTCTGGGCTGAGGTCATCTTCCGCGAGCGTTGCACGGAGATGGTTTGGTGATTCGATAGCAAACTCGTCTTTCCAATCTCGGATCTGTGCTTTGAACTCGGCGAGGCGGTCGGTCAGTTCTTTGACGGAGTGGCTGCTATCACGAAGCCGCATTGCTTCCTGCATCGCTTGCCTGCGATAGTCTGGGTGATATGTGGTGTGGGTGCCACTTTCATCACGACGGAGTACGCCGTCCTCGACGAGTCGTTCGAGGACGCGCTTTGTGGGGCCGTGTGACCATTCGGCTTCGGAGGCAATCCAGTTGGCTGTCTGTGGCTTGGACAGTTGGCGAGCGACCATCCGAACACGGTCTTCCCCTGTAGTGTGGCGTTCCATTATCCCCCTCTCAGAGTTCTCTTCATCTTCGGACATACGTTGTTCTACGAGCCATGTATTAATATAGGTTGAGGCCATTCAATTTATATCGAATCAATGGCACGGCAAGGGCGCAGTCATCCAGATCAGCTGTAGACCGATAATCGCGCTTCTGAGTATGATACGTTGAGTTGCCATTCTCTCTTGACATCCCCCCGGTTCCACCGTCGTGATTGCGACACTCTCGGTGAGTGTTCTCATCCTCGTCTGTGCACTGGGGCCGCTCGTTGCGGTGTTCGATATCATCACGCGATGGCTGACGACACTCATCGGAGGCGACCAACAGATCGAGAAACCATATCTCGACGAGTGATCGACCACGCCCCCGAAAGGCGTGGCAGTCAGCAGAGACTCGCTGTCTCCTCGCCAAGGACGGGAGGCGAATACGCGCGGTTCAGGAAACCACAGCGTACATCAACATCTCCTATAAAAATGCCGACATGCCTAGCGACACGAGCACACGCGTTCCAGAACTACTGATCTCGATTGGGGGGCTGGCGTTGGTCATTCAATCGGTCGTGTTCGAAGGCACCTTCGGACTGGTGGCGAACCCGGGCGTTTCTGGAGGCCTTCGAGACGTCCTGAGCGGAGGGCTGTTGCTGGTGGCAACTGTCTGCCTATTTGGTGGTGTGTATCTCCGCCGCACGAATCGCTGAGCGGAACCTCAACCGGTCGAATCGTACACAGACAGATATAGTATCACAACGAGGGCGATGAGTCCGAGTCCGAGGTATCCAGATTGTGGCACCAACTGCCCGTAGGCGAACACGCCGATGACGATCAGGACGAGCAGGAAAAACTCGATCAACAGGAGGTGTTTGCGGAGGGCCGAATCCATCGAGACAATCTCCCGCCAGAAATATTGTAAAAATGACGTTTACTCCTCGAGGAAGCCGAGTTGCTCGGCAATCTCTCGAGGGTCGTAGTACATCCGTTCTTCCTGTATCTTTCCGTCCGTGAGGACGAACGCCGACATGCCCGTGTGCTCGAACGTGCGTCCGGTCGGGGGCATGCCATTGAACACGCCGTCGTGCGTCCCGGTTGCGGTCCACTCGGTCATGACGATCTCGGCGTCTTCGAGGAGCGCCGTGGGAGTGATTGTGAAGTCGGGGAACGCGGTCCGAAGTTCGCGGACGTATGCCTCGAGGGCGTCCGGCCCGTGTACTTCACCGCCGGGAGCGCTTGGCTCGTAGGCGACGAACGACTCGGAGACGGCGTCTGTGTTCGAAGTCTCACCGTTCCAGAGCGCGAGGTAGGCACTCATGGGCTGTTCGTGTCTGGTCGAGACGGTTTGGGTCATCGGTCAAAACACCCTCACTAGAGAGAGGTGCCAAACCAGCATATACATGTCAATAACTCTCATGAGACGAGAACCAGGCATTCCCTGGATGTCGTCGTCAACTCGCGACGTTCGTTCGACACAATCTGACGATATGTCAGAATGTATGATTCACATGAGAGCGACTCACCCGTCTCATACACGCTCGTTGAGTCGCCCGTTCCACGACGTGACGACTTGGACACCACACCTAACAGGGAATGGGTCCCAAAACGAATCACGTGGACCGGACGGACTTCTTCCTCGGCTTGATCGCCGTGCTGTTGGCTGCACAGGTATACGAGACCGGAGATGGTCACACACCGATATTCATCGTGCTCCCCGTGATGGCGATTCTGTATCTGGGACCGGTGTACCTCGTTGGGGCAGTTCTCATCGAGAACGTCGTCGACAGCTGATCGACAGACAACGCACAACGGCGGCGAAGACGCGAGACGCCACGGAAACGGCGCACAACACTCAGCGACTGTGTGTCGTCGAAAACACCATCGACACGCTGACACAGTTTTGAGTCTGTACAGACACAGTCTGTACATGAGCACGAAGCGAGTCGACTTCCGGCTGCCAGATGCCTTGGTGGCACGCACGGACGTCGCGGCCGAAGTGACGCACACGAACCGAACGGAGACTCTCACCGAAACGCTCCGGCAGTATCTCGAACAAAAAGCGTCTGACGAGCAGTTTCGTGAGGCCGTCGTTGAACGTTATCTGGATGGTCAGATTCAGTTCGAGAAGCTTGCCGAAATCATCGGGCGACAGGATGCCGAAGCCGTCCGCGCCTCGAAGGAAGTCCTCGACCGTGGTGACGCACTCACAGACAACCTCGCTGAGCATTGACATCCTCCGCACCCAGAAGGGTGGGGCTTTCTCCTTGACTATTCGAAACTGATGCATACTGAACAAGAGGTGCGCGAGCAACGAGGGGTCCCATGAATCACAGCCGAAGCCCACGACCTACCCCTGTGCAGCCGCCGACTCGTTGACCACCGTCTGCTGGACGAGTTGCTTTACGCCTCTGCGAAACCGTTCGGAGGCGGAACTGTCTGAGATATCAAGCTGGTCTCCCAGGTCGGCCAGCGAACACGTCCGAGGAATCTCCAGATACCCACACTCGGATGCGACAACCAACAGCTCTCGTTGGGCGTCCGTCAACGACACGCTGAGTCCGTCCTGGTCGGTCTCCTCGTAGAGTCGCTTGACGGAGACGGTGATATCGTGGTCAGCACAGAACTGCATGATGTGTCTGAACGCGTCTCGACTCGGAAAGCGGGCGTGACACCGCCACCCGCTGTTCGTCCCGACCGCTCGCTGGAGGACGCCCCCGACCGAGATGAACTCGGGCATGAGATTCGTCTCGTCTCCGGCCGAGGTGAAGTCCACCCGGTAGAACCGACGGTCGCCCGTGTCGTCCAAGACGGTTGGATTCGTGACTGAGCGGTCGTCAGCCAGCGCCGCCTCGACCGCCGCGAAGTCGTCGCTCCGCACCGAAAAAAGCATCTGCGTCCGATCGTCTGGCCCCCGGTACGTCTCTTCCCACTCGACTTCGATGTCGGGAATCTCCCGTAACGGCGTGAGCAAAATCGGATGGTCGATCGTGAATTCTGCTATGAGCATTGGTAGCATCCCTCACTATATGGGAAAAAGAGACGAGAGCCTATAAACACCCGGGAGGTTCAGCATTTTCGAGGTGGAGCCTCCGGCCTCAAAGAGCGAACGGAGTGAGTGAGTAGGCCGGAGAGGAAACCGGTATGGTGCGACACAACCGGCATACTGCGACGACCTGACTCCCAAGCGTTTAAGAACCATCAGCAACACATCTGAAACATGGAGGTCCGGCGGACCGCACCCGTCAAACTCGTCGTTCCCGACGAGCGACGCGAGGATCTCCACGAATCCGCCCGGCAGTTCCTTCACTGTGCCAACCGTGCTGCTGAGTTCTGTTGGTCCGACCGCTCCTACACCGAGTGCGTCACGGTCAACACGACTACACGGGACGCGCTCTACGACGAACTCCGTGTGGAAACTAATCTCACCGCAAACCTCGTTCAGGAAGCCATCCGACGCGGCGTTGAAGCCGTCAAAGGATGTGTCGAACGGTGGAAAAACGGGAAGCGAGTGAGTCAACCGGAGTTCACATCGTGGAGTATGCTCTACGACAAGCGGAGCGCTACGTTCTACCGGAACAAAGTCTCGCTATCGACTGTCAACGGCCGTGTTGAGTGTGAGTTTGAACTTCCCTCGGATAGCCCCACACCGTACGAACAGTACGTGCTGTCAGAGGAGTTTGAGTTCCGAGCGAGCACGCTTCAGTACGACGCAGTAGACGACGAGTTCTACTTCCATATCACCACCCGAAAGTACGACTCCGAAAGAGACGGCGAGCCGTCTGAGGTTTCGGCAGATACTGAGCACCAAACAGTCCTCGGTATCGACCTCGGCGTCAGCAGTCTTGCCGTCTCCTCGACGGGACGCTTCTGGCAGGGAGACGACTACGACCACTGGTGCCGCGAGTTCGAGAAACGACGAGGTGAGATGCAACAACGCGGCACGCAAGCCGCACACAACGCCTTGTTGCGCCTCGGAAAGCGAGAGGAAGCATGGCGGAAACAGTACATACACACCGTCGCTAATGAGATAATTACGGAGGCCGTCGAACACGATTGCGACGTGATCGTGTTCGAAGAGTTGACCGACATTCGAGAGCGGCTTCCACAGGCAAAGTGGCACCACATCTGGGCGTTCCGACGTCTGTACGAGTACGTCTCGTACAAGGCCCCGGAACGCGGTGTTTCGGTGGAGCAGGTCGGGCCGAACCACACGTCCCAACGCTGTTCTCGGACGGACTGTGGGTTCACGCACGAGGACAACCGCCACGGAGAGTATTTTGAATGCCTGAAGTGCGGGTACGAAGTGAACGCCGACTACAATGCAGCGAAGAACATCGGCGTGAGGTACGTTCGGAAGGAGACGCACAAACTCCGTTCCTCGCCCAAGTCGGGGAGCGGAGACGCACCAGTAGACGTGCGTTTGAATGGTGGGATGTTGAACGGTGAGAGTCACCAGCCTCTTGCTGGCGACTGATCGCCGGGAGTCCACATCAAAGCCCTACCCTCAAGGACCGAGGCGCGGAGCGCCGAGGGAGTAGGGTGGGGTAGTTTACGCAGGAGACTAATTGTCCGGTCGCGAGAACTGCCGGTAGATGTCCACTTTCGACGTGCCGTCGTCGCAGCAGGATCCTGATCGAATCGGAGAGCTTTGCGACGTCATCGCAAAACAGCGTCGTCGTCACGTCCTGTACTTTCTCCGTGACGCGGACGAAGCGACTGTGAGTGTGGAACGACTCGTCCAGCATCTCGTCGGGCGAGAACGAGAGCGAGCGGACGACGATAACGCACGAGTCGAACAGCGTCTGTACCACGTTTCGCTGCCGAAACTCGTCAACGCGGGCGTTATCGAACACGACCGACGGAGTGGCTGTGTCCGGTATCGGCCATCCCCACAGCTCGAACAACTACTGGAGCAGGTTTCGGAACTCGAAGAACGCAGCTAGTGGCACTCCAGCACACCCGAGAACGCCGCCACCTCACTCGTTGGACTGCCGACGGAGTTCGTTGATCAACGTCGGGAGGACGATACCCACACCGAACAGCGCGACGAGTTCCACAAGCCAGTTCCCCAGATACTGCTGTGCTAGGTACCAGGCGGTGAGCCCGAGGAACATGAACACGAGCGTCGTTTTCGTCTCGGCACTCAGGAGTCGGTCACGAGTCATACTGGGTGGTTCCGGGTAGCGCTCCGATGTAAAGTCGACCCAAGGTCCTTCCCGTGAGGACTACGACGCCTCAGGAGTCGCGTCGTCCACGTCGGAGTCCGCATCGACACTAGAGAGCGCGTGATGTTCTTCGACAACGACAGACACAGAGTCGAGTGAACGACGGTACCGATTGCCACAGTAGTATCGAACTATCGAACTATCGGTGTCCACCCGGAACACCGTTCTCACAGCGATGACGGGCCGTTTCACGGCCGTGAAACGGCGGTTCGCGGGGTCGAAAAATCCGTCTCGATTTAATAATCCCCGTCGACAACGGTGGAACCGTGTCCACGCTCCCGTCATGGATCGATGAACGAATCGATCGGAACCTCGACAACACGCTCACACAAGAGCACGTCGTTGAGACGATGATCGAGTCCGATCGACCGTTCTTCTCTCTCCGGCAACTGCACGCGCGAATCAAACCCGAAGTGAGCAGGGCGACAGTTCGAAATCGGTTACAGGAGTTACAAGCAATCGACGTCGTGGCCACAGAGACGTATCCCGACTCGATCACCCTGTACTACATTAACCATCCAGAGTCGGACTGGCCCCTCTCGCCCGAGGGAAAACGCGCGCTGAACGCAGATACCCCGCTTGACCGGCTCTCCACGCGAGGATTCCTCACGCTATCGGACACGGCAGGAATCCGCACGCTCGTACTCGCCGGGCTTCAGTTGAGTTTAGTGCTGTTCGCTCTCGGCGGTGTTCTCACGATCGTCGGCGCTGATGTACGCAGCACGCAGAGCGATATCGTGCTGTGGGACACCGCAGTTGATCTGCTCGTGACCAGCCTGGCGTTGCTCGTCGTCGAGCGACTCGTTCGCTGGGTTCGCGACCGCTACGGCCCGCTGAACCTCCTCTCATCGACATAGCACCACCCAACAGCACCTCATCACCCACCACAACCCTCCACAGCCCAATGACATCGACATCCACGCCCGCCGCACCCGGTCCCGAACTGCTCAACGAACGATCGATCGGCGGCATTCTCGTCCACCTGCTGTCGATCCCAACCGGCGTCGTCGGCGCCGGACTGGTGTATCTTGTCGCGACCAACGAGTTCACGAAACGAAACGCCCGCAACGCTCTCGACTGGCATTTCACCGTGCTGGCACTGACAGTGCTGACGTTCGGTTCCATATTCGTCTACGCCGAACTCACCGAACAGGGCATCACCAACGTCGTTACGCTTTCCGCACCCATCGCCGCTGGGGTCGGTCTCGTCATCTCGGCGTTGCTCCTCGTCTGGATGATCGTCACGACCTGTACGTTCTTGTTCGGATTCATCGCAACCGGCAAGGCAGTATTCGGGGACGCGTGGCGGTATCCGCTGACGCCGGCGCTCGTCGAACGGTTCGGCTCACAGGTCGAAGTCCCCGGCGGATGGCCAGGTGTTATCGTCGGCTACGTGGTCATCGCGCCGCTCGTCATCGGAACTGTATTTCTCGGACCACACGAGGGAGCGGCCGTCCTCGCAACTGTGTTCGGCATGTTCGGCCTTATCATGGTACTCGTTCCGCTGACCGGCGTTGCGATGTATCTTCACGTGAAACGCACGAGCGCCGCGGGTACGAACTGGAAGCCGCATCTCGTCGCGTACATTGGAGCGCCCGTTCTCGTCGCTGTCCTCGCATACGCTCTCTCGGGGACGTTCACCGACTCAATCAACCCCGGGGGCGACGCGATGTATGTCTTCCTCGCAGCGTTCTGGGTTGCCTCACTGACGTACGTGTTGCGGTGGAGAACGACGTTGCGCTGATAGAGAATGCGAACAGTTCGCGCAACTCAGCCCTGAATTTCGAGTGCTGGCACCAACGACATCCGAAAACTGAGTTACCACGATGGCGAAGGCGGAGCCGTAGAGAAGACACGGAACGATGAGACAACCGGTGAGCGCCTTGGTTCGCTCCATTTCGAATACTATATCTGACACGAAGTACACCCGTCGAAGATATCCTCCCTCAGTGAATTGAGCGAATCGCCGCTCCCGAGTCTGTGCTACGCCATTATTACCAAATTTATATCATTTTGATCGGTTCGACAGGACACACTTCAAACGGATCTAGGGCCGGTGAGAACGTGGTGCTGGCCGGTTCTCCCATAGAACTATACCGTGAATAGTTCAAGTAATCATACTGTTCAAATATAATTATGAAACGCGTACATCACACCACACTCACACTGTTGTCTATTGGGATGCTTGTCATCGCTGCCGGACCAGCGGCCGTCGCGGCGATACCTGCGCCCCCTCCCGACGATCATCACGTCTCGTCAGAGGTAAGACCGTCTGTGGACACGGGTGAAGCGGTTTCGTCGCCGACCCAAGTCGAATTCGAGACCCGAGGATCGGGGGTCGTACACGAACTGGTCGTCGTCGATCGGATTGACCGCGACGGCGACGGCTATGCCTCAGGATTGCAGTTCAAGATCGTCAGTGACACGCGCCCGAAAGATCCGAAAGAAAATAGCCAAGTCGGCCGGTCGACAGCAAAGTTGTTCTCTGTTCTCATGCGTGGGCCGATAAAGAAACTACACAATTTCTTCACCAAGAAAGCGTCAGACGAGTTCTTTACCCCCGGACAGGTGATGACTGCAGGCACCGCAGATGGACCCCGTGATCTTGGGACGTACCGGCCTATCGGACCGGATCGATACTTCGGGCCAAGCAACGAGACCGATGAGACCCCACTGTACGTCGGGACCGCACGCGAGGGGGCGGTGTGGGCACATGATAGTCATGCAGTCGAGATGTCGCGATTCCTCGGGCCAGCAACCGAGCGAACGACCATCGAACGGATAACGCTCGACGCCTGCTGGGACCCCGAAGCGAGAGGGTCGCTGACCGGCAAGGACTTCGACGCCTGTCTCCGTCCGACGGACATTCCAGATGAGGGGTTCGCTGCGATCTTCGACTCGCTCTACGGGACCCCACCATTCATTTTCGTTCCCGACGAGCCACTGAAGATCGAGTCTCCGGAACAGGACCGGTCCGAAAACATAACCATCACGTCGAACGTCGACGGGGCGGTCGTCACGATCGACAGAGAACGCGTCGGGACAACGCCGTGGACCGGTGCGGTCCCGACCGACATTGGCAAAGATGGCCCAGTTCGCGTTACCGTGGCCGACCGAGGGTATCTCCCGGAGACGCGCCGCATGGGAGCGCCACACGATATCGATGCGCGACTGACGAAGATCAAACAGCCGATAACGGTCCGCACTGCGACGCCGGGTGCGACCGTCTTCGTCGACGGTGAGGTCGTCGGCGTGACGCCGTGGAGTGGAGAGCGATGGGTTGAGGGCTCCTACGAGGTGTTCGTCAGCGCCGACGGCAAGGCCCCACGTCAGTTCACAGGCGTCACGGCCGGCGACACGATCTCAACCGAACTTGCAAATACGAGTCTCATAACCGACATCACAGAGCCATCGTTTGACAACACATCGCTCAACGGGTCGACAGACGCGTCAACGACTGAGATATCGGATGACACCGATTCTGAGTCGAACCTGGTGCTTACGAACACAGACCTGGCCACCGCGGCACTCGAAGATGATCTGCGCACCATCCCAGACGTTCAGTTGGTCGCGTCGCGATTCGAAGCGAGCGAGACGACCGTCAATATCGGTGACCCGGTGACGCTGACCGCCGGACAGTCGTACAGCCTCGTCGGGAACGTCACTCACTACCAGTGGTCCTTCGGCGACGGCGCGACAACGAGCCAGCGCTCGACATCAACGCAGACACACACCTACGCCAGTCCGGGGACGTACACTGTTGAGCTGACGGTCAAGGACGGAAATGGGAACACCGATACAGCGACGAAGACAGTCACAGTACAGGATACGGCCCCCCACGCTGCATTCGCCCCGAGCACGTTCCAGTCGCAGGCCGGCGAGTCAGTGTCGTTCGACGCTCGCGGGTCAACTGACGCCGAAGGGCCGATCAATTCGTATCATTGGTCGTTCGGCGACGGAGCGAGTGCGAACGGGCCGACGCAAACCCACACCTACGCGAGTGGTGGGAACTACACCGTTCGACTGACGGTCACCGACAGCGGTGGGAAAACTGCCGTTCGCGAACAGACGGTCACAGTCACGACGCCAAACGCACGGCCGACAGCCGAATTCTCAGCTGACACTGGTCAAAACGGGACCGTATCGCTCGACGCGAGCGCGTCTGCCGACGACGGGACCATCACCCAGTATGTCTGGTTTATCGGGAACGAGACGGTCATAACGGGTGAGCGAGTGACCTACGACCCCGCTGAGACGGGGTCACGCGACGTCGAACTGCTCGTCGTCGACGATGCAGGTGCCACTGCGACGGCATCTGGGGCCATCGGTAACGCCGCCGACCCACCACAGACCGGGACGACGTCAACAGCGACTACGGCGGCGTCCACGGATACTGAGACGTCCCCTGCCGAACAGACGACCACGACGACTGCATCCTCGGCTGAAAGAGCGGATAACGGAGTTCTGAGTGCACTTGAGACGTTGCTGCGAGAACTCATCGATATGTTCGGGTAGCATGCCGACTCCAACGGGCGATTCGCAGCCCGAGCAACAGGCCCGTTTCGGGGGGTGGTTTTGCTCGACTAGCTCCCACACCTAAAGCCGTCCCCGGACATCCCCGTGTTCTAGTGTCGAAACTTCGGTCTTCGCTGGATGAAACTGCATTCGAGATGACTGCACAGCAACCGCTGCAAAGAATCGGAGAACAGATGAAGTCATGGGGGGCGGGGGTCTCCACATTGTGCATCGTCGTCAGTTGGTCACAGATGTTCGTTCGTCTCCCGACCCCCATCACATCATCTGTTTAGCTGCTTCTCATGGCTTCTCCCTCTGATTTTCGAGACTCACAGCCCATTCGAAGCGAAGAGTTCGTTCGTGATGTAGTCGCTGCTGAGTCTGTGGGCGTTCCGCAAGAACAGATGAAGTCGTGGGGAGAGAGCAGACCGTATTGAACGTCCACACCGAGGATTCGGAGACGCTACAGAACTCGTTCTGGCGATGTGAAGCAGTACCGTACCCCCACGACTTCATCTGTTTCAGCACGCTTCAAGCTCTAACACGCCTGGAATCGACGCCTCAGTCTCGACAGGACGGGACGGCTCTGTTGAAAGCCCCTGGGCCTGACAGAATGTGCGTGCTGCAGACAGTAGGTGAGTCCAGCAAGCGAGATTGAGTTGATTGAGTGGGTATTTAGATATATTCGGGGAAATTACTTGTACCTACCCACACGATATGAGCGTATGTCCGAAGCAACGCTGGACGGTCGTGGACGCCTGACGCTCCCGAAAGAGATTCGAGAGCGGTATGGCGAACACTACCACATCGTCCAGCTTCACGACGGTATCAAGTTGATTCCAATCGAGGATGACCCGCTCGATGCCCTCCGATCTGAGTTCGCAGACGTCGAGAAGTCGGCGGACGAACTCCGGCAGGAAGCACGGAACGCAGCATTAGACGAGGCTGGACGCTGAATGTACGCGGAGACAGACTTCCTTTTAGCACTCATCAAGGACGAAGACTGGCTTGGTGACGCCGCAGAGGAAGTATACCGCGACCACCAGGACGAACTGTGGACGTCTCAGTTCACACTCATCGAACTCCTCATGGTTGCGTATCGTGAACAACGAGATACAGAGCGAGTCGTCACAAATGCCGCTGCTCTGTTGGAAGTCCGTGGTGACGTGGACACCGTTGTCACAGCTGCGACCTACGTCGAAGACCACGGGTTCACACCGTTCGACGCGCTTCACCTCGTCGAATCAGATGGTGATACCATCGTTTCGAGCGATGAGACGTACGAATCGTTTGCTCCACGGCTCGACCTGAAGACAGTCCAAGACGAGTGAGACGATGGCTGACGAAGCGACGACAGCCACGGGCTGGATCTCGTACGTTAGCGCTCGCTCGAACGCATGCGACCCCGACGCTGTCAGTCACGTGGACTCGTGAGTAGCAACCAAAGCTCCTGAAACGACGGATACTGAGCGTCTAGCGGCCGCGAGTGGAACGATACATTCGAACCGGTATCCCACCCGCGACAACCACCTACCCCCCCACAACTTCATCTGCTATCGCCCTGCTCGACCGTGTTCACAGCCGAAGTCGACGCGAGCGGAACGCAGAGTCACACAAGTCGGCTTTTGCAGTCACGTCGCCTACACGAGACATGGATTGGAAGACGAAAGCGAAACTGGGAGTCGGCATCATCGGTGTGGGGCTGGCCGCCGCGACGGCCTGGACGGCCCTCGACCGCGTGAAAAACCGCGGGACTGAACGGGTCCCGTACAAGACGGTCGAGCGAATCGATGGCGTCGAACTCCGGCGATACCCGGAGACGATTCGCGTCCGGACCACCGCGTCCAACGGCCGAGAGGCGTTTTTCCGCCTGTTCAACTACATCGACGGCGCGAACGAAGGCGGCACGTCCGTCTCGATGACCGCCCCCGTCGAAACGGGTACGGACACGAGTGCCACCGGCGATGGGGCCACCAAGACGGGCGAGTCGATCTCGATGACCGCTCCTGTCGAGACAACCCGGGCAGACGACGCGACGATGTCGTTTTTCCTCCCTGCAACGTACACGCCGGAGACCGCACCGGAGCCAACCAACGACGACGTAGAACTCGTCGTCGACCCGCCGCGGACGCTGGCCGTCCGCCGCTTTTCGTGGTGGGCTCCGCGCATCCGTGTCTCGCTGAACGAACGCACCCTCCGGAAGACGCTGGCGCACGCCGGCATCGAACCGACGGGTGAGCCTCGCCTCTTGCGCTACGACGCACCCTTCACGCCGCCGTGGCTCCGGACGAACGAAGTGGTCGTCGAGGTGGACACGGCGAGCGTTCGGCGGGCGCTGCGGTGAGCACACGAGATGGTCTGTGAGCGGACGTTTCGTGTGCTCAGATGGCCCACCGGCGTGAATACCGGGGCGACTGTCAGCGACCCAGGGTCGACGCCGTTAACTTACGACCGCCGTCCGTTCCCACGGCCGTTCCCACGCGAGCCGACACTACACGACCCCACAGCAACGTCATCGCTCTCGTCGCTCGTCACGCGGAGTATCGCCGTCGTCCCGCTGATTTCGTGGCCGACGAAGACGAGCGGGTCGTCAACCGGGCTTTCTTCGGCGGTCGCGAAGTCCAGTCCCTCCGGGCCGAGGTCGCCGGCAGCGCCAGCGGGGGCGTCACCGTCTTCGATGGCCGCCTCGATGTCGACCGAGAAGTCCCGGTTGTTGACGTACTCGACGAACGTGGCACACTCGGGGTCGGTGATGTCGTAGACCATGACGCCGCCGATACGTTCGAGACCGATGAACGCGTAGTACCGGTCGCCGACCTGCCCGATTGTGAGCCCCTCGGGCTCGGGACCTTTGTTGTCGCTGCGGCCGTCAGGGTCGTGTTCGTTGTTGTCGTTGTTGAACTGGTCGCCGAACCGCTCGGCGGTGATGTCTTCGAAGTCGCTCCCGCTGTCGAACACCCGTTTGCCGTTCGTCGTGAAGATGCTGAACGACCGACCACCGAAGACGTACAGTTCCTCGTAGCGCCCGTCGCCGTCGACGTCGCCGAGCGTCGTCGTCACGCCTTTGGCCCCGAGGTGCTCGGGCTGCTGGAGTTCCTCGACGCTGTCGATGCCTTCGATCTCGTCGAAGTCGAACGCCTCGGGGTCGAGTCGGAGGTCCGAAACCTCCGCCTCCTCGCTGAACGAGTCGTAATCGCGGCTGTCACCCTCGTTGGCGGTCACGAGGTAGGTGTTGCCGTCGGGGTTGTACGCGCCGATCGCGTCCGGCTGGAGGATCCCGTTGATCGGCCAGTTCCGGATGTTGACCCCGCCGTCCTCGTTGCTCGCGTCGAGTTCGTTCCCGGCCAGACTGTAGTCCTTGAACCCCAGCGGCAGGAGATTCTTGATTTTCGCCGCGTCGATGTCGAGCTCCGCGATCGCGTTGTTCTCCTGCAGCGAGACCCACGCCGTCTTCGAGTCGTCGCTCACGGTCACGTACTCGGGCTCGAAGTCCTGCGATGCGCTCGCGTTCGGCCCGAAGATACGGATGCCTTGCTTTCGGAGCTGGTCTTCCTTTCCGTCGAAGGCGGTGAAGTCGGCGGTGCTGACCGTGGGTGCAGCCGCGCCGTCAGAGAGGTCCACGATGCTGACGGAACCGCGGGGGTCGTACGCGTAGTTGTCCGTCGGCTCGCCTTCGTTTGCGACGAGCACCCGCGTCCCGTCCGGGGTGAAGGTGACCTTGTCCGGCAGCGGACCGACCGGCGCGGTCCCCAGGCGTTCGAGCGTCGCGGGGTCGTAGAGCCCGACCTGCCCGGGGTCCTGGGCAATCTCTGCTTCGAGCGCGACGGCGACGACGTCGGCGGACGTCGCGACGCTGTTCGCGGAGCTCACGCCGTCGAGCTCGCTCGCGGCGTCGATCGCTCCAACCTTCTCGGGGGCAGTCGGCTCCGAGACGTCCAGCACGTCGACGCCGCCGAGATCAGCGTTGATCACGAACAGCCGCTGTGTGGGGGCGTGGTAGGCGATGATTTCGGCCCCACCCTCGTCGAAGAGCCCCGATTCGTACCGGCCGATCTGTTCCAGTGTGATGGTCTCGGTCCCCGAAAGCCCGCCCGAATCGGAGCCACTCGCCGCCTGGTCGTGACCCGCGACAGCCGTGCCTGCGAGAAGTCCGAGGACGGTTCCGCCCGTGAGACCCAAGACAGCTCGACGCCCGATATCGCTCGTCTGTTGTGATCGTTCCACAGTCGACAGCCCCCGTCGGACAGGTTAAGCACTTATAATATCTAACACGATTGCTATGTAGTGAACTGTTGACGACGAGTGTGCTGTTTACCGATGCCAAACCTACGAGACGACTCTGTTGAACTGATTCAATGTGTACAGTACGGGGGCCGCTCTTTCCACGTGTTCTCAGATGCTGTTGGAAACGCACATTCTCAGCAAGCCTTGCCACAGCCCGACGCATCCAATTCGTGTGGAGAATCTAACACGACTATGAACCGAAAGCGGACACGCCCAACGACCAGTCGTCCACGGCCGAGCCGACGCCACCGACCCGACCGCTTCGATACACCCCTGCCGAAAATCGCGGTCGATTCTACACCCCTGGCAGCGTGGGTGAACCGGGACAGACGCGCTACACCCCCGACATTCAGGGGTGTACATGGACGCCGATTCTCCGCAAGGGTGTACTCGATTCGCGTCGATTCCTGACGCGTTCGGGGTGCCATCGACGCCGGCTGTGTAGCACTCGTCGACCCACCCGATTCCGGCCTGCAGCGCCTCACACCCGCTCAGAGACGCGTTTTTCGTCCACAGTCCTCCCGTGCAAATGCTGTCTCGACGGCCGATTGTCGTCACTCAGGCAGGGTCGAAAATCGTCGATTTTCCGGTACACCCGCTCGAAAGTGGGGTGTACCGCCCGATTTCGCGAGCGGGAATCGGGACCAAATTGGCGTCTACACGCGGCCGCGACATGCGTCGACGACAGTCCACACATACTCGTTTGTGGCCGCCTGCACGCTCGTTTCGGGCCGTTCGACCTGAAATGGGGGTTCGTCGATAGGGCCCGAATCTGGCTACGATTGCCGGCCGAATTGGAGTCGACGCGACGACGGCCACAGAGGACACGTTGTTGCGGGAGAATGTACAGGTGTAGACCCATCCCAACCACGGGAGTGGGTTTTTCCGACTCGGACTGCAGACGGGAAACATGGTTCCCGTCCAGTCGATACTCAAGGGACTCATCGGCCTGCTGTGTTTGTTGTTCCTGGTCGCCGGCCCGATCCTCCTGTACATCCTGGTCCGGAGCGAGGGGCTGCTCGGAGATCCACCCGGCCGGGGACTACAGTAGTGCCCTCGACGAGACGGCGCCGAGTTATTTCACCGCCCGAACCGACACACGAGTACGGAATGGTCGACACCCACGCACTCGCCGAGACGGGCAAACGCCTTGGGACGTACGCCCTCATCGCCGTCGTCCTCGGCGCGCCCTTCGGTCCGTTTTGGTACGTCGAGTCGACGCTGGGCCGGCAGGCCTCGCTCGCACACATCGTCGGCGCGCTCGTCGCCGGGACGCTCGTCCTCCTGTGTGGGCTCGTCGTCCTCGAACGCTACGCGGGAGTCCGTGCGAAAACCCTCGCGTCGTTCGACGGGTTCTTCCTCGGCCTCAACGCGGGCGTCCTGTACGGGAAGTGGCTCGGCCTCTGGGGGAACGCGTTGGCGTTTCCCGGACTCGCCGGCGCGCTCGTGTGGTCGCTCGGTGTTCTCGAAATTCACGACCGGATTCGGTGACGCGTTCGAAAGCGAGGCCAGCGAGGGCGACAACCGCCAGCCGCTCGCTGGAGGTACACTTACAGTTCGAAGGGTCGTTCCGAGAACATGACTCCTCACGGACGGGACTCACACCAGTTGCTGGACCAAGCGCCGCTGTTGGCTGCGACCCGCGATGGGCCGCTCGACCGGTCGACGCTCCAAGACGAACTCGACATCTCTCGTGCGACGGCCTACCGGTGGACGTCCGCGCTCACGGACGAGCAGTTGCTCGAACAGACGCCCGCGGGCTACCAGACGACGGGGGCGGGATGCGCCGTCGCCGACGCCGTCTCTCGATTCGAGCGCACCATCGCGGCGGTCGACCAGTTAGAACCCCTGCTCGCTCAGATTTCGGCTCCGGAGCTCACGCGCCACGTCCACTTGTTCGCCGACGCCGACCTCCACGTCGCCACGCCACAGCACCCGAACGCGCCCATCGAACCGTGGCTCGAACACTTCACGTCGTTCGACCGCTCGCGGAGTCTGGTCGTCGCCGGGTGTCCTCCGAAGATTACGGAACAAGGCATCGAACACGCCCAAAACGACGTGGACTTCGAGGCCATCTGCACGCCGCTGGCGCTCGAAGCGGACCGAAACGCCTCGAAGAACGCGTTCGACACCATCGCGTCGGCCGACGCGCCCGACCTGTACACCCACCCCGGACTGCCGTTCACGATGGGCATCATCGACGACGTGGTCATCGTCGGCGGCTTCGACGACGAGACGTCGCTGCCCGTCGCCTCCGTCACGACCGACGACCCCGAGGCCCGCGAGTGGGCCGTCGACCTCTATCGGCGCTACAAGCGCGATGCAGTCCCCCTTGATCTCGCCGAGATGAACGCCGAAACGCGGTGACCCTCCGGTCGACAGGTCTGTTTGCTGTTTGAATGGTGTCTCACGGCTTGAGACGCCATCTCAGGGAATGACTATAATCGTGACCTATCCGTCAAACGGAACATGAACGGGACAGGTTCGACCGACGCAACCGGGAACCGACAGCACGGACGACGCGACGACCGGGCCGCCGGTGAGTCGTCGCCGACGGACTCCTACGACGTCATCGTCGGCGGCTCGGGGATGGCGGCGTCTCTCACCGCGATGATTCTGGGGAAACGCGGCCTCGACGTGGTGATGCTCGAAGCCGGGTCGCATCCGCGGTTCGCCGTCGGCGAGGCGATGCTCCCGCAGAGTTCGATGTGGATGTGGATTCTCGGGGAGTACCACGGCATCCCGGAGATTCAGTACCTCAGCGACACGAACGACATCGTCGACAACGTCACGCCGTCGTGCGGCATCAAACACTCCATCGGCTTCGCGTACCACGACCCCGACCGCCCGGTCGCGGCGGACCACAGCCACCAGTTGATTCCGCCGAGCCTGCCGTTTTACAGCGAGAGCCACCTCCTGCGTTCGGAGGTCGACCACTATCTGGTCGAGGCCGCCCGGGGCTACGGCGTGGCATACCTCGACGAGACCGAAATCACCGGCGTGGATATCGGACAGGACGAGGTGTCGGTGACGACCGACCGCGGTCGTATCGAGGCCGCCTTCTACGTCGACGGCACCGGCGGGAACTCCGTCCTCGCCGAAGAGATGGGGTATCGCGAGGACGCTCCGGCGTTGGAGACGGATTCGCGCGCCATCTTCACGCACGTCGAAGGACTCGCTCCGTTCGACGAGATACTCGACGAATCCGCCCGCCCCGGACAGTCTAACCGCCTCCACGACGGGACGCTCCATCACGTGTTCGACGGCGGCTGGATGTGGGTGATTCCCTTCGACAACTTCGAGCGCTCCGAGACGAACAAAGCGAGTCTCGGGTTGGTACTCGACCGAACGCAGTACCCCACAGACGAGTCGGTCAGCGCCGAGCGAGAGGCTCGACGAATCATCGCCGACTTCCCCGATATCGAACGCCACCTCGCGTCGGCGACGACGGTGCGACCGTGGGTTCGGACCGGGAGACTCCAGCGGACCGCCAGTCAGTCCGCGGGGCACCGACACTACCTGACCAACAACACGTACGGCTTCGTCGACCCGCTCTACGCGGTCGGGCTCGTGAACACCCTCGAATCCGTCTTCGTGTCGACCAACCTGCTGTTGGACGCGTTCGAAGACGGCGAGTTCTCGGCGGCGCGCTTCGCGCCCATCGACGAGATGCACCGCCGTCAGCTCGCGACCAACGACCGGGTCATCAGCAACGCGTACAAGTCGATGGGCGACTTCCGACTCTGGAACGCGTGGACCCAGATGTGGCTGGGGCAGGTCCTGTTCCACGACCTGTACATCCAGCGACACTGCTTTACCTACCTCGCGTCGGGACAGCCCGCCGAGTTCGACTCGCTTCTCGAAGAACCGACGCCGGGCGACGGCGCCCCGTTCGTCCCGCAGAAAGCCGAGATACACCGACGGATGGGCGAGATACTGGACGCCTACCGGGCGGGCGATGCGAGCGTTGACGAGGCGGCCGGCTTACTGTTCGCGGAACTGCGGCGGGCGGACTGGCTCCCGAAGCACGTCTACGACTGGGGCGACGAGCGGGCGCGGCACGTCGACTTCTCGGACCCCGAACTGGTGGGGAAACTCATTCAGTGGGGGAAGACCGACTCCCCCGAACAGCTTCGAGCGGAACTGTTCGATTTCCCCGTTCCCGAGATGGCGTGACCCCATGAACACGGCTACAGCGGCACCGAGGACTGTGGATCACTCGTCGTCGTCGGACCCGGGGAGCCGCCGAACGGCCTTCTCCCAGCTATCGCGGGCGGCCTGCCCGGGGTCGGCAAACGGGTCATAGGTGATGTCTTCCGTGCTTCCGAGCTGACGACTCCCGTCCTGACCGGCCGCGCGTCGCCACAGCGCGACCACCGATGCGAGGACGACCACGGCGAACAGCCCGCCCAAGAAGATGTTGACCGGGTACCCGAGTCTGGGCACGACGAACACGAGGGCCAACGCGAGCGCGGTCAACTGGAACGCAGACAGCAGATAGCTGAGCCACGTCCCAGAGAGTTCGAGCGTCCGGCTCATCTCTCGGGGACATCGACCCACTCCGGTAAAGACCTTCACTTGACCTGAGGCGCGAGGGAACTTGCTTAAGCTGCGACCGGAGCGACCGAAGGGAGAGAGACAGCGTTCACGAGCGCGGTACCCGCGTGAGCGAACGAGACGTAGGTGTCTCGTTAAGCCGGACACTTGTGCAATCATCGAACGAAGTCCGCACGAGTTCGACGCACTCGTCGAGTGGCAAGGAGCCATCGCGCGCCGCCGCCGACATCCATGATGATTCCTCACGTCATGTCGGGGCCGAAATAAACATATGCGGCCGGGCGAGTGTACCTGCACGGATGCCGACGCGAGAGCACATCGACCAGAAACCCACGAGCGAGCAGCGAAGCGAACTCGCTGCGCAGGACACCCGCGACGACGACGACCGCGTGGCTACGACACCCAACGGCGCGTACACCGGCGGCTACGCGTATCACGAACTCGACGAAGACGGCGAACTGGTCTGTGGCGGCCACAGCGACGGTCGGTTCGTCGAGGTCACCCGCGCCGAGGCCAAGCGAACGGGCAAGACGCCCTGCGGGAAGTGCGAGTGGCTTCTGGAACTACAAACTGAGTCGTCGACTTCCGACTGAGGCCGTCAGTTTCTTTCGACCCGCGTGAACTGCCGCGGTCGCGTCCGCGACGTGAGAGTTATCGCAACCACGATTTAATCGAACAGCGATCGAGAGGTCGCATCGGGTGTGTCAAACTGAGGCGTTCGTACTGGTCTCCAGCGACCGCATGTTCATCTCGAAAACGCACCGTTGTCGGAGGGTGCGGGTGTGAAGACGGGGCAGCGCGCGTGCGTGTCCGGCCCGACGAGCGTTCGAACGGTTTTCAGCATGAAAGCGGCAACTATTCACCGGATTGTCAACTTCGACCGGGAGGTTAATCACAATCAACTGCAAACTACCCGAGTATGACCTACGAAAACTTGGATTCCGACCTCATCAACGCGCTGTTGAAAGACGGGCGACGTAGTCTTCGAAGCCTCGCCGAAGAACTCGACGTGTCGGTGACGACCGTCTCGAACCACCTGCGAGACCTCGAAGACGAGGGCATCATCGAGGGCTACACGCCGCGTCTCGACTACGACGAACTCGGCTACGACGTGACCGCGGTCATGCACCTCAAAGTCGAGGGGAGCGCGCTCACGGACGTCACCGACCTGCTCGCAAACGAGCCGCAGATGGTCTCTGTGTACGAGGTCACCGGCGACTACGACGTCCTCGCGGTTGGCAAGTTCAGAAACACCGACGACATGAACCGCCAGATCAAGGCGCTGTTGAGCGAAGCGCCGATTCGCGAGTCGAACACGAGCGTCGTCCTCAACGCGGTCTCCGAAAACGAGCAGTTCGACCTCGACGCCGGCGACGCGTAGGCTCAGTCGACCCGAAAGTCGAAGCGCGCACCACCCTCGGCTCCTTCCGAGACCGCCACCTCCCACCCGTGGGCGGCGGCGACCTGCGAGACGATGTTCAGCCCGAAGCCGGTGCCCTCGGGAGACGTGGTGTAGCCGGCTTCGAACACGGTGTCGCGGTCGTCCTCCGGGATGCCCGGGCCGTCGTCTTCGACGAAAAAACTGCGGTCGGTCTCGCCGACGGTGACGGTCACGTCGCCGTCGTCGGAGCCGTGCTCGACCGAGTTCCGGAACAGATTTTCGAGGAGTTGCTGCAACTGGTCGCGGTCGGCGTCGACGACGGCGTCGGTCTCGATGACCAGCGTCGCGCCGTCGGTCACGACGTTCTGCCAGCACGCCCGCGCGAGGTCGGCCAGCCCGACCGGTTCGACCTCCATGGCGTCGTTGCCGTTGTGGGCGAGCACCAGGAGGTCGCTGATGAGGTCGTCCATGCGGTCCAGCGCGCGGTCGATAGCGTCGAGGTGGTCGCTGTCGCAGTCGTCTTGGAGCATCTCGAGGCGGCCCATGGCGACCTGCAGCGGGTTGCGGAGGTCGTGGCTCACGACGCTCGCAAAGCGGTCGAGGCGTTCGTTCTGTTCGACGAGTTCGGCCTCGCGTTCCTTCTGTTCGCTGATGTCGCGAATCATCGCGACGAACATATGCTCGCCCTCGACGTTGAGTTGGATGAGGTGTATCTCGGTGGGGAACGTCGTCCCGTTCTGCCGTTCGAGTTCACCCTCGAAGCGGTGTGGCTCGTTCGCCGGCAGCCCCGTCCAGAACGCCCTCGAGCGCTCCGGGTCGGACGTAGGGTCGAGGTCCCAGATGGTCTTGCCAACGAGGTCCGCCTCACTGTAGCCTAACTCCTCGCACATCCGCTGGTTCACGTCTTGGATGGTGCCGTCGTCGTCGTGTACGACGACGAGGTCCGGCGAGTGTTCGAACAGCGCTTCGAGTCGCGCGGTGTTCGACCGGAGGAGTCGCTCGTAGGTCTTCCGCGGCGTGATGTCGTCTTGGAAGCCGACGAAGAGGTCGACGCTCCCGTCGTCGAAGATGGGCGCGATGCGGACGCGGTTCCAGAACTCGGTGCCGTCCTTGCGGTAGTTCAGGAGCTCGGTCGTCACGGGTTCGCGCTCGTCGACCGCCGCTCGGAGTTCGGCGACGGCCGCCTCGTCCGTCTCTTCGCCCTGCAGAAACCGGCAGTTTCGCCCGACGGCTTCGTCACGGCTGTATCCGGTGATGTCGGTGAACTCGTCGTTGACGTAGACGATGGGGTTGTCGGCTTGGTCGGGGTCCGTGAGGACGACGCCGATCGGGGCCTCGTCTATCGCCCGCTCCCGACGCGACAGTTTCGTTTCGAGTCTGTCGCGTTTCGAGACGCGCGACAGCGTCCAGACGAGCGACCCGTCGGCCGTGGACGTGAGCGTGTGCTCCACGTCGACGAGGCTGCCGTCCTTCCGCACGAGCGACGACTGTCCCGACCACTGTCCCTCGCGCGCTTCGGGGAGTACCGAATCGTAGACCGCCTGTACGTCGTCGTCGGGATAGAACGCCTCCCAGTGGCGACCGAGGAGTTCCGCGCGCTCGTAGCCGAACAGCTCAGTACAGGCCGCGTTGGCGTACTCGATACCGCCGTCGTCGCCGAGAATACAGACGGCGTCGGTCGCGTTCTCGATGGCCGCCAGCCCCCGGTTGAGAGACTGCGAGGCTCGATACCGCTCGACGGCGTTCTCGACGCGGTTGGCGAGCAGTTGGTACCGACTCGTGTCGTCGCCCTTCCGGAGGTAGTCGGTCACGCCCGCCGAAATCGCCTCGCTGGCGACTTCCTCGCTGCCGTTCGCGGTGAAGAGAATAACTGGGAGCTCCGGATACTCGGCGCGGACGCTCGCCAGCACGTCGAGGCCGTCGAGGTCGGGCATATCGTAGTCGCAGACGACGCAGTCGAACGTCGGGCCGTCGCGCCGAACCCGGTCGACCGCGACCCGCGGGTCCGTCTCGGTATGGACGGTGATGTGCTCGCACTCGCGTTCCAGCGCCGCCGCGACGAGCGCCGCGAACTCGGGGTCGGCATCGACGTGCAGGACGTCGATAGGCGACGACTCCGAGAGCGAACGCGGCGTGTCGCGAGGCGAGTCCATTCGTGGGACAACTGTGACCGCACCGCATCATAATGGTTGCTGCTCGCGGGACGACCGAACGGGGGACGGCCCCCTCAGTCGTCGAGGTCGTCGATGGTGTAGTACACCTTCACCTTGCCGGGGTTCCCGCGGTCGGAGTCGATGGGAACCGTGTTGGTCACCTGCTGTGGGTTGTCGCACGCGAGCGTGATATCGACCGGCTCGCTCCCCTCGTCCGGCGTCCCTGTGAACCAGTCTCTTGGCGGCTCTCGTTCCGTGATTTTCGTCACGATCGTCTTCGGTTCCGACCCGCTTCGGGGGACCTTGAAGTTGTCAATCGCCACGCCGAGGTTTCGCGTCGACCCCGTCGGGAGCCTGAGCGACGTGTGTTCGGACTGGCCGCCGCGGATGTCGTGTTCGATGTCCAGTTCGAGCGCGCCTTCGCCCGGACCTTGACCGCTGATGAACTCGACTTTCTCCGCGCGGACGACAACCTCACACAGGTCGCCGTGGTCGTCGTCCGGTTCCCCGGCGATCGTTCCCATGTGGACCTGGACGTGATCGGGGTTTTCGAGGCTGATGGACTTGATGCCGCCGTAGATTCGGTAGCCATCGGATTTCCCCCAGACGGTTCCGTCTGCCGTACTCCCGGACACTTGGTCTGCCGGACCCGTGGTGACGGGCAGTCCGCCGAGCCTGCCGCCTACTTTTTCGATGTCGCCAGTCGCCTGAATCGTGTAGTCGGACTTTCCGGCTCCGAGGCCTTCCAGCACGACGTAATGCTTCGGGTTTGCCATGTCAACGCACCACAAACAGATATCAACTCGTTATTGGTTAATTGTTATGAATGTTCAACGAGTTCACACAATTGGCGAGTTTGGTGTCCGGCGCGTTTCGGCCCGAATCGGAGCGCAGTCGGAGAGTCAGTGAGACGGTGGGCACGGTGTTTTCCGCGGACAGTAGTCGACAGAAAAGGGAACGCAGTACGGACCTCTCAACTCAGACAGAGGGAGCGAACGGCTTAGTTGGCGGCTGTACGCCTCGGGTTTGGGGTTCTGGTGCTGGGGCAGGGCCACCTCTCGTACTAAAACGTTCTGGCCGGTTTGTAAACAGTGCGCTTATAATTAGGACGCCATTTTCGAAACGTGATGACAGCCCCCGACGACTCCGAACGCAGCACGCCATCGCGGCTCGCCCGCGCCCTCTTCGCGAGCGGTCTCGCCGTCCTCGCGATTCGCAACCTGACCGACCTCGACGGCCGCATCGCCTACGCGGAGGCGAAGGGCGTCCCCGAGGCGGACCGACTCGTCCCCGCCGCGAGCGGCCTGCTCCTCGGCGGGAGTATCGGCATCGGCCTCTGGAAACTCCCCAAACTCGCCGCCGCGAGCGTCGCGGCGTTCTTCGCCGGCGTCACGCCGACGATGCACGACTTCTGGGCCGTCGACGACGACGCCCGCGACGAGGAACTCACCTCGTTCCTCCAGAACCTGACGCTGTTCGGCGCGGCGCTGGCGTTCTTCAAGCGCGCGTCGAACGAGTAACGGCAGATCGCCACACAACCCCTCGCTTTTCTGCGGTCACACGTCGATTGCGTCGTCCACTGCTTCAGCGTCGCGTCTGAGCGTGTACAGGTTGAGCAGCCCGACGATGACCCACCCGACCGCGATGAGCGGTGAGCCATCGACTATCCAGTACACCGCAAAGAGGAACGCACCGAGGGCCAAGAACTGTTGGAGGCGGGAACGTCGGGACATGACTCCAGATGACGAGTCCCGCGGGTGTAGTTCTTACTCGTGGGTTCGACACCCCACTATTTCCAGTAAAGTCGTTGGCGACTGCCGACCCCCCGTCAGGTCGAGTCCGCGCCGTCGCGGCCGGCCTCGCGGTGGAAGCCGATGAAGAACTCGAGTGCGCCGTCGTCGTCCCGAACCGGCTGGATATCGAGGTGGTTCCAGAAGGGTTCGCCGTCGGCGTCGTAGCTGCGAATCTCGGCCGAAATCGGCTCGCCGGCGTCGATAGCCGACCGAATCTCGGCGACCGTTTCGGGGTCCGTCTCGGGTCCGTAGAGGAACCGGTAGTTACGCCCCGTCACCGACTCGGCGTCGTGGCCCGTGAGCGTCTCGAACGCCTCGTTGTGAGAGATGATTGGGGTGTCGGCCTGCGAGGGGTCGATGACGACGATGCCGACGTCGAGGGCGTCGAGCACCCGGTTTTTCAGTTCGACCTCCGCGCGCAACGCATCGACCTCAGTGAGTTCCTGGACGATACAGACGTGTCCGCCGTCGTCCATCTGCGTCAACACGAGTCGCTCGGGAACCGCTTCGCCGTCTTTGGTGACGCCGGTCGAAAAACCCCGCCACGACCCCTCGACTTCGAGTTGCGGGAGGATTTCCTCGTGGAAGCGCCGCGCCTCGTCGTCCGGGTAGAGAACGTCCCAGTGTTCGCCGATGAGTTCGGCCCGGTCGCGGTCGTAGAGCGCGGCGTACGCCTCGTTCAGGTACTGATAGACGCCGTCTCCGTCGATGATGCCGATGCCTTCCTCGGCCGACTCGATGGCGAGAAAGCCGCGTCGCATGTGCGTCTCGGCGCGGTGTTTCTCGACGAGGTTCGACACCTTGTTCGCCAGCACGGGATACTCCTCGGGGCCGCCCTTCTGGAGGTACTCGTCGACGCCGGCGGAGATGGCGCGACTCGCAATCTCCTCGCTTCCCTTCCCGGTAAAGAGGACGAAGGGAATCTCGATGCCCCGCTCGCGCGCCGCCGTGAGGAGTTCGAGCCCATCCATCCCCGGCATGTCGTAGTCGCTCACGACGCAGTCGTACGCGCCGTCGGTGAGTTCGTCGAGCGCCGACACCGGGTCGGTGTACGTCTCCGTCTCGACGTCGTCGAGTTCGCGTTCGAGAAAGGTCGCGGACAGCTCCACCATCGACTCGTTATCGTCGACCAACAGGACTCGCATCGCCCGTCGCTCGGTGCTGAATGGGGCGATGTCGCGGAGCGGAGACACGTCCATACGGTGGGTATCTTCCCTCAGAAGCATAAAAACAGCTACGCAGACAGTCGAGCGCCGCGACCGTGCGCCGCCGACCGTTCCGGTCTCTCGATGCCGGACTCACGCGAACAAGAATCTGTATAGAATATATATTACTAGATGATGTTGGCGGCAATAAATTATATGCCATGTGACGAAGTTGACATCCTCATATGGATGTGGTTAGAAACGTCCGAGAACTCACGGCGGTTCTCGAACAGTTTTCGGAGGCGACGGCAGAGATTCACGGGATAGAACTGGCCAGCGGGGACGAGCCGAGCGAAGACGGCACAGCGGCTTCGGTCACCGTCGAGTACGACCTCGCGTCAGCGTGCGCGGTCGACCCGGACCGACTCTCCGTGTCGTCGCCGGCGGCGTCGATTGCCGACGGCCGACTTCGACTCGAACTCGACGTGGCGCTCGCCCCTCCGGCGACCGAAGACGCCGGACAGGAGTCGGTATCGGCTGAACACGCCGGCACCGACGGCGACCCCGAGCCGGCGGACGCGCCGGTCGCCCGAGCCGACGGTTCCGGGGCGCGCGGCTCGACGGGTAGCGCCCCCGTCGCATCGGTCGTGTCGCCACCGACGATGGAGTTCGCGGTCCCGACGACGAGAGACGAGCCGTCGGAGGACGACCAACCCACACCGGTATCGACGGACGACCCCATCGGGGCGGAGACGGAGACGGACGCGAATACGGATACAGAGACGAGTCCGGACACGGAGGCGGACGCGGACACCGGTACGAAGACGGAGACGAGCGCGACCGCCGCGACAGACGCCGACTCGGTGCCCGCACACCACGACCCCGTTCGGCTTCGAGAGGCGTACGAGGCCTGCGAGACGTTCAAGGAGATGACCGACGCGCTCGGCGTCGACGTGACTCCCCAGACCGTCCGCAACCAGATGATTCAACGCGGGATTCACGAGCCGGAGTCGTACGGCGCGTCGACCGAGCCGGCGGCTTCGACCGAGTCGACCGAGCCGGGCGACGAGCCACGGCAACCGGAGCCGAGCGTCTCTGTCGAGGACAGCACGAGTGGGACTGACCCGTCTCCCCCGGTGGGGACTGAAGATATCGACGGCGCGGCGGTCGAACGTGACACGCCGGACGACGCCGAGACCGACGCGAACGACGAATCGACGTCGGTGTCGGAATCGAAGCCGGACCCGACGTCAGGGCCAAATCCGACGTCAGGGCCGGACCCGAAGTCGGAGTCGGAGTCTGACTCTGAGACGGACCCGGCCACGGACACGGACACGGAGCCGGTCGCGGCGGAGACCGACGAGACGAGTACGACGGCCGAGGACGCGTCCACCGCGACTGAGCTCCCGCCGCTTCCCGCGTCGGTGTCCTCGCTCGACTGCTCGACCGAAGACGTGTGTGCCGCCGTCGCGGGTGCGAAGACGCTGTACGAAGTCGAACGCCGTCTCGGCCTCGACCGCGCGGAGGTCCGCGAGCTATTGACCGCGCTCGACCTGCTCGACCTCGTCACCGGACGGATGGCGCGGCGCGACCAATCGGCGGCGAGTCCCGCCGACGTTCGAATGCGCGTGTGCGCCGCACTCGGCGGAGAGGGAGCATAACCCAACTCGTCACCATTCTCGACGCGTTCGTGGGAGGCCCGACGGATGTTGTGTTGCACGTCCCCGACAGCCGTGTCTGAGCGCTGACGAATCGGTTCAGTGACGGACGCGTCTCGGTGGACAGTTAGCCGAAGGGTGGTGGGGTCCCCCGAGTGGGGGAGGATGGAACGAGAACGAGGGCAACGCCACCAGCATCAGATGATGACGTTCCCGTTCTCGTACACGTTGTTTTGGTAGAGGGTGATATAGATTCGGAAAGTAGGTACTAATTGGAAGTACCGATAGTATGCTGTGGGGGAAAGAGAGAACGGTCTTCGGTGGGTCGACCACCGAACCGAGGAGGTGGAAACCGTTCTCAACTGCTGCGGAATCGGCCAATGGACTTAAATATGGCTATCTCACCTACCACCGGTACGTGCTGCGATACGACCGCCGTTCTCTGGGTCGCCTCTGTTCGTGAACTCCCGGAACTCGACCCGACCCGACAACCACCCGACTGACGTACGAACCGCTCCGTATCGTATGAACCTCCCTATCGCAGTTCTGTCACCTATATAACACTCTTACCAGCGGTTATGACACCCGCCCCGGTGCGGACTGATGTGCCTCCGCACACACCATCACAGACAGTTCTCAGTCGTACTGTAACGGTGCTACTGGTGTTAGTACTCACGACCGCGACGTTCCCCGCCGGTGCGGCGGGCGTCGCGGCTGGGGAGGACGCGAGCGCACTCGATTCGACCGCTCAATCGGCGATGAACGCGTCCGCGCCGACGGCCGTGACCATCACCGAACTCCAGTCGAACACGACCGGCGGCGACGCCTCGGCCTACGCGGGGCAGTTCGTCAGCGTCACCGGGACGGTGACGGCGACGAACGCCGACGGCTTCTTCCTGCAGAACGCCTCCGCGGCAGACGTTCGCCACAGCGGCGTCTACGTCTACGCGGGCGGGTCGTCGAACGCGACCCCCGGCGACGAGGTGCGCGTCGACGCGCCCGTCTCCGAGTACTACGGGATGACCCAGCTCGACCTCGCGAACGACAGCGCCTCGCTGTCGACGACCGACACCGGGTCGGTTCCCGAGGCGACCGCGCTCGCGACGGCGAACGTCTCCCGAGAGGCCTACGAGGGCGTTCTCGTCAGCGTGCGCGACGTCGAGGTCACGGAAACCCCCGGCCAGTACGGTGAGTGGGCGGTCACCGACGGCTCCGGGCCGGTCGCCATCGACGACGCGACGACCGGCGACGACACCACGCCCGGCGAGGTCGGCAGTACCGCCGACGCCGTCGAAGGGCCGGTGTTCTACAGCTTCGAGGAGTACAAGATTCAGCCCGCGTCGGTGACGAACCTGACCGCTCCCGCGGGCGACGACGGCGGTGACGGCGGCGACGCCGGCAACGACACCGCGGGCGCGAACGCGACGACGCTCACGCTCGTCGGCTTCAACGACATCGGCAAGGCGGCCGCCGGCTCCGGCGACGACAAACTCGGCCGGATGATTACGCTCATCAACCGCGAGCGCGCGAACGCTTCCGGTCCCGTCTTCGTGGCCGGCGGCGGCGACGAACTCAGCCCCCACGCCCTCCGCAACTACGACGGCCTGGAACACGGCTACGAGCCGCCGGTGACGGCGATGAACCTCATCGACCCCGACGCCGAGGTCGTCCAGAACCACGAACTCGACTACGACGAGGACGCGGGGACGAACGACTTCGCCGTCTTCGAGGCCATCGCCAACGAGTCGACCTACCCGTGGCTCCTCGCCAACGTCGTCGACGAGGAGACCGGTGAGAACCTCCCCGGGACGCAGAACTACACCGTCGTCGAGCGCGGCGGCGTGAAAGTCGGCTTCTTCGGCCTGACCGACGAGGCCATCAACGCCAAGACCGACGGCGTCATCGAGCGCAACGGCTACACCGTCGTCGACCCGACGACCGCCGCCCAGCGGACTGTCGACACGCTCCGCACCGAAGAGGACGTTGACGTAGTCGTCGCGCTGGCCCCGGTCGGCATCCCGGACTCGAAGGCCCTCGCGCGGAACGTCGACGGCATCGACGCGCTCGTCTCCGGCGACGACCAACAGCGCTACCCGCCGCAGACGACGAACGGCGTCCTCATCGGCGAGACCACCGGGAAGGCAAACGCCGTCATGACGATGGAACTGACCGTCGATAACGGGAGCGTCACCGACGCCTCCGGCGAACTCGTCGACGTGACGACCGACGTCCCGCGAAACGACTCGTGGCAGACGTACATCAACCCGCTCCGCGAGGACTATCTCAACACGAAGCTCGCGACGGCGGTCATGCCCGAGCACACGGGCGTCGGCTCCAGTTACACCGACGACTCGGCGACGGGTCACCTCGTCACCGACGGCGTCCGCGGCTACACCGGTGCGGACGTGGCCGTGACGAACGCCGGCGGCATCCGCGACACGCTCTACCCGAGCGAGTACGGCGCGGGCGAGGAGTTCGACATCACCCGCGGGATGGTCACGTCGACGCTCTCGTTCGGCAACCACATCGTCGTGGTCGAGGTGACCGGCGCGGAACTCCGCGAGGTCGTCAAGAGCCAGATCACGCCGCTGGAGATGGACAACCAGTACGGCACCCAGACCCAACAGCAGGTCAGCGGCGTCACCTTCGAGTGGGTGCCCCACACCGATAGCTCGTCGCCCGGCGAGGGCGACGCGACGATTCGCGACCTGACGGTGGACGGCGAACCCGTCAACGACTCGGCGACCTACACGCTCGCGACCAACTCCTACATCGCCGACGGCGGCAGCGGCTACCCGCTCGGCGACAAACCGCGCGTGTCGGTCTACAACGAGACGACGATGGCCGACGGGGTCATCGGCTACCTGCAGAACCGCTCGACCATCGCGGCCGCCGAAGTCGACACCGAGTCCGACGACCGGATGCGCCGAGTCGACGCGGCGGTCGACGCTGACGCGGTCGACGTGACGAGCGACGACGGCCGGACGACGGTCACCATCGACGCGCCCTCGCGCGTGACCGGCGTGAGCGGAACCGCCGCCTTCGCCGACCGAAGCGGCGGCTACGTCGAGACGACGAACGTCGCCTACGACGGCGCGAGCGGCACCGTCACGGTCACCGTGCCGACGAGCGACCTCGACGCCTTCGGGTCGTCGGTGACTGCGGCGGGGGCGGGCGTCGACCTCTACGTCGACTACACCGACAGCGCGTATTCGAGCCAGTACGAGAACTTCGATTCGGCGGTCCTGAACGCCGACCTCGACGGCGAGGCGACGACGCCCGACCCGACGCCTGAACCGGCCGACGGCGTCGCACTCTCGGTCGGCTCGGACGGCCGGTCGGTCCCCCTCGGCGACACCCGAACGTTCGACATCACCGCGAGCGACGCCGCCGATGGCGTCGGCGCGTACGAACTGACCCTCGCGGTCGGCGATTCGAGCGTCGCCCGCATCACGGGCGTCCAGTTCCCCGACGAACCCGGAACCTCGGCCGTCAACGTCAGCGGCGACGGCAGTGAGGTCCGCATCGAGGCCGCCGGTATCGACGCCGAGACTGACGCGAACGGCTCGCAGGTCCTCGCGACCGTGACGGTCGAAGGCGTCGCGCTCGGCGATTCGACGGCGCTCGAACTGACGCCCGCCGCGACCTACGACCCCGGCGGCACGGCCTACGCGGTGTCGCACATCGACAACCGGCCCGTCACCGTCGAACCCGGCGACCTCACCGGCAACGGCCGCGCGATGGCCGACCACGACGGCGACGGCACCTTCGAGGACGTAAACGGCGACGGCAGCGTGGACATCGTAGACGCGCAGGCGCTGTTCGTGAACCGCGACGCCGAGCCGGTCCAGTCGAGCATCCCCGCGTTCGACCTCAACGACGACGGTCGCGTCGACGTGGGCGACGTACAGCGGCTGTTCGCCTCCACGGATGCGTAAGACGAAGCTGCCCGACCGAGCCGCGCTCGCGGTGCTCGCGGCGCTCGTCTGTCTGAGCGCCGTTGCGCCGCCCGTGGTCGCCGCGACCGACACGACCGTCGGCTTCGACGCAGACGCGGCGACCGTCGAACCCGACTCGACGCGGACGTTCGATATCGTCGTCGACAGCGCCGACGCCGGCGTCGGCGCGTACAACCTGACGGTCGAACTCGACGACGCGTCGGTCGGTCGCATCACCGAGGTCGCAACGCCCGACGGCACCGACCCGCGGCTGCGGGACGTATCGTACGACGAGCGTCGCACGGCCGCGTCGATTGGCGTCATTGGCCTCGACACCGACGACGCTGGTTCGGTGGCCGTCGCGACCGTCACCGTCGAGACCGCCGACGCCACCGGCGACGGCGCGCTCGACGTGTCCGTGTCCGCCCTCGGCGACGAGGACGGGAACTCCTACACCGTCACCGATACGTCGGGACTCGACCTCTCGGTCTCGGAGTCGTCCGGCGGTGGCGGGAGTGGTGGTGGCGGGAGCGGTGGTGACGACGACCCGAACGACGGTGGTGACGACGGCGATGGTCCGGACTCCGGGTCGGACGGCGACTCCGACGCGGACGACGAGTCGGACGACGCGACCGACCAGCCCGCGACGACCGAGTCGGCGTCGCAGTCACCCACGCCACCCGCGTCGACCGCGAGTCCGACGGCGACTGACGGCGCTGAGACGACTCCGAAGGCGACCACGCAGTCTGCAACCGCGACCGAGACCACGACCGAGCGCCGGACCACGGCGACCGGCGTGCCCGGTTTCGGCGTCGCTCCCGCGGTCGCCGCCATCGCGGCGTTCCTGTTCGGGTTCGGACGCCGGGCGCGACGCGAGGACTGAGCGAACGCGGGCTCTCAGGGCCCGTGTCGAATCTTTATCCCTGTGGACGTCTAGCAGGGAGGTATGAACGGCCCGGACACCGCGGACGAAACGAGCTTCTATCTCGACTACGAGCTACAGGTCGACGCGACCCGCGACGCCGTAGCGAAGCTCGCTCGTGAGGTCCTCCAGTACGAGTGGGCCGACTACCTCCGCGCGTCGCCGCCGGAAGGCCCCCACACGTGGCACGCCCTCGACTCGGGGAAGCCGTGGGGCCGCGTCACGCCCACGGCGTGGGAGCGCGGTCGCGACCACGGCTACGACCTCCACTTCGAACACTACCCGACGCCGCGCGCCCTCCAGCGCGGACAGTTCCGACTCGAACTCCACCTCGAAGACGGTATCCACGGCGACGCCGACTTCTCGGGCGACTCGCCGTACGCGGCGCTCCGCGAGCGACTCGTCGCGGCGTTGGACGAGGTGCGCGAGGACCGCGACGACCTCCCAGCGGGCGAGTTCGGCACCGGGCGGACGCTCTGGCGCGTCGACTCGCACTTCCTCGCGGGCGACACCGTCGCCTACTACGAGGCGCTCCGCGAGACGCTGTCGGCGCACGACGCGTTCGTCGACGCCGTGGCGGCCGTCCTCGACGACGAACTCCCCGAGCACGACCCGTTCGAGCGCGACTGACGCGCCGAGCGGGAGGCTCGACGACCGGGACGTGCTGACCGACGCGAGGCTCGACGAGTGGCGACGCCGACGACTCGGACGCGAGTCAAACGCTCCGTCGGGCCTCGACTCGGACTGCCTCGGCTCCTGTCTCGTCGGTACCGCTCCGACCAGTTCGAAGGAGAGTGGAATAGAAAGTGAACAATCAACCCGACAATACCACTATATAGCTACATTTCAATAGCGTATCTCCGAAACGTCGAAAGAATTATATCTCAAACCGTGCGTTAGTGAAACGATGGCACAAACACTCGAGGTCGCCCCGCACGTGATCACGGAGGGGTCGACCATCCGGCATTCGACGCTGTGTACGGAACAGACGGTGGTGGAAATCGAAGACGAGACCGTCCGGACGATGTACGACGACGAGGAGTTCGTCTACCCGCGCGAGCAGCTCGCGGTCGACCTCTCGGTCGGTCGGTTCGAAGTCGTCTCCTGACCCCGCCTTCGGGACGGCACGGGCCACCGTCTCGGCTTCCGTCGTCGCTCACGGCTCCCGCGAATCCATCCGGCCCGCTTCGGTCCCCGTTTTCGTCGTTCTACGCGACTCGCCCGTCGCCTCCCGCCTCGCGAGCGACTCCGCCGCAGCGCGTCTCGAAAATCCAGACGGTTCGACTGCCGACACTATTTTCACGGCCCACATGAATCTCCCGCCGTGTCCTCCGCAGACCCTCCGCGCTCGCCGGGAACGCTCGCCGTGAGCGCCAAAGAGACCGGCCAATCCCTGTACGAACGGGCGTACAACACGCTGCTGACGGGCGTGGCGATCATGATCCCCATCGTCATCACGCTCTACGTCCTCCGAGTCGGCATCGACTTCGTCAGAAACGCCCTCGAACCGTTCATCGACCTGCTCCGCTGGGCGGGCATCATCAGCCGCTTCGAGAGCGTCGAGTTCATCACGCTCCTCATCGACCTCGGTATCTACTCGTTCGTCGTCGACTTCTTCACCGAACTGGTCGCCCTGCTCGTCCTCTTCGCCATCGTCGCGGTCGTGGGGACCGTCGGCCGCAACCAGTACGGCGAGAAAATCATCGGCGTGTTCGACCTCGTCATCTCCTCGATTCCGGGTATCGGCACGGTGTACAAGAGCTTCCGCCGCATGGGCGACGTAGTGCTCGACGAGGGGGCCGACGAGTTCCAGGACGTGAAACTCGTCCAGTGTTTCGACGACGACGTGTACGTGCTCGGCTTCCAGACGGGCGGCTCCCCCGCGACCATCGAACAGTCGACCGGCCACACGGAGATGGTCTCGATGTTCCTCCCGCTCGCGCCCAACCCGGTCACCGGCGGCCTGCTCACCTACATCCCCGCCGACGACGTGTACGACATCGACATGACCGTCGAGGAGGGCGTCCGGAGCATCCTCACGAGCGGCGTCGCGACCGACGAGGATTCGGGCGCGCTCGGCGTGAACATGTCCGAACTCCGCGGCACGGAGCGGTTACAGGACATCCGCGAGTCGATGATTACGAGGGAGCGAAAGGAAAAGCGGGACTGACCGGGCGTCTCTCGCGGGACCGTTGGCGGGCGGCTGTCCACCACGGCGACCGCGTGTGTTGTCCCCGACGCCACCTTCCGTTCCGACGATAGACCGCTCGCCTCCCACCCCGAATCTGTCAGCGTATCTAATGTTTATATGTCTGCTCTGCGAAGTGTGGTGTGATAGCTTATGGCACCGCCACCACGGGTTCTCGTCTACGGACCACCGCCAGAGCGAGCTTGGCATCCGCGGGGCGACGTCGAAATCCGATACGTGACCGAGACCGCGCCCCTTCGCCGACTCGTCTCATCGAAAGATCCGACGGTCGTCGTCTGTCTCCACGCGCCGCCGTCCTATCGAGGGGGAGTCGCCGCGCGCGTCACTCGGAACGTGGACGATTCCCAACCGCTCGTCGTCACCGGCTGGGAGACGTCTCGTTCGCCCGCGCTCGAAACGGTCGATTCGGACCTCGTGAAAACGGTCGGACTCCCCGACGACGAGCCGCTCCCGGAAGCGCTGTTCGACGTCGTCGACAAAGTCGGTGCCGGCCTCGACGCCCACGCGTGACGCGGGCTCATTCACCCCCTCGGCGACTGCCAAGCGGCGGAAGTGGCAACCCTCCGACTGACCGTAACAATTAGCATGGTTGATTCTTCTTGTCATATCGTGAACGTCGAGTAATCACGTGCTCGCACGGCGATTCACGGCAGTACGACGCGTGAGGGGCTGCTGCCGACCGCCGTTACCGACGGCTTCGCGCAATCCACGCCGTGCGTGATCCGTGATAGTTCGACGGACAACCCGAAACCAACTATGAGTTCTTCGAACACGCCCGGTTCAACGCGAGTCGTCTGGACAGCGCCCAACCGTTTGGGGGATGCGACATGAAACTGAACGCGCGCCACGGCTACCTTCTGCTTCTGGTTTTCGCGCTCGCTGTCGCGCCAGGAGTGAGCGCCGCGGCCGGGTCGACGGACGTCGCACTCGAACCGACGGGTCAGACGGTTACGAACGGCGAGGCGGCGACGTTCGACGTGGTCGTGACGAACGCCTCGGGCGGCGTCGGCGCGGCCAATATCTCGTTCTCGGTCGCGAACGATACTGCGGCTATCACGCAGGTCGCGTTCAGCCACGAGGCGGCGGAGGTCAACACGACGTACGCGAGTGACAACAGCTCCGCGATGCTCACCGGCTACGGGCTCGATACAAACCAGACCGGCCACGTGGTCGTCGCCACCGTCACGGTCGAAGGGAACGCGACGAGCACGGCCGAAACCATGGTCACGCCCGAGGTCAACGCGCTGGGCGACGAGGACGGTAACGACTACAGCATCGGCGATGAGCGGTCCGCACAACTCGAGATAACGACCTCCTCGTCTGGCGGCGGCGGTGGCTCCGGTGACGATGGAGACGATAGCGATGGTGGCGGTGACTCCGGCGGCGGCGACGGCGACACGGCGTCGACGACCGTCACCAACCTCTCAGTCGCGACGACCGACGTCGAAACCGGCGAGAGCGTCGAAGCCACGGCGACCGTCCTGAACGACGGGGACGTGACGACGAACGCGACGGTCAATCTCACGGTCGATGGGTCGATTGAGTCGACCAAGACCGTCACCGACCTCGAACCCGGCAACGAATCGACGGTCGTGTTCCTCCCGGCGTTCCAGCAGGCGGGGACGTACAACCTCTCTGTCGGGGGCGAATCGGCGACGATCACGGTCGCCGAGCCGACCACGACCTCCGACCCGGTGACGACCGAGACGCCGACGGAGACGGAGAGCCAAGCGCCAGGGTTCGGCGTGTTGTCGGCGCTCCTCTCGCTGGTTGCGCTCATCGGTGCGGCGCGTCTGCGGGCTAACTAACACCTCGATTCAGTCGCGCTCTGCGTGACGGGTCGAGGCCCTGCGGCGCAACCGATTTTGACTGCGCCGGCGGTCATCGGCAGCTTCGAACTGCCGTGTGAGTGTCGTCTGACCGATGAGTCAGCGGAACCACACACACTTAATGTGAGCGCTCGCGAGTCTCGCGATAGAGAACACTAATGGGCTACCGTCGAGCGCTTTCGTTCAGTTGGGAGACGCGCGACACACTCGCCGTGCTCGTCATCGCCCTCACCGTCTCTTTTCTCGTCGGTGCCGCCATTCTCGGCGTCTCGCTCGGCCAGCAGACGACGACCATCTCCGACGAGTTCGGGACGAGCTATCACGTCGAGCGCGTTGACTCCCCGTCGAGCGTCGCGGACGCGAGCGGGTCCGACTCCGACGTCCGACTCGTCCTCGTTGGGGCGACCGTCGACGGGACGCCCGCGACGGTTGTCGGCGTCCCGCCGGGCGTCTCGGAACTCACCGTCCGGGGGCAAACAATCGACTTCCCCCGTCCGGACCCCGGAACGCTCGCCGTCGTCGGCGGACCGCCCGCCGGCGAGACCGTCTCGCTCGCAACGGACGAGACGGCGACGTCGGTCACGGTTACGGACCGCTCCGGCCATCAGGTCCTCCGAGACGGCTGGTATCTCACCCGCGCCGAGACGGTTTCAGCGTTCGAGGCGACCGAGGTAGTCACCATCGAACGGACGGACGGCGCACCGGCGACGCCGCTGTTGTCGGCGCTCCAGTTTTTCGTCCGCGGGACCGACCAACTGGTCCGCCTGCTCCAACTCGCGACGCTCGCGAGCGGCATTCTCGTCGGGGTGACGACGTACAGCGTCATCCGACTCACAGTCAAGGAGCGACGCCCGGACATCGCCGTGCTCCGTTCGACGGGCGCAACGCCGCGGCAAATCGTCGGCGTGTACACGCTCCGCGCCATCACGCTCGCGGCCGTCGGACTGGCGCTCGGATACAGCATCGGCGTCATCCTCGTCCGTGCGGTCCTGAACGCGGCGGTTTACGCCGGCCTCCCGACCTCCCTTGCGCTCGCACTTACGCCGCCGGTCATCCAACTGCTCGGACTGGCGACCGCCGTGCTGCTCGTCGCCGGCGTCGTCGCCGGCCTGACAGCGTCGTACCCAGAGGCGACGAAACCGCTGGACCGACTGTCGTCGTCGGGTCAGTCCGCCGACGGCCAGTCGCGGTCGCCGCTCGCAGGACTCTTCGAGACGCGATTGCTCGGGTGGGAGGCGACCGTCCCCACCGTCGCAACGCTGAGCGTGTTCATGGGCGTGGTGCTGTTGCTGTCGGCCGTTATCGGCGCGGTCGGCCCGCTTTCGGGCGTCGGCCAACAGACGATTACGGAGCCGGACGCACCCCATCCCATCGCGAGTAACGTCCCGGAATCGTACGCGTCTGCGCTCCGCAGTCAGGGTGTCGCGGTCAGTCCGGAGATTCTCCTCTTCGAGGTGTACCGAAACACGCCGTTCGTCGCGCGGGGGGTGAACTACTCCGCGTACGAGTCGCTGGCGCACACGGCGCTGACGACGGGACGGGAACCGACCGGAGACGACGAGGCGCTCATCGGGGCGAGTCTCGCCGAGGCGACCGGCCTCGGTGTCGGCGACACGCTCGTTCTCGGGGGCAGCACGACGCCCGGCATCACGCGAATCGAAATCGTGGGCCGGTTTGCGGGCACCGGCGTCCAAGACGACCAACTCCTCGTGTCGCTGGACACGGCGCGCCACCTCACGACGACTGGGCGAGACGGGGTTCAGTTCATCAGAACCAGCGGCCTCGCCAGCGGAGACGCGAACACGTCGACAATCGTGGTCACGGACGCGACGGTCACGCGCCGAGACGGGAGCTTCGGCGTCGCCGTCGAGGCCACGAATCTCGGGCTGAGCGACGCCTCCCGGTCCGTCTCCGTCACGCTCGGGGACGCGACTGCGAAGACCGCACTCTCGGTGCCCAGTCGCCGGTCGAAGACGACGTTCGTCGCGTTCGAGACGCCGCCTGCGGGGACCGTTTCTCTCTCCGTGGCCGACGTGACCAAGTCGGTGACGGTCGACGAGCGAGGCCGCGTCGTCGAGTCGCTCGGCGTGAGCGTTCCCGCGTCGATACCGGTCGGGGGCGCGCCGCGAATCAGCGTCTCGCGGGGCGGCGATCCGGTCGCGAACGCGACGGTTTCGGTCGATGGCCAGCGCCGAACGACGGACGCGAGCGGGACGGCCCGCGTCCGGTTCAACGAGACGGGGACGTACGTCGTGTCCGCGCGTGCAGGTTCCCAACAGCGTAACACCACGGTGACCGTCTCCGAGGACGCGACTCGGCGGCCGGTCCAGACGCTTTCTCTCTCGCCGCAGACGCCGACGCTGTTCACGTCGCCGACGGTGACGGCGCGGCTCACCAACCCGTGGACACAGCGACTGAACACGACCGTGACTATTCGGGGTCCGGGGACTGACGTCGAACGGGCCGTCTCGCTCGCACCGGGCGGGAGTCGTCGCGTCTCGGCGACTCTCCCACAGCGCCCGGCCGGAGAGTACACCGTCTCGTCGCAGGTCGGCGCGAGCGAACCGGCCACGCTCACGTATCGCGTCCGCGGCGACGAGCGGTTGGCGACCGCGCTCGCGGGGAGCGGTCGCTACACGAGCGGCGGCGGCATCGCGCAGGCGATTCAGCTCGTCTTCGGGAACCTCGAAGTGCTCCTCGCCGCGGTCGTCGCGCTGGTGAGCCTCATGACCGTCGGGAGCACGACCGCCGCGTTCACGCGGAGCACCTACGGCGTTCGGAAGACCATCGGCGTGTACCGCGCGACCGGGGCGCGCCGGACCGACATCCTCCGGCTCGTCCTCTTCGACACGCTCAAAGTCGGACTCGTCGCTTCGGCCGCCGCCTTCGTCATCGCCACCGCGGCCGTGACGGCGCTTCTGTCGGTCGGCGAACTCCGCGTGTTCGGCGTGGCGCTCACGCCGGCGTTCTCGCCCGGCGTCATCGCCGGGATGGTGCTCGCGGGCCTCGGCCTCGCGGTCGCGAGCGCGTGTCTCGCGACGGGATATCTGTTGCTGCAGGACCCCGCGGCACTCTTAGTGGATAGACATATACCGACGCCCGAGGGAGAGGGTAGTATCACCAATGAGTAACGGACGCCGCCGCGGATTCGTGATTCTCATCGCGGGTGTCGCCCTCGCGTTCGCCCTCCGTGCTCTCCCGCTTTATTGGAGCGGCCTTCCATCGACGCTCGACGGATTCGACTACGCGTGGTTAGCGAAGACGGCCACGGAGACGGGTTCGCTCCCGCTCACGCAGCGGGCGGACAACCTCGTGTTCAGCACGTACCTGAGCGTCGTGTCGCTGGTCACCGACGCCGTTCCCGTCCGTGCGATTCAGCCGCTCGCGACCGTCGTCGGCGGGGTTATCTGTTTCGTCGGCGGCGTCGTCGCTCGCCGCGTGCTCCGCGACAGCGGGTCGAGCGACGGGACCGCCACCGCGGTCGGCGCGGTGACGGCGACGCTCCTCGCCATTCAGGGGCTGTTCCTCCGTCGGACCACGGTTCCCGACGAGGAGATTCTCGGCATCCTCCTCGTGATTACGCTCGCGTTCTGTCTGCACCTCGCGTTGCGGAGTCGGCTCCGCCGCTGGTGGCTCGTCGTCGGGCTCTTGCTCGTCGTGTTCCCGATGACGCACACGTTTTCGACGTTCATCGCCGCGCTCGTCGTGACCGCGCTCGTCGTGCGCCACGTCTCCGTGCGGCTGTCGCTCCGCTCGGTGCTCGGTCCGGGCGTGCTCGCGGTCGCTTTCTGGGCGTACATGTTCTCGTACTACCGCTTCGCCGAGTCGTCGACGACGCTCAGCGTTCCGTACGTGAACCGAGTCATGGCCTATCCCGGGCTCTTCCTCGCGTGGCTCATCCTCCTCGCCATCGGTATCGTGTGGGTCCAACAGACGGGCCGCCGGGTCAAACAGGTCTCGTATCTCGCCGTCGTCGGGTCGTTTTTCGGCATCGTCGGGCTCAACGCCGTCTCGCCGATATTCCCGGGGACGACCCAGACGCCGCCGCTCATCCTGGGGCTCGTCGCGATTCTCGGCGTGTTCGCGGTGACCGCCGCCTTCGGACTCGAACTGTTCGAGTCGTACCGCGGCGGCGCGATACCGACGGCGATGTTCCTCGCGCCGGTCACCATCATCGGGTTCGGCCTCACCGCGTCGCTCACGCCCGAGTACTACGACACGGTCATGCGCGCGCAGACGTTCCTTCACATCCCGGCGGCGATGCTCGTCGGAGTTGTCCTCGTTCGCCTCCTTCAGGCCGCATCGGGGTCGACCGCCGGGCGCACGCTCCGCCTCGGGCTCGTCGCGCTCGTGCTCGTGTCGACAGTCGCGACCGCACCGCTCGCGTACCTCACGATGGACACGGCGACCGTCCCGTCGACGACCTACGAGTCCGAGTTCGACGGCGTCCGGTTTGCCTCCACGCACACCGACTCGCCGTGGTTGAGCGACCACTCGCTGACGCGGGTCGGGACGCATTACTTCAAGGCGCAGGTCGGCTACAGCGCCGTCGCGAACTGGCTCTCGGGCGGACCGAGCCCGGACTGTCTCGTCATCTCACAGCGCTCGTGGACGACGACCGGTGCGCACCTCTTCCCGAACGCCCCGGAGACCGTCTCGGCGACCGCGTACGCCGAGTGGACCGCGACACGGAACGTCGTCTACGCCAACACCGGGAACGACCCCGTGGTGGTGTCCCGGCCGGTCGGGAACGCGACGTGCGCGGCCGCGACGAACCGGACGGTCTGACCGAGCACCCATACACTATACATACGTGAAGCATGAAGGGAGCATATCGATGACGGGCCCCGTACTGCGTGGCGATTCGCTCACCGTCGAACGTGGTGACTCCACCATTCTCGCGGACGTCTCCATCACCGTCGAGCCTGACACCTCCCTCCTCATTCAAGGCCCGAGCGGTGCCGGGAAGACGACGCTGTTCAACGTCCTCGGACTGCTCAGTACCCCGACCAGCGGCTCGCTCTACGTCCACGGCGACGACACGAGCGCGCTCCCCGAGCGGAAACGCGCCGTGTTACGGCGGGACGCGATCGGATTCGTGTTCCAGGACTTCCAGCTCATCCCGGACCTGACCGCGTGGGACAACGCCGCGCTGCCGCAGGACCACACCCGGAGCCGAGACGAGGCGTGGCTCGACACGCTGTTCGACGCCCTCGACATCTTGGACCTCAAAGACCAGTATCCGGCGACGCTCAGCGGCGGGGAGAAACAGCGCGTCGCCATCGCCCGCTCCCTCGCGAACCGGCCGGACGTCGTCTTCGCCGACGAGCCGACGGGGCAACTCGACCCCGAAACCGCAGCGCGCGTCCTCGACCTCCTGTTCCGCGTCAAGGACCAGACGGACACCGCGCTCGTCGTGATCAGCCACGACCCCACGCTGTCCGACCAGTTCGAAGAGACGCACGTGCTGATAGACGGCTCGCTCCGCCGGAAACCGGACGAGTTCATCCGTCAATGAACCGCCTCGGATAACATGCGCTATGCGACAGCGCTCCTCTCGAGGTGGTCGCGCCGCGAGTGGCTGAGCATCGCGGTCGTCGCCGTCACGACAGCGTTTCTCCTCGGTTCCGCGCTGTTGTTGCTCACGGCGGCCACCTACACCGGCACCCTCAGTTCCGACCTCTCGAGTTCGGCGACGGTCACCTACGAACAGTCGTACGACGACGCCGTTGCGGCCGCGTCCGCCGACGAGGTCGTCATCGCGGTCACGACAGTTTCACTGCCGGACGGCGAGACGCGCCGAGTCGTCGGGGTACCGCCGGACGCGCCGCGAACGATTTCCGGTGCGTCGGTCTCGTGGCAAGCCGCGACGCTCCCGAGACCGCCGAAAGACGGTGTCTCGGCCCCGGTATCGACGGTCCAGCAGATAGAGCTGTCCGGCCCTGAAAATACCGTGTCGACGTCCGTCTCGCCGCACCGCGTCGACGAAACGCTGTTTCCCGACTCGTGGTACGTCGCGGACACCGATACCGTCCAGCAGTTGGGGACGAGCGGTGCCTTGGTGTTCGACACCGGGAGTTCGGGTGCGCCGTCGTCACCGACGACCGTCCCGCTCATCGCGGCGCTCCCGTTTCTGGCGGGCGGTATCACGCAGGTCGTCCGGACGCTCTCGGTCGCCGCGTTCGCCGGCGGGCTCTTGATTCTCGTCGTCGTGTACAACGTCACGAAGATGTCGATTCGGGACCGGACCCGTCTCATCGGCGTCGCCCGCGCGACCGGAGCGTCGCCGCAGCGCATCCTCTCGATTATCCTCGGGCGCGTGCTGTCGCTCACGTTCGTCGGGGTCGCGTTGGGATACGCGCTCGGCGTAATCGTGACCAACGGCGTCGTCAACGCCGCGACGTACGTGGGCCTCCCGGTGTCGATTCAGACGAACGTGACCGCGGATATCGCGTTTTCGCTCCTCGGCATCGCCGGGTTCCTCCTCGTGATGGGCCTCGTCGCCGGGGTCCTCGCGGCGCTTCCGGTCGTCCGCGGCGACCCGAAGTTCGACCAAACACACCGGGCCACCAGTCGATGGCCGCAGCCGATTCGCCGATTCCAAGCGGTCGCCTCGCCGACGCTCGTCGATTGGCGGGCGTTCACCCCGACGGCGGCGACGCTCGCCGTCTTCATGCTCATCATCCTACTGACGGGGTCGATTGGCGGCGCGCTCGCGCCGCTCGCCACAACGTCGAGCGGGACGGTCGTCGAGAGCGGTGCCGCACACCCCCTCAACAGCCGCATCGACGAGAACTACGCGACGGTCCTCCGCTCGTACGGTATCACGGCGAGCCCGGAGGTCATCTACGCGCAGACCCGAGGCCGGACGCCGTACCTCGTTCGCGGGGCGAACTACACCGCGTTTAGCTCGGTCACCGACGCGTCGTTAGTCGCGGGGACGGCCCCACAGCGCGCCGACGAGGCCGTCGTCGGGACCGACCTCGCGCGGACGCTCGGGCTCGAAGTCGGAGAGACGGTGACGCTTGGGGGGAGCGTTACGCCCGGCGTCAGACGTGTCACAATCGTCGGGACGTTCGCCGGAAGCGGCGTGACGAACGACCAGCTCGTCGTCCCGCTCGAGACGACACAGCCGCTGGCGACGGGTCCCGGAACGGTTCACCTGATTCGGACGAAGAACGCGTCTTCGAGGCTCACGTCCCTGCAGAACCGCTCGTCGGGACTGCTCGTGACGAGCCTCTCGGGACCGTCCGAGGTCCGGACGAACGCGACGTATCGCTTCGGCGCGACGGTCCGAAACCTCGGGTCCACCACCGCGAGTGAAACAGTTACGGTCCGCGTGGGGAACCGAACGCTCGAACGAGACGTGACGCTCGGGAGCGACGAATCGACCCAACTGTCGTTCGAGACGAGCTTCGAGACCGCGGGGACGTACGAACTCGCGACCGACGGCGTCACCCGCTCCGTGACGGTGTACCGGCCGAACACGCTTCAGCTCCCGTCCGAGTACCCGACGCGCGCGCCGCCGGGGTCCACGCTCGTCGTACCGGCGACGACGCCGAACGAGTCCGTGGTCTCCGGTGTGACCGTCACGCTCGACGGCCGGAGCGCGACGACGGACGCCCGCGGCGGCGTGCCCATCCGGGTTCCCGAAGAGCCGGGCACGTACACGCTCCGGCTCTCGAAAGACGGCTACGTCCCGGAAGAACACACGCTCACCGTGGAACGCGGCGCGCCGCAGCGACTCGGCGGGCGGTTGACGGTCTCGCCGTCCACCGGGTCGCGACTCACGAACCCGACGGTGACCGCACGCGTCGCCAACCCGTGGGGTCGGTTCCTCGTCCGCAACCTCACCCTCGTCTCGCCGGGTGGGACCCAGACGCGGACCGTCGAACTGACCGCCGGAAACGTCTCGGAGATCGAACTGTCGGCGTCCGAGGTCGGACTCGGTGACGACCCGCCGCCGGGCACGTACGACCTCCGATTGGTCGTCGACGGGACGGTCATCTCGACGGCGACCTATCGCGTCACCGGCGACGAGCGCGTCGCGGCGACGCTCAGCAGTCGCGGCGAGTACACCGAGGGAACCGGTATCGGCCGGGCCATCGAGAACGTCTTCGGAAACGTGCAGTTGCTGTTCGTCGTGCTCGTCTCGCTCGCCGGGTTGAGCACCATCGGCGGCACGACCGCGACGTTCGCGCAGGCGGTGCACGCGAACCGCCGCGTCATCGGCATCTACCGCGCGACCGGCGCGAGCAGACGACGGATTCTCGCCTTGCTCGCGGCCGACGCCGTCCGTCTCGCGATTCCCGCGGCGGTCCTCTCGTTCGGCCTCGCGGCGGCGCTCCTGTGGGTGCTCGCGCGGGTCGACGTGCTCGTCGTCTTCGGGATTCGACTCGCCGTCCCGTTCACTCCCCTGATGGTCGCCGCGTCCGCCCTCGGCGCGGTCTGTCTCGCGGTCTGTAGCGCCGTCATCGCGGCGACGCCCTTCGTTCGGTTCGACGTCGGGCGGTTGCTCCACCGCTGACTGTTCGACTCGCCATGACAATGCACTTACCCCAGACGACTGTAGAGGCTGGCACATGCACTCGTCCCGTGCCCTCCTCTTGGCGCTCGTGTTGGTGTGTTCGGCGGTCGCCCCGTTGACGGCGGCACAGAGCGCCGACTACGACGTCGACATCGACGGCGACCTCGACATCCCGGACCGAACGATTTCGACTCAGTGGGGAGACCAGACCATCGAAGCCATCGGCAGCGCGTCGGAAGACGGCTACCTTTCCGTTTCGACCGACGGCCCGTCCGGTGACTCGTACTCCATCCGTGTCGTCGACAGTCAACAGCGACTCCGTGACAGCCAGTACGTCGACGGCGGCTCCGCCTCGGCGTCGTTCTCGCTCGATCGCTACGACCCCGGTACGTACGCAATCGCGCTCACGAACGGAACTGAAACCGTCTACGCGGTCGAACCGTTCATCATCAACGGGTTCGACGTCGAACAGACCGCGGCGGACCGCGTCGAATCGGACGACGAACTCCTCGTGGAAGTGAACCTCTCCAAGGTCAGCAACGACGTCGAATCGCCGCCGGCCGGCGTCGAGGTCGTTCTCGGGAACGAGTCGGCGTCTGTCCGCACGACCGCGACCCGACAGACGGGGTTGAACTACACGGCGACGGTCGACGTCGCGTCGCTCTCGACGGGCGACTATCGGCTCTATTCGGCCGCCCAGACCGGCGACGAAGTGTTCGGTGAACCCGAACTCGTCGCGGTGAGCGGAACCCAGTCCGTGAGCGTCGTCGAGGAAGGGTCGCTCGAAGACTCGGACTCGACGGACGGGTCCGACGACACGACGACCACGGAGACGACCGAGACCGCAACGTCGACCCCAACCAACGAGTCCACCACAGCCAATACGACTGCGGGGAACTCCGGAGGGAGTTCGGCGGAGACGACTGACTCGCCGACGCCCACGGACGATGCGGACGACGCAGATGACACGGACGATGTGGACGACGCGGACGACGGGGCTGATTCGGACGACGCGGACGAAGACGACCAGTCGGCTTCGACGGGGGAATCCACGGATACGTCCGGCACGGAGACCTCGACGCAAACCGCAGCGCCCTCGACGACTGAAACCACGACCGAAACCACCGCTCCACTCTGGGGGCCGGTCGGGATTGCACTCGTCTGTGTCGTCGGTCTCGTCGGCGTCAGTCTTCTGCGTCGCCGCTCGTAATCGACGAGGCGGACACCTCTTCTTGAACCGCGCATTTCTTTCGGACGCCAGTGACCCACGACTGAAGTCATGGGCTTGTCAGTGGACGCACCTTCTGCCGTCGGATTGACGGAGGCGTGGAAACCACCGTTCAGGTTCGTGCTGGCGAGAGCGCACACTGACAGGGTTCGCCTCCACCCGAAGATCTACTCCAAGTGAGAGTGCACCCCGACTCTCTACGACAGTCCCTCGGCGGTCAACGACCCCGGTAGCGTCTACACGGAGCGTGCCACAGTGTGGCGGCAGAAGCGCGTGGCGCACGGTGGCGAACACCCGCGGTTGGCGCTGTGCGTGGCTGTCCGATTCGGATCTGTGTCGTCGAATAAAAGAAAAGGACCGAGAACGGTGACGCGACGTTAGTCGCGTCGCACCGCGATGAGCGCGATTGCGACGAGCGCAATCAGCGCGGCGGTGACGCCGAAGCCGGGAATGACCGAGTCGGTCGTCGTCGGCTCTCCGGTCGTCGTCTCGTCGTCGAAGCCGGGCGTTCCGTCGTCCGTTGTGGTGTCGTCACCATCGTCGTCAGACGTGGTGGTGTCGTCACCACCGTCGTCTGCCGTCGTCGTCACGGCCTGCTTCGAGGTCACGGCGAAGTACGAGAAGCCGGGCGTATCGACTTCCAGTACGACCCGTCCGTCGCCCTCGCTCACGACGCGCGTGTCGAGGGTCTCCCACTCACCGCTCTCGTCGTTGTAGCGTTCGACTGCGAGGTCCTGCGCCGTGATTCCGAGTTCGTCAAGGCGGTCTTGTCTCACGCTCAGCGTGATGGTCGACGGCGAATCGCGGAGGGAACTCGGGACGTCGATTTGGACGTAGCCGATCGCGGCGTTCGACGGTCGACCGACCGTTCCGGGGAGGCTCGTCCGCTCGCGGACGATGACCTCGCCGGTTCCCTGGCTGCCGAACTCCACGTCGACGTTCGTCACAGTGGCACCGTCCGGGAGCGACGCGCTGACCTGCGAACCGTAGAAGAGCCGGACGCTCTCGTAGGTTCCGCTGTTCGGAACGGATCCGCCGCCACCGCCACCGCCGCCACCGCCGCTCGACGGTGCTTCGGTGGTCGGCGTCGACGGCGTCGGCGTCGATGGGGTCGGCGTACTACCGTCGACGTTGTTCACATCGACGGTCGTCGTGTCGCCGCTGTGCGACAGGAGGTTTCCTCTCGTGTCCGTGATCGATTCGACGGTGACGTCGATGGAAGCGGCGGTGTCGCTCCCGACGGACTGCGCGCTCACCGTCAGGTCCGCGAGCGAGACGTTTCCGGTCGAGCCGGAGGTCTCACCCGTGTACCCGACGACGGTGAGCTTTCCGTTGCCGTGGTCGGTCGTCTCCACGTTGAACCGGGAGTTCCCGGCGACCGAGACGTCGACCAGGCTGTCGTCGTAGCTGATGTTCAGTTCGTACGACCCGATGCCGTCCGCGTCCTCGACGTTGTACGCAGTGAGCGTCGCCGTCGAGTCCGCGGAGCGCTCGTCGAGCGAGCCGACGGCGTCGACCGAGACGGTCTTGGCCGTCGCGGCACCGGCACCACCGACGCCGACTGCACTGACGAGCATGGCGGCGCACATCGCTACTGCGAGTAGCTGTTTCGTGTTCATGAGTTATGCACCTCCGATGGTGTAGTCGGCATCGCGGTTGTTCTCGCTGTACTGCTGGACGAGCATCGCGTCGACCGCGTTGACCTGCCCGTCGCCGTTGACGTCGCCGTAGGCGGCGTCGGAGCCGCTCGAAGCGGCCTGTGCGATTGCGGACGCGTCGTCCGCGTCAACGTCGCCGTCGAGGTCTGCGTTCCCGAGTTCGTAGCCTTCGAACTCCACGGAGACCTGCGTCGCGACGCCAGTCTGGTTGAGCTGAACTCGCGTCTCACCGTCGACCGTCGTCTGGTCGACGAGGTTCGCGTCCGTCGTCGCGACGCCGTTCCCGCGGAGCGGCGTGTCGCTCGGCGGTGCGATGTCGTAGACGACCGTGCCGTCGGTCTTCGAGACGGTCACCGACACCGTCGTGTTGACGGGTGTCTTCGCGTTCCCGTCCGATTCCGAGGTCGAGTCACCGACGAGCGACGGCGCGTCGCCGACGTAGGCGACCGGCTGGATGCTGTCGTCGCCGTCGACGAAGGTGACAGACGCCGTCTCGGAGATGCCGACGCCGACGGTGAACTCGGGCGCGTTCGTCAGGCTCGCGCCGACCGTGTGGTCGCCTTCGAGCACCGTCTCGCTGACCGAGTCGGCTTGGTTCTGACCGTCGAGGACGACGGACGCGCCACTGACGGCGTTTCCGTCGTTGTCAACGACGCTCGCGTTGACCGTCCCGACGCCGCTCACGTCGAGCTGTTCGGTCGTCCGAACGTTGTTCGGCTCGTTGTACAGCGGGCGCGCGTCGGCGGTCAGCGATGTCGTCCCCGCCGACGAGACGGTCACGTTGAAGTGGTACGTCCGGGATTCCCCGGCCGGCACCACTTCGCCCGTGATGGTCAGGGAGTTGCCGGTCGAAATCGTACTCTGCTGGACGGCCGCGTCCCGCAGGTCCGACGTGTCGTTCACGTAGACCGCGTCTTCGGCCCCGTTCGGGAGGCCGACCGGACTGCTGATCGGGACCTCAACGAGCGGGTTGAGTAGCGCGGTGTCGTCGTTGTTCGTAACCGTTACTGCAATCGTCTGGTTGCCGTTCGTGCTGAGGTCGTCCGGTGCGTCGATGTCGACGCTGAACGGATCCGAAGCAGACACAACGCCCGGACCGACACCGAACGATATCGATGCCACGACCAGGAGGGCAGCCAGTGTCATTGAGAGTTTTCGTGTCATCGTTCTCCTCAGTTGGTGTCCTCGTACTCTTGTTCGTTGACGAGCTGTTCGGACTCGGCACCGACAACGACTCGAGTCGAGTTCTCGATGGTGAGGGTGATATCACCGGTCTCACGAAGCGTCTCGAGTTCGTCAGTCGTGAAGGACACCGTGGCCGTCGGCGTGTTGCCGTCGACGGTGACGTCCTCCGTGAAGGTCGAGTTGATTTCGACCGTCACCGTCTGCGCACCAGCGTTCCGCTGGTCCGCCGTGGTGAGAGCGTCGATTGCGACGCCGGTCGCACGCGTGTTACCGAAGGAGCCACCCTGCTGGTAGATGCTGACGAGGTAGCCGACACCGTCGGAGACGGTATCGTTGCTCGCCGCCGTGTAGCCCTCCGCGGCGTTCAACGCGATGATCGCGTTGCCCGTCGCGCGGGCCTTCTCACCGGTGTTACTCCAGTACGGCGAGTTCGTGTAACCAGCCCAGGAACCGTCTTCCCGCTGGTTCGCCGCGAGCCACTGGACACCGCTGTCGAGGGCCATCGACACGTTACCCGAACTCAGCTCGCTGTTGACCTGGTTCCGGAGGGTGTCGCTGTCGTTGACCGCTGCGAGCGCCTGCACCGCGTAGGCGGTTGCCTGCGCCTGTTTCGAACCGGCTTCCCAGCTACCGTCGCCGTTCTGCTGTTCGATGAGGTAGACCGCTGCGTCGACGCTGAACTCGTTGGCGGCCGTCTGTGCGGTCGCGTTGAGGTCGTCGCCAGCGCGGTCGATTGCGACCGTCGTGTAGGCGGTCGCGGAGGTGTCGTCGCGGAGGAAGTACCCGCTCGGGCGGACACGTCCGTTGTTGCGCTGTTTGTCTGCCAGCCAGAGGACTGCACCGCTCTGGTTGATGTTCTGCAGACTCTTGTTCACGTCCGTACGACTGCTCTGCACCGCGTCGTCGGAGACGGCGCTCACGCCCTGCAGGGCGTAGATGGTGTAGAACAGGTCACCGCGCGGGTTGTTGCCGTACATGCTCCACGCGCCGTTGTCGTGCTGGGAGATGTTGACGTACGCCCCAGGCGTGGGCTCGTCGGCAAGCTTGCTGATACCCGCGCTGATCGTGCTGTTCGAGCGGTCGCGGTCGTAGTTGCTCGGGATGTCGCCGTCGCGGTAGTACTGGTCGGTCCGGAGCGCGGACATCATCTGGGTCGTCGTCTGTTCGACACACCAGTAGGGGTAGGAGAACAGGTATTCGAGACCCTGTAGCGTCCGTCCGTCCGTCCCGGCCTGCACGGTCACGTTGAGGGTGTGCTCGTAGGTCGTCGCGTCCGAGATGTTGAGCGCGAGCGACTGCGTCTCGCCCGCGGACTCGAGCGTCGTCGCGTTCGTCGTCGTGTAGCGGACCTTCGGCACCGTGACGTTGGTCGTCGCGGACGCCGTGTCGCTCTGGCCGAACGCTTCGACGGTGACGTCGAGCTGCGCGTCGTCGATGTCGGCGGTCGTGTTGCCGCGGACCTTCCACGCAACCGAACCGCCCTTCGCCGACGACCGGACCTGTTTCTCAGCGCGCTGTCCGTCGACGAGTTCGAGCCCCGCGGGGAGCGAAACCGTCGCGTTGACGTCCGACGGGTAGTTCGCGTTGAACTCGGCGATGACGGTGACAGTCGAGTTGTTCACGACCGTCGAGGGCACCGAGACGTCCTCGTCGTCGATGCTCAGCGTGTACGGCTTCACTCTGACGTCCTTCGTCGACTCGTTGTTGTCGAACGGGACGCCGTCGGAGACGCTCGCGGTCACGACTTTGTCGCCACCCGTCGCGAAGCTGTGGGTGACGCGCGTCGTGTTCGGCTGTTGGACGCCGAGGTTCGCGATGGTGATGTTCTCGGTCGTCCCGTCGTCGTAGTCGACGGTCACGTTGAACTCACCGGTCGGTGCGGTACCGTTGTTCTTCGTGAACACGACGAGCGTCGCCTTCTGGCTCTGGAGCACCGTGCTCTGTCCCTGGATGCGGACTGCCGGGTCGGCGTAGACCACGCGCGTGGAGTTGACGACCTGGTTGTTCGTCTCGTCCGTCTCGGGAATCTCGTTCGCCGGATCGACCGTCGCGGTCACCTTCGCGTTACCCTGTGCGAGGGTTCCGAGGAGTTCTTCGCTGGCGAACTCCGTCAGGTCGTAGGTGAGCGTCGTCTCGTTGTTCGGCGCGTCGGTGCTGTCGGAGAGGTTGCCGGTGTACTTCGTGTACGTCTCCGTGGCACCGTTGGCGGCCTCGACAGTCAGGTCGACCGTCGCGTTCGAGACGTTGACGAGTCCGTCGTTCGAGACGGTCACGGAGGCGTTCACGCCGTCGTTGAACCGCTGTCGCTGTTCGACGTCGAGTTCGGGCGAGAGGTCAGCACCCTCCGCGAGGCGGAAGGTGAGGTTCGCACCGCTCGTGTCGACCGTGAGGTTCTGCCAGTACGTCCGGTTGACGAACCGATCGTTCTCGGGCGGCGTGACGCGGACTTCCATGTCGCCGCGGACCTCGATGCCGGTCTTGTCGCCTTCACCGGCCGGGAAGAGCCCCTCGGCGTTGGACTTGTACGCGACACCCGAGCGGGTGCCGTCGTTGTTGTGGGTGACCGCAATCGTCGCGTTCTCCACGGGGTCACCGTCTTGGTCGACGACGGTGACGTTCAGTAGACCCGCGTCGGGGAGCGTCGTGTTCCCGACGTTCAGAATCCGCTCGGTTCCTTTCGTCGTGTAGAGCGAGTAGATGTCGGGCGACCCGTCGCGCGGGTGGTCGCCGCTCCAACCGCTCGCTTCGTCCTGCACGTACGCGATCGTCTGTGAGGTTCCGTTGACGACCGGCACGAGGAACCGACCGTTCTCGTCGGTGAACGCCTGTCCGACGGACCACGACTCGTCGCCGGGGTTCGTGCGGCTCGTGTAGACGAGGTCGTCCACGGCGGCGCTCCCGTCGGGCATCTTGACGTAGCCCTTCGCGAGCGGACCGCCGGTGACGCGCGCGTTGACCTCGTTGTTCGTCTCGCTCGCCTCGGCGATTTCGTCAGCCGGGTCCGCGACGACGCGAACGGAGTAGTTCCGCGCGTCAACGCGTGCGAGCGTCGTGTTGATAGCGACCGACTCGCCCGCAGCGAGGTCGACCGACTGACTGGTGAGTTCTTCCCAGTCCCCACCGCCGTCGGCTTTCGCTTCGACGAGTACGTCGACGCCCGTCGCCTCGACGTTACCGCGGTTTTCGACCGTCGCGTTGACGGGCACGATACCTTTCGTCACGTTCGTTTCGACCGAGAGCGTCGGCGTGATGTCCGGCGCTTTCACGGTGACCGTCTCGGGCGAGAGGTCGCCGATGCGGACCGTGTGCTCGCCGAGGGCGAGGTCGGTGACGGTGAACGAGACCGTCTTCGATTCGCCGCCGTCGAGGGTCACGGCCTTCGTCTGCGTGATTTCGTCGTCGACCGAGAGCGTCGCGGTGAACGTGTCCGACACGTCGCCGGTGTTCGTGACCGTCGCGCTCACGTTGACCGCGTCCTCGAGTCCGATTTCGGTCGCGTTGACCTGCAGGTTCGAGTAGTCGAGGTTCGCCGGCTTGTCGACAGTCACGGTCTGAGCGGGAAGCCCGTCGATCGCGATCTGGTACGTGCCGGGACCGAGGTCCCTCTCGAAGGTGACCGTCGTGGACTCGTCGGGCGCGAGCGTCCCGTTCATCCACTCGACGGTCTGTCCGTCGATGACGAGCGACGCGTTGTACTCGCCAGCGCCGGTTCCGTTGTTGCTGACATCGGCACTCACGACCGTCGTCTCACCCGGTGAAACCTGGCTCGGGGCCGTGAAGTTCGAGTAGACGATGTCCGGGACGCCGCTGACCTCGATGGCCGTCGGCGTCGCGTCGTTGACCGTCACGTCGTACGTGCCCGGCGTGTCGAAGCTCAGTTCGAACTGCTCGACGACGGTCTCGCCTTCGTTGACGAACACCGTCTTCGACTCGACGGTCTGGCCGTCACGCTTGAGGTCGACCGTGAAGTTCCCACCGAAGTAGTCGGTGTTCTCGACGGTCGCGTTGACCGTCACCGTCTCGTCCGTCGTCACCGACGTCGACGAGACGTTGTAGTCGGTGAGTTCGATGTTCGGCGTGATGACGTACAGGTCAACGCTCGACGAGATGTACGCGGTTCCGTTAGACGGGTCTTTCGTGGCCGTCGCGGTTCCCGACTCGACGGGCGTGAACGTCACCTGACCGTTCGAATCGGTCGTGAACGTCTTGCCGTTGTAGGTCACGTTCGCACCAGCGACGCGGTCGCCGGTGTCTGCCCGAGTCACGTTGAGCGTGACGCTGTCGCCCTGCTGGATTTCGACCGCGCTCGGCTCGATGTTGAGCTGGACGCCGTCGACGAGTTCGACGCTCGCTTTGTTGCTCAGCGTCGCCGTCCCGTTCTGTGCGGTCGCGAAGTGAACCACCGAGTACTCGCCGGGCGTGAAGTTCTCCGTCGTGCGGAGCGTGACCGTCTCCTGCGGTCCGCCGACGGTCCCGTTGATACTCGTGTAGATGACCGTGTCGTCGGTCTGGGTCACGCTGTCTTCACCGGCTAACCGCGAGAGCAGCGAGACGATGTTCGTGTTCCCGTTGTATCGGCTCGCGGGAAGCGTGCTCCCGGCGAAGTTCGTTCCGGGCTTCACGTCGGTCGCCCCTTCGATTCGGTCGATGGACGACTGAATCTCCTCGATTTCGCTCCCGTTGAGCTGAATCGTCTGCTGTTGGTCGCCGAGGACCGTCTCGTTCAGCAGAATCGTCGTGTGCGAAACCTCGTCCGATTCCAGATTCGACGCGTCGACGTCGACGTCAACGTCGTTGCCGACCGCGGCAACCTCCGGCGGCGTCACCGTCGACCGACCGTCCTGGACGAGGAAGTGGTCGAAGCCGACGACCGTCACGTTCCCTTCGGCGGTGAGGTTACCGGCCGAGGAGCCCTGCACCAGTCCCGGGTCGGTGCTGTTCTCGACGAGAACCGTCGCGAAGATGTACTGCCCGGATTCGTCGGGGGTGAATTTGAAGTTCTGCTCTCCGCTCTCCCCCGTGAACTCGCGAACGATTTCGGCGTTCGTGTCCTTACTCGTGGTGAGCAGTTTGCCGATATCGCTGATACCACCCGGTTGCTTCGCGCCCTCCTTCAGGCGGACAGCGACCAGTTGGACTTTCTCCCCGTCGACCACGCTGCTCTTTCCGGCTTTCCCCGGATTGAAGGTCGCGGTGATCTCCGTCTTGTTGAAGACGTAGATTCGATTTTTGTCCAAACTGGTTTCCAGGTCGCTCGTCCCGACGAAGATATTCGTGTTCCGTATCTCGTGGCTGATGTACGGGACGTCGTCGAGTGTGACAAACTCACTCGACGCTGCTGGATTATTTGGCCGAAGTGTCAGCAGCGAATACTGCCACACGGAGACGTTCTCTCCGGCGTCTATTTTCAACTCGTCACTCACCGCGGGTGTCGTTGCTCCGTCGATCGGAGCGGAACCCCCTCCGCTGAGTGAGGCCGATGCGTCTGCTGAGGCGAGGGTGCTCGCGCTAACGGGCCCTACCACCATCGATAGAACCACAACCCCCGTCAGAACCAAACTCAAGAGTTTAGTCCTGTTGCTGGTCGTAGGCCTCATGGTATGTTCATCTGATAGGAGCGATAAAATACTTCTGTATCACCCATGGATTTATTCAGAATCATAGTCCTGAATAATACCGTCCGGCTGTATTGACACTCATTCAAACCGACAACAGTCAGACCGTTTCGGAGCCGTGGTCAGATTAAAGAAGGCGGGTAGTCTTGTGAGTAGCATATGCGAAGGCGCCGGTTCCTTACTGCGTTCTCTGCGATGGTCGTCGGAACTGCCGGCTGTGCACAGGAGTCCGAGACGGAGGCGTCGACCCAGTCGACGACGACGCTCCCGACGAAGACGCCCTCCCCGTTCGTCGAGCAGGCGGACGAGTTTCGGTCGTTCCTCCAACAAGAGGAGATTTCCATCGTCGAACTCCTCCCGCAACCGCCGGCGAACGCGGTGGAACTCACGTACGTCTCGAACGAAGACCAGTACGAGGAAGTCGGCGGGGAAATCGGCACGATCGCCGGCGGCTTCTTCAATCGGGTCGCAAACGGCTGGGAGGCCGAGCGCCTGAACGCAATCGTCATGGACAGCCCCGAGTCTCGCTTCGGAACGTGGCACGCGAAGTCGTCGTGGTTCGCCGACTACCAAGACGGTGAGATCTCTGCGAACGAACTCTCGCTCAAAGTGCTGGACACACTCTCGCGCGCGGAAGACGCGTAGTAACTGGTTCTGGCGGGTTCGTCTCACGCCTGGACCGCCGAGGTCGCGGACACGGCAGTCGGTGAGACCGACCGCTTTTAGTGAATCCTTGTCGCACCCATAGCCGATGCCCTCCGATACGGACTGGCGATCTCTCATCCCGCGCTCGGTTCGCACCGCTCCCGCGGATCTGCTCGCGGTCGTGGTGGCGGTCGTCCTCACCTGCGGTGCGGTCACCGTCCCCGGCGTCCGCGACACCCCGCTTCGGGTCGTGCTCGGCCTCCCGTTCGTGCTTTTCGTCCCCGGCTACGCGGTTATCGCCGCGCTGTTCCCGGAGTCGGGACCGTCGGTCGCCGCGAACGGAGACGCCGACACGGGTGACTGGACGGGAATCGACGGTATCGAGCGGGTCGCGCTCTCGTTCGGGACGAGCATCGCCCTCGTCTCGGCGCTCGGACTGCTCCTCAACTTCACGCCGTGGGGACTTCGACTCGTTCCGATTGTCGTCTCCATCGGACTCCTCACGGTCGCGGCCGTGGTCGTCGCGTCGCGTCGTCGGGCGGCCCTCCCCGAGAGCGAACGGTTCGGCGTCACGGTCCGGTCCAGTCTTCCCGACGGCCAGGCCCTCTTCTCGTCCGATTCGCGGACTGACGCGGCGTTCGCCGTCGTATTGATACTCTGCCTCGCGGTCGCCGTCGGAGTGGGCGGATACGTGGTCGCCGCCCCCGGTTCCGGGGAGTCGTTCTCCGAGGTGTACGTGCTGACGGAGAACCAGTCCGGGCAACTCACCGCGGAGGACTACCCGACGGAACTCACTGCGGGGGAGCCGACGCCGTTCACGATTGCCGTGGGTAACCACGAGGGGGCGCAAACCGACTACGTCGTCGTCTCGCAACTCCAGCGCGTTCGGGTCGCCAACAACACCACGACGGTCCTCGAACGCGAGTCACTCACGCGGTATCGACCGTCGGTCGAAGCCGACTCGACGTGGCGGACCGAACACGCGGTCACGCCGACGATGACCGGCGACCGGCTCCGACTCACCTACCTCCTGTACGAGGGAACGGCACCCGCGGAGCCGACGGCTGAAAACGCCGCCCAAGCGGTCCACCTCTGGGTGAACGTCACCGACCCGAGTTCCGAATCGTCCTGACCGACCCCGCTAGTTTTCTCGGACGGCCGCGAACAGCGCCTGTACATCCACGACGTTGACGCGGCCGTTCCCGGAGAAATCGAACGCCTCCCGACTGCCTTCGACCGTCCCGGCGTCGCGGTGGGCGAACAGCGTCTGCACGTCGGCGAGCGTTACGTTGCCGTCTCCGTTGACGTCCTCGTAGCGGCCGTCACCGTCGGGGTCGGTCGGTGGCGCTGTTTCGGTCGTCACGGAGGGGGGTAGCTCGGCCGTTTCGTTGACCGCGCTCCGCGTGTCGAGCATTCCCGCGCCGACGGTCGGCGCTGTCTGCGGGAGCGGTCGCGCCGTCGACTGGAGTACCCGCGTCACGTCGGCGCGAGTCGCGTTCGGGTTCGCGTCGAGAAGGAGCGCGACCGTGCCGCTCACGTGCGGGGCCGCCATCGACGTCCCGTCGCGCGTGACGTACGGTTCGGCCTCGTCGGTCTGTGACGTCGAGTACGCGGACGTGACGTTCTCACCGGGGGCGATGAGGTCGATGCCGGGTCGCCGGTCAGCCCCGAACCCGACCGGGCCGCGGCTCGAAAACGAGGTCACGTCGGACGCTGTCTGCCGTGACGCACCGACGGTAATCGCCCCCGCCGAAGCGCCGGGGCTCGCCACGGAGCGATTCCCGAGCAACCCGGCGTTGCCGGCCGAGATAACCGCGACCGTGTCCGTCGTCGTCACGAGCGAGTCGACGTACCGAGAGAACTGGTCGCTCCCGTTCGACGGGTAGTACGCCGTCGTTCGGTACCGATACGACACCGACTCGGGGTGGTCGTTCTCGACGTCGAGCGACCAGTTCCCGGGGGTTTCGATTGCGGTCCCGTTCCGGGGTGTGAATCTCTGGTACGCGATTTGTGCCGGCACGCGCCCGTCGGCGAACCACCACCCCGCGTCGACGCCTCTGAGCGGGGTTTCGCCCGCGGGGTCTCGAAGCGTCACCGAGAGGTTCCGCATGACCTCGGCGCGTCGCTCGTCGCTCTGTATCTGCTCGCCGCCGACCCGCGTCGGTTCGACGAGCACATAGACGTACGCCGGTTTGAACCCGTCGTACTTCGCGTTGGTCTGGTACACGCCGGAGCCGTTCGCGTAGAGTTCGATGTCCGCGGTTCCGGTCTCGTTCGGCCGGACCCCCCGCTCCCCGCGGTACTCGAGCGGGAACGGACTAGCACCGAGACTCGCGGAGACCACGTCCGCGTGGTTCTCGGCGCTCCACTCCATCGCCGCCATCACGTCCGACATACTGCCCTGTCCGTCGGCGTTGAGGGCGCGCGCGCCGAACAGTTGCGCTCCGGGTGCGACACCGACTGCTTTCTTGGCGTCCGCCCGACCGGCGACCGTCCCCGCGACGTGCGTGCCGTGGCCCCACGGGTCGAACGGCTCCGACGAGTCGCCGACGAAGTCCTGCCACCGAACGACCTGCCCGCGGAGCGCCGGGTGGCTGTCGTCGATGCCGCTGTCGATGACGCTGACGTTCGCGCCCGAACCGGTGATTCCGCGCGCCTGTACGTCGTCGGCACCGACCGATTTGACGCTCCACGACTCGGTTCCGCTCGTCGCGCGCTGAACGCTGTCCGGTCGGACCGTCTCGCCGTACGCGGACAGCGAGTCCAGATACGCGGCGACGCTCGGCGCGACCGACCCCGTCGCGTAAATCGGTCTGTCGTAGTGAATCGCGGACACGTTCGGCATCCCGCCGAGCGTCCGCACGACAGCGGGCGTCGCCTCGACGGCGAGCGCGTTTCGAGTCCAGAACGGTTTCACGTCCGCAACGGTCCCGTTCGCCCGCCGCGCGTCGAGGAATTCGCGCACGTCGGACTGCGTCCGGTTGGTCGTCGCTCTGATTTGTGCGCGCGCCGTCGTGTCGTTGCGACCGCCCCCGTCGCGTGACTCGCGCGACTGGTCGTCGAAGACGAGGATTACCGGGACGAGTTCGTCCGACTCCGCGCGCGATAGTCGGTACGCCGCGACGCCCGAGAGAACGTCGCTCCCGGTCGTTCCGTTGTCGGATGCGGTCGTGTTATTCGCGGGGTCGGTGACGGTCGCCGCGGTCGTACTGCGTTCGGGTCCTCCTGAGTCGACGTCAGTTGTGGGGAGCGTCGCTTCCGAAACCGGCGCGAGCGCCGCGCTCAGGAGGAGACAGAACACGATGCCGACGACGACGGTCCGTGTCCCTCGTTGCGTTCGAATCATCTCTTCGAGAGTCGTCTGGGTGGGAACACGGCTGTGACGGCGAGCATCTTACTCGATAGGTAGTGTCCATCCCGGCTACAAGCCTAAAACATCCATCGGTCGTACCGACTCGTCGACCGACTAGTGTAACAGGCATATTCACATTACACTATGTGCCGACGGCTGCACCCCAGCGTCCCGCTCACCGCCGGTCCCGGAACAGAAAAGTAGTCCGACTCTCAACACGCCGATACCGAATTCGAATGTCGACTCGACAGGCTCTCGTCGTCCCGCTCGGACTGCTTGTGCTCGTCAGCTCCAGCCTCGCCGTCGCCCCCGTGGGGGTGGCGGCAGCGCAGGACGACGTTTCGGTCGTCGTGACGCCGGCGTCCCAAGAGACGGACGTGGGGTCGACGACGACCTACGACCTCGTGGTCCGCGGCCTCGACGGCGGCGGGGTTGGCGCGGTCGACGTGACCGTCCGCGTCAACGGTTCGATTGCGTCCGTCGCTAACGCGTCGTTCGTTCCCGACCCCGGCCTGAACGAGGTCACGTACGACGACGGGCGTTCGCGAGTTCGCCTCTACGGCGCGCTCATCGACACGTCGCAGTCGGGGTCCGTCACTATCGCGACCGTCACCGTCGAAGGCAGCGCGAACGGGACGTCCCCAATCGGCGTGAACGTGACCGACGTCGGGAGCGAAGCGGGTGTCAGCTACCGAATCGACGCCGTCGAGAACGGGAGTCTCGCCGTCGGCGAGGTGAGTTCGAACGCCACGACGACCGCGGACGCAGATACGGCCGATGACAGTTCGTCGTCGCAAGACGGCGGCGGCGGTTTCGATGCCGACTCGGACGCTACAGGTGGCGAGTTGACCGTCTCGGCGATGGGTGGTTCCGGGACGGACGCGAACAACACGAGTTCGCCCGCGACGTCGTCGTCATCGACGGCGAGCGCAACGACGGACGGACAGGCCGAGACCGCACGAGCCACCACCGAGCGCTCGACGGACTCGACTGAGACGGCCGTTCCCGGCCCGTCGATACTCCTCACCGCCTGCTCGCTCCTCGCCGCCGTGCTGTGTTTCTGGGTGAGAACCCGCTCCGATTGACTGGCGAGCGCGGTGTCGCTCGCGACGCGCGTCACCGACGGTCGCACCTCACACCGCCCGCGTCCTGACCGGGCCCCACAAGCGATAGTTTAGTTATCCCGCCCCGTCCACGACCGTACATGGCAACGGCACGACGCGAGCGGTTCATCCGCGCCCAGCTCGCCTGGATGCTCGGCGCGACCCTCGTCTTGGTCCTCCTCGACTCGCTTTCGTACGAGCTGGTCTTCGTCGTGTCTCTCATCGGTTTCCTCGTCGTCGTCGAACTCACCGCGCCGGTCGCAGTGACGCCCGCGTGGCGGCGACGGCTCCTGTGGCTCATCGGCGGCGGCCTCGTCGCCTTCGGCTACATCGTGGTCAGACGCATCCTCGACATCCTCCCGCCGGGGGTGTTCTGAGTGCGCGTCGGCTCCCGCGAGGTCGGCTACCCGCATCTCTTGGCCGCGGCGCTCCTCGTCACGATGCTCCTCGGCGTCGGTGTCGGCGCGAGCACCTCCTCGTCCACCTACGGCGCGTTCAACGCCGCGTGGGACGGCGGCTCCGGCATCCGCGGGGTCGCATCGGACGCGGGTGCCGAGACCGAAGTCGTCTACAACACCACCGAGTACGGCGAGGTCGACCCCGCGGGCACCGTCGCGTTCGTCATCTCGCCGGAGCGGGGCTACACCGACGCCGAGGCCGACCGCATCGAGGCGTTCGTCCGGGCCGGCGGGACCGTCGTCGTCGCCGACGACTTCAGGCCCCACGGCAACGACCTGCTCGGCCGACTGGGCGCGTCGGCACGCATCAATCAGACGCCGCTCCGCGACGACCGCCACCAGTACAAATCCGGCGCGCTCCCGGTGGCGACGCGCGTCGCCGCGGACCCGCTGACCCGCGACGTGACGCAACTCACGCTGAACCACCCGGCGACGGTGACCGAAAACGAAAGCACCGTCCTCGTCCGCTCGTCGAACTTCTCGTATCTCGACCGCGACGACGACGGCGAACTCGACGAGAGCGAGACGCTCCGTTCGCACCCCGTCGTGACCACGGAGCGCCTCGGCGCGGGCGACGTGGTCGTCGTGAGCGACCCGAGCGTCTTCATCAACGCGATGCTCGAACGGCCGGACAACCGGGCGTTCGCCGAGGCGCTCGTCGCCGACCGGCCGACCGTCGTGTTGGACTTCTCGCACGCCGAGGAGCGCCCGCCGCTGCAGGTCGCGCTCCGGGCGCTCCGGGGCTCCGGCGGACTCCAACTCCTGTTCGGCGGCTTCGTCGTCGGCGCGGTCGCGCTCGTCGCCCGCCGCGGCCGGCGCTCGTAGTCTGTCGCCGCGACCGCGGTCGTCCGGCGCTGTCGGCCTACTCGTCTGGCCCGCTCGCTCGCCGGGGCACCGAGACCGCAGTTATATGTGGTCGCCGTCCTGAGTGTCTCGTATATGAGTGCTCCCGAAGAGGTCTACGAGGCCATCCTGGACGAGACGTCGCAACTCCTCGTCGGGAACGAAGACGCGATAGAGGCGCTCACCATCGCGTTGCTGACGAACGGGCACGTCCTCCTCGAAGGGGTTCCTGGCGTGGCCAAGACGACCATCGCCAACCTGTTCGCCCACGCCGCGAACCTCGACTACCAGCGGATTCAGATGACGCCCGACGTGCTACCGGCGGACATCACGGGCACCCACATCTACCGCGAGAACCTCGGCGAGTTCGAACTCCAGCGGGGGCCGGTCTTCTCGAACGTCGTCCTCGCCGACGAGATAAACCGGGCGACGCCGAAGACGCAGTCCGCGCTCCTCGAAGCGATGGAAGAGGGACAGGTGACCATCGAGGGCGAGACGCTCAAACTCCCCTATCCGTTCATGGTCGTCGCCACGCAGAACCCCATCGAGTACGAGGGGACGTTCAACCTCCCGGAGGCCCAGCGCGACCGCTTCCAGTTCAAGGTCGTCGTCGAAATCCCCGAGCGGGCCGACGAGCGGGAGATTCTCGAACGCTTCGACCGCTCGCCGTCGCTCAAGCCCTCGGACATCTCGAACGTCATCGACGACGCCGACATCGGGGAGGCTCGACAGGTTGTCACGGACGTGCACGTCGACGACAAGGTGTTCGACTACATCCTCGACCTCGTCGGCGCGACGCGGACGCACGCCGCGGTCGACTTCGGCGCGTCGCCCCGCGCGTCGCTTGCGTTCCTCCGGGCCGGCAAGGCCGCCGCGGCGATTCGCGGCCGCGACTACGTGATTCCGGACGACGTGAAGCGGCTCGCGCCCATCATCATGTCGCACCGCCTCGTCCTCGGGACCGAGGCGGACATCAGCGGACGCGACCCGCGGGAGGTCGTCGAGGAGGTCGTCGACACCGTTCCGACGCCCGAAGTCGACCTCAACGAGTCGGCGACGCCCTCCGTCGCCGGCGACGACGACTGAGGACGGTCGGCTACCGCTCGTCGGCTTCTGTTTCTGTTTCCGCTTCTGTTTCTTCGCTCTCACCCTCGACCTCCGACGCCGCACCCGCGGACGACTCGATTTCCTCGTCGTCTTCGACGTCCCACCGGCAGGTGACGGCGAAGTCCATCTCCTCGCCGGCGGCGACCTCGGCGACGACCGGCGCGCCGAGACCGCGGGCGACGGCGACGGCGACGAACGACGCGACGGGCGTGTCGAACGTCTCGGCCGACCCGAACCGGCAGTCCTCCACGCGGACCGTCAGGCGACCGTCGTCAGCGTCAGCCTCGGCGGTCGCGGTCTCGGCGAGTTCGAACAGTTCCACGAGGGCGTCGGTCGCCTGTCGGGCGAGCGTCTCGGGGTCGCCGCCGAGCGGGCCGTCGAGGCTCCGCTCGAACTCGTCGAACAGGCCGCCGCCGCTGGGGTTGAACGCGACGCCGCGCGCCAGTTCGTCGTCGCTGACGACGAAGGTGTCGCGGAGCGCCTCGGCGTCGGGAAGCGCGTAGCCGCGGTGCTCCGGGACGAACAGCCGAACGGCGTCGCGGTCGGCGTCGGGGACGTAGACCATCGTGTCCTGCAGGCCGAGTTCGTCGACGACGGCGGCGTGGTTGCTCGCGTGCGCGCCGAACACGGACGAGCCGACGCCGACGGGGATGAACCGCTCGGGGCTGAGATACCGCGTCACCGCGGCGGCGAACAGCCCGATAGCGCCGAGGACGACGAGCGTCTCCCGGACGGGCGGAAAGACCGCACCGCCGAGGAGGCCGGCGACGCCCAGCGCGGCCAGCGCGGTCGCGGTCTGTCGGTACCGACCCCTTCGAAGCGCCTCGTAGCGCTGTCTGAGTCGGGCGTTCTCGCGCCGGAGGTCGGCGACTTCGGCGCGGTCTGGGGTCGCCTCGTCGGTGTCGCCCCGGCCGGCGTCGCCGTCGCCTCGGCTCGCGGCCGAAACGACGGCGCGGGTCTCGCCGTTCGCCAACTCACGGTCGGGTCGGTCCGAGGGACTGTCCGCGCTCATCGCTCCGCCCCCGCGTCCGGCGCGCTCACGAGGCCGAGCGCGACGCGCTCGTAGCGGTGAAGCCCGTAGGCGACCGCCGCCGCGAGGACGACGGCGACCAGCGCGGCCTGCCACGCCCACCGGAACGACGTCCAGAGCGCCCACGCCACCCCGAGCGCGAGGACGTACCCCGCCGCCAGCCGAGCGAGTCGCGACCGGTTCGGCGGCCACGCGCACGCCGCGCTCGCGAGGAGCGGGAACGCCGCGAGCTGCGCGCCACCGAGCGCGACGAGGCTCGCGTCTCCGAAGAGCGAGACGGCGGTCAGTTGGGCGACGACGAACGCGAGCGGTCCCGTCGTCGCCGCCGCGACGGCGAGGACGAGGACGCCGGCGGCGACGCCCCACAGCCCGCTCGTCAGCCCCGCCACGAGCGTGACACAGAGGACGCCGACCACGTCCATCGGGGTGAGTTCGTTCGCGTCCAACACGGTTCGAATCGTCCGTTCGCTCTGGTTCACAGGTGTCTCCATCGGTGTTCACTCCGCTGTGGTGGCGCGGTCCGCAGCCAGGTTCATCGCGCTCTTCGGGGCGACTTCGTAGGCGGTGACGTTCGGGAGCCGTTCGAGGCGCTTTCGGAACTCCTCGAAGGCGATGACCCCGGCAGTGTCGCCCGCGCCCCCGGCGGCGTCGTCGAAGAACGTCGTCGGCGTGAGGAAGACGCTCGTCTGGCTGCTCCGCTTGGACGCGACGACGACCGCCTCGTAGGTCTCGACTCTCGCCGAGTCGTCGGTGATGAGCACGAGGTGGTCCTGCCGGTCGGACCGCGAGCACGCGGACTTCACCGCGTCGAAAATCGGTCGGTCGCTGACCCGTGAGACGTAGCTCTCGCCGTCGCTGAGGTACGGGCGGAGCGTCGACGCGAACGCCGAGTCGTCGCCGTCGAGGAGGCGACTCCGCTTGCGGGCGTCTTCGGGGGCGACCGGCCGAGACGTGCCGACCGGACGACGCGAACGCCGAGTCGGCTCTATCGAGAGCAGCCGCCGCCGAATCGTCTGGTAGGCGTTCGAGGACGACGAGGGGCCGAACTCCCACGTCGTCCCGGCGTCGCCGACGAACTGCGCCGAGACGGGGTCGCCGTGGGAGTCGGCGGCGTCGATGAGGCCGAGCGCGACCTCGCGAGCGTACGAGAGCATCGTTCGCCCGGTCGGACCGCGGTTCATGTTCGAACCGCAGTCGACCACGAGCGACAGCAGGTAGTCGGACTCGGACTCGAACTCGCGGATGTACGGGTGGTCCATGCGCGCGGTGGTCTTCCAGTCGATCTGCGACAGCGTGTCGCCGGGGAGGTACTGCCGCGTCTCGTGGGGGACGAGCCCCGGCCCGGTCTGGTCGCTGGAGTGGTCGCCGAAGGACGCGCCGACCAGTTCGCCGCCGCGACCGACGTGGATGCCGTCGGGGGCCGGCGATTCGACCAGACAGCGGGCGTCGGCGTCGAGCGTCAGCGTCTCGGTGAAGAAGCCGGCGCGGTCCTCGATGTCGACTTCGACCTCGTCGAACGCGATTCGCCCGGCGACGGGGAACTCGATACTGCACGTGACCGACCCGGCGGTCTCGCCGGGGTCGAACGCGACCGTCCGGCGCGCGCGCTCCGGCGCGTTCACGCTCGGCGGCGCGACGAGTTCGACCTCGACTGGCGCGTCGACGGCCTCGGACAGCGACGCCGTCAGCGTCACCGCGGCGCGGTCGTCGACGTACACCGACGTCGGCTCGACCGAGACGCTCGCCGAGAGGTCGCGGTCGACCGAGCACATCGTCCCGACGGCGTCGACCTGCGCGACGACGAGCCACGCGGCGAGACCGCAGGCTGCGAAAAGCGGCGTCGGCTCGTCGAGGACGACCGCGTAGACGGCGAGGAAGCAGGCGACGCCTGCGAGCGCGGCCCACCGACGGGTCGGAAGCATCGTGGGTTCGATTCGTGCCGCCCAAGTTGAATGTTGTGTTGGCGCGCGCGACGGTCGGCCGCGCGGACCCCGGCGACCCGCGGCGTGCTCGGTGCGTCGGTCAGGCGTTAAACCCTCCGTTAACACGGCGCAGTCTGCGACTCCCGGGGCTCCTGCTCCCGCCGGGAGTCAGCCGAATGCCAAAACCCATTATGTCCCCCCGTCTGGCTACGGATAGTGCGTGGTGAATCGGGCCGCCCGGTGCGGTTGCTCTGGACGATGTTGGTCGTCGGCTGTCTCGTCGCGACAGCGCCGGTAGCGGCGGTCTCTGCGGGAGCGGTCGCCGACGCGTCCGCCCCGAGCGCGGACGCGCCGGGGTCTCTCGGGGGAGCCGACCGAGTCTCGGCGCTCGGGCCGGCCCCGGGTCCGCTGCAGCAGACCGCGAACGCGACGAACAACAGCACCGGCGTCATCCACGAGAACCCCGACGAGGTCGACGACGAGAACGAACTCGACCGATTGCTGTCGTACCTCTCGGGCGAACTCAACGGCGACATCGGCGCGAGCACCCTGCGGCTCAGTCAGGGCGAGTACGCCGCCGCGAAGGCGGCGCTCGGCGACGACTACGACGACTCGCTCGGCAAGTACGTCGACGTCGAGGGCGAGGTCGGCGGCGACGGCGCGGGCGAGGAGTACCGGACCGTCAGCGAGACCCAGCGGGGGTACGTCGACACCGTCAGCGAGTTCCGCGAGACGCGCCGCGAGTACGAGGCGGCGAGGCGGGCCGGAAACGACGAACGAGCCCGCGAGCTCGCCCGCAACCTGACGCGCCTCGCCGAGAACGGCGAGGCGCAGTCTGACCGGCTGTTGACGGCGTTCGACGTCATCTCGAACCGGACCGACGGCGACTTAGCCGAGAGCAGCGCCCAACTCGCGGCGGTGCAGGCGAACATCTCCGAACAGCGCGACGAAATCGTCTCCCGCGAGTTCGTCGCCACTCGCCTCGCCGTCGGCGACTACGACCGGAACATCTCCTTTACCGACCCGCTCGTGCTCTCCGGGTCGCTCGTCACCGACAACGGCACGCCGGTCGAGACGGGGAGCGCCCGCTTCGCGGTCGGCGGGCAGACGGTCCAGTCGGCGGTCGACCCCGACGGTTCCTTCGAACTGACCTACCGGCCGACGCGGATTCCGGTCAGCACCGAGTCGCTGACGGTCCGCTACCTGCCGGACGACACGTCGATGTATCAGGCGACAGAGCGGGTCGTTCCCGTCGCCGTCTCGCAGGTGAACGCGACCGCGGGCCTGTCGGAGCCGTCCGCGTCGGCCTACGGCTACGCCGACGCCGTCTCGGTTCGCGCGACGGTCCGGGTGAACGGGACACCGGTGTCGAACTACCCGGTCGCCGCGAGCTTCGCCGGGTCGTCGGCGACCGCGCCGGCGACGAACGCGAGCGGCGCGTCGGCCGTCTCGGCGACCGTCCCCGCGACCGCGACGGGCACGGCATCGATTCGTGTCGCGCCCGACGGCGACGGGAGGGCGGTCACGTTCGCCCCGGCGACGGCCGCGGTCCCGCTCGAAACCGAGGGAACGGCGCTCAGCGTGACCGCCCGCGAGACCGCGAACGAGTCGGTCGTCGTCGACGGCCGACTCGAAACCGACGAGGGCGAGGCCGTGAGCGGCCAGTCGGTCGCGGTCAGCGTCGACGGGCGCGAGGTCGCCGCGGCGACGACCGGCGCGTCGGGCGCGTACCGGGCCGCGGTCGACCTCCCGAGCGATGCGAGCGTCGAGAACGCGACCGTCTCGGTCGCCTTCGACGGCGAGGGGACGAACCTCGAACCGTCCGACGCGACGGCGAGCATCCGGCTCTCGAACGCCCCCGACGGGGACGGGGCCGGAAACGGCGCGTCCGGCGGGCTCCCGTTCGACCCGCTCGACCTCGCGTGGGTCGTCGCCGGGACCGCGGTCGTCGGCCTCGTCGCCGCCGTGCTCCTTCGCCGGAACGACGCCGACGACGCCGCGGCGGCGACGGTCGCCGAGTCGGCCGCGACGGAGAGCGACGAACCGGCCGAGCCGGAGCCGGCGGCGACCGAGGCTTCGGCGCTGGATTCGGCGGCCGACGCGCTCGACGAGGGCCGACCCAACGACGCGGTCGTCGTGGCTTACGCGGGCGTCCGCCGGGCGCTCGGGGCCGCCGCCGGCATCGACGACGCCGCGACCCACTGGGAGTTCTGCGACCGGTGTGTCGACGCCGGCGTCGCGCCCGCGGAGGCGCTCGAGTCGCTCACCGCGGGCTACGAGCGTGCGGCCTACAGCGGACTCTCGGTGAGCGACGCGGACGCCGCCGAGCTGGTCCAGACGGCCCGCTCTGTCGTCGCCCCGGACGAGACCGGCCTGCCCGAGTCGTCCGATTCGGGCGACGCTGCGGACGCGTCGGAGCCGGTCGGCCCGGTCGAGTAGTGCGGCCGCGGCCCCCGACGGCTGACAAATGATTTTTGTGCTCGTGTTTCCCACTTCGGGTAGATGTCGCAGCGCCAAGACTGGCGGTTGTTCCTCCCCGAGCCCCTCCGCACCCTCCCGGCCGACCTCGCGGTCGTCGTCGCGGGGGTCGCGCTCACGCTCGTCGCGACGCTCACGCCCGGGTTGGAGGGAACACCGCTGCGAGTCGTCGTCGGCCTGCCGTTCGTGCTTTTCATCCCCGGCTACGCCCTCATTGCGGCGCTGTTTCCCGAGCGCGGCCCGCCGATAGACGCCCCCGAGGACCACGACCGGATGGCGGGTATCGACGGTATCGAGCGGGTCGCGCTCTCGTTCGGGACGAGCATCGCGGTCGTTCCCCTGCTCGGGCTCGTCCTCAACTTCACCCCGTGGGGAATTCGCCTCGTGCCCATCCTCGTCGCCGTGAGCGGCTTCACGCTCGTCGCGACGACGTTCGCGGCGGCCCGGCGGTCGGCGCTTCCCGAAGAAGAACGGCTGGTGGTCCCGTACAAGCGCTGGTTCGCCGCCGCGCGCGACGAGCTATTCAACCCGGCGTCGCAGACCGACGCGATGCTGAACGTCGTCCTCGTGGTGAGCGTGGTCCTCGCGACCGCCAGCGTCGGCTACGCGGTGGCGGTGCCGAAAGACGGCGAGTCGTTCACCGAACTGTACCTCCTGACCGAAGACGGAAACGACGAACTCACCGCCGACAACTACCCGGAAGAACTCGTCCGCGGCGAGCCGGCGTCGCTCGTCCTCGGCGTCGGCAACCAGGAACACCGAACGGTGAACTACACCGTCGTCGCGGTGCTCCAGCGCGTCGAGGTGTCGAACAACTCGACGACCGTACTGGAATCGGAGCGGCTCCGGACGTTCACGCCCCGGCTCGAACACAACGAGACGTGGCACGAGTCACACGAGGTTCGCCCGACGATGACGGGCGAGCGCTTACGGCTGACGTACCTCCTCTACGAGGGCGCGCCGCCGGCGTCGCCGACCGTGGACAACGCCTACCGCGAGGTCCACCTCTGGGTGACAGTTCGCGAGGCGTGACGTCGGGCCCCGACCGCCGTCGGGCGACGCAGTATGATTCGTCGATATCTCTCAGTTATCGCCCGAATCCTGTGAGAAATCCGGCGTCTATCGTGTAAATCGTTTGTGTTCTAGTTTTATCACCTCTGATAATTCATAAGTAATGTTTAGGGTACTGCACGCTAAGGTCCGGGTAGCGAGGTCACAATGCCAGATTCTGGAAGTACGGTTTCCCGCCGCGGCGGCCGAGGTCCGAAGATAGAGCGTATCGCGGACCGGTACGGTCTCGATGGCCTCGGTGACGACCTCGTCGACGCGTGGCTCGGCGAGGGTCGCGAGCGACGGAGCCTCCGTGAACTCGAAGGCGACGTGAACAAGCGACTCATCCGGGCCGCGCTGGACCAGGCCGGCGCGCACGTCCTCGACGGGGAGGCGGAGAACTTCTACCGACTCCTGACCAGCGACGACGTGACCGCGGGGAGCCGCACCGACGCGCGGAACACGCTCCGCGAGCGCGGCGTCGACATCGACCAGTTGGAGTCGGACATCATCTCCTACCAGTCGGTGTATAACTACCTTAAGCGACACCGAAACGTCGAACGTGAAGACGACGAAGACGGGCAGAGCGCGACCGAGTCGGGACTCGCGACGATTCGGAAGCTCCGGTCCCGACTTCGGACGGTGACTATCGATGTTATCGACCGTTTAGTGAAGGCCGAAGCGGTCTTCATCGGCACCTACGAGGTCGAAGTAGACATCCGCGTCACCTGCACAGACTGTGACACTCGAATGACCCCGACGACGCTCCTCAACTCCGGGCACTGCGACTGCGGACACGAGAGAGACGAGTAGCGGTTCGGGCTCACCAACACACCACATCCGAAACATGAACGATTCAGAGGCACTTCAGACGGCGACTGTCCGTATACGAAACATCGGTGGTATCGACGAACGAACCGTCGGGCTCGAACCCGGCGTCACCGTTCTGACCGGGCGCAACGCGACGAACCGAACGTCATTCCTGCGCGCGCTTATGGGCGCGTTCGGGAGCGACGCGGCCAGTCTCAAGGGCGACGCCGACGAGGGGTCGGTCGAACTCGAACTCGACGGCCGGACCTACACCCGCGTCTTCTCCCGCGAGAACGGCGGTGTCACGACCGACGGCACGCCGTACCTCCGAGATACGACGACCGCGGACCGCTTTGCGTTCCTCCTCGGGTCGAACGAGGCGCGCCGGGCCGTCGTCGCGGAGCGCGACCTCCGCGACGTCATCATGGCTCCGGTCGACACCGACGCCATCGAGGCCGAAATCGAGCGCCTCCAGACCCGACGAACGCAGGTGGAAACGCAACTCGAGTCGCTCGACTCGCTCGAGGCCGACCGCCGGTCGCTCGAAGCGAAGCGCGACGACCTCGAAGCCGAAATCGAGAACCTCGAAGCCGAGCGCGACGACCTCGAAGCCGAAATCGAGGCCGAAGACCGGACGGTCGAGGCGCAACGCGAGAACCAGGCCGCGTTAGACGAGGTGCTTTCCGACCTGCAGTCGGCGCGGTCGGACCTCGAAACGGTCCGCTTCCGCCTCCAGAGCGAGCGCGAGAGCGTCGAATCGCTCCGCGAGGAGCGCTCCGAACTCCAGTCGGAACTCGATTCGTTCGAGGCCGACGAGGTCGACCGCGGCGAGGCGAACGAGCGTATCGAGTCCATTCGGTCGCGCATCGAGTCGCTCAACTCGACGATTTCGGAGCTTCAGACCGTCGTCCAGTACACGGAGGACGTGCTCGAAGGCAAGGCCGACCTCGTCGAGGACTCGCTGGGCGCGGTCGGCGGCGGCTCGGTGACGGACCAACTCGTCTCCTCGGAGACGATCACGTGCTGGACCTGCGGCACCGAGGTCGACCGCGACCAGATTCGGGGGACGACCGACCGCCTCCGCGAGGTCAGAGACGAACAGCGCGAGGAACGCGCCGAACTCCGCCGCGAACTCGACGAACTCGAACGCTCGATGCGGGCGGCGGAACAGGCCCAGCGCGACCGCCGGAAGCTCCGGGATAAACTCCAGCGCCTCGAAGACGAACTCGACCGCCGGACCGGACAGATCGACTCGCTGACCGACCAGCGCGAGGAACTCGCCGAACGGGTCGAAGCGCTCGAAGCCGACGCGTCGGACCTCCGCGGCCAGGCCGAAGGGGACCTCATCGAACTCCACAAGGAGCTCAACGAGGTCGAGTTCACGCTCGACCGGACGCGCGACGACCTCGCGTCGGTCCACGACGACCTCGACGCGCTCGACGACCGGTTCGACGAGCGCGAGGAACTCGAACTCGAACGCGAGCAGGTGACCGAGGAACTCGAGGATGCGCGAACCCGAATTCGGTCGCTGACGACCGCGGCCGTCGAGGCGTTCAACGAGGAGATGGAGACGGTCCTCGACCTCCTCGGCTACGACAACATCGAGCGCGTCTGGCTGGAGCAGGTCGAACGCCGGGTCCGAGAGGGCCGCCGCAAGGTCGAAAAGACCCAGTTCGAACTCCACATCGTCCGCGCGTCCGACTCCGGGGCGGTGTACGAGGACTCCATCGACCACCTCAGCGAGAGCGAGCGCGAGGTCGTCGGGCTCGTGTTCGCCCTCGCGGGCTACCTCGTCCACGAGGTGTACGAGGAGGTCCCGTTCATGCTGCTCGACTCTGTCGAGGCCATCGACGCCGAGCGCATCGCCGCGCTGGTCGACCACTTCGAGCAGTATCCGACGTTCCTCGTCGCGGCCCTCCTCCCCGAGGACGCGCAGGCCCTCGACGAGTCGTACCGGCGCGTCACGTGGGGAACCGACGTGGCACCCGCGGCCTGACCGGACCGGTCCGCACGGTGTCGGGACGACGGTCGCGTGGTCACGTTTCCGTCTGTTCTGTTCCCGTCTGCTCCGTTTCTGTCTGCTCCGTTTCTGTCTGCTCCGTTTCTGTCTGCTCCGATTCCGTCCGCTCCGCTCCCGTCTGTTCTGTTCTCTACCTCTTTTTCCCCTCTCGAATTGACTCGACGTTCCGATAACTCGCCTCTCCCACTGCTGTTTAGCGGTCAATTCTTGCCCAGAGTATTGCACTACAACAACACTATCAATGCGACATACCGTTAGTACGCAAGAAATATAACACGTCAAACCAACGTATCTGACGGACGATACTGGGGGGACGAAACCATCATCACATCTGACACGCAGTTACGAGACGAGTTCGAACCGACACGGGTTTGGTACGACTGCGAGCGTACCGAGCCGGTCTCTGAGGCGGTGGCCGCGGCCGTGAACCAACACACGCGCCGCGACCCGACGGAGCTACCGCCGCTCACAGAGCACGTAGACACCGACGCCCTCGACGCCCTGTTCGGCCGCGACACGCCCGGTGCCCCGCGCGTGACGGGTGCGTCGCTCGAGTTCGACTACGCCGACTTCGTCGTCACCGTCGAGTCCGTCGGTCGTATCGAAGTCCGCGACGCGGGACGGTAATCGGCCGGGCCGTTCGGCACCGACTGGGGATGGTTCGACCGTTGCCGAACGGACCGCGCCGCCCGCGCCGCCCCGACGCGATTGATGTGGTATTGAAGCCGTTTGGAACGTCACTCCGAGGGAGGCGTTTCGACGTTTCATCTATTTAATTGGTTGAGATTTTTCACACGATATACTTGTAATTTATTTGCATCACTGACCCCGATAACGGGGGTCCGGCCTTCAGGTCCCGTCCGCGACGTACCTTTTTGTCTCGTGGACGCCGACAAGGGGTATGGAACTCGAATTGCGCTTCTTCGCGACGTTTCGGGAGGTGGTGGGCCAGAAGTCCATCTACTGGCGGGTCGACGACGACGCGACCGTCGGGGACGTCCTCGAGTCGCTGGAAGCGGAGTACGACGGCCTCGCCGGCCGACTCATCGAAGACGGCGAGGTCAAGCCGCACGTGAACGTGCTGAAAAACGGGCGCGAGGTGGTCCACCTCGAGGGGATGGCCACGACGCTCGACGACGGGGACGCCGTGAGCGTCTTCCCACCGGTCGCGGGGGGCTGACGTGGCGCGCCGACAGCGAGCGTTCCGCGGTATCTCGCCCCGACTCGCGATTCAGTACCTCGAAGGGCTCGGCGGCGAGGCCGACGGCGACGGCCGCGTGGTCGGTCCCGACTGGACCGTCGACATCGAGACCGAGGAGGTCACGATAACGAGCAGTATCCAACTCACCGAGGTGCAACTCGCGTTCGAGGGCGACGAGGAGACGCTCGACGACCTCGTCGAGCGGTTCGCCCGCAAGGCGATGCGCGCGGGGGGATGACCGTGGGAGCCGACGGCGACCGGCGGCCGGGGCGCGAACGGCTCAGCGAGCGCCTCGCGCCCGACGGCGAGGACGGCTCGCCCCACGGCGGTGCCATCGACGGCACGGCCATCATGCTCGCGGCCGCGAAGGCGAGCGTCCCCGCCAGCAGCCTCCCGCTGTTGCTCGACCGAGCGCAGGCGTACCTCGACGGTCGGGCGAGCGAGTACGCACAGGGGTTCGAATGCGTCCACGAGGACGACGAGACGGCGGTGTTTCTCGTCCCGCTGGGCCACTGGGACACGAAGGGGCTCGACCTCGAGTTCTCGCACCGCGAGGTCGACGCGGTCCGCCGGGCGCACGCCGAACACCTCCGGCGCGTCGGCGCGGACGCCGACCGCCGCGACGAGTTCGAGACGGCGCTCGAAATCCGCGAGGTCGCCGTCGTCAGGCGGTAGACCGAAGAGCCGGCAAACCGCCCGACGATAGACGGCTATTTCGGGGGCGGCGACCTGCTACCGACAGATGCCAACCGTTTCCTCCGACCTCCTCGACGGCGTCCGGGCCGCGGGGCCGCTCCAACTCGGTATCGCGCCGTTCGGCCTCGTCGCCGGCGTCGCGGCCGTCGAACAGGGGCTTTCGGTCGCGCACGCCCTCGGCTTCTCCAGTCTCGTCTTCGCCGGCGCGTCGCAGCTCGCGATGATAGAACTCCTCGGCGCGGACGCGCCGCTGGCCATCGTCGTCGGCACGGCCGTCGTCATCAACCTCCGGACGATGATGTACTCGGCCTCTATCGCGCCCTACTTCCGCGACCTGACCGCCCGGGCGAAGGCGCTCGCGTCGTACCTCCTGACCGACCAGGCCTACGCGGTCTCTATCGCCCGCTACGGCCGCGACGGCGAGACCGACCGCTTCGCGTACTACGTCGGCGCGGGCGCGTCGCTGTGGTTCGTCTGGCAGGTGACGACCGTCGCCGGCGCGCTCCTCGGCTCCGGCCTCCCGCCGGAGTGGGGCTTCGACTTCGCCGCGCCGCTGGTCTTTCTCGCCCTGCTCGTCCCCACGCTGAAGGACCGCGCGTCCGGCGCGTCGTGTCTGGTCGGCGGCCTCGTCGCCACCGGCGTCGTCGTCGCGGGCGTCCCCTTCCACCTCGACATCATCGTCGCGGCCGTCGTCGGCGTCCTCGCCGGCCTCGGCGTCGAATCCCTCGGAGGCGACGCCTGAATGCCGACCGGCTACGACTCGGCGACCGTCTGGCTCGTCATCGCCCTCGCGGGCGTCCTCACGTTCGCCATCCGCGGCTCCTTCATCTACCTGTTCGGCCGCATCGACGACGTGCCGCCGACGGTCGAATCGGCGCTGGAGTACGTCCCCGCGGCGGTGTTCGCGGCGCTCGTCTTCCCCGCGCTCCTCGCCCCGTCCGGCGACCTCGCGGTCTCCGTCGGCAACGACAAACTCGTCGCCGGCGCGCTGGCCGCGCTCGCCGCGTGGTACACCGAACGCGTGCTCGCCACCATCCTCGTCGGCATGGGCGCGCTCTGGGTCCTCCGGTTCGTCGTCTGAGCCGCCGTCAGCCTCGCTCGTCTGACCTGGCGTCTCCCCCAAGATACTCGTTTCGCGGGCGACCACGGTCGCACGCATGCCCTCCCCACCTCCGCGTCTCTACTCGCTCCCCCGCGACGAGGGTCGCGCCCTTCTCCCGACCGGGTTCGCCGCCGGCGTCGCCGCGTTCGTCGTCGGCACGCTCGCGGTCGCCGGCTGGCTCGCCCTCACCACCGGCGGCTCGTTTTCCACGCTCGACGCCGCGACCGAGATGACCGCCGGGAAGCCCGTCCCGTCCGCGTTCGTCCCCGTCTGGACGTTCGGCGGCGCGATGGGCCTGCCCGTTCGACTCATCGAGACGACCGGCCCCGGTCGCGCGGTCGTCCTCCGAAACCTCGTCGACGGGTTCGACGGCGCGGCCGACTCGTGGTACTGGCTTGGCGCACTGCCGCCCGCCTGCGTCTTCCTCGCGGGCATCGTCACAGCGCGCCTCGCGGCGTGGTCCCGACGCCCCGCAGAGGGGTTCGTCACGGGGTCCTCGGTCGCGCTCGGCTTCGCCGCCACCGTCGCCGTCGCCGCGGTCGTCGCTCGTGTCGGCCTCGGTGACGTGCCCCCGAACGCGGACGGGTTCGTCCGCATCGGTCCGACCGGGTTCCACCCGACCGACCTCGACGGCGACTCGGTCGGACTCCCGCTTTGGGGGGCGTTCTCTGGACTTGTGTTCGGCGTCGTCTTCGGCGGCCTCGGCGGGGCGGTGGCGTCGCTCTCCCCGTTCCGATAGTCGGTGTTGGCTCCCAGAAGATATTCACCGCCCTGACGACGTGGAACACCCATGTCCCGGCGGCTCGTCGTCTCGGCCTTCGCGCTCCTCGTCGCCGTCTCGCTCGTCGGCGCGCCGGTGACGATGGCCGACTGGTCGGAGCAGGTGTCCCTCTCGGCGTCGAAAATCGACGCGCCGCAGGTCCGAGACGAGACGCCCGTACTTCGGTACGACGAACTCGACGCCGACGCGAAAGACGCGGTTCGGCGGGCCATCGAGTCACCAGACGGGTCGCACGTCGTCTACGGCGACGAGGACTGGCCGGACCGCTTTTTCTACAGCGACTACGCGGCCCCGGGACAGGGGTTGTACGCCGTCGTCTACGAGGGCGACTACTACCGGCTCTACACCTTCGCCGCCGGCGGATTCCCGGTGATTTACTGGGTGTACGAACTCCCGTTCGTCGCCTACGGCCTCGCGCTCGGACGCGTCGGGGCGCGAGCGTACCGCGGGGAGGGCTCGGTTCGGCTCGCCGCCGGCGCGGCGGTCGTCGGTGCCGCGTTCCACCTCGCCGGGCCAGTCTTCGACTTCCCGGTCGTCTCGCCGACGGCATTCATCGGACTCGGCGTCGTCGCCGCCGCGGCGCTCGTCGGGGGACTCGTCGCTACTGCGGTTCGCAATCGGTCGAAAAATGCGTGAGTCGGGTGGGTATCGGCCGCGACCGGGTCGGACCGGGTGGTCGTTCCAGTCGGCGGCTCAGTCGTCGGCGGGCGCGGGCGAGTCGCCGCGGGAGACGCCCGTGCCGGGGCCGATGTCGATGCCGAGTTCGTCGAGACGCTCGTCGGGGACGACGCCGTCGACCCACTGGCGGCGGGCGTAGTACTCGTCTTTCATCTCGTCGAGCTCGCACAGTTGGCCCTCGGACGCGCCCTGTCCGGGCATCGCCTCGTCGCCCTCGACGAAGCGTCCCGGCAGCGAGTCGTCGGCGCCGTCGAAGCCGACGAGGTTGTTGTAGTACCGCTCTAACGTGTAGATGCGGTCGCCGGTTTCGAGCAGTTCCTCTTCGGTCACGTCGCGGCCGGTCATGCCGTTGTACTGCAGGACGTACTCCTCGATGCCCTCCGCGAACGCGTTGAACTTGCAGATGTCGAACGAGTCCGAGATGGCGTGCATGTCCTGGAACAGCGCCACGAGTTCGCCCTTCCCGCGCCACTCGTGGGGGTCGTGTTTCTCCGGGATGCCGAGAATCTCGGCGGACGGCGTGTAGCCGCGGAGGTGGCACGCGCCGCGGTTCGAGGTGGCGTAGCCGATGCCCATGCCTTTCATGCAGCGGGGGTCGTACGCCGGGATGGTCTGGCCCTTGACGGCAAGCGAGTTGTCGTGGGCGTCGAAGCGCTCGGCGAGGCCGTTCGCGCCCTCGGCGAGCGCGTCGGCGAGGTCGCCCTCGCGGTTCGCGACCTCGGTGATGAGGTCGATCATGCGCTCGGTGTCGCCCCAGTCGAGCTGTTCGCTCAGTCCGTCGAGCTTGCCCTGCTCGGACATCTCCATCGCCATCGCCATCATGTTGCCCATCTCGATGGTGTCGACGCCCATGTCGTTACACCGGTCGATCATGACGGCGATTTCGTCGCGCTCGGTGTGTCCGGAGTTCGGGCCCAGCGCGTAGGCGGACTCGTACTCGTAGGACTCGCCGCGGACGTTCATCTCCTCGCCTTTGTGCATCACCGACACCTCGACTTCCTTCTTACAGGCGACGGGACAGGAGTGACAGGTCGGCTCGTCGACGAGGATGTTCTCGCGGACGTTCTCGCCGGAGACGCGCTCGGAGTCGATGTCGACGCCCTCGGCGTCTCGCATCGCCGCGGTCGAGGTGTACTTCCCGTTTTTCGTCGGGAGGCCGTCGAGCTCCTCGCCCGCGTTCATCAGGACGTTCGTCCCGTACAGCGACAGGCCGCCCTCGTTGGGCGCGGTGACCTCGGACTCGCGGATGAGTTGCATCGCCTGCTGGTAGCCCTGCTTGAACGTGTCGGCGTCGGCGGGCTTCGGCATCCGGGTGCCGGACTTCACGACGATTGCCTTGAGGTTCTTCGAACCCATGACCGCGCCCGTGCCGCCGCGGCCGGACGCGCGGTCGTCCTCGTTGACGATGCAGCCGTACTTGACCTCGTTTTCGCCGCCGGGGCCGATGGCCATTATCGAGAGGTTCTTGCCGAGGCTCCCATCGACTTCGGCTTCGAGTTCGGAGATAGTGTCGTGGACGCCCCAGCCCCAGATTTCACGGGCGTCGCGAAGTGTCACTTCACCGTCTTCGACGATGGCGTAGACCGGGTGCTCGGCTTTCCCTTCGAACAGCAGGCCGTCGAAGCCGGACCACTTGAGTCGCGCGCCGCTCCAGCCGCCGTGGTGCGAGTCGGTGACGGTCCCCGTGAGCGGGGATTTCGTCACGACCGCGATGCGACCGCTCATCACCGTCTGCGTGCCGGTGAGCGGGCCGGTCATGAACGCGAGGAGGTTGTCCGGTCCGAGCGGGTCCACGTCCGGTCCCTGGTCGAAGACGTACTTCACGCCGAGGCCGCGGGCCCCGATGTACTTCCGCGCGTCCTCGTCGTCGATTCCCTCGTACGCGATGTCGCCGGATGACAGGTCCACCCGAGCGACCCTGTCGTGATAACCACCGAGTTCAGTCATTGTAATCCTCGTTGATTATATACGGCCGCTGTCGGGTTAGTGATTCCCACCTCTATGTAACCGTTCGGGGTTACCCCGTCGCGAGCCGACACGGAACCGTCAGGGGATTGCGGCAATCCGTGCGACTTATCCCGGTTGCGGGCCGGCGACCCGCAACGAGACGGTTCCGGTGGCGTCGACGACGACGCTCGCGGGGCCGCGCGGCGGGCACGACCACCACGTTCCCGACACCGCCGCCCCGGTTTCGAGGCTCGCCGACACGGCGTTCGCTCCGGAGGTCGTCACGGGGACGAGTTCCCGGACTTCGCCGGGGTCGAGGGCGAGCACGCGGTCGAACGACTCGTCGCCGCTCGCGGCGTCGACCCGGAGCGAGAGTCGGTGGGGTTCGTCGTCGCGGTTGGCGATTGTGAGCGTCGTGTTCGCCGGCCCACAGCCCGTCGCTCCGCTCGACACGTCGACGTACTTCGTCGGCTCGTCGGGCACCGGCCACTCCGTCTCGACGCGTCGCTCGTCGGTCTCGACGGCGACGCGGTAGTCCCCGCTTCGGTACGTCACCGGAATCGACAGCCGCGCCCCCGACGGGACGCGGTACGCCTGGTCGACGAGCGCCGTGTCCCCGAGGTCGATGCGGAGCCGAGCGGTCGTCTCGGGGCCGGGGTTCTCCACGACGACGCCCGCGGGTGCGTACCATCGCGAGGAGCCGTCGCCGACGAGCGGGAGGTCGATTCTCGGCCCGTCGTCGGGGGTCGCCGCCGCGAGCGAGCACTCTCCTCGGGCGTCGCACGAGACGGTCCGCCAGAACTCCGCACCCCTCCGTCCGAGGACGACCTCCAGCCCTTCGAACGCCGCGTCGACGGTCCACGTCGAGCGGGCCCGCAGGCCGGTGTCCGTCTCGACGAGCACCGCCGTCTCCCCGGACGGGACCGCGACCGACAGCCCAGCCCGCTCGCCGGGCAACAGGTCGCGGTTCTCGAAGAACACGTCGCGGTCGCCGCGAACGCCGACGACGGTCGTGAACACCGGGTTCGGCGTCGGGTTCCAGAGCGTCAGCGACCGCTCCACGCGCGCTTCGGTCGTCGGCGTCTCGGTCGGCGCGTCCGTCCCCTCCTCGGGGGTCGGCGTCTCCGTCTCACCCTCGGGCGTCCCGCACCCGGCGAGTCCGGCGAGGCCGCCCGCGAGAAGCGAGAGGAGCGTGCGGCGCTCCATGGGCCACCTACGGGCGCGACGCATATGAACGTCTGTCGCTGCGGTACCGCGTTCGGCCGCGGCGGCACGGTCGCACCCCCGACCTCCAAAACAGCTATTTCGTCGGCGGTCAGTCGTTTCCACGAACCAGATGGGACTCGACAGCTTTCTCGGTGCGATTGACGCCGCGAGTCGGTCGCTTTCGGTGGTCAATCGCTCGGCTCCCGACCCCGTCCAGCGGATGCTCGAAACCACGTTCGCCGACCAGCCGGTCGGCGTCGACGAACTATCCGACGACGCGCACGGCGACGACGTGGTCGTGCTCACCGAGCAGACGTCCGAGGGGCGGACGGTCGTCGCGACCTCGCCGCTGGAGGACGTGATGAACACCGTCCTCCTCGTGAACTCCGACCTCTACAAGACGGGGCAGACGAAGCTCGACGAGTTCGAACTCCCGTCGGTGCTCACGCGGCTCGACGACGTGCCCTTCTCCCTCCGCGGCTACCCCGAATCGGACAAGGAGAAACTGCTGCTCGTGGCGCTTTCGCGGTACATCGAGCGCCACGCGTGGCGCGCCGGCGACGGGAGACTCCGGTCGTCGTTCCAGCGGCTCTCCCGAATCGAAGACGAGCGCGGGACGCGGGCGGTCTACCAGAAGGTCGCCGCGACGGACGTGCAGACCCACGTCTACGGGATTCCGGACTGGACGCCACCGTTCAACTCCGAACTCATGAGCCACGGGGGCTACACCGAGGACTTCTGCGACTCGTGGTTCGTGGTCTACACGCCGCCGGACGGCGCGCCGGGCGGAGCGACCGGAACCGGCGGTGCGGCCGACGGGGAGAAGGCGGGTGACGAGCGGGGCATCGACGGCGTGACCCCGGGCCACCCCGTCGCTCTCCTCGCGCTCGAGACCGAACCGAAGCGCTGGGAGGGCTACTGGACGTTCCGACCGTCGCTCGTCGCCGACATCGACCGGTACATCTCGCGGAACATGTGAGGGTCGGCGGCCGCCGCCGCCCGCCGCCGAAGCCAGACGAAGCCGCTTTACGCGCCCGTCCGATACGGGTATCCAATGAGTAAGCCGAGCCCCGAGGTCTACGAGCGGGGACGCGGGATGGACGCGCACAACAAGGTGATGCGCGACATCCGTTCGCGGAAGCAGAAGACCTACGACCCCCACGAGCCCACCCGGGTGTGGATAGACGAGGACAACACGCCCGACGGCGTCTACGACTCGCTGACGATTATCCTCAACACCGGCGGCTGCCGGTGGGCGCGCGCCGGCGGCTGTACCATGTGCGGCTACGTCGCCGAGTCCGTCGAGGGCGGTACCGTCGCCCACGAGGCGCTGATGGACCAGATTCAGGTCTGTCTCGACCACGAGGCCGAAGAGATGGACGACGGCGAGAAAGCGGGCCTCATCAAGATTTACACCTCCGGCTCGTTCCTCGACGAGCGCGAGGTGCCCGCCGAGACCCGCGACGCCATCGCCGAGACGTTCGCCGACCGCGACCGCATGGTCGTCGAGTCGCTCCCAGACTTCGTCACGCGCGAGAAGCTTGCGGACTTCACCGACCGCGGCCTCGAAACCGACGTGGCAGTCGGTCTCGAAACCGCCACCGACCGCGTCCGCCACGACTGCGTGAACAAGTACTTCGACTTCGCCGACTTCGAGGACGCCTGCGAGGAGGCCGCCGCGGCCGGCGGCGGCGTCAAGGCGTACCTCCTGATGAAGCCGCCGTTCCTCTCGGAACCCGAGGCGCTCGACGACATGAAGTCGTCCATCCGCCGGTGTGCGGCGGTCGACAACTGCCACACCGTCTCGATGAACCCGACGAACGTCCAGCGCTACACGATGGTCGACGAGCTGTTCTTCAACGGCGGCTACCGCCCGCCGTGGCTCTGGTCGGTCGCCGACGCGCTCCGAGAGACGGCCGACGTGGACGCCATCGTCGTCTCCGACCCCGTCGGCGGCGGCCAAGAGCGCGGTGCGCACAACTGCGGCGACTGCGACGAACTCGTGTTCAAGGCGGTCAAGGACTTCAACCTCCGGCAGGACCCGACCGTCTTCGACCAGGTGTCCTGCGACTGCGAGGCGACGTGGGAGTTCGTCCTCGACAACGAGACGAGCTACAACATGCCGCTGGTCAAGTAGGTCGGCGCGTTCCGTCGCACACTTGGGCTCACGCTGCACCGCCGGTCTCACGCCGCTCGCGCGGGCGAACGACCCCGTCCCGGACCGGGTCGTCACCCGCCGACACCTCCGACCGTTCGTCCAGTATCCCGGCTCGTTTTCTCCCATTCGACCGCGTTAGGGGGCGCTATGCGAAAGTAACTGCCTCCTAACCGTCGGATAGGATATTCGTATCAAAGAGGGTGTGAGTCGTTGTCATATTCGGTGGTTCGGACGTGTCCATCCGAACCGCCCGCCATCATGACGAAACACACGTACAAGACCGTCTACTACGCGGATGGGTGGTTCGAGATTCGCGAAGAGGAGAACGCCGAGGCGTGGATCGCCACGGACGCTCCCTGCGCTCTCGCCCCATAGCACGCGGTACGCGGGTCGGAAACCTCGACACTCCAACATCGCTCATCGTGTACGCCGCCACGTTCGCCAACCGACCCCGTATCGCCCGCCACCGCGGCGGACGGTCCTTTTATACTATCCCTCGAAGCCCGCCAGCACGCCCCGACCGTCGGTGTTGCCGAGTTGCGGCAGCGACGCCCGCTCGGGGTGCGGCATCAGCACCGCGACGGACTCGCTGTCGCCGAGGACGCCCGCGACGTTCCCGAGCGAGCCGTTGGGGTTCGCCTCGTCGGTGACGTTTCCGTCCTCGTCGCAGTAGCGGAAGAGAATCCGGTCGTCGGCTTCGAGCTCCTCGTAGCGCTCCGCGTCGAGTTCGAAGCGTCCCTCGCCGTGGGCGATGGGGAGTTCGATGACCTCGCCTTCCTCGTACGCCGCGGTCCAGCGGGTGTCCGCGTTCTCGACGCGGAGGTAGACGTGTTCGCACTGGAAGCGGGCGCTCGCGTTCGTCGTGAACGCACCGGGGGTGAGACCGGACTCGCAACCGATCTGCGCGCCGTTGCAGACGCCGAGGACGGGGACGCCCTCCGCGGCCGCCTCGCGGACCGATTTCATGATGGGCGAGCGGGCGGCCATCGCGCCGCCGCGCAGGTAGTCGCCGTACGAGAAGCCGCCGGGGAGGACGATGCCCGTCGTCTCCTCGGGGAGGGGGTCTTCGTGCCAGACGCGCTCGGCCTCGAAGCCGAGGTCCGAAAGCGCGCGCACGGCGTCGCGGTCGCAGTTCGAACCGCCGAACTGCACGACTGCGATCATCTCAGGCCTCGACGACCGCGACCTCGTAGTCGTGGATGGTCGGGTTCGCCAGCAAGCGTTCTGCCATCTCGTCGGCGCGGGCCTCGGCCTCGTCGGCGTCGGCCGCGTCGAGGTCGACTTCGTACCGTTCGGTAAAGCGCAGCGCGTCGAGTTCGAACCCGAGTCGTTCCAGCGCGCGCTTCGTGGTCTCCGCCTCGGGGTCGAGCACGCCACGCTTGAGGCGCACCGTCACCGTCGCGGTGTAGGTGGTCATCAGGTGGCGATGCGTGGTGATGTGCAAAAACGGTTTTGGGTCGTGTTTGTTATACACGAATGTGACTACAAACGCGAGGGCCGGCGGCTACGGGGCCGGAGAGCGTTCTACGCCGTGTACTTCGAGTCCCTCGTCGATGGTGAGCGTAAGTGTCTCGTCTTCGACCTCGAAGTCGATGGCGGCGCGCAACGGGTCGTCCGCGACGACGGAGAGCGTGGGTTTGTCGTGCCACGCGGTTCCCCAGAGGAACGGTTGAGAGAGGTCCACGCCGTGGTCGTAGTAGAACGAGACGACTGCGGGGTGGTCGAGGTACGCCATGCCCATGCCGGTGACGATTTTCTCGCGACAGCGCGCACAGCCGTAGACCGCTTGGGGCTCCTCGAAGACGTCGTCGGTCCGGGGGTCGTCCGCTCCTACCGAGAGGTGCGGTTCCATCCGGCCCTGACAACTCATGCAGAAGCCGCGTCGCGCCTGCGCGAGTAGCGACCCGACGTACCGGTCTGCGACTTCGGGGAGGTCGGCGTCGTCGTAGCCCTCCAGCACTCCCGGCGGGATACCGGCGTCAAGAAACGTCCTGTCGCAGTCGGTGCACCTGACGGTGACGCGTTCGTCGACGTAGGTCGCCTCGACCCGTCCGTCGCACGTCGAACAGCGATGGTCGACCGGAATCGCGCCGATGTCGTCGCCGCGGGTGTACGCGCCGGCGAGGATGGCACCGACGACGGCCCACCCGGCGAGGCGAATCTCGTACCCCTCCTCGGACTTCTTGACGAACCGGCCGGTGAGTTTGCCGAGGTGGTAGTTGAACCGGCCGCTGTCGGCGACGCCGACGCGGTCGCGCAACTCGGAGAAACTGAGCGGCTCGCGCGGCGAGGCGGCGAGCGCCCGGACGATTGCGAGTCGCGTCTCGTCGGCGAGAAGCGAGAAGGCGTCCTCGGCGTCGCCGTCGGGGTCGGCGGCGAGGGTGAAGTCGGAACCGGGCATGCCCGGCGGTACGGCGCCGGCCGAGATAACTGAGTCGTCCGCGGCGGGCGTGTCAGGTTTCGCACTCCGGTATATTCGGGCAGTACCCGAGAAATAATTACCTTGTAACGAAGTAAATAATAATTACATAAATGATATATGATAATAATTTTTATGCCGTCGATGAGACGCTATCCCACGCATGGCAATCGAGTTCGCACAGAGTCCGCTCTTGACGTTCGTCGTCGGACTCGCGTTGGTCGTGTTGCTACTGGTCGTCTTGGACCTCCCGGCGTTCGTCGGCTTGGCGATAGCCGCGTTCGCGGTCGGCCTCGTCAACGCGGCGTTCGTCCCCGACTTCGCGCTCGCCGATGCGGCGACGAGAACGGCGACGGCGTTCGGCAACGGGATGGCCGGCATCGGGATTCCCATCCTGATGGCCGCCATCATCGGGAAGTCGATGCTCGAAAGCGGCTCCGCCCAGCGCATCGTCCGCTCCTTCCAGTCGCTCGTCGGGAGAGAAAACAGCGACATCGCGCTGTGGGGGAGCAGTACGGTGCTCGCCATCCCCGTGTTCTTCGACAGCGTGTTCTACCTCATGGCCCCCCTCGCGCGGTCGATGCGGGCGCGGATGGGCGACAACTACGCGCTGTATCTCGTCGTCGTCGGGGCCGGCGCGGCGACGGCCCACGTGTTCATCCCGCCGACGCCCGGCCCGCTCGCGGTCGCCAGCGAAATCGGGGCCGACATCGGCACCACGATGCTCATCGGCGTCACCGTCGCCGTCCCGTCGGCCACCATGGGTGGCCTCGTCTACGGCCGCTGGATTAACCGTCATCTCGACATCCCTCTCCGAGACGCGATGGGGACGACCACGGACGAACTGCAGGAGCGCGCCCAGCGCGACGTGTCGTCGCTTCCGAGCTTCCTCGAGGCCACCGCTCCCATCGTCATCGCCGTCGCGCTCGTCGGCTCGCTCACCGTCGTCAACGCCCTCGAAGGCGTGACGGTGGCCGAACCGCTCCGGCCGTTCGTCGGGTTCGTCGTCGACAACCGCCCGTTCGTCGCGTTCATCGGCGATAAGAACGTCGCGCTCACGGTCGCCGCGCTCGCCGCGGCGTACACGTACTACCGCTGGTCCGACCTCTCGCGGTCCGAGTGGGAAGACGAACTCACCGAGGCGCTGAAAAGCGGCGGCAACATCGCGGCTATCACCTCGATGGGCGGCGCGTTCGGCGCGCTCCTCGCGGCCTCCGGAATCGGCTCGTACCTCGCCAACGGGCTCGAAGGCTTCGGCATCCCCCTTCTCGTGACCGCGTGGCTCATCGCCGCCATCGTCCGCATCGCGCAGGGCTCTGCGACCGCGGCGATGCTCACGGCCGCCGGCATCATGGCCCCGCTCACCGGTCAACTTCCGGTCCACACCGCGTATCTGGTGATGGTCATCGGCGCGGGCGGCAACATCTGCTCGTGGTACAACGACTCCGGCTTCTGGCTCGTCAAGGAAATCGGCGGCCTCACGCAGATGGAGACGCTGAAGACGTGGACCGCGCTGACGACGATTATCTCCGTGACCGGGCTCGTCGTCGTCCTCGTCGTCTCGTCGGTGCTCCCGCTGGTGTAGGCGACCTCACGCTCGCCGGCTTTTCCTTTTTGCGGGTGATTCACGGTCGTTCCGGAGGGATTCGCTTGCGGAGAACGACAGCGGTTTACCGTTCGCCGACGCAGGACGCTATATGTTCAGCTTCGAACAGCTGGAGGTGACGGTATGACTCGCGAACTCACCGAAATCACGGTCATCGGAGGAGACAAGACCGGACTCATCGCGAACGTGACCACCCTGCTGTTCGAGCGCGGAATCAACGTCGAGGACTTAGACCAGGCGGTCCGCGAGGGAATCTTCCGGATGACCCTCCACGCCGACACCGCGGAGATGACCTGCTCCCGCGACGAACTCCGGGAGGCGCTTTCCGACCTCGGCGACGACCTCGGCGTCGACGTGCAGGTCCGGTTCCCCTCGGACCGCGAGACCCGCGAAATCGCCGTCCTCGTGACGAAGGAGTCCCACTGCCTCGAGGCGCTGTTCGAGGCGTGGGCGAACGACGACCTCGGCGCGGAGATTTCGGTCGTCATCGGCAACCACGACACGCTCGAACCGCTGGCGAGCCACTACGACGTGCCCTTCCACGACATCGGCGACCAGAAGGGCACCGCCAACGAAGAGCGCATGCTCGACCTCCTCGAACAGTACGACGTGGACCTCATCGTCCTCGCGCGCTACATGCGCATCCTCGGCCCGAACGTCGTCTTCCGCTACGAGGACCGCATCATCAACATCCATCCGTCGCTCCTCCCGTCGTTCCCCGGCGCGGCGGCCTACCGGCAGGCGAAAGAGGAGGGCGTCCGCATCGCGGGTGTCACCGCCCACTACGTGACGACCGACCTCGACCAGGGTCCCATCATCGCCCAGCGCGCCTTCGACGTGCCCGACGACGCCACCATCGAGAAGATAAAAGAGCGCGGCCAGCCGCTGGAGGCCGACGCGCTCCTCGAAGCCGTGAAGCTCCACCTCAACAACGATATCTCGGTCCACCGCGGGCGCACCAGCCTCCGCGAGAGCGCCGACCCCGAGCGCTACCAACTCGGCCTCACCCGCGAGGCGCAGGCGTCGAACCCCGACCGCCCGGTCGACGGCATCATCGACGCCCTCGGCGAGCGCGAGGCGCTCGCGCCCGAACCGTCCGAGGACTGAGGCACCGCTGAGCGGGCCGCCCACCAAACCTAAAACCTATTTCTCCGGCGACACGACTCGGAGCCGTGCCCGTCTCCCTCCGCTATCGCGTCGCCCTCGGCTGCTACGCGCTGTGGCTCGTGGCGACCGTCCTCCTCATCGCTCATCAACTCGGACTCATCCCGCTGCTTCCCGGTGTCGAACCGGGCGTCGTGACCGGCGCAACGGTGTTCGTCGCGCTCGGCGTCGTCCAACTCCTCCGCCGCGGCTGGCGGTTCCTCGTCGGCGATAGCGGCGGACAGTGAGAAGGAAACGGCACAGAACAGACGAAAAACGGCGTGCTCGCTCGGCGACCGACTACAGGTCCCGAACGCGCGCCACGGCGTCCTCGATGGCCGGCGCGTCGAACCAGTCGTGGTCGACGTAGGCGTTGGTGCCGGCGCAGTAGAGGTCCGCCAGCGCCTCGACGATGTCGGCGGGGAGGTGCTCGGGCTCGACCGCGCAGTTCCCGCGCCAGTTCGGCTCGCCCGTCTCGATGGCCTCGGCCTTCGCATCCTTGACGGCCTCGACCCACTCGGGCTGGACGCGCTTGTAGTACTGCCGGACGACCTCCTTCGAGACCTGCTGGCCGCCGTAGGAAAACCGGTTTTCGTCGAAGGTGCCGACCACGTCGCCGACTTTGACGGTGCCGTCGTGGTACAGACACTCGATTTTGCCGTCCTCGTGGTCGAAACCGGCCTTCTCGGCGCGCTCTGTCAGCACGTGGTTCACGGCGAGCGCGAGCTCTTCGAGGCGGTCGAGGTCGACTTTCCCGGCGATGTCGTCGGCCTCCTCGCGGGAGAGATAGCGGTCCTGTTCTTCGTACTTCGTGGAGAACTCCACGACCGGCTCGGGGAGGGAGACGGCCTCGTCGGGCCACTCGTCGGCGTCGAGACCGTAGTCGGCTGGCTCGCCGCGCCGCCGGAGGCTCGACCCCACCGGGACGGTGTTGCGGAAGACGATTTCCAGCGGGATGAGGTAGTTGTCGCCGGCGGCCTCGTGGTAGGCGTCGTAGTCGTACGCGCCGTCCTCGTGGGGGAGGTCAGGCACCTGCGTGAGTTCGATGGCCATCTCCGTCGGCGGCGACTCGCACTCGCCGAGCTCCTTGACCTCGCCGTCTTCGACGACGCCGAGGTAGTGGGTCGGGACGTGGTTCACGTCGAGCAGTTCGAAGTTGTACGCGCCCATGAGACAGAGGCTCGCGCCCTTGTTCGGGACGTGGTCGGGCATCTCGCCCCAGTCGAACACCGAGTAGCGGTCCGAGAAGACGAAGCGGCCCCGCCCGAGGTCGGTCGCCGTCGGCTCCTCCTCGACGCGGAAGTCCTTCACGCTGGTCATGGTCGTCCTCTGGACTCATCCCACTAAGAAGCTTCCACTTCCGTGCGTATCTCGGTCGGAGACGAGTCGAATATATGCACGAACGCGCCCACCGAACGAATCGTATCGCTTTTTCGCGGCTGTACCGTCCGTTCGGCTATGGACGCTGCCCTCGAATCAGACGCCGCGTGGGTCGCCCGACGACTCCGCGAGGCCGACACCGCCGTCGCCTTCACCGGCGCGGGGATGAGCACGGCCTCGGGGATTCCCGACTTCCGCGGCGACGACGGCATCTGGGAGACCGAGTTCGACCCGGCGTCGTTCCACCGCGACCGCTTCGTCAACGACCCCGCGGGGTTCTGGCGGGACCGCGTCCGCCTCCAAGAGCGCATGTTTCCCGACGGCGTCGAGCCGAACCCAGGTCACGACGCGCTTTCGGCCCTCGAATCGCGGGGCGTCCTCGACGCGGTCGTGACCCAGAACACCGACGGTCTCCACCGCGATGCCGGCTCGGACCGCGTCGTGGAACTCCACGGGAACGCCGCGGAGGTCGTCTGCGAGGACTGCGGCGCGCGAACCGACGCCGACCCGGCCTTCGAGGCGGTCCGCGCCGGCGACGCGCCGCCGACGTGCGACGACTGCGGCGGCCTGCTCAAGCCCGGCGTCGTCCTGTTCGGCGAGCGCCTCCCCCGCGTCGCCTACAGCGAGGCGAACCGTCTCGCCGGCGACGCCGACGTGTTCCTGTCGCTCGGGTCGTCGCTGACGGTCCACCCCGCGGCTGGCCTCGCCGGCCGGGCCGCCGAGGGCGGCTCGCTGGTCGTCGTCAACTTCGACGCGACGCAGTACGACGACCGCGCCGACCGGGTCGTCCGCGGGGACCTCGCGGCGTTCCTCCCCGAAGTCGAAAAACGAGTCGAACGAGTCTGAACGCGACCGCGCGGCCGACCCGTCAGGAGTCGAACGGCTCGTCGTCGCGGTGGTTGTCGACGTTCTCCGTCTCGGCCGCTTCCTGTTCTCGCATCTCGTCTTCGGCGTCCGGTTCCTCGGACTCGTCCGGTCGCTCGGCGTCGACCTCCTCGGACTCCTCTGGCGACGACGCGCCGGCGTCGCCGCCGCCGTCGACCGTGACGCCGTGGCCGTCGTCGTCTTCGACGCTCGGTTCGCGGTCGGTCACGTCCGCTTCGGTGTCGTCGGACATCGGGCCGCTAGCTCACGTCGCCCGCGGCAAATAGGTGGTGGCCGAGTGCACGAGCGCCCGGCCACACCCACCAATCAATTGATACTCCCTCCCCGTCATGTCGATGCATGACTCGGTCTCCCTCGCCGGGGGCTCCGGCGGGGACGGCACCGTCCGTTCTCTTCGTCGCCCCCGACCACACTCGGGCGGACGCCGTCGCGGCCGCGCTCGACCGCCACGACGTGTCCGTCACCGTCGAGTTCGACCTCGGTGCCGCGCTCGACCGCATCGACGACCGGACGGTCGACTGCCTCTTGGTCCCGCGGCAGTTCGGTCAACACACCGCCGCCGACGTCGTCGCGCTCGTCCGCGACCGCCATCCCGAAGTTCCGGTCGTCCTCCTCGGCCCCGACAAGGCGGGCGACGACGGTGACGGTGGCGGTGGCGATGCCGACCCGCTCGCGGCCGACGCCGCAGTGTATCGGTTTTCGGACGACGTCGACTCCATCTCCTACGACCGCCTCGCCGACCGCGTCCGGGCGGCGGTCGCCCGCTACCGAAGCTCGCAGGCCCAGCGCACCGAACGCGACATCGTCTCCCGGCTCGAACGCCGCATTCAGCGCACCGAGCGGAAGATAACGTCGCTGCACGGCGTCGCCATGCGGCTCGCGTCGGCCTCCGACGCCGACGACATCTACGAGGAGACCGTCGAGGCGGCGGAGCGCATCCTGAACCTCGACATCTGTTTCGCCTTCGAGGCCGAGGCGGACCGGTTCGTCCCGAGGGCGCAGTCGTCGACGCCGACCGACCGCGAACTCCGGCCGGTCCCGAAGGACGCGGGCGCGATGGGCGAGACGTTCCGCACCGGCGAGTCCCACCGCGCGGTCGACATGGAACTCCACGCGTTCGGCCGCCCCGAGTTCGGTGACTACCGCTCGGGGCTCAGCGTCGCCATCGGTTCGTTCGGCGTGTTTCAGGCGGTCTCCGAGCAGACCGGCGCGTTCGACGAAATCGACCTCGAACTCGCGGAGCTCCTCGTCGCCCACACGAACGCGGCGCTCCAGCGGCTCAACTTCGAGCGCCGGCTTCGGGTCGAACGCGACCAGTACGCCGCCCTGTTCGAGAACAGCGCCGACTGCATCATCGACTCGGAGTTCGTCGACGGCGAGTCCGTCATCCGCGCGGTGAACCCGGCGTTCGAGGCGACGTTCGGCTACGACGAATCCGAGGTCGTCGGCCGCGCCATCGACGACGTGGTCGCACCGGACGACCGCCGCGAGGAGGCCGCGAAGCTCACCGAGATGGTCCGCGCCGGCGACTTCGTCCAGACGGAGGTGCGCAGGCGGACCGCCGACGGCGAGAAGGACTTCCTCCTGCGGTCGGTTCCGGTCGGCGAGAACACCATCTACGCGGTCTACACGGACATCACGGCGCGCCGGGACGTCGAACGCGAGGTCGAAGCCCAGAACCATCGGCTCGACGAGTTCACGAGCGTCGTCTCCCACGACCTCCGCAACCCGCTTTCGGTCGCCACGGGCCACCTTGACCTCGCCCGCGAGGAAGTCGATAACGACCACCTCGCGGCGGTGGCGCGGGCGCACGACCGGATGAACGCGCTCACCGAGGAACTGCTCGTCCTCGCGCGGCAGGGAACCGACGCGTTCGCCACGACGTCCGTGTCCCTCGCCGAGACCGCAGAGCGGTGCTGGGAGAACGTCGAAACCGGGGATGCGACGCTCGTCGTCGCGTCCGACCGGACCGTCGTCGCCGACGCGGGCCGGCTTCACCAACTGTTCGAGAACCTGATGCGGAACTCTGTAGAACACGGTTCCACGGGCAGTCGGATTCCATCCGACGACGCTGTAGAACATGGTTCTACAGGCAACCGGACTGTGTCCGGTGACGCCGTCGAGCACGGCCCCCAGAGCGAGACCGGCTCTACCGACGGCGGCGACGACGCCGAAGACGCCGCCAACGCCGAAGACGCCGTTGACGACGGGGACCGCCTCACCGTCACCGTCGGCGCGCTCGACGACGGCTTCTACGTCGAGGACGACGGCGCCGGCGTCCCGCCCGAACTCCGCTCGCGCATCTTCGACAGCGGCTTTTCGACCGGCACCGCCGGCATCGGCTTCGGACTGACAATCGTCTCGAACGTCGCCGACGCCCACGGCTGGACGGTCTCGGTCGGAGAGAGCGACGCGGGCGGCGCTCGCTTCGAGTTCACCGGCGTGGAATCCGAGCCCTGAAGCCGGGTCGAAGGGGCGTGGACGTGTTCAGGCGAACTCCTCGTGGAGGTACGCGCCGAGGTAGCCGCCGAGCGCGCCGAGGCCGACGGTGTAGACGAGGAGCAGTGCGAGGCCGAACAGCGCGACGATGACGATGCCGAGGATGCCGAGGCCGAATCCCAACTCGAACGGGGTGACGCCGATAGCGAAGATGCCGAAGAAGCCGAGGACGACGACGCCGAGGACCACGCCGACGAGACTCACGAACAGCCCGGAGACCGCGCCGGATTTCACGCCGAGTTCGCGGTCGCTTCCGGTCAGGTAGCCGGAGATTGCGCCGCCGAGGACGGTCGACCCCGGAAGCGGCGAGAGGACGATGCTGGCGACCGCGCCGACGAGCGCCGAAAACAGCAGGCTCTCGCGGTCGTCGCCGAGGGACGAGTCGGTCGTCGAAGACGGGGAGTGCTCCATGCCCGACACAACACGACGGGGCGGCCTAACGCTTTCTCTGCCGCGGCGTCCCGCGGTCGGGGTTCCGGTACCGCCCCGTTTTTAGGACCGTGGCGCGTTTCAAACGAGCATGACCGGTGCCGCCCACGACGACTTCGGGTTCGACCACGTCCCGGAGACAGACCAGTCGTTCGAGAACGCCTTGGCGAAGGCGAGAGCGGGCGAGCGCCTCACGGTCGACGACGGCGTCGAACTCATCACGACGGGCACCGACCGCGAGGGAATCGACGCCGCGCGCAAGGAACTCGTGCTCGAAGCCGCCGACCGGCGGCGCGCCGAGATGGTCGGCGACGACGTGACGTTCGTCGCCAACCTCAACAACAACGTGACGACGGCCTGCAACACCGGCTGTCTGTTCTGTAACTTCAAGAACACCGCCCACCTGTTCGAGTCCGACTCCGACGCCGACCACGGCGGCTTCACGAAGACGCCCGCCGAGTCCCGCGACATCGTCGCCGACGCGGTCGAGATGGGCATCTACGAGGTCACGTCCGTCTCCGGGCTCCACCCCGCGCTCGTCTTAGACGAGGAACACCGCGAGATTCTCGAATCCTACGACAACCCCGCCAGCGAGGTGAACTACAAGCCGCCCGAGGCGTACGACACCGACCCCGCGAGCTACGCCGAACAGCTCTCGGCGATGTCGGTCGACGGCGCGCACGTCCACTCGATGACGCCCGAGGAGGCCCACCACGCCAAGCGCGGCACCGACTGGAGCTACGAGGAGGTCTACCGCCGCCTCGCCGACGCCGGCCTCGACAGCGCGCCCGGCACCGCCGCGGAGATTCTCGTCCCCGAGGTGCGCGAGGTCATCTGCCCCGGCAAAATCGGGACCGACGAGTGGGTCGCCGGGATGGAGGGCGCGATGGAAGCCGGCCTCGACGTGACGGCGACCATCATGTACGGCCACGTCGAGACCGAGAAACACCGCGTGCTCCACCTCGACGTGATTCGGGACCTCCAGGACCGCTACGGCGGCATCACCGAGTTCGTCCCGCTGTCGTTCATCCACCAGAACACGCCGCTGTACGACCGCGGCCTCGTGACCGGCGGCGCGTCCGACGACGAGGACGAACTGCTGGTCGCCGTCTCGCGGCTCTACCTCGACAACGTCGACCACATCCAGTCGTCGTGGGTGAAGTTCGGGAACGCGAAGTCGCTGAAGCTCCTCAACTGCGGCGCTGACGACCTCATGGGCACGATTCTCTCCGAGGAGATAACGAAGCGCGCCGGCGGCGGCTTCGGCGAGTTCCGCTCGTTCGACGACTACGTCGACATGATAACCGCCATCGGCCGCCGGCCGGTCGAGCGCTCGACCGACTACCGGACTCGCCGGCCCATCGACCCCGACGACGGCCCGCACGGCCCGATGCTCGGCCCCCGCGCGGACGGGACGCCCCTGCTCGACGGCCGCCGCGACCCGGCGACCGCCGACGACTGAGATGATGGCGACCACCCACGCGGCCGTGGGGCTGACCCTCGCGGCCCCGCTCGTCTTGGTCGCTCCCGAACTCGCGACCGCGGCGGCCGTCGGCGCGCTCGCCGGCGGCGTCTTCCCCGACGTGGACCTCTTCGTCGGCGTCCACCGCAAGACCCTGCACTTCCCCGTCTACTACAGCGTCGCCGCCGCCGTTTTCGGCGCTGTTGCCGTCGCCTCGCCCTCGACGGTCACCGTCGGGGTCGCCTTGTTCTTCCTCTCGGCGGGGCTCCACTCCGCGTCCGACTGGCTCGGCGCGGGCGACGAACTCCGGCCGTGGGACCGCACCTCCGACCGCGCGGTGTACGTCCACCCGGCGCGGCGGTGGCTTCGGCCCCGCTACCTCGTCCGCTACGACGGCGCGCCGGAGGACCTCGCGTTGACGCTCCTGTTTTCGGTCCCCGGCTTCCTCGCCTTCTCCGGCGGCGTCCGGGTCGCCGTCGCGGTCGGTGTCGCCGTCGCGCTGTTCTACACCGGCTTCAGAAAGCGGATGCCCGAGTGGTTCGGCATCTGAGGCGCAGGCTCCGAGGCGGTGACCGCGCTCGGGGGCGCTCGTTCGGACCACGAAACTCATACGTCTCGGTCGCCGAGTAGGCGAAGCGATGACGACTCGACGACGCCGACCGGCGCGGGGGGTGTTCGCCCCGTGATGGCCCCGACGCACGTGGCGATGAGCCTCGCGCTCGCCGCCGCCGTCGTGTTCGTCGCTCCCGCGGCCGCGCCGCTCGTCGTCGCGGCGGCGCTCGTCGGCGGCGTCTTCCCCGACCTCGACATGGTCGTCGGCGTCCACCGCAGGACGCTCCACCAGGTCGAGGCGTTCGTCGTCGGCTCGGTCGGGTTCGGCGCGGTCGCGCTCCTGACGGGCGACCCGCTGGCCGCGGCCGCGGCGACGGGGTTCGTCGCGGCGGCGCTCCACTGCGCGGCCGACTACCTCGGCGGCAGCAGCGAGGCTCGCCCGTGGGAGGCGCGGACCGACCGCGGCGTCTACGTCCGCAGTCTCGGCGGCTGGGTCGAACCCCGCCGACTCGCGGCTTACGACGGCTCGCCCGGCGACCTCGCGCTCGCCGCGGCGCTCTCGGTTCCGGGCCTCCTGACGCTCGGCGACGGCCCGCGGGGGATTCTCCTCGCCAGCCTCGCCGTCGGCGTCGGTTACACGCTCGTCAGAAAACGCGTGCCGCAGCTCTCGGGCCGCGCGCCCGCCGTGACCGCCGCGCTCGTCGCGCTCTACTCAGTTCTCGTTCGCCGTCGGTAGAAAACTACACCAGACCGGCCGACGCCGCGTCGCTCTCACCGCGGAATCGACAGCGGCCCGTCGCCGCGAGCGACGTTCCGGAACCGTCGCCCGTGGACGTCGTCGGCGCTGAGCCGGTCGGTAATCGGGTCGCGGAGCCACTCGCGGTCCGGCGCGGTTCCGCGCGCGCCGTCGGGCGTTCCGTCCCGGTCGCGGACGCTATCGCCGTCGGGGAGGAACCGCTCGTAGACGGGCAGTCGCTCGCGGAGCGGGACGCCCGCCTCGTCGGCGATGTCGACGAGTTCCCGCAGCGCCGGCCACTCGTAGTCGGGGTTGACGTAGTCGTCCGTGACCGGCGAGACGCCGCCGAGGTCGTCGACGCCGCAGGGGACGAGGTCGGCCGCCGCCGAGAGGTTCGGCGGGACCTGCACCGACACCTCCTCGGGGAGCGCGACCCGCGCCATCGCGACGACCCGGCGCATCGTGTCGAGCGACGGGCGCTCGTAGTCCGACCGCTCGTTGGGGACGACGTTCTGGACGATGACCTCCTGAACGTGGCCGTAGCGCTCGTGGAGCGCGCGGATGGCGAGCAGGCTCTCGGCGCGGTCGCGCCACGTCTCGCCGATGCCGACGAGGATGCCCGTCGTGAAGGGGACGCCCACTTCGCCCGCGGCGCGGATGGTGTTGAGCCGCTGACCCGGCGTCTTCCGCCGGTTGCCCGAGTGGGCGGCCACGTCGGCGGTCGTCTCCAGCATCACGCCCATGCTGGCGTTCAGGGGCGCGAGGTCGGCGAACTCCTCGCGGGTCAGGTCGCCGGGGTTCGAGTGCGGCAACAGGCCCTCGTCGAGGGCGACCTCGCAGGCCGCCGCGAGGTAGTCGAGGATGTCGTCGTAGCCCCACTCGTCGAGCTGGCGGTGAATCTCCGTGTAGCGCTCGTCGGGGGCGTCGCCGAAGGTAAACAGCGCCTCCGTACAGCCCGCGTCAGCGCCCGTTCGAACCGTCTCGCGGACCTCGTCGAGGGACATGAGCGTCGCCTCGCCGGGCACGTCGTAGTAGGTGCAGTAGGTGCAGGTGTACCGGCAGGCGGTCGTCAGCGGGATGAACACGTTCCGCGAGAACGAAAGCGCCGCCGGCGCGTCGGCGTCGTCGGGGGTAACGGCGAGCAGTCGCTCCACGTCGGCGTCGTCGATAGTCAGGTCGACTCCGTACTCGTCGGCACCCGCGAACATATCTCCCGGTGCGTGACGAGCCACTAAAAGCGTGTCACTCGCGGCCGATACGGCGGCGATTGGAGTCGCACGGAGAGACGGTAAAACGGAAGTCGAGCTCGGGGCCGGATAGTTGGTGCCAGACACGTCTCCGGCCCGTCCGAGGCGCCGTCAGGCGCTCGCCCCGATTTGGTTGCGAGTGTGACTCGCGTCGTCGTCGCGACGTTCGGACTCCACTTCGACTCCCACGTCGTCTTCGCGACGCGGAAGCGCGCGGCGCACGTTGCCTCAGTTCCCGCCGGGCAGACGGACAACCGCGCCAGTCAATGTTTATCGTGGACCGTTAAGGTCTTATCGGCGCTCGCGGACGGCCTCGACTCTGCCCGACCCGCCTTCGAGTCGGACGCCGGCGTCGACCAGCCACTCGCGGGCGCGCCCCTCGCCGTGGACGAGCACCTCGACGAGGTCGGTCGGCTCGTCCACGTCGACGGCGAGTCGCATCGAATCCACCTCCGCGAACGAACAGCCGGCGTCGCGGGCGATTCGCCGGTGGTCGAGGATGGACGCGCCGTGGTAGTCGACGGAGAAGTCGGGATGGCGGACGACGAGCGCGTTCGTTCCGCCGCCGAGGCCGGGCGCGGCGACCACGTCGGCGTCGGTCTCGAACAGCCGCGCGAGCGCGGCGGGCGTCGCGAGCGCGAGGTCGGCCATGACGACCGCGACCGGGTCGTCGCCGCCGAGTTCGTCGCCGACGACCTCGGTGAGCGGCCGGTCGTCGACAGTGACGGGTGCGTCGACCGAAACGGGCGCGTCAGCGACGACTGTCGGGTCGCCGTCGGCCGCGCGAACGGCGTCGAGCACGTCGCGAAGCATCGCGACGGCGAACTCGCGTCGCTCGTCGGCGTCGAAAAACGAGGCGAGTCGGGTCTTCGGCGTTCGTCCCCCGAAGGGAACGACGACTCGCACTGAGAATCAGCCCAGTTTGTCGTAGGTCGTCTGCTGGGACCGCCAGTAGAGGAATCCACCGGCGATGAGCGCGACGACGAGCAGGCCGCCCGCGGCGTAGATGAGCAGTTGGGTCGTCTGACTCGACTGCTGTGCCTGGTTCGCGCTGGTCTCGGCTTCGTTGGCGAGGTTCGTCGCGAGGTTGAACTCTTCGCCGTTGAACGCTTCGACAGCGTTGTTGAACGTCTGCTGGGCTTGTTGCGTGTTGGCCCCACTCGCGCTCTGAATCGCGGCCTGCGCACTATCGAGTTCGGTGCGCGCGGCGGCGCTTTCTTCGGTGTAGTGGTGGGCGGTCCACGTGTCGATATCGTTACTGGAGCCACCTTCGCGGGTCTGGTCGAGCGAGATGAGCGTGAACGTCTGCGCGGGGTCGTAGGAGTACGCCTCGACCTCGGGGACGGTCCCCGTCACGGAGATTTCCACTTCGCTCGTTCCGTCGCCAGCGGCGACTTGTGCGCCGCTGAAGTTCTGCCCGTCGAAGGACTGCTGGTCGACTTTCGCACCCGTCTGGTCGTAGTACGTGACGGTCCACGTCACGTCTTCCAGGTCGGTCTCGCCCGCGAGCGTCCACGATTCGAGTTGCGGGTTCCTGTACAGTTCATCGAGGGTGGCCGTCGCGGTCACCTGTGAACCGACCTGCGCCTCGTTGGGAACGTTCTCGGACGCGACGCTCACCGCCCCCACCGGGCCCGCGAGGGCCGACAGGAGCACGACGAGCGCGAGCGCCAGCTTAGAAAAGCGACTCCAGTTCGTCTTCGTCATCGTTTATGAGGTTCTCCAGATTCGAATCGCTCTCTTGGCGGATCTCTTCGATGTTATCCTGCGCTTCGATGGCGACCTGCTGCAGTTCCTTGATGCGCGGGACGTTCGTCACGCCCGACAGGAGGATGACACTCGCCACCTTCCCCGCGCCCGGAATCGGGTAGTCGCCGCCGCGAACTTCCATGGAACCGGTCTGCTCCTCGATCCACTTCCGCCCGCGCTCTATGCCTTTCCGGTTCAGATGCTCCGGCGGACCAGCGAGTACGAGCAGCGCGCGCTCCGCGCCTTCGATCTCACACGGGAGCGTGAGTCGACCGAGCGCGGCCTTGCGAACGAGACTCGTGATTCGGTTGGTCGTGTGTGCGGTGTCGAGGTTGTCGTCGGGCTCGTCGCCGCCCGTCAACCGGGACAGGAGGCCGCCGCCCTTGTTCTTCCGCGGTTCGACGCCCTCGGAGGCGTAGCCGACGGTCGAGACGCCGCCGCCGGCGAGCGTGTTGATAATCTCCGACGAGTCGACGACGGACTCCGCGACCTCCTGTCCGTCCTGGACTTCGCCGGCCCCGAAGAGCACGCCGAATCGGTTGACGATCTCCTCGTTGATCTCGTCGTACCCCCCCTGTACCGACTCGCCGGTCTTCCGCCAGGCGTCGTTGTCGAACACGAGGAGGTTGTCGACCTCGCGGACGAACGTCTGGAAGGAGCGCGCGGCGTTGAGCGTGTAGATGCCACCCTCGTCGGACCCCGGCAGGATACCGATACCGTAGACGGGTTCGGTGTAGATGCGCTTGAGGTGTTTCGCGAGGACCGGCGCGCCGCCGGAGCCGGTGCCGCCACCGAGCCCGGACACGACGAGGAAGGCGTCGACTTCGTGGACAGGGATGCTGTCGATGGCACCCTGCACCTCGTCGATGTCCTCCTCGGCGATTTCGGCACCGAGTTCGTTGTCCGCACCGACGCCGTGTCCCTTCACGCGGGACTGGCCGATGAGGACGCGCTGGTCCTTCGGTATGTTCTTCAGTCCGAGCAAGTCAGCTTTCGCGGAGTTCACCGCGACCGCAGCGCGGACGATTCCGGCGTTGCGTTCCCGGTCGTACTCGACGAACTTGTCGACTACTTTTCCCCCGGCTTGCCCGAATCCGATCATTGCGAGCTTCATAGGTTCGGTCCCCTCGCCATTGCGTGAATTGCAGTACGAACGCAGACATAAGCGTTGTGATGGGGAAGTGTATATCCATCGTCAGATTATCGGCGAAAAACGGCGACACGAAACCGGTGTTAATCGGACATTATCCCGTGAGAACGGCTAATACCGGCGAAATGGGCCGGAGTTCACAACCGATTAACTCCCGCCAAACGTCGGACGGCCGTCAGTTTCGCTCGGCGAGGTACGCGCCGAGCGTCTTCATCGACGAGGTGTCGACGCCGAAGACGCCCACGTCGTTCTGGTCGGTCGTGTTGTCGAACTGGAGCGAGCGGTACTGGTCTTTCCCCATCGGGAAGCCGGGGACCGCTCCGAGGACGGTCAGGCCGACGCCCGCGAGACCCATCGGCAGCGGGACGATAGTGATGGACTTGTTCTCGGCGTCGTACACCATCTCCGTGATTTCGCGGAGCGTGAGCTTTTCGGGGCCGCCGATGCGGTAGGTCTCGCCGACGCGGTCGTCGTCCTCGACACCGTCGGCGAGCATCGGGACGAGGTCGCCGACCCAGATGGGCTGGAAGCGCGTCTTCCCGTTGCCCGGAAGCGGGTACAGCGGGACGCCGGGGGCGAACATCCCCTTGAGCCGCTTCGTGAAGGAGACGAACTCGCCGCCGTCGCCGAAGACGACCGACGGGCGGAAGATGACCCAGTCGAGCCCCGACGATTTGACCGCCTGCTCGGCTTTCCCCTTCGAGCGGATGTAGGCGGTGTCGCCGTCGGTGTCGGCCCCGAGCGCGCTCATCTGGACGAGCCGGGACACGTCGTTGGCCTCCGCGGCCTTCACGACGTTTTCGGTCCCCTGCCAGTGGACGATGTCGTGCATCCGGTTGCCGCCCTTCGGCTCGAACAGCGGCGAGAGCGCGACGAGGTTCACGACCGCGTCTTTCCCCTCGAACGCGCCCGCGATGGAGTCGTAGTCCGTCACGTCTCCCATCGCCTTCTCGACGCCGTCGGGGAGGTCCTCGCTGTTCGGACTCCGCGACATCGCGGTCACGCTGTGTCCCCGCGACTGCAGTTCGCGGCAGAGATGGCTCCCGATGAATCCGCTTCCGCCGACGACAAGGACTTTCATGGCGTAATATTCGGCGGAATGAGGGTAAAGCTAACGGGGGATAGAGGTCGATTTCGCCGGGGAACGCTCCGATGGGAACGGCGCTCCCCGAACGGGCGTGTTCGACGCTCCGACCCGCGGCGACGGTTTCCGCGCGGACCCGCTCAGAAGAGAACCGAGGGCGCGACCGAGCCGTCGGTGCGCTTTACCATCCGACCGATTCGGTCGTAGACCACTATCTCCGCGGTCGCCTCGGGACACTCGTCGGGCGCGTCGCTCGGGTGGTCGACCTCGGACTGTTTCGTCGCGAACGACGTGTCAGTCGGGGGGACGCTCTCGTCGAAGCGGACGACGCTGTACGGTTTCTCTCTCGGTAGGAGGTCGTTCCACCACTCTCGGGTGGCTGTCACTGTCTCACGTATCGGTTTGCGTTGACATTATCGTTGCGGCGGCGCGCTTCGGCGCGCTTCGGCGCGCTTTTTCCGGAGCGCCGAGTTGGTAGGGTATGCTCGTCACGCTCGAAGGGCTCGACGGGAGCGGGAAGACGACCGTCTGGGAGGCGCTCCACGACGCGTACCCCGACGCCGTCTTCACGCGCGAGCCCACGTCGGACTCGTGGTACGGAGACGCCGTCAACCGCGCTATCGCCGACGACGACGCCGACCCGCTCGCCACGCTGTTCCTCTTTACCGCCGACCACGCGGACCACCTCTCGCGGGTCGTCCGTCCGGCCCTCGCCGACGGCGACCTCGTCATCTCCGACCGTTACTCCGACTCGCGGTACGCCTATCAGGCCGCCTCGCTCCGCGACAGCGACCTCAGACGCCCGATGGAGTACATCAGGGGCATCCACACGGCGTTCACTCGGCCGCCGGACAAGACCATCTACCTCGACGTGGACCCCGAGACGGCCGCCGCGCGCAGCGGCGCGACGAACAAGTTCGAACAGGCGGCGTACCTCGCGGACGTGCGCGCCAACTACGAGCGCCTCATCGAGGCCGAACCGGAGCGGTTCGTCCGCGTCGACGCGACGCGGTCGCCCGAGGACGTGCTCGACGCCGTCGAGGCGGCGCTCGAAGAGATTCTCGCGGAGAACTAGTCACCGACCGACTCACGCCTCACCGCGAGTTCGGGAGGTTCTCGTACTCCTCCGGCGGCGGGACGTAGAGCGTGTCGATGGTGAACCCGAGCGCGAGCGGCATCCCTATCATCACGCCGAGCGCGGCCGTGGGGCTGCCGAGATCAACGCCGATGCCGAACACGCCGGAGAACACCAGCGTCGAGACGAACAGCACGAGCGGGATGAGAAACACGGCGTACAGGATGTAGCCCCACTGCGTCTTCAGTCGAAGGCGGAAAAAGCGGGTCATGACCGCCGCGATGAGCGTGTGGAGGGCGATGACCGCGCCCATGAGCACGAGGTTGACCACCGAGACCATAGCCGACCTACGGAGGCGGTGGTCTTTGGCCTGTCGCTCTCGGTGACCCGCTCGTCCCGCGCCGCCGTCGGTCGAACCGCCCGCCTCGGCCGCCCCGCGGACGGGTGATGTTTATCACGAAGGACCGTGACTCACCGCCATGCACCGACTCATCGCAGAGCGCGGGCTGGACGACACGGGTTTCACCGCAGACGACGCCCGCGCCGCCCTCCGCGACATGATTCGAGCGCGACGGTTCGACGAGCGTGCACTCGCCCTCCAGCGACGCGGATGGATGAGCGGCTACCCGCCGTTCCGCGGACAGGAAGCCTCCCAAATCGGGGCCGCCCACGCCATGCGCGACGACGACGTGTTGCTGCCCACCTATCGGTCGAACGCCCTCCAACTCGCCCGCGGCGTGCCGCCGAGCGACATCCTCCTCTTTCGGCGCGGTCACGCCGAGTACGACTCGGACCACGACGTGCCGGTGTTCCCGCAGGCGGTCCCCATCGGGAGCCAGATTCCCCACGCCGCCGGCGTCGGCATGGCCGCGAACTACCGCGGCGACGACTACGGGGCGCTGGTCTGCTTCGGCGACGGCGCGACCTCCGAGGGCGACTTCCACGAGGGGCTGAACTTCGCCGGCGTCTTCGACGCGCCGGTCGTCTTCTTCTGCGAGAACAACGGCTGGGCGATTTCGCTCCCCCGCGAGCGCCAGACAGCGAGCGAGTCCATCGCGGCGAAGGCTGACGCCTACGGGATGGACGGCATGCAGGTCGACGGCAACGACCCCCTCGCGGTCAGGGAGGCCGTCGAGCGCGGCTTCGAGAAGGCTCGCGCCGGCGAGCCGGTGCTCATCGAGAGCCTCACCTACCGACAGGGACCGCACACGACCGCCGACGACCCCTCGCGCTACCGCGACGACGACCCGGAACTCCCCGAGTGGCGGACGCGCGACCCCCTCGACCGCTTCGAGTCGTTCTGCCGCGAGCAGGGCCTCGTCGACGACGCGGCGCTCGACGCCATGCGCGACGACGCCGACGAGGAACTGCGCGGGGCCGTCGAGCGCGCCGAGGCGACGCCCGAACCGGGGACCGACGAGCTGTTCGACAACGTCTACGAGGAACTGCCGCCGGAGCTCGCCCGCCAGCGCGAGGAACACGTCGCGTTCGTCGAGCGCAACGGACCGTTCGACATCGAGCGCTGAGCGCGCGGTCCCTCAGTCGTCCAGCGAGATGTACGTCTTCGTGTCGGCGACGCCCTCTAAGCTCTGGACGCGGCTCGACGCCGTCTTCAGCACCTCGTAGACCGCGTCGGTGTCGACCTCGGCGATGATGTCGTACGCGCCCGCGACGATGTGCGCCTCCGTCACCGTCTCGAAGTCGCGGATGGGACCGAGAAGCTGTTCCGACTCGCCGGCTCCGGTCTTCACCATGATGAACGCGTGAACCATGCGTGAGATATTCTACCACGGTCGTCAAAAGCCTTGCTTCGACCGAGCGCGGCCCCTTCGGTCGAATCGGGGGAAGGTTATTTGCCTCCGCCGACATACCGTCTTATCATGCGGTTCGTTATCATTGGTGCTGGACGGGTTGGGCTGCGCACCGCTCGCGTCCTCCGCGAGGAGGGTCACGACATCGTCCTGGTGGAGTTGGACCGCGACCGGGTCAAGCGGGCCCGCGAAGCGGACTTCGAGGTGGTCGAAGGCGACGGCTCCCGCGAGGAGGTGCTCGTCGACGCCGGTATCGAGGCGGCCGACGCCCTCGGCGCGCTCACCGCCGACCTCAACGTGAACTTCGCGGCGTGCATGATCGGCAAGCACTTCGGCTGTCGGACGGTGCTCCGGGTCGACGAGGACTACCGCGAGGAGGTGTACCAGAAGTACGCGAAGGAAGTGGACGAAATCGTCTACCCCGAGCGCCTCGGCGCTATCGGCGCGAAGAACGCGCTCCTCGGCGGGTCCATCCGCGCCATCGCGGACATCGCCCAACACCTGCAGGTCATCCTCGTGACGGTGACGGAGGAGTCGCCGATGAACGGCTACAGTATCGAGGAGGTTGCGCTTCCGGCGAACGCCCGCGTCCTCGCGTTCGGGAAGAAAGACGGCCCGATGGGCATCCCGCTTTCCGACGACTCGCTGGAGACGGGTGACCGCGTGGCCGTCCTCGCGGACTTCGACGTGCTCAACGACGTGCGACAACTGCTCGTCGGCGACGAGGTCGTCACCGCGGCGGGAGGTGCGTGACGATGGTCTACGCGTACATCATGGTCAAGGCCGCGCCGGTCTCCGACGGTATCGACCAGCTGAAACAGGAGCTGTTGGCCGTCTCGGACGGCATCGTCAGCGCCCACATCGTCGCCGGCGACGTGGACTTCATCGTGAAAGTCGAGGTGGACACCCCCGCCGACGTGAAGGACATCGCCGGCGGCATCCAGTCGGTTCCGGGCATCGAGGACACCCAGACGTACATCGCGATGGACTGAGTCGACGCGTACTCCGCGTGCCCCCGAACGACTCGTTCCTCAGAAGCCCGCGCCGGCGGCGTCTCGCGCGTTCTGGATGAGGCTCGTCACCGGTTCCCCGTAGTCGTAGCCGGGGATGATGCCCTCGACGAACGTGCCCTCGACGTAGTCGATGACCGCGCCGGCGTCGTCGACGCCGCGGCGCTCGTTGACGTCGGCGAAACTCGCCCGGACGACCGCCTCGTCGCCCGCCCGCGTCACGTCGGGGTCGAGGTCGTGGTCGCCGGCGACGACGCCGTTCACGTCTTCGAGGCGGAGTTCGAAGGTGTCGTACCAGCCGTCTTCGACGACGGGTGCCACGTCGTCGGCGACCGCCGAGAGCATCGGCACGCGGACCTCCACGCCGAACTCGACGTGGCCGCTCTCCTGTGCCGCGACGCTGACGGTGCCGTCGAACGGCGTCGTCACGGACTCGAAGGTGCGGTCGTCGACCCGCTCGAACGACCCGTGGTCGCCGAACGCGCGGCGGACCCGACCGGGGATGTCGTCTTCGCTCATGCCCGGACGAAGGTCCCGACGGGAGAAAAGCCCGTTGCGTCGCGAGCGCCCTCGAATCGCCCGCCAGCGCCGGATTTGGGCGAATGGCGGCACGTTTAAGTATCTCGCCGCACTCCATTCAGGTGACGCTTCGCTTTGGAGGGCCGAAGCGTCAGCGGGGACCAATCTAGGGCGGCATTTGCCGCGCGGGCCGCTCCCGTGCGGCTGCCTATCCCTTTCTCACGAAACTCACATCGAAGAGCCGACGGCTCGCGTTCGCGCGCTCGAATCGAACAACCGAATCGAGTGATATCCTCCCCAGTAAAAACCCGCCAGCGACGCGGCCGCGTCAGTTCTCGTTCGGTCCGTCGCGGGTAGATTCGAGTTCTCTCGACTCGGCTCCGTCTCCGCTCGACTCGTCTCCGCCCGAGCCGTCGGTCGCGAGATCGGACATCGTCGGTGCCGAAATCGGCTCGGACTTCGTCTCGTCCGCCGCCGCGGTCGCATCGGCCTCGACTCCGGATTCTACGTCGTCGACGTCACCGTCTCGCTCCGCTTTTTCGCGTACTTCGAACCGGTCCGCGAGCGCCCGCAGTTCGTCGGTCGTCGACGAAAGCTCCTGCATCTTCCCGGCGACGGTGACCATCGCGTCGTTCTGTTCGTGGGCCGCGCCGGCCACGTCGGCCGCCTCGGTCCGCGTCTCGTCGGCGATTTCGGCCGCCTCGTCCGCGAGGCGCGCGACCGACTGCGCGGCCGACGCCTGCGAGGCGGTCGCCTCGTCGATGGCGGCGACGCCGTGGTCGACTTCCTCCAGTCGGTCGACCGCCTCGTCGATGGCGGTGACGCCGGTTTCGACCGTCTCGGAGCCCCGCGAGACGCGCTCTCGGGCGGCCGTGACCGCATCGACCGTCTCGTCGGCGGTCTCCTCGACGGACTCGATTGACGACGCGATTTCGGTCGTCGCGTCGGCGGTCTCGCCGGCGAGTGCCTTCACGCTGTCCGCGACGACGGCGAAGCCCGCGCCCGCCTCGCCGGCGCGGGCGGCCTCGATGGAGGCGTTGAGCGCGAGCAGGTTCGTCTGGTCGGCGATGTCCTCGATGAGGTCGACCACCTCGCCGATGTCGGCCACCTCGTCGCGGAGGGCTTCGACGCCCTCGGCCGCGGCCGCGACGCGTGCGTCGATGTTCGCCATCTCGTCGTGGACGGCGGCGCTCGCGTCCCGGCCCGCCTCGCCGCGGTCCGCGGCGTCACCCGCGAGGTCCGCGAGTTCGTCGGCGGAGGCGGCGACCTCCTCGACCGTCGCCGAGAGGTCCTGCATCTCCGAGGAGACCTCCGTGAGGAGCGACGCCTGCTCGGCCGCGCCCTCGGAGATGTCGGCGGTCGCCAGCTCGACTCGTTCGGAGGCGGCGCTGACCTCCTCGGTGCCGGCGGTGACGCGCTCGCCCGCCGCGTCGACCGTCGCCGCGAACGACGCGACCTGTCCGATGGTCGATTCGAGGTCGGCGAGCATCGCGTCGATGCCGTCGCCGACGGCCGCCATCGCCTCGTCGTCCGGTTCGACCGACGTGCGCACCGTCAGGTCGCCCGTCGCCGCGGCGTCCATCGTCTCGCGGTAGTCGTCGGCGGCGCTGGCGAGGTCGCGTCGGGCGTCTTCGGCGGCTTCGATGCGCTCGCGCAGACCGTCGCGCATCCCGGCGAACGCGTTCGTCAGCGCCCCGAACTCGTCGACTCTGCGGGTTTCGAGGTCAACGTCGAGGTCGCCGCCGGCGAGCGCCGCCGCCTTGGTTCGCAGTCGCCGGAGCGACAGCACCGTGTTGCGACCGATGACGACGCCGACCAGCGCGAGGCCGGCGAGGCCCACGCCGATGAGGACGGCGACGTCGCGCTCGACGACCTGCGCGACCGCGTAGGCGTTGCGCTGCGGCGCTTCCACGAGAACCGCCCAGTTCGTTCCCGAAACGGGCGCGTAGGCGACGACTTCGTCGCCCGCGTCGCCATCGCCCTCGCGCTCGATGACGCCGGTCTCGCCGCCGAGTGCGGCGTCGAGCGCCGGCGTCGCCGCGCCCGCACGGTACGTCGTGAGGACGTTCTTGCCGTACTTGTCGAAGGCGATGACACCTCCTTCAGTCACCACGCGAGTCTGCGACCCCTCGACCGGTTCGCTCAGCAGTTCGGCGTGTTTCGTCGCGTCGACGACGACCATCACCGCTCCGTCTCGACCCTCCACGGGACTGAGGAAGGCGAGGCGCTCGCTCCCGGCGTAGCGGTAGACCTCGGAGACGGCGACCGCGTCGGGGTCGTACATCGTCAGCGACCCGGTCGTCCACGACAGGCCGAGGTCCGACACCTCCTTGGCCTCTATTACGCCGTTGGTGCTGCGGACGATGTCGCGGTTCGACGGCTTCACGTAGTGGATGGCCATCACCTCGTCGGGGAGCGTGTCCTTCTCGCGTTCGAGCGTCTCGTCGATGGTGTCGGGGCCGCCCGTCTGGACGGTCTCGTACTCCGAGAGCATCCGGGTGGTCCGGGCGTAGCCGTCCATCCAACTCGACAGCCCCTCGGCCTCCAACGTGGCGACCATCTCGAGGTCGCTGTGGGTGTCGGCTCTGACCTCGGTTCCGACCGCGTCCGAGACGTACAGGCCGAAGCCGCCCATCACCGCGGCCACGAGGAGAATAACGAACAGAAACTTCCGGAGGTAGCTCCGCCTGAGCACCGCCGGAACCAGCGTGGCGAGCTTCATGCCACTTGGTAGCAAGAGAGCGACGTAAAGCGTTGTCCCGCTAGATATCAGGAATGATATTGGCGGGGAAAGCGGAGTCCTCGACTCTCACGGAATTACGAGTTCCGAGAATCGGCTACAGTTCGCTCACGGTGACGCCGAACGCGAGGGCGGCGGCTCCGGTTGCGCCACCGCCCGCGGCGAGCGGCGTCGGCAGGGCGGACACGACGCCGACGACGGCCCCGACGAGGATGAAGACGGCCATCCCGAAGAGCGCGGCGTCGAATCGCGTGACGAGGAGTCCGGGTAACACGGTCTAATTACATGTCATTAGCCGAACTGTCAAAATGTTTGTGGGTGCGGCCCTACTCGCCTCGCTCACTGACGGCCGGGTCGTCGGAGCCGTCCGCGTCGGCGACTTCGCGGGCACCGGGTTCCGCGTCACGGGCTCGGTCCGGTTCCGATTCCTCCCGCGCTTCGGGTTCGGCCTCGGTCTCGCCTTCGACGAGGTCCGCTTCGAGGAACGCCAGGGACCGGTCGCGCTCGCCCCGGACCGAGCTATCGCGCAGTCCGAGTGAGATGGCGGTGTCGAAACAGCGGACGGCTTCCTCGTGGAGGCCGCGCTCGGCGAGGAAGAAGCCGCGGTTGTACCACGCCTGCGGGAGTCGCGGGTCGAGTTCGACGGCGCGCTCGGCGCGGTCGAGCGGCCCCGACGAATCGCCGAGTTCCCACAGCGCGTACGCGAGGTTCGTCTCCGCGGCCGCGGCGTGTTCGCCGTCGTCGTCGATGCGGAGCGCCTCGCGGTACGCGCCGATTGCCTCGTCGTACTCGCCGAGTTGCGCGTGGGCGACGCCCTTGTTCACCCACGCCTCGCACGCCGTCGGCGAGTCCTCGTCGGCGTAGGCGACCGCCCGACTGAAACTGTCGACTGCCTGTTCGTACTCCTCGATGGCGGCGTAGGCCAGTCCGACCTCGACGAGCGCCGCCGCGTCGACCGCCTCGGGGTCGATTTCCGCCTCGTCCACCAGCTCGGCGAGGGCGTGGTCGTCCGCGGGGTCGACGAGCCTCCCGTTCACCCGATACGTCGGCGGGTCGAGGTCGAACCCTTCGTAGGGGTCGCCGAACCCCTGTCCATCCGAGTAGCGGTGTCTACGCGTCGAAGCCATTCCTACACGTTGGCGGGGAACCGACATAACGTGGTCGCCGGTCGCTGCCGTCCGCCTGCCCGACCGCTCGCTATCCACCACGCAGTGGATGCTATCTGGTAGCACTACGCTATGGCTCCGCGGGTCGTACGTCACGGCGGCGTTGACGCGAGGCCGGACCGGTCGCCGCGGCGACGCCGGGTGGGTACGCATGTCGACACGAACGATCACAGAGGAGAACCGCGCCCTGATTCGGACCGAGTTCGACCGGGCGTGGAACCGCGACGAACTCGACGCGCTCGACGAGTTGTACGCCGACGCCGTCCGCATCGCAACGACGCGAAGCGGGTCCGACGAGGCGCTCGTCGCGCGCGAAGACATCAAGGAACTGCACGGCGAGTGGGACGGCGCGTTCCCGGACGCGACGACCGAAATCAACGCGATGGTCGCCGAGGGCGACGCGGTGATGGTCTGGTGGACGCTCCGGGGCACGCACCTCGGGGCGTTCCGCGGCATCGAGCCGACCGGCTCGCAGGTCGAGGTCGACGGGTTCAGCTACCGCCGCATCGACGAGGGAACCATCGTCGAAGTGAAAGACGCCGCGAGCATGGCGACGCTGTTCTCGCAACTCGGCGTCGAACTACCGGCGTGAGAGCGCCGTCGGGACCGTCACCGACGCAGATTTTTGCTACTCGTGCGACCGAATCCGCGACGTCTCGTCGACGGTCGGCGAGAGCAGTAGACGGCGGGAGCTGAGGAGTGAGGGCAGTAGACGGCGGGAGCTGAGGAACCAGAGTGGTGGACGCGATGCAGGTTCTGAGAGGCGTGTGTGGGAGACGACTGGACGAGAGTTGAATCGAGCCGAGACGGTCGTCCTCGCTCCGCTCGGTCGCTGCGACTCGTCGGGTTCGAATTCGTCCGGACGCATCGCTCCGCCCACTATCGTTCGCAGAAGCGAGTGCGGGGGACGAGATTGTGAACCGTGCCGAGACGGTCTCCCTCGCTGTCGCTCGGGTGCTGCGACTCGTCGGGTTCAAATCTCTCTGGCCGCACTTGACACTCGTCACGTAGTTCCTCGGTACAAGTGCGGGGGACGAGATTTGAACTCGCGAACCCCTACGGGAGCGGATCTTAAGTCCGCCGCTTTTGGCCTAGCTCAGCCACCCCCGCGCACTCTCCCGTTCTCCGAGGGGGTGAAAAGTGCTTTCGCTTTACCAGTCGACCGAGAGGGTTCCGTCGCCGTGGGGGTTCGGCGATAGCTCCTCGTCTGTTCGGCGGTCGATGACGTGGATGACGCCGCGGCCCTTCTTCGCCGGGCAGACCTCCGCCGCCTCGATGTTCTCGTCGAGGTCGTCCTCACCGACGAAGTACGACTTAGCGCGGGCGAGACCGGTTTCGAGGTCCATCTCCCAGTTGTCGGCGACCTCCGCGCACCGGCCGGCCCCGAAGCACTTGTTCGCCTCGAAGATTATCTTGTAGGGCTTTTCGTCGACCGGCGGGGCGTTCTCGTCGGTTCCGAAGTCGCTCGGCTTCGGACGCTCGGACTCCTCGCTCATCGTCGGCCTTTGCCGCGCGGTGGTCTTTGCGCTGTCGGTCGCGCGGCGGTAGAAACCAACCCAAACCTCGGTGTGCGCCCGGTGATTCTTTCGCTATCGAGCCCTACTATCGGACGATGCGGCAGTCCCGTCGCTCGCGCTTCGGCGACCTGATTCGCGCCGCCAGTCCCAGCGACCGCCGCCGATTTCTCGCCGACCTCTGGACCGCCCGCGGGTGGGAGACAGCCGTCGAAGACCACCTCGTCGTCGCCCGCCGCGGCGACCGAATCGACCGAATCGCGGTCGTCTCTCGGTCTTGGCTTCGCCTGTCGCCGACGGTTCCGGACGGCGCGACGGTGGTCGTCGCGCTCGGTGACCCCGCGCGAACCCGACGCGCAACCCCCGAGGAAGCCCGCGTCCTCTCGGTCGACGACCTCTACGAACTCGTCCGATACGGCCTCCCCGGCGGCCGCGGCGACGACCTCGTCGCCGACCACTTCGGCGTCCGCCTCGCCGACTTGCCGGCCGACGGTGGGGGCGGGGGTGCAGGGTACACCGAGGGCGCAGGCGGCGCGCGGACCGGGCCGCTCGCGTCCGTGCTTCCGCCCTCGTTTTCGTCGCTTCCGGTCGCGCCGCTTCTTTTCGCCGCGCTCCTCGTCGCGGCGGTCGTCGTGACCGCCGGTTCGGGCGGCGTGCCGGTGCTTGGTGACGCGCTGGGCGGGCAACAGCCGTCGGTTCCGACGCCGGTCGCGACGACGCCCGAGTCGACGCCGACGCCCGAACCGCGGACGGTCGCCCCCGGCGTGACCACCGCGGGCGTCGAGAACGCGACGCTCCTCGCGGCGGCCCACCGAGGGGCCGCGGCGAACCGGTCGTACCGGTGGACCCTCCGATACCGCGAGTCCATCGCCGGCGACGAGACGGGCCGCGAGGTGGAGGTCGTCCACGTCGAGGCCCCGCACGTCTACGTCTCCGAGGTCGAGCGCGCCGGACAACTCAGGGCGTTCCCGCGCCCGACCGCCTCGGAGGACGCGTACGCCGACGGGACCACGCGCTACGCCCGCCGCCCCGCCGAGCCGGACGGCGTCGCCGCTCGCGTCCTCGACCCCGACGTGCGCGACGGGCCGGGACGGCAGGCCTCGCGCGCCGCCCGCTACCTCGAGTGGTACCTCTCGGCGGACGAGACGAGTGTGGCACGCGTGACGAGCGTGACGAACGCGACCGTCGAGAGTGGGACCCCGCTGTACCGAATCGAGGGCCGTGACACCGACTTCCCGCGGTCGCGTGACTATCGGGTCGAAGCGGTCGTGGAGGAAGGCGGGTTCGTCCGCTCGATGCGCGTCACCTACGAGACCCGCGACGGCCTCGGCGTCGAGGTCTGGTTCGCGTACGACGCGGTCGGCGAGACGACGGTGACGCGACCGGCGTGGCTCGACCGCGCCGACGGTTCGAACGGCGGTCGGACCGTCGTCCCAGCGAACGCGAGCGGGTAGCGTCCGTCGCGCTCGGTCGCGTGTCCGTCGCGCTCGGTCTCGGTGTTCGCGGCGCTTACTGCTCGACGTCGACCGATTCGAGGACCACGTCGGACACCGGCTTGTCGTTGCGGTCGGTCGGGACCGAGCCGATGTCCTCGACGACGTCCATGCCGTCGGTGACCTTTCCGAAGACGGCGTGCTTGCCGTCGAGGTGGGGCTGGGCGTCGAGCGTGATGAAGAACTGCGAGCCGTTCGTGTTGGGGCCGCGGTTCGCCATCGAGAGCACGCCGGGGCCGTCGTGGCTGAGGTCCGAGTGGAACTCGTCGTCGAAGGTGTAGCCGGGGCCGCCGCGGCCGGTCCCCGTCGGGTCGCCGCCCTGAATCATGAAGTTCGAGATGATGCGGTGAAAGAGGATGTCCTCGTAGAGGGGTTCGCCCTCCATCGTCTCGTCCGTCTCGGGGTGGACCCACGTCTTCTCGCCCGTCGCGAGGCCGACGAAGTTCTCGACCGTGTTCGGGACCTTGTCCTCGAAGAGTTCGACCGTGATGTCGCCCTTGTTCGTGTGGAGCGTGGCCGTTGGGTTGTCGCTCATACTCGACCCGTCGGGCGGGCGAGTGAAAACCGTGCCGCCTCGGTGTCGGCCGCGGCGCTGACACGACTCCGTCCGGCCCGCGTCTTCCGGTCGGTACCGCGGACTGTCACACCGACAGACGTTTCTCTCCCCCGCGACCGAGTGGTGTGAGATGACATCACAATTCGACGGAGGACGCTCCGAATGAACGCTCGCTCGACCCTCGAACGGCTGTCGGAACTCGCCAACACCTACTTCGTCGGCCTCGTGCTCCTCGCGTCGGCCGCCGCGTTGATCCAGCCGGACCTGTTCACGTGGATTGCGCCCTACATTTCGCCGCTTCTCGGGCTCATCATGCTCGGGATGGGGCTGACCCTGCAGCCCGTCGACTTCCGCCGACTCGCGGAGCGCCCGCGAGACGTGGCCATCGGCGCGCTCGCCCAGTGGCTCATCATGCCGACCGCCGCCTACGCGCTCACGGTGGTTCTCTCGCTCCCGCCGGAGCTCGCGGTCGGCGTCATCCTCGTCGGCGCGGCCCCCGGCGGCACCGCCTCGAACGTCATGGCCTACCTCGGCAAGGGCGACGTGGCGCTCTCGGTCGCCATCACGACCGTCACCACGCTGGCCGCGCCGCTCGTCATGCCCGCGTGGGTCGTCGCGCTCGCCGGCGAACAGCTCCAGGTCGGCTTCATGGACCTGTTTCTCAACATCGTGCAAATCGTCTTCATCCCGGTCGTCCTCGGCTTCGCGCTCCGCGTCGCGCTCGACCGCAACGCGCCCGAGGTCGCCGAGGTCGGCCTCGACGTGTTCCCGCTCGTCTCGGTCCTGAGCATCGTCGCCATCGTCGCGGCCGTCGTCGGCCTCAACGTCGACACCATCCTCGGCGCGGGCGCGGCCGCCATCGGGGCCGTCGTCCTCCACAACGCCATCGGCCTCGGCACCGGCTACGGCACCGGCCGCCTCGCCGGCATGTCCGAGGACCGCGTCAGAACGACGACGTTCGAGGTCGGCCTCCAGAACAGCGGGCTCGCCGCGGCCCTCGCCCTGTCGTTCTTCTCACCCGCCGCCGCCCTCCCGCCGGCGCTGTTCAGTGTCTGGCACAACATCACCGGCCCGCTACTCGCGAGCTACTTCTCCCGAAACGCGAGCGAACCGTCGGGTGGAACGCCAGCAGACGACTGAAACGCCCGAAAAATCCTCGTCATTCGCTATTGCCCGCCAGTCGGGAATCTGCGCTGGGTTAATGTATTGCGGAGAACAAGCACTACTGTATGGTACGAAACGTCGGCACGCTCGACCGAACTGTTCGCCTCGCGCTCGGCGCACTCCTCGTCGCCGGCGGCGTCGGAAGCTACGCGGGGCTGTTCTCGCTCGGGTTCGGACCGGTGCCCGCGGCGCTCGGGGCCGTGTTCGTCGCGGCCGTCGGCGTCATCCTGCTCGTGACCGGGTTTCGCCGGACGTGTCCGCTGTATCTGCCGTTCGGCATCGACACCTCGGACGACCGGAACTGACGCCCGGCATCGCCCCGCACCGCCCGCCTTTCTCGCTCCCCTAACTACAAGACACCCCACCGCGATGCGTCGGATATGCACACCGCGGAGACCGTGACGCTCACTCGCCTCCCCTCCGGCGTCCCGGTACAGACGACGGTTCACACCTACGAGCCAGCCGACGGGACAGACGGCCCGACGCTCTACGTGCAGGCCGCCCAGCACGGGCGCGAAATCAACGGCACCGAAGTGCTCCGCCGACTGCACGGCCGCCTCGAACGCGAGGAGCTTTCGGGCCGCGTCGTCGCCGTCCCCGTCGCCGACCCGCTGACGTTCGACCGCGTCTCCTACGTCACGCCAGAGGTGCTCGACTCCGTCAACTCCAACATGAACCGCGTCTGGCCGGGCGACCCCGACGGCTCGCTCCACCAGCGCATGGCCGCGAAGCTCTGGGAGTACATCGGCGACGCCGACGCCATCGTCGACCTCCACACCGGGAGCCCGGACATGCTCACCCACACCGTCTACCTCCGGGGCGACGAGGCCTCTCGCGACCTCGCGCGGGCGTTCGGCGTCGACATCCTCCTCGCGGAGGCCGCGGGCGACGAGGCCGACGACGAGTGGACCGAACGGAGCTTCGACGGCAAACTCCGCGTCGCGGCCACGAACGCGGGCATCCCCTCTATCACGCCGGAACTCGCCCACAACAAACAGCTCGTCGAGCCGGCCATCGTCGCCGGCGTCGAGGGCGTCCTCAACGTCTGCCGCGACATGGGCATCCTCTCGGGCGCGGTCGAGCCGTGGGACGGCCGCACCTACCGCAACCACCTCGGCCGCGTGCAAGCCGACGCCTCGGGGCTGTTCGTCGCCCGCGAGGACGTCGAACTCGCCCGCGAGGTCCGCCCCGGCGACCACCTCGGCTGGGTGTACGACCCGACCACCTACGAGGTGCTCCAGGAGGTCGAAGCCGAGCGCGCGGGTCTCGTCTACTCCATCGCCCGCGAGGCGACGGTCACGGCCGGCGAGACGCTCGTCGGCATCGCGCTCCCGCTGGACGCCGACGAGGGAGATGCCGAGGATGGCGACCCCTTCGACGAGGCCGACGGCGACCTCGACATATAGGACAGAAGACACTTATCTACACTCGACGGTCGGATTCGTATGGACCGCCGCGCCGCGCTCTCGCTCCTCTCGATTCTCCTCGTCGTCGCCGCGGGCACCGTCTTCGTTCTCGATAGCGAGGCTCGGCGGCGGGCGATTGCGGCGGAAGAAACGCGCCTCGGGACCGAGCTGGCGGCCAGCGAGTGCATCAACACCTACGGCACGTCGGCGACCGTCAGCGACGAATCGGCGTCGGTCGTCGGTCGGAGCCTCGACGGCTGGACGGTTCGCGTCTCGCACCCGTACTGGTACAGCACGAACCGGTCACACGGCGACACGTCGTCAGAATCGGTCTACGTCGTGGGGCCGGATTCGGTTCGGTACGCGGGCGGCGAACCGGTCGGGCCGGCGTGTTGAAGCGAACGCCTTCGAGTCGGCTGCGACTGCGAGTTCAGAACTCGCGCAGGTCTTCGAGCACGGCTTCCGCGTCGCCGGAGGCGATGGCGTCGCGGGCCATGTCGAGCCCCTCGTCGATGGTTTCGGCGTCCTCGCGGGCGTAGATGCGGAGCGCCGCGTTGAGGGCGACGGCGTCGGCGAAGCGGTCCTCGCGGTCGCCGGCGAGCACGGCTTCGGTGATTTCGGCGGAGTCGCCGGCCACGTCGTCCTCGTCGACGCCGAGGTCGTCGTACTCGAAGTCCATGCCGTACTCGGCGGTCTCGATGTCGAAGTCGTCGAAGGTGGCCTCGCCGTCGTCGCCGGCGGTCCACTCGGCGACCTTCGTGTAGCCGGGGCGGATGTCGTCGTAGCCCTCCATGCCCTGGAACATGAGCACGCGGTCGAGGTCGTGGTGCTCGCTCGCCTCGAAGGTGTTGACCATCTTCTTGGCGAACGCGAGGTGGTAGAACGAGCCGAGGTGAACCGAGGCGTTCGCGGGGTTGGCGATGGTCTCGATGGTGTTGACGAACGTCCGGACGCCCATGTTGTCGCGGCGCTCCCAGAGGGCGTGGATGGCGGGGTTAAATCGCGGCTGGTAGTAGAAGCCGAAGCCGGTGTCGTCGACCATGTCGGCGGACTCGTCGGGGTCGAGCTCCGTGCGGACGCCGAGTTCGTCGAGGACGTGCTTGTAGGCGTCCTGCTTCTGGGTCGGGACGCGGTCGCCGGAGTGGACGACGACGGGCGTGCCGGCCGCGGCGGCGACGACGCCGGCGGCGACGCCGAGGATGGCGGTCTTGCCCTTGCCGTCGTAGTTCGCGCCGCAGTCGACGGGGTCGACTTCGGGTTCGGCGTACTCAACGTGTTCAGCCATCACGTCGGTGTAGGCGGCGAGTTCCTCCGCGTTGTTGTGCTTCCAGCGGTTGGCGAGCCAGAACGCGCCGAGCGTCGTGTGGTCCGGTTCGCCGGCGAGGATGCGGCGCATCGCCTCGGACGCCTGCTCGCGGCTCATGTCCTCGGCGGACTTCGTGCCCGTGCCGACGACTTCCGTCATCAGACGCTTCAGCGGCCATTCCCCGAACTCGCTGTCGACTACTGCCATGCGCCTGTGTTCGGGCGAGCGGTCAAAAAACGTCCCGTTCGGTCCCGCCGGCCGGGAGCGACGACGCCGTCCGAAAGCGATAGGCTTCCCGACTCCTAACGCCGGGTAATGAGCGCGTTGTCGGACGATTGGCGGGACGGCATCGACGAGGTCGATGCGGCGCTTATCGACGAATACCAAAGCGGCTTCCCGGTCGAACAGCGGCCGTTCCGCGTCGTCGCCGCGGAGTTAGGCATCGACGAGGACGACGCCCTCGACCGCGTCCGTCGGCTCCGCGAAGACGGCATCTTCCGGCGATTCGGCCCGGTGCTCAACCCGCCCGTCATCGGCAGTTCGACGCTCGCGGCCGTCTCGGCCCCCGAGGAACGCTTCGAAGAGGTCGCCGAACTCATCAACGGCTACCGCCAAGTCAACCACAACTACCGCCGCGCCCACGAGTGGAACATGTGGTTCGTCGTCACCGCCGGTTCCCACGAGACGCGCGACCGCATCCTCGCCGAAATCGAGGAGCGGACCGGCTGCGAGGTGCTGAACCTCCCGATGCTCACCGACTACTACATCGACCTCGAGTTCCCCATCGTCAACGACGACCGCTTCGCCCGCGAGAGCCTCGGCGAGACCGACGTGAGCGCCACCCGCATCTCCGAGGACGCGACCGGCGACCTCTCGTCGCTCGAAGCCCGCCTGCTCGTGGAGATTCAGGGCGGCTTCCCGCTGTCGAAGACGCCCTACCGCGACGTCGCCGACGCCCTCGACGCCGAGGTCGACGACGTGCTCGTCGCCGTCGAGCGCCTGCTCGCCGACGGCTGTATCAAGCGCATCGGCTGCATCGTCAACCACATCGTCACGGGCTTTCGGAACAACTGCATGGTCGTCTGGAACGTCCCCGACGACGAACTCGACGCCCGCGGCGAGGCCGTCGGGAGCCTCCCGTACGTCACGCTCTGTTACCACCGCCCGCGCCGCCCCGAACAGGGCTGGGAGTACAACCTCTTTACCATGATTCACGGCAGGGACGCCGACGCCGTCGACGAGAAGATAGACGAACTGGCCGACGACCACCTGCCGTTCGACCACGAGCGACTCTACTCGACGGCGAAGCTGAAACAGACCGGCGCGCAGTACGAGGAGCTCGTGGGCTCCGACGACTGAGGACAGAACAAAACTCGCTTTTCGACGTCCGCGCCGGCGTCCGCGGTACTGCCCGCTACCGCGAGAGCGGCGACAGCCGGTAGAGCATCCGCGCGGCCTGCGCGACGCCGGTCTTCGCCAGCGACCCGCTCTTGAGCGCGCCGAGTTTCGCGTAGTAGCCGGACTTGAACGCGCCCTTCTTGGCGAGGAGTGCGCTCCCGAGCGCCCCGCGTTTGGCGTAGTACGCGGACTTCCGTCCGGCCGCGCCGGCGTAGTGTTGCGTGCTCGTCGGAATCGGCGTCCGCCGGCCCTGCACCTCGGTCGAGCCGCTTCGGATGGCGTCTAAGATGTCGTCGCCGCTGAGGGAAGCCCGCGACACGTCGGGGATGTCGATTTCCGTGTAGGCGCGGCCGACGTACCCGACCTTGTGGGCGTCGCTCCCGGCGACGCCGGGGTACTGGCGCTTCGCGGCGAACCGGCGGGCGCGGCGGTTCTTGTACCCCGTGAAGAGCCACGAGTTGTACGTCTCGATGGCGTCGAAGGCGTCGCCGCCCGCGGCGTCGTGATACCGGCCGAGCCGACGGCGACCGATGCCGTGTCGGCTCCGCTGGAAGGGGTGCGGGACGATGGCGACGCCGCCGCGCTCGCGCACCCAGCGGGCCGTCTCGTCCAACGGGCGACGCCGCGGCGGAAGCTCCTCCACGCCGAGCGCGAGGAGGTGGCCGTCGGCCGTCGAGACTTCCACGCCGGGGATGCCGACGAGGCCGTACATCGGCGCGAGTTGCGCCGCTCGGAGCGACTCGTCGATGACGTCGTGGTCGGTGACGACGACGGCGTCCAACCCGATTTCGGCGGCCTGCTCCAAGATGAGCTCCACCGGGTCGTGCGCGTCGTACGAGCCTTCCGAGTGCACGTGGGGGTCGATGCGGACGGTCAGCGCGGACACGACTCCTCGTTAGGTCTCGGCGAGGAAAAAGACACGCCCGAATCGTGCTAGCTCGCGGCACGGCGGTTCATCGGTCGGTGAATCCCGAATTCACTCGAAACCGGCAGTGAGAGGGCCTCGGATGCGGAGTTTTCGGGAACACATCACGTCGCCGACGTAAATTCGCTTCAGCGAATCTTTAGGAATTATCGTGTCGAACGTGTGCACATGGCATCCGAAAACCGCTTTCACCCCGCCGTCGACCTCGCGGACCTCCGCGAGTCCGGCCGCGAACTGGTCGCGCTGGACGGACGCTCTATCGCCCTCTTCGACCACGAGGGGTCCGTCAGAGCCGTCGACAATGCTTGTCCGCACATGGGTTTCCCGCTCGCTCGCGGCTCCGTGGACGAGGGCGTGCTGACCTGTCACTGGCACCACGCCCGGTTCGAACTCTCCTGCGGCGACACCTTCGACCCGTGGGCCGACGACGTGCGGACCTACCCCGTGGAGGTGCGCGACGGGACGGTTTACGTCGACCCGAACCCCGACCCGGACGAACCGCCGGCGGTCCGCTGGTCGAACCGGCTGGAAGACGGCCTCGAACAGAACCTCCGACTGGTCGTCGCGAAGTCCGTCATCGGCCTCCTCGACGCCGACGTCGAGCCGACGGAGCCGCTTTCGACCGGCGTCCGGTTCGGCTGTCGCTACCGGCGCGACGGCTGGGGGTCGGGTCTCACTATCCTGACCGCGATGGCGAACGTCCTCCCCGACCTCGACCCCGACGACCGAAAGCGCGCGCTCTATCAGGGACTCGTCCACGTCGCGGGCGACGCCTCCGGCGAACCGCCGCAGTTCGAACAGGACGCCCTCGGCGCGACCGACACCGACTTCGACCGCCTGCGGTCGTGGTTCCGCGAGAACGTCGAGGTCCGCGACCCCGACGGGGCGGAGCGCGTCCTCCGGACCGCAATCGCGGCCGGCCGCGACGACGCCGAACTCGCCGGCATGGTCGCCGCCGCGGCCACCGACCACCGATACCTCGACACGGGGCACGTCCTCGACTTCGTCAACAAGGCCTGCGAGGCGCTCGACCACGTCGGCTGGGACCGCGCCGACGAGGTCCTCCCGAGCCTCGTTCGCGGACTCGCCCGCGCCGACCGGGCCGAGGAGTCCGCCGAGTGGCGTCGCCCAATCGACCTCGCGGGAACGCTCGACGACGTGTTCGACGACCTCGACGACCACGCCGACGCCGGCGCGGGCGAGACGTGGTCCCGACCGGACGGCCTGCTCGACACCCTCCTCGGCGACGACCCGCACGCCGTCGTCGACGCGCTGACCGAGGCGATTCGAGGCGGCGCGACGCCCGCCCAACTCGCCGATGTCGTCGTCTTCGCCGCCGGCACGCGGGTCGCGCGCTTCTCGACCACCAACGAGTTCGGCGACTGGAACACGGTCCACCACACGTTCACCTACGCCAACGCGGTCCACCGGCTCGCCGAGCGGACGGGCGCGAGAGAACTCTACCGCGGCGCGTTCGACGCCGCCGTCAACGTCTACCTCGACCGGTTCCTGAACACGCCCCCGGCCCCGCTTCCCGACCCGACGCCCGACACCGACCCGGCGGAAGCACTCGAAACGCTGTCCGCGGCCTTCGACGCCGAGGGGCGGGTGAACGACGCCGGACGGGCGACCGCGGGGTTCCTCGACGGCGGCGGCGACCCGGCGAGGCTCCGCCGCGAACTCGGGGGCGCGCTGCTCCGCGAGGACGCTGGCTTCCACACCTACCAGGCGCTCGAAGCCGGGTTCAGGCAGGCGGCGACGCGGCCGCCCGAGGAGGCGCGGACGCTCCTCGTCGGCGTCGCGCGCTACCTCGCGGCGCACTCGCCGACGCGCCGGGAGCGAGAACAGACGTTCGGCATCGCCGCGCGGCTCCAGCGCGGCGAGTCGGTGTACGGCGAAGACGTCGACATCTGAGGCCGCGTCGGGGTCGTCGCGTCGACCTCTGACGTCGTCGGCGAGGTCGTCGCAGCCGGCTCTTTTCGACTACTGCTCGGCGATTCGCTCGCCCGCGTCGACGCCGCTCCAGAGGGCGGCGTGGACCCGGCCCTCGCCGACCGTCCAGTCGCCGGCGAAGTAGAGACCGTGGTGCTCCCCGCGGCGGAGTATCTCGCGGTCGGCGACGCCGTCGGGGAGGGCGTACCGCCAGCCCTGGTCGTCCACCCAGTCGGGGTCGCGCAGGCGCTCGTCGTCGAGGAGTTCGGCGACCATCCCGGCGACCTCGTCGGCCGCGTCGTCGAGGGGGTCGTCGTAGTGCGCCTCGGACCACTCGGGGCTCGGTTGGACGACGAGCAGGCTCTCGCCGTCGGGGACGTGGCCCTCCTTGCACTCCTCGCGGGCGACCCAGCCGACGGGATGGGTCTTGTCGGGGTTGACGAGGGCGTACCACGGCTCCTCGCGCTCGAAGGGGTAGTGGAGGACGACGGTTCGAACCGTCCGGTACTCGACGCTCCCGATGGCCTCGCGGAGCGCGACCATGCACTGGTCGCCCCAGCCCATCTCGGTCAGAATCGCGGCCGTCTGCGGGGCCGGCGGCGTCAGCAGCACCGAGTCGAACGGGCCGTGGCGCGTCCCCGACTCGTCGACGACGGACCAGTAGCCGCTGTCGGGGTTGTGGTCGATGGCGGCGACGCGCGTCTCGCGCTCGACGGTCGCCTCCGTCTCCGCGAGCAGGCGCTTCGCCAGTTGGGTGATACCCTCGGTCCACGTCCACTTGTGTTGGTCCCGGTGGTCGCCCTCCGAGATGACGCCGTCGCCGTCGAACGTCCAGACCGGCTCGTCGATGTTGACCAACCCGTCCGCGCCCAGTCCGCGGACGAGCTGCGCCGTTCGGCGGTCGTAGTCTTTCACGTAGTTCGCGCCGTGGTCGTACCGACAGCCCTGTCGGCGGCGCGTCGCGGCGCGACCGCACACCCCGCGGCTCTTCTCGAGAATCGTGACGTTCGCGTTCGCGTCGCGGAGCGCGTAGGCCGCGCCAGCCCCAGCGGCCCCGGCTCCGACGATGCACACGTCGCGAGTCATCTCGCCACCCCGCGTGTGAGTCCAGCCAGCATTGGTCAGACGTGAGGCTTCGAGGCGCTAAAAGACTCGCAACGCGGCGGGATTGGGGACCGTGTTCGCGCTCGCGGCCGCGGCCGGAGGCGAAAACGATTCACGTCGCGCCGCCGGAGTCCGGGTATGTACGACTCGGTCATCTTCGACCACGACGGCGTGTTGACCACGCTCGTCGAACTCTCGCCCCTCCGCGACGCGACGTGGGACGCCTTCGCCGAACTCGGCGTCTCCGACCCCGACCCGGACCACGTCGAGCAGGTGGTCATCCACGTCTCTCCCGAGGACGTGCGCGCCGCCGCCGAGCCCTACGACCTCGACCCCGAGACGCTGTTCCGCGTCCGCGACGAACGCCAGTCGGCCGCCCAACGGCGGGCCATCGCCGACGGCCGGAAAGTCCCCTACGACGACTTCGACGCGCTCCGCCGCATCGACGCGCCGATGGGCATCGTCTCCAGCAACCAGCAGGCCACCATCGACTTCGTCGTCGACCACCTCGACGCCGCGGACCTGTTCGGCACCGCCTACGGCCGCGAGCCCTCGATGACGAGCCTCCACCGCAAGAAGCCCGAACCCTACTACCTCGAACGCGCCATGGCCGACCTCGGCGTCGACTCGCCGCTGTTCGTCGGCGACAGCGACAGCGACATCGCCGCCGCCGAGGCCGCGGGCGTCGACTCCGCGTTCATCCGCCGGGGCCACCGCGCCGACCACACGCCGACGCCCGACCCGACCCACGAAATCGCCGGCCTCGACGACCTGCTCGAACTCGACGGCGTGCCCGTCGTCGGCGACGCGTCCGCCGCGTCTGGTCCCGCGGCCGACGGCGGCCGCGAGGGCGGTGAGTCGTCTCGATGACCCGGTCGCTCCCCCGCATCGGTCTCGGGACGATGGGCCTCGACACGCCCGACGAGGCCGCCGCCGTGACGACGGCGCTGGAGCTTGGTTATCGCCACGTCGACACCGCACAGATTTACGGCAACGAGGCGGTCGTCGGCGACGCGCTCGCGGCCGCCGACGTGCCCCGCGAGGACGTGACGCTCGCCACCAAGGTCTGGGCGGACAGCCTCGCGCCCGCCGACGTGCGCCGGACGACCCGCGAGAGCCTCGACCGGCTCGGCGTCGACGACGTCGACCTCCTGTACGTCCACCGCCCCATCGACACCTACGACCCCGAGGCGACGCTTGCGGCCTTCGACGAACTCGTCGACGACGGCCTCGTCCGCGGCGTCGGCGTGAGCAACTTCACCGTCGCCGAGGTGGACGAGGCGCTCGACCTGCTCGACGCGCCGCTCGTCGCCCACCAGACGGAGTACCACCCGCTGTTTCAGCGCCCCGAACTCCTCGACCACGCCGAGGAACGCGGTTACGACGTGGTCGCGTACTCGCCGCTTTCGGGGGGCCGCGTCCGCGACGTGGACGAAGTCGTCGCGGTCGCGGAGAAACACGACGCGACGCCCGAGGCGGTGAGCCTCGCGTGGCTGGCCGAAAAGGGGCTGTGTCCCATCCCGAAAGCGTCCAGCGAGCGCCACCTCCGGGCGAACCTCGACGCCGTCTCGCTGGAACTCGACGCGGCCGACGTGGCGGCCATCGACAGTATCGAATCTGAAGTCGAACTGTTCCCCGAGTGACGAGTCGTCCGCCGGCGCCGTCTCGAAGTCTCAATTTCGATACTAGTCCCGGAACGATTATAATAAGACGGGCGAGTGTCCGACCATGCGGATTCCGAGTGGGGTAAGCGGGTTCGACGAGCTCATCCAGGGTGGCTTCCTCCCGCGCCGACTGTACGTACTGAGCGGACCGCCGGGGAGCGGGAAGACGACGTTCACGGCGCAGTTCATGGCCGAGGGGCTTCGTAACGGCGAGAAGTTCATGTACATCACCATGCACGAGACCGAAGACGAGCTGATAAACGACATGTCGAGTTTCGACTTCGGCTTCGAGACGCTCGCCAGTTCCGAGGGCTTTCGCTTCATCAACCTCGTGAGCCCGAAGGGGAAACACATCCTCAACCAGTTCTCCCAGACCGGGGGGTCGTCGAGCGTCCAGAGCCTCACCGACAAAATCGTCGCGTTCGTCAACTCCCGGCAGGTCGACCGCCTCGTCATCGACTCGACGATGTTGCTCCGGCTGTTTTTCGCCAACGGCTCCGAGGAGATGACGCGGTTTCTGACGGCGCTCAAGCAGGGCGACGCCACGACGCTTCTCATCTCCGAGATGACCGACCCCTCGTCGTACTCCGACGAGCACTTCCTCGCTCACGGCGTGGTGTTCTTCCACAACTATCTGGAGGCGACGGGGATGACGCGCGGCATTCAGGTCATCAAGATGCGCGGGACGAACATCGACTGCGACATCCGGTCGCTCGACTTTACCGACAACGGACTGGTCGTCGACCCTCGCTCGAAGGTCGACCTCTGAGGTAACCACAACAATGTACGAACGGGTCTTCGGAACGGACTGGCGGACGATTTCGGACGAGGAGGCCATCCGCCGGATGTACGCCCTCGGCGTCTCCAGCGCGCTCGGTCACCCGAACCGCGGCGAGTTCGAGCGCATCCGCCGGCAGGCCGGCACGGCCTACGGCCGGAGCGTCCTCCAACTCGCCTTCGAGGAGGGGAAACAGCGGGTCGCCCGCAACGAGTCGGAGTACGACTCGAAACAGGACGTCTGGGAGGCGCTCGTCGACGAGGAGACATCGCCTTCCACGGCGGGGCGCGCCGACGTGACGATGCAGAAGCCGACGGACAAACAGGGCATTCCCAAAGCCGTCGGCCGAGCGTCCGTCCTCGACGGCGGCGGCGACGACTTCTCTCGGATTCGGCTGCCGGAGTTCCTCCGACGCGGGTAGTCGACCGACCTCCGACCCGGGTAGCCGACGAGCCTTTGGGCGTTCGAACCCTCTTTCGACGTATGAGCGATAGCGAATTCAGCCTCTCGGAGTCAGAGTGGCGCGAGCGACTCTCGGAGGACGCCTACCGCGTCCTCCGCGAGCAGGGGACCGAGCCGCGGTTCTCCGGCGAGCACGTCGACCGGAGCGACGACGGCGTCTACCGCTGTGCCGGCTGTGGAACGGAGCTGTTCGACTCGGAGACGAAGTACGACTCGAACTGCGGGTGGCCGAGCTTTTACGCCGCCGAGGACTCGAACATCGAGCTTCGACGCGACCTGAGCCACGGGATGGACCGCACCGAGGTCGTCTGTTCGACCTGCGGCGGCCACCTCGGCCACGTCTTCGACGACGGCCCGGAGCCGACCGGCAAGCGCTTCTGTATCAACTCGGTCGCGCTCGATTTCGAGTCGGACGAGGAGTAAGACTCGGCGTTCGGAGACCGGACCGACGCACTCGCCGCCGCCCTCACGCCGCCCTCACGCCGACCGCCGATGTGCGTCTGTCGGGGTCTGTTCTCTGTTTTCCTCGTCGCCCGGGGACAGAAGAGCCGGTTCCGGACCAGACCACGGCTTCGCGGTGCATCCGCCCGAGGTTAGGCTCGACTTAGGCCGAAAACCGCCCGACCGTCGGGTGCGAGCCGACGGTGCCCGCGCCACGTCGAGAATCGCGGTATCACGGCGGTAGGGCGGGTCTAACGCTCGTCTCCTGCGAGTAGCCGACACGTACCAAATTAGGATGGCGACGTACGAGAGGTATGTCTCGCAGCTACCCGGTCCGCCGCCACCCGACTCGGCGGAGTCCCCCGTTCACGCCCTACGCCCTCGTCGTCGCCGGCCTCGTAACGTTCTGTATCGCCGTCCTCGCCCCCGTCGCCGACCTCTCGGCGGGCATGTCGGTGATGAACGTCGCCGCCAGCGGGACGACCCCGACGCTCGACGGCGGCACGCTCGTCCTCAGCGGCGGCCTGCTTCTCATCAGCGCCGCCTCGACGTTCTTCGGCGTCCTCCTGTTGCTCCTGCGACTCTGAATCGAGGGGTCTGGGTCCGGGCCCGGGCCGGAAACGCGACGAGAATCGGGAACTGACCGGCCCCGGCGAGAATCGGGGACAGACGCGAGACACGGGACCACGGAATCCGCTTTACGGTTGCGACGCACTCGCTCGCCCGGCGCGGGCGGATTACCGCCGCTCGATGGGGGTGGCGAGCACGGGAATCTTCGACTGGACGACGACCGACCGCGAGACGCTTCCGAGGATGTTGTCCTCGAAGCGCGCGTGGGTGCCCATCGAGATGAGCGCCGCGTCTATCTCCTCGGCGAACGCGAGAATCTCCTCGGCCGGGTCGCCGCGGCGGAGTTCCGTGGCGGCGTCGACGCCGTACTCGGCCATCGTCTCGGCGGCCTCGGCGAGCGCGGCTTCGCCCTGCGACCTGAGTTCCTCGTACACCTCGTCGACGCGCTCGTCGGCGAGCGTCAGGAAGGCGCGTTCGTCGACGACGTAGAGCAGGGAGACGGCGGCGTCGCGCTCTGCGGCGAGTTCCGCGGCGTCTTCGACGACCGGCTGCATCGAGTCGCTCCCGTCTATCGGCACGAGGATTGTGTCGTACATCAACTGGGAGTTAGGCGGGGACAGTATCACCCTCTTCGCCAGTTCCCGCGCGATGGGAACTACGCGGGACGAGGGACGGACCTCGCGGGGAGACGCGGCTCCGGAAACGGAAGCGGTGCGGGCGGCTACTCGTCACCGGTCGCGTCGTCGGCGTCGGTCTCGTTTTCGGTGCGCGCGTCACTCTCCGGTTCGGGGTCGCTTTCCGACGCCAGTCGCTCGGCGTACCGCTCGGCCCGCCGTTTCCAGTCGGTAACCCGTCGGGCCGACACGTCCGCGGCCGCGGCGAGTTCCTCGTCAGACGCCTCGCGGAGCGCCGACACGGTGTCGATGCCCGCCGCCCGGAGCCGAGTCGCGTACGCCTCGCCGATGCCGCGGATGTTCCGCGGGTCCTCGGGGTCCCGCGCTTCCTCGTCGGCGGCTTCGGCACCCACGCCGCCCGCCGAGACGACCGTCGCCAACTGTTCGGTCATCGCGTCCACGCGACCGTCGAGGCCGTCCACTCGGCCTTCGACCTCGTCGATGCGCGCCGCGAGGTCTTCGTGGGTGTGTTCGTTCTTCCCGTCGGCGACGGCGCTCACGCCCGCGACGTCCGGGTCGACGCCGGCTTCGGCGATGGTCGGGTCGGCGTCGTCGTCGCGGTCGGCCGTCTCGCTGTCTCCGGTGTCGTGTCCGTCGCCGTCGGCATCGACTTCCCCTTCACCCTCGTCGTCTCCGGACGCGTCGTCCGCGTCGTCGGTGTCGTCGTCTCGGTCTCCGACGCCACCTTCGGCGAGCGAGTCGCCCGGCTCCACGTCGTCGGGGAGGACGTACACCAGCGCGTCCGCCGGCACGTAGCCGACGACCTGTTTTCGCTTCTTGTCGGCCGTGAGGACGACCCCGCCGGAGTCGAGCGCCTTGTAGCCGCCGCACTCGAAGCTCGTCCCGTCAGTGAGATATACCTTCATAATCGATTATTCGCTTTGCGGCGAGATGAGTGTTGTCGCCCCGCAGTCGGGGGTTTATCACCGTTCGCAGCGCCTCACGACGCATGGACGTGTTCGTCATCGGCGGAACCGGACTGCTCGGCACGGGAATCGTTCGGCGACTCGTCGCCGCCGGCCACGACGTGACCAGCCTCCAGCGGGGCGAGACCGACGACGACCTCCCGTCGGGCGTCGAACGGGTCGCCGGCGACCGCGACGACCCGTCGGTGCTCCGCGGCGCGATTCGGGACGCGAGCCCCGAAGTCGTCGTCGACATGGCGTGTTTCGACGCCGAGACCGCCCGCGAGGCAATCGAAATCTGCCGAAGCGTCGTCGACCGCTACGTCTTCTGCGGCACCATCGACGTGTATCACCGGCCGCCGCCGAGAAACCCCGTCACCGAATCGAGCCCGCGGAACCCGCCGGTCAGCGACTACGCGGCCGGGAAAATCGCCGCCGAAGACGCGTTCTTCGACGCGCACGACCCCGACGGGTTCGAGGTGGTCGTCCTCCGCCCGTGGAACACCTACGGCGAGGGCGGGACGCTCGTCCACACGCTCGGCACGGACTCGTCGTACATCGACCGAATCCGTGAGGGGAAGCCGGTCATCGTCCACGGCGACGGCACCTCGCTGTGGGGGCCGTGTCACCGCGACGACGTGGCGCGGGCGTTCGTCGGCGCGGTCGAGCGTCCGGGCGTCGGCGGCCGCGCCTACAACGTCACGAGCGAGGAGACGATGACGTGGAACCAGTACCACGAGCGCGTCGCGGCCGCGCTCGACGCGCCCGAACCCGACCTCGTCCACGTCCCGACCGAGGTGCTCCGCGCGGTCGCGCCCGACCGGACGCGGATGCTCCGGGACCACTTCCGGTACAGCACCGTCTTCGACAACAGCCGGGCGCAGGCCGACCTCGGATTCCGCTACACGGTCGCGTTCGAGGACGGTGTCCGCGAGGTGGTGTCGTGGCTGGACGACCACGATGAGGTCGAGCCCTGGGACGCCGACCCGCTCTCGGACGACCTCGCGGCCGCGTGGCGGGATTCGACCGACGCGTTCGTCGCGGGGTTCGAGTCTGGCGAGTAGGCCCGTCGGTCGTCGCGGTGGCAAGCCGAGAACGGGGGAGGCCATCGCTCCCGCGTCGTAGGAACGAGCGTCGCCTTTTCACCGATTCCGCCCCGATATGTGGATATGCTCCGAGCTCTGCTGGCGGCGTTCGGTCTGGTTGAACTGCTCGTTCCGGACAAACTAATCGCCGTGTTGACGCGCCTCGCCTACGAGGACGGCGGCGAGATGACGGCGAAGCCGTGGGTGGTGACGGCGGCGCGCGTCGAGGGAGCGGTGTTCCTCCTCGTCGCGCTGTTCGGCCTTCGCGGTCGGTGCGGCGGTGAGGCCGGTGAGACCGGTGAGCCAGACGAAGACGAATAACTGCGTCTCGCGGGCGTCGCCGACGTCGGTGAACCGGCCCGCGAAAGAAGCGACCGCGGCGAGAGAATATGAGACTGTGCGCGGAAATCGGTCGCCGAGCGACTCGTGTTCCGCCGTGTCGGTGCGACGCGTGCGTCCGGCTCAGGCGAGTCGCGCGAACGCGAGCGACCCGCTCGTGTTCTTGATGTAGACGCGGACGGTCTGTCCTTCCTGCGCGCCGGGCACGAAGATGGTGTACTTCCCGCGCTGGGCGACGCCGTCGCCCTTGCGGCCGGTCCCGGTGATTTCGACCTCGTAGGTGCGACCCTCTTCGACGGCCTCGCGCTGGCGCTTGTTGCTCACGCTGGAGCGCTTCTGGACCGGGCGGAACGCACCACAGGCCTCACAGCGAAGCATGTCGACGCCGTCCTCGGTGACGAGGCGGGTGTCCGGCAGGCCACACTCCGAGCAGATGACGTACTCCTCGACGTAGCCGTCGATGGCCTCCTCGAAGTCGTTGATGGAGAACGAGCCGCTGTAGCGGGCGCGGTCGCCTTCCAGCTGACCGCTCGTCCCGAGCGTGCGCTGGATGGCGCTGTGGAGGTGTGCGGGCGTCCGCGAGAGCGCGTCCGCGATCTCCCCGAGGTTGGTGAGGCGGGTGAACGCGCCGTCGGTCTCGCCGGACGGGTCCGGCACTTTGAGGCGTTCCTGTTCGACGTTTCGTTCCGGTAGGACGTTGAGCGCTCGGTCGAGCGCAGTCTGATACTCCATAGGGGTTCGAGTGTCTGGCGACGTATAGCCGTTCCGTGACCGTCCTCCCCGCGGCACCGACGCGTCGGCGTTCGTTTCACCTCCTTCGACGGCGGAACCGAGCGCCACGCCTTCGCCGCTGGCTCTCCAACGCACCTCCATGGGCTACACGTGGCAGTACTACGACCTCGTACTCCTCGGCATCCTCGGGAGCCTCGTCGCCGGCGTCGTCGCCGGCCGACTCACCTCGATGGAGCCGCAGACGACGCTCGTCGGCTTCAGCGCCCTCGCGGCCGTCGTGATGGCGCACGGCCTGTTCGTCAACGGTCCCGTGGACGAGCCGGGCGACCTCACGGACGAGGTCGAGGCGCTGAACTGAGCCGAGCGACCTGACGACCGTCGGTCGTCCGCTCACACCTCGTCGTCTCGCCGCGCGCCTCCTTACTCGCCGTCGACGACGCTGTTCGTGAGCGTTCCGACGCCCTCGTACCAGATTTCCACGTCGTCGCCGGGCTCGACCAGTCCGGGGTTCGCCGGGCTGCCGAACGAGATCACGTCGCCCGGCTGGAAGGTGTAGCGCTCCGAGAGGAACGAGACGACCTCGGCGGGCGAAAAGAGCATCCGCTCGGTGTTCGCTTCCTGCCGGAGTTCGCCGCCGACGTGGGTCGTCATGTCGATGTTCGCGGGCTCCACGTCGGTCTCTATCCACGGGCCGAGCGGCCCGGAGCCGTCGAAGGCCTTCCGGGCGGTCCGGCCGGGCTGGTCGAGCGCGTCGAGGTCGTTGAGAATCGTGTAGCCGCGGACCACGTCGGACACGTCTTCCTCGGCCACGTCCGAGCACTCGCGGTCGATGACGGCCGCCAGTTCGCCGGCGTAGGTCAGTTCGTCGGTCCAGTCGGGGTACTCGATGTCCGCGCCGGGGTCGAGCACCGACACCGGCGGCTTGATGAACCAGTCCGGCTGGTCGGGAATATCGTAGTCCATCTGGTCGACCGTCGCCGCGTAGTTCCGACCCACGCAGTAGAGCGCGGTCGGCTCGCAGGGCGCGAGCAACTCGGCGTCGACGCCGACTTCGTACTCCTCGCCGTCGGCCGTTACGACGCCGTCGTCGTACCGACCCGACACCACTCCGTCGTCGGTTCGAATCCGTGCCAATCGCATCGCTCTCCCGTCGGTCGGCCACTCACTTCAAGCGACGTGTCTCCGCAAGTGAATGGAGACGGGAACGGCCACGGATGCGCCGCCGACGCACCTCAGTCGGACGCGGACTCCCGGTTCATCCGGGGCATCGACCGGTTCTCGCGGTCGACGAGGTTGTGGATGCGCTCGGTGCGCGTCGATTCGAACTGGCGCTGACACCGGGCGACGCCCGACGCGGGGTCGGTGCGGTCGGCGTTGGGGCGAGTCTCGCCCTCGGTGGTCGGGTCGCGGTCTGTTCGCAGGGTCGGTTCGTAGGTCGGGGTGGCGTTTGTGCTCACGATTTTGGATGGTTCGGGTCGGTCGGACGGCTGTGCGGCGACGAGAAGAGTTAGCGAAGTACGCGTACGACCGACATTGTTGTACCCGGCAGTACAGACCAATCTGTAATAAATATTCATGTTCGAACAGCGGCGGCGGTTCGACCCGCGGTTGTGACCGCGTCGCGGCCGCGTTCGTTCACCCGCGAGTCGTACTCACTCCCGCGAGTCGTACTCCTGATAGATGACGTGGCCGCAGGACTTGCAGTGGGAGGCGTCGGCGTCGTGGTAGGCCAGCCCGCAGTTCTGGCAGGTGACGTTGACCTTGTCGCGGTGGCCCCACTCCTTGACGATTTTGCTCGCCTGCCACGGGATGAGGATGACGCCCGCGAGGATGGCGGCGACCGTCACCCACCGCCCCGCCTCGGTCACCGGGACGATGTCGCCGAAGCCAACCGTCGAGAGCGCGACGACGATGAAGTAAAACGCGTCGCCGAACGTCCCGATTTCGGGGTTCACTCGGTGTTCGAACGAGTAGAACATCCCCGCGGCGACGAAGAAGATGGTGAGCACCGTCAACAGCAGTTTCATCACGCGGAGCGTGCCGACCGAGACGGTGCCGAAGAAGAACTCCTCGTCGCGCGTGAAGCGGTAGAACCGGAGGACGCGGACCACGCGAATCGCCCGCAGGAAGCCGATGTTGGCGGCGACCGACGAGATGGGAAGCGCGAGCACCGCCAGCGTCGGCAAGATAGCCAGCAGGTCGACGAACGAGTAGACGTTGAACAGTTCGGCGGTCCGGTCCCGCGCGCCGTAGAGTCGGAGGAGGTACTCCGCGAGGAACACGAGAGAGACGGCGGCCTCGACGGACCAGAGCGTCGACTGGACCGACGCCGAAAGCGGGTAGGTCTCTACGACGAACACCCCGACGAAAAGCAGGTTGAGTGCGAGGAGCGCGATGTCGATGGCCTTGCCGACCGCGGTCCGGTGGTCGAGAAGATAGAATCTGACCACGTCTCGCGGCGTCTCGCGACGCGACCCCCGCGCGTGACCGTCCATGGCTCGTCTTCGGCGGTGAGATACTTATACCGTTGCTCGCGGGATACTCCGCTCATTTTCGATTTTGAAACTATATACTCTGAAAATCGATATCGTCGAGGACATCCGGACGAGTCTCTCACCCATCGCTCGAATCGGGCTAGTGCTATCGAAGCAACAACGGGAAAAAGCAGATATAGGGCGTTTATTCTCGTATCTCGTCTCCGGTTATGCTCGACTTCAGACGGCGATTTGGGTGTTCTATCCATGTGGATATTTGCTCAATTATATCTATATAGTAGGCGAATTTATCACAGATGAAACGAAACTCCCGCTCGATGGGAGAACGCTGGTCACGCCTTCGGGACGCGCTTCCCGACGGCCTATCGGACAGACTCGGCGACCGATTCCCGCGGCCGTCCGTCTCGGCGGCGGTCCCGCGGGCGATTCGCCGCACCTACGCCCGGAAGTTCTTCGCCGCCGTCCTCGTCGCCATGGTGGTGATGGCGGGCGCCGGCGCGGTCACCTACACGCAGGTCCACGACACGCTCGACGCGCAGGTCGAACAACAGCTCACGGCGACCGCGGACCTGCAGTCCGACGGGCTCGAATCGTGGCTCGCCAGCAAGCGTCTCCAGACCCGCACCACGTCTTCGACGTGGCAGTTCCAACTCGGCAACTCGCAGGCGGCCAGTAGCTATCTCTTTCAGCGGAGCGGCGAACTCGGTCAGTCCGACGTGACGGCCATCCACTACGTCAACTACGCAACCGGCGAAATCAAAGAGAGCACCGCCAGTTCGCTGGAGGGCGAGTCGGCCGCCGCGGTCGGCCTCCCGTGGGACGACCTCGAACGGAATGTCAACCCCGAGCCCGAGCGGGTGTACGTCTCCTCGTCGACCTTCCGGTCGCCGGTCGACGACGAGGTGTCGTTCGTCCTCGCGAGCAAGCCACCGGAGAACGCCGAGTCGGTCGTCCTCGTCACCGTCAGCCTCCCGGCCCGGCTCGCGGCGACCGAGCAGACGATGGCCGGAAGCGAGAGCACGCTCTACGGCGCAGACGGGACGACCATCGTCACGACGGCCGAAAACGGGAGTGTTGCACCCCCCGACGACGGCCTGCTTGCGAACGGGGATGCGGCCACCTTCCGAACCTCCGGCGGGGACGTCGTCGCGTACACCGAACTCGACGGCGTGGACTGGACGCTCTCGACGGCGGTCCCTGCCGCCAGCGCCTACGGCGTCCGCGACCGCGTCGGCGGCGGCCTCCTCGCGACGATACTCGTCGCGCTCGGCTCGCTGGGTGCCGTGGCGGTCGTCGTCGGCCGGCGAACCACGCGGACGCTCGACGAACTGACCGCACGCGCCGAGGAGATGTCGGACGGCGACCTCGACGTGGACCTCGAAACCGACCGCATCGACGAGTTCGGAACGCTGTACGACTCCTTCGACGAGATGCGTGCGTCCCTGCGAACGAGTCTGAACGAGGCAGAGACCCTCAACGACCACCTCGAAGCGAAGGCGGAGGAGTACCGCGCAGTCATGGAGCGCTGTGCCGACGGCGACGTCGCCTGCCGGATGGACCCCGACTCCGAGAGCGCCGCGATGGGCGACATCGCGCGGGCGTACAACCGGACGATGGACGAACTCGGGGCGGTCATCGCCGACGCGCAGACCTTCAGCCGGGCGGTGGCGGAGTCGAGCGCGGCGACGAGCACGGGCGTCGCCGAGGTGAACGACGCCGGCGAGGCGGTCGCCGAGTCGATGACCGACATCCTCGACGACGCGGTCCGACAGGACGAACACCTCGACGACGTGGCCGAGCGCGTCAACGACTTCTCGGCGACGATTCAGCAGGTGAGCGCCTCGGCCGCGTCGGTCGCCGACAACGCCGAGGCCGCCGTCTCCCGCGGCGAACGCGGCCGCGACGCGGCCGACGAGGCGATTTTGGAGCTCCGTGCTATCGAGACGGCGACCGACCGCACGGTCGAGCAGGTCGAGGAACTGGCGTCCGCCGTCACCGACATCGAGGACGTGGTCGCGTTCATCGACGGACTCGCCTCGCAGACACACATCCTCGCGCTCAACGCCTCCATCGAGGCGGCTCACGCGGGCGAGGCGGGTGACGGCTTCGCCGTCGTCGCCGACGAGGTGAAGGGACTCGCCGAGGAGACGCAGGAGGCGACCGGGCGAATCGGCGCCTCAATCGACCGCGTGCGCGAGCAGGCCGAGGCGACAGCCGCGGACATCAGACAGACGCGGATGCGGGTCGGTGAGGGCTCCGAGACCATCGAGGAGGCCGTCGAGGCCATCGACACCATCGTTGACGACGCGACCGACACCTCGGAGGGAGTTCGGGAGATTCGCCGCGCGACCGACCGGCAGGCCGAGGCGACGACCGAGGTCGCCGCCATGGTCGAAGACGTGTCCGCCATCAGCGACCGGACCAGCGCCGGCGCACGCGAGGCCGCGGCGGCGACCGAAGAACAGACGGCGGCGCTCGCATCGGTCGCGGAGCGGGTGGACAGACTCGCCGAGCGCGCCGGTGACCTCCAGGTCGCGCTCGACTGCTTCGACGTTGCGGACGACGGGGCGGCCCCAGCCGCGGAGGCGCTCCCGAGCGCGACGGAAGCGCGGGTCGACGGCGGCGACTCGGCGGCGACCGCCTCAGAGGACGATAGCGCCCTCGGGGAGTAGCTCACGCTCGGTTCGCCGCGCCTCCTCACCCTCCTCGACGAGCGTCGGCTCGTCGACCGGCTCGGAAAACCGGTTCGGGTCCGGTTCGACCCGTTTGAGCATCGACGAGAACACCGGTCCCTTGCGGCCGCCGGCCGAAGTGATGCCGCCGTACTGTCGCTCTTCGAACGTGGACTCGTCGGGACTGGGGAACTCCTCGCGAATTATCTGTGCGGTGTCTCTGATGTACTCGGCGGCCTCCTTCTGCGAGTAGAGGCTCTCGTTGTAGTAGCGCTCGGCGTACTCGTCGTCGAGCTCCTCGGTGGAGTGCTCCGGCGACTCGTAGAGGACGGACTCCGTGGTCGTGTGGCCGCTGGCGAAGCGGATGTTGACCGTAAAGCAGTCGGGATACCGCAGGATGATGGGGAAAAACAGCATGTCGGTGACGGTGATTCGCTGTTGCATCCGCCAGAGTCCCTCGAAGTAGTAGGCCGTGAGCGCACCGACGCGGTCGTCTCGCTCCCCGCGGTTGTACGCCATCGCTATCTCCTCGTAGTCGTCGCCGGCGATGTGGCGACAGCGCCGCTTGTAACTCTTCGCAATGCCTTCGAGTTGCGTCTCGTAGGCTTCGAGCAGGGGGATGTCGGGGTCGGCGAGCATGTCCGCCTTCCGCTCTTGGGCGTCAGCGATGTTCATCATGTTCTCGTGGAACAGCCGCTCGGCGTCCTCGTCCGGCAGGGGCGTTCTAACCGCCTGCCGGTACAGTACCCGCGTATCCCCGTTGAATGTGACCCGCTGCTCGCTCATCTCGTGAAGATGTAATGCGGCGAGAAGAAATGAATTCGTTGGTAATCCGGACGGTTTCCCGACAGTCGTGAGACATGAAATATAAACCGCCTATTGAAACCGGAACCAGTTACTATCTGTTCGATGCGTATCAGTCGTCGGTTGACGTGCGACCGTCCGCGGCGACCGACTCGTCGCTCACGTCGAAAAGCGGGCTCTGGTCGCCCGGCGCGAGCGTGTTGAGCACGAGCGCCGTCAGCGCGGTCACGATGACGGGCTGGCTGAAGAACGTCGCGGCGGCCTGCGGGAGCCCCGAAAGCGCGTCGGGCCGCGTGGCGACGCCCAGACCGAGGCCGAGCGAGGCGGCGACGACGACCATGTTCCGCCGGTTGAGGTTCGTGTGGAGGAAGACGAGACGGACGCCGCTGGCGGCGACCATCCCGGCCATGAGCAGGACCGCGCCGCCGAAGACGGCGCTCGGGATGGTCGCGACCGCCGCGCCGACCTTCGGGCTGAGCCCGAGAATGGCGAGGGCGACGCCCGCGATGCCGACGACGTACCGGCTCATCACGCCGGTGAAGTTGACGATGCCGACGTTCTGCGAGAACGAGGTGACCGGGAACGCGCCGAACACCGACGCGATAGAGCTCATGAAGCCGTCGGTGAACAGGCCGCCGCGGAACTCCTCGTCGGTCGGGTTGCGGCCCTCGGCGGCGGTGATGCCGGACATGTCGCCGACGGTCTCCATCGCGGAGACGAGAAACAGGAACGCGAAGGTGACGATGGGGACCGGTTCGAAGCTGACGCCGAACGCGCCGGGGCGGGGAATCGCGAACCACGCCGCGTCGGCGATGGGAGAGAAGTCGACCACGCCGAGCGGGACGGCGACGGCGTAACCGACGGCGATACCGACGAGCGTGCTCAGGAGTCGCGTGATGCCGTCGGTAAAGAGGTTGAGCGCGATAGCGACGCCGAGGACGAGCGCCGCGAGACCGATGTTGTGCGCCGCGCCGTAGTCGGCGGCGCCGACCCCGCCGGCGGCGTAGTCCATGCCGACCGGGACGAGGTAGAGCCCGATGATGACGACGACGAGCCCCGTCACCAGCGGCGGGAAGAACGGTTTGATGCGGTCGAACTGCCAGCCGATGAGCCCCTCGACGAGGAAGCCGGTGACGAGAATCGCGCCGAACACCGCGCTCAGGCCGTAGTCGACGCCGATAGTCGTCGCCGCGCCGACGAAGGTGAAGCTCGTCCCCATCACGATGGGGAGCCGCGAGCCGACCGGCCCGACGGCGTACGCCTGTACCACGGTCGCGAGCCCCGAAAACAGGAGCACCATCTGGACCACGTAGGCCGTGTCGGCGACGCCGAGGCCGACCGCGCCCGCGACGATGAACGCCACGGCGGTCGCCGGGACGATCATCACCGAGACGTGCTGTATCCCGAGGAGAATCGACTCCAGCAACGGCGGCCGGTCGTCGATTTCGTATTCGAGGCCGAGTTCACCGCTGTCGTCTGCCATCTGTACTCGCCACGAGCGACCCCCGTTCAATAATAGTTTCGCGTTCGAGCGTATTTCACGGATTCTGACACACCATATTAGCCATGTTCGTGCATACTTTTCGAACGGGAGCGGAGAGCGGGCATCGTCCGCGCGCCCGACCGTGAGCGTTGCCCGTTCAGTGAATCTCGACGCCGTGCTCGTCGACGCTGATGTCGATGAGGCTCGTCGCCTCGTAGTCGGTGTCGTCGAGGGCGGTTTCGCCGACCTTCCGGATGGCGACGACGATGTCGGAGATGTCCGCGCCGATGTCGTCGAGCGCGCCGCAGATGGCCGCGAGCGTCCCGCCGGTCGAAAGCAGGTCGTCCACGACGAGCACGCGGTCCCCGTCTTCGATGTCGTTGATGAACATCTCCGACTCGGAGTAACCGGTCGTCTGGTGGAGCGCGACCTCGCCGTCGAGGCCGTACTCGCGCTTGCGGATGACGACGAGCGGGATGTCCGTCTGGAGGGACAGCGCGGTGGCGATGTGGATGCCCATCGCCTCGGGCGCGACGATTTTGTCCACGTCGAGGTCGGCGGCACGGGTGATGCCGACGACGACCTCGCGCAGGAGCTGGGGGTCGAGCATCGGCACGCCGTTGCTGATGGGGTGGACGAGGTAGGAGTAGCCGTCCTTGTCGATGATGGGCGCTTCGTGTAGGGACTCCTCGAGTCGCTGCATGGGGTCCGTTTCACGAATCGACCCAAAAGTGGTTCGCTCTCCGGGAGCGCCTCGTGCCCGCCCCCCGCGAGCGATTCGACCCACAAAAGTTTCAATTGGTTGTTATGATTCGTGTAGTAATGACAACACTATCGGTTGTCGTCCCCGCGTACGAAGAGCCCGCGAACCTCCAGCGATGTCTCTCGGCGCTCGACGGTCAGCCCGCAGAGGTGGTCGTCGTCGCCGCCGGTTCGGACCACACCGACGAGGTGGCTCGTGACCACCCCGCCTGCGATATGGTCGTCCGCGACGACGGGCGCGGCCCCGGTGCCGCGCGCAACCTCGGCGTCGACGCCGCCTCCGGCGAAGTCGTCCTCTTTACCGACGCCGACACGGTCGTTCCCGCCGCGTGGGTCCGCGCGCACCGCCGACACTACGACGACCCGAACGTCGTCGGCGTCGGCGGCCCCGCGCGCCCCCTCGAGGACTCCCTCCGGCACCGCGTCCTGTTCAAACTCCTCTCGGACTACTGGTACCGCGTCTCGTGGCCCGTGGGGTTCGTCCAACAGCCGACGTTCAACTGCAGTTACCGCCGCGACGTGTTCGAGACCCACGGCGGCTTCGACGAGACGCTCCCGTTCATGGAGGACACCGAACTCTCCTTGCGGCTGAAGGACCGCGGTGAGGTCGTCTACGACCCGGAGACCGAGGTCGCGACCTCCGCCCGCCGCGAGCGCGACGAGGGGTACCTGTCACTGTTCCTGACGTATGCCCGCGCGTACGTCAGCCACTACGTCCGCGACCGGCGAGTTCGCGGTCGCTACTTCGACTCACAATAACCCCGGTCAAGCCGCTCGGACTCGACGGTCTCCTCCACCGTCGGACCTTCTGAGAAGTGGCCTCGGCACTCATAGGGCTCCGCATCACCGAGTGCCTAGTTCGGTTCGGAACGGTGCCGTCGTCATCGGCCACCTCGCTCTCGCCCCGCAACCGAGTAATCACCATCGGTCTCACCCGACCACCGACCCGCTCACGCCTTCTCCAGCACCGACACGTCGATACGGGGGTACTGCACGCCACCCGAAATCGAGCCCTCGCCGGCGACGACGCCCCAGAGCCGGACGCGCTCGTCGGCGAGCAGTCGAAAGCCGATGTCGTCCTCGAAGAAGCGCCCCGCGGGCCATCGAGCGACCACGTCGCCGCTCGGTCGCCCTCGGTCGTCCTCGACGGCGACGAGCGCCAGTCGGACCCCGTCGCGCTCCAACGTCTCCTCGACGCGGCCGGTGTACGTGACGGCAGTCCCCGCGTACGACTCCGGGTTCCGCCGGAGGTCGGCGTACGGAATCGCCGTCGCGTTCGCCGGCGTCGATACCGTAGCCGTTCGGTTCGGGAGGGTCGATTCCTCCGAGAGCGGTTGGGGCGTCGGAATCGACCACTCGACGGTCGGGAGCGCCACGTCGGGGAGGCGGTCGTCGACCCACGCCGCGCGGCGGGCGACCGCGGCGCGGAGCTTCGGCGAGCGCTGGACGAAATCCGAGACTTGCTCGACGGCGAGATACGTGACGAGGCCACCGGCGACGTAGGCTCCTGCCCTTTTGAGCGCCTCGCGACGGGTGATTCGCCCGGCGTCGTCGTTCTCGGACTCGTCGCGCTCGGCTTCTGTGCCGTCGTCGCCATCGCCTCCGCGGCCTTCGATTCGCTCGCCCAGCCAGTTCGTCGCCGGCCGTTCCTCTCGGGCGGCGAGGTCGCGGACGAACGATTCGACGCCGGTCTCGCGGATTTCGACGGCGAGCGCCGGCGCGTCGAGAACGACGAGCCCTCGGCGGTGGGCGTCGGGGGCGACGCGGCCGCCTCCGACCGCCGCCACGTAGGGTTCGATGCCGGCGCGCTCGCACCGCCGGACGAACGCGCTCGTCTTGTCCGCGGTGACGGTTCCGGTGGTCGTAATCCAGATTCGGAGTTCGCGCGTCGCGCCCTCGGGTGTCTCCCCGGCGGCTTCGACGTGCACGTCCGGACCGCGGAACCGGACGCGCGTCTCGTAGCCCCGCGCCTCCCAGACGCGCTCGAAGACGGCGGCGAGTTCGACGTCGGTGCGGGCCGAAACGACCGACGTGAGCGGGGGCGCTGTCATTGTGTCCGAGGTTCCGGGCGGGGCTGTTAGGTGTTTGCGCCCGGTTCTCGGAGCTGAGAACGCGCGGCCTCGGGGGCGGGAACGAACGCCGCGTCAGCCGAGGTACCGAACGGCGGCGTCGGCGACGATGTCGGCCACTTGGACCACGTCGTCGGTGAAGACGAACTCGCCGGCGGCGTGGATGTTCTCGCCGTCGGGACCGATGATGACCGTCGGGAGGTCGGCGCGGTCGCCGAGGTAGTTGAAGTCGCCGACGCTGGAGAAGTAGCCGTAGGCGGGGTCGGTGTCGGCGACGGCGCGGGTCGAGTCCGCGAGCGCGCCCACGAGCGGGTGGTCCTCGTCGGTCACGTAGGGGCCGTATCGGATGCCTTCGTCGGGGGCTTCGCGGAATCCCACGTCGACCTCGCTCTCCAAGCCGAGTTCCTCGACGGCGCGCTCGGCGTCGTCGCGGGCGTCTTCGAGGGTCTCGCCGACGACGACGTGACGGTCGACCATGAGGCGAGCGCGCTCGGGGACGGAAAGCGTCTGGCTTCCGCCCTCGATTTTCAGCGGGCAGGTCGACCCCGAGCCGAGTTTCGGGTGGTCGCCCACGTCGAGGTCGTCGAGCGCGGCCGCGAGTCTGCCGGCCTCGACGACCGCGTTGACGCCGGTGTCCGGTTTCGACCCGTGTGCGGCCTGCCCGCGCACTTCGATGTCGTAGAAGTAGCGGCCGCGCGCGCCGAGCAGGAGCGCCGGGTTCTCGATGTCCTCCTGTGCGAGAATCGGGCCGGGTTCGGTGACGATGGCTGCGTCGCAGTCGTCGACGACGCCGTCTCGGATGAGTCGGTCGGTGCCGAGTCCGTAGGGGCCCTCCTCGTCCACGACGGCCGTGAGGAGCACGTCCCCCGCGAGGTCGGCGTCGGCGAGCGCGTCGAAGGCGACCATGACGGCCGCGAGGCCACCTTTCATGTCGCACGCGCCCTGTCCGTACAGTTTCCCGTCCTCGATGCGGCCCGAACACGGGTCTTCGTCCCAGTCTTCGACCAGTTTCACGGTGTCCACGTGGGCGTTCAACAGGAGCGTCGGCGCGTCCGGGTCAGAGCCCGCCAGCCGGGCGACGACGTTGTCGCCCTCGTACTCCGTGATGTCCGGTTCGCTCACGTGGTGGTACTCGGGGTCGTGCCCGCGGGCGTCCAACCAGTCGTAGACGAACTCGCTTATCTCGGCCTCCTCGAAGTACGGACTCGGAATCCGCACGAGCGCTTGCAAGAGGTCGATGGTCTCGTCGGGGTCGACGCGAGGGGCGGAGTCGAGGCCGAAGTCGGAGTCGTCCGAGCGGTCACCGCGCGGTGTCGCGTCGTCAGTCATCGCTCACTCCGCGAACCGAGGGGTTGTACTCGTCGGAGGGCACGCCGGGGAGCGTCCCAAGGATGGCCTCGACGTCGTGGTCCTTCTGTTGGCCGCGGTACCAGTAGACGCCGAAGACGACGAGGCCGACGGCGACCCACGGGACGTAAATCGACAGCGAACCCTTGTACGCCTCGGTCAGGAGCCCGACCGCGCCGAGCGACCCGACGAGTCCCGTCACCGTGAGCAGCGACGGGCGCGAAAAGCCCGCCTCCGAGCGGAGGTCGGTGCGGCTGTAGAGCACGTACAGCACCGTTATCGACACCGCGGCGTAGGCGATGAGGTAGCTGAACGTCGCGATGGCGATGGCCTGACTGAGGCCCGTACTCCAGAAGGTGAGGCCGGCGGCGACGACGTAGAGCGTCAACAGCGACCAGTGGGGCGTCCCGAAGCGGTCGGAGACCGCCGAGAACTTCTTGGGGAACACCTCGTCCCACGCCCACGAGTAGGGCATCTTGATGCCCGCGGCCATGACCGCGTGGACCGACGACGCCGTCGCGAGCAGGCCGCCGACGCCGACGATGGCCGTGCCGATGTCGCCGAGGAACACTTCGGCGGCCGTCGACAGCGGTCGCGCCGAGTTCGCGAGGACCGTGTAGTCGCCGACGACGCCGTAGATGACGGCGGCGGTCAGCACGTACAGGAAGATGAGGATGGCCGTCCCGCCGGCCATCGCCAACGGGAGGTTCCGCGAGGGATTCTTCACCTCCGCGCCCATCTGCCCGGCGACGGCGATGCCGATGTAGGCGTAGAACAGCGGGACCGCGGCGGCGACGAAGCCGTCGAAGCCGCCGGTGAAAAACGGCTGATAGTTCGCGGCGTCGACGTTCAGCAGGCCGGGGCCGACGAGCACGAGTATCGACAGGACGAGGAAGCCGAAGATGGCGTTCTGCGAGACGCTGTAGCTCTTTGACCCGACGAGGTTGACCAGAAACAGAGCCGTCAACAGGCCGAACCCGGCCAGCGTCGGGTCGACTGAGGGGTAAAACACCTGTAAGTAGCTCCCGAAGCCGATGGCGAGGACCGCGTCGGCGGCCATGTAGCCGAGCCACTTCGACCACGTCACCACGAACCCGGGGAGGCGGCTGTCGAACGTCCGGGAGACGTAGGCGTACGACCCCGCCGCGCCGGGGAAGATGGTCGCCATCCAGCCGTAGTTGAGCGCGATACTCATCGCGAGCAGCCCCGAGAGGACGACGACGAGGATGACGCTCGGCCCCGTCGTGGAACTCGCCGTGCCGAGGGTGACGAACAGCCCCGCGCCGAGGGTGCCCGCCACCACGGTACTCACCGCGCCGAACAGTCCGATGTCCCGCGAGAGGCTCCGCCCGTCGTTCACGTCTACCGATGACATACTGTCACATGGTTCGATTATCGGGTAAAGTACCCCTCCCTCTCATGAGTGGGGTGAGCGCCGACCCGCCGGATTTCGTCCCCGAGAACCCGAAGAACGGGGTCAGTAGTCGCCGAGCAGTTTCGATTCGGCTTTCCGGAGGTGTTCGAGGAGCGTCGCCTTCGAGATGTCCAACTCGGCCGCCAGCGACGCGGCGCTCACCTCGCGGGGCCACGTGTAGTAGTCGCGGCGGCGGGCCAGTTCGTACACCTCGCGCTGGCGCTCGGAGAGCGCGTCGGTCCGGAACATGCCGCCGCCGTCTTCGGGGGCGGTGATGAGTTCCACGTCGATGTCGGCGTTTCGCTCCGCTCGTATCTCCGCTAGCCGCTCGTGGACGGTCTGTCGCGTCTCGTGGACGAGCACGGTCCAGCGCTCGCGGCCGCCCTGCATCCGAACCGGCTCGTCGGGGATGAACCCCCGGGAGACGAGGGCGTCGTTGATGGAGTTCCTGAGGTCGTAGCGAACGACGATGCCGCGGGCCGCGCTCCCCGGGACCCCGACGTCGCCGTCGTGCTCGTCGGTCTCCCACACCGACTCGGTCAGGGGGGACGCGCGGACGGCCGCGAGCAGTTCGTCGACCTCCTCGGCCGTGTCGGCGTAGGCGGTGAAACGCCCGTTGGCGAGGCCGTCTATCTCGTGGACGCCGTGGCCGAGCAGGCCGCCGCTCGTCTCCCTCGTCACCTGTAGCGTCCAGCAGTCCGGGTGCCAGATGTCGAGGCAGACGCGAACGCCCTGTGCACCCTCTCGTGCCATTCGTTGGCATGGAAGGGTGCTCGCCGGGCAAAAAAGTATCCCACCTGACGCGATGTGACGCGACGGCCGGTGGTGCGGACTGCCGCGGCCGTCAGCGGGCTTCGCGGCGTTACTCGATTCGCTCGCGCGCCGCGGCGACGAGCAGCGGGAGCATGATAGTCGCGTCGCCGAGGACCGTCGTGTTGCGGGCGTCCTTCTCCAGTTTGCCCCACGAGCGCGCCTCGTCGAGCGTCGCGCCCGAGAGACCGCCGGTCGCGGACGGGTCCATCGTGATTTGGACGCCGTAGTCGTACGCGCCGGGGGTGACGAGCATCGTCTGGAGCGTGAAGTTCTTCGGGACGCCGCCGCCGACGAGGAGACAGCCTGCCGTGTCGGCGTCGTACGCGAGGTCAGTCAGCGGCGTCATGTCGGCCAGCGCGTCCAGCGAGAACGACGAGGTCTGCGAGTACATCCACGCCTGCAGGCCGAGGACGGAGTCCTGTACCGCGGGGCAGTAGATGGGCACGTCGGCCTCGTAGGCCGCGGCGGCGACGCCGGCGTCTTCCTCGATTCCCTCGCGGTCGTTGACCTCGCTGTTGGCGCGGCCGAGTTCGCGGCAGAGGTCCGCGATGCTGACGGCCCCCTCTTCCTCCAGCGCCGGGAACACCTCGCTTCGGAGGTGCGACTCGAACAGCGCGAAGTGTTCCTGCGGGAGGTAGACGTTGTAGATGCGGTCGACCTCCTCGTCGCGGAGCGTCTCGTCGTGTTCGCGTTCGGTCTTCTCGCCGTGGTTCTGAGACCCATGATGGTGTTTTCCGCCGACGGCCTCGATGGCGTCGTGGGTGAGGTTCGCGCCCGTCGTCACGAGGGCGTCCACGTAGCCGTCGCGGATGAGGTCGGAGACGACCTTTCGCATCCCGGTCGGGACCATCGCGCCGGCCAGCGACATGAACACCGTGCAGTCGTCGTCGGCCAGCATCTCGGCGTAGATGTCGGCGGCCTCGTGCACGTCGGCCGCGCCGATGCCCGCGTGGCCGTACTGCTCGACCAGCTCGCCGACGGTCATCCCCCCGCGGACCTCGGCGTGGCCCAGCGGGTCGTGTTGGAACTCCTCGCGGTCCGGCATCTCGTAGCCGTCATCGTCGTGGTCGCTCATGCGAGGGAGTGCGTCGGCCGAGCGTTTGAACGCCCCGGTCCGACGGGACCGTGCGATGGGGTGTCGGGCGCTCGGTCGCGCCTACAGCCCGGTCGGGTGGCTGACGTACTCGGTCTCCAGCCCCCACTCGTCGGCGAGGTCCCGCAGGCTCCGAACCCCGAACGTCTCGGTCGCGTAGTGCCCCGCGAGGAACACCGAGATGCCGGCCTCGCGCGCCTCGTGGTACACCTTCTGTTTGCCCTCGCCGGTGACGAGCGCGTCGACGCCGCGGTCGATGGCCTCGTCCAGCCAGTCGACGCCGGAGCCGGTGACGATAGCGACCGACGAAAGCTCGTCGGGGCCGAAGTCGAGGGCGGTCGTGCCCGCGCTCCCGTCCAGTTCGTCGAGCGCCGCCCGGACCTCGTCGGTCGTCTTCGGCGACGCGAGCTCCCCGGCTTGCCCGATGTGAATCGGTCCGAGCGACCCGAACGGCTCGGTGTCTGTTAGGCCGAGGTGGCCGGCGACGCCGGCGGCGTTGCCGACTTCCTGGTGGCCGTCCAGCGGGAGGTGCGAGACGTAGAGCGCGAGGTCGCCGCGAATCAGCGGCTCGATGCGGTCGAAGTCGCGGCCGGTCACCCGGTCGAGACCGCCCCAGACGAGGCCGTGGTGGACGACGAGGAGGTCCGCGTCGGCGTCGAGCGCGGCGTCGATGGTCGCTTCCGCGGCGTCGACCGCGAAGGCGACCTTCTCGACCGATTTCTCCTCGGGGCCGACCTGCAGGCCGTTGGCGCTGGCGTCCACGTCGGCGAAGTCGTCGGTCGCGAGCGTCTCGTCGAGTCGGGCGACGATGTCGGAGAGCTGCATACCGGGGAGTCGTGACTCGGGGACTTGTAAGGAACGGGGTTCGCCGCGGGGTCGGTTACTCGTCTGCCCGCTCGGCGGCGTGCGAGAAGACGAACTCCCGGAGGAGCTTCGCCGCCAGCGACGCGGCCTGTCCGTCGTCGCGGTCGTTGACCTCGACCACGTCGAAGCCGTCGGCGCGGGGCGCGACCGCCCGCACCGCGTCTCGCATCTCCCGGGAGGTGAGCCCGAACGGCTCTTTGGTGCCCGTGCCGGGTGCGAACGCCGGGTCGGCGGCGTCGATGTCGACGCTCAGGTAGACCGACTGGTCGTCGTCGAAGTCGGGCTCCCAGTCGGGGACTGCCTCGGGTTCGACCACGGTCACGTCGCCGGCCTCGGCGCGCTTCCACTCGCCGGGCGAGCCGGTTCGCGCGCCGAGAATCACGGCCTCGTCGACGCCGAGTTCGTCGAGGACGCGACGGGTGACGGTGGCGTGGCTCCACTCGTTGCCGTCGTACTCGCGCCGGAGGTCGAGATGGGCGTCGAGACAGACGAACACGTCGGGTTCGACGCCGGTGACGCCGGCGGCGGTGACGGTGTGCTCGCCGCCGAGGACGATTGGGACGGCGTCGTCCCAGACGGCGTCGCGGACGCTCCCGGCGAGCCATTCGACGTACTCAGGTGCGTCGTCCCACGCGCGGACGTCGCCCGCGTCGTGGACGCGTAAGTCAGTGAAAAACTGGTCGGTGCGCCGGTCGTAGTCGTCGAACGACTCGGCGAACCGACGGATTCGATTCGGTCCGAAACGGGTTCCGGGTTGGAAGGACGTGGAGATGTCGAGCGGAGCGCCGAGAAGGACGTAGTCGGCGACCTCGCGGTCTGCGATTGCTCCGGGGAACATCTCTGTGACCCCCGTTTAGACGATTTTTCGCTGGCCTTCGTACTCGAGGTACTCGATCTCGTCTTCGGGGTTGAGGTCTTCTTCCTCGGGGATGCGCATCGTGAACGTCTGGTAGGTCTCGAGGTCCATGATCTGGGCGTCCTCGCCGGTGACGGAGACGACCTGACCCTGCTTCCGCTCGATGATGGGGACCCACACCTTCGCGTCGACAGGCTGGGAGAGCGAGCGCTTCTTGCTGTCGAAGACGCCGCGGGCTTCGACGCGCGCCTTCGCGCTGCCGTGCTTACCGGGCTTTGCGGTACTGTAGGCGTTGATTTTGCACGGCTTTTCTTCCATCATGACGTAGCTCCCTTCTTGGAGCTCGCGCACCTGCTTCTGCTCTTTCGCCATGTCTCTCCGTTATCGGATGGAGGGTATAAACGGTTTGGAACCGTCCTCGCACGCGACTCCTTGCCGTGGAAATCGCGGGCGGAGACCCCGATCGGTCAGGCATCTTCGACCGGGTCGACCTCGGCCATCTCGGGGTCGAACCACGTCCCTGCGGCGTCGCGTCTGGCGAGGCTCCCGAGCGCCCCGGAGGCGACGTTCGGGAGCGAGAGCGCCAGCATGATGGCGGTCGTCAGCTCGCCCGCCGTCTCGAACATCGGGATGAGGTACTGGAACGGAAAGAGAATCGGCGTCCGTTCGAGGAAGGTGAGAAGCACGGAGACCGGCATGAGCAGACAGCCCCAGACGACGCCGGCCATGAGGCCGTGCCAACCGCCGTCGGCGGGGTCGGTGCCGACGACGTAGCCGGCGAGCGCGCTCCCCGTGACCCCACCGACGAGGGTGAACTGGCCCGTCATCGCGTAGACGAGCGATTCGGTGCACGCGGCGAGACACACCCCCACGAACACCGGTCGCCACTCCGTCATGAGCGAGAGTGTATCGGCGGGAGCCGATAAAATTACGCGCCCGGTTCTCAGTTTTGATTACTCTCTGCGGCGCTCTTTGAGGTTCTGCCGGGTGAACTGCGGCGTCGCCCGGAGCCCTTTCCGCGAGCGGAACGACTTCCACAGGAGCAGGGCGACGACGCCCGTCGGCGCGCCCGCCGCGCCGACCGCGACGAGGTTCTCCGGGTTCAGCGCGTAGATGATGACCGTCGAGACGAAGCCGAACGACAGGAAGATGCCGTAGATGAGCCGCTTGGCCAGCTTGTCGAGGATGCCGCGGTTGTCCTCCAGCCGGACGTTGAGCGTCAGGTTGTCGCGGTCGGCCCGGTCGAGGACGCGTTCGAGCTTGGGCGGCACGCGGAACAGCGACTGGGCGGTCTTCTGGCCCTGCTGGCCGACGCCCTCGATGATTTTCTGGACGCTCTCTTCCCGGTAGCCTTCCTCCGTCAGGTAGTCGGTCGCCACCGAGATGAAGTCGAACTCGGGGTCGAGCGTGACGCAGACCCCCTCGACGACGCCGGCGACCCGGAGTACGAGCGCGAGGTTCCGCGGGAGCCGAAGCGGGAACTCGTAGATGGTCGATTCGACCTGTTCGAGGATCTGGTTGACCCGGTACTGCTCGATGTCGTCGCCGCGGGCGTCGGCGATGGCGAGTTCCATCACGTCGCCCATCACCTGCCGGTCGACGTTCGGGCTGAGCGTCCCCATCTCGATGAGCGTGTCGAGGATGCCGTCGACGTCCTGGTTGGCGACGGCGATGTAGAACTCCACGATCTTGTCCTGGATGAACGGGTCGACCTCGCCGTGCATCCCGAAGTCGTAGAAGATGATGCGGCCGTCGTCGGTCACGGAGAGGTTCCCCGGGTGGGGGTCGGCGTGGAAGACGCCGTCCTCGACGATCATCTGGAGGTAGATTCGCTGGAGGTTCGTCGCCAGTTCGGTCCGGTCGACGCCGAGGTCGTCCAGCGCCTCGATGTTGTTTATCTTGGTCCCGGGGAGGTACTCCATCGTGAGCACCCGGTCGTCGGAGCGCTCGGGTATCGGTTCGGGGATGACGAGCGTGTCGTCGTCCGCGAAGTTCTCCTGAATCTCGACGAGCGTCTCGGCCTCCTCGTCGTAGTCCATCTCCTCGCGGATGGTCTTGGCGAACTCGTCGGCGAGGTTCTCCAGCGAGAACGCTCGCCCCTCGCCGATAAAGCGCATGAGAAGCGGCATCGACCACCGAATCACCCGGAGGTCGGCCTCGACGAGGTCCTCGATGCCGGGCCGGCGGACCTTGACGGCGACCTTTTCGCCTTCGTACTCGGCGACGTACACCTGCCCGAGGCTCGCGCCGCTTATCGGCTCGGTGTCGAACGCGTCGAACGCCTCCTCGACGGGGCCGAGTTCCGCTTCGAGGACGGCCTTCGACTCGTCCCACGGCGCGGCCGGCACGTCGTCCTGGAGGCTCCCGAGCACCTCGATGTACTCCGGGGGGAGGATGTCGGGGCGCGTCGACAGCAGTTGGCCGAGCTTGATGAACGTCGGCCCGAGCGTCAGTAGCGACTCCAAGAGGACGTCGGCGCGCTTGATACGCATCTCGGTCGTGACGCGTCGACCGCCGCCGAACAGGAGGTATTTCCGCTTGTCACGGGTGTACGCGACGATGAGCGGGAAGAACTGGTACAGGACGACGAGGAACCGCCAATAGGCGCGGAGGTTGACCAGCGTGACCACCGCCTCGTCAGGCGTCTTCGTCGCCGGTGGTAATGGGGATGGTCCGCTCGGAGGCGGCCTCGCGCTTGGGGAGCCGGATTTCCAGCGTCCCGCGTTCCATCGACGCCTCGGCCTCGTCGGCCACGGCGTCAGGCGGAAGGGGGACTTCGGCGTCGAGGAACAGCGGGCGTTCCTCGCGGACGTAGTCGAACTCGGCTGGAAGCCGTTTGTCGCGTCGCGCTTCGACGACCAATCTGCCCTTCTCGACTCGGAGCTCCGCCGTCTCGGCGGTCACGCCCGGGAGGTCGAGGACCAAGAGGTAGGACGTCTCGGACTCCAACAGGTCGGCGAACACCGCGTCCGGGAGGTCGGACAGCGCGTCGCGCAGTGCTGACATGAACGTTCATAGGGAGTCGGGGTCGAAAAACCCGGCGGTCTCGCGCGAGCGCGCGAGCGCGAAGACGCAACGGTGCGGCTCGGGAATCGCCCGCCGACGCGTTCGAGGCCGACGCTTTTTGCCCCCCGAACCGAAGGGCCGGTATGAACCACGACGACCGACGCACGGCCGGGTTCAAGCAACGAACGCGGCTGTCGGACGCCCGCGAGTCGCTCCTCGCGGCGGCGACGCCGCACGACCGAACCGTGCGCCGACCGCTCGCCGAGGCCGACGGCCGGGCGCTCGCGGAAGACGCGGTCGCCCCCACCGACGTGCCCGGCTACGACCGCGCCGCCATGGACGGCTACGCCGTCCGCGCGTCGGACACCTTCGGCGCGAGTGGCCGCTCGCCGAACGTCCTCCGAATCGTCGACGGCCCGGTCGAGCCGGGGACGGCCGCCCGCGTCCACACCGGCAGCGACGTACCCGACGGGGCCGACGCCGTCGTGATGGTCGAACACACCGAACGACTCGGCGACGAACTCGAAGTGTTCGACGCGCTCGCCGAGGGCGAGAACGTCGGCGAGCGCGGCGAGGACGTGCGCGAGGGAACGCCGCTGTTCGAGGCCGGCCACGAGCTTCGCCCGTCGGACATCGGCCTGCTTCGCTCCGTCGGCGTCGAGGAGGTGACGGTGTTCGAACGCCCCCGCGTCGCGGTCGTCCCGACCGGCGAGGAACTCGTCGAGGCCGACCCCGGTCCCGGCGAGGTCATCGAGACCAACGGCCTGACCGTCTCCCGACTGGTCGAGCGCTGGGGCGGCGAGGCGAGCTACCGGGACATCGTCGTCGACGACGCCGACCTGCTCCGCGAGGCCGTCGAATCGGACCTCGACCACGACGTGGTCGTCACCACCGGCGGGTCGTCGGTCGGCGAGCGCGACCTCATCCCCGAGGTCGTCGACGACATCGGCGAGGTGCTGGTCCACGGCGTCGCGCTCAAACCCGGCCACCCGGTCGCGCTCGGCGTCGTCGAGGACACGCCGGTCGTCATGCTGCCCGGCTACCCGGTCGCCTGCGTCGTCAACGCCTTCCAGTTCCTCCGGCCGGTGCTGAAGCGCGTCGGGTCGCTCCCCGAGCGTCCCCTGCCAACGCAGGAGGCGACGCTCACCAGAAAAATCCCGAGTTCGCCCGGGACGCGGACGTTCGCCCGCGTCCGACTCGACACGTCGGGCGACGAACCGACCGCCGAGCCGACCCGGACGAGCGGGTCGGGCATCCTCTCCAGCGTCGCGCTCGCGGACGGCTGGGTCGTCGTCCCCGAGGAGATTGAGGGCTACGACGAGGGCGACACGGTCGCCGTCGAGGGCTGGGAGTGGTCCGCATGAGAAAGCAGTTCCGCGACCTCGCCTCCCCGGAGGAAGCGCGCGAGGCCATCGCGTCGCTCCACCTGACGCCCGACGCCGAGACGGTGGCGCTCGAAGACGCCCGCGGCCGCGTCCTCGCCGAGCGAATCGACGCCGAACTCGACGTGCCCGGCTTCGACCGCGCGAGCATGGACGGCTACGCGGTCCGCGCCCGCGACACCTTCGGCGCGGACGAGGCCGACCCGGTCGAACTCGACCTCGCCGGGGCGGTCCACGCCGGCAGCGAACCGGACGTGGCGGTCGACCCCGGAACCGCCGTCGAAATCTCCACCGGCGCGGTGATGCCGCCGGGCGCGGACGCCGTCGTCATCGTGGAGCGAACCGACGAGCGAGACGGCTCGCTCGTCGTCTACTCGGCGGTCGCACCCGGTGACAGCGTGATGCCCGCCGGGACCGACATCGCCGCCGGCGCTCGCGCCCTCGGCCTCGGAACGCGCCTGACCCCCCGCGAAATCGGCCTGCTGTCGGCGCTCGGCGTCGACGAGGTGCCGGTCCGCGGGAAGCCCACCGTTGGCATCGTCTCGACCGGCGACGAACTCGTCCGACCGGGCGACGAACTCCACCCGGAGGCGGGCGAAATCTACGACGTGAACTCCTACACCATCGCCGCGGGGGTCGAAGAGGCCGGCGGCGTGCCGAAGCTCTACCCCCACGCGGGCGACGACTACGGGGAGTTGGAGCGCCTGCTCCGACGGGCGGCCGACGAGTGCGACCTCGTGCTCTCGTCCGGGTCCACGTCAGCGAGCGCGGTCGACGTCATCTACCGCGTCGTCGAAGAGCGCGGCGAACTCCTGCTGCACGGCGTCTCCGTCAAGCCCGGGAAACCCATGCTCGTCGGCACGCTCGGCGAGGGAAGCGCCTACGTCGGCCTGCCCGGCTACCCGGTCTCCGCGCTCACCATCTTCCGGACGTTCGTCGCGCCGGCAATCCGCGACGCCGCCGGCCTCCCGGAGCCCCGGACCGCGACGGTCGAGGGGACGATGGCCACCCGCGAGCGGTACGCCGAGGGGCGGACGCGGCTCATGCCGGTCGGACTGGTCGCCGACGGCGACGGCGAGACGCTCGTCTACCCCGTCGACAAGGGCTCGGGCGCGACGACGAGCCTCGTCGAGGCCGACGGCGTCGTCGAAGTCGCCGCCGACGTGGAGTACCTCGCCGAGGGCGAGTCGGTGACGGTCCACCTGTTCTCGCCCGACGTCCGCGCGCCGGAACTGCTCGGCGTCGGCGAGGACGACCCCGCGCTCTCGCGCCTGCTCGACCGCGTGTCGTCGCCGCGGTATCTCCCGTTCGGCTCCCGCGAGGGCCTGCGACGGCTCAGGAACGACATCGCCGACGTGGCCGTCGTCGCGGGCGACCGGGGCGACGCAGTCGAGGAAATCGACGCGGTCGAACTCGGCTCGTGGACGCGCGAGTGGGGCCTCGTCGTCCCCGACGGCAACCCCGACGGGGTGTCCGGACTCGCGGACCTCGTAGACGACGACCTCCGGTTCGTCAACCGCGATTCGAACTCCGGACTGCGGACCGACCTCGGGAACGCCGTCGCCGCCCTCGCCGACGAGCGCGGGACGACCAGACACGAACTCGTCGAGGCCATCGAGGGGTTCGACCGCGGGACGAAAGCGTTCGAGAGTCCGGCGCGGGCGGTCGCCGCCGGCCGCGCCGACGCCGGTCTCGGCCTTCGGGCGACCGCCGACTCGCTCGGGCTTGATTTCGTCTCACTCGGAAAACAGCGGGTCGCCGTCCTCGCGAACCCCGCCCGGACCGAGAAACCCGGCGTCGCCTCGCTTCGCGGCGTGCTCGCGGCGAGCGGCGATTTACTTGCCGACCTCGCAGGGTTCGAGAGGACCTAAGCGCCGCCGTAACCCTTTAGAAAGCGGCCGTGACCCGTTTAGATATTCGTCTCCCGCTGAAGTATAAAATAAGTAGAACGTTTTTATCCGCGTAGCGTGTACAACTGGTATATGAACAGCCCTCTGAAGGTCCTTCACGTCGACGACGACCCCGAGATGCTCGCCCTCTCGGAAGCCGCGTTCCGCCAACTCGACGCCGTCTCTCTTCTGACCGCCGAGTCGGCGACCGAGGCGCTCGGCGTCATCTCGGCCGAGTCGGTCGACTGCGTCGTGAGCGACTCCCTCGTGCTCCCGAACGGGGTGCCACTCGTCAAAGCCGTTCGACAAGAACACGCCGATATCCCCATCCTCCTGTTCACGGCGAAGTCGTGGCCCGAGGTCGCCGACGTCGCCTCGACCGCCGGCGTCACCGAGTACGTCCAGAAAGCAGGCCCCGGCGACCTCGCGACGGTCCTCCAGCGGGTCCGGAGCCTCGTCGACGACGACAGCGTCGACTCCGCGCTCGCGGTCGGTGCCTCCGCGGTCACGCAGGCGCTCGAAGAACACGCTGACGCGGCCGCCGAGGCCACGTTCAGCCTCGACGACAACTGGGAACTCGTCGGGCAGTGGCTCGGCGACGAGGAACTCGGCATCGTCGTCGTCGAGGCCGTCGAGTCCTACGGCGGGCTCTCGGCCATCGAGACCCCGCTGTACGAGTACATCGACACCGACGCGCTCGAAGAACTGCTCCGGCCCGTCGTCGAGGCCGAAGAGCGCCCCGGCATCGAAGTCCGGTTCCCCTACGATGACATTCAGGTCGCCGTCACGAGCACCGGCGACATCTTCGCCCGGCCGACGCCCGAGCAGACGCTGTCCTGAGCGCACTCCTCCGAGCGTCGATTTCTCTTTTCTTCTCTCTGGACTGTCGCGACCGTCGAATCACCGCTTCGGACGGAACCCGCCCGTTCAGCCGGACCGAACGAGGTCGTCGAAGCTCTCGACGCGGTACTCGCCGAGCACGCAGCGCCCGCGGTGTTCGGGTCCGTGTCGCTCGACGTGGATGCCGTCCAAGCCGGCGTTCCACGCGGCCCCGATGTCGCTTTCGCCGTCGCCGGCGAGGACGCCCGCGGTGCCGCCGTCGGTCAGGACTCGGTCGTCGAGTCCCAGTTCGCCGATAGCGCGTCGCACCGGCGCGGCGTCGGGTTTCCACCCCGTCTCCTCGGTACAGCAGACGACGGCGTCGAACCAGTCGCGCACGTCGAGGTGGTCCAACACGGGGTCGGTCAGGAACTGCTGGCAGTGCGTGACGATGCCGACCGGTCGGCCGGCGGCGTGAATCTCTTCGATGAGGCGCTCGGCGTCGTCGTGGAGGTACGTCACTTCTGCTCGCTTTGCGGGGTCTTCCTCGCGGTGGAACGCGGGCCAGAACTCGGCGGGATCGATGCCCCACTCGCGGAGCATCGGGTCGCGCGCGCCGCCGAGACCGTGCCAGATGGTCTCGGCTTCGCGGTCCGTGAACTGACGACCCAGTCGGTCGCCGACCCGGTCGAACACGTCACGCGTGTACGACCACTCGGCGTCGACGAGGGTCCCATCGAGGTCGAACAGCCAGAAATCGTAGTCATCGGCGACCATTCGGACAACAGAGTACGTCAGGCGTGGATAAATGTCTTGCCCCGCGTCACGAATCGTCGGATTCGACGCGAATCGCGCTCCCGAAGTACTTGTGGAGCACCTCGCGGACCGACTCGGCGTTGAACGCGCCGAGGTCCGCGGCGACGGCCTCGCGGAAGGCGTCCAGCGACGCCTCGTCGGCCCGGAGTTCCGCGAACTCGCAGGAGACGACGGGCACGTCGAGCCACGACGACGCGAGGTCGCGGGCGTGGCGCTCGTCGTTCACCGCTCCCCGCCAGAGCGCGTCGCGGAACAGCAGCCAGCCCTCCTCGCCGGGCGGCGGGGGCGTGACGCGGACCGTGGTCTCGAACTCCCGCGGGTCGGTCTCGACGCCCCCGGCCGAATCGAGGCGGAAGCGGACCCTGAAGACGTAGGTGAGCGTCGCGGTCCCCTCGTCGCTCACAGCTCGTCGTCGAACAGGTCGGCGAGCCGGAGGTCCTTGTCGGTGATGCCGCCCTCCTCGTGGCTCGTGAGGCGGACTTCGACCTCTTGGTACCGAATCGTTATCTCGGGGTGGTGGAACTCCTCTTCTGCGACCTCGCCCACGCTGGCGGCGAACGCCACGCCGTCGAGGTAGTCGTCGAACTCGTAGACGCGGACGATTTCGTCGCCGTCGCGTTCCCAGTCCGACCCGAGCTGTGCGTCGATTTCGTCGTCCGAGAGCAGCTCTGCCATGCCGAACCCGTCGGGTGGCATCCCGATAAGGATTCTGCCGGATTGTCAGGTCGCGTCCGCGCGGACGACGAACCGCGGCCCGGTCAGGAGCCGCCGCCCGCCGCGGTCGCGAGCGACGCGCCCCGTGACCGCGACCTCGTCGCCGCGGGCGACGACGCCGCACTCGCCGTCGCCGCCGAACACCACGTGTCCGTCCGGCGGGACGCGGACCCGAATCTCGCCGGTGGCGTCCCGGAGGACGAACGGGCGCGTCGCGCGGCCGACGACCGTGCGCCCGCCCCCGCCTCGCTGGTCGCCGTCTGTGTTCTCGCGGTCAACCCACCGCTCCACGGCCAGCCCGTCGCCCGCGATTCCCGCGACTGTCCCGACGACGGTCGCCCGAGCGACACCGTCGAGGTCGCGAATCCGCCGTTTCGGGGTCGCATCGACGAGGCGGCGACGCGCTCGCGCTCGGAGGCGGTTCACGAGGCGGTGGCCGAGCGCCGTGGGCGCGCGGCCGGCGGCTTCTCGGGTGGCGGCGTCGGTACGGGAACGGCGTACGAAGCCCGTCGCTGACGGTCTGGGCGGTGACATCGTCGCGGAGTGGCTCCGCGTTCGGATAAGAAAGTTCGCCGGTCGGCCGCGTCGGCGGCCCGTCAGTCGTCCGAGAGCTGTTCGAGGACGCGCCGGGGCACCTCGCCTTCGAGCGCCTCGCGGTCGAGGTCCTCCGGCGGCTCGCCGGAGAACTCGATGGACGGCCCGGACGGCTCGGAGGGGTCTGACCCTCCGAGGTCGTCGAAGCCGGGGTCGAACAGCCGCATGGCCGTCTGGATGGTCGTCCAGTCGTCGTCGCCGGCGGCGTCGCGGAGGCTCTTGGTCGGCGCGGCGAGGATTTGGCCGATGAGCGCGTCCGCGAGCGACTCGACCGTCTCGCGCTGCTCGTCGGTGAGGTCGCCCTGCGCTTCGAGCTTCGACAGCGCCGTCGACACCTCGCGGCGCTTGACGTGCTCTGCGGCCTCGTACATCGAACTGATGGCCTCGTCGGCGCGTTTCCGCTTGTAGGCGGCGAGCAGGCGGTCGAACTCGTCGTCTATCATCGCCTCGACCTCGCGGGCGGCGCGCTCGCGGCGCTCCGCGGTCCGGTCGGTCACCGTCTCCAAATCGTCGATGTCGCGGACGCGAACGCCGTCGAGGTCGGCGGCGGCGGGGTCGACGTCCCGCGGCTGGGCGATGTCGATGAGCATCGTCTCGGAGCCGTCCGCCAGCTCCGCCGGCGTGACGACGTACTCGGGGCTGCTCGTGGCCGTGATGACGAGGTCGGCGTCGCGGAGGCGACCGCGGAGGTCGCCCAGTCCGGCGGCCTTCGAGACGCCCGGGACCTCGCGGGCGAGGTGGCGGGCGTTCGCGACCGTCCGGTTCGCGACGACGAGGTCGCCCACGTCGACCGACGCGAGCGCCTTCGTCGCGAGCGTCCCCATCTCTCCGGCCCCGACGACGAGGGCGTCGACCTCGCCGATGGGGGCGTCGAGTTCGGCCCGGGCGAGCCTGACGGCGGCGCTCCCGAGCGAGACGGCACCCTCGTTGATGGCCGTCTCCTCGCGGGCGCGTTCGCCGACGTGGACGGCCTTCATGAGCGCGTCTTCCAGCATCGGGCCGATGGCGTCCTGCTCGCGGGCGGCCTCGATACCGGCTTTGACCTGTCCGAGAATCTGGTCCTCGCCGAGGACGAGGGATTCGAGCCCCGACGCCACCCGCATGAGGTGGCGCAGGGTCTCTTCGTGGTCCATGTAGCGGACGCTCCCGTCTCGGACGTCGGGAGCGAAGTCGTCGAGCGCGCGGCGGCCGTCGGTCGCGTCGTCCGTGACGACGTACGCCTCGGCGCGGTTACACGTCTGAAGCGAAAAGGCCTCTGAGACGCCGTCGCGGGCGAGGAGTCGCTCGACGACCGTCTGAACGTCGTCGCTCGAAGCGGCTTCTATCTCGCGAACGCTGGCCCGGTCGTGGGCGACGCTCACACCGGAGATGACGCCCGAATCTCTCATGAATCACCTCGCTGTGTGTCTCGTATCACGCGCGCTGCCTCTTGGCGGGGGTTTGCATCGCCGGTACGTAAAGCCTTCCAAACCGACGGGTCTCGCACGACCGCTCGAATCGCATCACGGCGCTCGGCCGGCGACCGGTCGGACGCCTTGAGTTCCGCGCGGAGTTCCGCGGTCAGCGCGGCCATCTCGCCCGCTCCCTCCAACTCGGCTTCGACGCGCTCTCGGAGGTGCTTCGAGAGGGCGGGGCTCGCGCCGCCGGTCGTGATGGCGACCGACACGTCGCCGTCCTCGACGGTCGCCGGGACGACCACGCTCCCCGCGTCGCGCTCGCCGCTCCGGTCGGCTCGATTGACCAGTGCGCCGGCGTCTCGGGCCGCCGCGACGACGGCGTCGTTCACCGCGTCGTCGTTGGTCGCCGCGACGACGAGCGCCGGGGCGAACCGCTCGACCCAGTCGGGGACCTCGTCGGGCGCGGGGGCCGCCCGAACGCGCTCCGCGTCGCCGAAGTCGCGGTCGGCGAACTCGGGACTGACGACGACGGTCCGCGCCTCGCGGGCGAACCGACGGGCCTTCCGCGCGCCGACGGGTCCCCCGCCGAAGACGACGACCGTCTCGTCGGAGAGGTCGTGGACAAGCGGAATCATCTCACTCCGTGTTCGCCTCGGCTCGTTCGTCCAGCCTGATTCCCGTCTTCTTCAGGATGCGCGTCGAGAACAGGGTGTCCCAGTCGTCGTCGCCCACGTCCCAGTAGTCGCTCATGACCTCGCGCACCTGTTCGATGCGGGCCTCGCTCTCCGCCTCGGAGCGGCCGTGGGTCATCGCGAAGAAGTTGTACGGCCAGACGCCCTCGTGTCGCGGCCGGCGGTAACAGTGGGTGACGAAGTCCAGCGAGGCGATTTCGGGGCCGACCTCCGCCACGAGGTCGTCGGGGACGTTCCAGACGGTCATCCCGTTTTCCGAGTAGCCGAGCGCGTAGTGGTTCGGGATGACGCCGACGCGGCGGACCTTCCCCTCGAGATTGAACCGCTTGATCGTCTCGACCACCCACGACGGCTCCTGCCCGACGGCCTCGGCCACGTCGGCGTAGGGCGTCTCGGTAATCGGCAGGCCGCCCTGAATCTCCATGACGAGGTCGCGCTCGTCGGGCGTCAGGGTGCGCGCGTCCGTCGGCTCCACGTCGGGACCGAGGTGCGAGAGGTCGAGGTCGCCGTCTGAGACGGGGCCGTCGAGGAGGAACTTCGCGCCCACGTGGAACTCGTGGCGCTTGGGCATGTTGTACGTCGCTTGGCCCGTCTCGTCCTCGATGTCGCCGAGCACCTCGTCCACCCGCGACGCCTCGGCGACCGAGACGACGAACCACATGTTGAGGTGGGGGTGCTCGCGCTCGTAGTTGTGCGCGACCTCGCGGTGGGCGTTCACCTGCTCGGCCACCTCGTCGAACCGCTCCGGCGGCGCGTGCATGGCGACGAGCGTCGCCGTGCCGCCGATTTCCTCGGCGTTGACGAGCGCGCCGAACCGCGAGAGGACGCCTTCCTCGTCGAGCGTCCGCACCCGCTCGCAGAGGTCGGTCGCCGTCACGTCCACGCCGCGCTCGCGCAGCGCGGCCGCCGCGGGCTCGAAGGGACGTTCGACGACGGGGAAGCCGCCTTGGAAGGCGTTGACGATGGCGCGGTCGAGACGAGAGAGGTCCGCGTCCGCCTGTATCATGCGCGTCACTCGGGATGCGAGGCGGATAAACGCCTCGCTTGTTCTCACTGCGATGAACCGAAGCGAACGCCCGGCGAGCCGCCGGTGAACGGCCGACGCGGGCGGAGCGAGCGCCCTCGCTCACGAAGTAAAAGAGGCGTCTCGTCGTCGGGTCGCCGCCGCGCTCAGGGGACCGGCGTGACGCGGTCGACGTCGTCGAGCGCTTCGAGGCCCTCGACGATGGCGTCGTGGTCGGCGATGGCCTCGTAGTAGAACACGAGGTCGAACGTCCCGTCGCGGACGAGCTGTTGGCACTCCCAGACGAACTCGTCGTCCTCGACGGAGAGCCCCTGGAACTGGTTGGACGAGAAGTCGGTGTCGTCGTTGCCGGCGTAAATCCACGCGTCGCCCTTCCCCGCGTGCTCGGCGATTATCTCGTTGATTTCGACGGTCAGCTCCTGCATCTCCAGGTCCTCGCGGCTGGTGAGGTCGGTGTGGACGATGGCCCCGACGAGTTCGATATCGCCGGGTTCGAGCAGCGCGAGGGTCCGCTGGTAGAGGTCCTCGTCGATGGTCTCGCTCATATCCGAGTCTTCTCGGGGAGGTACAAACGGATGGCGATTCGTCGCCCGTCGTGACGACCCGTCATTCTGTGGCGACCTCCCGACCTCGGGACACCGTGCGACGGTGTAACCCACAAGACACATAGCCTCGGAATGCAACCGACGGTACATGTTCGGGTGGGTCCAACGCGGCTTTCGGCGCGCCTACGAGCGGGTGCTCGACCGGGAGATAGACGACGGGCCGACCCACGTCGCCATCATCCAGGACGGCAACCGCCGGTACGCCCGGAAGAACGGCGACGACGCCCCCGACGGCCACAGAGCGGGCGCGCAGACGACCGAGGACGTGCTGACGTGGTGCGAGGAACTCGGCATCGAGGAACTGACGCTCTACACGTTCTCGACCGAGAACTTCGACCGCCCGGAACACGAGCGCCAGCCGCTCTTCGACCTCATCGAGGACAAGCTCTACGAGTTCGCCGACGCCGACCGCGTCCACGAGCGCGAGGTCGCCGTGCGCGCCATCGGCGAGGTCGAGATGCTCCCCGGTCGCGTCCGCGACGCCGTCGAGTACGCGGAGACTCGGACCGCCGACTACGACGGGTTCACGCTCAACATCGCCCTCGCGTACGGCGGCCGAGCCGAACTCCTCGGGGCCGCCCGCGACGTCTGTCGTGCGGTCGCCCGCGGCGACCTCTCGCCCGACGAGGTGGACGTGCCGGCGGTCGACCGCCGCCTGTCCAGAAAGCCCGTCCGCGACGTGGACCTCATCATCCGTCCCGGCGGCGACGAGCGCACCTCGAACTTCCTGCCGTGGCACGCCAACGGCAACGAGGCCGCGGTCTACTTCTGTGCGCCCTACTGGCCGGAGTTCTCGAAAGTCGACTTCCTGCGCGGCATCCGCACCTACGAGTCCAGAGAGCAGTCGTGGCAGCGTACCCGGACCGAGCGCGCCGTCACGCTCGTCCGGGCCGTCGCGGAAGTGGAGTTAGAGGACGCCCGCACCGTCGCCGGTCGCCTCCGCGAGCAACTCCCCTCGTCGGGGGCCGACGAGGTGTCCGCCGAGTTGGCGAAGCGGACCGACGAGACGGCCGACTGAGCCGGGCGGCTCGGGCTGTTTTTACAGTTAGTCGTCGCCCTGTGCAGCCCCGGCGTCGACGACGCGACCGTAGAACAGAATCGCGTCCGTCGGCCGGTCGCGGATGCAGAACAGGAACGGCCGGTCGAACCGGAGTTCGCCCCAGCTCGGCGGCAGCGAACTTTCGACGACCACGCCCGTCGCCGCCGCGGCCTCCGTCCCCTCCTCGTCCACGGAGACGAACGATTTGTGGAACACCTCGTCGATGGCGAGGGTCGCCCCGTCACCCTCGGCCATTCTACCGAAGTCGGCATCCGAGCCGAACGCGGCGGGCATCCCGAGATTCGACAGCGCCTCGGAGAGTTGGACCTCGGTCTCGAACTCGAACCGCGGGAGCACGACGTCGCCGATTCGCTCTCGCATCTCCTCGAAGACGCCGAACAGTCGACTCGCGTTCAGATTCCGCTCGTACGACTCGAATTCGCCTTCGTCCGGGAGCAGTAGCACCATCGACACCTCCTGACCGAGGTACGGGAGTTCGACGGCCTGCGCGCTCGGGAGGTCGGCGTAGTTCGCCTTGAGTTCCTGCCGCATGAGCGGCACGGTCGATTCGCCCCCGTCCAGCGCGGTGAACCTCCCGTCTTCGGTGTCCTCGGGGTCGAACGTGCGCGCCCACTGCGCCATGAAGTAGATAGCGTTGGTGAGGACGAGCGCCGTGTCGGGCGTGACGGAGCCAGCCGGAAGCAGGTTCTCGATTCGGCCCTCCGTCCGGTCGGCGACCCACTCGTTGATTCGCTCCCGCTCGCCGTCCGGGTCGCCGGCGAAGTCGGCCCGTCGGAGTCCTGCCCCGTAGTTCGAGTCGAGTCGGTCGAGGTAGTCCGCCGAGAACGCGTACCCCTCGCGGCCCCACAGCGCGTTCGCCACGGCCAGTCGGAAGGCGTCGGCTTCGCCGCCGTCGACCGGGTTCCGAGTCGTCTCCCGCTCTTCGAGCGCCGCCCGTAGGTCCGCGAACGCCGGGTGAACGTCCTCCCCGAGCGTGTAGTGGAGCGTCGCTTCCATCTGTTCGCGGGTCGCCCCGCGAGCGCCCGCGTAGGTCATCGCCAACGCGACGGAGATGCTGTACGGCGAGAGGAACTGGTTGCCGCCCTGTTCGGACGCGACCTGTCTGTGCAGGTCGAGGGCGAACTCGGCGTTGCCGGCCGCGAGCGCGGCGAGCCGCTCGTCGTCCACGCTCGGTTCACCGGTCGGCGGTTCGTCGCTCGGCCCCTCCGTCGGCGTGTCTGTCGTCGCGGTCGCGGTCGCGGTGTCCGTCGTCTCGCTTGCGGTCTCGGTCTCCGCGGACGACTGACCGTCGCCCGTACAGCCGGCAATCGTCGCGGCGGCGAGCGCCCCCGACAACGCCAGCATCTCGCGGCGGTTCATGTCGGAACGTTCAGCGGTCTAACAATATGTCTTCTGTAAGCACAAACGGCGGCTTGAGAGACTGGGGTGCGTCACCTCGCCGGGCGAACCCGCCGCCGGTACGTCCGCCAGCAGAACCATCCCAGAAACGCGGCGCTCTGTCCGAGCACGACGGCGACGAACTCGGCTTCGTACCGAGGCCCTAACAGCAGCACTGCCCCGCCGTAGGCGACGGTCGGAACCCACGAGCGCCAGCCCTCGTAGCGCGATTCGAGGAACAGCCACGGCGGGACGACGGCGACGCCGATGAGCGCCCACGGCCAGTCCGGCGGGGCGGGCTGATTGAGCCAGAGAACGAGTAACAGCGAGAGCGCGAGGAGGACGTGCCCGTCTTCGAGCCACTCGCTGGCCGGCGGTGGCGGCGGGAGGAGGTCTGTTCTGTTGGGTGAGTTGGAGGGCATCTGTTCGGCAACTGAGAGTCGGGAACGTGCTCCTCGACTGCGCTTGTGGACCGTAGTAACGCCGCGAGAGCGGCAGTTCTCACGGGTATCAAAACATGTTGAGGTATCAAACTTTACTATCGGTAGTCTTCTTGGTGGCAAGCGATGGATTTGCTCCTCGTCGCCGCACCCTCACTCCCCGACGGGGTCGCGAAGACGCTCGATGTGTACCCGCCACTCGTCCTGCTCGGAACCTTCTTCAGCTATACGGGAATGTTTCTCATTCTGAGCGACGACGTGGACGACTTTCTCGGCCTGTGGATGTTCACTACGCTGGTCTATCCTGGCGTCCTCGTCTGGTACGTCGACCGAATCGACGTGACGAGCGACTTCGCGTTCGGCTACTCGTTGCGGGAGTCGACGGTGGCGTTCCCGCTTTTGTTCATGGGCCTCGCGTTCTACCTCTTCACGGTCGCGTTCGCCGACCGGTATCTGGGGAAGACATGATGCAGATATCGTTCCTCTTCGAGTACGTCCCCGAGTGGCTGTCGATAGCGCTGCTTGCTGTCGGTTCGACGTTCGTGACGTGGGGTCTCCCGTTCGTCGACGCCGACGACGAGTTGAGCGTCGAAACCGGACAGGACGTCCTCGGTGTGATACTGTTAGGTATCGGTGTCGGCGTCACGGTTTGGGGAACGCGTTCGATCTCTGTCTTCGCTCCGATTGCCGTCGTCGTCGTCCTGCTGACGGGCTTCCTTGAGGGGCTGGCGGCGATTAGTATATACAAGAAGCTCGTCGACCTGGTTCTGCGGCGTTCAGCCCCGTCTGGCGGGTCGTTCAGACGGAAGCTCTTCGGTGGACTCCTCGCGTTCTTCCTGGTCGTACTTTCCGGGTGGGCCCTCGTCGCGACGGTCGTATGGGGTCCCATCGAACTCGGCGTTGGCGAGTCGGTTCGCCTCTACTGGACGGTCGTCACGGTCATCGTGACCGTCATCGGCATGTCGACCAAGTTCTGGAGCACGAAAGAGCGGTCCCCGACGCCGATACTGTTCGGGGGCGTCTTCCTCATCACTGGCGCGGAAATCGTCAACCTCCGGTTCACGACCGAACTCACGCTGTACGTCGGCACGGTCGTCGCCTACACGCTCGGGTTCTGGTTCGGCGTCGCGCTGTTGATTCGAGGCGCACAGCGAATCTCTCGGGAACGAACTACCGGGCGCCGGTCGTGGGACTGACGGCGTTCGCTCTCCGAGAAAGCGGACCGGCGGGATTCGCCCTACCGGCCGAACTTCTGTCGCACTCTTCGAGCACGACAGCGTTTGGCCGATTCGTTGACGCTCATCGGCCAAACCACCGTGTCGGCAACGCCGCCACGGGATTCGCCCTACCGGCCGAATCTCCGCTGACGGTCCTGATAGTCCCGCAACGCCCGCAGGTAATCGCGCTTCCTGAAGTCCCGCCAGTTCACGTCGGTGAAGTAGAGTTCCGCGTACACGGACTGCCAAATCATGAAGTCCGACAGGCGTTCAGCCCCCGTCTTGACCACGAAGTCCGGCTCGTCGGGGAACACGAGGCGCTGTTCGATGTCCGCGGCGTCGATGTCGTCGGGGTCGAGCGCGCCCTCGTCGACCTCCTCGGCCAGCGACTGGACCACCGATGCGAACTCTCGTTTCCCGCCGAGGCCGATGCTGACCTGCACGGGGGCGTCGGCGCGCTCGGTGTCGCCGGGTTCGCGGACCTCCACTCGCTGGGGGACGTCGAGATCGCGGAGCTCGCGGGCGAGCGTCGGGACGACCGCCTCGTCGAGGACGCTCACGGAGATGGTGACGCGGTCGCTTCCGAACTCGAACGCCCAGCCGACGAACGCTTCGAGCGTCTCGTACGCGCCCTGTTCCAGCAGGTCGCGCTCGGTGATGACGAGCGCCACGTGCTCGGGGGCGTCGGCGTCGTCGAGGCGGAATCGGAGGGCGAGGTAGGAGTCGTACAGTCCCACGGGAGTCGTTCTCGCGGCGATTCTCCTAACCCTTCGGGTTCGGCGTCGGTCCGCTCGCCCCGGGAGGTTGGCATCGACCGCGGACTCGCGGTGGTGCGGTCGTCGGTGATGTCGGGAGGGTTAAGTGCGCGTCGGGGATACCGAATGGTGTGACTTCCACGGTACGGCGAGCGGGCGGATTCGCGGTCGTCGGGACGTTGGCCCTCGCGGCCCCGAGTCTCGGCGCGGCCGCGTTCGCGCCCTTCGCCGCAGTCGCGCTCCTGGCGGCCTTCGTCGTCGACGACGGCCCCCTCTTCGAGCTGTTCGCGCGGCCCGGCGACCGGCAGGACGGCCGGCTCAACGGGCTCGCCGGGTTCGCACTGGCCGCGACCGGCCTCGCCCTCTTGGCGACGGTCCCGCGCGTCACGATGCCGCTTTCGGTGTTCGCCGCCGCGGTGTTGACACTCGCCTACGGCAACCTCGGCGCGCGACTGGTGGATTCGAGAACGTCCGACGAGTCGCTTCGCGCGGCGGGCTTCGTCGCGGCCGCGGTCCTCGCCGGCACCGCGGGACAGGCGGCAATCGCGTCGCTGACGGGTGACGCGATGCTTCTCGCCCGGTTCACCCTCCTCGCGGCCGTCGGCGGCCTCGTCGGCGCGGTGCTCCGGACGGCCCTCTACGAGCGCGACGACCCGCTCGTCATGCTCTCTATCGGCCTCGTCCTCTGGGGCGTCGAGGTGCTCGCGGGGCCGGTGTCGCCGACGCAGACCGGCGTGGCGCTCGCCCTCACGGTCGCGCTCGGCTACGCGGCCTACGCCCTCGGGACGGCCTCCGTCGCCGGCATGATTACCGGCGTCCTCCTGCTCCTCTTCGCGGTCGTCTTCGGCGGTTTCGGCTGGGCGCTCGTGCTCGTCTCCTTCTTCGGCGTCGGTGCGCTCGCCACTAAGTTCCGGTACGACAGCAAGGCCGAACGCGGTGTCGCCGAGGACAACGACGGCGCTCGCGGCACCGGCAACGTCCTCGGCAACTCGGGCGTCTCGCTCGTCGCCGTCGTCGGCTACGCCGCGGCGCAAACGCTCGGCTACCCGTTCGTCACCGACCTGCTCGTCCTCGCGTTCGCCGGGTCGGCCGCCGCCGCGATGAGCGACACGCTCTCCAGCGAAATCGGCGGGCTGTTCGACCAGCCGCGGCTCATCACCTCGCTCAAGCCCGTTCCCGCCGGGACCGACGGCGCGGTCACGTGGCAAGGCGAAGTCGCCGGCGCGCTGGGCGCGGCCTTCGTGGCCGGCGTGAGCGTGCTGGTGCTTCCCCTGCCGGCGCAGACGGCCGCCATCGCCGTTCTCGCCGGCGGGCTCGTCGGAATGACGGTCGACAGTCTGCTCGGTGCGACGGTCGAGGGAGCCGGCCTCGGCAACCAGGCGGTCAACTTCCTCGCCACGTTCGCCGGCGCGCTGGGCGCGGTCCTCGTCTGGATTCCGCTGTGACGGGGGTGACGCGGCCGTGACGGGCGTTCGCCCCGCCCGCGACACCGACGTGCCGGCCGTCGAATCGCTCCAACGACTCGTCTCGCACCCCTCGCCCGACCTCTTGGACGCGTGGCCCGCCGTCGGGACGCTTCTCGTCGCCGTCGACGCCGACGACCGGCCGGTCGGCTACCTCCTCGCCGTCGGCGCGCATCTGACCGAACTCGCGGTTTCCCCCGACCACCGCCGGGAGGGCCGCGCCACCGCGCTCGTCGAAGCGTACCAAGACTCCCGTCCGGCGTCAGACGCACCGCTCACGTTGCTGGTCCATCCGGAGAACGTCGGCGCGCGTGCCTGTTACGAGGCGCTCGGATTCCGCCGGGACGCCCGCGTTCCGGACGCGTTCGACGGCGACGACGGGCTACGGCTCGTCCTCGATTGACCGTCGGCGTCTCGGCCGGCGTCTCGGCCGGTATCGGGCCGCGTTCCGTCCTCAGTCGAGGAGCTGGTCCGCGGTTCTGACGCGGACGCTGACGGGCTTTTTGACGTACTCGCCGGCCGAGCGCGCCACGACGTGTCCGACGCCGCGCTGGGCCGCGATGTCGACGAGTTTCTGGCTCGCCTCGCCGTCGACGACGACGAGCGCCGGGGCGGGGTCGGCGTACTCGACGGCGTCGTACACCTTCTCGACCGCGACCTCGTCGTCGATGCCGAGGTCGTCGTCCAGGAGCCGGGCCATGCCGCTCTCGTCGGCGATGACCTCGCGCACGTGGTCGGCGAGCGAGGGCCGCTGGTCGGTCGATTCGACCGCCTCGGCGACGGCTTCGACCTCGGACTCGGTGAGCACTCCGCCGTTTGCGTCGGCGTCGGCGTCGGTGCTCGCGGTTTCGGTGGGCTTTCCGACCGTGACGGTACCGCCGGTGCCGGCCTCGGCGGGTGCCTCGCTGACCGCGTCGGCGGGTCCGTTCGCGTGGCCGTCCGCGGGTGGAGTCGACGACGCGTCAGTCGTCGGCGACTCCGTGCGAGGGTCCGTCCGAACGTCTCCCGTCCCGTTGGCGGCGGCGACGGCGGCCCGGAAGTCACCGTCGCCGTCCTCCGGAAGCGACGAGAGCGGGACCTTGTTCCTGAGGGCCCGGACGACCGACGCGCGGTCGAGGTCCTCGACCGACCGGCCGTCGGGCGCGAATGCGACGTAGTCCACGTCGCCGACCTGCGAGAGTTCGCGCAGGATGAGTTCGCCGCCGCGGTCGCCGTCGAGGAACGCCGTGACGGTCCGCTCTTGGGTCAGTCCCGCGACCGCGTCGGGGACGTTCGTCCCCTCGACGGCGACGGCGTTTTTGATGCCGTAGCGGAGGAGCGTGAGCACGTCGGCGCGACCCTCGACGACGATGATGGCGTCCGAGTCGGCGACGCGGGGGCCGGCCGGGAGGCCCTTGTACTCGGTGATGTCCTCGACGCGGACGCTCTCTTTGACCGCTTCGAGGATTTCGGTCGAGCTCATCACGGTGTCGTCGAACGACTCCGAGAGGAGCTCCTTGGCGCGCTCGACGACCATCCGTCGCTTGGCCTCGCGCACGTCCTCGATGTTCGTGACCTCGATGACGGCCTGACAGGGACCGACGCGGGTCAGCGTCTCCAGCGAGGCCGCGAGGATGGCCGTCTCGACCTTGTCGAGGCTGCTGGCGATGGTCATCTGGCCGAACGAGTGGCCGTTTTCCGAGTCTATCTGTACGTCTATCCGACCGACCTTGGAGGACTGTTGGAGGTCGCGGAGGTCGAGTTCGTCGCCGAGGAGGCCCTCGGTCTGGCCGAAGACGGCCCCGACGACGTCGCTCCGTTCGACGACCCCGTCGGCGGAGATGGAAGCGTGAATGAGATATTTTGCAGTGTCGTCCATTGGTGAAGTCACCCCGTTGGGGGTGGTGATGTGATGATTGTGATGATGTCATGGGCCGGACCCACGAACGTCATTATATAAGTTGCGCCCGAGGGAAATATCTATCGTGGCCGACGATTCGAACGCTCGCGGGCCGTTCGACTCGGACACCGTGTCCCGCGAAACGCCGGCGAATCGTCGCTCTCCCGCCGTTTCGACCGACCACGTAATTTGTCACGCTTCCTCGTCGGTTCGGTGCGCGCCGACGAACTCGCCCGCGTCCCGGCAGAACGCCGCCGGGTCCTCGGGGAAGTCGTGTTCGGCGACGGCCCACTCGACGAACCCCTCGCGCGCGGCCGCGAGACAGCGGTCGATGTCGAGTTCTCCCTCGCCGAGCGAGACGGGTCGGCCGCCGCGCTCCGCGTCGGCGTCGCGGACGACGTCCTTCAGGTGGACGACCGGGGTCCGGTCGGCGTAGCGGTCGAGGTACGCGACGGGGTCGTAGCCGGCGGCGAGAACCCACGCGAGGTCGAGTTCGAAACCGACGCCGGACTCCTCGGCCAATCGGTCGAGCGCGGGTTCGCCCTCGACCGCGGCGAGTTCGTGGTCGTGGTTGTGGTAGAGCAGTCTGACGCCCCGCTCGTCGCACTTCGCGGTCAGGTCGTCCAGCCGGTGTGCGGTCTCGTCCACCGCGTCGGCGTCGGCGAACGCCTCCGGCGGGAGATACGGAACCACGAGCGTCTCGACGCCGAGCGCGCCGTACCGCTCGCAGACCGCGTCGAGGTCGGCTTCGAGGTCCTCGATGGGGACGTGGGCCGCGGGGACGCCCAGTCCGGTCTCGTCGAGGGCCGCGCGGACCGCCGCCGCGTCGTCGACGCCCGCGAACTCCACGCCGTCGAAGCCGGCGTCCGCGGCGCGTCGGACGAGCGCCGACGTCGGTTCGTCGAGCTCGCGAAGCGAGTACAGCTGAATACCGAAGTCCATGTGTCTCCGGTCGCACGCGCCGCTGGAAACTGTTCCGGCGGCCGATTCGCCCGCGGACGACCCCGCCCTCCGCGTCGCCTCTGTCGCGTTCGCGTCCGTGGGTGGTTCCCGTCGTTCGACCGCCTCTGTTGAAGAAAATAGTTCTTCAATGAGGGGCAACGTAGGTCGATAGAGTAAGATTTACGCCTCGTTGTCGATTATCGTTCCTACGAATGACGCGAGTGCGCATCGACTACCGCTGGGTTGCCGTCTTCGCAATCCTCGTGACGTTCGCCGTTCCGTGGTTCCTCTGGGGCGACAGCAGGGTCTTCGCCGGCCTGCCGCTGTGGCTCTGGTGGCACATCGGCTGGATGGGGCTGACCGCAGTCGTCTTCCACCTGTTCGCCCGGACGGCGTGGGACCGCGGCATCGTCGGGGAGGGTCGCTGATGGTCTCGGCGCTCGGTATCCAACTCGGCGTCGTGGGCGCGTACCTCGTGGTCGCGCTCGCGGTCGGCTTACTCGCCTACCGCCTGACCAGCCGCGACGCCGAGGACTACTACCTCGCCGGTCGCTCCATCGGGACCGTCGTCCTCCTGTTTACGACGTTCGCGACGCTCCTGTCGGCGTTTACGTTCTTCGGCGGCCCCGACCTCGCCTACCGCGCCGGCCCCGAGTGGATTCTCGTGATGGGCGTCATGGACGGCGTGCTGTTCGCCATCCTCTGGTACGTCGTCGGCTACAAGCAGTGGCTCGTCGGCCGCGCCCACGGCTACGTCACCCTCGGCGAGATGCTCGGCGACCGCTTCGGCTCGACCCGCCTGCGCGCCGTCGTCGCCGGTATCAGCCTGTTTTGGCTGTTCCCGTACGTGATGCTCCAGCAGATGGGCGCGGGCGAGGCCATCGTCGGCCTGACGAACGGGATGGTCCCGTACTGGGCCGGCGCGGCCGGTATCACGGTGTTCATGATCGCCTACGTCGTCATCGCGGGGCTCCGCGGCGTCGCGTGGACCGACACCCTCCAGGGGCTGTTCATGCTCGGCGTCGTCTGGCTCGCGGTCGGCTGGGTCGCCACCGCGGCCGGCGGCCCCACGGCGCTCTCGAACGCCCTCGCGACGAACAACCCCGAGTTCCTCTCGCTCGGCGGCGGCGTCTACTCGCCGCAGTTCATCATCTCGTCGGCCGTCACCATCGCCTTCGGCGTGGCGATGTTCCCGCAGATAAACCAGCGCTTCTTCGTCGCCAAGTCGAGCGCCGTCCTCAAGCGCTCGTTCGCCCTGTGGCCCGTCCTCGTCGTTCTGCTGTTCGTGCCCGCGTTCATCCTCGGCACGTGGGCCGCCGGCCTCGGCATCTCCGTGCCCGAGGGCGCGAACGTCCTCCCCGTGCTCCTCAACGAGTACACGCCGGTGTGGTTCGCCGCGCTCGTCATCGCCGGCGCGATGGCCGCGATGATGTCGTCGTCCGACTCGATGCTCCTCTCCGGGTCGTCGTACTTCACCCGCGACCTCTACCGCCCCTTCGTCAACCCCGACGCGAGCGAGGCCCGCGAGGCGTGGCTCGCCCGCATCGGCGTCGCCCTGTTCGCCACGCTCACCTTCGTCGCCAGCCTGTTCCGGCCCGGCACGCTCGTCTCGGTCGGCGACACCGCCTTCGGCGGGTTCGCCCAGATGGCCCTGCCGGTCATCGTCGCGCTCTACTGGGCGAGGACGACCCGAACGGGCATGTTCGCCGGCGTCCTCGGCTCGCAGGCGTTCTACCTCGCCCACGTGTTCGTCCCCGCGATAGAGGTCGGGTCGATGACGCTGTTCGGCGCGACCTACCTCACGTGGGACTACGCCCTCTGGGGGATGGCGCTGTCCGCGGTCCTGACCGTCGGCGTCTCCGCGATGACCGCCGCCGCGCCCGAGGAGAACCAGTCCCGCTTCACCGACGGCCCCCGGGCCGACTGACCCGTCGGCGCTGTCTCTCCCGTCGGTTTCGTCACCGCAACGAAGCTTAACCCCCTGCGGGTGTAACCTACGGTCCATGCCCGAAGAAGTGCTCTTCAAATCCGAGAACCGACAGGCGCGAGCGGAAATCGCGTCGTATCTCCGAACCGTCGCCGACAAGCTCGACGCGGGCGAGCCGATTACGCTGAAGTCCGGCGACCAGACCGTCACGATGGAGCCGCCCGCGTCGCCGACGTTCGAGGTGAAAGCCGAGCGCGAGGGCCCCGCGGGCGGCCCCTACGAACTGAGCATCGAGTTCGAACTGGAGTGGGACGAGGGCGCGGACGACGGAGCCGACGCCGGCGGCCTCGAAATCGAGTGAGACGGACGCGCCGGTCGTGCCCCGATTCGAGCGTGGCCGGCGCGACGAATCGCCCCGAACGCCCAACACAGTTACTCTTTTGACATTCCCACGAGTCGTCGGTGACTCATGCAGATTCGACCGCTCCGGGCCGACGAGGTGGACGCGCTGGTTGACGACCTGTGGCTCCCGTTCGCCGAGGAGATGGGTGACATCGACGACCACGACGCGCTGGCCGAGGACGCGGACGTGCGGGCCGAGGCGCTCGACTACCGGACCGAGCAGGTGGAAGCCGAGAACACCCGAATGTTCGTCGCCGTCGCGGCCGCGGGCGCGGAATCGGACTCCGCCGAGCGGTCGCTCCGGGGCTACGTCACGGTCGCCGACGCCGACTCCCCGCCGGTGTTCGCCCGCGGGTCGGTCGCCAAGGTGAAAGAGCTCTACGTCGCACCCGAAGCGCGGGGCGAGGGCGTCGGCACGGAACTCCTCGAACGGGCCCACGAGTGGGGCCGCGACCGCGGGTGCGAGCGGGCCGCGCTGAGCGTCCACGCCGACAACGACGCCGCCCGGTCGTGTTACGAGTCGATGGGGTACGAGACGCGGTACCTGAAACTCGACCGCCCGCTCTGAGGCCGGGGACGACGGCGGCTTCGCGGATGGCGACGAGGGCCGTCACCCGTCGTTTCGAGGGTCGTGTTCGCCCCCCGAACCCGAACCCTCAAAGCCGCTGAATCCAATTGACGCGCATGAACGAGTCGGGCCACCAAGTGCTCATGGAGCAGGACGTGCTCCGCCGCCGCCTCGACGACGGCGACCTCCCCGACTGGGCGAGACAGCACTACGAGACGTTCCGCGAGACGATGCTCGGCGACCGCGACGGCGCGCCGTTCCCGTGTTACTTCGGCATCGAGTCCGAGCGCAACGGCGACGCCCTCTACACCTTCGTGGATTCGATGACCGACAAAGACGCGCTGTTGGCGCTCCGCGACACCCTCCTCGAATACCTCGACGTGTACCCGGACTACTCCGAGGCGTGCTCGCTCGTCGCGTTCTTCAAGCCGCCGGCGGAAGACCTCACCGAGGCCGACTACCACGAACACCTCTGGCACGTCCTCCAGTTCCTCCACGTCAACGACCCCGAGCCGTGGCCGGCGGACATCCCGACCGACCCCGACGACCCGACGTGGGAGTTCTCCTTCGGCGGCGAACCGATGTTCCCGACGACCCGCGCGCCGTTCTACGACGAGCGTGTCAGCCGCTACTGCCCGTGGGGCCTCGAAATCACGTTCCAGCCGCGCGCGCTGTTCGACGGCATCACCGCCGACACCGAGCCCGGCCAGAAGGCCCGCGAGGTCATCCAGAACCGCATCGAGGAGTACGACGGGGTCTGCCCCCACGCCGACCTCGGCGACTGGGGCGTCGAGGGCGACCGCGAGTGGCCGCAGTACATGTTCTCGTCGGACGAGTCGCAAGCGCCCGACGAGTGCCCGATTCGCATCACGCGCGAGCACCCGAAGGTGCCGATGGCCCCGGCGGACGACTGATGACGGCCGCCAATTCGAGGGCCGGCCGATGACCGCCGCCGACCTCCCGGCCGACGCCGTCCTCGTCTGCGTCGACATGCAGGTCGGCTTCGACGACCCGGCGTGGGGCGACCGAAACAACCCCGAGATGGAAGCGCGCGTCGCCGACCTGCTCGCGGCGTGGCGCGCGGCCGACCGCCCGGTCGTCCACGTCCGCCACGACTCCACCGAACCCGACTCGCCGCTCCGGCGCGACGGCGAGGGCTTCGCGTGGAAACCCGAGGCCGAACCCGTCGACGGCGAACCGGTGTTCACGAAGCGCGTCAACAGCGGCTTCATCGGCACCGACCTCGAAGCGTGGCTCCGCGAGCGCGACTACTCGACGCTCGTCGTCTGCGGCCTCACGACCGACCACTGCGTCTCGACGACGGCGCGGATGGCCGAGAACCTCGGCTTCGACGTGTATCTCCCCGCGGACGCGGCCGCGACGTTCGACCGCGAGGGTTACGACGGCGAGCGCTTCTCGGCCGACGAGATGCACCGCACCGCGCTGGCGCACCTGAACCGGGAGTTCGCAACCGTCGTCGACTCGGCCGACCTGTCGGCGACGCAGTGAGCGGTCGTCGCGTTCGCCGCCGGCCGTCCACGAAGCTGTAGTCAGATTTTCATATCCCCGCCGAGACGGGCGCACATGGACCGCCGATTCCTCGCCGTCGTCGGGGTGTTCGACCTGCTCATCGCCGTCGGCCTCGTGCTTCTCGGCGCGCCCGCTCACCCGCTTTCGTTCGCCCGGTTCGCGCTGTTCACCGCCGCCGGCGTGCTGTTGGTCGTCGCCGGCATCCGCGAATCGGTCGCTCTCGGGTCGACGACGCTCCGGTGGCACGTCGTCGCGGGCGCGGGCTACGTCTGCTTCGGGTTGGCCGTGCTCGCCAACGGCCTCTCGTCCGTCCTCGACGCCCGCGGCGACCCCTACTTCGGCGGGCTGTCCGCGCTCCTGCTCGCCCCCCTGATGCTGTTCATGGGCATCGATTACCTCCGCGGCGGCGTCCACTTCGACCTCTCGACGTTCGAGTGACGGCGGCTTCGGCGCCCCCGGGCGACTGCGTAATTGATTTCGGTTTCTCTCGTCGCCGACTGTCACGTCTCTCGATTACGCAAATACATTTCCCCGTCGGGGCGGAACCACCATCCGATGGGTGTCTCGTTCCCGTACGGCGACGAACTCGCGGTGGACTTCTCGTGGCACGAGTTCACCGGCGCGGTGGGAGATTCGGTTACGGTCCTCCCCATCGTCGTCGCCGTCGCCCGCCTGACGGACCTCTCGCTGGCCGTCGTGCTCGTCTGGTTCGGCGTGTTTCAGGTCGTCTGGGGGCTGTACTACGCGGTCCCGCTGTCGGTCGAACCGATGAAGGCGCTGGCGGCGCTCGTCCTCGCCGAGACGGTCACGACCGGCGAGGCGCTCCTCGCCGGGTTCGGCCTCGGCGTCGTCCTCCTCGCTATCGGCCGAACGCGCTCGCTCGACCGCGTGAGCCGCTACATCGGCGCGCCGGTCGTCCGCGGCGTCCAGTTCGGCGTCGCGCTCGTCCTCCTCTCGACCGGCCTCGAACTCGGCGCGGGCGACCTCCCGCTCGCCGGCCTCGCGGTCGCCGTCGCCGCCGTCGCCCTGCTCACCAAGCGCTCGAACCTGAGCGCCCTCGCCGTCCTCGCGGTCGGCGGCGCGGTCGCCGTCGCCGACGTTGGACACCTGTCGCTCGCGGTCCCGTCGGTCGGCGACGCCCGACTGCTCTCGCTCGACAACCTCTCGTTCTCCGTCGCGGAGGCCGCAGTCGCCCAGTTGGCGATGACCGTCGGCAACGCCGCGCTCGCCACGTCGGTCCTGCTCGCGGACTACTTCGACCGCGACGTCTCCGCCGACGAACTCGCCACCAGCATGGGCGCGATGAACCTCCTCGCGGTCCCCCTCGGCGGCTTTCCGATGTGCCACGGCAGCGGCGGCGTCGCCGGCAAGTACGCCTTCGGCGCGCGGACCGCCGGCGCGAACGTGATTCTCGGCGTCGGCTACGTCCTCGTCGCCCTGTTCGCCGTGGACGTGGTCGCCGCCTACCCGGTCGCCATGCTCGGCGTCATCCTGGCGATTATCGGCCTGCAACTGGCGCGGACGAGCCTGACCAGCCTGACCCGCGCGGACGGCTACCCCCTCGTGGTCGCTATCGGCCTCGTCGGCGTCGCGGTGAATCTCGGCGTCGCGTTCGTCGGCGGCGTGGTGGCGTGGCTGGCGTGGGAGCGCTGGGGCCACGCGGTGTGGGACGGGGAGTGACAGTCGGGCCAGTTGGTTGGGTTCTTGAGAACTTCGCCTGTGTCAGTCGTAGATTCGTCTTGTAGCTAACGACATCGATAGTCTTCGTGATGTTGTATAACCCTCCAGTTAGACCCAGAAGTGAAATAGACCTCATATGACATTATGGCGACTCTCCCGAAACTCTATCTTTCTGAGATGGAATATATGTCACTATGGCTACTGATGGCGGAGAAAACGAAACTGTTCCTGACTGGGTGGGTGATGAGGCTGCCTATTGGCGAACTAAGTATGAGTCTAAGGAAGAACAGTATCAGGAACTTAAGAATCAGTATCAGCACATGCAACGAGAGTTCACAACTACAAGAATGACTTCCGGACCGGGTGCCGGGTCAGTTGTCAATCAAAACCCTGACCCCGGAAAACTATTCACTTCACTTGCCCAGTACATACAGGTCTTCTTAGCGGTGATTGGTGGTGTCGTGTTCGTTTCGGGATTCATTGTGCCACTTAGTATTTCAGTACAAGTGATTGGTGGGGCTGTCGGCATAGGATCACTTGCTACGTTCTCATATCACGAATGGAAAGAACAACCCGATGATGACGAATCTGCTGGGGAAACGGAGCTTAGAACTGATTTACCACCTGCTGTTGCGGAGCATTTGAAAAACCAGGAATAGGTCAACCATCTCTCCGTTACGAAGCCTGTGATGGTGATCGGAATGCACATGCATAACATGCAATTGAACAATACACTACTTGAAGAGATTAATAAACGTCCCCACGGAGTATAGCGTATGCAGACGCACATCGTTCCCGTCGGCTTCGACTACGACCGACTCATCGCGCCGCTCATCCGCGATCAGTTGGACGTGGACCGCGTCATCCTCCTCGAAGGGGCCGTCGGGAGCGAGGCGAACGTCGAGTACTCGCGGAACCTCTCGGGCAAGCTCGGCAAGGACTTCGAGAACCTCCTCGGCGCGGAGACCGAACGCGTCATCGTCGACGACGTGTACGACTACGACGCGGCGTTCGAGCAGGCGTACGACCTCATCAACGCCGAACTCGACGCCGACGACGAACTCCGCGGCGACGACGACGAACCCGGCGAGGTGTGGGTCAACGTGAGCGCGATGCCCCGGCCGGTCTCCTTCGCGTTCGCGACCGCCGCCCACTCCATCATGGTCGAGCGACAGGCCGACCGCGAGCGCATCCACACCTACTACACGGCCCCCGAGAAGTACCTCGAAACCGAACTCGCCGAGGAGTTGCGGACCGAGCGCGCGCTCCTTTCGGACCTCCTCGAATCGGGCGAAATCGACGCCGACCGCATCCGCGAGCGCCTCGACGCCACCTCCGACCTGCTGTCGGAGTTCGACGAGCGCGGGACGACCATCGGCGCGAAGCAGATTGACGGCCGCCACATCGTCGAACTCCCGGTGGCCTCCTTCTCCAACGTCAAACCGTTCGAGGAGGTCATCCTGTTCAAACTCGGCGAGCACGGCGAGTTCGGCTCGGTCTCCGAACTCGCGGAGGCGCTCGCCCGCGAGATGAACGAGGAGTACACCGACTCCTTCCGGTCGAAGGTCATCTACAACGTCGACCGCCTCGGCCCCGGCGGCAAGGGCTACATCGAACAGGAAGAACGCGGGAAGTCCTACCGGACGCGCCTCTCCCGAATCGGCCAGCTGTGGGTCCGCGCCCACGCCGACAGCGACGAGTGAGCCGTCGGTGAAGCGGGCTACGGGAGAGAACCGATTTACCCCGGACCGCACGGATGCGGCGTTCGTCACAATGTCGAGAATCTGACGACTATCTGAGTATATCTCGTGTGGTTCGAGCCGGGGAATGCTCGACTAAGCTGGCGTCTGACACTTGTATCAGGATGTTCTGGTAAATAATAAAGAACGATTATCCGCGCTGGCGTGCTATAAACTAGCAACCATGCCGCTATACATGGACGTACACCGGAACGTAGAGGGAAGTGCGAAAGACGTCGCGGAGGCCCACCGCGCCGACCTCGAGACGCAGGGCAAGTACGGAGTGAACTACAAGCACTACTGGGTCGACGAGAAGGACGGCGCGGTCTTCTGTCTCTTCGAGGCACCGAACAAGGAGGCCGGGGCGAAAGTCCACGAAGAGGCCCACGGCCTCGTCGCCGACGAGATATTCGAAGTACAGCAAGGCGAGTAACGCGGCCAGCGCACCCCTCGACGCGTCTCTTTGGAGCGGCCGGGTTTCGGTTCTTAGAACTCCAGCCCCGACGGGTCGTCGCCCGGTTCGAGCGGGCTCGTCGGCAGTCCCGCCGGCGGCTCGGGAAGGTTGTACTCGCCGGGAGCCACGTCGTTCGGACCGTCGGGGTAGAACACCGACGCGAGCAGTTGGATGTGGTCCCGGCCCACGTCGAGTTCGAACTGGCCGCCGCCGTACAGCGACATCCCGCGTTCGTCGGCGTACTCGATGGTGTCGAACAGCGACTCGACCGTGCCGAACCGCGAGGGCTTGATATTCAGCCACGACGGCTCGAACGGCAGGCTCTCGACGGAGTCGACGCCGGTAATCGGGGCGTCCCACGAGACGCGGTCCTCGTGGCCGTCGAACAGCGGGCGCGTCTCGTCGGTGAACGCCGGGTCCTCGACGACGGCGTCGGGGAAGCCCGACAGGATGCGCTCGTAGAGTTCCGGGTCGGGTGCTTGGTCCACGTCGGTCCCCTCGTACTGACCCTTGAGGTCGAGGATGCGGACGCGGTCGTGGGCGGCGAGCGACGACACAAGCTCATCGTGCCAGTCAGTTGTCGGGTCGAGTTTGAACTCGCAGTCGGGGTCGCGGTCGAGGAGCATCTCGACGCGGTCGGCCGACGGCGGGTCGCCGAGGCGGGTGCTCACGACGAACCGAAGCGGGGCGCGCTCGCGGTCGACGGCGGACGCGAGGTCCGTGCCGGCCTGTCGGAGCGCGAGGTCGAGCCCGGCGGATTCGAGCGCCCAGCGCCGGTAGTGTTCGGCCGTCTCGCGCTCGGGCACCTTCGTCGGAAACAGGTCGACCCCGTCGAGCGCCGCGGAGAAGTCGGCGAACGAGTCGTAGCTGCCGGCGAGGTCGAAGGCGTCCTCGGGGGCGTCCGCGAGGGCGTCGTGGTCCTCCGTGTCGTAGGTCACGTCCTCGCCGCGGCCGACCGCGCCGTCGCCGGCGAGCGAGAACACCGTCGTCTTGCGGAGGAAGCCGCTCGACGTGTCGCTCTCGAAGCGGTCGCGGGAGACGGACTCGACGGTCAGCGGCAGGTCGGCCACGCGGTCGAAGAGGCGCATGGCCCGTCGGTTAGGGTCGGCGGGACAAAAGGCTACGTCCGAGTCGGCCGACGCGTCGTCGGTTCTCGGTCAGTCGATGCCGCCCCGTTCGAGCTTCGCGACCCGCGTCGCGAGCGCGAGGAACGTCGCCGCGACCGTCAGGAGGACCGCGCCCGCCGCGGCGTACTCGTGGGCGGGCGAAACGTGCTGAACGACGCCGTCGACGATTGGCTCGGCCGGGATGAGCGTGTGGTGGGGCGTGCCCACGATGGGAACGAAGTAGTCCACGAGGTCGTTGAGGCCGTACCAGCCGACCGCGACGAGGACGGCGAGCGACGGGAACTCGGCGTACCGCTGGATGAGGAAGGCCTCGACGACCATGGCGAGGTGGCTCCAAAAGAGGAAGTTGTACATCGCCCAGTGGAGGTACGAGAAGTCGCTTTTGAACACGAGGAGGACGTACGGCGTCCACAGCCCGAGTTTGAGACAGCCGAAGAAGGCGAGGGCGTTGACGTACTCGTTGGACCGTCCGAGTTTCCAGAGCGCGAGCGACAGCGCGATGAACAGCGTGGCGACGGGGCTGTCGGGGACGAGCGGCCACATCACGACCGGTTCGATGCTGAACTGGTAGCCGTAGTACCAGAAGCCGAAGGCGGTCCCGACGAGGTTGATGACGACCACGAGCCACGCGATGTTGAGACCGAAGTTCTCCAGCCACTCCGGCAGGGGTGCGAGCCACCGCGGGAGGTCGGTCCCCGCCGGGAGGTCGTCGTCGTCGAGCAGTCGGCGCAGTCGGGTCGCCGCGTCCATACCCACGCCGAAGCGGGGGGATGCAAAAGTGATGCCGGTCTCGGTGACTGCGGCCGGTGTCGGCGGTTGGGAGATCACGCTGGCGGCGCTGTTGAAGTCCTCAGCCGCTGATAGTTTACTGAGGGCGTGCTGAATACAGCGCGCGAGTCGGTCAACGTCCCTCAAACTTCGACTTTTCCTTCACGAATAGTTCCGTCTTCATTTATTTCCAACATATAACCCTCATACCACGCGATGGACTTTCTCCAAGCACGGGAGTTATTGATATATATCTCTACTGTCCTCGTTTCCCTCGCCGGGAAATGCCCACTCAAATCAATGTCTTCGGTATTGTTCGCGGAGTATCTCTCATTGAATACTTCCCCCTCTGATGGATCAAAAATTACAACAGAGAAGTTCCCAGAGTAGTCATCTTCGATAATCAATTTATTCACCGGGGGATTCATCTCGGGGTCAGTGCCTTCGGTTTCGGTGTTATCTCTTCCTTGATTCTGTGGAGAGCCGAGACACCCACTGCTAATCACCAGAAGTAGCAAAGCAGTGGTAAAAAGTGTCTTACGCATTACAAATCAACGACCGCCCGTGTAAGATATATGTCTTCTGGGTATGTGAAGAAGTGCTGAACTCACCCTCTGAGTGTTGCACGCGACATCTGTCAAAAAACCGAGCCGTTCAACAGAATCACCACAACTCGACCCGAGCGCGAAACACGACCTGTGCGGAATGCGAACGGTTGACGGATGGAAGCGACCGCTTAAGTAAACCCAGTCGCAAGCGACGGATATGCCAGAGGAGACCGACCTGGAGGAGCTTCGGCGCGGGACCGAACTCGTCAAGCGCGGGTTCGCCCAGATGCAGAAGGGCGGCGTCATCATGGACGTCGTAAACGCAGAGCAAGCGAAAATCGCGGAGGAGGCCGGCGCGGTCGCCGTCATGGCGCTCGAAGCCGTCCCGGCGGACATCCGCAAGCGCGGCGGGGTCTCCCGGATGGCCGACCCCGAGACGGTCACGGAGATCATCGACGCCGTCTCCATCCCGGTGATGGGCAAGGCCCGCATCGGCCACTACACCGAGGCGCAGATTCTCGAGTCCATCGGCGTCGACATGATAGACGAGAGCGAGGTGCTCACCCCGGCGGACAACGACTACCACATCGACAAGCGCGAGTTCACCTCGCCGTTCGTCTGCGGCGCGCGCAACCTCCCCGAGGCGCTCCGCCGCATCAACGAGGGCGCGGCGATGATTCGAACCAAGGGCGAGGCCGGCACGGGCGACGTGAACCAGGCGGTCACGCACCAGCGCACCATCAAACACCAGATTCGGTCGCTGACCGGCCTCAACTTCGACGAGCGCGAGAAATGGGCCCGCGAGCACGAAGCGCCCGCCGAACTCGTCCACGAGACGGCCGAGATGGGTCGCCTGCCCGTCGTCAACTTCGCGGCCGGCGGCATCGCCACGCCCGCGGACGCCGCGCTCATGATGTACCACGAGTGCGACGGCATCTTCGTGGGCTCCGGCATCTTCGGCGCGGAGGACCCGGAACAGATGGGCGAGGCCATCGTCGAGGCCGTCAACAACTGGGACGACCCCGACACGCTCGCCGACATCGCCGCCGGCATCGGCAAGGGCATGAAAGGCGAGGCGAACGTCGGCATGGCCGACGAGGACAAGCTGCAGGACCGCGGCGTCTAACGCGGCGACGCTCGCCGCCGACCGGCCGTCTCGGTTTTCGATTCGGTTTTTCTTCCGACTCGGCGCGCCGCCCGCTTCAGGCGAGGAGTCCCGACTTCCCCTTCCCCTTCCCCTTCGCGTCGTCCGACGACTCCTCGCCGAGGAGGACGGTGACCGGGCCGTCGAAGTTGAGCATGACCGACTGCGTCAGGTCCCGGGAGATGAGCTTGCCGGCGGGCGAGCGGCGGCGACCGGAGATAAAGAGGTGGTCGCAGCCCTCCCAGCGGGCCGTTTCGAGGATGGTGTCGGCCTCGGGGCCGATGTCGGCGACGATGCGGTAATCGAGGTCCAGTCCCTCGAACGCCTCGCGGGCGACGCGCTTGGCGCGACGGGTGGCCGACTCGATGGCCTGGTCGATGCCGTAGACGACGTCCGAGGAGCCGACGCTGGCGAGCGCCGAGCGGGTCCGTTCGAACTCCTCGTCCGGGAGAACCGTGAGGACGATGAGCTCCGCGCCGCTGCCGGCGGCCAGTTCGCCGGCCTCGCGGAGGATTCGGTGCGACCGTTCTTCGGGGGAGACGACGACGAGTGCTCGTTCCATGATTCGAATATATCGTGATAGTGAGAAAAGTCTTCTCGGAATCGTGTTACCAACGACCGCGTCAACGCGTTACAGTAGCTCAGACGCGAGAAAATACGAGAATCGAGCGTGCGAGTGGTTCTCTCTGTACCACTCAGAGTTCGAATACTTCAGCGCCGCGGCCGACTCGCGTCTTGTAGGCGCGGGCGGCCACGTCCGCTTCGTCGAAGGCTTCGAGCATCGCCCCGGCGACGCGGGTGCGGTCGGCCGCTTGGCAGACGCCGAGGACCGAGGGACCGGCACCGGAGACGGTGACGCCGGACGCGCCCGCGTCGAGGGCGGCCTCGCGGACCGCGTGGTACCCGTTGATGAGTTCAGCCCGCGCGGGCGTGACGACGCGGTCGTGCATCCCCGCGCCGACGAGGTCGGGGTCGCGGCGGCACATCCCGACCGCGAGGGTCGCCGCCCGGCCGACCGTGTGGACCATGTCCTCGATGCTGGCGTCGCTCGGGACGACTCGTCGGGCGTCGCGGGTCGAGACGGCGATTTCGGGGAGGCAGGCGACGAGCGGGATGTCGGCGTCGACGGTCGTGACGCCCTCGTCGGTCGCGACGGTGAAACCGCCGAGGAGCGCGGGCGCGACGTTGTCGGCGTGGGCCTCGCCGGAGACGACCGCCTCGCCCTCGGCGGCGACGGGGACGAGTTCCTCGCGGGAGAGCCCGCGGTCGTACAGCTCGTTCAGCGCGACCGCGGCGGCGGCCGAGCTCGCCGCCGACGAGCCGAGTCCGGACGACGGGCGGACGCCCTTGTCGATGCGGATGTGCGCGGGGGCGTCGAGTGCCTCCGCGACCGCCCCGACGACGTTCCGGTCGGGGTCGGTCGGGATGTACTGGCTGCCGACGCCGGTCACTTCGATTGTCGTCCGGTCCGCCCGTTCGACGTGAACGATGTCGGCGGGGCGGTCGAGAGCCACGCCGAAGACATCGAACCCACTTCCGAGGTTGGCGCTCGTGGCGGGTGCGCGGACCGTAACCATGCCCCGCTGTTGCCTTATCGCAGATAAAAATGTGGCGAACGTCGCAACCGACTCCTCGTCGCGCGCTCAGTCGCTCGTCGACTGCTCCGCGTTCGCGGGCTCGGGGTCGGTCTCGACGCCGGTGAACTCGAACCGCGCCCCGCCAGCGTCCGACTCGCCGAGGCTGACGGACCAACCGTGGGCGTCCGCAATCGTCTTGACGATGGGCAGGCCGAATCCGGTCCCGTTCTCGTGGGTCGTGTACCCCCGCTCGAACACGTCCGCTCGCTCGGACTCCGGAATGCCCGGCCCGTCGTCTTCGACGTAGAAGCCGCCGTCGAGCGCGCCGACGGCGACGGTGAGCGCGTCGTCGTCTTCGCTCCCGTGCTCGACAGCGTTCCGAAACAGGTTCTCGAACAGCTGTCGGAGCCGACCTCGGTCGGCGGCGATAGTCCGGTCGGCCCGAACGTCGAGGGTCGCGTCGCCGACGACCGTGCCGTCCCACGCCTCCTGTGCGACCGTTCGCAGCGCGACCGGCGTCACGTCGGTGAGCGTCTCGCCCTCCCGGGCCAGCGTGAGCAGGTCCTCGATGATGTTCTCCATCCGGTCGTGGGCGTCCTCGATTCGCTCGAAGTACTCCTCGTCGCCGGTCTCGGCCGCGAGTTCGAGGTAGCCGCGGGCGACGGTGAGCGGATTCCGCAGGTCGTGGGAGACGACCGACGCGAACTCGTCGAGCCGCTCGTTTTGGCGTTCGAGCCGTCGCTCGCGTTCGACCCGTTCGGTCACGTCGCGGACGAGGACGAGCGTCCCCGTCATGTTCGCCTCGTCGCCCAGCGGCGTCGTCTCCACGAGGAGGGCGCGCTCGCCGTCGTCCGTCGGGACCGTCGTCTCCACCTCCGCGTCGGACTTCGGAACGCCGTCGAGCGCGTCGACGAGTTCCGCGGGGAGAACGCGCACGACGGACTGTCCGTAGGCGTCCGAGAGGGGAAGCGAGAGGAACTGCTCGCCCGCGGGGTTGACGTCGATGACGCGCCCGTCGCCGTCGAGGACGAGCGCGGCGTCGTGCATCGACTCGACGGCCGACTCCCACGCGACGGGGACGAGCGTGAACAGCCGGTGTCGGAAGACGCTCCAGGCGACCGCCCCCGAGGCGACCGAGAAGGCCAGCACGGGGATGTTGAGTCCCGGGGTCGGACTCAACCCGGTGACGTACACCAGGCCACCGGCCGCGGGGATCAGGCCGCCGCCGAGGAGGCCGAGCGTCTGTTTCCGGTATACGCCGTCGGACCGAACGCTCGTCTGGACGAGCGCACCACAGCCGAGCAGGATGAGCACGTAGGCGTAGACGATGAAGCCGGCGAACGCGGCCCCGTGTTCGTTCACGAGGATGACGAAGCCGTGGTCGGCGTTGAGCCAGAGGTCGGTCCAGATGAGACCGTGCCACGGGTTCGTCAGCACGAGCGCGACGACGGCGACCGGCACGGACCCGAGCGCCGCCCACGCGACTCGCGACTCCAGTTTCACGCCCGCGTGGCGAATCACGTAGGCGAACCACAGGAGCGGGAGCGGCGCGATGCCGAAGTAGCCGAGTTGGTTCAAGAGCACCTTCGTCGAGAAGTCCGTCACGGCCAGTTCGAGCGCGTACGCCCCCATCCAGAACCCGGACGCGAACAACAGGAGCGCGCCGAGGGTCGAACCGGGAACGAGGCGGCGCGCCGTCCGGTGGCGAAAGAGGTAGACGGCGAGAACGACGAAGAGGACCGCACCGACTCCGATTGGAATCGTGTACGGCGTCGCCTGCCAGTACGGAGCGCCGTGCATGCCCCGCTTTCTGTCGACAGGGGTTAAAACTCCCACCGTCGGCGGCGGAACCGGCCAATCAGAAAGGACTTTCCACCCGACGCCGAACGTCGGGGCATGATAGGCATCGTCGGCGGCGGCATCGCGGGCCTCGCCGCGGCGTACCGACTCCAGAACCGGGGTCACGACGTTCGAGTCTTCGAGGCGGCCGACTCTCTCGGCGGCCTCGCCGCAACCTACGACACGAAAGGCGACGACATCGAGAAGTTCTACCACCACCTCTCGAAGTCCGAAGAAACTATCGTCGAACTCGCCGCCGAACTCGGCCTCGAAGACGATTTGGAGTGGCGAATCGGCAAGAACGCCTACTACGTCGACGGCGTCGTCCACCCGCTGGACACCGCCTGGCAAATCGCCGCCTACCCCCACATGAGCCTCTACGACAAGTTCCGCCTCGGCATGCTCACCCTCGGCGTCGACGTCCGCGGTGGCGTCCCCGACTTCGACGCCTACGAGGAACTCGCCGAGTACGAACACACGCCCATCGAGGAGTTCGTCGTCGAGCACACCACCCGCGGCGTCTACGACAACTTCGTCGACCCGCTCCTCGACGGGAAGTTCGGCGAGCGCAAGCACGACGTGTCGGCGTCGTGGTTCCTCGGGCGCGTGCGCTTCCGCGGCGAGCGCGACCTGCTGCGCGGGGAGAAACTCGGCTACTTCGACGGCGGCTTCGCGCCCTTCATCGACGCGCTCGTCGAGGCGGTCGGCCGCGAGCACATCGAGACCGGCGCGCGCGTGACGGAACTCGACACCGACGGCGAGGCGGTCTCGACGCTGACCGTCGACACCGACGACGGGACCGAGACCCACGAGGTGGAGTCGGTCGTCGTGGCGACGATGCCGAACGTGCTCGAAGACCTCACGGGGTTCCCCTGCGACATCGACTTCCAGGGGGCGGTCTGCGGGCTGGCGACCATGTCGGAGTCGCTGATGGACACCTACTGGCTCAACATCGCCCACGACGCGCCGTTCGGGTCGCTCATCGAGCACACGAACTTCGTGCCGAAGGAACGCTACGGCGGCGACCACCTCTTGTACGTCGCGAGCTACGTGCAGGGGCCGCACGAGGACCTCTGGCAGATGAGCGACGAGGAGGTCGAAGACGCGTGGTTCGACGAGATAGCGGACATGTTCCCCAACTTCGACCGGTCGGCGGTCGAGGAGTTCCGCATCGCTCGCAACCCGCGGGCGGGGCCGGTGTACGAGCGGGGCTACCTCGACCTCGTGGTGCCGTACGACCTCGGTGACGACGTGGCCGAGGGGGTCTACTACGCGGGGATGGCGTCGGAAGCGCAGTACCCCGAACGGTCGCTCAACGGTGGCATCGTCGCCGGCTACGAGGTCGCCGACCGCATCGACCGCAGCCTGTAGCGCGACCGTAACGCCGACGCTCTCGGACTGTTCCGACCTTCTCGCGGGAGACCGTCCCACAGCGTGCCGATTTCTCTCGTGGCGCGCCGTCGCACACTTACCGGCAACTTGTTTCTCGTTCGCAACTTCTTTTTAAGTAGCTGACTGACTAGTCAGTTAGTGAGTGCAGACGAAACGCCGGACCAGTCGGTCCCCGACGAGGTCCACGAAGAACTGATGGCCGCGACCTACCGGGCGCTGTGCGCCCACGGCTACGCGGACCTGACGATGCAACGAATCGCCGACGAGGCCGGAAAGAGCAAGTCCCTCCTCCACTACCACTACGGGACGAAACAGGAGCTGCTCGTCGCGTTCCTCGGCTACCTGTTCGACCGGTTCGAGGAGCGGGTCGCCGCGACCGAGGGCGACGCCCCCGAGACCCGCCTCCGGGTCCTCCTCGACAAGATGGTCCCCGACGGCGACGACGACGGCGACTACGACCGCTTCGGGCTCGCCCTCAACGAACTGCGGACGCAGGCCCCGTACGTCGAGGCCTACCGCGAGCAGGTCGCCCGGAACGAGGCGATTATCCGCCGCCGCCTCGCCGACATCATCCGCGAGGGCGTCGAGGAAGGCCACTTCCGCGAGGTCGACGCGGACCGAACCGCGTCGCTCCTCTTCGCGGCGCTCGACGGCGCGCGCCTCCAACGCGTCGCCGTGACCGACCCCTCGGGAACCGAGACGGCGAGCCAGTCCGCCTTCGACGCGCCCACCGAGGTCCGCGCCGCGCTCGACGAGTTCGTCGTCGAGAACCTCGTGCGCGAGGAGGGCGACGAATGAGCGCGAAGGCGAAGGACGTCAACCTCGTCGACGGCGACCTCGTCAAGCCGATGTTGGTGCTGTCGCTGCCGCTCGTCTTCTCGCAGATCATGCAGGTGGCGTACAACCTCGCCGACACCTTCTGGGTCGGCCGCGTCGGCTCCGAGGCCGTCTCGGCGCTGTCCTTTTCGTGGCCGCTCGTCTTCCTCATGATTTCGTTCGGCGGCGGGTTCACCGTCGCCGGGACGGTCCTCGTCGCCCAGAACAAGGGCGCGGGTAACCACGACGAGGTCGACCACGCCGCCGGGCAGACCCTCGGGTTCGTCATCCTGCTTTCGGCCGGGTTCGCGCTCATCGGCTATCTGTTGACGCCGATACTGCTCCCGCTCATCGGGACGACGCCCGGCACCGAGGTCCACCAGTTGGCGGTCGACTACACGCGCACCATCTTCCTCGGCGTCGCGTTCATGTTCGGCTTCTTCATCTTCCAGGCGCTGCTCCGCGGGTGGGGCGACACCAAGACGCCGATGTACCTGATGGGTCTCGGCGTCGTCATCAACGTCTTCCTCGACCCGTTTCTCATCCTCGGGTTCAACGCGAACCCGATATTCGGCCTCGTCGGTCTCGAAGGCCTCGGACAGTCGCTGTTCGCCGCGACCGGCTTCACCGGCTTCGGCGTGCAGGGCGCGGCCATCGCCACGGTGTTCTCCCGCGGCGTCGGCGCGCTCGTCGGCTTCTGGCTCCTGCTTTCGGGCCGGGTCGGCATCAGCCTCTCGCCGCGCGACCTGATTCCGGAGCGCGAGATGGTCGAGCGCATCGTCCGCATCGGCGCGCCGTCGAGCATCGAGCAGTCGACCCGCGCGCTCGGCGTGACCGCCCTCACGGCGCTCGTCGCCTACGCCGCCGTCAACGCCGGCGGGGCCAGCACCGAGACCGCGGTCGCCGCGTTCGGTATCGGCAACCGCCTCAACTCGCTCGTCTTCCTGCCGGCCATCGGCCTCGCGCAGGGGACCTCGACGGTCGTCGGCCAGAACCTCGGCGCTGACCAGGCCGAGCGCGCCGAGCGCGCGGTGTTCTGGGGCGTCGGCATCATCGTCACCGCGCTGGTGTTCGTCTCCGCGGCCGCCTACCTGTTCGCCGAACCCATCGTCGCGGTGTTCATCCCCGGCGAGGAGGAAGTCATCGCCATCGGCGTGGACTACCTGCGCATCATCGGTCCGACGTTCCTGTTCCTCGGGGCGTTCAACGTCGTCAACGGCGGGTTCCGCGGGAGCGGGTCCACCCGGACGGCGATGGTGTTCTCGCTCATCTCGCTGTGGGTGCTGCGCATCCCGGCGTCGTTCGTGCTCGTGGAGTTCTTCTCCATGGGTCCGACCGGCATCTGGTACGGCATCGCCTTCTCGAACGTCGGGGTGGCGCTGCTCGCGTTCGCGTGGTTCACCCGCGGGACGTGGAAAAACAGCGTCGTCGACGTCGGCCCCCGCGTGCCGTCCGACGATTAGAACCGGCCCGACTTCGTGCGACTTCTCTTACGCGGTCTTCTCGTCGGTGCCGTCGACGTCCTGCATCCCCGGCGCGGCCGACACGTCCACGTCCTCGGGCTCGTCGGCTCCGCCGGCTTCGACCTCGCCCGAGTCGTCCTCGACGTACACGTCGTCGGCGAAGCCGCCCTCCGCGTGGGGGTGGTCCGGGTCGTCGAGCTTGTCGAGCGTCGCGGGCGCGTCCGGGATGTCGATGGTGCGGAAGTCGCCGAGGGGGTTCGCGATGTCGATGCCGTGGCGCTCGAAGAACCCCTCGTACCGCTCGTAGTGGGCCTCGATTTCGTCGACCGGAATCTCCATCATCTCCGTCCAGCCGTGGTTGTAGAAGTCGAAGTTGGCCTGGACGTGGGTTATCTCGCGGGCCTCGGCCTCGGGGAAGCCGGCGTCGAGCGCCGCGAGATAGGTGTCGAAGGTGCACTCGAAGAACGCCGCCATGTGGGCCTCTCGCTCCGCTCTGCGGTCGGAGTCCGCGCGCTCGCCGAAGATACGGACGTGGAGGTCGACCATCTTCTCGGTGGCGATGTCGCCGATGACCGGCATGGTGAGGGCCTTCTTCGTCGCGAAGTGGCGGATGTTCTGGCGAATCTTCATTCCGTCGTCCGCTTCGGGTCGGATACACGTAAAGACCACGTCTCCGGGGGCGCTTCGCGGGCGTCCCGCACGAGACGGACGCAACCCCGCCTGATTCACGCGGGCGACGCGACCCGCGAGTTCCCGAACGAAATTTTACGAGGTGATTTAATGCGGTTCGCCCGCATGTGAGGGGTATGAGCGACTCCGCATCCGTCCGCGAGGACTCGGTCCTCGAGTGCGACGACTGCATCTCGCCGGCCGAAGCGTTCGGCATCGTCGCCGACGAGACCCGACTCACCATCCTCGAAGCGCTCTGGGAGTCACCCGACCGACCCGTTCCCTTCTCCGAACTCCGCCGACGGGTCGGCGTCGACGACAGCGCGCGATTCAACTACCACCTCGGAAAGCTCCGCGGCCAGTTCGTCCGCAAGACCGACGACGGCTACGACTTCCGCCACGCCGGCGAGAAGGTCGTCCGCGCCGTGCTCGCGGGGACGTTCAACGAGGACCCCGTCCTCCCCGCCTTTTCGGCACCCGGCTCCTGTGTCGCCTGCGGCGGCTCCCTCGAAGCCGATTACGGCGACGAGAAACTCACAATCTCCTGCGCCGACTGCGCGCGGACCCACGCCCACGAGGAGTTCCCGCCCGGCGGCCTCGAAGGCCGCACCACGGAGGCGCTCCTGTCCGCGTTCGACCAGCGCGTGCGACACCTCCACTGCCTCGCCGCCGACGGCGTCTGCCCCGAGTGCGGCGGGACGACGAGCACCTCGCTGTCCCGCGACGCCGACCCGTTCGACCTCGACGTGGTCGTGACCCACCGCTGCGCCCAGTGCGGCTACGAGGCCGTCTCGCCCGTGGGGCTGGTCCTGCTCGACGAGTCGACCGTCCTCGGCTTCCTCTCCTCGCGGGGACAGGACGTGTGCGGAACTCCCTTCTGGCGCTTCCCGTGGGTCGTCGGCGACGACGCGCTCACCGTCGTCTCGGAGGACCCGTGGCGTGTCCGCGTCCGCATCGAACACGGAGACGAGGCGCTCGTCGTCGACCTCGACGACGAACTCTCGGTCGTCGACTCCGCGGTCGAAGCTGTCGAGAAGATTGCATAAGCGCGCTACGGTAAGCCCGCTTACAGAAATGTAATTCAGATTACCCTTTTGGTGTCGGCGGTCGTCTCTCCAAACGAGGAGAACGACCATGTTCGACGATATCCACTTCGGTCGCGGCGACGTACGAGAGACGGTCCCGAGCCGGTTCAGAACGCTCTCAGAGACGGCGCTCGTCGCGGTCGCGGCGGTCCTCGGCGTCGTCGCGGCCACCGCGGTCGCGACGCTCGTCGCCCCGCTCGCGCCCGGTCTCGGTCTCGTGGCGCTGTTCTTGGGCTGGCCGCTCGGTTTCGCCGCCGGCGTGGCCGGCGTTCGCGGAGCCGTCCGCATCGCCGCCACCAGTAGCGTTCCCGGTCGCGTCCGCGGCTTTGCCCGCGCCGCGTTCGCTCGCGGCGACGACGACGCGGAGTCGGCGCCCTCGGAGTGCCCGGCCGCCGCCGACGGCGGCTTCGCCGAGCGGTTCGGTGAGACGCAGTAACAGCCGCGATTCGGCTCCCGTCTCCTTATCTCGCCCCGATTTCCGGCTGCAAAACAATCATGAGGGAGATAGCAATCCACATTAACCCCGAATACAAACGTCGGGTCATGAGCCAATCGTACGTGATCGTCGGCGACGGTATCGCCGGGGCCTCAGCGGCTGAGACACTCCGCGAAGAGGAACCCGACGCCGACATCACCATCATCACGGACGAGGGCGAACCGCTGTACAACCGCATTCTCATCAAGGAATTCGCCAAGGGCAAACTGCCCGAGGCACCCATCTCAATCCACGACGAGTCGTGGTACGACGACCGCGACGTGGACCTCGAACTCAACACGCTCGTCACGGACATCGACCCCGAGGGTCACACCATCACCGCCCACGACGGCACCGAGTACGACTACGACAAACTGCTTCTGGCCATCGGCGGCACGCCGACCCAGCTCCCCGTCGAGAACTCCGACGCCGAGGGCATCCACCACTTCTGGACGTTCCAGGACGCCCGCGACATCAAAGAGCACATCGAGGGCGCGGACAACTCCGTCGTCATCGGCGCGGGCCTGCTCGGCATCGACCTCGCGGCCATCACGGCCGCCCAGGAGGTCGAGGGCAAGTACCTCATGCGCGGCAAGGCGTGGTGGCGCTACGCGCTCTCCGAGGAAGGCGCGGAGATCATCCACGAGGCGCTCCGCGAGCGCAACGTCGAACCCGTCTTCGACTCCGGCGTCGACCACTTCGAGGTCGACGACGACGACCGCGTCACGACCGCCGTCGACCCCAACGGCGACCGCTACGACGCCGACTTCGTCGGCATCGCCATCGGCCTGAACTTCAACACGGAGATTCTCGGTGGCACCGACATCGAGTACGACAACGGCATCTACACGGACGAGTTCATGCGGACGAACCACGACGACATCTTCGCGGCCGGTGACATCACCGAGTTCCACGACCTCATCCTCGGCGACCGCGCCCAGAACGGCGCGTGGGGCTCCGCCAAAGAGCAGGGCACCATCGCGGCCAAGAACATGGTCGACTACGGCTCCGAGGAGTTCCGCTGGGTCTCGTCGTACTCCATCACCCACTTCGACTTCCCGTTCCTCTCGTTCGGCCACCCGACGCTCGGCGACGACCACGTCGAGGCCAAGTACTCCGACACCGAGTGGCGGCGTCTCGCCATCAAGGACGGCAAAATCGTCGGCGGCGTCCTCATCGGCGACCTCTCGCCGCAGACGAAGTACAAGAAGCTCATGCGCGAGCAGGTCGACGTCAGCGGGCAGAAGGAAATCCTCGTGAAGCAGGACTTCCAGCTCGACGACCTCGAAGGCGCGGCGGCCGAACAGTAACTCGGGACCCGCTCCCGCTGTTTTCACCCGGCCAGCCGCGTCTGCGCGCGGCCGCCCGGCCCGGCCTCGGCTCGCCGAGCGCTCGCCCGCGTTCGCGGTTCGACCCCTCGTTCTTGGCTCTCTTTCGCCCGTCGTTACGCGCCCGCCAGTCGTCCCGCCGGCCAAACATTTATCTCCATTCATGGTGTGTGTTACCACATGTCATCAAAAGACGGACAGTCGCCGTCTTCCCCAGCAGTCACCGCGCCGCCGACCGTCGTACCCGTTACCGACGTGCCGCCGGGCGCTCGGGTCCACCACTTCGACGAGTTGAGCGAGCGGACCCAGCACGCGCTCGCGACCGCCAGTCCCGCCGGCCGGCTCGACATCGACACGACCACCTCGCGGCTCTCGCGGGGCGACATCGTGGTGTTCACCGACTACGTCCGCGTTCAGTAATCTCGCTGCGCCCGTCCCGTCGCTCGCGTTCTCCGCCCGACCCGGTCGCCCCCGAGCCGACGGCCTCCCGCTCGCGGACGACCGGGACCGAAGTCGTTTTCCACGCGTCGCCGCCTATCGCCGGGTATGGCAACAGGTGGCGGCCAAGGAACGATGACGCTCGCGTTCGAACTCTCCGCGCTCAAGCAGCTCGGCGACCCGAACGCGGCGTTTTCGGACGCCCGGACGTGGACGAAGTACATCGGCGTGGTGAGCGAGAAGCCGACGTACGTCGTGACGAACTTCACCCGGAAAGAGCGCATCCGGCAGGACTTCTTCTCCGGACCGCGCGGCGTCAAAGAGAGCCTCGAAAACGTGATGCGCCAGTTCGACACCGACCGGCACGTCTTCGTCGGCACGTCCGACGAGGACCGCGCGGTGGCCGAGGAGACCGGCTGGGAGTACCTCCCCGTCGAGGACGCCGCCGAGGCCGCCGAGTGGGTGCTCGCCGGCGACGACGACGCCCCCGCGGACCCCTTCGAGGACGAGGGGCGCGACGACTGGCCGTAGTCGGAGCACAGCGGGGCGTTCGCCCGCGATTCTGTTCCCCTATCGAAAGCACTAATCAGCAACGGCACTTTTTATCCTTCGATGAGTCACCAGTTGCCTGACGTACAGGCCTCCCAGCCGGACGTGACCGTCGGGCTGAGCCAGGTCGGCGTCACAGGCGTCGAGAAGCTCGTCAAGATCGCCCGCGACGGGAAGCGACCCCTCGTCTTGATGGCTGAGTTCGAGGTCTTCGTCGACCTCCCCGGCGGCCGCAAGGGCATCGACATGAGCCGAAATATGCAGGTCATCGACGAGGTCCTCGAAGCCGCCGTCTCCGAGCCGGCCTACCGCGTCGAGGACATGTGCGGCGACGCCGCCGAGCGCCTCCTCGCGAAGCACGAGTACACGACGACCGCCGAGGTCAGCATGACCGCCGAACTCGTCGTCCGCGAGGACACCCCCGCCAGCGGACTCTCCACCCAGAGCACCGCACAGATCATCGCCAGCGCCACCGCGACCGACGAGGGAACCCGCGAGGAAATCGGCGCGGAAGTGGTCGGCATGACCGTCTGTCCCTGCTCGCAGGGCATGTCCGCCTCCCGCGCCCGCGACGTGTTGCAGGACCTCTCGGTCGACGACGACACCATCGAGGAGTTCCTCGACAAGGTCCCCCAGCCGGGCCACTCCCAGCGCGGCCACGCCACGCTCACCGTCGAGACGCAGGGCTCGCCCGAGGTCGACCTCATGGACCTCATCGACATCGCCCGCGACTCGATGTCGGCGCGCATCTACAACCTCGCCAAGCGCCCCGACGAGGACCACATGACCTACCACGCCCACGCGAACGCGAAGTTCGTCGAGGACTGCGTCCGCTCGATGGCCGAGATGTCCATCGACGCACTCGACCACCTCGGCGACGACGCGGTGGTCCACATGAAACAGTCGAACGACGAGTCGATTCACCAGCACAACGCGCACGCCGAGCGCGAGGTGACGCTGGGACAGCTCCGCGACGAACTCGACGCCTGAACGGTCTCCACACCCGGAGACGACCGTTTACCGTTTTCTCTCTCCGAATCCCTACAGCGGGAGCGGTGCCGCTTCCTCCCAGCGCGGGTCGAACGTCTCCCGGAGGTCGGCGGCGAACTCGGGGTCTTTCAGGTCAATCATGGCGAACGCCTGTCCGGGGTCGAGGGGGTTCGGGACCTCGATGCAGACCTCCACGTCGTCGATGAGATTGAACACGCCCGTGACGTTCTCGGCAGTTCGCACGTGGAAGTTCTCCGCAGTCGACAGCCGGTTCATGTAGCTCTGGCCGACGCTCTCGGGCAGGCTGTCGACGAGGTCCGGCGACATGAGCATCGAGACCTCCACGCCGCGGTCGAGCGCGGCCTCCAGTTCGTCGACGACGAGGTCGCCGACGGCGTCGAGGTCGAACTGCGGCGAGGGCGTCCCGGCGACCATCACGAGCGAGTCGTCGGCCGCCGCGAGTCGCTCGACGAGCAGGTCGATGGTCTCGTCCGCGCCGACCGCGGCCGTCCAGAACTGGTCGTGGACGGGCTCCGCGGCGTCGAGTTCGTCGGTCAGCTCGGCGACGACGTTCTCGTACTGCTCGGCCTTCTCGGCCAGCTCCTGGCGCTTCGATTCGAGCAGGCGGTCGAGCGCCGTGTCGGGCTCGACGGCGACGTACTTCTTCGGCCGGCTGGCCGCCTGACTCCGGATGAGGTGGTACTGTTCGAGGCTGTTCAGCACGTCGTAGACGCGGCCCATGGGGACGTCGCTGGCGCGCGATAACTCCTTGGCCGTCGTCGCGCCCGTCCGCAGGAGCGCGCGGTAGGCTCGGGCCTCGTACTCGGACAACCCGAGGTCTCGCAGACTGGTCATGCACCGTCCGTCTCGTTTCTCCCTGATAAACAAACCGGATGTTTACACCCGCGTTCGGTTGCCGCCGGTCGCGGTCAGGCGTCGGGCGTGACTGAGGACACCGCCTGCATCAACTCCTCGGGAGTGGTTGCCTCCACCGTCGTCTCGCCGGCGCTGACGCGCGCGGTTCCGTCCGCGAGGTCGTCGGCGTCGGCCTCGGGAACGACGAGCGCCTCGTGGTCCGCGACGCGGAGCGCCGCCCGGTGGAGGTCGGAGCCGACGCCGTCGTTGAGTTCCACGACGAGCGGGTCGCGGAGCAGACGCGCCGCCGCGGTCCCGTAGGCGGCGATTTGCACGCCGATGCGGTCCCACGCGCCCGCGAACGAGCCGATGGTCTCCTGTGCCACCTCGCGGTAGCGCTCGTCGCCCGTGAGCGCCGCGAGGTCGAGCAGCGCGTTCGCCATCTCCACGTTCCCGTCGAGCGGGCGCAGCGGCGACGACAGGAGCGCCTCGCCGCTCGCGGGACCGTCGAGGAACGAGCCCTCGTCGAACAGTTCGTCGATGGCGGCGTCGGCGGCATCGGCGGCGAACGCGAGGAGCGGGTCGCCCGCGACCGACTCGTCGCCGAGCACCTGTCGGGCGCGGCAGGCCGCGGCGACCACGCGCGCCTGGTCTTCGAGTAGGAGCTTCTCGCCCGCGTCGCCGCCGGACCGGAAGTGGGTCACGACGCCGTCGTCGACGAGGTCTTCGGCGATTCGGTCGAGCGCGCGGGAGCCGTACTCGCGGGCCCGCTCGTCGTCGGTGAGGCCCGCAAGCACCAACAGCGCGTCCGCGGCGAGGGCGTTGCCGCCGGCGTAGACGGTGAGGTCGGTCCGCGGGCCGGGCGCGTTGTCGCGGCCCTCCTTTCCGAGGAGGTAGTAGTCCGTCCCCGCGGCGGGGCCCATGCTCCCCGCGAAGCCGGTTCCCGTCCACAGCGAGTCGACGAGGAACTCGGCGGTCCCCGCGGCCGGGTCGAGGTAGGCGTCCTCGCCGGTGTAGCGGTAGCCGTTGGCGAACGCCCGCAGGAGCGCGGCGTTCGATTCGAGCGTCTTCTCGCGGTTCGGCTTCGACCACGCGGCGTCGTCGGCGTAGCGGAAGAAGCCGCCTTCGACGGGGTCGAACAGGCCGTCGCGAATCGCGTCGAGCGACCGGAGCGCCCGGCTTCGGTCGCGCTTCAGCGCGAACTCGACGGTCCGCGGGAGCGGGAACTTCGCGGCGTCGCCCCACCCGCCGTGGGCCTCGTCGAAGGCGACTTCCAACTGGCCGGCGAGGTGCGACTCGATTCGGGGTGAGACCTCGCCCGCGGGCGGGAGGTCGCCTCTGAGCGCCCGTGGGAGCCGTCCGGCGTCCGCGCCCTTCTTCTCCCACACCTCGCGCACGCGGTCGACGACCTGCCGCATGCCGTCTGGGCCGATGAACGTCGCGCCCGTGATGGGGTGGCCGTCGGGCGCGAGGAAGACGGTCGAGGGGAAGCCGCCCATGTTGTACCGCTCGCGGATGCGCGGCTGGCGGTCCACGTTCACCCGAATCGGGACGAAGCCGTCGTTGAGGTTCGCGGCGATGCGCGGCTCGGCGTACGTCTCGGCGTCCATCTCGTGACAGTCCTCGCACCACGTCGCCGACAGCGAAAGCAGGACGGGCTTGTCCGCCGCTCGCGCCTCGGCGAACGCGTCGGGGCCCCACTCTCGCCATTCGACGCGCGTCTCGTCGGTCATGTCCACCCATCCGCGGTGGACGCGGGTAAGCGCTTCGAGCCCTCGTGGCACGGCCGGTCGCAGCCGGCGGGTCGCGCACATCCTCGACGGTCGCTGCGGACGGGTTCGGGAGACCGGCGCGCCGCGGGCGGGACAAAAGGGCTATGGGCCGCGACCCGGTAGTGTCGCCCATGCGAACGCGCACGCTGATGGCGCTCTTGCTCCTCATCCCCCTCTCCGACGCGTTGCTACTCGTGGTCGTCGCGCAGTACATCGACCTCGTGCCGACCGTCGCGCTCGTCGTCCTGACCGGACTCGTCGGGATGCTCATCGTCCGCGCCGAGGGGAGACACACCCTCAGAAGCCTCCAGTCGAAGTTCGCCGGGGGCGACCTCCCGACGAACGAGGTCATGGACGGCGGCCTCCTCATCGCCGCGGGCGCGTTCCTCCTCACGCCGGGGCTCGTCACCGACACCATCGGCTTCCTGCTCGCCATCCCGGTGACCCGGTACCCCATCCGCGAGGTGCTCAAGCGCTTCGTCGTCAAGCCCTACCTCGACAAGCGCGCCGATGGCTTCGTCACCGGCAACGTCTGGACCACCGGCTTCCCGCAGGGCGACTTCGGACCCGGCGGTCCCGGCGGGTCGCCCGGTCCGAGCGGTGGGAGCAACTCCGGCGGAAGCGGCAACAGTAGCGGCGGTGACGGCGTCTACGACGCCGACCCCGACTCCTACCGGTTCGACGGCGACGGCAACGACTCCAAGTAGCGCGTCTCTCCGGTCCCGCGTCGTCTCTCTTGTTCGGTTTTCCGGCGCGTAGCCGCGCGAATCCGCCCGATATCCGACTTCACGCCCGGCGTCTGAAGCGGCGTAATCGGCCGACGACGCCGACATTCACTAACACGCACCAACGCGCCTCCGAAAAGAAAGTCTTAAAATCAACAGCGCACAACGAGTGAATGCGCTTACCTGGGCCAATAGCTCAGTCAGGTTGAGCGCTCGGCTGATAACCGGGAGGCCCGCGGTTCAAATCCGCGTTGGCCCACTCCCGTTGGCAACGATTTGTTGCCGATGCGAGTTAGGGGCTCAAACTCCCCGGCCACCCAACTTCTGCGGATACTACCGACCGAGAGAACGCTCGGTCTATCGTTCGTGTCGTCGGGACGAATCAGCGGCGAACACTCGACCGCCCCGACCGAACACGACTGTCCCGACACAGAGAACTACTAATGTCTGACCCAAATACTCGATTATATCTCACAAAACTGCACCAATTCACACAGATTTGTCCGCATCTATCACCACATAGCCGGACGAACGGACGAATTCGGAGAAAGCTATATCACGCAATAGATTGTGGTACCGAATAACATGGAATACGAACTCACCTGTCTGTACGGGTGCGGCCACACCTCCACGGCCGACTCCCGCGAGGGCGTCGGCGTTCTCGTGATGGAACACATGGACGACGAACACGACACGCCCGTCGACCCGCTGGAGGCGGGCGAACTCGCGTTGAAGCGCTTCGACGGCGCGTCGCTCCGCCAGGCGCGGCAGTAGCAAACTACTCGAACTTCCGTCAGGTCTTCGAATCCGAGTTTCTCTCGACTATCACCGTCTCGTTCGTTCGAGGGGCTTCGCCGTCTCTCGATTTCGCGGTTCGACGGCCGACCCATCCGAACAAATTTACTCAGTTCTGTATCCCAGTAGTATTAAACCCGTACACGCCATACGTGTTGGTGATGCCAACCATCGACGTCTCCGAACACCTGTACCGCCAGATTGAGTCCGCCGCCGACGGCGAGGACCTCGACGCGGCGATGTGGAAGATGGTCGGACGCTACCAGCGCGGTAACACGCCCGGCGACTGACAGGATTCGGACCACCCTCGACCCCTGACCGCGCGTGCGGTCATCATCAACCCCGCTCGCCGCAACTTGCCCTGTTTGCGGCGAGTCCGTTTTCCGTTTTCTGAGCGACAGTACCCGCGAGCGGGTTCGCCGTCGCGCCCGGTCGGCCTCGTCCTTCTTTAGCGACGCGTCCGTAGCCCCTCGCGTGTTCGACGCCGAACCCACCGGAACCCTCGGGAAGTTCGCGGAGACGATGCGCGTCTTCGCCGAGCGGCGGCCGTCAGTCCGCGACCTGTTGCGCAGTCGAACCGGGTCGCTCGACCGCGTCCACGCGGTCCTGCCGTCGACCGTCGCGGTCGGCGAGTCCCTCGACCTCACGGTACAGGTGTGGGACGAGTACGAACGGCTTCACGGCGCGTACGACGGCGACCTGCGGGTGTCTGCGACCGACGATGCTGCGACGTATCCGGACCGCGTCTCCCTCGCCGGCGACGACGAGGGGTACGTCAGGCTCGCCGACGCCGTCTCCTTCGAGACGCCCGGCGTCCACTACCTGACCTTCTCGCGCCCCGGGTTCGACGAGCGGTACGTCTCGAACCCCGTTTCCGTCTCCGCCGACGCCCCCGACGAGCGCGTCTACTGGGGCGATATCCACCTGCACTCGCGGCTCTCGGACGGGACGGGGAGCCTGCAGAAGGGGTATCGGTTCGGCCGCGACGCGATGGCCCTCGACGTCGTCGCCTACACCGACCACGACACGATGGGGTTTTTCATCCCGCCGTCGCTCCAGCGCGCCCTCATGCACGGGTGGTACTTCGAGCGGTCGCGCCGCGTCGCCGACCGGTTCTACGACCCCGACGAGTTCGTGACGCTCGTCGGCTACGAGTGGACGAAACAACCCAACTGCGGCGGCCACGTCAACGTCTACTTCGAGGACGCCGACGACGCCGTCCTTCTCGACTCCCGCGGCGGGACGACGGACACCTACGAGAAGCTCTGGAGCCGCCTCCGCGAGTTCGAGTCGACCCGCGACTCGCGGGTCGTGACGATTCCGCACCACCCGACGGAGCGCATGTACCCCTTCGACTTCTCGGCTGTCGAGTACGACGACGAGCTCGCGCCGCTCGTCGAGGTGTACTCGCAGTGGGGGTCCGGCGAACTGCCGGGCGACGAGGGGAACCCGTTTCCACTGGCGATGGGTCGCGGCGAGACCGACGAACCGGGTCACTTCGTCCGCGACGCGCTGTCGATGGGCCACCGGGTCGGCCTCGTCGCGGGCGCGGACTACCACGGCCCGCACCCCGGCCACTCGCTCATCCACGCCGACCCGCACCTCCCCTCCGTTCGCGAGTGGGTCGAAGACGGCGTCGGCTGGTCGAGCATCTGGCGCGTCTGGAACGAGCGGAGCTATCCCGGCGGTCTCTCGGCGTTCCGAGCGCCCGAACTCACCCGCGAGGCGGTGTTCGAGAGCCTCCGGAGCCGCCGCGTCTACGGGACGACCCAGCCGCACCGCATCCTCGCGTCCCTCTCAGTCGGCGGCGTCGAACCCGGCGAGAACGACAGTTCGCTCCGCCTCGACGCCCGCGACGAACCCCGCGAGGTCGACGTCGAGGTCGCGGGGACCGCCCCGCTCGAACGCGTCGAAATCGTCAAAAACGGCGAGACGTGGCGGTCGCAGGCGATTACCTCGGACCCCGACGCGCCGCTTTCGGCGTACACGACGTCTGTCTCGTGGACCGACGGCGACCCGGTCGAGGGGACGGTCTGGGACGACGACCGGCGCTCGGCGGCCGACGCGTACTACCTCCGGGTCACCCAGGTCCCGCGGGACTGCGAGTTCCCCGGGACCGCGTGGGTGGGCCCGGTCTGGGTCGAACCGCCGGACTGAGCGAGGCGGCCGCGGCGACCCCGCTCGCGGCCGGGCGACCTCTCAGGCGAGGAACCTCGTCACGCCGAGGCTTTCTGCGACCAGCCACGCGATGAACAGCGCGTAGGTCCCGAGGAGGAGGTACGACTCGGCACGCGTCAGCGCCATCTCGGTCCGGAGGACGGCGAAGAAGACGACCGACGCGCCCGTGAGGAAGCTCATCATCGGGACGACTTCCTCGAAGGCGATGACCGCGCCCCCGGCGACGAGGATGCCGACCGGGAGGGCGACGAGGAGCGCGAACACGTTGCTCCCGAAGACGTTGGCGAGGCTCATCGGCGCGTTGCCCTGCCGGGCGGCCGCGACGCTGACGAACGTGTCGGGGAGGCTCGTGCCGGCGGCGACGACCGTCAGCCCCCAGAGGAACGGCGACGTGCCGAAGGCGTCGCCGAGGCCGACCGCCGCGCGGACGAGCAGTTCGGCTCCGACGAGGATGACCGCGAGCGACGCCACCAGCGCCACCCATTCGCGTCTCGGGTCCACGTCGTTGACGACGGCGGTGAGTCCGGCGCGGTGCTCCAGCGTGTCGTGGTACTGCATGAACAGGTACAGGCCGTACAGCGCCAGCGGGATGAGCGCGAGCGCGGGGCTCACGAACCCGTCGAGGCTCGCGGTGTCGGTGGCGGGTCGGTAGATGACCGCGAGCGAGAAGGTGAGCACGAGGACGGCGATAGAAAGCAGGTAGAACTGCGCCTCCTTGTAGACGAGGTCGCGGTTCGAGGCGAGCCGTCCGCCCTCGCCGACCATCGCCGACACGGACGGGATGATGAGAATGTTGTAGACGGCCGACCCGACGACCGCGCCGACGCCAATGTCGAACGACTGGTACCGGACCGTGGCGATGACGATGCTCGATAGCTCGGGAAAACTCGACCCCACGGCGGCGATGATGGCTCCCTGCACGATGGCGGGGAGCCCGTAGTACGCGCCCAAGCGGTCGGAGGCCTGCACGAGCATGTCGCCGCCCTTCCACGCGAGAATCGCGCCGGCGGCCGTGAACGCGACGAGAACCGGAACTGATGCCACGCCCGCACTTCGGCGGCCGGTGGGAAAAAACCGACCCGACTGGCCGCGTCGGCCGATTTCGGCCCGACCCGTCCGCTCAGAACCCCTCGCGCAGGTACGGGTCCCGCGCGGAGAACACCGACGCGAGGGCGTCGGCCGCCTCCTCCCGGGCGACCGAGAGGCGGTCGGTGCGGGCGAGCGACTCGACGGAGCGCGCGCCGACGAGGAGTTGCGAGAGCGCCCCGATTTCGACGGTCGCGTCCGGGTCGGCGTCGTCACCGTCCGGTTCGACGCGCGCCTCGCCGTCACCGACGACGACCCTGAACGACCCATCGTTCCAGTCACAGCGGTCGTCGGCGACCGCGAGGACGAGGTCGCAGGCGGCGTCGACGGGGAACGAGACGGCTTCGAGGGCGGCCGACACGTCCACGATGCGGACCATCGGCCCGGGCTTGATTTCGACCGTCGCCGCCCGCGGGTCGGTCAGGCCGTCGATGAGCCGGGTCGATTCGCGTTCCGACGAGAGAACGACCTCGTCGACCTGCGAGTCGTGGTCCCGCAGGAACCGAAACAGCTGTGCGCGAGCCTCGGCGTCGACGGCGACGAGTTCGTTCACGGACAGCGTCCGCGACTCCCAGTCGCCGCTCACGTCGTAGACGACGTAGCCGCGGAGGTCGCCGTCCCGTTCCCAGCCGTAGACGAACGGGTCGCCGTCCCAGCCGCGGAACAGCCGGTGGCGAATCCAGCCCTCGCTTCGGTCCACCGCGAGGTCTTCCGTCGCCGCGGTCGCGTACACGTCCTTGACCCGGGCCCAGTCGTCGGCGTCGAGGCGGACGAACTCCCCGGCCGGGTCTGCGGCGACCGCCCCGAGTTCGTCGGGCGGCACCGTCGTCTTCGCGTAGTTGTTCGCCGTCGCCCAGCCGAACCGGCGGTAGAAGTCGTACTCGAACGGCCAGAGCGCCGAGAGATACCGGCCGGTGTCGCGGAACTCCGCGAGGAGGTCGTCGAGCATCGCGCCGACGTGGCCCCGTCGGCGCGCCTCCGGCGGCGACGCGACCGCCGAGATACCGGGCAGCGGGTGCCACTCGCCGCGGACGCGAGCCGTGAAGTCGTAGAAGGCACACACCGTCCGCAGGTCGGCCGCGTCGAGGTCCTCGACGGGCGCGTCGGGCGGGGCGTCGTAGAACCCTCGCGGACGGTAGCTCTCCGGGTCCGGCAGTCGCTCGTCCGACCAATCGGGGCCGTTCTCGGGGCGGAAGGCGTAGTTGAGGAACTCGCGGTAGGTCTCGCGGTGCTCCTCGGGGAGGGAACGCAGGTGCATACCCGCGGTGCGTCGGGGGACGGTATATGTTTTCGGTGCCGCGGGCTCGCAGGCAGGCGATTACGACGCGACGAGACCGACGGCGGAGGCCGACGGCGCGACGAGAACGCCCTTCGCGGGCCGCTCTTCGAACCGTGCGATTCACGTCGTCTCGGTCCCGAGCCCTGCACATGAGCGAGACGAAGCAGTCGTTGGTATCGCGGGGGAACCTCCTCCTCGCGGCCGTCGTGACGCTCGGCATCGTCATCCCGGGCGTGGCGCGCCGCTTCCTCGGCGAGGCTGGCTACACCGACCTCGGAATGGTCGTGTTCGTCCTCGGCTACGCGGGCATGGTCTTCGTCGTCTGGTACGGGTGGATTCGGCCGCTCGACATCACCGGCCCGTCCCAGTAGCGCGCGCCGACCACCGGACGCCGCTCCGCGCCGACAGCGGTGCAGACCCAGGGGGAACCGCCCCGACAGCCCGGTCGCCCCAATATCGGGGGGACCGACCGCCGGTTTCCAACGAGAATAACGGAACTTTGATAGTCGATTCGAACCGACCGAGAAAACAAGAATGCTTCCCCTTCAGCTCGTAGACACCTTCCTGCTCGACTACAACATCGGGCAGGCGCTGTTGCTCGTGTTCATCCTGTCGACGGTTGGAACGCTGCCGCTGAAGTCCCGGCACGTCCTCGGTATCAACACCACGGTGTTCGGGCTCATCTTCCTTCTGACCCCGGTGTCGCTGGGCAAGGCTCACTACCTGTTCCTCGGGATTGCGCTCCTCATTGTCGGCCCCATCGTCTACGTCTCGGGCCGCCGCTGAGGGGACGCCGCCGGGCGTTTCGGCCCGGGTCACCGCCGCTTTTTGCGACAGTACGACGGACTGACCGACCGCAACCGACGGTCGGCGTCTCGTTTTTCTCTCGCGACGATTCCGAAGAACGCGACGTTTAAACGGAGAGAACCGCAACCCACGGGTATGTCTGAACCGAGCGTTCCCGGCGGCCGCGGGGCCGTCTTGGACCTCCCCTGCGGCGAGACGAAGCGCGTCCGGGAACTCGACTTGGGCAAACGGGAGTTCGACTGTCCGTGCGGGGACAGCCACGCCGTCGTCATGGACGTCCACCCGCCCGACCGATTTCTCCCGGAGTTCCTCGTCGAAATCCTCCAGGAGACCATCGAGACCACGAGCGACGACATGCCCGAGTTCGGGACGGCCCACCTCATGGGCATCGTCCTCGAGGAGTTCCCCGAGGCCGTCGTCTCCGAGGACGTCTCCGAGGACGGCGAACTCGGCGCGGGCATCGTCTGGGTGACCGACTTCGACTCTCGAAGACTCCACGAGATAATCGTCGAACTCGTCGTGGAACTGATGGAACACGCCGTCAGCCACGCCGACGACGACGAGGTCGTCTCGGAGTTCGAGTCGAAGATGCTCCAGTTCGACGTGAGCGAGTTCGTCGACCAGTACCGCGCCCAGCGCGACCTCGACCCCGAACCGTACATGTAGCGCGCGGGCCGAGCGCCCGCTTTTCAATCGATTCGAAGCCGCTCCACCGTCGGGTCGAGGGTCGCCTTCGCGCCGAGCGGAAGCGGAACCGTCGGGTCGGCGTGGCCGAACTCCACGTCGAACACCGCCGTCGCGTCGGGGTTGTACGCGTCGAGGACCGACAGCACCTCCGCGCGGAGCTGCGCGCCGTAGTCCGCCGGCGGCTCCCACTCCAGTCCGGGCGAGTACGTCCGCGGGCGACCCACCACGAGCCCGTCGAACCGCGCTAACAGCCCGCGTTCGCCCATCGACCGCAGGGTGTACCGGACCTCCCGGGGGAGCGGCACGTCCTCCGAGGTTTCGAGCGCGAGCACCGCCCCGTCGAGTTCCTCGGGGTCTGGGAGGTAGCGGTCGGTCTGGAGGTGCCACTTCAAGATGCTGAAGCTGCCGCCCCAGAGTCGCCCGGTCACGCGTTCGTCGCCACGCCACGTCCGACCCGGATTGTCGTGCCACTCTCTCGGTTCTTCGGTGTCGAAGTCGAACCAGTCGTCGGTCCACTCCGGGGCGGGTTCGACGACGCCGATGGAGCGCTCGAAGAACGCCCGGCGGAGGTACCGCTCGACGTACGGGTGGATTTCGGGGTCCACGGTGAGCGTCGGGTGGAGCGTCGCGCCGTAGCTCACGACGCCGTGGGTCCAGAGGAACAGCCGGAGGTTGTCGTTGTCGCTGAAGCCGAAGAAGCGCGTCGGCGACGCGGTCAGCCGCGCCGGGTCGAGGTGCGGGAGGATTCGAAGCTGGTCGTCGCCGCCGGTGACGGCGATGACGCCGCGTATCGACGGGTCCTCGAAGGCCTCCATCACGTCCTCCGCGCGCGCCGCCGGGTTGTCCCGGAGCCACTCCCAGTCGCGGCGGGCGGACTCGAAGACGACGGGGTCGAGCGAGAACACGTCGCGGAGACGCGCGCACGCGCGGTCCAAGTGCGATTCGTCGATGGGGCGCGACGGCGCGACGACCGCGACCCGGCTCCCGGAGTCGAGCGGCGGCGGCGTCGTGAATACCGCGGGCATGCGTAGCCGGTACTCGGATACCCGTCAAAAGCCTTCCCCGGCCGCGACAGCGGCGTTCGGCAACATTTTCGAAATTCGCAATCGAGTTTCGGACCTCGTAATTTTTCGCCGGACTTATTACGATGTGCGGATTGGATTCCGACGATGACTGACGAGGACACCTCGACCGGACCTCAGCAAGGTACAGAGGACCGGACGATTTTGCTCATCGGAAGCGGCCCAATCCAGATTGGACAGGCGGCGGAATTCGACTACTCCGGCGCGCAGGCCTGCCGCGCGCTCCGAGAGGAAGGCGCGCGAGTTGTCCTCGTCAACTCGAACCCCGCGACCATCATGACCGACCCCGAGATGGCCGACAAGGTCTACATCGAGCCCATCACGACCGAGGCCATCTCCGAGATTATCGAACGCGAGCGCCCCGACGGCGTCATCGCCGGACTGGGCGGTCAGACCGGACTCAACGTCACGGCCGAACTCGCAGAGGAAGGCGTCTTAGAGGAGTTCGACGTGGACATCATGGGCACGCCGCTCGACACCATCTACGCGACGGAGGACCGCGACCTCTTCCGCCAGCGCATGGAGAAAATCGGTCAGCCCGTCCCGAAGTCGACGACCATCTCGCTGGAGGAAGACGAGGCGGTCGAGAACATCACCGAGGAGGCCCTCGAAGAGCGCGTGGAAGCCTCCGTCGACGCCGTCGGCGGCCTGCCGGTCATCTCGCGGACGACCTACACGCTCGGCGGCTCCGGCTCCGGCGTCGTCCACGAGATGGACGAACTCGTCTCCCGCGTCCGCAAGGGCCTCCGCCTCTCGCGCAACAGCGAGGTGCTCATCACGGAGTCCATCTCCGGGTGGGTCGAACTCGAATACGAGGTGATGCGCGACGCCGACGACTCGTGTATCATCATCTGCAACATGGAGAACATCGACCCGATGGGGATTCACACCGGCGAGTCCACGGTCGTCACGCCCTCGCAGGTCATCCCCGACGAGGGTCACCAGGAGATGCGCGACGCCGCGCTCGGCGTCATCCGCGAACTCGGTATCCAGGGCGGCTGTAACATCCAGTTCGCGTGGCACGACGACGGCACCCCCGGCGGCGAGTACCGCGTCGTCGAGGTGAACCCGCGCGTCTCGCGCTCCTCCGCGCTCGCCTCGAAGGCGACCGGCTACCCCATCGCCCGCGTCACGGCGAAGGTCGCCCTCGGCAAGCGCCTCCACGAGATTACCAACGAAATCACCGGCGAGACCACCGCCGCCTTCGAGCCCGCAATCGACTACGTGGTCACGAAGGTCCCGCGGTGGCCCAAGGACAAGTTCACCGACGTGGACTTCGAGCTCTCGACGGCCATGAAGTCCACCGGCGAGGCGATGTCCATCGGGCGCACCTTCGAGGAGTCGCTTCTGAAGGCGCTCCGCTCGTCCGAGTACGACCCCGCCGCCGACTGGGACGAGGTGTCCGACGAGGAACTCGAAGCCGAGTACCTCGAAACGCCGACCCCCGACCGCCCGTACGCCATCTTCGAGGCGTTCGAGCGCGGCTACACCACGGAGGACGTGGTCGAACTGACCGACATCCACGAGTGGTACGTCGAGCGCTTCGGCCGCGTCGTCGAGGCGGTCGAGGCCGCCTCCGAGGGCGACTTCGCCGCCGCCGCCTCCGCCGGCCACACCAACGCCAGCATCGCCGCGGCGACCGGCACGAGCGTCGGCGAGGTCGAACAGAACGTCCCCGGCCGCACCTACAAGCAGGTAGACACCTGCGCCGGCGAGTTCGCCGCGCAGACGCCGTACTACTACTCCGCGCGCAAACCGGAGTTCTTCCGCGGCCCCTTCGAGGGCGACTCGGCCGGTAACGAACTCCGCGTCGACCGCGACATGGAGAGCGTCGTCGTCGTCGGCGGCGGTCCCATCCGCATCGGGCAGGGAGTCGAGTTCGACTACTGCTCGGTCCACGCGGTGCAGGCGCTCCGCGACATGGGCATCGACGCGCACGTCGTCAACAACAACCCCGAGACGGTGTCGACGGACTACGACACCTCCGACGGCCTCTTCTTCGAGCCCATCACGGCAGAAGAGGTCGCCGACGTCATCGAGGCCATCGACGCCGACGGCGTCATGCTCCAGTTCGGCGGGCAGACCTCGGTCAACATCGGCCACCCGCTCGAATCCGAACTCGACCGCCGCGGCGTCGACTGCGAGATTCTCGGCACGACCATCGACGCGATGGACCTCGCCGAGGACCGCGACCGCTTCAACCGGCTGATGGACGACCTCGGTATCCTCCAGCCCGAAGGCGGCTCCGCGACCAGCGAAAAAGAGGCGCTCGACCTCGCCAACGACCTCGGTTACCCCGTGTTGGTCCGCCCGTCGTACGTCCTCGGCGGCCGCGCGATGGAAATCGTCCACTCCGACGCGGAGCTCAAGGAGTACATCGAGGAGGCAGTTCGCGTCTCCCCCGACAAGCCCATCCTCATCGACGAGTTCCTCGCCGACGGCGTCGAACTCGACGTCGACGCCGTCTCCGACGGCGAGAACGTCCTCATCGGCGGCGTGATGGAACACGTCGAGGCCGCCGGCGTCCACTCCGGCGACTCCGCCTGTATGATTCCGCCGCGCTCGCTCGACGACGAGACGATGGCCCGCGTCCGCGAGGTCACGGAGGACATCGCCAGCGCCCTCGACACGGTCGGCCTGATGAACGTCCAGCTCGCGGTCAAGCAGAACGAGGAGGGTGCGAACGACGTGTACGTCCTCGAAGCCAACCCGCGTTCCTCGCGCACCGTCCCGTTCGTCTCGAAGGCGACGGGCGTCCCGATCGCCAAGCTCGCGGCGAAGGTCATGGCCGGCAACTCGCTTGCCGACCTCGACGTGAGCGAGCAGATTCCCGAGCAGGTGTCGGTCAAGGAGGTCGTCCTCCCGTTCGACCGCCTGCCGGGTTCGGACCCGCGTCTCGGCCCGGAGATGAAGTCCACGGGCGAGGTCATGGGAACCGCGACCTCGTTCGGGAAGGCCTACGAGAAGGCCCAGTCGGCCGCTAACGACCCGATTCCGGCCGACGGAACCGTCTACGTCGACCTCGCGGACCCCGAGTTCCCCGACGCCGACAGCGAGGCCGGACAGGAACTGCTCGACGCCTTCGGCGAGTACTACGAGGTGCTCACGCCCGAGGACGTCGACGACTTCCTCACGATGCTCCGCGAGGACAACTTCGACTTCGTCGTCTCCCGCGACCGCGAGACGCTCATCGACTGCGTCGAAGAGGAGGTCAGCTACTTCTCGACGTACGCCTCCGCGAAGGCGGCCCTCGAAGCGCGCGGCGCGGCCGACGAGGACATCGACGTGCTCCCGGTCGGCGAGCGCCCGCGCGTCGTCGCCAACTGGGGTCAGTAACGAGCCGATAACGCACGCGAACCCCCGACTCGATTCCTCGATTTCTCACCGACTCGCCTCGTCTGTTCTCCCGGCCGGCGACCGCCGCCGCCCCGGACTTTTGACGCGTTCCCGAAGGTTATTGAGCCCCGCACCCATGCGCGGGTATGGCACGCAATCGCGGTCGCGTCCTCCTCGCCGGTGCGACGGGTCGGACGGGCCGACACGTCCTCGACGCGTTGGCGGACACGCCTCTCGTCGTCAGGGCGCTGACCCGCGACGCCGACGCCGAATCCGACCTCCGAGCGCGCGGTGCGGACGAGGTCGTCGTCGGCGACCTCCTCGACCCCGACGACGCCCGGCGGGCGGTCCTCGACGCCGACGCCGTCGTCTCCGCGGTCGGCGTCTCGGCGGGACTCGACGCAATTCGCGGCGACCTCGTCGACGGCGCGGGCGTCGAGAACCTCGTGGACGCCGCGACCGCCTCCGGCGCGCAGCGGTTCGTTCTCATGTCTTCTATCGGCGTCGGCGACTCGAAGGGCGGACTCCCGCTGTCGCTCCGCGCGATTCTCACCGCGTCGGGCGTCCTCTCGGCGAAGGAACGAAGCGAGACGCGGCTTCGAGACGCGCCGCTCGACCACACGATTATCAGGCCCGGCGCACTCACCGACGCCCCCGCGACCGCCGACGTGGTCGTCGGCGAGGGCGGCGACTCGGTCTGCGGGAGCGTCCCGCGCGCTGACGTGGCGAACGTCCTCGCGCACTCGCTTTTCACCCGCGAGACCGAAAACCGGACGTTCGAGGTCGTCTCCCGACCCGGACTCCGCGGCCGGCCGGACAACGTGGTTGACATCGACTGGACGCCGCTCCCCCGCGCCGAGGCGTCGGGCGACGAGGGCGAACGAGAACTCGCGGAGTAGCCGACCGCGGCGTCGCGCTCAGTCGAGTTTTCCGAGCGCTTCGAAGAAGTCTGAGGTCGGACCGGCGAGTCGAACCGGCGAGTCGGACCGCTCGATACGTATCTCCGTCGGCGGCGACACCGTCCGCCGGGTCCGCCCGTCGCCGACGACGACCGCCGACGCCGCGTCGGTGACGCTGACGGTCACGGCCGCATCGAGCGGGACGACGAGCGGCGGCATCCCCTCGGCGGCGGCCATCTCGGTGACGACGAGTCCCTCGACGCCGGGGTGGACGAGCGGGCCGCCCTCGCTGAGGTTGTAGGCGGAGCTCCCCGCGGGCGTCGTGACGAGCACGCCGTCGGCGTGGCCGCCGGAGTACACGGAGCCGTTCACGCAGACTTCCAAGTCCGCGCCGCCGCCGTGACCCCGGCGCGGCCCGTGGACGACGACCTCGTTCATCGACGGGTCCATCTCCCAGCCGTCGCCGCTGGCGACGATGCGGGGGACCTCCCGAATCGACTGGCTCCCCTCGCGGAACGCGGCGACCTCGGCCAACACCTCGTCGATGGCGTCGTCGGGCGAGACCGCGTTCAGGAAGCCGACCTCGCCGAGGTTGACGCCGAGGATGGGGACGCCGTCGGCACCGCGGGCGGCGTAGAGAAACGTTCCGTCGCCGCCGATGCTCACCACGAGGTCGCAGTCGTCGAGCGACTCGACGGGGACGCCCTCGACGCCCAACTCCTCGGCGGTCGCCGCGTCGACGACCGCCTCGGCGTCGGCCTCGGCGAGCGCCTCGCTCGCGTCCGCGGCGAGGTACGCGGCCCGGCTGTTGCCCTTCTGTGCGACGATGCCGACCTTCATGCCCCGCGGTTTGGCGTCCCCGGGCAAAAGCCCACCGTCACGTCGCCCGCCCCCGTCTCCGCTCGACGCCGCGCGGTAGCTCCGCGCACGGGAAACGTTCATCACGACGCCTGCCTACCTTGAGGTGATGGCAGGCACGGACGCCGGCCGCGCTGTCGTTCGGTGGTGGCTCCCGTGAGTGACGACGACTGGTTCGAGCGGGCACTCCGCGAGCGCGACGACGGCGAGACCGACGCAGACGACGCGGACCCGGACGAAAGCGAGCAGCGCGACGACGGCGAGACCGACGGGTCTCCCGGGAGCGATGCGGTCGCGAACCCCGCGGACGAGCCGTCGGAAGACACCCCCGAGAACGGGACCGGCGGCGTCGGAGAGCCTCTGTCGTTCGAGGACGGCGACCCACTTGACGGCGATGACGCCCCCTTCGACGGTGACGACGACCCGTTTTCGACCGACTTCGCCACGGCGTTCGAGAACGCGCCGATGCCCGACGCGGGCGGCGGCCTCGGCGGCGAGCAGTCCGGCGACGAGTTCGGATTCGGCCCCGGTCCGGGGGAGTCGGAGCCGCCGTCGTTCGACGACGAGGAGCTCGATTCCGACATCGACCGCATCGACATCGGCATCGAGGGCCTCGACGACATGATTCTCGGCGGCGTCCCGGAGCGGTCGCTCATGGTCACAATCGGGAGCGCCGGGACCGGCAAGACGACGTTCGGCCTACAGTTCCTCCGGAAGGCGCTCGAAGACGGCGACAGCGGCGTCTACATCACGCTCGAAGAGAGCCGCGAGCGCATCCTCGACACCGCCGACGAGAAGGGGTGGGACTTTTCGAAACACGAGTCCGAGGGTCGACTGGCCGTCGTGGACCTCGACCCCGTGGAGATGGCGAACAGCCTGTCGAGCATCCGAAACGACCTCCCGCGGCTGGTCGAGGAGTTCGGTGCCGACCGGCTCGTCCTCGACTCCGTCTCGCTTTTGGAGATGATGTACGACCACCCCTCGAAGCGCCGCAGCGAGGTGTTCAACTTCACGCGGTCGCTGAAGGACGCGGGCGTGACGACGATGCTCACCTCCGAGGCGGACCAGTCCAACCCCTACGTCTCCAGACACGGTATCGTCGAGTACCTCTCTGACGCCGTGTTCGTTCTCCAGTACGTCCGAAACGACGACTTCCGCGAGACGCGGCTCGCAATCGAAATTCAGAAGATACGCGACGCCAACCACTCCCGCGAGACCAAGCCCTACGAACTCACGAACGAGGGTATCAGCGTCTACCAGCAGGCGAATATTTTCTAGAACCCACCTCGTTGAGGTCGCCCAGCGAGCCTCGTTTCGAGCCGTGTCCCCGCTCACCAACTGGCTTTCCGCGAGCCTGTTCGCGGGGAACGCATTCAGGCTCTTCCTCCGACCTCTCCGACGCCCTCGCTCCCCGAGTTACTGGGGAGCGCGGTCACGTACGTGACAGCGAGCGCCGCGGCGGCGAGCGCGGGAACCACGGTGAACGCGAGAGAGACGAACGAAACGGTGACAGCACCGCCGGTGGCGAGGAGGAACGTCCCGAGCGTGAGCGTCGGTGCGAGGACCGCACCGAACACGACGCCGACGCCGGCGAGGACGTACCCCCACGGACGACCCTGCCAGAGCCAGAGGCTGGACAGTCCGAGGGCGGGAACGACGATGCTGAGGTCGATGAAGTGAGACGCCATGGCCTGTGGGCCGACCTCCTCGACGAGACGCGGCGTCGTCCCCGTGAGGGTCGCCGGGACGAGTTCGGAGAGCCACAGGAACGCCAGTCCCGCTGCGACGAACAGCAAGAACCCGGCGTAGAGTCGTTTCGGGAGGCTCCCGGCGAGCGTTTCGGCCACCTCGTCGGCGTCCGTCGTTACGACGCCGCCGACGAAAGTGAAAACCGAGAGACAAAACAGGGCGACGTACCCGAGGAAGAACTGGTTGAACGCGACTTGCAGGCCTATCGACGCCCACATGTAGGTCATGTAGGCGAGCGCACCGAGCCAGACGAACCGGCCGCGGTGCGACCCCTGAACGGTAAACCAGAGGCCGATTGCCAAGGCGGGGACACCGACCACGAGCATCGTCACGTCCTGTGCGAACAGCTGTGGGCGGAACGCCGGGGCGTCGAGATAGTGTCCGGGCCGGAACAGTCCGAGGAGGGACGCGACGACCGACAGGACGCCGACGCCACTCGTCGCGACGACCTGCCAGCGTCGAATGCGGGTTCTCATCACCAAGTCACCAGAGACAGGTACGAGGGGAACCGAAATAGCCGAGGTTGTCGTTCCTCACGGACCGAGAATCGGCGCTCGTGAGGGACGCCTCGTCGGGGCGTGAACGGCGGGAAAATCGGGGGATTTCGGGGGTGTGGTGGAGCGTTCGAGTCAGTCGTCGGCGGGCGTCGCGGCGACCTCTCGCTCCGGCGCGAACTCCTCGAAGTGGACGACCTCGTCGACGGGGCGGCGGTACTTGCGCTCCGCCTGCAACTCGTCGGCGTCGTCGGCGGGGATGCCCATCGTCAGGAGCATCACGGGCTCGTACCGCTCGCCGTCGATGTCGAACGCGTCGAGGACGGCGTCGGCGTCGAATCCGCCGATGGGGCAGGAGGCCACGCCCTCGTCCCACGCGGCGTACATGAGCGACATGGCGACCAGCGACGTCGAGCGGACGGTCCAGACGCGGCGCTCCTGTTCGGGGAGGTCCGCCATGCCGGCGATGTTTTCGAGGATGCCCTCGCGGACCTCCTCGCTCGGCAGGTAGCCCTTCTCCAGCATGTCGTCGGTGACGGTCTCGGCGTGGGCCTCGGGGTCCTTGTTACCGAGCACGATGACCGACGCGGCGGCACCGGTGACGTGTTCTTGGTCGTACGCCGCCTCGCGGAGCGCCTGCTGTGTCTCGTCTTCGCGCAGCACGACGAACTCCCACGGCTGGAGGTTGTAGCTCGACGGTGCCTGCACCGCGTTCTCGAATATCGTTCGGAGGGTCTCGTCGTCGAGCGACTCGTCGGCGTAGTCGTGAACCGAGCGGCGAGTCGTTACGACCTCTGTGAATTCCATTGATGCCCGCGAAGGGCGGCACCGAAATAGGGCGTTGCAATCCGGTCGAACCGGCCGATTCCGGTGTGCTCGCAGTACTCGTTTCACTGGTTTCACCAGGTTACACCCGTGTTACTGGTACCGGCGAACCGACACAACGAGATACGGCTATCGTGTATGACTGCGTTTGTCTAGCATGGCTGCCGCAGCAGACGCCCACCCATCCGACTTCGACCCCGACGAGTTTCGCGACCTCGGTTATCGGACGGTCGACATCATCGCGGAGTACTTCGAACACGTAGACGAACTGCCGGTCTTTCCGGGCAAACCGCAATCCGTGGTCGAGTCGATGTTCGACGAACCGCTGCCAGAAACAGGACAACCTCCACACGAGATTCTGGACGCGTGGCCGGAGCGGATTCTCCCGAACTCGACGCACGTGGGCTCGCCGCGGTACTTCGGGTACGTCATGGGCTCCGGGACGACGATGGGCGTCCTCGCGGACGCGCTCGCCGCCTCGGTCAACGTGAACGCCGGCGGATGGAAACCGGCACCGGCGGCGACCGAAATCGAACGGCGGACTATCGAGTGGGTCGCCGAGATGATCGGCTACCCCACCGACTGCGGTGGGATGTTCACGAGCGGAGGAACGATGGCGAATCTGACGGGGATTCTCACCGGCCTCCGTTCGACGGCGGGATACGATACGAAATCTCGCGGCCTCCAAGCGGACGACCGGCCGGGCCGGTTCACGATATACATGTCCGACCACGAAGGACATTCGTCTATCTACCGAGTCGCAGAAATCCTCGGCCTCGGCGCGGACGCGGTTCGACTCGTTCCGAGTCACGACGATTTCACGATGGATGTCGACGCCCTCGTCGAGCGACTCGACCGTGACGAAGCCGACGGCGACGTGCCGTTCTGCGTCGTCGCGCAGGTCGGGTCGATTAACGTCGGAGCAATCGACCCACTCGAGGCGATTGCGACGGTCTGTGCGGCGCGCGATATCTGGTTCCACGCCGACGGTGCGTGCGGGGCTGTCGGTGCGATTCTCCCGGAGAAGCGCCCGCAGTACGCCGGATTGGACCGCGCGGACTCCGTCACGCTGGACCCACACAAGTGGCTGTCCATCCCCTACGAATGCGGCTGTATCCTCGTGCGTGACCCGTCGGCGATGGAACAGTCGTTCGCGATGCACGCCTCCTACCTGGAGGGAACAGAGCGAACGCCCTACGAGGGACTGGATTACTACGAACTCGGCCCGCAGATGTCGCGGGGCTTCCGGGCGCTGAAGGTGTGGATGAGTGTGAAACACCTCGGTGTCGAAGGATACCGAACGCTTCTCTCACAGACTGTTCAGTGTACGGCGCACCTCGACGCCCGCGTCCGCGACGCCGACGACTTCGTGGCACTCCACGAACCGAACCTGTACCTGTACTCGTTCCAGTACGCTCCGCCGGACCTCCAGACGGCCGCCGCGGCGGATGCAAACGTCCGCGAGGCAGTCGACGAGTACCTCGACGCGCTCAATCAGCGAATCGCAGACGAAATCCAACTCAGCGACGTCGCGTTCGTCATGACGACGTCGATACACGACAGAACGGTCCTTCGATTGTCCATCTGTAGCCACCGAACCACGACCGACGATATCGACCGCACGTTCGAGACGCTTCGCGATATCGGCGAACGAGAGGACGCGACACTCCGAGAGACCTTCGGGATTGCGAGGTAGTCCGTCTCCGACGAGCCTTCCGTTCTCGAATCCCTCCGAACCTATCTGACGATCGTCACCGGCACCGGCGACCGCCGGAGGACCTCCTCGGCGACGCTTCCGAGCAGGATGCGCGAGACGCCGGTTCGGCCGTGGCTCCCCATCACGACGTGGTCGTAGCCGGCGTCGTCGTCACCGTCGCCGTCCAGCACCTCGACGATGACTTTCTGCGGGCTGCCGACCTCGATGCGGTCGGTGACCGACCTGTCGGTGTCGACGAGCCCCACCTCGGCTTTCACCTCGGCGAACGTCTCTCTCGACTTTCGTTTCTCCGCTTGAAACCACTCTTCGGAGCCGCTGAGCGCCCGCTCTCGATAGTCGGCGTCGGCGGGGTTGATGACGTTCAAAAGCGTGAGTTCCGCGTCGGGCCACTCCGTGGCGGCGAAGCGGACCGCGGCGACTGACTGCGGCGACCCGTCGGTCGGAACGAGCACGTGTTCGGCCATGTCGCGGCCTACTCGGTCGCGGGCTAAAAATCCGCCCGGCGGGCGCGGGCCGGGACAGCCGCGACCCGGTCGCCTGCGACGGGCGGCGCGGCGCGTTCCGGGTGCTCAGTCGCCGTGTCGCGTCACGCAGGTCGAAAGCCCCGTCAGCTCGACGGGCTCGGAGTTGTCGGGCGAGTAGACGACCATCTGCCCTTTCTCCATGTACGGCACTTTGTCTTCGAGGTTCGGCGGGATGTTGACGCTCTTGATGGCGTCTTCGTCGCCGAGGTTGAGCACGACCTTCGTGTTCACCTGCTTGAACACCGGGTCGGCGATGTCCTGCGGGTCCTGCGTGATGAGGAACAGGCCGAGTCGCTCCTTTCGGCCCTGCTTGGCCGCCTCGGTGAACTTCTGGATGACCTTCCGCGCCTGTACGGTGTCGGCGTCGGTGAGGAAGTTGTGCGCCTCGTCCATCCCGAGGACGACCGGCGTCTCCTTGATGCGGTCGCTCGACGGGTCGTTCGAGAGCTTGTCGTCGATGAGCAGCGCCGAGACCGCGAGGACGAACAGCTCCTTCGCCCGACTCGACGAGAGGTGGTAGGTCGGCACGACCGTCAGCCCGCCGGGCCGGACGAGCTGGTGGTCGAGTTCGGTTATCGGCCGGGCATCTTGGTCGAAGACGCCGCTCGGCACGCCGCGAACTCGGCGCTTCACCGCGTCGAAGGTCGCCTCGTGGACCCGGCCCGACTCGTGGAGTTCCTCTTTCAGCGCCGGGTCGTCGAGGAACGTCAGGAACTCCTGATACGTCCCCGAATCGCCGTAGTTCCGGAAGAAGCGGTTCAGGAGTTCGGTGAGCGCCGGGTACTGGTTGTCGTTGAGGCTGCTGCCGGCGACGAGCCACGGGAGGTCCCGCGCCATCGAGAAGGGGATGGTGAACTCCAACTGCTCGGCGCGGTGGTTCGCGCCGGGGTACGACGACCCGGCCATCTTGGGGACGAGCGCGACGGTGTCGTCGTGGCCGCCGTGGGCGACGCCCTCGCGCTCGTAGCGCCGGGCCGTCTCGTCGTCCATGTCGGGGTTGTCGTCGTGCATCTGGGCGTACTCGTCCTGCGGGTCGAACTGGACGACCGCGGTCTGGACCTCGCGGCCGTCGTCCATCTCGTAGCTCCGTTCCGCCGAGAGGTACTGCCGCAGGATGTTCTTCGAGGCGTGGGTCTTCCCCGACCCGGTGCCGCCGGCGACGAGCGTGTGGCGGAACACGAGCGGGTCGCCGTCGGTGTAGTCGTCGTTCAGGCGGTAGTCGATGGTCGGCGGTCGGGCCGCGGTTCGGACCTTCTCGCCGCCGACCGAGAGGTGGCCGAGGAAGACGCCCTCCTCGGGAATCTTCAGGCCGGTCTTGATCTGCGTCGCGTCGGTGGCCTCACCGACCGTCGCCTGCGGTTTCGGCACGCGGTCGACCATCCGCCGTTTGAGGTCGCCGCGGTCGGAAAAGAGGACGGCGATGGGTTCGAGTTCCGCCATGAACTTGAAATCGCGCTCCTCGAACTCGTCGGCGGGGCGGCGCATCGCCCGGCGGGCGTGAATCTCGGTCGCGTCGTCGGCCTGGAACTCCTGGGCGTACTCCAAGCCGACGATGCGACAGAACAGCAGTTCGTCGTCGGGATAGGGGACGACGAGGTACTTTCCGAGGCGAACGCGCTCGCGGTTGCCCGCGGTCACGAACGCCCGGAGCGCCGTCCGCTCGGGGTCCTCCGACACGCGCAGGCCCTGCGAGACCGCAATCGCGCCGACGCCACGCTCGTCGCCGACGGGGTCGGCGTCGTAGTCGTCGAACTGCAGGTCGTCCGCCTCGTCGGTCACGCCGCCCGTGTCAGTCGAGCCGGCGTCGTCGCGCTCGCCGGAGTCGGTTTCGACGCCATCGCCGTCGGCGGCGCTCGCGGCGGCCGCAGTTTCGGCTCCCGCGGCGGCCTCGGAACGCTCCGAGCGCCCGTTTCCGGCGGCGTCAGCGGCCGGCCCGTCTCGGTCCGCGTCGGACGAGTCGTCGGGGTCGTCGCCGGCGAAGTCGCTGAAGTCCCCCAAATCGGTCATGTTCCAACGCTTGCGGGCGGCGAGTAAAAAGCCACGCGTCGGCGACGGCGCGCGGTTCCTCTGTCGAACGGTCCCGTATGACGCGCTCTCGGGGCGTCGCGTACGACTTTTCCGTGTCGCGCACCTAGCCCGGCTATGTTATTGGTCCGCGGTCACGGCGGCGGCACGGCACTCACCGGTACGATATTCGAACGGGGGGAGCAAGCGCCGACCTACCGCGGCGCGCCGGACGAGGACGCGCCCTACGTCTGGGTCTGCGACGAGTTCTACGAGGTCGAAAGCGGCGGGTCGGAGACCGAAATCGACGGCCGGACGATTCGGGTCGCCTTCGACACGCCGCTTCCCCGCGGCTTCGACACCCGCGAGCAGGCGCTGTCGGCGGCGAAAGAACACGTCAGGACGCAGTTCGCGCGGGTCGGCGTCTCCGCCGCCGACGTGCGAGTGGAGGTCGTCCGGCCCGAAGAGGAGGGAACCCCGGAGGACGAACAGCCGGACGCGGCGGACCGCTCCGCCGACGAAGGCTCTCCCGAGGGCGACGCGTCGCTCTGAGGGCGGTCGGTCGCCGGGGCGCGCGCTTCGGGCGCGCCACTCTCACTCGTCGGCGTCGACCCAGCGGATGTTGTCGTAGCTCTTCATCTGGTCCGAGTCGAGTTTCTCCGAGAGCTTTCGTCTGAGCGCGGCCTTCTCGCCGACGCTCACCCGCGCGAGTTCGTCGGCCTTCTCGACCGCCAGCGGCGGCCCGCGCGTGGCGGCCACGTCGCGGACGACGTGGTGCATCAGGTCGGCGCGGCGGTCCGGGTCCTTCGTGAACGCGTAGGGCGCTTCGACCCGGTAGCAGACGTCGGTTCGGGGGTCGTACAGCACGAAGAACGTCACCGTGTACGCCTCGGGGTCGAGCTTCCGCTCGATGCCGAACGCCTCGCCCTCGGCGCTCAGTTGTCGGTCCGACCCGCCGCGCGAGACGAACCAGCTCGTGAACGTGAGCTCCTCGGTGCGGCGCTCGTCGCCGTCGGGGCCCTCCCGGCGTTCGAGCAGGTTGACGAAGAAGGCGGCGTCGTCGACCCACGGTCGCCTGCCGGCGTCGTTCCCGTCGAGCTGTTTTCTGACCGTGCGGACGACGTGTTTCGCGCCGGGGTTCTTCACGAAGCCGGCGAGCGGCACGTCCCGCTCGACGAACCGCTCGACGAGTCGGATGTAGTTCTCGACGACCGCCTTCGGCTTCGCGTCGCGCGCGAGGTCCTTCAGCTCGGCGTCGCGGTCGCGCCAGTTCAGGAGTTCCTTCGGGTACACCGGCCCGTCGAGGATGAGCAGGTCGGAGACGGCGTCGGCGTGTTCGAGCGCGTGGGCGCTCTCGGCGAGGTAGAGCGCGAGCGCGTGGACGACGCCCTCGGCGTAGCGGTTGACCCGCGGGACGCTCAGGACGCGCCGGCGGCCGTAGCCCTCGTCGGACCGGAGCCACTCGTCGGTGTCGAAAAACTGGACCGGGTCGTGGGTGTGGGCCGCCATGACGATAGAGCGGTGTCGGTGGAGGTCGAGGTCCGACGGCTCGGCGGCCATCGCGGCGTGGGCCACGTCGAGGACGAGCCCGTTTTTGAACGTCGTCGGGTTGATGGTCCCCGAGTCGAGGCCGTGGACGGTCGGAAACGGCGACTCGGTGAGCGCCACGTCGTCGATGGCGGCGGCGTGGAGGCGCTGTTCCCCGAGCGGTTCGACGATGGGAAGTCCCCCGTCGGGCGATTCGAGGGGGTCGAGCCACGATTCCCAGACCGTCCGCGCGAGGTCGTCGTAGTCGGCGTCGTCGACCGAGTCGGCGATGGAACTCGCCATGGACGCGATGTCGTCCACGTGGACGGGGTCGAGGGTCATATCTCGGCGTCGTCGCCGACGGGTATAGTGGTTGTCGTCGCCGGTGAGGGGTCGTTCGGACTGGCCGGCGGCGAGCCGCCGCGCGACGGGTCGCCCCCTCGACAGGTCCCGGCACGCTCATATCGCTCCGTTGCCAACGCTTCGCCGAGAATGTCTGTCAGCGCGGTCGGGTTCGACCTCGACTACACACTCGCGGTCCCGACGCGGGACCGCGAGACGATTCTCTCGGAGGCGGCGGCGGCGGCGGGCGCGCCCCCGCTGACCCGAGAGGCGTATCTCCGGGCACATCAGGAGAACCTCACGCGCGAGACCCGCGCGCCCATCTTCGAGACCCTCCTCGACGAGCACGACTCCACCGTCGACCCGGAGCACGTCGCAACGGCGTACAGAGAACGAATCACCGACGCGGTCGTCCCCGTCGAGGGCGTCGAGGCGATGCTCGCCGGCCTGCGGACGACCTACCGCGTCGGCCTCCTCACCAACGGGCCGGTCGTGGCCCAAGAGGCGAAAATCGATAAACTCGGCTGGCGCGACCACTTCGACACGGCGCTCGTGACGGGCGCGCTCCCCGCCGGAAAGCCGGACCGGCGGGCGTTCGATGCCCTGCTCGACGAGCTCGGGACCGAGCCCGAAGAGACCGTCTACGTCGGCGACAGCGTCCACCACGACATCGCCGGCGCGCACGACGCAGGGCTGCTCCCGGTGCAGGTGCTCGGCGAAGGCTGTGACGACCCCGACCCGCGGGCGGTCGCGCACATCCACCACGACGACCTGCCGACGGCGCTTCCGGAACTCGTCGCGGACCTCTGAGTCGGTCGCGCGGCGGGCGGGTTTTACTCGTCTCGGTCCTCGGCTTCGAGCGCCGCGACCAGCGCGCGGAACGCCGGGAGCGTCCACTTCACCTGCGCGCCGTCCTCGACGAACACGAGCGTCCGCGGCGGTCGGACCGCCTTCGGGCGGACGCGAAGCCCCTCCTCGGAGGCGGCCTCGGCGGTCACGTCGGGGTGGGCGAGGAACTCGACGCGGGCGCGGTCGGGCTGGACGTACACCTCGGCGACGCGCTCGTCGCCGGCGGCGACCGCGTAGGCGAGCGCGCCGTCGTCGGTCGGTTCCACGTCGGGGTCGGCGTCGACGACGGAGAGAACGGAAAAGGCGTCTTCGTGGCCCGTTACCTCCGAGGCGAGCAGTTGAGCGATGCGTGTCCCGTCGGAGAGCGAATCGACGACCATGCCGGGCGTTCGCGCCCGGACGGTTTCGGGGTGTCGCTTCGCTGGCGGGCGCGAGCCGGCGTGCGAACGGCCTACTCGGCCAGCGACCGCTTGGCTTTCTCGGCCGCGTCGTCCACGTTCACCTCGTTCGCGCGTGCGAAGAGGACCGCGGCGGCCTCGGCGGTGACGCCGAGGCGGGACTGTCGCTCGTTGATGCCGGCGACGGCGGCCTGTTTTTCGATGCCGGCGGCGACGCAGGCGTCGAGAATCTGCTCGAACGCCGACTGCTCGCGGAGGACGGAGGCGTCGGGTTCGAACTCCTCGGGTATCCGTACCTCGGCGGGGTCGAACGTCGCGACGACCTCGCCGTCGTCGCGCTCGACGAGGCCGCGGCCCGCGGCGAGGTCGATGAGGCGCTTCGCCTGGTCCGGGGAGAACCAGTCGCGGTCGAGCGACAGGGCGACGACGAACTCGCCCTCGCCGAGGCGGGTCGAGCCGTGTTGCCGGAAGGGGACGGCGACGGTGACGTCGAGACTCATCGGTTCGACGGCGGGCGCGGGCGAACTAAACGGTTTGCGTTGCCATCGCGCCCGAGAGACGTGGTGTCACCCGTCTCCGCCGAGCACCGATTCGAGCGATTCAAGTAGTCACCGAGGTTTTTACCCCGTATGAAGGACCAAGGACGCTCCAAGCGGAAGCGGACCGGCGGTCGGCGCAAGCCGTCCCGAAACAAGAAGCGCTACCAGCTGGGCCGCGAACCCGCCGCCACGACGGTCGGCGAGCCCCGGTTCCAGATCATCGACTCCCGCGGTAACAACGAGAAGGTCCGCGCCCTCTCGACGAACGTCGCGCAGGTCGCCGACGGCTCCGACGTGACGCAGGCAGACATCGAAGGCGTCATCGACAACCCGTCGAACGTCAACTACGCCCGCCGGAACATCATCACGAAGGGCTCCATCATCGACACGAGCGCCGGCCGCGCCCGCGTCACCTCCCGCCCCGGTCAGGACGGGCAGGTCAACGCCGTCGTCGTCGACGAAGAGTAAGTCTCTCTCCCCGCGTCGTCGTTTCGGCGCGGCTCGACTGTTTTACCCCGTGAGCCCCGCGGCCGTCGCTCGCGGGCGTGGTTCGGTCGAAGTCGAATCCGGAACAAGAAGTGAGCGACAAAAGCGGCGTCGCGGCTGGTCGCTCGTGACCGGTCAGGGAGTCGGCGCGGCCTTCTGAAGCGCCGTCTCGGCGATGTTGCCGCCGTAGTCGGCGCTCCGGGAGACGGAGTCGACGATGAGGCCGAGCAGTTGCGCGCGCGCCGGGTCGAGGCCGCGGAGGAGTTCGTCGATGCCGCGGGCGCTCGTATCGATGGCCTGGACGGCTTCGCGGGACTCGTTGGCGAGGCGGCTCGCCTCGTCGCTCTCCTCGGCGAACAGCGCGTCCATCCCGCCGTTGACGACGGCCTTCGCCTCCTCGAACAGCTCCTGAATCGCCTCGACGATTTCGCCGTCGACGGGCTCCTCGAAGTTCAACGAGAGGTGGGCGATTTTGGTCGCGTGGTCGCCGATGCGCTCCAGTTGCCGGGCGGCGGACTGGTAGTCGAAGCAGATTTCGCGGGGCAGACCGAGTTCTTCTGCGGCCTTCGGGGTCCGGAGCGTCGCCCGGAAGATGCGGGAGACGACCATCCAGAGGCGGTCGACGTCGTCGTCGCGCTGGATGACGTCGCGGGCCATGTCGTCGTCCTGCTCGGCGATGGCCGCGATGGCGTCTTCGAGCATCGAAAGCGAGATGAGTCGCATTCGGGTGACCGCGTTGTGGATGGAGAGCTCGGAGGAGTCGAGCAGGTCGCGGATGACGACCCGGTCGCGCGTCTCTTCGAGCACTTCGAGGCCGACGAGGCTCTGGGTCGCCTCGCGGATGGTCCGGCGCTGGTCGGTCGTGATGCGCGAACTCTCCAGCGCGATGATGTCGAACCCGCTCACGTACATCGTCATGACGGCGCGGGTGAGTTCGTCCCCTTCGAGGGTCGCGATGTCGAGGGTGCCCTCGGTGCGTTCTTCCTCCGAGCGAGGGGTCAAGAACAGCGAGTCCCCCTCCGGGTAGAACTCGACTTCGCTCCCCGCCGAGACGCCGTTGTCCGTCGCCCAATCTTTGGGAATCGAGACGGTGTAGGTGGAACCGCCCGTCACCTGCACCTTTCGGGTTTCGACCATGTCCGTGGGTGGTTCTCAATACACAATAAAACTGTCTATCTCTATATATCGAAGTCGTATTTTATGTGAGGAGCGCTACCGAACGTGATTCGTGCCGATTCGGGCTCGAAACACTGCCCACTCAGTAGTTGTTTTGCGCCGCGCCCGTCGGCCCGTGCCCCCGCGTTTTCTGACACGTCGGCGAAAGTTCGCGCACGAGACGGTCGCGAATGGAACAATCGGCTGCTTTCGCCGATTTCGCCCCGTTCTTGTCACACGTTATCAACCGTTGTGGATATACCGGAACATATCTCTATATAGTTGTCATAGCAGGGTATTTACGCCAAAATCGGCTCGTCAAAATCGATGACGCGTAACTCGGACAGTGGTCTTTCGCGGCGTAAGTTCCTGATTGCCTCGGGCGCGGCCGGTCTCGCTGGACTCGCCGGGTGTACGGAGAACAACACCGACGGTGAGGGCGGCTCCGGCGGCGACTCCGAGGGTGGGGACTCGTCGGGCGACGGGAGCAACGAGCTCTCGGGAACCATCGACATCGCCGGCTCCTCGACGGTGTTCCCGCTCGCGACCGCGATGGGCGAGCGCTTCCAGACCGAGCACTCCGAGGTCAATATCAACCTCCAGTCCACCGGCTCCGGTGGCGGCTTCGCGAACTACTTCTGTACGGGTCAGACCGACTTCAACAACGCCTCGCGCCCCATCAAGGGCGAAGAAGAGACGCAGTGTGAGGACAACGACGTGACCCCCGTCGAACTCAAAGTCGCCACCGACGCGCTGACGGTCATCGTCAACAACGACAACGACTTCATCGGCGAGGGCCTCACCGTCGAGCAACTCCAGACCATCTTCTCGGCCGAGTCGACTCCGACGACGTGGTCGGACGTCAACTCCGAGTGGCCCGACGAGGAGATTCAGATCTACGGCCCCACCGACGCCTCCGGCACGTACGACTACTTCATCGAGGCCATCATCGGCGAGGAAGGGCCGGGGCACCGCCAGGACTACTCGGCAACCGAACAGGACCGCACCATCATCCAGGGCGTCCAGGGCTCCGAGTACGCCATCGGCTACATGGGCTTCGCGTACTACAGCGAGAGCACCGACGCCGTGCAGGCCGTCCCCATCGAGAACGACGCCGGCGAGTTCGTCGAGCCGTCGCTCGACACGGCGCTGTCCGGCGAGTACAACCCGCTTTCCCGCCCGCTGTTCACCTACCCCGCCCGCGAGTCGCTCGCGGAGGAACACGTCGCGGAGTTCGCCCGCTACTGGATGGAGAACTCCACCAGCCGCGAAATCGTCGCCGACGAGGTCGGCTACGTCCCGCTCGGCGACGACGAGCAACAGGAGATGCTCGACACGCTCAACGCGGCCATCGAGGAAGCCAACTAGCCGCTTCCCCGACAGAATCAGCTAACGAAGCGCTTTTTCATATACCACGATTCAATCCAACCAATGAGCACAGATGACCTCGAAACCGACCTCACGCGGAACACGGAGAATTCCCCGCGTGAGCTACTGACGCGGTCGTTCTTCTTCCTGTGCGCGGCGTTGTCCGTCGTGACGACCCTCAGTATCGTCGGGCTCCTCATCACGGAGGCGTCCAAGTTCTTCACGCTGACAGCCCCGCTGATGGGAGTAGCGGGAGAGACGGCGTCTATCGTCGACTTCCTCACCGGAACCACCTGGCAGATACACAGCCAAGAGTTCGGCGTGCTGGCGCTCGTGTCGGCGACCCTGATGGTCACCATCGGGTCGGCCGTCATCGCGCTCCCGCTCGGCGTCGCCACCGCCATCTACCTCAGCGAGTACGCGAGCGCACAGGCGCGCTCGATTCTCAAACCCGCGCTGGAGATCCTCGCCGGCGTCCCGACCGTCGTCTACGGCTTCTTCGCGCTCATCTACATCACGCCGGCGCTGGAAGTCGTCTTCCCCGGCATCGGGACGTTCAACATGCTCTCTGCGAGCATCGTCGTCGGCATCATGATCATCCCAATGGTCGCCTCCATCAGCGAGGACGCGATGTCCGCCGTCCCCGACGAACTCCGACAGGCGGGCTACGGCATGGGCGCGACGAAGTTCGACGTCTCGACCGGCATCGTCGTCCCCGCCGCGCTCTCCGGTATCTTCTCTTCGTTCATCCTCGCGCTCTCGCGCGCCATCGGCGAGACGATGGCCGTCACCGTCGCCGCGGGCGCGCAGGCGAAGTTCCTCAACCCGCTCAACCCCGCGTCGTACCTCGAAGGCGCGCTGCCCATGACCGCCGCGATGGTCCAGCTTCTCACCGGTGACATCACCGGCGGTGGCCTGGCCTACCGCAGCCTGTTCGCCATCGGCCTCGTGCTCTTCGTCATCACACTCATCATGAACGTCATCAGCGACTACGTCTCGCGACGCTACCGGGAGGCGTACTGAGATGTCGACCGACACCGAATCGAGTTACGCAGACGGGTTCGGACAGGTCAGTCGGACCGCCGGAACCGTCTTCCGGTACCTGCTTTTGGGCGCGACGATGTTCGGCATCGTCACGCTCGCCGTCCTCCTCGTCTACGTCGCCAACGACGCGATTCGCCCGCTCACCGCCGACCTCGGCTGGCATCTCACCTTCTTCCTGACGCTCGTCGTCCCCACGGCGGTCGTCGGCGGCTATCTCGCCCGCCGGAACGTCCCGGCGCTCAAGCTCGGCGGGATGGTCATCGGGATGCTCGGGGTGTTCCTGCTGTTCAGTGGCGGCGTCGCCATCGTCTTCGTCGACATCGTCCCGCCGCTGACCGGCCTGTCGTACGTCGTCGGCCTCCTCGTTCCGGCGGCGCTCACGGTCGTCCTGACCAAGTACGAACAGCAGATTCCCTTTACCCTCCGCGTCGCCGCGACCGGTGCCGCGTTTATTCTCTCGCTCGTCGGCGTGCCGGGGTACTTCCACAGCATCCCCGAAATCGTCCGTCAACTCCCCGTGGTCCCCGCCGACTGGATGATTCTGACGCTCGTCCTTGGCGGCGTGGCCGCGGTCGTCGTCGGTCAGTACGTCGCCCGCATCCGTGAGGACACCACCGCGGGCCTCGCCGCGGGCGCGTCCGCGCTCGTCCTGACCGGTCTCGCGGCCGTCGTCGGTCCGACGCTCGGCGTCGACGCCAACGCCGCCGCCGTCGTCACGTCGGTCGCGTTCGTCCCGACGCTGGCCTACGCCGGCGGCGCGGCGGTCACCCGCGAACAGGAGCGAATCGGCCTCCTGTTGGCCGCGGTCGTCATCGGCGGGTCGCTCGTCGGCGCGGTCGCGGTCGACGCGCTCGGCTTCGCCGGCCCGCAGTCGTGGGTCGACTGGCAGTTCCTCACGAGCGCCCACAGCGGGACCGCGGAGAACGCCGGCCTCTACCCGGCCATCGGCGGCTCCATCCTGCTGATGGCGACGGTCGCCGCCCTCTCGTTCCCGCTCGGCGTCGGCGCGGCGGTGTACCTCGAGGAGTACGCCCCGGACAACGCCTTCACCCGATTCATCGACGTGAACATCTCGAACCTCGCCGGCGTCCCCTCGGTCGTCTACGGCCTGCTCGGACTCGGCGTGTTCGTCACCTACCTCGGCCAGCCGACGGGGACGGTCCTCATCGGCGGCGCGACGCTCGCGCTCCTCATCCTGCCCATCGTCATCATCTCCTCGCGCGAGGCGATTCGGGCGGTTCCCAGCGACATGCGGCAGGCGTCCTACGGCATGGGCGCGACGCGCTGGCAGACGGTGAAGAACGTCGTCCTCCCGGAGGCGTTCCCCGGCATCCTGACCGGGACCATCCTCGCGCTCGGCCGGGCTATCGGCGAGACCGCGCCGCTCATCATGATCGGCGCGCCGAACGTGCTTTTCAGCCTGCCGACGGAGCTCACTTCGAAGGTGAGCGCCATGCCCCTGCAGGTGTACGCGTGGTCCAGCCTGTTCGCCAGCGAGGACTTCTACACGAAGGCCGTCCCGGCGGGCGTCGTCGTCCTCCTGGCGGTCCTCCTCGCCATGAACTCCATCGCCATCGTCCTGCGCAACAAGTTCGAAAGTGAAAACTGAACACCACCAATGAGCCAAAGAGACAAAGCACCCGAGGGAGAACAGCAAGCCATGAACGGAACAGAGGACCCGACGAACGACGAGATGCTCGTCGAAACCGACGTGAGCGACGGGCTCTCTGCGTCGGAGAGTTCGGTGGGGCGGGACGCCGAGACCGTCATCAGCTCGGATAACATCAACGTCTGGTACGGCGACGACCACGCGCTCACCGACATCTCGATGGACATCCCCGAAAACAGCGTGACCGCCATGATCGGTCCCTCCGGCTGCGGGAAGTCCACGTTCCTCCGCTGTATCAACCGCATGAACGACCTCATCGACGTCGCCCGCGTCGAGGGGGGACTCACGCTCCGCGGCAAGAACGTCTACGACGACGACGTCGACCCCGTCGCGCTCCGCCGCCGCGTCGGCATGGTGTTCCAGAAGCCGAACCCGTTCCCGAAGAGCATCTACGAGAACGTCGTCTACGGCCTGAAGATTCAGGGTATCGACGCCGACTACGACGAGGTCGTCGAGGAGTCGCTCAAGCGCGCCGCCCTCTGGGACGAGGTGAAAGACCGCCTCCACGAGTCCGGTCTCGACCTCTCCGGCGGCCAACAACAGCGCCTCTGTATCGCCCGCGCCATCGCCACCGACCCCGAGGTGCTGCTCATGGACGAGCCCGCATCGGCGCTCGACCCCGTGGCGACCTCGCAAATCGAAGACCTCGTCGAGGAACTCGCCGAGGACTACACCGTCGTCATCGTCACCCACAACATGCAACAGGCGGCGCGTATCTCCGACAAGACCGCCGTCTTCCTCACCGGCGGCGAACTCGTCGAGTTCAACGACACCCAGAAAATCTTCGAGAACCCCGAGAGCCAGCGCGTCGAAGACTACATCACCGGCAAGTTCGGATAACCCGCTCTCGCTCGCGCGGTTCGCGGCTCGTTTTGTGCCACGCTCGGTCCGCATCGCCGACCCGACGCCCGCGTTTCGGCGTCGCGTATCGGACACGGTCGTTCGGGGCGTATCGGACACGGTCGTTCGGGACGTATCGGCGGCTCAGTCACCGAAACCATCACAAGGAATTTCACTTCGCCTGCCGGAACGTCACGTATGGCCAGAAACACGTACCAATCTCGCCTCAATCAGCTCGAAGAGGACGTGTTGTATCTCAGCGAACTCGTCTCGGAGCGAGTTCGGTACGCCCTCGACGCGCTCGAAGACAAAGACGAGCGGAAGGCCCAGGAGGTCATCGAGGGCGACCACGAAATCAACCGCATCTACCTCGACTTGGAGCAGGACTGCATCGACCTGCTCGCGCTCCAACAGCCCGTCGCGGGCGACCTGCGATTCATCGCGGCGTCGTTCAAGATCATCACCGACCTCGAACGTATCGGCGACCTCGCGACCAACCTCGCGCAGTACGCCATCGACGCCGAAAACGACGTCTACACCGAAGTCGACATCCGCCGCATCGGCGACGCCGCGCTCGACATGGTCGACCAGGCGATGGACGCCTACGAGACCGAAGACACCGACCTCTGTCGGTCCGTGGCGGAGCGCGACGACAGCCTCGACACGATGTGTGACAACGCGTCGCAGAGCATCGTCCGCGACCTCATGAGCGGCGACGACTTCGAGGGCGACGGCGACCTCGAACCCGAGACCGCCCTCGTCGACGTGCGCCGCCTCCTGCTTACGGTGCGCGACCTCGAACGCATCGGCGACCACGCCGTCAACGTGGCGGCGCGGACGCTCTACATGATAGACAACGACGACTCGCTGCTGTTCTGAGCGCGCGCCACACACCGACGCGTCGCTTCTTTTTCGGGAGATAAGAAGAAAAACCAGACAAGCGACCGCCGACCGTCCGGCTTACTGGAAGCCGATGCGGCCGCCGTCGCGGGTGTCGGGCGACAGGCCCTCGCGGGAACCGCCCTTGAACTGGTCTTGGATGTCCTCGTAGTAGCGCATCAGTTCCTCGGTGATGGTCGGCCGGACCGACTCCATCGCCTTGCGGAAGTGGCGCATCTCGATTTCCTCGGCGTCGGAGTCCTCGCGGAGCGCCTCGATGGCCGCCTCGCGGCAGATGGATTCGAGGTCGGAGCCGACGTAGCCGTCGGTTATCTCCGCGATTTCGCGGAGGCTCACGTCGGGCGCGAGCGGGCTCCGCTGCGTGTGGATGTCGAGAATCTGCTCGCGGCCCTCCTCTGCGGGCTGGCCGATGAGCACGAGGCGGTCGAACCGACCCGAGCGGATGAGCGCGGGGTCGATCATGTCCGGGCGGTTCGTCGCCGCGATGACCATGACGTTACCCGCGTCTTCGAGGCCGTCTAACTCCGTCAGGAGCTGGTTGACGACGCGCTCGGAGACGTTGTTGCCCATGTCGTTGCCGCGGGCGGGGGCGAGCGCGTCCAGCTCGTCGAAGAAGATGATGGTCGGCGAGACCTGTCGCGCCTTGCGGAACGTCTGCCGAATCGCCTTCTCCGACTCGCCGACCCACTTCGAGAGCAGCTGCGGACCGCGCACCGAGATGAAGTTCGCGTTCGTCTCGTTGGCGACGGCCTTCGCTATCAGGGTCTTCCCCGTGCCGGGCGGCCCGTAGAGGAGCACGCCCTTCGGGGCCTCGATGCCCATCCGCTCGAACTTCTCGGGCGTCGTCAGCGGCCACTCGACGCTCTCTTGGACCTTCTGTTTGGGCCCTTCGAGACCGCCGACGTCCTCCCACGTCACCTTCGGAATCTCGACGAGCACCTCGCGCATCGCCGAGGGCTCGACCTCGCCGAGCGCGCCGCCGAAGTCGTCGTTCTTGACGACCATGCGGTCGATGAGGCTCGGCGGGATGTCCTCCCTGTCGAGGTCGATTTCGGGGAGGTAGCGCCGAAGCGCCTTCATCGCGGCTTCCTTCGTCAGCGCCTCGATGTCGGCACCGACGAAGCCGTGGGTGTCGTCGGCGAGGTCGTCGAGGTCGACGTCGTCCGAAAGCGGCATGCCGCGGGTGTGAATCTGGAGGATTTCCTTGCGGCCCTCCTCGTCCGGCACGCCGATTTCGATTTCGCGGTCGAAGCGACCGGGGCGGCGGAGCGCGGGGTCGACCGAGTCGACGCGGTTCGTCGCCGCGATGACGATGACCTGTCCGCGGGCTTCGAGCCCGTCCATCATCGTCAGCAACTGGGCGACGACCCGGCGTTCGACCTCGCCGGTCACGTCCTCGCGCTTGGGCGCGATGGAGTCGAGCTCGTCGATGAAGATGATGCTCGGCGACTCCTCTTTGGCGTCCTCGAATATCTCGCGGAGCTGCTGTTCTGACTCGCCGTAGTACTTCGAGATGATCTCCGGCCCTGCGATAGAGAAGAAACTCGCCGAAGTCTCGTTGGCGACCGCGCGGGCGAGAAGCGTCTTCCCGGTGCCCGGCGGGCCGTGGAGCAACACCCCCTGCGGGGGCTCGATGCCCAGCTTCTTGAATATCTGGGGGTGCTTCATCGGCAGTTCGACCATCTCGCGAACGCGCTGAATCTCGTTGGTCAGCCCGCCGATGTCTTCGTAGGTGATGCCGCCGCCGGCCTTCTCGAAGCCCGAGATGGGCTCCTCGCGGAGTTCGACGTCGGTGTCCTCGGTGACGAGGACGACGCCGTCGGGCTTCGTCTCGACGGCGATGAGCGGAATCGCCTGTCCGGGCGACCGCATGAACGGGTGGTTCGTACTCGACATCACCGGGACGATGTCGCGTTCGACCACGGGCCGCTTGAGAATCTGCCGTTTGACCATGCCGGCCGCGTCGGACCCGAACTGGACGCTCGCCTCTTCGGGCGGCGCCAACACGAGTTTGTCGGCCTTCGTGGCCTCTGCCTTGCGGATGGTGACCCGCTCTCCGATGCCCACGTCGGCGTTCTGCCGAGTGAACCCGTCGATGCGGACCGTATCCGTGTTCCAGTCCTGCCGGTCTGCCCGCCACACCTTCGCGGCGGTCGTTTTTCCTCCCTCTATCTCGATGATGTCTCCCGGCGAGAGCTTGAGATGGAGCAAGGTGTCCGGATCAAGACGGGCGATACCGCGCCCCGAGTCGTTCGGGTACGCTTTCGCCACTTCGAGTTGGACTTCGTTCATGATTACCTCGCGGGGATGCTGATACCTGTGAGAGGCCATCGGATAAGTCCTTCCCCGGTCGGCCCGAGGCACCGTCCTCCCGTGGTTACAGCCTAGCACACCGTAGGGCGGGCGGCTACTAATCCCTACCGACTGGACAGGCCTCGGCGCGTCGATGGCTGGCGTTTTTACTCTCGAACACGACGGTTCACGCATGCGACTCCTCGCGTTCGACGGCCGGATGGGTGCCAGCGGCGACATGCTCCTCGGCGCGCTCGTCGCCGCCGGTGCCGACCCGTCCGTCCTCTCGCCCGTCGAAGACGCCCTCGACGTGACCTACCGCGTCCACGAGGTCGACAAAAACGGCATCCTCGCGACCAAGGTGGACGTGCTCCTCGCGGAGACCGACGGCGGCGACCCCCGCGGCGAGGGCCACGGCGACGACCACCGACGCCTGCGCGCCGACGGCGACAACGGGGGCGACTCCGACAACGACGCTGACGGCGACGGCGAAGACGAGCACAGCCACCAACATCAGTACCGCCACCACGACCACGCTCACGACGAGGAGCACACTCACCACCACGACGACGGCCACGAGCACTCGCACGACCACGGTCACTCGCACTCCCACGACGACCACGAGCATTCGCACGACCACGGTCACTCGCACTCTCACGACGGCCACGAGCATTCGCACGACCACGGTCACTCGCACTCCCACGACGGCCACACCCACGCCGAAGGTCACGGCCCGCACCGGACCTACCCCGAGGTCGTCGAACTCGTCGAGTCGATGGGCCTCCCGGCGGGCGTGGTCGAGGACGCGACGGCCATCTTCCGCGTGCTCGGCGAGGCAGAAGCCGAGGTCCACGGCACGGACCTCGACGAGACCCACTTCCACGAGGTCGGCGCGGACGACGCCATCGCCGACGTGGTCGGGGTCTGTCTCCTCCTCGACGACCTCGGCGTCGACCGCGTCGTCACCGGCCCGGTCGCCGTCGGCGGCGGCGAGGCCGAGATGAGCCACGGGTCCTACCCGGTCCCCGCGCCCGCCGTGCTCAACATCACCGCGGCGGCCGACTGGTCGGTCCGCGGCGGCCCCGTCGAGGCCGAACTGCTCACCCCCACGGGCGCGGCCATCCTCGCGCACCTCGCCGAGGGCGTCGAGACGCTCCCGTCGATGTCGGTCGAGTCGTCCGGCTACGGGGCCGGCGGCTGGGACTTCCCGGACCGGCCGAACGTCCTCCGCGCGGTCGTCGGCGACGGCGGCTCCCGGCTCGTCCGCGACGAGATTTCCGTCCTCGAGACGAACCTCGACGACGCGACGCCCGAAGTCCTCGGCGGGCTACAGGAGACCCTGAAGGACGCCGGCGCGCGCGACGTGACCATCATTCCGACGACGATGAAGAAGTCCCGCCCCGGCCACCTCGTCAAGGTCGTCGTCAAGCCCGAGGACGCCGAGCGCGTCGCCTATCGCCTCGCGGTCGAGACCGGCACGCTCGGAGTCCGCGAACACGGGGCGGGGCACCGCTGGACCGCCCGCCGCGAGTTCGAGACGGCGACGCTCGCTGTCGACGGCGACGAGTACGAGGTGAGCGTCAAGGTCGGAAGCGACGCCGACGGCGTCGTCTACGACCGAAGCGCAGAGTACGACGACGCGCTCGCCGTGGCGACCGAGACGGGACTTCCCGTCCGCGAGGTCATGCGCCGCGCCGTGGACGCGGTGGCGTCTAACGACGGCGAATAAGCGATTCGCGAGGCTCACCGTCCGGGACGATTCGCCGAAAAAAGCGGCCGCGGCCGACCCGTCAGGTCACTTCTCGTTGAACTGCGGCCGGGAGTTGAACGGCGCGAACGTCCCCGCGGGGTTGTTCACGTGGACCCACGCGTGGAGGCCCCAGTGGCCACCGGCGAAGCCCCACATGCCGTCGTCGCTGTCGCCGTGGAACGGGTCCGGGAACGGCCCCTCGTATTCTTGCACTTCGTCGAACAGGTACTCGGCCGCGCCGAGCACGAGTTCCTCCTTGCCGTTGCCCTCGTTTTTCCCGTAGACGAGCGCGGCGGGCTTCGTGATATCGACCTCGTCGTCGTAGTTCTCGATGATGTAGTGGTGGTTCACGTAGTGGTAGCCCATGCCCGGCACGAACGGACTGCCGAGGACGTAGCCGTCCGCGATGGCCTTCCGAACGTCGGCGTACTTCGACGTGGCCGCCCGAACCGACGCGAGTTCGCGCTGGAGCGCCCCGCGGTGCGCCGCCGCGGGCGAGGCGAACGCGCCGAGCGAGAGCGCGCCGACGCCGAGTGCCTTCAGGTACGTCCGTCGCCCGACTTCGGGGGTGCGTGATGTGCTCATGCGACACGAGATACGCGTCGGGAGAACGTAGGTATGAATCGGGGAGGGTGCGTCTCATAAACCGAGAGTCACGTTAATAGCGTTCTTTCCCCGTCGACCGCTCGAATCACGGCCCACTCGACCGGTCGCGTAGAGCACCGTTAGGCGGCCGTTAACGGCGTCGAAACCGCCGCCGCGACGCTCACTCCTCGCGCGAGCGGTGTTCGTCCAGCGCTTCGTCGATGCTCAGTTCCCCGCCGGCGACGCGGCGCGCGAGCGCGTCGTCGATGGTGCGGTTGTCCTCGGACGCCTCGCGCGAGCGCGCCTTGATGCGCGTGAGTTCGCCCTCGGTCGGTTCTATCTCGCGGGATTCGATGCGCTCGCCGTCCCGGCGGGCGATGTTCACCGCGGCGAGCACGTCGCCCATGCCGCGCGCGCCGGTCCCGAGGTACGGCGTCGTTCCGGTCTCGTCGACGAGTTCGACCGCGACGTCGTCGAGGTCGTTGATGAGCTTCGCGCCCTGCAGGCGCGCGCCGTCGCCGATGCGGACCACGGGGTCGACCGCGTCCTCGGTCTCGCGGCGGATGACCTCGACGGCGTCCGAAAGCGGGACGTGGAACGCGGCGACGACCGTCTCGCCCGAGAGGACGGCGACGCCGGGTCTGGTTCCGGGGTCCACCCCGACGACGGTCCGTCCGTCGCCGCCGCGGAGGCTCGCGAGCGCCTCGTCGACGGCGCGGCGCGCGTCGTCGCCGGTCGCGGTCACGCGGGTCACGTCGCCGTCGGTATCGACGCCGTCGAGGTCGTCGTCCGGGCCGGTAAGGAGGACCCGCGCCCGCTCGGGAAGCGGGTCGCCCGGCTCGACGGTGGTAAAGGCGACTCCTCGGCTCCGGAGTTCGGACACGGCCTCGTGGTAGAGGTCGAAGTCCGCGGTGGCGACGACTATCACGTCCCTCCCTTGGCGACGGCGACGAATAAACCGTCGTGCGCGGGTCGCCCTCGACGGTCGCGGACTGGCGCCGAAGCGGCGGCTCGTACCGCGGCGGGCGACCGGGGTCTTTTTCGGCCGGTGGCACCCACCACCTGACGTGACAGAGTCAGTCTCCACCGGGTGCACGGCGCTCGACGACCTCCTCGACGGCGGGTTCGAACGCGGCACCGTCACGCAGGTGTACGGCCCCTCCGCGGCCGGCAAGACCAACGTCGCGCTCTCGGCGGCGGTCCGGGTCGCCGCGGCGGGCGGCACCGTCGTCTACATCGACACCGAGGGACTGTCGGTCGACCGTTTCCAACAGCTCGCGGAGGCGGTCGCCCCCGAGGACGTGGAGTCTGTGACCTCGCGGCTGATGATAAGCGAGGCGTACGACTTCGAGGACCAGGAACAGGCCGTCCGCGACGCCGAGGAGTTCGCCGCCAGCGCCGACCTCATCGTCCTCGACTCCGCGACCGGCTTCTACCGGCTGGAGCGGACCGCCGAGGGCGACGGCGGCGAGGCGCTCCGTCGGGTCGCCCGGCAGGTCACCCACCTGCTGTCGCTCGCGCGCAAACACGACCTCGCGGTCGTCCTGACGAATCAGGTGTACTCCGACCCCGACACCGACCGGACGCGGGCGCTCGGCGGCCACACCCTCGAACACTGGACCGGCACCGTCGTCCGCCTCGACCGCTTCCGCGGCGGCAACCGCCGGGCGACGCTCGAAAAGCACCGCGCGAAACCCGCCGGGGAGACGGCGACGTTCAAGATAACGGACCGCGGGCTCTCGGCGACTGACGTGTAGAAAAAGGTCGACGCGACCGGGCGGACGACCCGGCCCGATCCTGCTCCTGTGTTCCGTTCGCGTTTCGATTTCGGGCGTACCGGTGTGACCGGTGCGTCGGCGTTACAGCTCGTTCAGCTTCCGGAGGAGCTGACCGCGGTAGCGCTCGTCGGCCTCGAAGCCCTTGACTTCGAGCACGTTGCGTTCGAGCTTGTCGAGCGCGACGTGGAACGCGTGTTCCGCGCCGTAGCCCTCGCCGCTGCCGGCCAGTTGGCCGTGGCTCGTGCGGAGCCGAATCTGGCACTGGATGAGCGGCGTGCCGCGGAGCTTCTCCTTGTGCTCGTGGAAGCGGACGTGGGCGTGGAGCACGCTCATCCGCTGGTACTTGTCCGCGACCTCGGTGATGGCCGAGTTGATGTCGGCGCGGCTCAGCGTCTCGAGGAGGCCGATGTTCGTGACCTGCACGTCCATCTGCTCTTCTTCGGTGTAGGTGAGCGCGCGGAGCACGTCGGTCTTGGTCACCACGCCGAGGACCTCGCCGTCGTCGTCGGCGGGCGTGACGACGAGCCCGGCGATGTCGTGTTCCAGCATGCGCGCGACCGCGTCGCGGACGCTCTCTTCGGGCGTCGCCGTGCGCGCCGGGCTGCTCATCAGGTCGTAGACCGGGAGGTCGAGCATCCGGTCGGTGTCGCCGCGGCGGTCCTGTTTCCCCTGCCGACCCTCGTCGCGCACCATGAACTCGACGAGGTCGTACGTGGTCAGGATGCCCGCGAGGCGGCCGTCCCGGTCGACGACCGGCAGCCGCGAGACGCCGTGTTCGCGGAGGCGGTTGATGGCCTGTCCGAGGTGGTCGCGCTCGCCGATGGTGACCACGTCGTCGGTGTAAATCTGCTCGACGGTCAGCGCGTCGAGGTTGTCGAGGACGGCCTCGAGGATGGCGTCCTGCGTGATGATGCCGTACTGTTTTTCGCCCTCGTAGACCGGCGCGACCTTCGTGTTGCCCTCGACGAGCATGCGCGCGACCTCGCGCACGTTCTCGTGACGGTCTATCTTGGGGACGGCCTTCGTCAGCGCGGCCGCTTTGGTGTTGTCTTCGACGTGCGAGTTGATGAGCTGCTTCTCACCGATGACGCCCGCGTACTCGCCGTCGTCCTGGACGATGATGCCCTTAGGGTTTTCCCGCTCGAAGATGGAGCGGACTTTGCCTAATCGCTCGTCAACGTCGACCTCGATGAAATCAGGAGTGGCGATATCAGCAATATCCATAATACATCCTTACATACAACGCCGCTTCTCTTGAAGGTTCGTCCCGTTTCCACCCGCTAGGAAGGACCGAAATCGCAAGGCCACGACGGGGCTGAAGGATGGAATTCCGACGACAGACGGCCTGTGCCTATTGGTAACACTGTTCTTACGCTGAATATCGTCGTTTCTCGCCGACGCGTCGGCCGTGAACGGTGCGCGCGGCCGAATACTGTAATTCAGTTGTTACTCTCTCGCGGGCGGGGTTGGGGACCACCCCACCTCAATTCCCCGTCGAGAACGGACCAGATGAATTCCGGAATACGCCGGTAGTTCGGGCCTAACCGGCCGAATTCGCTCATCTAGTCGCTCCATACTTACAGCCGTTCCTACCGTTCAGTATTTCCAGAGAATGGCGTCTCCTGACAAGAACTCCCAGACTGACCGCCTCGATGGCGAAGAATCGTTCCGAGCAGACGGTGCCGGCACCGCCGAACTGGTCCCCACGACCGGTCCGGAGGCGATGGCCGCCCGCGCGAGTGAACTACCGGTCCCCGCGTCGGACCGCATCGAATACGGCCCCGTCGAAGACCCCACCGACGACGAAGCGGCGGACGAAGACCGCCCGGAAACGCTCCGGGAGGCCGTCCTCCGCGAGGTGAAGGCGTTCTTCGCCGAAATCGACGACGAGACGGCGTTCGCGCCGACGCCCTCGGAGGCGTTCATCGAAGACCAATTCTTCGACTTCTCGTTCCTCGAGGGCGTCGAGGCCGTCGAACACTACTGGGTGAACAAGCCCTTCGCGTTCGTCTCCATCCTGTACGACCACGAGAAGCGCGAACACCGGTACCACGTGAGCGAACCGCGCCTCGACGACTTCGAGGACTTCGTGCGCGACGACCTGACGAAGATTCTGCGCAACAGCCTCCTGTACCGCGACCTCGACGCCGACGGCGACCGCGAGGACGTGTTCGACGACGAGGCCCGCGAGATAATCACCGAACACGCGGCGACGGTCGAAGAGGGGTCGCTCTGGAAGCTGTTTTACTTCCTGCTCCGCGACTTCATCCACTTCGGCCGCATCGACCCCGTGATGCGGGACCCGGGTATCGAAGACATCTCCTGTGACGGCGACGACGTGCCGGTCTACGTCTTCCACAGCGTCTACCGGGACGTGCCGACGAACGTCGTCTTCGACGACGGCGACCTCTCGTCGTTCACCATCCGCCTCGCGCAACGCGCGGGCAAGCAGGTGACCGTCTCCGACCCGCTCGTCGACGCGAGCCTCCCGGACGGCTCCCGCGTCCAGTTGACTCTCGGCTCCGACGTCGCCACCCGCGGGTCGAACTTCACCATCCGGAAGTTCTCGGACGTGCCGCTGTCGCCGGTCGACCTCGTGCGCTGGAACACCTTCAGCGTCGAGCAGATGGCGTACTTCTGGCTCGCCATCGAGAACAACCGCTCGCTCATCTTCGCGGGCGGCACGGGCTCCGGGAAGACCACCTCGATGAACGCGGTGTCCTTCTTCGTCCCCGGCCACGCGAAGGTCGTCTCCATCGAGGACACGCGCGAAATCACCCTCCCGCACGACAACTGGATTCAGTCCGTCACCCGCGACACGTTCACGGCCGACGGCCGCGGCGAGGTGTCGATGTACGCGCTCCTGCAGGCCGCGCTCCGACAGCGCCCCGAGTACCTGCTGGTCGGTGAGATTCGCACGGAAGAACGCGTCGCACTGACGTTCTTCCACTCCATCGCCACGGGCCACACCGCGTACACGACGTTCCACGCCGACTCCTCGGAGGGCGTGGTCCACCGCATGCGCAACGAGCCCCTCGGCGTGCCCGCCCAGATGCTCTCGGACCTCGACATCATCTCGGTGCAAAAGCAGATTCACCTCGACGGCGACCGGACCCGCCGGAACATCGCCGTCACCGAAATCGCCGGCGTCGACGACGACGGCGAGGTCGAACTCCGCGACGTGTTCAAGCGCAACCCCGAGAACGACGCCCACGAGCGCGTCGGCGACTCGGTCGTCCTCGACGAAATCGCCGCCGAGCGCGGCTGGACCAAGGCAGACCTGCAGTACGAACTCGACGTTCGCGCCGACGTGCTCCGGTACATCGCCGCCTCGGGCGTCGACGACTACCTGACGGTCTCCGCGATGATTCGCCGCTTCGAGCGCGACCGCGAAGGCCTCCTCGCGCACGTCTACGCCGAGACCTCGCTGGTCTCCGTCGACGAGGGTGACGAGGACGACGCCGCGGGGGACGACCTCGACGACGACGAAATCGAGGTCTCGCCCGAGACCGAGCGCCTGCTCGCTGACCTGTTCGACATCGAGTTGGACGACGGCGCGGACGGCGACGGCGACGCTGACGCTGACGCTGACGCTGCCGCCGATGGCTGGGAAGTCGTCGGCGATGACGATGCCGATGCCGTCGCTGACGACGCCTCGGACGCTGACGACTCCGAAGTCGTCGACAGCGACGACGCCACCGAGTTCGACGATATCGCGGAGGCTGGCCCCGCGCCGGCCGATGACGCCTCGGACGCGGACGAAGCCGTGAGCGACGACGACGACCGGGAGGCCGACGATGCCCGCTGACTCGTCGTCCTCGGTTCCCCTGCCCGACTACGAGGTCGAGCAGTACTTCCCGCGCGAACACTTCGACGAGTCGCCCGAGGAGGTCAAGCGGCTCCGCCAGCGCTACGGGTACGTCCGCACGTACTTCAAGCGTAACCCGGCGGGCCACCGCGACCTCCAGCGCTGGCTGAACCAGACCCGCGTGGGTACGACCTACGACCTGTACCTCACGCAGTCGCTCAAACTGGCGTTCGTCACCGCGGTGTTCGGCTCGCTCGTCGGGCTCGCGCTCACCTTCGTCCTCGCCCGCGCGGGCGTGCTGGCGAACGCGTCGAGCCCCGTGAGCTTCGGCATCGCGGCGCAGTACGTCGTTCCCCTGCTCCCCTACAAGGTGCCCATCCTCGGCGCGGCCCTCGTCGGCCTCGTCGGCGGATTGGCGGCCGCCGGGACCTACTACGCCCGGTACTACCTCCCCAAGAGCCGCGCCGAGATGCGCGGCCGGAGCATCGACATCCTGCTCCCGCACGCCATCGTCTACATGTACGCGCTCAGCCACGGCGGGATGAGCTTCCTCGAAGTCATCCGCTCCGTCGCCGACGCGCCCGACTACGGCGAGGTGTCCCGCGAGTTCGAGATGATCGCCCGCGACATGGACCTGTTCGGCAACGACCTGTTCACGGCGCTCCGCAACTCCCGGAACCTGACGCCCTCGATTAACTTCGAGCAGTTCCTCGACGACCTCCTTTCGGTCCTCGACTCCGGCGGCGACGTGACCGCCTTCCTCGACCGCGAGTCCGCGACGTACCTCGAAGAGGCCCGCGACGAGCAGGAGGACTTCATCGAGACGCTGTCGATGCTCTCCGAGGTGTTCGTCGCCGCGTTCGTCGCCGCGCCGCTGCTGCTCATCGTCACCCTGATGGTCATCAGCTTCCTCGGCGGCGACACGCTCGTCCAGCTGTACGCCCTGAACTACCTCATCTTCCCGCTGGGGATGGCGTTGTTCCTGCTCCTCGTGGACGTGCTCTCCTCGCCGTACACGCAGGACACGGTCCGGACGAAACACGACGTGACCGTCCTCGAAGAGATTCGGACGGTCGTGGCCAACTTCCTCGGCGCGATGCGCCGCGAAGTCCAGCGCGCCCGCGAGGCCCGCTGGGGCGGCGGCAAGGTCGCCTCCGACGGCGGCTTCGTCGACGAACGACTCGACGACTACCGCCGGGAAAACGCTGTGTACGAGCTTCGGACGCTCGTCGGCGACCCGCTCGACATCATGCGCCGCCAGCCGTACCTCTCGGCCGTCGTCACGGTGCCCCTCGCGCTCCTGTCGGTCGTCGGCGTCTTCGTGCTCGGCCTCGCGACGCCGACGCTCGACGCCATGCTCGCGAACCCGTACAACACGACGGTCTGGTTCGTCGTCCTCCCGTTCGCCATCGTCGCGGTCCCCCTGACGGTCTTCCACGAGCTTCGGACCCGCCGCGAGCGCACGCTCGAACGGCGCTTCCCCGACACGCTGAACCTGCTGTCGAGCGCCAACCAGATGGGTATCTCGCTGGTCGAGGCGCTCGCGCTCGTCTCCCGGTGGTCGAACGGCGCGCTCGCGGACGAACTCCGCGCGCTCCGCAACGACATCCGCTGGAACCACGACGCCCACTCGGCGCTCATGGCGTTCGCCAGCCGGCTCAACGTCCCGCAGCTCTCGCGGGTCATCCGGCTCATCGCCAGCGGCGGCCGCACCAGCGGCGACCTCTCGCGCGTCCTCAGCGTCGCCGCGGAGGACACCCGCAACCGGTACAAGCTCGAAAAGTCCCGCCGTCGCGCGATGGGTTCCTACATCGCCATCGTCGTCATCGGGTACTTCGTCTACCTGTTCGTCATCCTGATGCTCGGTGCGAGCTACCTCGGCCCCCTCGCCGAGATGACCGGGCCGTCGGCGTCCGCGTCGATGGACGGACAGTCGCTCCCCATCGGCATCTCGTCGGTGCCGCTGGCGAACTTCCACGTGGTGTTCTTCCACTCCGCGCTGATTCAGGCGGTCGGAAGCGGACTCCTCGCCGGAAAACTGGCAGACAACAGCGCCCTCAGCGGGCTGAAGTACGCCCTCGGACTGTCCGCGCTGGCGCTCGTCGCCTTCGCACTGGTGTAAGGCCATGACTCACAACACTCCCAACCAACACACGCAATCGCCCCTCAGGCACGTACTGCGCGGGTTCGTCGCGGGCGAGGCCCGCCGCGGCTCGCACCTCCGCGGTGACCGCCGCGGAGCCTCGGCCATCCTCGGCACGATGCTCGCGTTCGCGCTCGTCGTCTCGCTCGTCGCGATGGTGCAGGTTTCGGCGGTCCCCGCGTGGAACCAACAGACCGAATTCGAACACCTCACCGCGGCCGAGACCGACTTCGCCGCGTTCGACGAGAGCGTCGCCAAGGCCGTCGACGGCCGGCAGACCCGCGCGACCCTCGACGCCGGCGTCGACTACCCGACCCGCGCGCTGTTCGTCTCGCCCGCCGCCGGCTCCGGCAGCCTCCGGACGACCGACCCCGCGACGGCCCGCATCTCCGGCGCGGTCGCGACCGGCGAGACCGGCACCTACTGGGACGGCTCCGAACACGCGTTCGACACCCAGCAGTTCGTCTACCGACCCGACTACCGGTACCTCCAGAGCGAACCCTCGCTCGTCCACGAGGGGACCGCGCAGTACACCGCCTACGGCGGCGGCGAGGTCGGCGCGACCCAGTCGCTCGTCGACGGGACCAAGGTGTCTCTCGTCTTCCTCGAAGGCGACATCGACACCGCGACGGGCGAGGTGGCGACCTTCAGCGTCGTCCCCCTGAGCGCCGGCACCGACTACATCACGGTCACCGACGCGGGCACGCCCATCACCATCTCGGTCCCCACTCGGCTCTCCGAAGACGCGTGGCGCGACCTGCTGGCCGACGAACCCAACGTCCGCTCTATCGCCTACGCGACCGGAGCCGACTACAACACCCTGACGGTCGAACTCGCGCCCGGCAAGACGTACGACCTGCGGCTCTCGCGGGTCGGCATCGACACCCCCGGCGCGCTCCAAGAACCCGCCTACATCGTCGACGTCGCGGGCGACAACGCCGTCGTCCCGCCCGGTGCGACCCACCGGGCCGTCGTCGAGGTCCGCGACGCGCAGAACAACCCCGTCCCCAACGCGGTCGTCAAGGCCAGCCCCGGCCTGACCGCCGAGAGCGGGCGCATCGTCGCGCGCGACACCGGCACCATCTCGACCGTCACCGACGGCGACGGCCGCGCGACGTTCGTCTACACCGCGACGAGCAGCGTCGACGGCGTCGTCTCCGACGAGTTCGACGTGGTCGTCGAGGACTCCGCGGGCGCGAACGTCGACCGCGTGACCTTCGACGTGCAGCTCCGCGAGGGCGGCGTCACCGACCCGCTCCGCGGGCTCGTGGCCGCCATCGGCGACCCCGGCTTCGTCTACGCTGACGTGGACGGCAACGGCGAGTTCGACGGCGCGGACTACCGCGTCAACAACACCGGCACGGGCGGCGACATCGTCTACGACGCCGGCTCCGACCGGCTCGTTGTCCCGCCGAGCGTCCGAACCATCGTCTCCGACGAGGACATCACCCTCGCGGGCGACGGGGTCTCGCTCCACGTCGACGTCGTCGCGACCGGCTCGAACAGCCGAATCGACATCGACGCCGGAAGCGGCTCTCTGGCCGCGGTCGGCGTGAGCGTCACCTCGGTCTCGGGCAAGAACATCGACGTGACCGCGGGAGACGAAATCGACCTCTCCGGCGCGTCGGTCACGCAGGGCAGCAACGCCGACCTCACCATCGAGGCCGGCGGCGACATCGACCTCGACAACGCCGGGGTGACGCTCACGCAGGACCGCAACCTCCTCTCGGTCACCTCGACGAACGGCTTCGTCAGCGCCCGGAGCGCCGACATCAGCGGCAAGGGCGACGTCCGCATCGACGGCGCGGACGGCGTCGACCTCGCCGGGGCCGGCCTCTCGGGCGTCAAGGACAACGCCGACCTCGAAATCGACTCCGCCCGCGGCGGCGTCAACCTCAACGGCGTGGTCATGCTTGGCGACGGCGACATCCTCGTCGACGCCGAGGGCAACATCTTCGTCGTCGGCGCGAACATCGCCTCGGCGAAGACGGACGTGGAGATAACCTCCGACAGCGGCATGGTCAGCGGCCGCGAGGCCGCCATCTCCGCCGAAGACGACGTGGTCATCACCGCGGCGACCCGCATCTACCTGCCCGACTCCGCCATCGAGGACGAGGACTCGCCCGAACTGAACGCGCCCGACGTGGAGGTCTGAGCCGTGTCTCGCCTCTCTCTCGACTCCCGCGGCGTGTCCGAAATCCTCGGGCTCGTCTTCGCGTTCGGCCTCGTCGTGTCGGTCATCGCCATGGTCCAACTCGCGGGCACGCCCGTCTGGACCGCCGGCGACGAAGCCGACCACAGCGCCAGCGTCTCGACCGACCTCGCGTCGCTCGACTCGCAGGTGTTCCGCGCCTCCGGCGTCGACGCCGGCAGCCGCGTCGCGGTCGACTCCGACGTGTCGTACCCCGAGCGCTACCTCGTGGTCTCACCGCCCGACAGCGTCGGGACGTTCCGGGTCGCCGGCGCGGACGCCGTGACCGTCACGGGCGTCTCCGCGGTCGGCCCCGAGCGGGTCTTCTGGAACGGCTCGACGCACACCTACGCGACCGGGGCCATCGTCTACGAACCCGACTACGCCGAGCGCGACGAGGCCCGGATGGTGCTCGAAAGCGGCGTCTCGTACCTCGAAACCGACGGCACCCCCGTCGTCCACCGCCAGTCGCTCGTCCGCGGCACGACCGTCACGCTCGTCTTCTTCGAAGGCGACCTCGACGGCCACACGACCGCGGGCGACACCGTGGCGCTCGCGCCCGTCTCCGTCCGAACCGAGTCGCTGCCGGTCTACAGCGCCACCGACCCGGTTCACATCTCGGTGCCGACCTACCTCTCCGAGGACGCGTGGGTCGACCTCATGGCCGAGGAGCCCCACGCGCGGGTCGTCTCCTACGTCTCCAGCGGCGACCACGCGGTCGTCACTATCGAACTCGACGCGGGCGTCCGCTACGACTTCCGCGTCGCTCGCCTCGGCGTCGGCGAGGCCGTCGAACCCGACCCCGCCGCCTACGCCATCGCGGTCGAAGGCGAGGACGCCGCGGTCCCCTCCGGCGGCCGCGAGACGCTCGTCGTCCGCGCGTTCGACCGGTACGGCGCGCCCGCCGCGGGCGCGACGCTGACCGTCGCATCGCCGACCTCGCTCGGCGGCACCGTCGCCCCCACCGACGGGGCGACCGCCGTCACCGACGAGTCGGGCCGCGCGAGCTTCACGTACACCGCGCCCGACGGCGTGACCGAAATCGAACACGACACGGTCACCGTCACCCTCGACGGGGCGTCCGGCCCCGGCGCGACCGTCACCTTCCCGCTGGAAGTCCGCGGGATGGGCGAGACCTACGAGGTCAGAAACGTCGTCACCTCGACGCCGACCCCGACCCCGACGCCAACTCCAACGCCGACGCCGTCACCAACGCCAACACCCACGCCGACCCCGACGCCGGAGCCCGAGGATGACTTCACCATCGACGACGGCGAGGTCGTCCCCTCCGACGACTTCACTGGCGAGTTCGAACTGCTCGGCAGCGCCATCAAGAACGGGTGGTACGACGTGCCCGTCTCCGTCACCTTCGTCGTCGACGGCGCGTCGCACAACCCGGCCGACTGGGACAACGTGAACGACGGCGTGTCGCACTCGTTCAGCGTGGCGGGCGACGCCGGCGACGCCCTCTCCATCGTCGCCGCCGCCGACGGCTACGTCACGGCCGACTCGTCTGTCGACCACCGACAGGTCGCGGTCCTCCGCGACGGCGACCCGGTCCCGGAGATAAAGGGCTACAACGGACAGGACGACGCCGCCGAGTTCGTCGCCCCCTACATCAGCGACGACGGGGAGACGATGGCGCTCGACAGCAACCAGGCCATCTTCCTGTTCGAACTCGGCACGACGAACACGCGGAGCAACGCCTTCGACATGCAGGACGTGGTCGTCCTCGTGACCCTCTGGGAGGACGACTGAGTAGGCCGCTTCCCTCCCGCCGCGCTCGTCAGGAGCGCCAACCCCATTCTTCGGTCTTTTTTCCCGCCGGGTTCGCACGACCGCCGCATCGTTAACACCCGCGTCGACGTAGGGTCGCGCATGTCGTTCGACCCGGACCGCGTCTCGACGGTCACGTTCGACTCGTACAGCACCCTCGTGGACGTCGACGCCGCCGAGAAGGCGCTCGCCGAGCGCGTCGACGACCCCGAACCCGTCTCGAAGCTCTGGCGGTCGCGGTCGCTCGAATACACCTTCGTCGGCAACCACATCGACGAGTACGAGCCCTTCTACGAGGTCAACCGCGCGGCGCTCCAGTACGCGCTGGAGGCCCACGGCGCGTCGGTCTCGGCGACCGAGCGCGACGAGATTCTCTCGGTCTACCACGAACTCGACGTGTTCGACGACGTGCGCGACGCGGTCGGCCGCCTCCGCGACGCCGGCTACGACTGCTACGTCGTCTCGAACGGGAACCCGGAGATGCTCGACTCGATGGTCGACCACGCCGACATCCGCGACCTCCTCGACGGGGTCGTCAGCGCCGACGAGGTCGGGGTGTTCAAACCCGACGCGGAACTCTACCGCCACGCGGCCGCCCGCACCGGGACGCCAATCGACGAAATCGCCCACGCGACCGCCGGCTGGTTCGACGTGATGGGGGCCCAACACGCCGGGATGCAGGGCGTCTGGGTCGACCGGAAGGACTCGCCGTGGGAACCGTTCGGACCGGAGCCCGACCTCTCTGTCTCCGACCTCACGGCGCTCGTCGACACGCTCGTCGGCGACGAAAGCGGGACGGCGGACTGACCCCGCGGCTCGCACCCGCTCGCGGGAACTGCGCGCCGGATGCTCACAATACTATTGTCGCTGGCCGTTCATCTAGTTGGATGGAACGCCGGCGCGTGAAAGGCGGAATCTTGGCGGCTATCGGGTTCGTTCTGTCCCCGCTTTCGTGGTGGAACGACCTCGTGGTCAACCTCCCGCTGGCCTACGCGTTCGGCGTCGCGGTGAGCCTCGTCTCCAGAAGCTGGTTTCTCCCGGGCGTCGTCGCCGGCTACTGGCTGACGAACGTGGTCGGCTTCGTCCTGCTCCACAAGGGCGCTGTCGACGCGGTGTCCGCCGAATCGCATCCGTACACGACCCGACGATTCGCCAAGGACTTCGCCATCTCTATCGGTTACACTGCGCTCGTGGTCCTGTTGGTCTGGTTCGGCTTCCTCACCGTTCCCGACGGTCTGCTCGCGGCGCTCGGTCGGTGACTGCGGCCGGTCGGTCGGCGGTCGTCGTGAAAAATAGTTCGAGCCGACTCGGCGGTGGGACCGGGTCGGCCGGCGGTCGTCGTCTCAGTTCTCCGTTCCGTTGTCGATGGGCGTCTCGGTCGGCGGCGGAGTCTCCGTCTCGTTGGTCGGTTCTTCAGTCGTTGGCTCCTCTGTCATCGGTTCCTCAGTCGTCGGTTCTTCAGTCGTTGGTTCCTCGGTCGTCGGTTCTTCAGTCGTCGGTTCTTCCGTAGTTGGCTCCTCGGTCGTTGGTTCCTCAGTCGTCGGCTCGCCACCGACGGTTATCTCCGCGTCGTCGGTGATGGGCGACCCGTCCATCGTGTACGGGCCGTCCTCAGCGCCGTCGGACGAGAGGAAATCGAGCTGTTGGTTGTTGTTCGTATCCAGATGCGCCATGGCGGTCAGGGTGGCGCTCTCGCTCAGCGACTCGGTGAGGAAGATTCGGATGTTACTGTCGCTCTCTTCGATGTAGTTCGATATCCCGACGACGTCGCCGCTCTCGTTGTGAATCACGACGAAGCCGCCCTCAGAGAGGGTCGCGCTCGCGACGGTCACGGTGGCCCCGTCGGAGTTCTGGTCTTCGAACTCGACGGTCGCTGTCGGTTCTTCGGTCGGTTCGTCGGTGGTCGGTTCCTCAGTCGTTGGCTCTTCCGTAGTTGGCTCTTCGGTGGTCGGTTCCTCAGTCGTTGGCTCTTCGGTCGTCGGTTCTTCGGTGGTCGGCTCCTCGCCGACGGTCACGTCAGCGTCGTCGGTGACGGGCGTCCCGTTGACCGTGTACGGGCCGTCTTCGGTTCCGTTGGACGTGAGGAAGTCGAGCGTCTGGTTATCGTTGGTGTCGAGGTGCGCCTGCGCGGTCAGGGTCGCGCTCTCGTTGAGCGGTTCGAGGAGCGGCACGGAGACGTTCTCCTGCTCGCCGGGTTCGAGGTAGTCGGTCGCGCCGATGACCGAACCGTTCTCATCGATGACGGCGATGTAGCCGCCGTCCGAGAGGTTCGCGCTCGCGACGGTCACGCTATTTCCGTCGGACTCCTGGTCGTCGAACTGGAGCGACGCGGTCGGCTCTTCGGTCGTCGGCTCCTCGCCGACGGTCACTTCAGCGTCGTCGGTGACGGGCGTCCCGTTGACCGTGTACGGGCCGTCCTCAGTCCCGTTGGACGTGAGGAAGTCGAGCGTCTGGTTGTCGTTGGTATCGAGGTGCGCCTGTGCAGTCAGCGTGGCACTCTCGTTGAGCGATTCGAGGAGCGGCACGGAGACGTTCTCCTGCTCGCCGGGTTCGAGGTAGTCGGTCGCACCGACGACCGAGCCGTTCTCGTCGAGGATAGCGATGTAGCCGCCGTCAGAGAGGTTCGCGCTCGCGACGGTCACGCTACTCCCGTCGGACTCCTGGTCGTCGAACTGGAGCGACGCGGTCGGCTCCTCGGGTTCGGGCTCAGGTTGTTCGCCCACGGTGAGCGTCGTCAGTTCGCCGAAGTCGCGCGTCTCGATGCCGTGGATGTACGTCCCGTCTTCGAGGCCCGTCGTGTTGACCTCGAACGCGATGGTCTCCGTCTCGTTCGGGTTCAGCGCCCAGCCGGTTCGGACGACCACGTCGCCCTCGAGCCGGAACTCGACGCACTGAATCATCGGCACGTCGTTCGGGTTGGTGATGTCCGCCGACACCGTCACCGGCTCACCGGCTTCGACGCCGGACGGCGCGGAGAGGTTGCTCACCGCGAACGAGTCGTAGGTCGCGTTGTTCGGATACGTGCAGTACTCCGCCTGCATCTGCGTCTGTGTCTGTTGCTGTACCTGTGCCTGCCGTGTGTCGACCGCCGGCGCGTTCGGCTGGGCGACCGACTGTACGCCGTCGGACGCCGCCAAACCGGTCCCCGTCGCCGCCGCCGCGACGAGGGCGACGACGACGAGAACGCCGGCGATACGTGTTCGTGTGCTCATGTGTCTGCGATGACAATCTACCGACGCCGCGGGCAAAAGCTGACGAGATAGTTTCAATAGTTTCGCGTGACGGCTGTCAACTTACCTGATGGTATAGGCGGTTAGTCTGTCTCTGATTTCGATACTGGGGGCTTGTTGACTAGTTTTTCTGCAACAGTTCGCGAAACACGATGTTTCACGCGAGACGCTACGATTTAACTGTCAGAAAAGCGAGTCGGTCGCCGAAGCTAACGTGGTAGCTTCTCGTTTATTCGAAGTTCTTGACAGTTTGAGAGACGGGGTCGGCTGAGCGTTTCGAAAACGGAACGGTGTCGAATCGCTGGCTGTTCCGCGTGTCGTTCGAGTAGCCACACCCGACTTCCCACCCGGGTACCGATTTCCCTCTCGACGTTGAGGAGTGGGCAATACAATCAGAATTGTCGTTACATACGAGTTCGAATTTGGGTAATTACACTCGTAATATCCAAAACTTCTTGTACTCGTGTCCTATTTGGTCGTGTATGAGCGAATCCAACGAGAATTCGCGGATTGCACCGTACACGGAGTACTCGCGCACCCGTTCGCGGTGCCCTCGATGCGGGACGTCCGTCCCGAAGGAGGCGGTCGCCGACGCGCTGTGTGCGAGTTGCAAGACGGACGTATCCATCTGATGAGCACGGCCGCACCACACAGTTCCGACGAGTTGGCTGACGCGCCGGTGTTCGACCTCGAATGCATCTACGACGACCCGGAGAACCCGACCGAACTGACGGTTTTTTCCCCGAAGTCGGATGAACTGACGACCTCGTGGATAACGGTCGACCGCGGAAGCGCCGTCTCGCTCGACGACATCGCGTAGGCGCTCGGCGGGCGGCGTTTCTGTTTTCGGTGTTTGACTGCTAGTGTCCGATTTAGCACCGCGGACCCCTCGCTGTCGCTCGTTGTTGTGTGGTATGGATTGGAGCGGATTCGAACCTCGGTCGCTCACTTCGTTCGCTCCCTGCTTCGAATCCGCCGTGACAATTTTCGATTCCACGGACTCCTCGCTGTCGCTCGTCGTTGCGAGGAATCAGAAAATGGGTTGGGGCGGATTCGAACCGCCGGCCTGCTCCGTGTGAAGGAGCCGTCATAACCTGGCTAGACCACCAACCCGACTACGATTTCGATTTTCCGCGCCGCCAATTAAGACTTACGTTGTGCCCCGATTCGAGGGCACAAACGAGCCTACTCGGGTCGCTGCACGCGACGGCGAACCCGCCCGGCGGCCCGTCGACTCCGCGTCGCCGCCCGGCGCGCGCCGTACTCGACGCGCTCCCGTCGCGTCTGCGGCTCGGACTCCTCCTCGTCCTCAACCTCGCGCCCGAGCGCCGCCATGAGGCGGCGACGGAGCGGTGCCGTCTCCTCGTCCAGACCGGCGTACAGGTGCTCGAATCCCCGTCGGAAGTAGTACCGCGCGTCGGTGAAGTGTCGGTTCATACCTCTGGATAGCCACGGCGACGAGAAAACGATTATGTCACGTGTTACCGAGAGTCATTTGTCTGGGAAAGAGCGATACACTTTAGTGATTCTTAGGCATACCTAAAACTGGGAACGCAGGCCACGCTTCGTGGTCGGTTCCAGTTAGCGTCTGGCCCCTTTCCGGGACGGCGATACCGTGGGCACGATTCGTCCGTCCTGGTCCCATTATCCTCGTGAGCGACCGCGCCGACTCCGGCGGGTGAAGCGGGCGCTCGGACTCAGTACGTCGGCGACTCCTCGGGCACGCCGTCGCGCTTGTTGACCAGTCGCGCGAAGACGAACAGCGCGTCGGAGAGGCGGTTGAGGTACGCGACGACTTCCTCGTTGACCGGTTCTTCGGCCGCGAGCGAGACGACGCGGCGCTCGGCCCGCCGCGACACCGCGCGGGCGTGGTGAAGTTTGGCTCCCGTCTCGCTCCCGCCGGGGAGGATAAACGACGTGAGCGGGTCGAGTTCCTTGTCGGCCTCGTCTATCCACGCTTCGAGTTCGTCGACGTGGTCGGCGGCTATCTGCGGGTCGTCCTCGTCGGGGTCGGGGTTCGCGAGGTCGGCCTGCACGATGTGGAGGTGGTTCTGCACGGCCTCTAACACGTCGTCCACGTCGTCGTGGCCGGTCGGGCGGACGGTCCCGACGAGGGCGTTCACCTCGTCGACCGTCCCGTAGGCCTCGATGCGGTGGCTCGTCTTCGACACGCGGGTCATGTCCCGCAGGTCGGTCATCCCCTCGTCGCCGCGGCCGGTGTATATCTTCATGCCAGCGTCTGGTCGACGTACCGGAGGATGTTCTCGCTCTCGGACATCGTCACGCCGCGGTCGCCGTCAACGAGAACGGGGACACCGCGCTGGCCGCTCACGCGCTTGACCTCGTTTCGGTCCGAGTGGAGCGCGTCGACCCACTGCGTCTCGTAGTCGACGCTCGCCTCGGACAGCGCGTCGTGGACCTTCTCGCAGTACGGACAGCCGTCGAGCGCGTAGAGTTCGATTCCCATGCCCCGCCGTTGGGCGCGCCGACTCAAAGAGATTTGCACGCCGATGGGCCCGACCGCCACGCCTCGGTCGTCGTGCCGTCGGTGCCCCGTGAGCCGTTACGGCTCTCCACCCGCATGTTTTAGACACGTCAAAATCCAACCTTAGAGCAACAAATCTATATGGTGGCTTGTATCTATTTCACATAGTGATGAACACTAACGCAGATTCGGTCGACCCCAAACTCTCTCGGCGGTCGGTCGTCGCGGCCGGTTCCGGTCTGCTGACGGCCGGCCTCGCCGGCTGTCTCGGCGGTGGCGGCGGAGCGGGAAGCGGAAGCGATGGCTCGAACACCGGCTCCAACGACGCCTCTGGCGGGTCCGAGTCGGAAGACGAATTCGTCGTCGTCGCGTCGTTCTTCAGTTTCTACGACTTCGCGCGCAAGGTCGCGGCCGACACGCCGGTGACGCTCAAGAACCTCATTCCGACCGGCCTCCACGGCCACGGCTGGGAGCCGGACGCGAGCGTCACGCGCGACATCATCGAGGCCGACGCGTTCGTCCACGTCGGCGAGGACTTCCAACCGTGGGCCGACCGCGCCATCCAGACGCTGAAAGACGACGACGTGGACACCCAACTCATCAACGTCCGCGAGGGCGTCGAACTCGTGGAACTCGCCGCGAGCCTCGACCGCGACGAGGAGGGCGTCGGCGAGGGCCGCGGGAGAGACCCCCACTTCTGGCTCGACCCGCGGCGCGCCAAGACCGCCGTCGACAACATCACCGAGGGGCTGGTCGAACTCGCCCCCGAGCACGAGGAGACCTTCCGCGACAACGCCGACGCGTACAAGGCCGACGTGCTCGACCGCATCGACCGGGACTACCAGGACATCTTCGACCGGGCGTCGCGCAAGGTCGTCCAGTTGGCGGCCCACAACGCCTTCCAGTACATCGGCGTCCGCTACGGCGTCGAGATGCGCCCGCTCGTCGTCAACCTCGCCGCCAGCGGCGACGTGAAGCCCTCGGACATCACCGAGGCGAAGCGCGTCATCGAGGAAAACGACATCAAGTACATCGGCGCGGGCGTCTTCGAGACGCGCCGCCCCGCGAAACAGCTCATCGCCGAGACGCCCGTCGAGGCGTACTTCCCCGTCACCCCCTACGCGGGCGTCCGCGAGGACTGGGTCGAAAACGACTGGGGATACGAGGAAATCGCGTACAACATCAACATGCCCACGTTCGAGGTCGTCCTCGGCAACAAGTCGCCCGAAGAGGTCGGCCCCGACGGCTGGGCCGACGCGTGGAGGAACTTCGAATGAGCGCCCTCCGGAACGGCGAGTCCGCGGAAACCGCTGAGTCCGCCGACACCGGCGTCGCCGACGACGCCACCGACGACGGCCGCGGCTCGTCCGGCCCGCTCGTCGAACTCGCGGACGTCGAGTTCGGGTACACCGCGACGCCCGTCGTGGAGGACATCTCGCTCCGCATCGACCCCGGCGAGTACGTCGCCATCGTCGGGCCGAACGGCTCCGGGAAATCGACGCTCATGAAGCTCATCCTCGGCCTGCTCCGGCCCGACGCGGGGACCGCGCGGCTGTTCGGCGAGCCCTCGCACGCCTTCGACGACGGCGCGCGCATCGGCTACGTCGCCCAGCACGCGAGCGCCTCCAAGGAGATGCCTATCACGGTCCGCGAGGTCGTGAAGATGGGTCGGTTCCCCCACGTCGGCTTCGGCCGGCTCTCGGCCGAGGACCACCGCATCGTCGACGAGGCGCTCGCCACAGTCGGCATGACGGACTTCGCCAACCGCCGGGTGACGAAGCTCTCGGGCGGCCAGCGCCAGCGCGCCTTCATCGCCCGTGCGCTCGCCGGCGAGGCGGACCTGCTCGTCTTGGACGAGCCGACCGTCGGCGTCGACGCCGAGTCGGTCGACGCCTTCTACGACCTGCTCGAAGCGCTCAACGAGGAGGGCATCACGATTCTCCTCATCGAACACGACCTCGGCGCGGTCACCGACCACGCCCGGCGCGTCGTCTGTCTCAACCGCGAGGTCTACTTCGACGGTCCGACCGACGAGTTCGTCGAGAGCGATGCGCTCGCGCGGGCGTTCGGGACGGCGGCCTCGTTCGCGGGCGGTTCGGGCGGTGGTCGCGCGTGATACCCGTCGAACTGTTCGCCGCGTTGCAGGCGGGGCCGTTGGACGCCGTCCTCGCGCCACTCTACTGGGTCCTCGCGCTGTGGTCCGACCTGCTTTTCGCCGTCGGCGACGCGACCGGCCTCAGCTTCCTCGACTACGCGTTCATGCACCGCGCCATCCTCGTCGGCCTCTGTATCGGCGTGATGGCTCCGCTCATCGGGACGTTCCTCGTCCACCGCCAACTCGCGCTCATCGGCGACGCGCTCGCCCACACCGCCTTCGCCGGGGTCGCCATCGGGCTCTTTCTCAACGGCGTGTTCAGCCTCGGCGTCTCGCCGTACCTGACCGCCGTCGTCGTCGCCGTCATCGCGGCGCTCCTCATCGAACTCATCTCCGAGGCGACCGACGCCTACAACGACGTGTCGATGGCGATCGTGCTGTCGACCGGGTTCGCGCTGGGCACGGTCCTCATCAGCCTCAACGCGGGCGGCCTCGCGGTCGGCATCAACCAGTACCTCTTCGGCAACCTCTCGACCGTCTCGGCGGAGAACGCCGCCATCCTGCTCGTGCTGTTCGCCGTCATCGTCGGCACCGTCGCGCTCACGCGCAACCAACTGCTCTACGTGACGTTCGACGAGACGGCCGCCGCCGTCTCGGGCATCTCGGTGACGTGGTACAACCGCGTGATGGTCATGCTGACCGCGCTGGTCGTCGTCGGCGCGATGCAGATTATGGGCGTCATCCTCGTCGCCGCCATGCTCGTCGTCCCCGTCGCGGGCGCGGCGCAGGCCTCCCGAAGCTTCTCCGAGTCGCTTCTGGTCTCCGTCGTTCTCGCCGAACTCGCCGTGCTCCTCGGCATCGGCGCGTCCTACTACGGCGAGGCCACCGCAGGGGGCGTCATCGTCCTCTTCGCGGTCGGCATCTACGTCGTCTCCGTCGCCGTCGGTAAGTTGCAGGCGCGCGCCGGAGAGGACGCGACGCCCGAACTGGGGAGTATCGAGTCCTCCGACCTGTAACGTCGCTCGCGTTTTTCGCCTTGTCCGTCGGCTCGGCGGTTTCGCGCCGGCTCATGGTTCGTACCGGTCGAGTCGCCCGACCGCGTCCCGGAACGCGTACCAGCCCGCGCCGAGTCCGAGAAGCGCCGTCGCGGCGACGGCGACCGTCATGGCCGTCGAGAGAGACATCGAACCGCTCTCGATGGCGGCGGTCGCGGCGATAGCCGGCATCCCGATGAGCGCGACGACCGCGGAGAACGCCGAGAGCGCGCCGAGCGGGGGGAGCCCGACGCCCCGCGAGCCGGTCGCCGCGTCCGTCGGCGAAAGCCGAAGACCGGCCGCGAGCGACACGACGGGCGCCATCGCACCCAGTATCGAGCCGACGAGCGCCGCGCCGACGCAGGCCGCCGGGGAAGCGCCAATCGCGAGCGCGGTTCCGAGCCCGGCCGCCGCCGACAGCGCGGTCCCCGGAACGGCCGCCGACAGCGCGTAGCCCGTCACGACTCGTTCGCGCCCGTGGGGTGCCGTGAGCGTGAGCGGGAGCGCGGCGCCTTCGGTGCCGAGCGGGTCGAGCGTCACTCCCGCGCCCGTCGCGACCGCGACGTAGGTCGCGACGACGGCCGGAAGCGCGGTCGGGAACGTCTCGACGACCACGAGTCCCACCCCCGCGGTGGCTCCGACGACGATTCCGCTGAACAGTAGTGCGCGCGGTTCGCGCCACAGGCGGAGCCACACGACGCGGGCGACGGCGGCCGTCGGCCGCGAGGCGACACGGGCGACGAGCCGGCCGCCGGCGACCCGAAGCCGGGTTACGATTGCCGGGTCTCCCCGTGTTTCCCCTGCCTTTCCAGCGTCCGCCCGTTGGTAGTCAGTTATCCGGCGGGCCGTGGCGACACCGAGCCACCACGCGACAGGCGTTCCGAGGAGGGCGGCGACGGCGCGCCCGTCCGAGGCACCGACGCCCGCGCCGACAAGCGCGAGGTCGGCGTACCAACCGACCGGGAGTCCGCTCAGGAGCGCGAAGGACGACCGAGTTCGAACGAACGCGAAGCCCACGACCGAGACCAAGAGCGCGCCGAAAAGGAGCCGGTGCCGTCGCACTCGCGGATAGTGACGGAACGCCAATCTGACACCCAGCGCGACCGGGAACGTCACCGCAACGGCCGTCGCGACCAGCGCCGTGACGGCGACGAGCGCGGTCACAGCCGTCCTCGGTGACGCCGCTCCGGCGGCGAACGCGACGCCACCGGCGACGCCCACGACGCCGACGAGCCGGCCGGCGAACGCGAGCTGGTCGAGAATCTCCGCGGTGAAAAACGCCGTCGGGGAGAGCGCGAGGCGCCGGTGGTCAGTCCGTTCGTCGTCCTCTCGTTGGGCCGTTCTCACGAGCACACCGTAGCAGGTCGCGACTGCCAACAGTCCCGACAGCCCGCGCGCGGTGCCGAGCGCGCCGGCCCCTCTCCCATCCGCAACGGCGACGCCGGCGGCGTACGCACCCGGGTCGCTCCAGACCGCCTCGTAGCCGGAGACCGGGAGTCGGCCGACGACCGCGAGGAGTGCGAACGAGACGGCGGCGAGATAGAGCACAGACACCATCGGGCGGTCGCGCGCTCGTCGGACCCCGCGGAGGGCGCGGACGCGAACGACGTGTCCGACCTGCCGAACCATCGTCTCCATCGGTCACTCGCTCCGGCCCTCGGTCATCTCCAAGAAGGCGGCTTCGAGCCCTTCCGACTCCCCGTCGCGCTGCGCTTCGCGTTTCACCGCGTCCAGCGGTCCCTCGGTGACGAGCCGTCCGTCCTGAATGACGCCGACTCGGTCCGCGAGCGCCTCGACGACGGTGAGCAGGTGCGACGAGAGGAACACGGTGGTCTCGTCGTCGGCCAGGTCTTCGATGACGCGGCGCATCGTCCGCGCCGACCGCGGGTCAAGTCCGGACGTCGGCTCGTCGAGAAACACGACGTCGGGGTCGTGCAAGAGTATCTGAATGAGTCCGACGCGCTTTCGCATCCCGCGGGAGTACTCTCCGAGGCGGCGGTCGGCGTCGTCGGACAGTTCGAATCGGTCGAGAAGCGCCGAAACCCGTTCGCGAATCGTCTCGGCGGGCAGGTCGCGGATGCCGCCCGCGTACCGCAACTGCTCGCGCGCGGTGAGTTCGTCGTACAGCGGCGGAACGTCCGGCAGAAACCCGATTCGACTCGTCACCGACGCCCTGTCCTCGATGGACGCCCCGGCGACGCGCGCGCGACCGCTCGTCGGCGCCGTCAGCGTCGTGAGCATGCGCATCGTCGTCGTCTTCCCCGCACCGTTCGGACCGAGGAATCCGTAGACGCTCCCCGACTCCACTCGGAGAGACAGCCCTGTGACTGCGACGGTGTCGCCGTACTCCTTCCGGAGCGACTCGGTCTCGATTGCTAGCGGCACATCATGTTCACCGAGTGTCACGATATTCAACCTGTCTCCTCGCCCGCGCTCAGTCCGACTGGCTCCCCTGGACGTTCCCGGTCGGGTCCCACAGGAGGTCGACCGCTCCCCCGACGCCGAGAAGAACCAACAGCACCGGGAGGTCCGTCGGCGCGCCGACCGCGTAGGCGGCGACGCCGATGACGCCGAGCGGGACCGCGGCGAGGCGCTCGACGTTCGGAACCCGGTGGAACAACAGCCCCGTCACCGCGTACCCCGTCAGCGAGGCGAGGAGCAGCGCTTGCACGGGGTCGTGGCCGCCGACGGTGGCCCGAACGGTCAGGCCGCCTAAGACGACGGCGAGGAGGGAAAACAGCAGTACGCGGGGTCGCTCGATAGCGGTGATGGACACGTCGGTCGCTTGTGTCCGGAGGGAAATAACACTTCACGGATAGGTGCGCGAGGCCGACAGGGACCCCGTCGCACTCGCTCGTCGGCCGCCTATATCGAGACGGTGAGCGTCTCGTCGACGCCGGCGAGTCCCGAGACGGTGAGCGTCGCCTCCCGTCGGCCGGTCGCTTCGACCTCGATGCAGACGCCGAACGAGGTCTTCATCCCGGCGACGACGCTCTGGACGCTCGCGCCGATGTCGCTGCTCGTATCGAGCGCGCAGACGCCGATGCCCTCGCCGCGGCGGAGTTCGGACAGGAAGTTCGAGTTCAACAGCCGGTAGACCGAGCGCACGTCGTCGACGGCCTCGCAGATGGACGAACAGAGGAAGATGCCCGACCGGAACCGGGCGGTCTCCTGTTGGGACTCCGAGAGGAGCATCGAGTAGCTCATCCCGAGTTTCGTGAGGTCGGCGAGGTCACTTATCGGTTCGACGCCCTCGCCGGTCGCTCCGGTGGCGGCGAGAACAGACGAGCGCGAACGGGCACCCCGCACTTGTCGGTCGAGCGCGCGGCGAACCGAACGCCCGCCGTCGTCGGTCGCCAAGACGACGCTTCGCTCGTCTTCTTCCGCGGCGACCAGTCGATAGAACACCGATTCGAGCGCGTCCGAGTCGTCCCCGACGAGGAGGATGCTCGTCCCGCTGTCGATTCCGTCCGGCGCGATGTCGCCGGCGCTGAACGGCTCCGCGGTCGAGAGGCTCACTGGCCGACCTCCGCCGGCGCGGCGCGGGATTCGAGAACGGACTGCCGCAGTTCGAGAACTTCCATCGCGGTCTCGGCGAACTGCTGGAGTTCGCGGCGCTCCTCGGCGTCGTAGGTCCGGACGACGTCGTCGATGAGACACACTTGGCCGATGACGTGCCCGTCCGGCGTGGTCATGTTCGCGCCGGCGTACGAGCGGATGCCGAGGTTCGAGAGATGGGGGTTCTCGCTGAACCGCTTGTCCTCGCGGATGTCTTCGACGACCATCACGTCCTCCTGGAGCATGCTGTGGGTACAGATGGTGTCTTCGCGGGTCAGTCGGTCCCAGTCGCCGCCGTGGCACGCGACGATGTCCTCCACCTCCGCCTCGACGAGGCCGATGAACGCGATGGCCGTCCCGAAGTGGCTCGCTATCAGGTCGGTGAGTCTGTCGAAGCTCTCTTGGATGGGCAGTTCGTCGATGTCGTAGGACGCGAGCGCGTCGAGGCGCTCTTCTTCGTCGTCGGGCTTGAGGAAGCCCACCTGCGCGCTGTGATTGATAACGTCGTCGACGACGTACGTCAGTCGGTCGCGCGCGTCCGGCAGGTCGCGGTTGATGTACTCCAAGAGCACCTCCTCGAAGGAGGCGGTGTCTATCGCTCCGGGCGACACGTCGGTGAACAACACGCAGGGCGTTTGCGGCGCGGTTTCACGGATTGCGCGGGCGATTTCGAGCCCGCTCCCGTCGTCGAGTTCGTATCCGGTCACGACGCAGACGACAGCGCGCTCGTCGAGCGCCGTGCGGGCGGCTTCGACGGTCGTCGCTTCGACTGCCTCGAACGTCTCTTCGGCATCGATTGCGGCGGCGACCGAGGAGACTCGGTCGGCGTTATCGACGCACAGAATTGTCCGACTCATCTGTACTCGACCTGCGACTGACCGGGTAAAGCTCTGTGTACCAAATTATCATATCAGATAGTTACCGTCGGCGGGACGGTTTCAGCGGAGGCTGGAGCCGGCGCTCGCCATTGCGGGCATTCGGCCGCCGAGACGGATTTCATATCGTCGTAATTGGTTTATCGTGGTTCGCTCCCGCCCGCGAACCAATATCTTCAACAACGACTACCACGGATTCGACCCCATGAGCGACCTCGAAATCCAGCGCGAATGCCCGGCCTGCGGCAACGACACGTTCTACCTCGCCGCCAGCATGGAGATTCACCTCGGCACGAAGACGAAGTGGCACTGCACGGAGTGCGACTACGGCTACATCCACATCACGGACGACATCGAGACGTACGCGAAAGCGGAAGCGTAAGCCGCGAAAAAGAGGTTTTTCGTTATTCGCCGTCGCCGAGCGCCTGCCACGAGAGTCGCGGGTTCCGCGCGGCGGACACCTGGTCGATGCGGCGGGCGCTGGTCTTCGTGGGCGCGGTTTCGAGCGCCTCGTCGGAGTCGGCGTACGCCGCGTTGAAGGCGTGTGCGAGGTCGTCGAGCGACGCCTTGTCCTCGACTTCCGTCGGCTCCGTGAGCATCGCCTGCGAGACGAGTTCGGGCCACTTCGTCGTCGGCGGGTGGACGCCGTAGTCGAGCATGCGCTTCGCCACGTCGGCGGCGTCGCGGTCGCCCGAGGTCGCCGCGAACTCGTGGTGGAACGGCCCGTAGGGGACTTCGAGGTCTATCTGCGAGGCGAGGTAGTTCGCGTTGAGGACGGCCTTGGCGCTGGCGTCCGCGAGGCCGGCGTCGCCGAGGCGGGCGATGTAGGCGTACGCCTTCACGAGGACGAGCCAGTTGCCGGCGAAGCCGTGGACCTTGCCGATAGACGACTCGGGTTCGTACTGCTCGTAGCCGGCGGCCGTCTCGCGGACCATCGGACTCGGGAGGAACTCCGCGAGCTCTTCGACCACGCCGACCGGGCCCGCACCGGGGCCGCCGCCGCCGTGGGGCGTGGCGAACGTCTTGTGGACGTTGTAGTGCATGATGTCGAAGCCCATGTCGCCGGGGCGGGCGCGGCCGAGCAGCGCGTTGAGGTTCGCGCCGTCGTAGTACAGCAGGCCGCCCGCGTCGTGGACCATCTCGGCGATGTCGACGATGTCGCGCTCGAACAGCCCGAGCGTGTTGGGGTTCGTGAGCATGAGCGCGGCCGTCTCCTCGGAGATGGCGGCGTCGAGCGCCTCCATGTCGACGCGGCCGTCGTCGTCGGACGGGAGTTCGACCACGTCGTAGCCGGCCATCGCGGCCGACGCGAAGTTCGTCCCGTGGGCCGACGAGGGGATGATAATCTCCGAGCGGTCGTCGTCGCGCGACTCGTGGTACGCCTTGGCGACGAGGATGCCCGTGAACTCGCCCGCTGCGCCCGCCGGGGGCTGGAGCGTCACGGCGTCCATGCCGCCGATGTCAGCGAGGTACTCCTGCAGGCCGTGCAGGAGGCCGAGCGTCCCCTGAATCGTCCGGTCGGAGCGGTCGGGGTGCACCCCGGCGTTGGGGTCCGCGGCCACGTCCTCCGTGAACGAGGGGTTGTACTTCATCGTACACGACCCCAGCGGGTACGGTCCGAGTTCGACGCTGTAGTTCATCTGCGACAGGCGCGTGTAGTGGCGCGCCAGTTGCGGCTCAGACAGCGCCGGCAGCGTCAGTTCGTCGCGGGTCAGGTCGTCGGGGAGGACGCCCTCGGAATCGACCTCGACGGTCGTGCTGTCCTTCTCGGACAGGAGCGGTTCGTACTCGTCGTCGCGGCTGAATCGGGCTTGGTCGAAGTTCATCAGATGACCTCCTCGAAGGCCGCGACCAGTCCGTCCGCGGCGTCGGCGTTCGCGTCGGTGATACAGACCTGCAGGCGGTGGTCGTCGAGGGCGTGGACCGCGAAGCCGCGGCCCGCGAGGTCGTTCGTGATGGCGGGCGCGGGCTGGTCCGTCCGGACGACGAACTCGCGGAAGTGGTGGCGGTCGTAGAGCGGGGCCTTGACGCCCGAAAGCTCGTCCAACCGGGCCGCGAGGTCGCGGGCGTCGGTGACGGCCCGCTCGGCGAGGTCGACGAGGCGGTCGGGGCCGAGCCACGCCATGTGCATGGCGGTGCGGAGCGCGACCCACGCCTGATTCGTACAGATGTTCGAGGTCGCACGCTCCTTGCGGATGTGCTGTTCGCGGGTCTGGAGCGTCAGCGTGAACGCCCGCATATCCGCGCTGTCCTCGGAGACGCCGACGAGCCGGCCGGGGACCTGCCGGAGGTACTCCTCGCGGGTGGCGAAGATACCGAGGCCCATGCCGTAGGACGTTCCGAGGCCGAGCGCGCCGGCCTCGCCGACGACCACGTCGGCACCGACGCTCGCGGGCTCTTCGAGCAGGGCGAGCGCCACGAGGTCGCTGCCGAGACAGAACAGCGCGTCGTTGTCGTGGGCGAGGTCGCCGATGTCGGCGAGTCGCTCCTCGATGACGCCGCGGACCGTCGGGGTCTCGGCGTAGACCATCACGGTCTCGTCGTCGACGAGGTCCGCGAGGGCCTCGACGTCGACCGCGCCGTCGTCCATCGGGTACTCGCCGATTTCCATCTCCGCGCCGTCGAGGTAGTTCTCCAAGACGCCGAGACGGCCCTCGTGGAGGTGTTCGGGGACGAGCACGCGGTGGCCGCTCGCGCCGCGGCGGAGGCGGTTCGCGAGGAGCGCGGCCTCGGCGAGCGCCGTCGCGGCGTCGTACATCGAGCAGTTGGCGACCGGGAGCCCGGTCAGTTCGACCAGCATCGACTGGTACTCGAACAGCACCTGCAGGAAGCCCTGCGCGATTTCGGGCTGGTACTGCGTGTACGAGGTGAGGAACTCGGAGCGCCGCGAGAGGTCGTCGACCAGCGCCGGCACGTAGTGAGCGTGGTGGCCGCGGCCGAGGAACTCCGTCAGCTCCTCGTTGCGCGAGAACAGGTCGGCCATGGCGTTCCTGAGTTCCTGTTCGTCGGTGCCGGGGACGCCGAACTCGCCGTCGAAGCGGACCTCATCGGGGATGTCGAAGAGGGCTTCCGCGCTGTCGACGCCGACGGCGTTCAGCATCGCTTCCTCGTCGGCGTCGGTGTGTGGGGCGTACGGGCTTCCGACCCGCCGTCCGTTTCCAGCCGTCATCTCACTCCGTCTGCTCGCGGTACTCCTCGGGAGAGAGGAGGTCGTCGAACTCGCTCGCGTCGGCCGGTTCGACTTCGAGCATCCAGCCGTCGCCGTAGGGGTCGTCGTTGAGGAGTTCCGGGGCGTCGAACAGCTCCTCGTTGACGGCCGTGACCGTGCCCGAGATGGGGGCGTAGAGGTCCGAGACGGCCTTGATGCTCTCGACCACGCCGAACTCCTCGCCGGCGGCGAGTTCGTCGCCCTCGGCGGGGAGTTCGACGAAGACGACGTCGCCCAGTTCGTCCTGTGCGAAGTCGGAGATGCCGATTTTGACGGCGTCGCCCTCGGTGGTGGTCCATTCGTGCGATTCCAGGTACTTCCGGTCGTCAGGGATTTCGAACATTGTCAGTTGATGAAGGGAGGTGTCACGATTACTGCGCGCTTCTCGCGGCCGCGGACGAGCACCGAAATCTCGGTCTCGTCGTCGGCGTACTCGACGGGGACGTAGCCGAGGCCGATTGGCTCCGACAGCGTCGGGCTCATCGTCCCGCTCGTCACGACGCCGATGACCTCGCCGTCCTCGTCGGCGATGTCGTAGCCGTGTCGGGGAACGCCGCGGTCGAGGAGGGCGAAGCCGACGAACGTCTCGTCGACGCCGGCCTCGGACTGCTGTTCGAGGGCGTCGCGGCCCACGAACTCGGTGTCGAGCTTGACGACGAAGCCGATGCCGGCCTCGTAGGGGGTCCGGGGCTCAGTCTCGGGGTCGAAGTCCTGTCCCGAGAGCAGGTAGCCCATCTCCAGTCGGAGCGTGTCGCGGGAGCCGAGCCCGCAGGGGGTCGCGTCGAGCGCCGACCAGACGGTCTCGGCGTCGTCCCACGGACAGAGGACCTCGAAGCCGTCTTCGCCGGTGTAGCCCGTCCGGGCCACCCAGCACTCGACGCCCGCCACGTCGGCGAACGTCGCTTGGAACTTCGAGAGGTCGCCGAGGGCGGCGTCGGGCGCGGCGTCGGTGACCGAATCGAGAGCGTCCGGGCCCTGTACCGCGAACATCGCCCAGTCCTCGGTCACGTCTTCGACGGTGGCGTCGAGGTCCCAGTCGTCGCGGAACGAGGTCCAGCGGTCGTACATCTCCTCGTCGTGGCCGGCGTTCGGGATGAAGAGGTAGACCCGCTCGTCGCGGTCGGGGAGTCGGTAGACGACGGTGTCGTCGATGATGACGCCCTCGTCGTTCACGATGGCCGAGTACTGCGAATCACCCGGTTCGAGGGCCGTCACGTCGTTCGTCGTCAGGCGCTGCATCAGCGCGGTCGCGTCCGGGCCGGACACCTCGAGTTCGCTCATGTGCGAAACGTCGAAGATGCCGACCGATTCTCGGACGGCCACGTGTTCGGCCTTGATGGAGTCGTACTCCACAGGCATGTCCCATCCGCCGAACTCGGTAAACGTCGCCCCGGCGTCCGCGTGGACGTCGTACAACGGCGGCTTGCGAAGGCCCATACAGGCCCCTGCGAACTGCGATAAGTAATGCTTTGGTATCTGTTCGCTCGGTCTGTTCATTATCTTGCATGAATCGGGGGCGAGTTGCGGGGGTAAACACCACGAACCCGCAACCAGGTGGCGAAATCTGCCGTCCGGGAGCGGTCGCGGCCTGGACGGCGCTCGGAGCGATAAACCGACTACTACGATACAGAACTCCGAAACGGAGTTGCGACGCGCCGCGAGGTCGCTATCCGCGTCGTACTGGGCGGTGACAGAGAGTCAGAAAAGCGGAGGCCACCGGGGTCGCTGCCGCCTGTCCGCGAGGACGGTCAGTCGTCCGCGACGGCGGCCGTGGTCGGCGTCTCTGGTTCCGGGCGCGCTTCGACCTGTTCGGACGCCGGCGTCCACGTCAGTTCCTCCTCGTAGTGGAAGGCGCGGTGGTCCTGCGTCGGGTCGACGATCGTCAGCGAGAGCCAGTCGTTGTCGAGCAGTTCGGTCAGTTCCGCGTGGTCGGCCAGCACGTCGGAGACGCGGTCGACCGGCGCGTGGATAATCGTCGAGAGGCGGAGCGGCTGGTGGTACGGCCTGTCGTCAGCGGCCATCAGCGACTGGAGCGGAAGTCCGGTCATCAGGTCGCCGCCGTTGCCCTGGTAGACGCCGACGTTGCCGACGGGGTTCTGGGTCACCTTCGACCCGCTCCCGTAGACGGCGTTGTCGACCGTCGAGAAGTAGTACTGGGCGTTAATCCACTGCGTGACGACCATCGGGCCCGTCAGAATCGCTTCGAGCGCGTCGCCGTCGGGGTCCGTCGAGTGGTTGTACGAGTGGAGGAACGCGCGGCCGTCGAGGTCGAGGTCGCTCGTCAGTTCGCGGGGGCCGATGACGAAGCCGGCGTTGCCGGCCAGTCCCCACTCGGGACGCGTCTCGGCCCAGTCGGCGGCGCGGCGCTCGGTCTCCCTGACGCCCGCGGAGCCGTCGGCTCCCATCGACTCGGCGCGCTCGGCGGTCGCATTCTCCCGGGCGACCGCGAGGTCCGCGCGCAGCTGGTCGAGGCCGTCGGCGTGGCTCTCGGGCACGTCGCCGTCGAACAGGTCGATTTCGTCGGTCGTCGTGTTGTGTTCGCCGGCGACGAACACCGTGTCCTCGGGGATGTCGAACCCGCGGTCGCGGAGTTCGGCTTTGACGGTCTCGTCGTTGCAGATTGCCGCGAGGACGCGGGCGTTCGGTCCGCCGGGGTTGCCGGCGCAGGCACCGCAGTCCAGACTCGAATCGAACGGGTTGTTCGCCGTCTCGCTGGCGTGGCCGGTGAACACGACGAGGCGACCGAACTCCTCCCAGCCCATCAGTCCGAAGGCGTTCGCGGCGTACTCGACTTTCTCCTCGTCGGTCAGCCCCACCGGGAGGTCGCCGACGTAGGAGTGCTGCCGGTGGACGGCCTGGTCGCAGAACTCGTGGTTGTCGGGGACCGCGTCGTCGGCGGTTCCCAGCAGGTCGGAGACGCGCCCGGGGACGAGCGTGCGGGCCGCGAGGGCCAGTCCGTACCCGCTTCCGGCGCTCTCGACGAAGCCGAAGGCGGTAGCGGGGTTGGTCTTCAGCGACTCGATGACTTCGCCCGCGGTCTCGCGGAAGCGCGACCAGCGGTCGTGGCTCGCCTTCGTCTCCGTGTCGGTCGGGACCTCGGAGACGTGGTGCTGCGGGTCGACAATCGGGGGACAGGCGTCGACCGCCACCTCGGCGTCGTAGCCCTGGTACTCCATCGGGATGCCGAAGAAGCCGGCGTAGCCGTGGGTCTCGTAGTCGCCGGTGTCCTCGATGTGGCGGCGGATGACCTCGGAGCGCGTGTCGATACAGAAGACCAACTGCGCGTCCGGGCGACCGGCGGAGCCGCTGTCGTCGAGGGCCTCGCTCTCGGCGGCGACGCGGTCGACGACCTCGCCGCGGTAACTCGCCTCCCACGCGCTCAGGAACGCGTCGGCGAGTTCGTCGGTCGCATCGGCCTCGCCGCGTTCGGGACCGGTCGACGGCTCGACATCGACGCCGAACGCGTCGAGGAGCGCGAGACGTGCCGCGAGGTAGCCTTCGAGCGTAATCGGGTGCGTGGACTGCCACTCGCCGCCGTCGGCGGCGCGTTGCTTGATGAAGCCGGTCCAGCCGGGGAGCGCGGCGAGTTGCTCCTCGAATATCGGGACCCACTGGCTCTGGGGATACGACTCCAGCGCGGCCTCGACGGTTTCGACCGGCGACTCGGGTAGGTCGGCGACGATTCCGTCGTCGGGAATCTGCCCGTCGTACGCGGCCATCGACCGGAAGGCGCTGTAGAACCCGTCTTCGCGGTTCGGCATCGGCCAGTGGGCCTGTCCCTCGTCGAGGAACGCCGACAGCCACTTCGTCAGCACGCGGTCGACCCGCGCGGTGTCGGCGTCAGTCTCGGCGTCCGAGGGCTCCGACTCGACGCCGGCGTCCATGCGCTCCAGCAGCGTTTCGGGGTCGTCGTCGTAGCCGCGCTCGGCCAGTTCCGAGGCGAGCGCGTCGGGGTCGATTTGCCCGTCGTCGAGGGCCGCCCGGAACGTCTCGGGGGTCGGGTAGCCGCGACCGCCGACGAGGTCAGCGGCCTGGGTGACGGCCTCGTGGAACGGCATGTCTTCGAATCCCGAAAGCGGGTTGGCCGTCACGAACGAGTGAATCGGCCAGACCGAACCGACGGTCGTCGCCGCTTTGTCGATGCTGTCTTCGATGGTGTGTTCAGTACTCATTGTAGTCCTCCGTGGCGGTCAGCACGGTGCTGGAGGCGGGTTGGCTCGCGTTCAACAGCGCGACGTAGAGGCGGTGGCTGCGCTCGTGGACGCCGAGTTCTATCGCGGCGTAGACGACGAGGAAGACGCCGGCGACGAGCGCGTGGAGCGCGGTCAGTTCGGCCGGTGCCTCGACGACCGGCAGCCCGGACAGGAGGCTCGAAACCGCCTCGTAGGCGAGCGCGTAGACGGTGATTGCCGGCAAGAAGACGAGCGGGACCGCGCCGTAGCGGACTGTCGTCGGAAGCGAGGCGTGCGCGACGACGTTGCGGGCCGCGTGCAGCGTGGTGAGCACGACGAACGTCACGAGCAGGAGCCCGCTGTCGAGGTGCGTTCCCTTCCCGGTGAGCGCCGCGAACAGCGCGCCGCCGGCCAGCCCGGTCGCCAGGACGACGACCGCGCCCGCGACACCGGTCTCGTGGGCGCCGTGGTCCGTCGGGGCGGTGTGTTCGACCGCCGCGCCCGCGCTGAGGAAGTGGTACGCCTTGTAGAATCCGTGCAGGATGAGGTGGGTGATGGCGGCTCCGAAGAAGCCGAGGCCGGCCTGCATAATCATGAAGCCCATCTGGCCGATGGTCGAACAGCCGAGTTCGCTCTTGACGTCCGACTGGACGTTCTTGAGCAGCTTTCCGAGCAGGGCGCTCGTCGCGCCGACGGCCACGATGCCGAGCATGAGCGTGGCGTCGAGGGTCACGACCGGGGCGAACCGAAGCAGCAGGATGCCGCCCGCGTTGACGAACCCGGCGTGCATCAGCGCGGAGGCGGGCGTCGGGGCGGTCATCGACGAGAGCAGCCAGCCGTGGAACGGGACGAGCGCGGACTGAATCATCGCCGCGAGGACGAGCGCGACACAGGCGAGAAGCCACACCGGCCCGCCGAGCCCGTCGGCGCTCGCGGCGATGCCGGAGACCGTCGTCGCGCCGGTCGCCCACCAGAGGGCCGCGAGCGCGACGCCGAGGAACGCGCTACTGGCGAGGAAGTACCTGCGAGCGACGCTCGCGGCGGCCTGCGCTTGATTCCAGCCGTCGATGATGCCGATGAGTTTCGCCATTGCCAGTCCCATCGTCAGCCAGAGCAGCCAGAACAGCGCGACGTGGTCGGCCGCGACGAGTCCCATCACGGCGACCGTGAAGCCGAACACGGTGGCGAAGAAGCTCGTCTCGTGGCGACTGCCGGCCATGTAGCGGCGCGAGTAGCTGTGGACGATGCCGCTGAAGAACGTCACGACCACCCACAGCAGCACGGTCAGGCCGTCGACGGCGACGACGCCGGGAACCTCCCACGCGCCGCCGAGTCGGACTCGGGCGAAGAGCACGGCGACGCTCGCGGCGAACAGCGCCCACACGAGCTTCGTTAGTGCGACGGGCGCGAGTGGCGAGTCCGCCACCGCGTCCGGGAGTGCTCCGACCGTCGGTTTCGAGCTGTGTCCTGACATCGTTCGATTCGTCGTTGACCAGAACGGTCACCGAAACGCGTTCGGCGTCCGATACTGGTCGTCCTTACACCCATCCGAGAACAGATTGTCTATTAAATCTACCTACATTCACAAATCGTTCGCAAATTAGCCATTATAGAACATTATGGTTTTGCGAGTGCGGGACGACTCGAACAGCCGGCCCTGGAGAGGCAAAATCGGCTTAGAACGCTCTTTTCGACCCTCGTATCGTACTATCCGCCCGTTCGACGACCGAGTGTCGGCGACGATTTACACGGGGGCGACGTTCCGCGACGACCCGTGGCTGCGGTCGCTCGTCGGGCTCGGTGACCGATTCGTGAACGCTCCGTTCGATTCGTGAACGCTCCGTTCGATTCGTGAACGACCCGTTCGTCGCGAGGATATCGTGCGCGCGCCCGCTCAGGAGTCGTTTTCGGCGTGTCTCTCGGCGTCGAACTTCCCGAACGGCGTCGTCTCGTGCGTGCGGACGAGCACCTCGTCGGCGACGGTGAGTCCCATATCGAGGAGTTCCTGCGCGATAGACGTGATGTCGCCGTCCGTCTCGCCGACGGCGGTGACGAGGAGGTTCTGTTCGCCGGTGACCAGTTCTTGGACGGCCACGACCCCGTCCATCTCCAGAATCTCGGGGACGAGCTCGCCCCGCTTGGGAATCGAGGCGGTGCAGTAGAGCAGCATTCGGAGGGGATAGCCCGACTTCCCATAGTCGACGCTCGCGCTGTAGCCCTTGACGACGCCGTCGGATTCGAGTCGCTGGATGCGCTTGCGGACGGTGCTGTCCGAGGTTCCCGTTCGCTTCGCGATGTCGCCGGACGACATGTTCCGGGCGTCCTCTTGGAGCGCGTACAGAATCGCCTTGTCCACGTCGTCGATATCCTCGCCAGCCATGCCACTACCTCGGGGTGGAGAGCACTTTATCCTTTGATATTGTTCGGACGGTGGTCCGCGCGGTACCCGACGTCCGTCGTCTCCGGGGGTAGATTTATTACCCATCCGATACAATTAGTTACTATGATTGTTGTAAAAGATAACACCGACGTGTCCGACGCTCACGAGCAGTCCGTTCGCCGCACGGCCACCTTCGCCGACATGGCCGCCGCGATGCGCGGGTTCTGAGTGGTTCGTCGGGGTTCGGTTCTCCTCTCGGTTCGCCCGACTGCGCCGCGACATGACTGATTTCCTGAGTTTTCGCGTCCCCTGATAACCCGTTTCCTCGACTCGTCCGAACCGGCGCGAGACGCGCTTCGAGCCGGGAAAACGGATTTACCTTTGGGTGTCATATTCTACCAAACTGGGCGACACCGCCCTGATACCCATGGCAGACAAACCACACCAGAACCTAGCCATCATCGGACACGTCGACCACGGGAAATCCACGCTCGTCGGCCGGCTCCTGTTCGAGACAGGCAGCGTCCCGGAACACATCATCGAACAACACCGCGAGGAGGCGGCGTCCAAGGGGAAGTCGGGCTTCGAGTTCGCCTACGTGATGGACAACCTCGCCGAGGAGCGCGAACGCGGCGTCACCATCGACATCGCCCACCAGCGCTTCGACACGGACAAGTACTACTTCACCATCGTGGACACGCCCGGCCACCGCGACTTCGTGAAGAACATGATTACGGGCGCGTCGCAGGCCGACCACGCGATTCTCGTCGTCGCCGCCGACGACGGCGTCGCGCCGCAGACCCGCGAGCACGTCTTCCTCGCTCGAACGCTCGGCATCGAGGAACTCATCATCGCGGTCAACAAGATGGACGTCGTCGACTACAGCGAGGACTCCTACAAGCAGGTCAAAGAGGAGGTCCAACAGCTCCTGAACCAGGTACGGTTCAACTCCGACGACGCCGGTTTCATCCCCATCTCGGCGTTCGAGGGCGACAACATCTCCGAGCCCTCGGAGAACATGCCGTGGTTCGACGGGCCGACCGTACTGGAGTCACTCAACAACCTCCCAGAGCCGTCGCCGCCGACGGACGCGCCGCTCCGCGTCCCGATTCAGGACGTGTACACCATCTCCGGCATCGGGACAGTCCCGGTCGGCCGCGTCGAGACGGGGATTCTCAAGACCGGCGACAACGTCCGGTTCATGCCCTCTGACGCGGGTGGCGAGGTGAAGACCATCGAGATGCACCACGAGGAGGTCCCGGAGGCGGGCCCCGGCGACAACGTCGGCTTCAACGTCCGCGGCGTCGGCAAGGACGACATCCGCCGCGGCGACGTCTGCGGCCCGGCCGACGACCCGCCGTCGGTCGCCAAGACGTTCAAGGCGCAAATCGTGGTCATGCAACACCCGTCGGTCATCACCGCGGGCTACACGCCGGTCATCCACGCGCACACGGCGCAGGTCGCCTGTACGTTCGAGTCGCTCGACCAGAAGCTCGACCCCGCGTCGGGCGAGGTCGCAGAGGAAGAGCCGGACTTCATCAAGGCCGGCGACGCCGCCGTCGTCACGCTGCGTCCCCAGAAGCCGCTCAGCATCGAACCGTCGTCAGAAATCGCCGAACTCGGGAGCTTCGCCATCCGCGACATGGGACAGACCATCGCGGCCGGCAAAGTCCTCGAAGTCTACGAGTAGCGCCCGGTTTCGACCACCGTTTTTCGTCCCACCGCCGCGACAGCGGTCGGGCCGTCTGCGCGGAGGTCGGCCGACCGATTGGTCACAAACCGCGTGTGAGCGTCCGCGGCCCGCGGCGTCACTCGTTAGCGCCGGGGTAGAGCGCCGACACCTGCCAGACGTTCGCGCGAACGCCGGCCCGCTCGATGTCCATCCGCACGCGGTCGCCGGCGTGGTGGTTCGCGAGGTAGTCGCGGAAGGTGCTGTTCTCGTAGGAGGTGACGTGGTACGTCGACCCGTTGTCGCCGCGGAGGGTCGCCGCACCGTGGTCGTTTACCTCGTTTACGATTGTGAACGTATTCGAATTATTTCTGGACGCTGTCTCGGACATACTCCATTATATGTTAATGAGATACATAAAACCCGGCGACGCGTTTAGTAAATCATTATAAACTACATCGTGATTGTTTCCCACGGAAAACCGTCCGCTCGCCGTCGGTCGGTTTTCGGAGAATGGCCCGCGTCCGGTGGTCGATTCGACGCGCCGTGCGCCGGCTGTTGGGTTGCGACCGGCGTGGGACGTGACGCGACACGGCCACGCTATCGAGCGCGGGTGGGTCGTCGAAACGAATCGTGTCGCGTGAGTACGGCTTCTCGAATCGGGGACGGGGCGCAGTCGTCATAGGAAGTGGAGCCAATTAACGGAATGGCTTGATATATCCGGTTTGATTAGTCACCCGCGTCGCCGCGGACGCCCCGGCGCACGTCGACGTAGTAGTCGCGGAGCAGGTCCCGGCCGATTCGAAGCGGCGTCTCCGGACCCACGTCCTCGTCGAGCACCGCGGTCACGGTCCGCCGTTCCCCCGCGAGTTCGACCACGATATCCACCCGCGGGGGCGCGCCGTCGTCAACCACGTCCGGCGGCTCGGTACCGAGGTCGGCCGCCAACCGGGGGTCGATTCGCGTCGTCGACGCGGCGGTGTCGATGCGCGCGAGTACCGCTTTCGACCCGCTGACGCCGGTGACGGTCACGCGCTCCGCGTGGCCGACGACGGGGACCCGCTCGTCGCGGATTCCCGAAGGGGCGTCTGCCGGTCGCGTCCCGTCGAGAGAGCGCTCGACCCGCTCGACGAGCGCCGGGTCGACGCGCCCGCCAGCGCGCTCGATTGCGAGGCGGGCGATGGCCGCCGCGGGCGACCGACCGGTGGCGCGGAAGAGCCCGCGGAACCCCGCCGTCGGGTTGACTTCGAGGACGACCCAGCCGTCGTCGCTCTCGATGAGGTCGACGCCGGCGTAGTCGAGACCGAGCGCCCTCGCCGCCCGGAGCGCCGTTCCCGCGGCCTCCGGCGGGAGTTCCTCCGTCGCGTCCTCGACGTCGCCGCCGAGCGCGACGTTCGTGCGCCAGTCGCCCGCCGGGGCGTAGCGGTACATCGCGCCGACGACCTCGTCGTCGACGATATAGATTCGGAGGTCGCGGTGGCGTTCGCTCGCGTCGACGTACTCCTGAATGAACGCTCGCCGGCCGTCGACGGTCGCCGAGACGGCCCGGTCGTGGTCGACCAGCCACGTCCCCCCGCCGTTGGTCCCGACGGCAGTCTTGTAGACGACTGGCGTCCCGAACCCCTCTCGCGCGGCGTTCAGCCTGGCGTCCGCGGTGGCCATGTACGTGTGCGGCACCGGGACGCCCGCGGCGGCCAGCCTGCTCCCCGTCGCGTGTTTGTGGACGGCGAAGAGGACGCTCCGCGGGTCGTTGAGCACGGGTCGAACGGCGGCGTAGCAACTGGCGATAGAGAGGTCTTCGAGCGGGCTCGTCGACTTCGACAGCAGGAGCCGGTTGACCACCACGTCGACGTCGGGGTCGAGCGCGACGCCCGACGGCGACACGTCGATGCCGACCGCCTCCTCGTGCAACCAGACGGCCTCGTGGCCGAGCGCCCTGACCGCGTTGCTGATGGCTTTCGTCTCCCTGCTGTCGTGGAATCCCAGAATCCCCACGGTGACCGTCGGTTCGTCCCCACCCATAGGTGAGACTACGCGTTCCGGTCGCATCAGCGCATCGCGAGGTTCCGCAGAACCGGAATGTGACGCCGCGCGACGCGTCGCGGGCGCGGCGGTCACCTGCTCATGAAGTCGGCTATCGGTTCGGTCCCGCCACCGAGTCGGCGGTCGCGGTTACTCCTTTTCCGTGACGGTCACGGTGTAGCTGCCGCCGCCGGAGTAGCTGTCGACCAGCACCGAGAGGTCGGCCGACGTGTCGGGGTCGTCGATGACGATCTGCTCTTCGCTGTCCGTGGTCCACGAGCGGTAGTCGTACGACCCGGTCGTGGGGCACGTCCCCGAGCCCTCGTTGACGTAGAGGTCGAAGTCGGCGCTCGACGGCCCGCTGAGGTCGACGACGACCTGCGACGGCGAGCCGTACTCCCACGCGTAGCTCCAGCAGTCGGAGTCGGCCGACGACGACAGCGAGTCGTCGATGGTCGAGGTGGTCGAGTCGCCGCCACCGCCGCCACCGCCGCCGCCGCTTCCCGGCTCGGTCGTGACGGCGTTCGCGGCGTCGACGCGGCCCGCTCCCTGTTCGTTCTCGGAGAGGCCGACGTCGACCGCGGTGTTCTTGAGCTGGCTCCGCAGGTCGGCCGGCGAGAGGTCGTAGACGGCGAGCGTGAGCCCGGCGACCCCCGAGACCACCGGCGTCGCCATCGACGTGCCGGAGATCTCCTTGTACTCGGTATCGGTCGTCCAACACGAGAGGACGTTCGTCCCCGGCGCGGCGAGGTCGATGTCGGTGCCGTAGTTCGAGTACGACGCCAGCGTCTCGTCGGGGTCGAGCGCGGAGACGGCGACGCACTCGCTGTAGGCGGCGGGGTACGACACGCTCCCGCTCCCGTCGTTGCCGGCGGCGGCGACGACGAGGCTCCCCTGCTGGGTCGCGTACGACACGGCGTTCTTCATCGTGGACGTGTAACCGCCCCCGCCGAGCGAGAGGTTGATGACGTCCGCGCCCTGGTCCGCGGCCCACTCGATGGCGTCGGCGATGTCGCTCGTCGAGCCGCTGCCGGACTCGGAGAGCGCCCGCCCCGAGAGGAGCGAGGAGTCGCTGATACCGCCGATGCCCTCGCTGTTGTCGGTGGTGCCGGCGGCGATGCCGGCGACGTGGGTTCCGTGGTACTCGTCGGCGAGCACGTCCGGATACGGGTCGCCGTCGGCGTCGACGAAGTCCTGGCCCTTGTCGGAGCCGAACTGCGCCGAGAGGTCGGGGTGGTCGTACTTGACTCCCTGGTCGACCACGGCGACGGTCACGTCGGCGCTGCCGAGCGTGGTGTCCCACGCGGTGTCGGCGTTCACCTGCTGGGGCGCGTACTGACTGCCGTACTGCGGGTCGTTCGTCGTGTAGAGCGCCTGGTGGGTGACGTTCTTCTCCGCGTACTTCACCTCGTCGCGCTTCGTGACCGCCGAGATGAAGTTCTCGCGGGCGCGGTCGGCGGCGACCGACGGGAACTTGACCGCCACGTAACTGAGGGTCTTGTTCTCGTGGACGACCGTCGCGTTGCCGGGGACGTGCTTTTCCACGGCCTTGCGCGGACTGTCGGCCGTCTTCGAGACGCCGACGAGAATCTCTTCTTTCTTCGGCCCGGGGGACCGACCGGGCGTCGCGGTGGTCACGCCTGCCGCGCCGGTCAACCCGGCGGCCGCGGCGAGCTTCAGGAAGGTTCGTCTGTCGAAGTTCGGTGTGCCTGCCATGGGCACACATGACTCGGGAGACCGTGGCAATATTTGTTAGCTTGACTGAAATTTCAATTTCAGCCTGTTCTTCAAAGGGGATTCGGAACGAATCCGTAAACCAAAATAAATCCTCGACAGATTCCCGAATCGTCGTTCCTGCTTCGGTCGACCCTCCCTCGAAATTTATAAACCCGAAACCGGGCGAGGTGGTGTATGGACCTCCTGCGGCGGTTGGTCGGTCCCGACGGGCTCCCGTCGGGCCGAGTGGCGCTCTTCGTGGACGGGCCGAACGTCCTCCGCGACGAGTTCGACGTGGACTTAGACGACATCCGGGCGGCGGCTCGCTCCCTCGGCGGACAGGTGAGCGCGGCGCGGCTCTACCTCGACGAACACGCCACGCCGGGGCTGATTCAGGCGGCCGAGGCGCGCGGCTTCGAGGTCGTCGTCACGAGCGGCGACGTGGACGTGAAGCTCGCGGTCGACCTCACCCGGTACGCCGTCGAGGACCGCGCCGACGTCATCGCGGTCGCCTCGCGGGACACCGACTTCAAGCCCGCCTTGGAGACGGCCAACGCCTACGGCCTGCGGACGGTCGCCATCGCGCCCGGGAGCTACGGCCGCTCGGACGCGCTCCAGAACGCGGCGACCCACGCGATGACGCTCGACGAACTCGCAGAGGACGGCGACTGAGTCGGGCGACGACCCGGTCGACCCCGATACGATCCGACTGCGCCTGACTCAATTCGACACGACCGACCGCGAACGGTTCGCTTTTTCCTCCCCCGACCGACCAGTCGTCCATGCAGGAGTTCGACACGCCGGTCGTGGACAACCACCTCCACCTCGACCCGGACCACGGTCGCGGGCTGGAGGCGGTGAAGGATTTCGCCCGGAGCGGCGGCACGCACCTCCTCGTCGTCAACAAGCCCTCGTGGCTCCTCGGCCACGAGGTCGAGACGGGCGAGGACTTCCGCCCGGTCTTCGAGACGACGGTCGAAGTCGTCCGCGAGGCCTCCGAGCTACTTCCCGGACGCGCGTGGCCCGTCCTCGGCGTCCACCCCGGTCTCGTCTCGAAGCTCGTCGACGACCGCGGCTACGACCCCGAGGCCGCCCGCGACCTGATGTGCGCCGGCCTCGACACCGCCGCCGAGTTCGTCCGCGAGGGCGACGCGCTCGCGCTCAAGTCCGGCCGCCCGCACTACGAGGTCACCGACGCCGTCTGGGAGGCCTCGAACGCCGTCCTCAGACACGGCCTCGACCTCGCCGCGGACTGCGACTGCGCGCTCCAACTCCACACGGAGTCGACGACCGACCTCTCGGACGTAGCCGAGTGGGCCGACGAGCGCGGCGTCCCCGGAGAGCGCGTGGTCAAACACTACGCGCAGGGCCACCTGACCGGCGGCACGCCGAGCGTCATGAGCGACAAGGACCGCCTCGAAGACGCCGCCGAGCGGGGCGACCCGTTCCTCATGGAGACCGACTTCATCGACGACCCCGACCGCCCCGGCGCGGTGATGGGGCCGAAGACCGTCCCCCGGCGCGTCGGTTGGCTTCTCGACGAGGGGCGCGAGGACGCCATCAGGAACGCTCACGTCGAGACGCCCGCGCTGGTCTACGGCGTCGACACCGAAGCGACGCTCGACCGATAGGGACTGTCGGGCGGAGCGCGGAACGGCCGCCGAGACCGGCGCACGAGTCGAATTGCGCCGTCTTCTCCCACGTCGAGCCCTCGCACGGTCACAAGCAGGATAAGAAAGGCATTTGAGTCCGGCACGGGAGGTTGTAGGTATGACCGAGGCCGAGGAACGATACTACTCGCCGGAACGCTGGCAGAACTGGTTGACGCGCGTCGAAGAAGAGGACCTGGACCTCGAAAGCGAGGAGACCGGCCGTCTTCTGATGAACATCCAGAACGACGCGGCCATCGCCATCGCCAAGATTCTGACCGCCTACGACGACGACACGCTGGGCGAAGAAGAGGCGCTCGACGAGCTCTCGACCGTCCACGACATCGTCATGGCCGAACCCGAGTTCGAGTCGGAGAACGAGGAGGCCGAAATCCTCATCGGGAGCGTCCAGACGAGCCTCTCGTGTGCCTTCTTCGCCGCCGAGGAGTTCATCGTCGCCGGCCCCGCGGAACTCGAAGACGACATGGACGCCTACATCCGCGCCGCCGCGGACGCCGAGGCCGCCGACGACCTCGACAGCGCGCTCGGCTACATCGTCCAGGTCGGCACCCGCGTCATCGACGGCGACGACCTCGACATCGAGGTTCTCGACGAACTCGAATTCGGACTCGTTACCGAGTGGGTCAACGGCCTCGACAGCCTCCAGAGCGGCCTCTCGGAGCCCGAAGTCGTCGAAGAAGAAGACTGAACTCGGCCTCTCTCGCGCTGCTTTTCGTCTCGCTTTTCGTCCGCTGAGAGCGCCGGAATCTCCCGGACCCGCTCCGACCGTTTTCCGACGGCGAGCCCCGGCTACGGGACCGCGACGAAGTACGTCGCGAACTCGCCGTCGTCGAACTGGACGGTGAGGATGAAGAAGTCGCCGTTCGCGTTCACGCCGCTTGGGGCGAACGTCACCGAGACCGGGGTCGTCTGATTGCCCTGAAGGGTGACGGCGTTCGACCCGAGCGTGTACTGCTGTCCCCCGATAGGTTGCTCAGGTGACCCGTTGAATTCGACGCCGCTGGCGAACTTGTTGTTGCTATCGGGGTAGTGGAACGAGACCCGGAAACTGGTGATTGTCCGCGTATCTCCGGTGTTGTTGAGTCGAATTTCGACCTCGTTGCTCGGGCCGACCTCGCTCGCGCCCTCCAGAACCACGTCGCCCTCGTAGTCGTTCGGAGGATTAATCTCTCCCGTCGACCCGTCGTCTCCCGCGCCCGTGCCGCCGCCACCGCCGCTCCCGTTGACCAGCGGGACGGTGTAGGTCGTCTGCTCGATCGCCTCGACCGTCCCGTCGCCGTCGAGGTCGCCCGACGCCCGGACGGTTATCGGTCCATCCGCGTCGCCGGCGGGCGTGAACGCGAACCCAGCGCGGCCATCGTCGGTCGTTGTGATGGTCCGACTCGTCGGTGACGCGTCGCCTTCGGTAACGGTGAAGTCGATACGCTCGCCCTCGACAGGGTTGTTGTAGCCGTCGCGAGCCTCGACGACGACTCCGGTCGACTCGCCGGGCGCGGCGGAGGCTCCCGTCGTGACCGGGACGAGGTACTGTCCGTCGGGACTGGCGACCGTCGACGCGGCCGACGAGGACGACAGCTCGACCTTTGCGAGCCGGAGTTCGTAGGTGTACGAGCCGTTCAGGGTGACGCGGACGAGGCTGTTCGTCGGGTCCGCGCCGTCGCCGAGGTCGGAGACGGCTTTCACCCGGACGTTCTCCAGCAACCGGTCGGCGGTCGGAGACCGACTCCACGCCGTCGCGTTCGACCCCACCGGGACAGTTAGACTGATGTCCTCGTCGGACTCGTTCGTCACGGTCACCGTCCGCGCGGCCGACGAGATGGGCGCGACGGTCAGCGGGGTTCGGGCCGCCGTCTGGCCGATTCGTCCGTCGACGGAGACGACGGTGATTCGGTTCCCCGAGACGAGCGTCTGTCCGCCGAGCGGGACCACGTTCGCACCGGCCTCGCGCTGGACCGACGCGCCGGAGACGGTAATTGGCGTGCCATCGAACTCGTTGTAGCTCGGTGAGTAGCGTAGGACCTTGCTCTCGTAGGTGCGGGCCCCGCCGTCCCAGAGCGTCCGGACGGCCTCGGGCTCGCCGTCGACGGCATCGACACCGGCGATAGTGACGTCCCGCGAGTCCGTGAGCGCGAGGCTCCCCGTCGGCGGGCCGGGGTTGATGAAGACGACGCGCGGGCGGTACTGGACGCCCGTTTGAACCGTGACCCCCGACTGCACTCCCCTCGTCGCGGTCGCGAGCACGTCGTTGTGGAGCGACACGAGGTCGTCCGAGGCGTCCAGATAGGCCCCGAACTCCGTCGCTTTCGTCTGCTGGGGAACGACCGTCGCCTGGTAGAGCGACAGGCCGATGACGAGGAAGCCGAACAGGAGAATAGCGCCGACCTGAACCGCCTGCCCCCGTTCGCTGTCGAGGAGTTCCATTGGGGTGGTCAACTGGTCGGACTGATAAAGGTCTGTTGCCGCGTACGTTTTTATGTCGCACCCGCCTGCGTTCAGTCGTGCAGGTCGCTTCGCGCGCACAGAGCGAGACGGTCGGGATGGTCCTCCTGTTAGGACTCGTCGTGGTGGTCGTCACGGTCGGGGGCGTCGCCGCGCTCGCCGCTGTCGACGATTACCGAGACGACGCTCCGTTAGTGGAACTCGACGTGACCGTCGACGAGTCGAACCTGACGCTCGCGCACCGCGCCGGCGACACCCTCCGTGCCGGCGACGTGGCCGTCATCACCCGAAGCGAGGACACGACGACCCGGTACTCGCTCGGGACTGACGGTGACATCAACGGGCGAGCGGCGACGACGGAGTCGCTGTTCGGCCCCGGAGACAGCTGGCGGCCGGCCGCCCCTGTCGGATTCGACGGGAGCGACCCGTACCTCGTGTTGGTCGTCCACGAACCGAGTAACACCGTCATCCACCGCGCGGAGCGGACGCTCGGCGCGGTCACGGAGACCCCAGGTCCCGCGCCGACGCCGCGACCGACGACGACGAGTCCGCAAGCGACCACCACGTCCACGGCGACGACAACTTCGACGACCGCAACGACGACCACGGCCACGACCACTTCGACACCCCCGGAATCGACCGCTATCAACGGGGTGCACGTGGAAGACCGGACGACCGACTCCGGCGGTGCCGGCTACCGCGTGGACTACGACGTGGCCGCGGGTCCGGACTTCGACCGCGTCCGCGTGACCTTCGAGAACCTCGATTCGTCGTGGGCGACCCAGACGGTCACTGAGACGAACGCCCGAGGCTTTGCGACCTACGACATCGGGGCTGGCGTCGGCGACCGCTACCGAATCACGGTAGCGGCGCTGGACGCAGGCGGCAACGTTCTCGACTCGCGAACCATCTCGGACGTTGCCGACGGCGACAACCCCGACGCGAACACGGGGCTCCCCGAGTCGAACGACCCAAAGATTCGCGGTGCCGCGCTCATCGACCTGACGCAGGAGGGTGCGGCGTACGAACTGAACTACAACGTCACGAACGCCTCGAACCTCTCGGAGATTCGCGTCGAGTTCGACAATCTCGACGCGCCCTCGGCGACCGCGGAACTCAGCGGGACCGCACCCCGCGGGACCATCGCGGGCTACTCGGCGTACGACGGGACCGAAGGCGACGACTACGAGGCAGTCATCCGCGTCTTCGACGAGGACGGCGTACTCGTCGACCGCCGGGTCATCTCGGACGTGGCTGACGGCGTCGACCCCGCCGGCAACGACGACCTGACGCGGGCGTCCAGCCCGTCGTTCGCGGGGACCATCATCGACGACCTGAGCATGACGCAGGCCGACTACGAGGCCTCGTACAACGTCACCGACTGGGCGGAGTTCGGCCGCGTCAGGCTGTGGGTTTCGAACGTGGACGCGTCGTACGCCGAGGGAATCTACGAGAGCCCGGACCCGCGGCACACCATCGAGGACTTCGCCGCCGAGGACAACGGCGGGACTTTCGGGATGACCTACCACATCCGGCTTCAGTTGCTCGACGCCGACGGCGTCGTCGTCGACGAGCGCATCGTGACCGATGACGCGGACTGGACCGACCCATCCGGAAACGACGGCCTCTCCCGCGCGGGAAGCCCCGCGCTCGACTCGGTGTCGGTGTCGGACAAGTCGAATACGAATCAGAATCAGGTTCGCTACCGGGTCGACTACGAAGTGGTCGAGACGAGCGAGTTCGCCGAAGTTGAGGTGTACTTCCGCAACCGCCAGCAACCGCAGGCCAGCGGAGTCGTCCGAAGTGCCGCGACGAGCGAGAACAACCTCGAATACACCGAAACCTACGGGACCGGGAACACCTACGACATCGAGGTCCGCGTCGTGGACGACGACGGTATCGTGGTCGACCGATACGTCCTCTCGGATATCGCGGGCGACAAGAACGCCTGACCGCTCGTCGCCTATTCTTCGACAACCGACGTAACTCACCATCGACAAAACCTTATCCCTCGGTTCTGTAGCATCGACCATGACTTCCGTCGGCATCGACGCCATGGAGATTTGGACGGGCAAACTCGTGTTAGACCTCCCCAACACCTTCGCGCCGGTGAAGGGCGAAGACCCGGAGAAGTACACGAAGGGCCTCGGTCTCCACACGTCGTCGTTCCCGGACGTGTACGAGGACATCGTCACGATGGGTGCGAACGCCGCCAAGCAACTGATGGACCGAAAGGGGCTCACGCCCGCGGATATCGGCCGCATCGACGTGGCGACCGAGTCGGCGTTCGACAACTCCAAGCCGGTGTCGACGTACATCGCCGGCTGTCTCGAACAGGTGTACGACGGCGACTTCCGCCACGCGAACAAGGGCGAGCGCAAGTTCGCCTGTATCGCCGGCACCCAGAGCCTCGACGACGCCTACAACTGGATTAAGGCGGGACGCAACCGCGGGCGCGCGGCGCTCGTCATCGCCACCGACACCGCCCTCTACGAGCGCGGCGACCCCGGCGAGGCGACGCAGGGCGCGGGCGCGGTGGCGATGCTCATCGACGAGGACCCGGACCTCGTCGAACTCTCGACGGAGCAGGGTTACGGCAGTATGGACGAGACCGACTTCCTCAAGCCGAATCAGCAGTTCCCCTCCGTGGACGGCAAGCGCTCCATGCAGGTGTACCTCGCCCGCATGCGCGAGGCGCTCGAAGACTACGAGAGCGTCGCGGGCCGCACGCACCCGGACCTCTTCGAGTACATCCCGTTCCACACGCCGTTCCCCGGCATGGTTCGGAAGGCGGCGCTCCTCGGGTTCCGTCACATGACCCGCGACACCGACATCGAAGACGACCTCGAAGCCGAAATCGGCCGCCAGCCCCGCGAGGAGGACTTCGAGACGTGGGACGACTACGAGGAGGCCATCCGCGGCTACATGGACGAACTGAAGACGACCGAACAGTACCGCGACTGGTACGGCCGCGTCATCGAGCCGACGCTCGACATCTCCAGCCGCGTCGGCAACTGGTACACCGGCTCGGTCCACATCGCCCGACTGTCGGCGCTCATCGCCGCCGCCGACGAGGGGAAAGACATGACCGGCAAGCAGCTTCTCGTCGGGTCGTACGGCTCCGGCGCGCAGGCCGAGATTCACGCCGAGACGGTCCAAGAGACGTGGCTCGACGAAATCGAGGCCGTGGACGTGGACGACCAGCTCGCGGCCCGAACCGAGATCTCCTTCGACGACTACGAGCTCATCCACGACGTGCACAACCACGAAAAGGAGATCGAGGTCGAGGAGTTCACCCAACCCGAAGCCGAGTTCGTCTTCACGGGCTGGGGTCGGATGAACGAGCGCCGCTACGAATACGTGGAGTAGCGGGGACCGACCACACGAGCGAAGCGAGTGCGGAGACGAAGCGCAGGTCGTTAGAACGACCGCGCCTGTTCGGGGAGTATCGACCACGAGTCAGCGGGGTCCGCGCCCCGGTCGTCGTAGAACTTTCTGCCGATGTAGTCGTCGCTCACGCTTCCGAGTATCGTGTTGTACAGGTCGGCGGCCGATTCGTAGGTCTCGGCTCCGAGGGGGTCGAGGATGGCCTCGACGGTCTCCGCGTCGTCGACGTTCGGCGCGGTCACTTCGATGTCGCCGACGCGTTCGAGTACGCGGTCGGTCGCAACGGGGTATTCGAACGCCGTTTCGAGGTGCGATTGGAGGTCGCGAATATCCATGGAGTGACATCGTCGCGGCCGCCCTTCGGCTTTTTTCGCCCTCGGACGGACACTCTGGAAATTCGAATCGAATCGGAGAGAACGGGAAAATCGAGTTGCGACGGCGGACTCAGGGAAGCTTCCGCAGGTCTTCGAGCATCTCGTCTAGGTCGCGGTCGGTCACGGCGAGCGCGAAGCCGTCGATAGTGGCGAGCGCGGGCGCGTGCTCCCAGAGTTCGTCCTCCGAGAGGCCGTGGAGGACGACGGCGTTCGGCGTCGGCGTGACGACGCGCATGGCGACGAGCGGCGACTCGCCGCGGGTGACGCCGGTGAAGACGAGCGCCCGACTCGTCGACTGGCCGTAGAGCCGGTAGAACTCCTCCGAGGAGAGTCGCGTGATGGCCTGGATACTGTTGATGACGGTGTGGCCGCTGATGCGGTCTTGGTCGCCGTCGACGATGGGCGTCGCGCCGATGGCGTCGTAGAAGCTGTCCAGCGGAATCGACGTGGGGTACTCCCGGAGGTCCTGGACGATGTCGCTCTCGAAGCCGGCCGAGAGGACGCGGGCGTACTGCCGGATGCGACTGCCGCCGCGGGCCTCGTCGATGTCGAGAAGCGCCTCGACCATCCGGCGGATGACGCCGATGCCGGGGCTCTCGCGGCGACCGCTCTCGTAGTCGGAGACGACCGACGACGACACGTCCAACTGCTCGGCGAGCGCCGTCTGGGAGATGTCGAAGTCGGTCCGCCACTTCCGGAGCGTCGCGCCGGGGTCGTCCGAGAGGGTAATCTCGCCCGCGATGCGGCGGGCGAGGTCGTCGCGCGGTGCCGCGGTCATCGCGAACACCTCGGTCCAACCGAGGAGTGAGTCATGGGACAACGTGCGTGAGTGTCCCGCAAAAGGGTGTCGAAAGTGGTAGTCGTCGCCTGACGAACCCCGTGGGAACCCTGAAGGTCGTCGCCCGACCACTACGCGGTATGCCATCGACCCTCGTCCACGTCGCGGTCGGCGGACTCGTCGGTGCCGCCCTCCTCGGTCGCTGGTTCGACGCCCGCTCGGTCGGCGTCGCGCTCGCCGCCGCCGCGGTCCCCGACCTCGACTCGTTCACCAGCACGCTCCTGCCCGGCAGCCACCGCGCGCTGTTTCACACGCTCTTGTTTCCGCTCGCCCTCGCCGCCGTCGTGGCCTACGACACGCGGGTTCGTGACCCCGAGCGCTCCGCGATTCGCGGTCGGTGGGGCGCTCGCGGCGTCGTGGTCTCGTGGGTCGGCATCGCCGCGCTCCTCTGTGGGGGTATCTTCCCCGACCTGTTCACAAACGGCGTCAACGCCTTCTACCCGCTGCACGACGCGTTCTACTCGATTAGCGGGCGCGCCGAGTGGTCGAGCACGCGCGGGTTCGTCCAGACGTTCGTCGAGCTACGGCCGGCGTCGGCGTCGCCACCGCCGACGACGGAGACGCTCCACTACAGCACCGTCGTCGACCCCTCGCCGGGCGCGGAACCCGAGAACGTCGAGCGGGTCGCTCCGCTGGCCTCGTCGGGGACGGAGTTGATGCTCATCGTCCTCGGTGCGGGCGTGGTCGGCGGTCGGCTCCTCTCGGAGCGCCTGCGCGGGCGGACGGAGTGAGTCGTCGGAACGGGACGGGGGAGCGGCCGCGGCTCGCGACTCCGAGCGTTCATAACCGATGGCGACGCATCCGCGTCCATGAGCGAGACACCCGACGGCGTCGAGGTGCGACCCTACGAACCGGGCGACGCGGCCGCGTTCTGGGAACTGAAACGCGGGTTCGAACTCGGCATCGGCGAGGGAACCGGCGGCGACGACAAGCTCACCACCTACGAGGCGAAGCTCACCGACGACTACCGCGAGCGCTACCTCTCGTGGGTCGAGCGCTGCGCGAGCGACGACCCCGGGTGCGTCGTCGTCGCGGAGGCGGTGTCGGGCGACGGGGACGGTGATGGCGGCGTCGAGAGCGACGGCGATGACGGCGACGACGACCGCGGCGACGACGCGACTCTCGTGGGCTACGCCTTCGCGCTCCCCGAGGAGATGACGTTCATCTGGGACGCCGCCGTCCTCAACGAGCTGTTCCTCGACGCCGACTACCGCGGCACGGGCGTCGCCGACGAACTCATGGAGGCCGTACTGGACCACGCGCGCTCGCAGGACCTCCCGTTGGACCGAATCGTCCTCGACGTGGACGAGGCGAACGACCGGGCGCGGGCGTTCTACGACCGCTACGGCTTCGACCACTGGGGCGAACTCGTCGCTCGCGACCTCTGAGTCGAAGAACGCGAGGAGCGGAGAACGGAGATTCGAGCGCTCGGGCAGGCGCGACTACCGGAGCGCCGTGGCCGCGAGGCCGCCGACGGTGCCGAGAACCGCGGGGTACGCGACGCCCGCGAGGAGCGCGGACGTGACCGGGTCGGGGCTGACGGCCGCGTCGCCGACGGTGACGGTGAAAAGCGCGATACCAGCGAGCGCGAAGACGAGGTAGCCGACGGTGGTTCCCGCGCCGGCCAGCGCGCCCGCCCGCGTCGAGGACGCGCCGCTGACGACGGCCGCGAGCGCGCCCGCCGCGAGGAGCGCGACCACGGGCGCGACGTAGAGCACCGGCGAGAACGCCTCGACGCTCTCGATGAGGTTCGCGGAGGAGGTCGTCCCGAACAGCCCGGGGAACGTCGTGGTCACGCCGTGGGCGCTCATGAACACCCAGCCGACGACCTTCCACGTCGAGATGTCGGAGCCGAGGGCTTCGAGCACCTGGCTGGCCGTCGAGTTCTCGATGGTCGAGGAGGTGAGGAGGTAGGTCACGAGGTAGCCGAAGAGGGCCGCCCCGAGACCGGCGACGCCGCCGCTGCCGACCGACCGAAGCGTCGATGGTGTGGAACCGCGGGTCGATTCAGGTGTCGTTGACATCGTGTCGGAAGCGATTGTCGTTCTCCCGTAAATGTCTCGTGGCCGCCGTGAGAGGGCCTCTCGCGGTACGCGATGCCGATACGTGATGGCGGCGACGCGTCCAGCGACCGCCCGACGGCCATCGAATACCGGAGGGTCACGTTCAAGTCTCACCGTGCGATAGCGACGGGCATGTTACTTCGGGGCCCACGGGTGATTCGCGGCGACCGCGTCATCGACGAGGCGGACGTTCGAACCGACGCCGAGACGGGGCGAATCGAGGCCGTCGGCGACCTCGACCCCCGCGGGGACGAGCGAGTCGTCGACCTCGCCGGGAAGACGGTCACCCCCGGACTGGTGGACGCGCACGTCCACTTCTCCTTGTCGGGCGAGCGGAGCGTCGAGGACGTGGTCGGCATGTCCGACGCCGAACTCACGCTGGTCGAGGCGCGAAACGCTCGGAAGACGCTCGAAGCGGGCGTCACGGGCGCTCGCGTGATGGGCGCGCGAGACATCGACGTGGCGCTGAAACGCGCCATCGACGCCGGGGACGTGCCCGGTCCGCGGACGGTCGCCAACTGCCGGTCGATAACGATTACCGGCGGCCACGGCCACCACATGGGCCGCGAGATAGACGGGGCGACCGAGGCCCGAAAGGCCGTCAGAGAGCAGGTGAAACTGGGTGCCGACTTCATCAAGTTCATGACGACCGGCGGGGTGACGACGCCCGGCAGCGACCCCGGCGCGGTGGCGTTCACCGAGGAGGAGCTCCACGCGCTCGTGGACGAGGCCCACCGGCGGGGTGTCCACACCGCGACCCACGCCCACGGCGGGGAGGGCGTGAAAGCGGCCATCCGGGCCGGCGTCGACACGGTCGAACACGGGACGTTCCTCGACGACGAGGCCATCGACCTGTTCTTGGAGCGCGACGCGACGCTCGTGCCGACGCTCTCCGCGCCGTACCACATCGTCCGCAACACCGAGGCGGCGACGAAGGAGGACGTGGCGAAGACTGAGACCGTCTACGAGCGTCACATCGAGTCGTTCAAACTGGCCGCCGAGGCCGGCGTCCGCATCGCGGGCGGCACCGACGCGGGCACGCCGTTCAACTTCCACGGCGGCAACGCCTCCGAGGTCCAGTTCATGGCGCAACACGCGATGGAGCCGCTGGACGCCATCCGGGCGATGACCGAGACGGCCGCCGACGCGGTCGGGCTGGACGACTGCGGCGTCGTCGAACCCGGCGCGTACGCCGACCTGCTCGTCTTCGACGACGACCCGCTGTCGGACCTGACGGTGCTGAACGACCCGGCGGCGGTCCTGAAGGGCGGCCGCGTCGTCGCCGGCGCGGTCCCCGGCGGAGAATAAGTCGGGGTCAGCGAACGTCGTCGGGGTCGACGTCCCAGCGGAACTCGGCGTCGTAGTCGCCGCCCGTCGCGTCGAGCCAGTCCTCGCGGGAGACGCTGTAGCGGAGTTCGTCGGCCGGGTCGCCGTCGATGACGATGCTGTTTCGCTCGCGGCCGTCGAGGCCGCCGCCGAGCGCCGCCGTGTACTTCTCGATGGCGCGCTGGGACTTTTCGTTGTCCGCGACGTGCGACACCGAGACGACGTCGAGGTCGAAGGCGTCGAACGCGAGCGCCGCCAGCGCCGCGGCGCGCTCGCCCGAGTAACCGCGGCCCCAGTGACGCGGCCGGAGCCACAGGCCGAGTTCGCCCACGCGGCGGTCCCACTCGGTGTGGAGGCCGCCGAACCCCGCAATCTCGCCCGCACCTTCCTCGCCCTCGCGCGGGATAATCGCGTAGTCGGCGCTCTCCGCGTCGGTCCAACTCGACTCCCCGCGGTCGAGAAAGTCCTTCGTCACCTTCGGCGTCTCGTGGCGCGACCACGGCATGTACCGGGTCACGTCGTCCATCTCGGGGGCCGAACACAGGTCGTAGGCCTCGTGGACGCCGACGTGCTTCGGGCGGCGGGCGACCAGTCGGAGCCGCGGCGTCTCGACGACTTCGGGAAAGAGCTCGCTCACTCGCGACCCTCCCAGCGGAACTCGGCGTCGTAGTCGCCGCCCGTCGCGTCTTCCCACTGTTCGCGGGTCACGGACCAGCCGCGAACGTCGCGCGGCGTCCCGTCGGCGTCGACGGTTTCGTTGGGGAACAGCCCGTCTTCCTGCCCGCCGAAGCGGTCGGTGTACTTCTCGATGGCTCGACACGACGCCTCGTTTTCGGGCATGGCGTACGCGAGCGCGACCTCGAGGTCGAGCACGTCGAAGACGGCGGCGAAGAACGCGGCCGCGCGCTCGCCCGAGTAGCCGCGGCCCCAGAACTCCTTTCGGAGCCACATGCCGAAGACGGCCCGGCGCTTGTCCCACTCGGGGTTGAAGCCGGCGGTGCCCGCGAACTCGCCCGCGCCGTCCTCGCCGTCGCGCGGGAAGACGGCGTAGATGGCGTTTTCGGCGGACTCGTGGCCCTCTTCGGCCTGTTCGAGGAAATCCAGCGTCTCCTTGGGCGTCTCGTGGGGACCCCACGTGACGAACTCGGTCTCCTCTTCGATGGTGTCCGACCGCGAGGCGGCGAAGTGCTCGTACGCGTCCAACGGGTCGACGACCTCCCGCGACAGGGCGCGGAGCCTGAGCCGCGGGGTCACGATTTCGTCGGGAAACATGGAACGGAGTCCACTCGGAGGGCGCTAATAAGTTTTCTGAACATTGACACGTGTCGGCACGGGACAGTGTCCGGCGAGCGGTCGCGACCAGCGGAGCAGTCGGATTCGAACACGTTCCGGTCGCACACACGTTCTCCCGCGCGAGAACGCGGAGATGCGTATTTGTGGCCGGAGCGCGTCTGACAGAAGGGAGTCGCTATGGACTGGGAGCGAACGGTCGGCGGCTACGCGCTCGTCATGGGAGCCGTGACGCTCGCTATCTGGGTGTTGACCGTCGAGCGCGGACCCGTCATGGAACCGCGGACCGACCCGTTCGCGCTGTTCGCGTCGCTCGTGTTGGGCGGGCTGACCGGCGTGTCGCTTCTGGCGACGGGCGTCGGACTCGTTCGGAGCCAGCTGTGGGCGCGGCCGCTCAGCCTCGTCGCCTTCGGTCTGCTGTTCGCCGGCGTCATCGACAGCGCCGGCTACTACGCCGGTGTCGGACGAGTCGGCGTCGTCGTGGCGCTGTTCGTCGTCTGTCTCACCACGCTCGCGGCGCTCGGGTGGTCGCTCGTCGACGCCCGGAACCGGGCGCGGCGGGCGGCGTGGTGAGTCCGCGTCCGACCGGCGCGCGGCGCTCCGCAACCACTAAACGCGCCTCGGTCCTCCTTCCGGTAATGGTAGATTGGACGGAGAAGTACCGCCCATCGACGCTCTCTGAGGTCCGCGGCAACAACAAGGCCCGCGACGCCCTCGCGGAGTGGGCCAAGACGTGGGACGACCACCGGGAGGCCGTCGTCGTCCACGGGAGCCCGGGCATCGGAAAGACCTCCGCGGCCCACGCGCTCGCCGCCGACATGGGCTGGGAGACGGTCGAGCTGAACGCGTCGGACCAGCGGACCGGCGACGTCATCGAACGCTTCGCCGGCCGCGCCGCGAAGAACGCGACGCTCGCCGGTTCCTCCGCGGGCACGTCCACCCGGCAGTTGGTCATCCTCGACGAGGCCGACAACATCCACGGCAACTACGACCGCGGCGGGGCCAGCGCCGTCACCCGGCTCGTCAAGTCGTCGAGCCAGCCCATCGTCCTCATCGCAAACGAGTTCTACGACATGAGCCGCGGGCTTCGGAACGCCTGTCAGGAAATCGAGTTCCGCGACGTGTCCGCCCGCTCTATCGTCCCCGTCCTCCGCGACATCTGCCGCAAGGAGGGGCTGGCGTTCGAGTCCGACGCCCTCGACCGCATCGCCGAGATGAACAGCGGCGACCTGCGGTCGGCCGTCAACGACCTGCAGGCCATCGCCGAGGGCCGCGAGAAAATCACCGAGGAGGACGTGGTCATGGGCGACCGCGACCGATCTGTCGGCCTGTTCGAGTTCCTCGACGCCGTCCTCAAGGAAAAGTCCGCACAGGAGGCGCTCTACACCGCCTACGACGTGGACGAGACGCCCGACGACCTCACGAAGTGGGTCGAGGACAAGGTCTCGCTCGTCTACGAACCCGACGAACTCGCCCGCGCCTACGACTTCCTCGCCAACGCCGACCGCTGGCTCGGCCGCGTGCGCGCCACGCAGAACTACTCCTACTGGCGCTACGCGACCGACAACCTCGCCGCCGGCGTCGCGGCCTCCCGCGACCGGACCCGCGGCGGGTGGACGCGCTACGGCGGCGCACCCTACCGCTCGACCCGCGACAAGACCCGCGACACCGTCGTCCGGAAAATCGCGGAACAGGGCGGCTTCAGCATGGCGACCGCCCGCCGCGAAGTCCTCCCGTACCTCTCGGCTATCACCCACCACTGCAAGCCCCGCGAGCTGACCGTCGCCATGGCCGCCTACTACGAGTTCGACGAGTCCCACGTCTCTTTCGTCACCGGGAGCGGCGAGACGACGAACAAGGTCCAGTCCATCGTCGAGGACGCCGGCGAACTCCGGGAGGAACTGGTCGAAGCACACGCCGGCGGCGCGTTCGCCGGGATGGAGGACGTGGCCATCGAGGGCGACGCCGCGGCCGCCGAGGGCGATGGTGGCGGCTCCGACGACGTGCTCGACCGGGACGCCGACGCCGACGAGTCGACCGAGAGCGACGAGTCCGACGCCTCGACCGACGACGGGCAGTCCGGCCTCGACGACTTCTTCTGAGGGACCGTTCGCTGCGTCCCCGCGCGATTCCGCCGCGTTTCCACCGCTTCCCGCCGCCCGAGATTGACGCCACGCGGAGCTTTTTGGGGCCGCCCGACGAACCGCGCGTATGAGAGCCGCAGTCCTCCGCGAACACGGTGAACCGCTCGACGTGACCGAAGTCCCCGACCCGACGTGCGACCCCGACGGCGTCGTCGTCGAGGTCGAGGCCTGCGGCATCTGCCGGAGCGACTGGCACTCGTGGATGGGCCACGGCGAGTGGGCAAACGACGCGGTTCCGTCCGGACAGATTCTCGGTCACGAGCCCGCGGGCCGCGTCGTCGAAGTCGGCGAGCGCGTCGAGACAATTGCGGAGGGCGACCGCGTCGCCTTGCCGTTCAACCTCGCGTGCGGTTCGTGCGGCTACTGTCGGACCGGCCACGGCAACGTCTGCACGGGCGACCACCCCAACGCCCTCGGCTTCGAACTCTCCGCGCAGGGCGCGTTCGCCGACTTGGTGCATCTCCCCTCCGCCGATTACAACGCGATTCGGCTCCCCGAGGGCGTCTCGCCGACCGACGTGGCCGCGCTCGGCTGCCGGTTCATGACCGCCTACAACGCCCTCGACGCCCGCGCCGGTCTCCGCGCGGGGCAGTGGGTCGCCGTCCACGGTTGTGGCGGCGTCGGCCTCTCTGCGATTCAGGTGGCGAACGTCCTCGGCGCGCGCGTCGTCGCCGTCGACGTGCGCGACTCCGCGCTGGACGCGGCCGCCGACCTCGGTGCGGACGCCGTCGTCAACGGCTCCACGGAGGACCCGGTCGAAGCCATCCGGGGGCTGACCGACGGCGGGGCGCACGTCTCGCTCGACGCGCTCGGCGTCGCGGAGACCTGCCGGAACTCGGTCCGGTCGGTCCGGCCGCGGGGCTCGCACGTGCAGGTCGGGCTGACGACCGAGGCCGAAAAGGGGAACGTGTCGCTGCCGACCGACTGGATGACGAGACACGAGGTGTCGTTCCTCGGCGCGCGCGGGATGCCGCCGACGAGCGCGGACGACCTGCTCTCGCTGCTCGCGTCGGACGCGGTCGACCCCGGGTCGCTCGTGACGAAGACCGTCTCGCTCGACGAGGTTCCCGAGCGGCTGGCCGCGATGACCGACTACGACACCGTCGGCGTCGAAGTGATGGTTCCGTAAAACAGGGCTGTCGTCGGTTCGGACGCTCGGTGCCGGCTCAGGGCGTCGGCGTCGGCGCTCGACGTTCTTCGGTCGCCTCGTCGTCCAGTCCGCGCCAGACGACCTCGCCGCAGTCCGGGCAATCGAGTCGGACCGTCCGGCCGTCGTGCGTCTGTTCGGGCCACTCGTCGATACCGGCGGCGCGACCGCAGGTCTGACAGAAGAGAACGGCCTTGGTGTGTTCGCAATCGGGCGGTTCGTGACTGAATTCGCGGGGAGCGTAGTTCATGCCGCAGCAAGCGGCGTTTCGGGGGATAAGCTTGTTGGAAGAATCCGGGTATGTGCCCGGCTACCCCGGCTCAGAGTAGCTTCGAGAGGAACTGCTTGCCGCGGTCGGTCTTCGGGTTCTCGAAGAACACCTCGGGCGGCGAGTCCTCGACGACTTTGCCGTCGGCCATGAGGACGATGCGGTCGCCGACCTCGCGGGCGAAGCCCATCTCGTGGGTGACGACGAGCATCGTCATGCCCTCCTCGGCGAGGTCGTGCATCACGTCGAGCACCTCCCCGACGAGTTCGGGGTCGAGCGCGCTCGTGACCTCGTCGAACAGCATCACGTGCGGGTCCATCGCGAGCGCGCGGGCGATGGCGACGCGCTGTTGCTGGCCGCCGGAGAGTTGGTTCGGGTAGGAGTTCGACTGCGCGCGGAGGCCGACGCGGTCGAGCAGTTCGTCGGCGCGGCGCTCGGCGTCGCCTTTCTTGAGACCCTTGACCTTCGTCGGGGCGAGCGTCACGTTCTCCCGCGCCGTCTTGTGCGGAAAGAGGTTGAAGCTCTGGAACACCATGCCGATGCGCTGGCGCAGGCGGTTGATGTCCGCGTCCTCCGCGGAGATGGACTGGCCTTCGAGTCGAATCTCGCCGTCCTGAATCTCTTCGAGGCGGTTCGCACAGCGAAGCAGCGTCGATTTCCCGGAGCCAGACGGCCCGATGATGACGCACACTTCGCCCTCTTCGACGTTCAGGTCGACGTCTTTCAGGACGTGTGTGTCGCCGAAGTACTTGTCAATCTCGTCGAATTCGAGGAGACTCATCGGCGGTCACCTCCCCAGTCGGCGCGGGCCTCGAGGTGGTTGACGATTTTGCCGAGCGGAATCGTAATCATGAGATAGGCGATGGCGACGAGGATGATGGGCGTCCACGGGTCGAACGTGGTCGAGTTGACGTTGCGGAACGCGCTGATGAGTTCCGGGATGGCGATGACCGTCAGAAGCGACGTGTCCTTCACGAGGATGACCTGGTCGTTGCCGATTGCGGCGAGCGCGTTACGCCACGCCTGCGGGAGGACGACCTCGCGCATGCCCTGCACGTAGGACATCCCGAGCGAGCGGGCGGCCTCCATCTGTCCCTCCGGGACGGCGTCGATGCCGCCGCGGACGGCCTCGCCGACGTAGGCGGCGTGGTTGAGCGTCAGTCCGATGATGGCCGTGGGGTACCCCCAATCTGAGATGGGGAACTGCCCCGGCGGCCAGAACGCCGGAATCCCGACGTAGATGACGAGCAACTGGAACAGAAGGGGCGTGCCCCGGAAGAACTCGACGTAGGCGGTCGCAACGGAGTTCGTGAACTTCGTGTTCGACACCCGACCGAGTCCGACGAAGACGCCCGCGGTGACGGACAGCAGGCTCCCCACGAGGACGATGCCGAGCACTCGCAGGAACGCGTTGACGAACTGCGGGTGGATAATCTCCACGAAGAGTTCGAAATCGACCTGCGTGAAGATAATCGCCGCGATGAACCCGCCGACTCCGAGCGTGAATAGTCCCGCGACAGCCGCCCCCAGTCGCCTGAGCGTTTTGTCGTTCAAAAACTGCTCTTGGTACTCACCGTCGCCGGTTCGCCCCTCGGAGTAAGATTCAGCCATTGGTAGTGTTTCTCACGGTAGTGGGATAAAAAACGCGTCCTGGTTCGGGTTACCCGGAGAAGTACTCCGAGTAAATCTCGTCGTACGTCCCGTTGTCGCGGATGGTCTGGAGCGCGCCGTTGACCTCCTCGCGGAGGTCGTCGTCGTCCTGCCGGAAGCCGATGCCGTACTCCTCGACGGTGAGGGTGAGGTACGGCGGGGCGTTCTCCTTGCCCTGTTCTTCGGCGGCGCCGGCTCCCTCGAGGAACCGGACGTTGTCGCTCTGCTCGACGAACGCGGCGTTGACGGTGTTGTCGTTGACGACCGCGCTGACCTGGTTGTTCCGGAGCGCGTCGAACGCGCCGGTCACCTGGTCGTAGCTCTGAATCGTCAGGTCGCCGCCGAACTCCTCTTTGAGGCTGGTCGCGGCGCTCTCGCCGGTCGTCCCCTTCTGGACGCCGACGGTGACGCCCCGGAGGTCCTCCTTCGAGGAGATGTCGCTCTGGTTGAGGACGATGACCGTCTGGTACGCCGTGAAGTACGGGTCCGAGAAGTCGATCTGCTCGGCGCGGTCCTCGGTGATGGTCATCGCGGACATGATGACGCGGAAGTTCCCGTTGTTGAGCGAGGGGATGATGCTGTCGAAGCTCGTCTTCTGGAACTCGTGTTCGTAGCCGAGTTCGTCGGTGAAGACGGCCTGCGCGATGTCGACGTCGAAGCCGACGAGTTCGCCCTCGGTCGTCTCGTACTCGAACGGCCGGTACGGGATGTCCGAGCCGATGGTAATCGTCTCGCTACCGCTGCCGCCGCCGCCGAGACAGCCGGCCAGCGTGAACGCGGCCGCGGCCCCGGCGGAGCCCTTCAGAAAGGTGCGACGTTCCATAACAGCCCTCAGGTAGCACAGCCCCGTATAACACTTCTTCGGTCCGTTCGTCAATTCGTTCCGATATTGACGAAAAATATCCGGGAATTGTGTAGATGGGTGGGATATATCTCCAACCGCGAAACGTCGTCACCCCTTCGTTGGTCTCGGATTGTCGTACAACTTCTGGCAATACTGTTGTAAATATTGCCTCGATTAGTACGAGTATTGAAGGCATCTCCGACACCCGGGCGAGCGCACGACAGATCTGGTTGCGGTCCGCTCGTCAGTCCGCGTCGTTCGTCGCGCCGGCCTGCGGTACCGGAAGCCCGCCGCGGACGAGCACCGCCGCGCCGACGACGAGGACGAGCGCGAGGACCGTCCCGCCGAGGTGGGCGAGTTCGAGCGCCGGGCCGTACACCTGCCGGCCGGCGATGAGGAGCGCGACGACCACGACGCTCGCGGGCGCGGTGACGAATCTGAGCCGGCCGTAGGCGTCCGCCCGCGGGCCGTGGGCGGCGTTCGCCCAGAGAGTGACCGCGAGGAGCGCGGCGTAGGTGGCGAGGCCGACGACGTAGTAGACCGCTTGCGTCGTCGGGCCGAAGGAGACGAACGCGTGGGGCGCGAGGACGAGCATGACGGGCGCGCCGACGAGCGCCAGTCTCACCGCGTCGGCGATGCGGGGGATGCCGCGGTCGACGAGCCCCCACGCCGCGGCGGCGACGACGGCGGTGAAGATGGAGGTCGCGACCACGTAGTGGGCGGTGAGGATGACCCACTCGTACTCGGTGACGGTGAGCGCCCCGAGGACGATCTGGAACGGGAGGATGACCGTGGCGACGACGAGCGCGTAGCGGACGCCTTTCGCGACGCCCTCGCGCCACGCCTGCACGGTCGTCCCGAGGATGAGGAAGCCGGTGAGCATGGCGACGAGGCGGTGGAACCACTCGATGAAGCTGCCCCAGTTGGCCGGGAACAGGCCGAGGAAGCCGTCGCAGAACGGCCAGCGCCCGGCGCAGGTGAGGCCGGCCCCCGAGGCGGCGGTGTACACGCCGAGGACCATCAGGACGCCGGTCATCGCGGCGGCCCCCGCGAGGAGGCGGCGAAGCCGAGGTGTCATACGCGTGCCTCAGGACCGCGCGAACTTATATCTCGTCGGTATGGTCCTCGAAGGCGTCGCCCCGGAGCGCCGCCCCGTGGCTGGCACCGGTCGGAACCGGTCGGCTCCGGACGCCCCGACGGGCTTCGTCCCACTTGTCCGAGCCGTCCCATTCAAGTCGGTTCGGTTGGACGCGCGAACATGGACGAGCGACTCGAATCCCGAGCGGACCGACTCGATGGCTACCTCGACGACAACGGCCTCGAAGCGGTCTGGTTCGCCCGACCGAACTCCTTCGCGTGGCTCCTCGGCGGCGACAACGTCGTCGACCGCGACTCGCCTTTGGGCGTCGCCGCCGCCGGCTACGACGGCGACGAGTTCCACGTCGTGACGGACAACATCGAAGCGACCCGGCTGCTCCACGAGGAAGTGCCCCACGAGGACGTTCGCGTCCACCGCTTCCAGTGGTACGAGGGCTCGCTGGCGTCCGGCGTCGAGGCGGTCTCGCCGACCCCCGCCGCCGCCGACTTCGACGTGCCCGGCTTCGAGGACGTGGACGCCGCGGCCGTCCGCCAGCCGCTTTCCGACGCCGACATCGAGGCCTACCGCGAACTCGGCCGCGACGCGGCGAGCGCCGTCGAGCGGGTCTGTCGCGAACTCGAACCGGGCGACACGGAACACGAGGTCGCCTCCGGTCTGAAAGTCACGCTCAGCGCGATGGGTATCGAAGCGCCGGTCGTGCTCGTCGGCAGCGGGCGGCGGGTCCAGAAGTACCGCCACTACACGCCCAAACAGGAGGAACTCGGCGACTACGCGCTCGTCTCCGTGACGGCCCAGCGCGGCGGCCTCTACGCGAGTTGCACGCGCACCGTCGCGTTCGACGCGCCCGAGTGGCTCGAAACCCGGCACGAGGGGGCGATGCGGGTCGAGACGGAGGCGCTGGCCGCGACCCGAAAGGCCGCCGTGGAAGGCGGCACCGCCGGCGACGTGTTCGACGCCATCCGTGACGCCTACGACTCGGTCGGCGAGTCCGAGGAGTGGCTGAACCACCACCAGGGCGGCGCGGCCGGGTTCGCCGGCCGCGAGTGGTTCGCCACGCCCGACGCCGACGACGAGGTCCGCGCGCCGATGGGTTACGCCTACAACCCGACCATTCAGGGGGCGAAAAGCGAGGACACGGCGCTCGTCACCGACGAGGGCGTCGAAGTGCTGACCGCGACCGGTCGCTGGCCGACCCGGACCGTGACCGACGCCGAGGGGACCGTCGAACTCGAACGCCCGGAAATTCTTCACATCGAAACGGAGTAATTTTTCGAGCGGAGCGGCGTCGATTCGCCGTCCCGACCTCGCCGCCGTCCGGTGAGGATTCGACTATTGTCGAAGTCAAAATTCGACGTTGTTGAATAGCTTTTTGCCCCCTGCGTGAGGACGTGTGGGTCATGGGACTGGACGACGACTCACGGGAATATCACAGACAAGACCCGCCCGGAAAAATCGAGATTGCGACGACGAAGCCGACGAATACGCAGCGCGACCTGAGCCTGGCGTACTCGCCGGGCGTGGCCGCGCCGTGTCTCGACATCGCGGAGGACGAAGACGCCGCCTACGAGTACACGGCGAAGGGCAACCTCGTCGGCGTCGTCTCGAACGGCTCCGCCGTCCTCGGGCTGGGGGACATCGGGGCGCAGGCGTCGAAGCCGGTGATGGAGGGCAAGGGCGTGCTGTTCAAGCGCTTCGCCGACATCGACGTGTTCGACGTCGAACTCGACATCGCCGACGTGGACGACTTCGTGGCGGCGACGAAGGCCATGGAGCCGACGTTCGGCGGCATCAATCTGGAGGACATCAAGGCCCCGGAGTGCTTCGAAATCGAACGACAGCTCCGTGAACAGATGGACATCCCCGTGTTCCACGACGACCAGCACGGCACGGCCATCATCTCTGGCGCGGCGCTTCTGAACGCCGCCGACATCGTGGACAAGGACCTCGACGACCTCGACATCGTCTTCTCCGGCGCGGGCGCGTCCGCGCTCGCGACGGCGCGGTTCTACGTCTCCCTCGGCGCGAAAAAGGAGAACATCACGATGTGCGACTCCTCGGGCATCATCACCGAGTCGCGCGTCGAAGCGGGCGACGTCAACAAGTACAAAGCCGAGTTCGCCAAGCCGGTCGACGAGGGCTCGCTCTCCGACGCCATGGAGGGTGCGGACGTTCTCGCGGGGCTCTCGGTCGGCGGCGTCGTCAGCCAGGAGATGGTGCGGTCGATGGCCGACAACCCCGTCATCTTCGCGATGGCCAACCCGGACCCCGAGATCACCTACGAGGACGCGAAAGAGGCCCGCGAGGACACCGTCATCATGGCGACCGGGCGCTCCGACTACCCGAACCAAGTCAACAACGTCCTCGGGTTCCCCTTCATCTTCCGCGGCGCGCTCGACGTGCGCGCGACCGAGATTAACGAGGCGATGAAGCGCGCGGCCGCCGAGGCGCTCGCCGAACTCGCCCGACAGGACGTGCCAGACGCGGTCGTGAAGGCCTACGGCGACCACCCGCTCCAGTTCGGTGCCGACTACGTCATTCCCAAGCCGCTCGACCCCCGCGTGCTGTTCGAAGTCGCACCCGCGGTCGCGCAGGCGGCGATGACCTCCGGCGCGGCTCGCAAGCGCCTCGACATGAACGCGTACCGCGAGCGCCTCGAAGCCCGGCTCGGGAAGTCCCGCGAGATGATGCGCGTCGTCCTCAACAAGGCGAAGTCGAACCCCAAGCGGGTCGCCCTCGCCGAGGGCTCCAACGAGAAGATGATTCGCGCCGCCTACCAGATGCAGGAGGAGGGCATCGCCGAGCCCATCCTCGTCGGGAAGACGACGACGATTCTGCGCAAGGCGGAGGAGTTGGGCCTCGACTTCGACCCGACCATCGCCAATCCCCGCGACGGCGAGTGGGACCACTACGTCGACCGCCTCTACGAGCTTCGCCAGCGCAAGGGAATCACGAAGTCCGAAGCGGAGGAACTCGTCCGCCGCGACTCGAACTACTTCGCCAGCGTCATGGTCGAGGTCGGCGACGCGGACGCGATGCTGACGGGGCTGACCCACCACTACCCCTCGGCGCTCCGCCCGCCGCTCCAGATTATCGGCACCGCCGAGGACGCGAACTACGCGGCCGGCGTCTACATGATGACGTTCAAGAACCGCGTCGTCTTCTGCGCCGACACGACGGTCAACCTCGACCCCGACGAGGAGATTCTCGCGGAGATTACGAAGCACACGGCGGAGCTGGCCCGCCAGTTCAACGTCGAACCCCGCGCGGCGCTGCTCTCGTACTCCAACTTCGGGAGCGTCACGAACGAGGGGACGCGCAAGCCCCGCGACGCCGCGGCGCTCCTGCAGGACGACCCCGCCGTTGACTTCCCGGTCGACGGCGAGATGCAGGCCGACACCGCCCTCGTCGAGGACATCCTCGAAGGCACCTACGACTTCGCGGAGCTCGACGACCCCGCGAACCTGCTCGTCTTCCCGAACCTCGAAGCGGGTAACATCGGTTACAAGCTCCTCCAGCGCCTCGGCGGCGCGGAGGCCATCGGTCCGATGCTCGTCGGCATGGACAAGCCGGTCCACGTCCTCCAGCGCGGCGACGAAGTCAAAGACATCGTCAATCTGGCGGCGACGGCGGTCGTGGACGCGCAGGAAGAGTAACGGACCCGAGCGAAGCGAGGGATTTTTTGGTCCAGCTTTTTCCGGGGAGGGTGAGCGGAGCGAACCCGAACCGAAAAAAGCTGGTCGTTCGAGCTGGCGGCGACGGCGGTCGTGGACGCGCAGGAAGAAGAGTAACGTAACGCGCAGTCGGTCTTCGGATTTTTCGGCGAGTCGCTCACCCGAACTCGACCCACGCGACGGCGACGCCCAGTCCGACCGCGGGCGGGGCCGCGTAGAGCGCGAACGTCGTCGAGTCCGGCGGCGAGAAACACGCGGCGAAGGCGACGAGACAGAGGAGCGACAGCCCTCTCGTCCCGCCGGCGAGTCGACGAGAGAGCGCGCCGGCGCGGCGTAATCCGAGCAAGAGCGGAGCGACGGCCGCGCCGCCGCCGACCGCGGCCGGGAAGAACAGTTCGAGTTCGAGCGCCGACTGGCGGGAGTCGGCCGTAACGCGGCCCCACTCGACCAGGAGGTCGAAGAGCGCGGGCGCGACCTGACGTGCGGCGGCGGTTCCGACGAGGAACCCCGCGGCGGCGAGCGCGAACCAGCCCCACGCGGCGCGGATATCGACTGCGGGGTCGCGGTCGGCGAGAAACACGAGCGAAGCGCCGGCGGCGAGGAGGCCGGCGAGCACGCCCAGTTCGAGGCGAACGAGCAAGGCCGGGCCGCCGGCGGTAACGACATCCGTCGAAACACCGGCGGTCGGTGAGACGCCGGCGGCCGGTGACAGGATTCCGGGGTCGCGGACGGCGGCGAAGACGAAACCGGCCGTCGAGAGGCCGATGGCGACGAGTCGGCGTGCGTGGCGTCTCGCGGCCGCGCCGAGCGGCGAGAGTCCGCGTCGCCGCGGGTCGAACGTGTCGACGGTCTCCGCGGAGTCCATGCGATAGCGTCGTCGCTCCTCGTTGTCAACTTTTTGACGGAGTAGTGACCGGCCGTCGGCGAGGCGACGGCCCGATGAGACGGCTCGCGCTCGGCGGCCCACCCGACGGAGGCGGGGGCGAACGCGGTCGTCGTCGACGCCTCGCGCTCAGTCGCTCGCGCGTCCCTCGAACCGCGAGGGCGGGAGATAGCTCACGTCCGTGCCGGAGTCCGTGTCGAACTCCGGCGGGTCGGGGAGCACGCAGCGGTCGGGCCGCCGGTTGACGTGTTCGTACTCCCCCGGCGCGTTCGCCAGCGGGTGCGCGGGGTTCTCGCGGCTGTCGATTCGCGCGGCGCGAAGCTCTTTGAACCCGGCGATGCGGGCCTGAATCCCCCGCCAGTGGTGTTCGCTGCCGGCGGGAACGACGATGCGCTTCGGCGACTTCCAGTCGGGATGGTCGCCGGCGAGCACCGCGTTGTTGACGTTCGCGGCGAGGTCGTCGTGGTCGACGAGGACGCCGACGCGAGCGCCCGGCGGCGCGCGATTGGCGAGCACGTCCAGTCCGAGGTGGAGCGCGCGATACTCCGAGACGTTGTTGTTCGGCGGCACGTCTGGGAGCGCGATACGGGCGACTCGCTCGCCGTCGCGGGTCTCTATCACCGCACCGAGTCCGCCGCCGTTCGGGCGGTACGACCCGTCCGTCGCGACGTAGAAGTGTCGTTGGTGCGTGCGCGGCGGGTGTGCGATGTGAGGCGTCGGCGACTCGTCGAACAAGTCCCGAAGTGTGGGACGGCCGGTCACGGCCATACGAATCGTTCGGCGATAGTCCCTAATAAACGTACCCCGTGTTCGGGGGGTGATGACTCGGGAGCATAACTGCGCACAATATATGGGCAGAACGCTATGCGGGAGCCGAATCACAGGCAATGGATATAAGAACGACCGACGCAATCTACCTTCGATGGCTGATACCAATTCACACATTAGTCGACGGTCGTACATTAAGTTGGCAGGCGGCGCGGCGGCGTCGGCGGCGCTCGCGGGCTGTTCCGGCGGCGGCGGCGAGGAGACCGAGACCACCGAAACGACGACGACCGGCGGCGAGGAGACCGAGACCACCGAAACGACGACGACCGAGGACAGCGGCTCGTTCGACGTGACCATCACGCAGGGCCAGATGCCCTCCGGCCTCGACCCGCACGACCACCGCGAGACGACGACCGACATCGTCGTCCTCCACGCGTACGAGGGCGTCCTGACCCGCGACGCGGCGGGGTCGATTCAGACCGCACTGGGGACGAACTACGAGCGCATCGACGGGGAGAACGCGGTCCGGTTCGACCTCCGCGAGGACGTCACGTTCCACAACGGCGACGAACTCACCCCCGAGGACGTCGCGTACAGCATCAACCGCGTCGTCGACGAGGAGGTGAGCTTCGCCAGTCCGCAGAGCGACCAACTCGCCGGCGTCGCCGGCGCGGAAGTCATCGAGGGCGAGAACGCCGTCAAGGTCAACAACTCCTCGCTCAACCCCATCGTGTTCTCCGAGTTCGCGACCTACCTCGACGTGATGCAGCAGTCGTGGGTCGAGGAGAACGACAAGGCGTACATCGGTCAGAACATGAACGGTACCGGACCGTTCCAACTCGATTCGTACACCGAAGACGAGGAGGTCGTCCTCACGGCGTACGAGGACTACTGGCAGGAGCCCGCGGCGGTCGACACCCTCACCTTCCGCGCGGCGTCCGAGGCCAGCACTCGCGTCAACCAACTCCTGCAGGGCGAGACCGACCTCATCGTCAACGTCCCGCCCCAGGAGGTCCAGCGCGTCACCAACTCCGACAACGCGCGCGTCGCCGCGGCCCCGTCGACCCGCATCATCTACAACGGGATGCGCTACGACGTCGAACCGTTCGACTCGGTCGAGTTCCGGCAGGCGATGAACTACGCCATCGACCTCGAGAGCATCGTCCAGAACGTCCTCGGCGGCTTCGGCGCGCAGACGGGCCAGCCGACGCTCCCCGAGTTCGTCGGCCACAACCCCGACCTCGACCCGTACCCGTACGACCCGGACCAGGCGGAGCAGTTGGTCGAAGAGTCCGGCTACGCCGGCGCGGAGATCGAACTCAACACGCCGGTCGGCCGCTACCTGAAGGACCTCGAAATCGCGCAGGCGGTCGCGGGCTACATCGACGAGCTACCGAACGTCACGGCGACGGTTCGCCAGCGCGACTTCGGGTCGCTCGTGGACGAACTGCTCGCGGGCAGCATCGAGGCCCGCCCGCCGTGGTTCCTCATCGGCTGGGGCGAGGCGACGTTCGACGGCGGCCTCGTCATGGAGGCGCTTCTCGCCTCCGACGGGACGCTCACGACGTGGCAAAACGAGGAGTTCGACGCGCTGCTCGAACAGGCCGGCAACCAGTCCGGCGAGGAGCGCGAGGCGACCCTCCAGGAGGCGAACGCGATGGCCCACGAGCAGTGCCCGTGGATATTCCTGAACCAGCAGTACAGCGTCTACGGCGTCAACGACGCCATCGCCTGGGAGGCCCGCTCCGACGAGCGCATCGACGCGTACGCGATGAGCCAGCAGTAGTCGATGTCGCTGTCGAGGTTCCTCATCAAACGCTCGCTCCAGGGGCTGTTCGTCATCTGGGGGGTCATTACGGTCGTCTTCGGCCTCCGGTTCATCTCGCCGGGGGACCCGGCGAACGTGCTGTTACCGCCCGACGTCGACCCGGAGGTAAGGGCGCAGGTCATCGCCGAACTCGGGCTGAACGAGCCCCTGTACGTGCAGTACTGGCAGTTCGTCTCGGGCATCCCGTTCGGCGACCTCGGCCTGTCGCTCGTGACCCGAACGCCGGTCGCGGCGCGCGTCGTCGCGAAGCTCCCGGCGACGCTGGAACTCGCCATCGCGGCGACCGTCGTCGCCGTCGTCATCGCGATTCCGCTCGGCGTCCTGTCGGCCACGCGGCGTCACCAGCCCGCGGACTACGGCGCGACCGTGTTCTCACTGGTCGGCATCAGCACGCCCAACTTCTGGCTCGGGGTGATGCTCATCCTCGTGCTCGCGGTCCAGTTGAACCTGTTCCCGACGAGCCAGCGCCCCATCGGCCTCGACGGCATCGCGATGCTTCTCGTCGGCGGTGAGGCGGGCGCGGCGATACGTGGCTTCGTGACGTGGCTGTGGCACATCACACTGCCAGCAATCACGCTCGGGACCTACTTCACCGCGCTCATCACGCGACTCACCCGCAGCGGGATGCTCGACCAGCTCGGGCAGACGTACGTCCGCGCGTCGCGGGCGAAGGGGCTCCCGGAGACCCTGGTCCGCTACAAACACGCGCTTCGGAACACGCTCATTCCGGTCATCACCGTCATCGGCCTCCAGCTCGGCACGCTCATCGGCGGGGCCGTCATCACGGAGGCCGTCTTCGCGTGGCCGGGGCTCGGGACGCTCATCATCAACAGCATCAACGCCCGCGACTGGCCGGTCTTACAGGGCTCGCTCATCGTCGTCGCGGTCGGGTTCGTCCTCGTGAACATCCTCGTCGACGCCCTGTACGCCTACGTCAACCCGCAGGTGGCCTACGATTAACGCTCTATGATATCGGAACGCACACGCAGAAACCTTCGTCGGGAACTCAGACGGAGTCTCCTCGCGAAGCTCGGCATCGTCGTCGTCATCCTCATGGTGGCGATGGCCGTCTTCGCCCCGTTTATCTCCCCGTATAGCCCGTCTCAACAGAATCTCGATAACTCCCGACAGCCGCCGCTCGGCTTCAGCACCAAAGAGACGAAAGAGGTGACGAAGATGGAAGACGGGAGCGTCGTCATCGAGGACGGTCAGGTCGTCACCGAGACGCAGACCGTCTACACGAACGCGACGGCCGCCCATCCGCTCGGCACCGACGGCAATGGGCGGGACATCCTCTCGCGCATCATCTACGGCGCGAGAACGTCCATCCTCGTCGGGTTGTTCGGCACGTCGCTCGCGGCGCTCATCGGCGTCCTCGTCGGGCTGTCAGCGGGGTTCTACCGCGGTCGCGTGGACGACCTCCTGATGCGGAGCGCGGACATCATGCTCGCGTTCCCCTCGCTCGTGCTCGCGATCGCCCTCGTCGGCGTCTGGGGGCAGGCCCAAGCGCCCATCCCCGACCCCTTCGTCGCCACCGGACTCGCCCCGGCGTTCCGCTCGGCGGTCGGGTTACCGACGGGAATGCCCGAGACGGTCGTCCTCCCGGGGACGGTCATCGTCGTCGTCGCGCTCGTCAACTGGGTGTGGTTCGCCCGCGTCGCCCGCGGCGAAGCGCTCTCCATCCGCGAGGAGGAGTACGTGAAGGCCGCGAAGGCCCTCGGCGCGAGCGACGGGCGGACGATGCTCAGACACGTCCTTCCCAACGCCATCACGCCCATCCTCGTGTTGGCGACGATTCAGGTGGCCGCCATCATCCTGCTCGAATCGGCGCTGTCGTTCCTCGGCTTCTCCGGCGCCGACGTGTCGTGGGGCTTCGACATCGCCCTCGGCCGGCAGTACCAGTCCACCGCGTGGTGGATTTCGACGATGCCCGGCCTCGCCATCGTGGTGACGGTCATCGGGCTGAACCTCGTCGGCGACTGGCTCAGAGACGCGCTCGACCCCGGCATCGAAGGGGAGGGGGGCGTCTGAGATGGCCGACACGATTCTCAGCGTCCGCGACCTCTCCACTCGGTTTTTCACCGAGGAGGGGCAGGTCAACGCGGTCGAGAGCGTCTCGTTCGACGTCGAAGACGGCGAGATATTCGGCATCGTCGGCGAGTCCGGGTCCGGTAAGTCCGTGACCGCGCTCTCGGTCATCGACCTCATCGAATCGCCCGGCCGCGTGACCCAAGGCGAGATATGGTACCGCAACGCCGACCTCGCCGAGGAGTTCCGCGGGTCGAAGCCCGAGGCCGTCGACGGCGACCTCGTGGACATCCGGCGGCTCCCGAAGGGCGTCCGGCGGTCGCTCCGCGGCCCGTCGTTCAGCATGGTGTTTCAGGACCCGATGAGCAGTTTCAACCCCTCGATAACCGTCGGCGAGCAGATAGCCGAGGCGGTCGAGGTCCAGCGCCGCGCCCGGTCGAACCCGCGAAGCACGCGCTCGCGGACGCAGGGTTACGGTCTCGGTTCGCTCCTCGTGGACTCGCTTCTCCCCTCGAAGAGCTACGTCGACGACGAGAGCATGGACCGCGCGGTCGAACTGCTCGACCAGGTCGGCATCCCCGACCCCGAGGACCGCGCCGAGGAGTACCCTCACCAGTTCTCCGGCGGGATGCTCCAGCGGGCGATGATTGCCCAGGCGCTCGCCGGCGAACCGGACATCCTCATCGCCGACGAGCCGACCACCGCGCTCGACGTGACCATCCAAGCCCAGATTCTCAACCTGCTTCGCGACCTGCAGGAACAGGAGGGGATGAGCATCCTGATGATTACCCACGACTTGGGCGTCATCGCCCGGATGTGCGACCGCGTCGGCGTCATGTACGCCGGGGAAGTCGTCGAGCGCGGCCCGCTCGCCGACATCTTCGACAACCCCGTCCACCCGTACACGCAGGGACTGTTGGGGTCGATTCCGGACGTTGACGACCCCTCGGGTCGCCTCGAACCCATCTCGGGCAACGTGCCGAGCCTGCTCGACTCGGAGATGCCCGACGCGTGTTACTTCGCCGACCGGTGTCCCAAAGCCATGACCGACTGTCTGACCCGCATCCCCGAGTACGAACTGGACGGCCGACACAGCGTCAGGTGCGTCCTCGCCGAACAGGAGTACGACCCCGCGGACGCCGTCGATTCGGCCGACGCGGCCGATGCGGTCGACCGAGAGGTGAACGCCGATGACTGAGCCGCTCCTCGCGGTTCGGGACCTCCAGAAGTACTACTTCGAGCAGGACTCGTTCGTCGACAGCCTCCTCGGGCGCGACCCGACGAGCGTGAAGGCCGTCGACGGCATCTCCTTCGAGGTCGAACGCGGCGAGACGCTCGGCCTCGTCGGCGAGTCCGGGTGCGGGAAGTCCACGACCGGCGAGACGCTGCTCCGACTGCGCGAGGCGACCGGCGGCGCGGTCACCTTCGACGGGGCGAACGTCTTCGAGATGGACGACGACGAACTCAAGGCGTTCCGCAGGGACGCCCAAATCGTCTTCCAAGACCCGTTTTCCAGTCTCGACCCGCGAATGACCGTCGGCGACATCGTCGCCGAACCGCTGAAGATTCACGGGATTCCCGAGTCCGCCGACGGCGAGTCGAAACGCGAGTGGCGGCGCGACAAGGTCGCCGACCTGTTGGAGCGGGTCGGCCTCTCGGCGAACCACCTCGACCGCTACCCCCACGAGTTCTCCGGCGGCCAGCGCCAGCGTATCGGTATCGCCCGCGCGCTCGCGCTCGAACCGGACTTCATCGTGCTCGACGAGCCGGTGTCGGCGCTCGACGTGTCCGTGCAGGCGCAGGTGCTGAACCTGCTCGACGACCTCCAATCGGAGTTCGGGCTGACGTACCTCTTTATCGCCCACGACCTTTCTGTCGTCCGCCACATCTGCGACCGCGTCGCCGTGATGTACCTCGGCAACGTGGTCGAACTCGGCCCGACAGACGAGCTGTTCGAGTCGCCGAAACACCCCTACACGAAGGCGCTGTTGGAGAGCGTTCCCCGACCCTCCACGGCCGAACACGGCCGGCGGGTCGAGGCGCTGTCGGGCGACGTGCCGTCGCCGCGAAACCCGCCGTCGGGCTGTCGCTTCCGGACGCGGTGCCCGCAGGTCATCCCCCCTGACGACCTCGACATCGAACAGGGGACCTACCGCTCCGTGATGGACCTCCGCGACGCCCTGGCGGTCGGCGACGTCAACCCGGACCACATCTGGGACGCCGCCGACCCCGACCGAGCGGACACGGAAGCGTTCATCGAGGAGGCCCGCGCGCGACACGTCGACGCCGAACTCCGCGGCGAGGTCGCGGGCGTCGTCGACACGGCGCTCGGCCACCTCGCCGAGGGCGAGGCCGACCGCGCCGGCGAGACGCTTCGGGAACGCTTCGAGAGCCCCTGTGAGACGCGTCGCCCCGCCGTCGGCGAGGCGCCGCACCCCGCGGCGTGTCACCTCTACGAGGGCTCCGACGAGGTGACCGTCATCGAGACGAACGCCGGCGCGGCCGCCGAGGCCGACGACTGAGCGACGACGGACGACCGGTGTGTTGGCGGTGGCCGGTGGGCGGTTCTCGCCCCGCGGCACCGGCGAAACCACCCCGTAACGAAACGTTCAGGCCCCCACCGGGCGCACCATCGCTGTGACACGGTACCGAAACCTCGGTCTGTTCGTCGTCCTCGCCGCCGTCTGGGGGTCCGCGTTCATGGCTATCAAAGCCGGACTCGAGTTCTTTCCGCCGGTGCTTTTCGCCGCTCTCCGGTACGACGTGGCGGGGGTGGTGATGCTCGCCTACGCGCTGTACGCCACCGACTCGCCGCTTCCGCGCGGCAGGGCCGAGTGGACGGAAGTCGCCATCGGCGCGGTCTTCCTCATCGCCGCCTACCACGCGCTCTTGTTCATCGGCGAGACCGACCCGGGCGTGACGAGCGCCGCCGCCGCGGTCATCGTGAGTCTCAGCCCGGTGCTCACCACTGGATTCGCGCGGCTCTTGCTCCCGAGCGAGCGGCTCACCGCGCTCGGCGTCGTCGGCCTCCTCCTCGGCCTCGTCGGCGTCGCGGTGCTCTCGGGGCTCGACCCGAGCAACCTCCTCGCCGGCGGCACGGTCGCGAAGCTCCTCATCTTCGGCGCGGCCGCCGCCTTCGCCCTCGGGTCGGTGCTGACCCGCCGGGTCGACTCCGAGCTGTCCATCGAGACGATGGAGGCGTGGTCGATGCTCCTCGGGGCGGGACTGATGCACGTCGCGTCCGTCGCACTCGGCGAGCGTCTCGGCTCGGTCGTCTTCAACGGCCAGTCCGTCGCCGCGCTCGGGTACCTCTCGCTCGCGGCGAGCGCGCTCGGCTTCCTCATCTACTTCGACCTGCTCGACCGCCTCGGCCCCATCGAAATCAACCTCGTCTCGTACGTCGCGCCCGTCTTCGCGGCGCTTTCGGGGTGGGCGTTCCTGAGCGAAGTTCCGACCCCGTCGACGGTCGGCGGGTTCGCGCTCATCTTCCTCGGGTTCCTCCTCCTGAAGCGCGGGGCGATTCGGCGCGAACTCCGCTATCGGTTCGGCGACGGCGTCCGCGCGACCGACTGAAAAGCGCGGCTACGCGTCCGCCCGCTCGACCGAGTCCACTTCGCCGACCATCCTCCACCCGTTTTCACCGGGTCGCTGTTGACCGACGACGACAGCGTCGTTGTCCTCGGTCGTCGCGAACCGGTAGACCGCGTCGTCGCCGTCGCGTCGGCCCTCGGCCTGAAACTCCGTCTGGAAGAACTCCGCGCTCTCCAGCGTGAACGTGCCGTCTATCTCCTCGCCGACGGTGAGGTGCATGGCGTTCGGGTGGATGTTGTACATGCGCTTTGCGACGCGATTGAGGTCTGGCATCGCATCGACAGTCGCGCCGGCGGGCTAAATCCCTGCTCCCTGCGGGACGATGCCGGTCGAAGCGTCGCCCGCCCGACGGTCCACACGGGGGCCACCGAGCGCACCGAGGACCGAGTCCGCTCGGTCGAACCGTGGAAATTCAGGATTCGACGACTGTTCAAGAACGCTTGACTGTTGTGTGAATAAAAGAGTTAGCGGCGTTTGTGAAGTATTAGAACGCCGCTCGTCGGCCCGTGAAATTTCACGTTTACCGAATACTCTCAAGTAAACGAGTATGAAACGAACGGAATTCTCGCACGTAATTATGACCCCTCCACTCCATGTTGTGCTCGTAGGTGCCCCCCAACCAATGTCGAACTCCCCATCCACGGTCCCCCGCGAACGCCTCTCCCAACTCCGGGAGGTCGTAACGGAAGAACAACCGCTCCGCCTCGGCTTCGAACTCGTCGCCGCACCGCTTCGGTTCGTCGGCTTCTGGGCCGCGGTCGCCCTCCCGTTCCTGTATGTGCCCCTGCTCTTCGGCGGCCTCGAAGCGAGCGAGTTCACCGTCTTCGGAGCGCTTCTCGCGCTCAACGCGCTCGCGCTCGTGCTCGGGCACAACTACGCCCGGTCGTAGTCACCCGGTCGCGCCGACACGCCTGTCCGTAATCGTGCGTGCGTTGCCTGACACGGCGAATCAAACAGACGCGGTGTTCTCCCTCCACTTCCCGCTTTCCACCTCTCGCTTTCCACCTACCGCTCTCCGTTTCTCGACCTCGCGAGCGCTCGCCACGCGCCTCCATCGAGGTTCTCGCCCGCTCCTCAGACGCTCGATGCGCCGACCTGCCACGGCCTCAGGTTTCTCATCTTCGACCATCGGGAATCGAGTGGCTTTACGGCGCTCCGGTCTTCGGGTTCGGTATGTCGCTCGCGATGGTTCCACTAGGACGGACCGGAACGACGGTCTCCGAACTCGCGTTCGGGACGTGGCGGTTCGGTCGACAGGCCGACGACGGCGAGGTCGAGGTCGGCCGCGACCGCGCCCACGAGTTGCTCGACGCTTACGCCGCCGCCGGCGGGAACTTCATCGACACCGCCGACATGTACGGCGACGGCGCGAGCGAGACGTACATCGGCGAGTGGCTCGAAGCGCGCGACCGCGAGGACTTCGTCGTCGCGTCCAAGGTTTTCTGGCCCACGCGGGAAGACGCCAACGGCCGCGGGCTCAACCGGAAACACCTCCGCCGTCAGATGGACCGCATCCTCGACCGGCTCGGCACCGACTACGTCGACCTGCTGTACATCCACCGGTGGGACGACGAGACGCCGGTCGAGGAGTTCATGCGGACGCTCGACGGGTTCGTCCGCGACGGGAAGGTGAACTACCTCGGCACCTCGACGCTCGAACCCAACGCCTGGAAGGTCGTCAAGGCGAACGAACTCGCCGACAAGCGCGGCTACGAGCCGTTTAAACTCGCCCAACCGCGGTACAACGCCGTCAACTGCGAGATAGAGGGGAACTACCTCGACATGTGCGCCGACTACGACATCGGCGTCGTGCCGTGGTCGCCGCTGGCTGGCGGCTTTCTCACGGGCAAATACGCCCGCGACGAGCGCCCGCCTGCGGACTCTCGCGCGGCGAACGACCAGCGGTTCGCCGACTCCTACCTCACGCCGTCGAACTTCGACGCGCTCGAGGTTATCGAGGGGGTCGCCGAGGCGGTCGGCGCGTCGCCCGCACAGGTCAGCCTCGCGTGGCTCATGCACCACCCGCAGGTCACCGCGCCGATTATCGGGGCACGAACCGTCGACCAGCTCGGCGAGAACGTCGTGGCCGCGGACATCGAGCTCACGAACGAGCAGTTCAAACGCATCTCGACCGCCAAGCGCCACCTGTCCGCGTAACGAGTTCGAACGCGCCTTCGAACCGTCAGGTGTAGGTGTCGCCGGTGGGTACCGTCGCGTATGACCGACGACGCGTTCGACGCCGACGCCTACGTCTCCGAACTCCGGGCGAAACGCGAGGAGAAAGACGACTTCTTCGGGTCGCATCCCCAGTCGCCGATTCCGCCGGAAGAACGGGACGACTTCGACGGCCTCGACTACTTCGACCCCGACCCCGACTACCGGGTGACCGCGTCGGTCGAGACGCACGACGACCCCGAGCCGGTGACGATGGACACCTCGACCGACGGCGAGGTCCGGTATCTCCGCGTCGCCACGTTCCACTTCGAACTCCGCGACGCCGAACTGACCCTCGGCGCGTATCGTCAGGAACACGACGACTCGCCGACGCTGTTCGTCCCCTTCCGCGACAAGACGACGGGTCAGCAGACCTACAACGGCGGTCGCTACATGGAACTCACGCCCGACGCGCCCCTCGACGAGTTGGACGAAGTCGTCGTGGACTTCAACCTCGCGTACAACCCGTTTTGCGCGTTCACCGACACCTTCGAGTGTCCGCTTCCCCCCGAGGAGAACTGGCTCGACGTAGTCGTCCCCGCCGGGGAGCGAGACTACGAGTAACCGGCGAAGCAAAAGCGCAAGTTCCATATCGGACGCTTCCGGAGAGACGGACATGGGACTGCTCAGTTCGAAGCAAGCCGTCATCGGGATGGCGCTGATGATCGTCGGGACGCTCGCGATGCTGCCGGGAATGCTGCCGAACGCCGCACAGGTGATGTCCTACGCGCTCGCCGTCGGTGCCGGCGCGCTCACGCTCGGGACGTGGCTGGTCGGCACGTCCGAGGGCGGCCGTCCGGTCTGAGTCCGGCACTCGCCCGTCGTACCGACTAAAACCGTCTTTTCTCGTGAGAGCACGTTTCGTTCGCCGCAGCCGTGGTAGCGACGCGTTCCGTGGTCGTGCCAGCCGCAACGCTGCGCAGTCAGTCGGTCCGAAGAAAACGTTGCCGCGAAGGTTGTGTCGCGTTTAGGCGTCGGGACCGGACCACTTCTGGAGCGTGGCGGAGTTACTGCCACTCTCGGAGGTCCAGACGATGCGGAACGTTGCGCTGTCGAAGGTGCTGTTTCCGACTTGGACGGACGTTCCCGCAGTCACGTCGTCAGAGACGCCCATGTCTGCGAAGGACTTCGAGCTGTTCATTTCTGTTCCGTCCGGCGTTCCAGACGTGATGAAGTCGAAGTTCGTAGACGCGGTCAGGTTGATGTTCTCGCTATCTATCGAAGTACCGCTGTCGTGAGTCACCGTTAGGTTGTCCGGATTGCTCCCGGATGCATCCTGATAGTCGAAGCTAAAACTGGCCTGTGGGGCCGTATCGCCGACTTGGTCGCCGAGACCGAGGACGAACGTTCCGATGACGGCCGCGAGGATGACGGTAATCGCGACCATGAGGATAACGCCGATAACCGGTGAGACCGCGTCGTCCTCAGCGAGGAGTTGCTTGAAGTTCATCTATCCGTTGTAGGTCCACTTCTGAAGGGTGGACGACGTACTCCCACTCTCGGAGGTCCAGACGACGCGAACGGTCTCATCCTGCGTGAATGCGTCGTCGCTAGAACTTTGGATGACGACCGACTCACCGGCGGAGATTGTCCCTGAACCGAGGTCAGACCACTTGTTGTTCGGAGACGAAACGTTCACGTCGCCCGTGATGGTGACGAGATCACCGTTGATCTGCTCACCACTCTCATGCGTGATGGTCAATTCAGTGCCGTCGTAATCAAATGCGAAACTCGCCTGCGGGGACGTCTCGCTCACTTGGTCGCCGAGACCGAGAACGAAGGTACCAATAACGGCCGCGAGGATGACTGTAATTGCCACCATCAGGATAACCCCGATGACAGGACTGACTGCACGGTCTTCCGTGAAGAGATGTTTGAGTTGCATGCGTTGTGTCCGACACCCGGGACGGTATCGCTCGCCGAAGACGCCGGTGCGCACGCGTTCATCGCTGCGCAACCGTCATCCCTGCCCGGCACCCGTCGCGGTGTGTCCAACCGACTCGTATCTCCGGGGTAACTTAAATGTACGTGCCAGATTAATGGATGGTTTCTCCGAACAATTCGGGCATTAATATAGTGTTTATATGTCGTTTAAGGGGGCGATGGTACTCCGTCGTCGAATCGGTTTAAAGAATCTCTGACACGTTCTCGGTCGTTCTTTTTCACTACTCGGTGTGGCTGTCGTCTGGCGATGATAAACGACGACAGAAGGATATGTGTTTCTCGCACGTACGCGTGGAGCGCCAATGTACACGCGAGGGACGTGCACCTGTGGTCGCGGTCGCCATCCAAATCTGTGCGAAGTGCCGACGTCGAGCTTCGACAGCCGGGGCTCGACGATTAGTTATCGAGAACGAGTACGCCCCCGGCGAACCGGGGACGCCGTTCCTACCCAAGGTGGCGTGCGCACGCGCTAGATATATTTTCAACAGACGTACATATGCTTTGTGGGGAAGAATCGGGTTTCGAGGCCTGTGTGACACGATTGGTAACGTTTCAGAGACCATTCAATCACACAAAGTATTTACCGCGAACGGTCAACAGAGCAAACTGTACCCCTGCCCACGGAGGCATCTGTGAGTACCTCGCCTCGGCCCGGGTTCTGCCCGGCTTGGTTCCGTCCGAGGGTCGATGAAAACGATGTCCCCGACTGCAACACCATCAACAATGACACGCAATAAGCAAATCCGCGCGGTACTCCTCGCTGCGCTGATGGTCTTCTCGGTTTTCGCCGGGTCCATCGCGTTTACGGGTAGTGCTGCTGCTGATGCGTCCAACGTTTCCGGTACTGTGTCCGACGACACAGTGTACGTGAACGCGACGCTCAGTGGATTCGAAAACAACGCAACGGCCTATCTCGACACGAACGGAAACGGCCAGTTCGACTCCGGTGAACTGTCCACGTCTAACAGCTCGCTCGGTGGGGACACCGAGCTTAACGAGACGCTCGACGCCAGCAGTGTGGTTGCTGGCTCGTACACCGTCGGTGTCGTGACCAACGAGTCCGACCCGTCGGCTGCTGACGTTCAGGGTAACTCTGTTACCATCAGCAGTGACGATGAGCCTGAGCTCATCTCGGCTGTTCACTACCGCAACGCGAGCGGCGACACCGTGCTCGAGCTCTCGTTCAACAAGCAAGTTCAGAACGTCCAGAGCAACCTTCAGCTCTACCAGGACGACGCCCCGGTTCCGTCGTCCTTCGTTAACGACGTTCGTCAGCCCAACCCCGGTCAGGTCGTCGTCGCTACGGACGACCTTGCGACGGGCGATATCGTCGTGAACCTCGAAGGCGTTGAGGACCTCGACAATACTGAACTCGAAGAGGGTCTCGACGACGACTACAACTCGACGGTCACCGTCGCGACGGTCACGGTCACGGACGACAACTCTGTCTCCGTCACCGACGCCTACAAGGGCGAGACCGTTGCAGCGACGAACGGTAACCTCGGCACGACTGTCGAAGTCGAATCTGACGACAGTCAGGACGACGTCGAGAGCTTCTTCCGCTCCGGTTCGACCGGCTCGACCTCCGCGGTCTACACGTTCGATACGTCCAACCGCGAACTCCAGCGCTACAACGTCACCATCGGTAGCACCCTCGACGAGAAGATTCAGGTCCGTGACCTCGGTCTCGAGGTCTCCATCGACGACCTGAACGTCACCGACGAGGACCTCATCGAAGGTACGGTTAACGCGAACTCCGACCGCGAGAACGTCAAGATCGCTCTCCTCGACGACGACGGCGACGAAGTCGACGACGGGAGCATGACTGTCGACCTCAACGGTCAGGGTGAATACGACTTCGAGTTCAACGCGAGCGAACTCGACCTCGACACTGGCGACTACACGGTCGAAGTGACCGACACGGCCTCCGGTGTCTCCGTCGAATCCGACACCATCACCGTGGAAGACGCCGGTGAGGGCTCCGCCGACTTCGGCGAGTCCGTCATCACCGAGCAGCGCGGCGACGTTGTCGCCATCCCGGTGACCGTCGAGAACACTGACACCGCAACGGTCTCCATCGGTAGCTTCGAACAGGGCTACGCCGCTAACGTCACCGTCGAAGACGGTAACGACGACGGCGAAGTCATCCTCCTCTGGGACTCCTCGAAGTCCACCTCCAGCGGTAACAACAACCCGAGCAGCGTCTTCGACGTCGAAGACGGCGACGATGACGTCCTGTCTGGTAACGACGGCGTGGCCCAAGTCGGCCTCGCGACCAGCAACCTCATCGACGCTGGCGACTACGACCTCGAAGTCCGCACGGGCAGCGCAGTCTCTGACAGCGAGAACGTCGCGACCCTCGTCCTCGAGGAAGGCGGCGTCTCCGCGGTCCGCACGTGGACCGCTCCGGCCGGCGAGTCGCTGACGGACCTCGACGAGGTCTCCGAGGCGCTCGAGAACGGCAACATCACTGAAGACAGCCAGATCGCGTTCGAAGACCAGGTTGTCGTCCAGATCGAGGCCTCCGGTCTCGAGGGCACGACGGGTGCCCAGGACGACGAGACGCCTAACTTCTTCGCGACCGGCAACGGTTACGACGACTCCTACCGTCTGACGATCAACCAGACGAACCCCGACCCGAACCGCGACCCGAAGATCCTCGACGTCGCTAACGCCTCTGTTGTCGCAGACGGCGACAACGACACGTACTTCGTCGTGTTCGACTCGGACGAAATTGACGCGTACCGCGACGAGAACGACGACGGTGTTCTCCAGTCCTCTGAGAAGACCTCCGGTAACGCTGTCGACGTCGACGACGACGACTCGTTCAACGTCCAGTTCAAGATGATCGAGGAAGACGAGGTCTCTTCCTCCAACCTTGCGCTCGTTGACGACAACTCGTCGCAGACTGACTCCTACGAGCACGTCGAAGCCGAACACACGTTCGACGCTGACCCGGTCAACGTGACGAACGCTGCGGACCAGATGATCTCTGGCTCCTCGAACGTCGCGCCCGGTACGGAACTCACGCTCCGCGTTGAGTCCGACGGTGACACGCAGCCGCGCTTCCTGAAGACCGCTACGGTCTACGTCCAGGCAGACGGCTCGTTCTCCGGTAGCTTCGACTTCTCCGAGCAGAGCGTCGGCGACACGTTCACCGTGACGGCTGACGGTGGCGTCGCGTCCGACGAGGAAGTCGACGGCAACGTCGTCGAGTCCGTGGAAACCTCCACCACGACGGCTGAGGACACCACGACGACGGCTGACACCACGACGACCGCAGACACGACGACCACGACTGCGGCTACGACGACCACCGCCGCCACCACGACGGCTGACGAGACGACCACCACGTCGTCCCAGACGCCCGGCTTCGGTGTCGTTGTCGCCCTCGTCGCGCTCGTCGCCGCTGCGCTCCTCGCGGTCCGCCGCGACAACTAACGATAGCTAACCACCGGGACCCTTCCCGGCGTTTTTCCTTTCTTTCGACGCTGACCCGACAGCCGCAGCACTCGCGTCGACAGTCGTCACGCACTCAAACGGCGAGTAACGTCGCGACGTGCAGCCCTCGAAGGTAGAAAGCTAAAGCTAGTGGCGACGACTCCGCTTGACGACCAGACGACGTACAGAACCGAGACGCACGGTCGTACCGAGGTGGTTCTTGTCCTTCCCAGTCGCTGTGCGTGGTTTGGGTTCGTCGAAGGCCGGTCTTCGCGTTCCGTCGGCGACGTGCGGAGAACGAATTGCACCGGGTGGCGGCCGGTCGACCGCCGTGAGTGAGCCGAGACCGATGGCAGTCGTGACCGACTACGTGGGCCGACGCGCTCGCAGTTCACGACGTGCCGTACTACGCAGTCGAGGGAACGGTCGAGTGACTGCGTCTCTCGTCTCGTCGGTCGATACATCTCGTCTCGAACAGCGTCGGGTCACCGGAGCGATACGAGCGCGGGCTCCACAGTCGCACTCTATCTCACTCTATCTCACCACATCTCTCCCGCTGTCGACGGGCGGTCCATCCGGAGGGACGGAGGGAGCGATGGCTGTCCCCGAGAGATGAGGGTACTGTGCGAGCGATAGAGTCCACGATTGGCGTGTCTCTCCCGCCGGCCTCGACGACACCTTCGCGTCGAACACGCCAACGAGACTGGACAGTGCAGACTCGTGGGGTCGAGGAGCGCAAAAGAAAAGAGCGGAAATCGAGTGACGGACGAGACGGCGACGGCGGCGAGTTACCGTCTCGCGTTCAGCACTCGGACCAGCCGCAGTTCTGGCAGGTCTTACAGCCTTCGGAGTAGTAGAGGTCCATCTCGCCGCACTCGGGACACTCGGGGCTCTCGCCCGCGGCGAGCAGGTCCGCAACGGCGTCGGAACTGCCACCGGGGCCGTCGTCGACGGCGACGCCGCCGTCGGTGTCCGCGTCCTCGGTCGCGGCGGCCTCGGCTTCGACCTCGGTCAGGTTCTGCTGTTGCGGGTAGCCCTTGTCGATGTCGCCGTCGAGATACCGGCGCATCGCGGTGCCGATGGCGTCCGGGATGGAGTTAATCTGCTCGCCTTTGTCCCAGGCGACCTTCGGGCTCCGGATACCCTTCAGTTCGTTCGCGATCTCCTCGGGGTCGACGCCCGAGCGGAGCGACGTGGAGACGGTCTTGGCGAGCGCCTCGGTGAAGGACGCGGTGAAGCCGCCGGAGTTACCGATGTTGGCGAACAGCTCGAACGGCTCGCCGTGTTCGTCCTCGTTGATGTTGACGTAGAGCTTCCCGTAGCCGGTGTCGATGCGCTGGGTGACGCCGTACAGCACGTCCGGACGGGGGCGCTTCTTGCCGACGTCGCTCGGCGAATCGGCGAAGGCGAGTTCGAGTTCGCTGCCGATGAGGTCCGAGACCTCCTCGGATTCGAGGAACGCCTCCACGTCGCCGAACACGTCGCGAATCTGCGAGACGATGGCCTCTGCGGCCTCCTCGTCGTCGGAGAACTCGGTGTTCTTCGCGCGCGTGGTGAGCACCTGCTTCGAGCGGGTGCCGTCGCGGTAGACGGTGACGCCCTTGCCGCCGTGGTCGTAGATGTAGCGGTAGACCTCGTCCATGTCCTCCTTCGACGCGCTGTTCGGGAAGTTACAGGTCTTCGAGATGGCGGAGTCGACGCCGCTCTGGAGGGCGCACTGGACGCCCGCGTGCTCGATACCCGCGAGGTCGGAGGTCACGACGAACAGCTCGGAGATGGCGTCCGGGACGGTCGACAGCGAGGAGACGCCGTCGAACTCGTTGCTGGCCATCTGCTCTTGGGCCTCGCGCTTGACGGCCTCGACGTCGATGTCGTTGGCCTCCAGCACGCGGAGGAAGTAGTCGTCGAACTCGACGAGCATCTCGTCGCCCTGCACGTCGTCGGAGACGTTCTTGTAGTAGGCGACGTTGTAGATGGGCTCACAGCCGCCGGTGGTGTTCGACACCATCGACGTGGTACCCGTCGGGGCGATGGTCGTCGTGTTGTGGTTGCGGATGGGGTAGCCGTCTTCCCAGTCGTCGGCGGACTCGCCGGTGTGGTGTTCGAACCACTCGCGGTACTCGGTCGGGTTCGCGTACTTCGAGTCCTCCCACGCCTCGAACGGGCCGCGTTCTTCGGCGAGTTCGTGGGACGCCCGCTTGGACCCGTGGTTGATGTGGGTCATGAGCTGTTGGGCGATTTCGTTGCCCTCGTCGGAGCCGTAGCGGACGCCGAGCTGGATGTACATCTGGGCGAGCCCCATGATGCCGAGCCCGATTTTACGGAGTTCGCGGACCTTCTCCTCGATCTTCTCGACCGGGAAGTCCGACATCGTGACGACGTTTTCGAGGAAGCGCGTGCCGTTGTCGATGCGGTGGTCGAACTCCTCCCAGTCGACGGCGTCTTCCAGGAAGGCGTCCGTCGCGGCCTCAAGCGAGTCGTACTCGTCGCCGTGGGCGTCGTACCAGACGCGCCAGTCGGGCGAGTCCTCCGCGACGAGCGTCGAGAGGTTGATGTGGCCGAGGTTACACGCCTCGTACTCCTCGAGCGGCTGTTCGCCGCAGGGGTTGGTCGCGAGGATGCGGTGGTCGGGATGTTTCTCGACGTCGAAGGAGTGCTGCTTGTTTGCGCGCTCGAGGTAGACGACGCCGGGTTCGCCGTTCTCCCACGCGCCCTCGATAATCTGGTCCCAGAGTTTCTTCGCGGGGACCGAGAGGACCTCACCGACCTCGACGTGCTCGCCGAGACCGAACATGTCGTAGATTTCCTTCGTCTGGGGCGTGGCGACGTGCGGCTCTTCGGTGCGGGGGTTCGTGAAGACGAACTCCTCGTCGTTGTACAGCGCCTCCATGAAGCCGTCGGTGATACCGACCGAGATGTTGAAGTTCGAGAGATGGCCTTCGACGGCGTTACGGAGGTGCTTGGGGACGCGACCGTCCTCGTCGATGAGTTCGCGCGCCTCGTCGAGCGCGTCGACGAACTTGGTGTGGGTGAAGTCGTCGGGGTCGTTCAGGCGGAGCGTGTGCGCGAGCGAGACGTCCTTGTTCTTCGCGTGGAGGAACTGGATGACGTCGGGGTGGCTGACGCGCATGACGCCCATCTGCGCGCCGCGGCGCGCGCCGCCCTGCGCGATGGTCTCGCACATCTGGTCGAACGTCCGCATGAACGTGATGGGGCCGGAGGCGATGCCGCCGGTCGAACCGACCGCGTCGCCGTAGGGGCGGAGCTTCCAGAAGGCGTAGCCCATGCCGCCGCCGGACTGGAACACCTCGGCGGCCTCCTTGGCCGTCTGGTGGATGTCCGTGATGTCGTCGCCGGGCGAGTCGACGAAACAGGCCGAAAGCTGCTGAAGCTCGTCGCCGGCGTTCATCAGCGTCGGCGAGTTCGGCATGAACGAGAGCTGTCCCATCATCTCTTCGAACGTCTCGCGCTTCTCGACGACGACCTCGCGGACGCCCTCCGGAAGTTCGGGGACGAGGGTTTCGTAGGCGAACTTGTTGACGTTGTAGACCGAAAGCGTCGTCTCGGCCTCGTCGTCGTCGGCCGTGACGCCCTTGCCGAAGACCTCCTCGGCGAGTTCGTCGCGGCGCGGGTGGTCCGGCTTGATGAGGTCGGGAGTGACCGTGATTTCGATGTCGCGCTGTTCGGCCTCGAAGACGGCCTCGGCGAGCGCGATGTTCTTCGCGACGCGGGGGAACAGGTCCTCCTGCGTCTCGACGAGGTCGCCGTCGGCGTCCTTGCGGAGGTAACGGGCGGGGAGAATGTTGTTGTAGGCGTTGCCCGTCATCCGCTCTTCGAGGGTCTCGCCTTCGGTCCGCTTGACCGGAAGTACGAGTTCGTCCGTCGAGAGGTTCGCGTCGCTCATCTTACTGTCCCTCCCGCCCGAGCCGCGTTCGGGCGAGGTCGCGTCGATAGTGTCCGGAAATTCCGCTCATTGGTGACGATATTGGTGTGTGTTGCGTGGTTGGTTAAGGGCTTCGAACTCGGAGGTTCGACCGCCGAACGTATCATAATTAGTGCAATTACGTCGGCGGCCGACGACCGGGTCCGAAGTGCACGGATTCATAGAACGGACGGAAGCCACATAACCGTAGTTAGAGCGGAGCGGAAGTGAAATCTCGGCGGAGAAAATCGACAGACGTAACGGTGATATCCAGTAGAACGTGAGGGGGGAGACGAGCCGTCTGAATCGGTCACATGGTGAACAGTGCCGCATCACCGGAGAGGATATAAAGGGAGATCGGACAGTCGACATGCAGATAAATATCAGAATTCGTATGTTCAAATCACCCAACCGCTCAGGGGTGCCGAAATCGGTCGTTTCGACGGCGGAATCGCACCGGAACCGCGAGACGAGACCGCCCACAAGCTTATCCGCTCTACGGGTGTCATATCGGGGTATGGTACTGACTCCCCTCGCGCTCACACCGTTACAGCTCGGCGGCCTGCTCTCCGGGCCGCTCGGTCAGATGCTCGTGGTGCTCGTGGCCGTCGCCGTCGTCATCCTCGTCGGGCGACTGTTCCTCAAAGTCGCGTGGCGACTGGTCACCATCGCCGCCATCGTCGTCGGGGCGCTGCTGCTGCTCTCGTTCTTCGGCATCAACGTCCTCTGAGGTGGCTGCACGGCCATCGGGCGAAGAGAACGGCAAAAACCGCGACCGCGCCTCGGCGTGTCTGGCCCGATTCAGGCCACGTCGAAGCCGGCGACCGCCGTGAGGAAGTTTCTGACGACGCCGTGTCCCGACCCCGTGAGCACGCTTTCCGGGTGGAACTGGACGCACTCGATGGGGAACTCGCGGTGGCGGACGCCCATCACGAGCGCCTCGCCGTCGTGGTCGGTCGTCGCCGAGACGTCGAAGCAGTCGGGAACCTCGGTGGCGACGAGTGAGTGGTAGCGGCCGGCCGGGAAACCGTCTTCGAGGCCGGCGAAGACGCCCTCGCCGTCGTGGTCGACGGGGAACGCCTTGCCGTGAATCGGCTCCGGCGCGTGGCCGATGGTCCCGCCGTAGGCGTACACCGCGGCTTCGAGGCCGAGACAGACGCCGAGGGTCGGAATCTCGGTCGAAAGCTCCGTGAGCACGTCGTTCGTCACGCCCACGTCGCGGTCGTTCTTCGGATGACCCGGCCCCGGCGAGATGACGATGGCGTCGGGGTTCAGGTCGCGAATCTCGTCGAGCGACGCGGTGTTCTTGCGCACCTCGATGTCGAGCGGTTCGCCCTCGACGGTCTGCTCGGAGAAGTACTCCACGAGGTTGTACGTGAACGAATCGAAGTTGTCGACGACGACGAGTCGAATCGCCGTCATTGCGACACCTCCTCGGTCCCGTACTCGATGCGGCGGACGGCGTCGAGCACCCCGCCCATCTTCTGTTCGGTCTCCTCGTACTCCGCGGTCGGGTCGGAGTCGGCGACGATGCCGGCTCCCGCGCGGACGGTGATGGTGTCTTCCGAGCCGTCGGACTCGACCGTCGCGGTCCGGATGACGATAGCCATGTCGGCGTCGCCGGTCCACGAGTAGTAGCCGACGCCGCCGCCGTAGACGCCGCGGGGCTCGTCTTCGAGGTCGTCGATAATCTCCATCGCCCGGACCTTCGGCGCGCCGGTGAGCGTTCCCGCCGGGAACGTCGCGCGCGTGGCATCGAAGGCGTCCGAGTCGGGGTCGAGCGTCCCCGAGACGGTCGATTCGATGTGCTGGACGTGGCTGTACTTGATGATGCTCATGAAGTCCTCGACGCGGACGCTGCCGGGCGTCGAGACCCGGCGCACGTCGTTGCGGCCGAGGTCGACGAGCATCGTGTGCTCTGCGCGCTCCTTTCCGTCCGCGAGGAGTTCGCCGGCGAGGCGGCGGTCCTCGACCGGCCCGGAGCCGCGCTGGCACGTCCCCGCGATGGGGTTGACGACGACGCGGTCGCCCCTGACCGAGACGAGCGTCTCGGGGCTCGCGCCGACGACGCGCCGGTCGCCGTGCCGGAGCAGGTACATGTACGGCGAGGGGTTCACCTCGCGCAGCGAGGCGTACAGGCCGACCGGGTCGACCTGTCCGTGGAGCTTCCGGGTGCGCGAGATGACGCCCTGATAGATGTCGCCGTCGCGGACGTGTTCTTTCGTCTTCCTGACCGCGGCCTCGTAGTCCTCGCGCGAACCGGCCTCCTCGCCGGTCCGCTCGAAGCCGCCGGGTGAGGGGTCGTCAGCCGCCCGGAGCTTCTCGGCGACGCGTTCGGCCTCGGCGACGACGCCGTCGTAGACGTCGCCGGGGTCGTCGTCGGGCGAGACGACGGGGGTACAGACGAGGCGGACGGCGTCCTCGCGGTGGTCGAACGAGAGCGTCCGGGTGGTGAGGACGAACTCGGCGTCCGGGTCGTCGGTATCGGGGCGCTCGCGGCCGACCTCGTCGAGCCAGAGGTCGTAGACGGCCTCGTAGGCGAGGAAGCCGACCAAACCGCCGGTGAGCGTCTGGCGGTCCGTCTCGGGGAAGTTGACGCGCGGGAGGTCGGGGAGCGCGCCGCGCAGGGAGTCGAGTACGTCGCCGTCGCCCGCGCCGACGAACTCGGCGGCGGGACCGCCGAGGTCGGTCACGTCGACGCCGTCGGGGCCGACCGTCACGACCGCCTCGGGGTCGTAGCCGACGAACGAGAAGCGCGCGTGGGAATCGGCGACCGTCGCGGGCGCGGAGAACGCGCCCTGCGGGTTGCTGGAGGAGACCTTCTCGGCGCTCTCCAGGAGGAAGCCGTAGTCGCTGCGGTCGGCGAGCGTCGTGTACGCGGCCAGCGGGTCCACAGACACGTCGAGGTCGGCGACGAGGTGCGTCACGACCGGTTCGTCCGCGTCGCCGACGAGCTCGACGAACTCGTCGCGGTCGGTGTCGGGAGTCGTCACGCGACGACCTCCTCGTGACCCTCGGACGCTCCGCGGGCCGCCTTCGCCGCGGCGACGAACGCGCGGACCGCGTCGTGGTCCTTGACGCCGCCGGAGGCCTCGACGCCGCTCGCGACGTCGACGCCGTAGGGCTCGACCGTCCGAACCGCCTCGGCGACGTTGTCGGGGGTCAGGCCGCCCGCGAGAACCACGGGCACGTCGACCGCCTCGACGAGTTCGCGCGAGGCGTCCCAGTCGTGGGTCTCGCCGGTGCCGCCCGCGCCGGACGCGGAGGGCGTGTCGACGAGGATAGCGTCAACGACGGGCGCGAGAGCGCGTGCGCGGTCGAGGTCGGTCGCGTCGACGACGGGGACGACGCCGACGCCCGTCGCGCGGAGCGAGTCGAGGTCGTCGGCCGCGAAGTCGCCGTGGAGTTGGAGTACATCGGGTTGGACCTCGCGGGCGAGGTCGCGGGCGTGGTCGATGGAGTCGGGCATCGTCACGAGGACGGTCGTGAGGAACGGCGGCGCGGCGGCGAACAGCTCGCGGGCGCGCTCGCGGGAAATCTCGCGGGGCGTGTCCACGGGCACGTCGCAGATGGCACCGACCGCGTCGGCACCGGCCGCGTCGACCGCTCCGAGGTCGGCTTCGTCGGTGACGCCGCACACTTTGACGCGGGTCATCTCACGCCTCCCGGAGCGCGTCGAGCTTGGCCTTCGCGGCGCCGGACTCGATGGCGTCGCGGGCGACCTCGACGCCCTCCTCCAGGGAGTCCGCGAGGTCGGCGACGTAGACGGCCGCGCCGGCGTTGGCGAGGATGAGGTCGCGCTTGGGACCGGTCACGTCGCCGGTGAGGATACCTTCGAGGTCGGCGGCGTTCTCCTGCGGAGTGCCGCCGGCGACCGCCTCGATGGGGGCCTGTTCGAGGCCGAGGTCGGCGGGCGTGAGCGTGTACTCCGTAATCTCATCGCCGTCGATTTCGGCGACCGTCGTCGCGTCGTGGAGGGCGATTTCGTCCATGCCGGAGCCGTGGACGACGAGGGCGCGCTCGACGGGCATGTGCGACAGCGACTCGGCGATGACGGGGACGAGGTCGGAGTCGTAGACGCCGAGGACCTGCGCGTCGGCCCCGGCGGGGTTCGTCAGCGGGCCGAGGACGTTGAAGATGGTCCGCATGCCGAGTTCCTTCCGCGGGCCGATGACGGCCTTCATCGCGGGGTGGAACACGGGCGCGAGCATGAAGCCGACGCCGTTGTCCTCGATGCACGCCTCGACGGACTCGGGTTCGGCCTCGACGTTCACGCCGGCGACCTCCAGCACGTCGGCGCTCCCAGAAGACGAAGAGACGGAGTAGTTGCCGTGCTTGGCCACCGCCGCGCCCGCGCCGGCCGCGACGAGCGCGCTCGTGGTCGAGACGTTGATGGTGTTGTAGTCGTCGCCGCCGGTGCCGCAGGTGTCGACGAGCGGGCCGCGGTCGGGCTCGATGGTCAACGCGGCGTCGCGCATCCCCTGCGCGAAGCCCGCGATTTCGGCCTCGGTCTCGCCTTTCGCCCGGAGCGCGGCGAGGAGCGCGCCGATTTGCGCCTCGGTCGCGTCCTCGAAGACCGCCCGCGCGGCGTCGCGCGCCTCCTCGACAGTCAGGTCCGCACCGCCGGTCACACGTTCGATATAATCCTGCATTGGTAATCACCGATGTACTTCTTCGGGTTATGATGTACAAATCAGTACATCGGCTTAAGCGTGTCGGGCTGGCGAAAATCGCCGGCTCCGACGGTCGGCGCTCGGAGCGAATCGCCCGCCTCGAACGGTGGGAACGCGCTGTGACCCGAATCGCCGCACGTAGTCCGATTCGAAAGCTTAAATTGTAACCCCGGACAACGGAGAGATGCGTCCGAACGGGCGCGGGAAGCACCGTAACCGGGTTGGTGGTCTAGTCTGGTTATGACACCTCCTTGACATGGAGGAGGCCGGCAGTTCAAATCTGCCCCAACCCACTCCTCTTCCCGCGTTTCGGCGTTCGGCGATGTTCGCAACACACCGGGTTGGTGGTCTAGTCTGGTTATGACACCTCCTTGACATGGAGGAGGCCGGCAGTTCAAATCTGCCCCAACCCACTACTTTCTCGCGACGAATTGCCTCCCGAGCACCGCGTAGCGTGTGCTCGGTGCCGCGAGTCGCGTGCAATCGTGTCGCGGGCAGATTTGAACCAGCGAGCAACGTGCGACACGTAGTGTCGCAGTAAGACGAACGGCGAAGCCGTGAGTCGCGAAGCGTTGCGAGTGAGGTTCACGCGAGCGAAGCGAGCGTGTCTCCTGATACAGTCTCTCGCTCCACCCAACCGAACAGACAGTCTCCCGCACCACCCAACCACTATGTCTTCCGCCCGCGAATCCCGCCCATGACCCTCCTGCAAATCCCCGGCGGTCCCGAACTCGTCATCTTGGCGCTGTTGCTCCTCATCCCGCTTGCGGTCGTCTACCTCGGCTACAAACTCATCCAGTCGCTCCGGGCGTTCGAAGAAGGCAGAGAAGAACGGTCACAGCGGTAGCGTCACGACGACACGTCGGACCGGGCGTCGTCGTTCCGGGCGTCCGCGCCGCGCGTCGGCGTCTCCGACCGCTGTCGTCGGTGGTGCAGGCGCGCCAGTTGGAGCGTCACCGCGTAGCCGACGACGGCGAGAGCGACGGCGAGAATCGTGTTGCCGAGGAGCTGTCGGAGGAGGATGTCGAGACCGGCGCTGAGCGACACGTCGGCGACGGACGCCCCCGGAACCGGGCCGAGCAGGTGCGAACCGAGCCAGAAGCTCGCGCCGTAGACCGCCCACTTGACGGGCGGGTTGAAGACGACGAGCGTGGCGACGAGCGCGAGTCGGCTCGCCCGCTCGACGAAGTAGGCGATGAGGGCGAACAGCGCGAGGGCGGTCCCTGCGGTCGGCATGGCCACGAAGAAGACGCCGAACGCGAAGCTGGCGGCGACCTCGTGAGGGGTGTGGTCCGCCGCGAACGCTCGTTCGAGGCCGGACCGGACGCGGGGACGAATCGACGCGAGACGGTCGTACACTCGTCGAGACTAGAAGCGAGACGTCGTTATCAACGCTTCGCCGAGAATCAGTCAACTGGTAGCAGTCGACGTGTCGATGCGTCGAGGCGGCGGTCAGCGGAACCGGCGGTCCGACTCCCACTTGTCCTTGAGTTCTATCATCTGGCCGACGCCGCGGGCCACGTCCGAGAGGTGGAAGGCGATGTCCGTCGCGGTCACGATGCCGACCATCTCCGCGCCGTCAACGACGACGAGTTTCTTCACCCGTTGGTCGCGCATCTTCTCGGCGGCAACGCGCGTGGTCGAGTCCGGTCGAACCCACTTGATTGGGTTCGACATGACCGCGCGGGCCGGGACCGCGGCGAGGGGCTTGCCGCTCGCCACGCCGGCGCGGAGCGCGTCCGACTCGGTGACGATGCCCGCGGGGCCGCCGTCGGCCATCACGACGACGCTTCCCGCGCCCTCGCGGAGCATGGTTCGCGCGCAGTCGGCGACGCTCGACCCCAGTCCGACGGTCGCCACCTCCTCGGTCATGATGTCGTCGACGCGCATGTCAGTCGTCCGCGGGCGAGGGTTCTCGCTCGGGTTGGGGGGTGGATTCAGCGCGCGACTGGGTCGGGTCGGTGCTCGCGCCGGACCCGGCGGCCGCGTCGCCGAGCACGTCGTCGATAGTCGCCGAGACCTCGCCCCCGTCGTCGACCTCGAAGGCGTCGAGGAGGTCGTCGAGGTGGCTCACGTGCGACGAGAGCTCGCGCACGTCCCCGTTGACGTCGACGAGCGCGGCGCTCTGTTCTTCCGCGGTCGCGGAGACGTTCTCGGCCTCGGCGGCGGTCTCCTCGGAGATGCCCGCGATTTCGTCGGTCATCGACAGCACCTCCTGGGAGGAGTCGGCCTGACTGCCCGTCGCGTCCGAAATCTCGTGGACGCTCGCGGTCGTCTCCTCGACGCGCTCGACGATACCGTCGAAAGACGAAAGCGCCTCGTCGACCGAGGTCGCGCTCTCTTCGACCTGCGCCCGCATGCGTTCGATGCGGGAGACGACGGCGTCGCGCTGGGTCTCGATTTCGGCGACGAGCGACTCGATGTCGCCCGCCGAGGACTTGGTCTCCTGTGCGAGCTGTTTGACCTCGTTGGAGACGACGGCGAAGCCCTCGCCGGCCTCGCCGGCGCGGGCGGCCTCGATGTTCGCGTTGAGCGCGAGGATGTCGGTCTGTTCCGCGATGTCGGTGATGACCTCGACGATGTCCTCGATTCGGGCGAGGCGGTCGTCGAGTTCGCGGACCTCGTCGACGGTCGCCTCCGTCTCGGCGCGCACGGCGTCGATGTCGTCGAGGGCGTCGGTGGCGGCGGTCTGGCCGTCGAGCGAGCGCGCCTCGGCCTCCTCGGTGAGCCGGACGAGTTCGTCGGCCGACGACGCTATCTGCTGGATGGACGCGGAGAGGTGGTTTATCTCGTCGGCGGCGGCGACGAGGCTGTCGGTCTGCTCGCTCGCTCCCTCGGAAATCTGCTGGACCGACGCGGACACCTCCTCGCTCGCGGCGGACACGTCGTCGGCGCGGTCGGCCACGCGGTCGGCGAGCGTCGCCACGTCCTCGCCGAAGGTCTTGACCGTGCCGACGGTCTGTTCGATGTCGTCCATCATCTCGTTGTACGCGGCGGCGACCGTCGCCATATCGCGGCTCTCGGAGTCGGTCGGGAGGCGGACGCGGAGGTCGCCGTCGGCCGCGCGGGTCATCGCCTCGCTGTAGGCGCGGGCGTCGGCCCGCTGGTCGCGGAGGTCGTCCCGGAGGTTGTCGATGCCGCGGACGACCTGTCCGAACTCGTCGGTGCGGTCCGTTTCGAGTTCCACGTCGAGGTCGCCGTCGCGGAGCGCGGAGACGGTCGACGCGAGGTCCACGAGCGGGAGCGCGGTGTTCCCGCGGACGATGAGCGCGAAGGCGACGAAGCCGAGCATCGAAAGCGCGAGGAGCGTCGCAATCTGGAGGCCGACGCTCCGGGAGAGCGCGAAGACGCTGCTGGCCGGCGCGTGCAGGAGGAGCACGCCGCCGGAGACGGGGACGTGCGCGACGACGTGCGGCGAGGAGACGAAGCCCTCGACGGGTGCGAGGCGGGAGACGCCCGTCGCGCCGGCGAAGGCGGCGTCGAGTTCGGACGCCTCGGCGGCGGGGTAGGCGACGTTCGACTGGCCGCCGCCGCCGTCGTAGAGGACGCGTCCGTCGGTCGTGACGAGTTGGGTGAAGCCGCCGTCGATGTGGTTGCCGTCGAGCGCGGCCCCGAGCGAGGACGCCTCGGCGACGAGGACGATTGCGCGGGGCTCGATGGACGGAAGCGGCGCGACGAAGCCCATGTAGGCGACGCCGTCTTCGACGTAGACGGTGGTCCGCTCGACGCCGTCGTCCGAGAGGTCGGCGCTCGCGGGGAGCGGAAGCGACCCGCTTTCGAACAGCGTCGTCCCGACCGCGCCCTCCTCGGACGAGCCGAGGACGGTCGTCGTCTCGGTGTCGACGAAGTGGAGCGCGGCCACGTCGGCGGGCATGTCCTCTTTGGCGGCCGTCAGGGTCGCCGAGGACCGCCCGTCGAGGGTGCTCCCGGCGGAGGGGTCGTCGGCGACGATGGTCGCGAGGCGGCTCCGCTCGTCGAACCACGTGTTCACCTGCAGGGCCTCGCGTTCGGCCTCGGTGAGGAGGTCGGCGCGGGCGTCCTCGTCTATCGTGGATGCCGTCTGTTGATACTGGACGACTCCGACGCCGGCGACGAGGACTGAAACGAGCAGCATCGCGGCGACCAGCCGCCGCGTGTAGCTCTCCGTAATCGCATCAGGAAGCCGTGATTCGGCCTCCAAAACGAGATTCTCGGCCATTACCGTACCGACCGGAATGCGGTGCATAAATCCGCGCACCTGAGTATCAATCTAGATAATATAGTCGGCGGCGACGGCCTACGAACCGCCGACGCGCGCGCGAGTTCCCGCGGGCGACACGAGCGTCAACCATACGTCTGTCGAACGCTAGCAAGCCACATGGAAACCGAGTTCCGCCTGCTCGTGGCGGGCTTCTGTATCGTCGCGCCGTCGCTCCTGTTCGTCGGGTTCGTCAGACTGCTCGACGCCATGCGCGAGGACGACCTCGTCGAGCGCGTCCTCGACAGAGTCGACGAGGGCGGCGGGCCGACCGGGACGGCGGTCGACCCGACGACGTTCCTGCGGTCCGCACGGGAGAAATCGCGCCGGCGAACGGCGGTCTGCCGGGAGTGCGGCGTGCCGAACGCGGCCGACGGCGGACGCTGTGGGCTGTGCGGCGCGACGTTGCGATAGGTGGGAAAAAGAATCGAAGCGAGTCGAAAACCGCGTTCGAGCGGGCTTAGAGGAAGTCTTCGATGTGGTCGGCGACCTCGTTGGGCGTGTCGCCGACGGGGACGCCCGCGTCGTTGAGGGCGGAAATCTTGGACTCCGCGGTGCCCGTGCCCGAACCGGAGACGATAGCGCCGGCGTGACCCATACGCTTGCCCGGCGGTGCCGTGCGGCCCGCGATGAAGCCGGCGACCGGCGTGTCCATGTTCTCCGCGATGTACTTCGCGGCCTGCTCTTCGTCCTCGCCGCCGATTTCGCCGCACATGACGACGGCGTGGGTGTCGGGGTCGTTCTCGAACGCCTCGAGGGCGTCGACGAACGACGTGCCGATGATGGGGTCGCCGCCGATGCCGATGGCGGTGGTCTGGCCGATGCCGCGCTCGGTCAGGTTCGAGACGACCTGGTACGTGAGCGTACCGGAGCGGGAGACGAGACCGACGTTACCCTCCTCGAAGATGTTGCCGGGGAGGATGCCGAGTTTGGCCTCGCCGGGCGTGATGATGCCCGGGCAGTTGGGGCCGATGAGGCGCGTGTCGGTCTCCGACAGACGCTTGTTGACCTTGGCCATGTCCTGCGTCGGGACGCCCTCGGTGATGGCGACGACGAGGTCGAGGTCCGTGTCGAGCGCCTCGAAGATGGCGTCGCCGGCGAACGCCGGCGGGACGAACACGACGGAGGCGTTGGCGTCTTCCTCGTCGACGGCCTCTTCGACGGTGTCGTAGACGGGGATGCCGTCGACGTCCTGACCGCCCTTCCCGGGGGAGGTCCCGGCGACGACGTTCGTGCCGTACTCAATCATCTGGCGGGTGTGGAACTTGCCTTCGCCACCCGTGATACCCTGTACAACCACTCGCGTGTCGTCGTCGACGAAAATGCTCATTGGGACACCTCCTGTGCGTTCTTGACGGCACGCTGGACGGCGTCCTCCAGCGTCCCCTCGACCTGTACGAGGTCCGTGTTCAGAATCTCCATGCCCTCCTCGGCGTTCGTGCCCGCGAGGCGGACGACGACCGGCTTGGGAATCTCGTCGAAGCTCTCCAGCGCCTCGTTGATACCCTTGGCGACCTCGTCGCCGCGGGTGATGCCGCCGAAGATGTTGAACACGACGGAGTCGACGTTCTCGTCGGAGAAGACCATGTCCAGCGCGTTCGCCACGCGCTCGGCCTTCGCGCCGCCGCCGATGTCGAGGAAGTTGGCGGGCTCGCCGCCGAAGTAGTCCACGAGGTCGAGCGTCGTCATGACGAGACCGGCGCCGTTGCCGATGATGCCGACGTTACCCGAGAGACGGACGTAGTCGAAGCCGTACTCGCCGGCCTTGGCCTCGAGGTCGTTCTCGTAGGCGTCCTCTTCCATCGCCGCGAGGTCGTCGTGACGGAACAGGGCGTCGTCGTCGATGTTCATGACGGCGTCCGCGGCGACGATGTCGCGGTCGGACGTAATCATGACGGGGTTGATTTCGATGTCCGAGGCGTCGTTCGACTCGTAGAGGTCGTACAGCGTCGTGAGGAACGAGGCCACGTCGAAGGCCACGTCGCGGGGGATGCCCGCCTCGAAGACGACCTTGCGGGCCTGGTAGGGGTGCAGGCCGAACGCGGGGTCGATGTGCTCGCGGGCGATGGCTTCGGGGGTCTCCTCCGCGACTTCCTCGATGTTGACGCCGCCTTCCGTCGAGACCATCGCGACGGGCTTGCCCTCGCTGCGGTCCATCGTGATACCGACGTACAGTTCGTTTTCGAAGTCGACGCCGGCCTCGACGAGCACCCGGTCGACCGTGTAGCCCTTGAGGTCCATCCCGAGGATGTCCTCCGCGGCCTGTCGAGCTTCGTCCTCGTCCATGGCGATTTTGATGCCACCGGCCTTGCCACGCCCACCGACGTGTACCTGCGCCTTGATGGCGGCGGGGTATCCGATCTCCTCGACCGCCTCCATGACCTCCTCTACCGACGACGCGAGACGGGACTCTGGCACCGGAATCCCAGCCTCTGCGAAGATATCCTTCGCCTGGTATTCGTGAAGCTTCATTACCATGCGTGGGAGGGAAAGGCACGCGCTTAAATCCCATTCATCTCCGTTCAGAGCCGACAGGTGAAAATCGCCGGAGAGGCTCACTCATAACCGAATTAACCTCGGAATTCATAATTTATCCGGAATAAAATCGGATGAATCTACAGGATACGCAGACGTACGCCTGCACGTACGAATCTCGGAGGTCGAACGCGCCGAGCAAGCCGCCGTCGGTGTCGCCGCGATTCGCCCCGAGTCGTCCGAATTTATCACCCGTCCGACCCCATCGTTCGGCATGCGCGCTGTCAGATTCCACGACCACGGCGGACGCGACGTGCTTCAGGTAGACGACATCGACACGCCCGACCCGGCGGCGGGCGAGGTCCTCGTCGAAGTCGCGGCCGCGGGCGTCAACCCCGTCGACACGTACTTCCGCGAGGGCTCGTACCAGCCCTTCGCGATGCCGATGATTCCCGGCGTCGACGTGGCCGGAACGGTCGCGGCGGTCGGCCCCGACGTCACCGGATTCGCGGAGGGCGACCACGTCGTCGGCACCGGCATCGGCAAGGACCACTACGGCGGCTACGCCGAGTTCGCGGCCGTCCCGACCGACCGGCTCGCGGTCCTCTCGGACGACGTGGACCTCGTCGCGGCCGGCGGCGCGGGCGTCGCCGGCGTCACGGCGTGGCGCGCCCTCGTCGACCACGGCGGGATGCAACTCGGCGACACCGTCCTGATTCACGGCGGCTCCGGCGGCGTCGGTCACGCCGCGGTCCAGCTCGCCGCCGCGTCCGGCGCTCGCGTCGTCGCCACCGCCGCGCCCGACTACCACGACCGCGTGGCCGAACTCGGCGCGGACGTGGTTCTAGACTACGCCCGCGACGACCTCGCCGACGCCGTCGTGGACGCCGCGACGGGCGACGGAGTAGACCTGACGCTCGACCACCGACTCGACGACTATCTCCAGTTCGACGCCGACGTGGCCGCCCACGGCGGTCGCGTCGTCGGCATCGGCGAGAACGACCCGGAAGTCGGCTTCGACCTGTCGTCGTCGGCCCGCGGCAAGGACCTCTCGCTCACGATGATGAGCATGTTCAACACGCCCGACCTGTCGGCTCCCCTGCGCGAGCTCGCCGGCCAGATGGGCGCGGGCGAGTTCGAAATCGACGTGGCGCGGACCTACGACCTCGACGAGGCCGCCGAGGCCCACCGCGCGGTCATGGAAGACAGCTTCCTCGGAAAACTGGTCATCACGCCCTGACCGGACCGCCTCGTCGTGCCCGCGGCAATCCGGGCAGGCGGTCACCGACACGGAAGGGTGACGACGCGGCCGGTCGCCGACGGGCACACAGCCGCGACCGAATTATGTCCCGTGCGCACGTACCGCACGGACATGGACGTGACATTCGATTTCGACGGAACCGTGGCTCTCGTGACCGGCGCGAGCGGCGCGCTCGGCGGCGCAATCGATCGCGCGTTCCACGAGGCGGGCGCGTCGGTCGCGGCCGCGGACGTGGTCGAACCCGACGACGAGGACGGCTTTTTCGAGTCCGAGGGTGTCAGATTCTACGAGGGTGATTTCACCGACGAGGACGACGTGGCGCGCGTCGTCGACGCGGTCGCCTCCGACTTCGGCCGCCTCGACCACCTCGCCAACATCGCCGGGACGTGGCGCGGCGGGACGCCCGTCGACGAGACGGAGGCGGACACGTTCGACTTCCTGTTCGACGTGAACCTCAAGACGATGTTCCTCGCGTCGAAACACGCGATTCCGCACCTCCGGGAGACCGAGGGCTCAGTCGTGAGCGTCTCGGCCCGCTCGTCGCTGGAGGGTGGCGAAGGCGACGGAATCTACCGGGCGTCGAAGGCGGGCGTCCGCCTGCTCACGGAGACCATCGCCGAGGAGAACCGCGGCGTCGTGCGCGCGAACGCGGTCATGCCGAGCGTCATCGACACGCCGATGAACCGCGAGATGATGGCCGACGCCGACTTCGAGAAGTGGGTGAAACCCGAGGAAATCGCCCGGACCGTCCTCGCGCTCTGTTCGGACGCGACCCCCGTGACGAGCGGCGCGGCCGTCCCGGTGTACGGCGAGGCCTGACGACCCTGTTTCGTGGCAACATTCGCCACGATAGGGTATGACATTCGTTGTGGTGCGCGCGAATTTTTACGCGGTACGCAAGGGATTCACGAACACGACACTCGTTAGAAAAATGAGGCTAATCGAGGCCTGAATTCGGACGAACGTGCCACATCCTATAGTTGGTTGGAGAATTATGTCGATTTTCGCTCCGATATGCGACGGCATACCGCGTCATTTATCACACCCACATCGGCAACAGGGTGATAGACATGACCGAACGTGAAACGTGGGCAACCAGGGCAGGGTTCATCCTCGCGGCCGTCGGCAGCGCGGTCGGCCTCGGGAACATCTGGCAGTTCCCGTTCAAGACCGCTCAGTTCGGCGGTGCCTCCTTCCTGATCGTCTACATCATCGCGGCGCTCGGCATCGGCCTCCCGGCCATCCTCGCCGAGTTCGTCATCGGACGCAAGACCAACCTGAACACCATCAACGCCTTCGAAAAGCTCGGCTACAAGGAATGGCGCGTCGTCGGCGCTATCGGCCTGTTCACCGGCTTCTGGATTCTGTCGTACTACAGCGTCGTCGGCGGCTGGGTCCTCCGGTACATCGGCGGCAGCCTGACCGGCGCGTACTTCGCCGCCCCGGCAGAGTACTTCGGTCAGGTGTCCGCCGGGATGGACGCGCTCGCGCTCCACGCCGTGTTCATGGCGCTCGTCGTCGGCATCGTCGCCGCCGGCATCGAAGACGGCATCGAGAAGGCGACGAAACTGATGGTTCCGAGCATCGTCGTCATCCTCGGCGTGCTCGCGGCCTTCGCCTTCACGCTCCCCGGCGCGTCCGCGGGCTACGCGTACTTCCTCTCGCCCGACTTCAACGCGCTCACGGAGAACTTCGCCGACATCGTCCCCTTCGCGGTCGGGCAGGCGTTCTTCTCGCTGTCGCTCGGCATGGGCGCGATGATAACCTACGCCTCCTACATCGACGGCGACCAGAGCCTGTTCGGCGACGGTATCACCATCGTCTTCCTGAACAGTTTCGTCGGCATCCTCGCCGGTCTCGTCGTCCTCCCGCTCCTGTTCGCCCAGGGAATCGACCCCAACACGAGCGGCGCGGGCGCGGTGTTCATCAGCGTCGCCGGCGCGTTCGCCGACATCCCCGGCGGCCAGATAATCGGCCTCGTCTTCTTCGTGGTCGTGCTCATCGCGGCGCTCTCGTCTGCGATCAGCCTCCTCGAAGTCGTCGTCTCGTGGTCCATCGACAACTACGACGTCTCCCGCCCGCAGATGGCCGTCGGTCTCGGCGGCGTCATCTTCCTGCTCGGCGTCCCGTCGGCAATCGACACCGCGTGGCTCGGCTGGTTCGACACGCTCGCCTACAAACTGCTGCTCCCGCTTTCGGTCCTCGGCATCCTCGTCTTCGCGGCGTGGGTCTACGGCGCGCCCGCCATCGACGAGCTGATGAAGGGCAGCGGACTCGGTGACGGCGTCGGCCTGACGTGGCTCTGGCTGGTCCGCACGCTCGTTATCGTCGCCGTCGTGGCGACGCTCGCCCTCGGGCTTCAGACGCTGTTCCTCGGCGAGAGCCCGGCCATCGTTCCGCCCCTCTGAGGCGGCGACCGGTCCCGCTTTCATCGCGCCTAGGAATCGTCGGTAGCGGTGCGTTTTTCTCGACTATTCGACGGTGATTTTCACGCGTAGACCACTCAAAACCGTTAAATTTCTCCGATGACGTATCGTTGGTTCGAAAGCCCTTTTACCGGTGGACTGGCAATGGGTGTCAATGACACGAGAAACATGGGCAACACGGCTCGGGTTCATCCTCGCGGCCGTCGGCAGCGCGGTCGGCCTCGGGAACATCTGGCGATTCCCGTGGCAGACCGCCGAAAACGGCGGCAGCGCGTTCCTCGTCGTGTATCTCGGTATCGTCCTCCTCGTCGGCGTCCCCGGTCTGCTCGGCGAGTTCGTCATCGGTCGTCGGGCGAAGAAGTCGCCGGTCGGCGCGCTCCGGGACCTCTCGGGGTCGAAAACGTGGGGCGTCGTCGGCGCGTTCTCGGTCGTCACCGGCATCTCGCTGCTCTCGTTCTACAGCGTCGTCGGCGGGTGGATCATCCGGTATCTCCTCGAAAGCGGGGCCGCGGTCGTCGGCGGCAGCCCCGCGTACTTCACGAATCCGGGCCAGTACTTCGGCGGCGTCTCCGCCGGCGTCGACGCCGCGCTCTACCACCTCCTGTTTCTCGGACTGACCGCGCTCATCGTCTTCGCGGGCGTCCGCAAGGGCATCGAACTCGGCACGAAAATCATGATGCCCGCCGTGCTCGTCCTGCTCGCCGGTCTCGCCGCCTGGGCCGCGACCCAGCCTAACGCGGCCGCCGGTTACGCCTTCTTCCTCCGCTTCGACCCCTCGGTCATCACCGAGAACTTCTTCGCTATCCTCGGTCCCGCCGCCGGACAGGCGCTGTTTACGCTCTCGCTCGGCGCGGGCACGATGATAACGTACTCCTCGTACCTCGACGAGGACCGCTCGCTTCCCTTCGACGGCAGCGCCATCGCCGTCCTCAACACGAGCGTCGGCGTCATCACGGGTCTCGTCGTCTTCCCGCTCCTGTTCTCGCAGGGCGTCAACCCGACCGAGACCGGGACCGGACCGGGCGCGCTGTTCGTCGGCCTCGCGGGGGCGTTCTCGCAGCTCCCCGCGGGGACGCTCATCGCCACCGCGTTCTTCGCCGTCGTGACGCTCGCGGCGCTGTCGAGTTCCATCAGCATGCTCGAAATCCCCGTCGCGTTCCTCGTCGACGAGTACGGCGTCTCTCGCAAACGCGCCGTCACCGGGATGACCGCGCTCGTCGCCGTCACCGGAACCGTCTGCGCGTTCAATCCGAGCATCTTCGGCTTCGTCGCCGGGCCGCTCGTGAACGTCCTCCTGACCGCCGGCCTCGCCGCGTTCCTCCTGTTCGTCGGCTGGGTCATGGGCCGCGAGGCGCTCGAGGAGTTCGCCGCCGGCGCGGGCGAGTTCTCGAAGTCTCTCGGCACGCCGTGGCTCTTCGCCGTCGGCGTCGTCCTCCCGCTGTTCCTCGTCTTCACGCTCCTCACGCACTTCGGCGTGGACACGACCATCGGCTTCTGGCCGACCGTCGGCGTCGCCGTCGTCGCGTCCGCCGCCGCTTTCTTGGGCCTGCGACAGCCCAACTCGGTCGTCTGAGTGGGGCTCTCCCGGCCGCGTTCGGGGCGCTGACTCGACTCCGACTGCTCCCTTTGCTCCGTTTTCGACCGACGCGAACGCGGGGAGTGCTTCGCGTCGCTAACTATGATGATTGTTCCACCTATTCTTCGACAACTGTCGAAGTAAGGGTTGCCGGATTGCGGAACTCCTTTGACCGAGGACTGCGGACCGTTGCTCCAATGAGCGAAGGTGGTCTGGCATGACGATGGAAGACCGGATCGACGAACTCCGCGAGAAGCGCGAGGAAGCCCTGAAGGGCGGCGGCGAGGACCGAATCGCCTCCCAGCACGACAAGGGCAAGATGACCGCCCGCGAGCGCATCGACTACTTCCTCGACGACGGTACCTTCCGCGAGTTCGACCAGTTCCGGACCCACCGCAACCACAAGTTCGGGATGGAGGAGACGAAACTGCCCGGCGACGGCGTCATCACCGGCTACGGCGAGGTCGACGGCCGGACCGTCTTCGTCTTCGCCCACGACTTCACCGTCTTCGGCGGCTCGCTCGGCGAGGTGTTCGCCGAGAAGGTCTGTAAGGTGATGGACAAGGCGATGGAGGTCGGCGCACCCGTCGTCGGTCTCAACGACTCCGCCGGCGCGCGGATTCAGGAGGGCGTCCAGTCGCTCGGCGGCTTCGGCGAAATCTTCCGCCGCAACACCGAGGCGTCCGGCGTCATCCCGCAGATTTCGGCCATCATGGGCCCCTGCGCCGGCGGCGCGGTCTACTCCCCCGCGCTGACGGACTTCACGTTCATGGTCCGCGACACGAGCCACATGTTCATCACCGGCCCGGACGTCATCAAGACGGTCACGGGCGAGGAGGTCACCTTCGACGAACTCGGCGGCGCGACGACGCACACCTCGACAAGCGGGGTCGCCCACTTCGCCACCGACACCGAAGAGCAGGCGCTCGACGACATCCGCCACCTGCTTTCGTACCTCCCGCAGAACAACGTCGAAGACCCCCCGCGCGTCGAGCCGTGGGACGACCCCGAACGCGTCGACGACGACCTCGCCGAGGTCGTCCCCGACCAACCCCGCAAGCCCTACGACATCCACGACGTGCTCGACGGCGTCCTCGACGAGGGCTCGTTCTTCGGCGTCCAGGAGGACTTCGCGAAGAACATCGTCGTCGGCTTCGGCCGCCTCGACGGCCGTTCGGTCGGCATCGTCGCCAACCAGCCCCACGTGAACGCCGGCACCCTCGACATCGAGGCCTCCGAGAAGGGCGCGCGCTTCATCCGCTTTTGCGACTCGTTCAACATCCCCATCCTCACCTTCGTGGACGTGCCCGGCTTCCTGCCCGGCACGGACCAGGAACACAACGGCATCATCCGCCACGGCGCGAAGCTCCTGTACGCCTACTCCGAGGCGACGGTGCCGCTCATGACCGTCATCACGCGCAAGGCCTACGGCGGCGCGTACGACGTCATGGCCTCGAAGCACCTCGGCGCGGACGTGAACTACGCGTGGCCGACCGCCGAAATCGCCGTGATGGGCCCGCAGGGCGCGGTCAACATCCTCTACCGCGACGAACTCGACGCCGCGGACGACCCCGACGCCCGCCGCGACGAACTCATCGAGGAGTACCGCGAGGAGTTCGCCAACCCCTACACCGCCGCGGACCGCGGCTTCATCGACGACGTCATCGAACCCGGCGAGACCCGCGAGCGCCTCATCTCGGACCTCCGGATGCTGAACTCCAAGCGAAAGTCCCAACCCGACAAGAAACACGGCAACATCCCGCTATGAGCGGGGAGTTGCTGTCTGGGCTGTCGATTCCGGACGACGCCGACGCCGAGGAGGCCGCGGCCATCGCCGCCGCCGTCGGCGCGCACCTCCACGACCAGTCGGTCGCCGCGGCCGCCGCGGCCGCAGCGGACGGCGAGGAGACGTGGAACGAGCAGCGCTGGCGCTACGCCGGTCGCCTCGAATCGGTCACCGGCTGTGGCCGTCGCGTCCCCACCGGCGCGCCGACCGACGCGTGGGCCGCCTCGGGCCGCACCGACCGGTTCTGAGTCTGAGGACTGCAGTTTCACGACAGAACGCATACATTCTCGTCCGACATCAGTCGGACCAATATGGCCCAAACCGCGCTCGTCTGGCTGTTTCTCAACGCCGTCCTCGCCGGGTTCGCCGCCGTCGCGTCCGCCGCACACTACGCCGACGAGGGCGAACCCGACTTCGTCTCCGCGGCGCTCGCCGCCGTCTTCGCCGGGACCTGCGTCGAACTCGGGATGGCGAACGGCTACATTCACGATCGCGTCCTCCCGTCTGTCGCGGTCGGGGTCTGCGTCGTCGTCGCCCTCCTCTCGCTCGCGCTCGGTGTGAAACGGGACCAGACGGCGTTTCAGGCGTTCCGCGGCGACGCTCGGACTCGGTCTCGGTAACCGGCGGTCAGTAGCCGGCGGTCGATGCTCGGTAGTTCACTCCGCGAGTTTCGGGTCGTCGACGATGACGCCGTCCACACCGTACTCTCGAAGTCTCCGCGCGACCTCGCGGTCGGGAACCGTCCACGCGTTGACCTCGAAGCCGCGGCCGTGCGCCTCGTCCACCCGTGCCGACGAGAGCAGGTCGTAGTGCGGGTGGACGGCCGCGCAGTCGAGGTCGGCGGCGACCGACAGCGACTCCGTCCAGTCGGCCGCGAAGAGGAAGGCGACCGGGAGCGCGGTCGTCTCGCGCACCTCGCGGAGCGCCTCGGCGTCGAACGACGAGACGAGCACCTCGTTTCCCGCGTCGCCGACGACGGCGGCGAGGTCGTCGGCGAGGCCGGCCACCTTCAGTTCGACGTTGACCGCGACGCGGTCCGGCAGGGCGTCGAACACCGCGGCGAGCGTCGGAATCGACTCGTCGGAGTCGCCGACGGTGAGTTCTTGCAGGTCAACGAGACTCGTGTCGGCGACGCGGCCGGTCGCGCCCGTCAGGCGGTCGAGCGTCTCGTCGTGGAAGACGACGAGTTCGCCGGAGCCGCAGCGCCGGACGTCGAGTTCGACCCAGTCGAGTCGCGCCGCGGCCGCGTCGAAGGCGGCGAGCGTGTTTTCGGGGGCGAGGGCGGGACAGCCGCGGTGACCGATGACGCGCATGTCGGTGCATCGCGGGAGGGCGGACTAAACGCTTCCTCCGGACCGGTCGAAAGCGATGGTGAGCGGAGGGGAACGGTGGGGAGCAGTTCGTACGGGAATCGTTTACTGGGGACCGAGCCGTGCGGGCGTCGCGCGGCCCGTCGCGCGCGGACCGGCGCGGCCGCTCCGCGCGGGCTGGAGAAGATGTGTTCGCAGAGAGAATCGACTGACTCGAACTTACGCGCCCTGGCCGCCCTTCTTGCGCGTGATGTAGCCGGCGATGCGGTTGCGGACGCCCTTCGACTCGACCGTGGTCAGTTCTTCGACGCTGTCCTTGTTCGTCTCGAAGTCCGTGTTGAACGCCTGCGGGTATCGCTCCAGCAGGATGTTACCAAGCTGCTTGACGTACTTGGGCTTGATTGCCATGTCGGAAGATTCCCCGGACGAACACTAAAACGATTCGTTCCGTCTCGCGGCCGCCCGCTCGCGCCAGCCCGTCAACTCGTCGATTCGCGCGAACGCCTCGCGCTCTCTTTCCCCGCCGCATTTCCCGACCGTCTCGGCGAAGTACGCGAGCCGGTCCAGCAGGTCGTCGGTGTCGAACGCCGGCACGTCGAGGCGCGAGGCCGCCACCGTCGCGTCGATGACCGCGCCGAAGCCGCGATTGATGGTGAACGGTCGGCGTTGCTCGACCGCGGCATCGACGGGCCGGAGTTCCCATTCCTCCCACTCGGTCCCGCCGTCCTCGCCGGAATCGACCGCTGTCGCCTCGACTTCGGCCCACGCGTCGGCCGAATCGAGGAGCGGCGAGTCTCGCTCGTAGATGGTCATCGCGGCCTCGACGAACGCCCGCGGGTCGGAGACGAACTGGACGACGCCGCCCCCCTGCCGGTGGAAGTTCCGACGGGTTCGGGTGTTTCCCCACGTCGTCGCGGTCGCGGGCGGGTGAGAGCCGGTAGCCGAGCCGCCGCTGTCGTCGGTTCCGGCGTCGGACTCCGGCGCGCGGACGCCGAGCGCCGCGAAGTTCCACCGGTCGTTCGGCCCGAGCGTGGCGACGACCGTCTCGGTGACGCCGCGGAGTTCGACGGGCCAGTCGTCGCTGTCGCGGTCGCCGGCTCGACGCCCCGCGTCCGCTGTCTCGTCGTCGCTCACAGCGGGACCCCCCGCTCCAGCGCGACGAACGTCGCCGCGCAGACGATGTCGGCGGTCGTGCCGGGGTTGATTCCCTCGGCGACGAACTCGTCGGCCAGTTCCTCGGCCTCGTCGAGGTCCGAGACCGCGGCCGCGCGGTCCATCACGTCGCGGGCGACGGCCTCGCCGTGGTTCGTCGCGACGAGCGTGTCCGGTTCCTCCGCGAGGAGGTCGAGAAACGCGCGAGCGACGCGGTCGGTGACGGGGCCGTCGTCGGCGAGGATGGCCTCGGCCGCGCGGAAGGTCCGGGCGAAGCCGCCGGTCCACTCGCGGGCGTTGGCGTCGCGCTCGGCGCTGAGGTCCATCACGTCGTAGAGCGTGAACTCGCGGTCCCGGAGCGCGTCGGCCGCGTCGCCGCCGCGCCGAACGTCGAGGTCGGGGGCGTCATCGGGCACGTCGCCGACGGCCACGTCGACGTGTTCGAAGGCGCGGTAGAAATCGACCGCGTCGGCGACGGTGGTCGACTCGACCACGTCGGTCGCCCCGGCGGGAGAGAGGTCTCGGTCGTCGTCTGCCGCGGCCCGGACGAGCGGGGCGAGAAGCAGGAGACAGCCAAACTGGGTGTTCCCGCCGCCCTGTCGGCTCATGCCGGCGACCGCCTCCTCGAACGCCTCGCCGACGGGCGCGCCCGACGCGGCGAGTCCGAGGCCGGCCGCGGAGCCGACCGCGCCCGTCAGGAAGTGCTCGAAGCGCAGGTCCGAGAGGTCGCGGCGGCGGTCGACGTTCCCCGGCTTGGGCGTGCCGGCGACTTCGAGCAGGAGCGCGAGTTCGGCGTGGCGCGCGGGGCCGAACCCGCGGTCGGAGACGGGCGCGACCATCAGGCGGACACCCCGCTCTCGTCGCCCGAATCGGCCGCGTCCTCGCGGCCACCGAACCAGTCGTCCACGGCGGTTCGGACCCGGCGGAGGACCGCCGGGTTGTCGCTCGGCCGCCCGACGCTCACCGCGTCGGCCCCGTAATCGAGGTACTCGGTCGCCGTCTCGCGGTCGCGGACGCCGTTGTTGGCGACGAGGAAGAGTTCGGGCGCGGCGGCGGTCACGTCGGCAATCGCAGCCTCGGAGTCCATCGCGTCGACGTGGAGCCAGTCGGCCCCGGCGTCGGCGAGCGCGACCGCGAGGCTCGGGAGGTCCACATCGTCGATTTCGGCGCGGACTTTCGCGCCGACCGGCGCGCCCGACTCGGCGGCCGCGGCGACGTAGGAGGCCAGTCGGTCGGTGTCGCGCAGGAGCGTCTCGCCGCAGCCGACGGCGCGGAGTTCGTCCTGTCGGCAGTGGGCGTTTATCTCCACGCCCGCGCCGCGGTCGGCGCAGACGGCCGCGACCTCCCGAATCGGGGCCGGCGAGGTCGCCCTGACGTTGACCGCGACGAAGCGGTCCTCGCCGTCGAATCCGGCGAGGGAAGCGAGTTGGTCGGAGACGAAGGCGACCGGGTCGTCGGCGAGGAACTCCGAGCGCCCGCGGGCGACGAGTTCGCGGGCCGCCGCCTGCGAGGCGTCGTCGAGGGCGACGCCGCCGAGGAACGCCGCGCCGACGTGCGGTGCCGCGGCGTCCGCCCACGCGGCGTCGGACTCGCCGCTGAGGCTCGCGACGGCGACGCGCGGGTCGAACATCACGACACCTCCGCGAGCGCCTCGGCGACGGCGCGGGCGACGCGCTCGGCGTCTTCCGGGCCGTCGATTCGGGTGTCGGTTCTGACCACCGGGCGGTCGAGGTCGGTGCCGTCGTCGCGGTCGAGGACGAACGCGTCGGCGAAGGGGTAGGCCTCGGCGACGCCCGCGGTCGAGGGGTCGTAGCCGACGCCCTCCATGAGGTCGGCGGCGGGCCCGGAGAACACGGTGTCCTCGACGAACGGCGAGACGGCGACGACCGGCGTGTCGGCGAGGGCGTCCGCGAAGCCGTCGATGGCGAGCATCGGCCCGATGCTCGTGACCGGGTTCGAGGGACCGACGACGACGGGGTCCGCGAGGGCGTCGGCGACCTCGTCGGTGACGGTCGCGTCGGCAGCGCCGCGGAACTCAACGTCGCGGACGGCGGGGTCTGCCCGGCGGTGGACCCAGTACTCCTGGAAGTGCATCGTCCCCTCGTCGGTGTGAATCAGCGTCGCCACGGGGTCGTCGCTCATCGGGAGGAGCGACGCGTCGAGGTCGAAGGCGTCGGCGAGGGTTTCCGTGACCTCGGTCAGCGTGTCCCCTTCGTCGAGAAGCGAGGTTCGGGTGATGTGGACCGCGCGGTCGCGGTCGCCGATCTCCATGAACTCCGCGACGCCGGAGAAGCGACGCCAGCGGGCGATGTCGCGGCCGGCGGTCTGGGCCGATTCGGGGAGGTAGCGCGGGCCGGGTTCGAGGCCGGCCGCGTCGGCGAGCCGGTGGAGTTCGTCGTCGGTCGCGGTGGTGTCGCCGGCGACGCCCCACCAGCGGTCGGTGTCGAGGACGCCGCCGCCGGCGAAGAGGACGGTGTCCACGTCGGGACAGACGAGGTGGCCGCCGAGTTCCACGTCGTCGCCGGTGTTGGCGACGACGGTCGTCTCGGCGGGGTCGAACACCCCGGCGGCCCCGTCGAGGAGTTTGGGGGTGCCCGTACCCCCGGCGAGAAACGTAACCATGGTGCGCCGTAGGGCGAGTGTCCGTTTGAAAGTTCCTTCACCGGAGACGACGGCCGGTCGCGCGCCGCGAGGGGGATACGGCCGCGGAGACCGACGAAGCCCTCGTCAGGGCCCGCCGCGGTAGGCCACCGACACGTCGAACTCAGCGGGCATCACCTGTCCGGCGACCGCCTTCCTGACGAAATAACCCGAAAAGCCGGTCGTCACGGCCGCTCCGAGGCCGGAGACGACGAACATCACGCGCCCGGCAGTCACGCCGGTCAAGGCGCTCATCGCGGCCCAGTAGCCCGCGAAAGCCATGGAGAGACAGGCGAAGCCGAGGAGCGCGTAGCCGACGGCGTTTCCGAGCGCCGAGCGGAGACTCATGTCAGCGTCTCGTCGCCCCCGAGTGAAACGGTTTGTGGGCGGTCGAACCACCGCCATCACCGTTCGACGGGGCGGACTACAGACAACACGCGTCACAGAACGGCTATCGCCGCAGCGAGACGAATATACCATCCATGGAATTGTCACCTCGAACCACGGTCGCGGTCGCGGTCGTTCTCGTCGTCGCCGCCGTCGCCGGTGGCCTGCTCGCCCTCGATTTCGAGGCGGCGAGCTACGAGACGACGGCCTCGGCGACCGCCGCGTCGGGCGGGGCGAACGTCGATTCGCTCCCGCCGGTTACCGACGGGACCCTCGTGGTCGACGCGCCCGAAGCCGTCCGCGACGACCTCACGGCAGCACTCGTCGAATCGTTCGCGGAGCGCGGCGTGACCCTCGAACCGGCCGACGCCCGCGACGAGGACGTTGATGGTCCGGTCGTGGTCGTCGTCGTGGACGAGTGGGACTCGCGCTGGAACCCGGTCGCGCCTGCGGGGTCGGTGGCGTGGCGCGCGGCCTTCGACGCCGGCGGGCACGCGAGACACGTCGACGCGGCGCTCTCGGGCGACGCGCTCGTCTTCGAGTCGACCGACGGTCCCGACCTCGCGGGGTCGGTCGAAGCGTCGGTCGACAGCGCCGGAACCGGGGTCGTCAGCCGACCCGCCTACCGCGCGCACCTCGTCGGCGTCGTCGCCGACGCGACCGCAGAGCAGGTCGTCGGGCAGTTCTCCCAGCGGTGAAGCGGGCGGAACGGGGCCGAACGGCCGCACGGGCAGCCATTCCGTCCCCGCGACGACCCGAATGCTCGGCTATTTGACTCCTCTCGTGCAACACCCGTTATGACCGCCGTCAAGGACAGCGTCCACGACTACATCTCGCTCGACCCCGTGGCCGCCGAACTCGTCGATACGCCCGCCTTCCAGCGGCTTCGACACATCAAACAGCTCTCGACGGTCCGGCTCGTCTACCCCTCCGCGAGCCACACGCGGTTCGAACACAGCCTCGGCGTCTACCACCTCGCCTCCCGCGCCCTCTCGCACCTCGGCGTCGACGGCGACCGCGCCGCTCACGTCCGCGCCGCCGCGCTCCTCCACGACATCGGCCACGGCCCCTACGGCCACCAGACCGAGGACCTCATCCGCCGGCGCACCGGCCGCGACCACGACGAGATTCACCATCTGCTCGACGGGACCGAGGTCGGCGACGTCCTGACCGACCACGGCCTCGACCCCGCCCGCGTCGCTGACATGGTCGACGGCGCGGGCGGCCTCGGCCAGTTGGTTTCGGGCGAGTTGGACGTCGACCGGATGGACTACCTCGTCCGCGACGCCCACCACACGGGCGTCCCCTACGGCACTATCGACCACGGCCGCCTCGTCCGCGAACTCCGGTACCGGGACGGTGAACTCGTGTTGGCCGAGGGGAACGTCCAGACCGCCGAATCCCTGCTTCTCGCCCGGGCGCTGATGAACGCGACCGTCTACCGTCACCACGTCTCCCGCATCGCGGGCGCGATGCTCGAACGCGCCTCCGAGCGCCTCGTCGACGGCGGCGTGCCAATCGAGGCGTTCGTCCGGATGGCCGACCACGACCTGCTCGTCGCGCTCGGCGAGCGCGTGCCCGACCTCGGCCGCCGAATCGAGCGCCGCGACCTCTACAAGCGGGCCGTCTGGGCCCCCATCGACGCCGTGCCGACCGACGTGGTCGAACTCGACTTCGAGGCGACGCGGGCGGCCGAGCGGGACGTCGCCGACGCCGCCGACGTGTCGCCCGAGTCGGTCATCGTGGACGCGCCGTCGCGCCCGCGAATCAAGGAGTCCCGGTCGCGCGTCGTCGTCAACGGCGTCGTCCGGCGGCTCGAAGACGCCTCGGAACTCGTGGGCGCGCTTCGGTCGGCCGAGCGGACGCAGTGGCGACTCGGCGTCTACGCGCCCGACGCGGTCCGCGACGAGGTGGCCGCGGCCGCCGTGGACGTGCTCGGGCTTCCGGTTCGCGTGACGACCCCGGTCTGAGGCGCGGAGAGAGCCGGAGACACACCACCCGTCCGACCCTTTTTCACCGATGGCGGCCGATTCACCCACAATGACGACCATCAAGGACAGCGTCCACGACCACATCGAGGTCGAGGGCGCGGCCGAAGCCCTCCTCGATACGCCGGAGATGCAGCGGCTCCGGCGCATCAAGCAGTTGGGAACCGTCCAACTGGTCTACCCCTCGGCGAACCACACGCGGTTCGAACACAGCCTCGGCGTCTACCACCTCGCCTCCCGCGCCCTCTCGCACCTCGGCATCGAGGGCGACGCCGCCGCCCACGTCGAGGCCGCGGCGCTCCTCCACGACGTGGGCCACGGACCCTACAGCCACAACATCGAGGACGTGACCCACCGCCACACCGGCAAGTACCACGACGACGTGGAGGAACTCGTCGCCCGCGGGACCGTCGGCGAGACGCTTGAGGACGAGGGACTGGACCCCGAGCGGGTCGCCGCCTTAGTCGAGGGCGACGGCGAGTTCGGCCAGTTGGTCTCCGGTGAGTTGGACGTCGACCGGATGGATTACCTCGTCCGCGACGCCCACCACACCGGCGTCCCCTACGGCACCATCGACCACGAGCGCCTGATTCGAGAGCTGACGTTCGTCGACGGCGAGTTGGTCCTCGCCGAGGGAAACGTCCAGACCGCTGAATCGCTCCTGCTCGCCCGGGCGCTCATGAACCCGACCGTCTACCAGCACCACGTCGCGCGCATCTCGAAGGCGATGCTCCGGCGCGCGTCGGAGCGACTGCTCGCCGAGCCGGACATCGACGCCGAGGAGCTTCGGCGGATGGACGACCCCGACCTGCTCGTCGCGCTCAAACTCACCGACTCGACGAGCGCCTTCGCCGAGCGACTGGCCACCCGCGACCTCTACAAGCGGGCCGTCTGGGCGGAGTTGCCGAACGTCCCCGACTCGATTATCGACGCCGGGCACGACGCGCTCGCGGCGTTCGAGCGGGACATCGCCGACGCCGCCGACGCGTCGCCCGAGTCGGTCATCCTCGACGTGCCCTCGCGCCCGTCGATGACCGAGTCGTCGTCGCGGGTGATGGTCAACGGCGAGATTCGGCAGTTGGAGCGGGAGTCGCCGCTCGTGCAGGCGCTGCGGACCGCACAGGAACAGCAGTGGCGACTCGGCGTCTACGCCCCGCGCGAGGAGACGGAGCGCGTCGGCCGCGCGGCCGCGGACGTGCTCGGCCTCGACGTCGACGGCGCGCTCGTCGCCGAGGTCAGAAGCGGCCTCAACGCGACGCTCGACGAGTTCGAGTAATCCCCGTCCCGAGACGGGAGGTTCAAGCACCGCCGAGACGCATTCGAGAGCGATGCAACTCGAGGGTACGATACTCCGCGGCCGCGACTTCGACCCGGTCGAGGGGCGGGTCGTCGTCGAAGACGGCACGATAACCGCAATCGAGGAGACGGCGACCGAGTCGACGGACATCATCTTGCCCGCGTTCGTCAACGCCCACACCCACCTCGGCGACTCCATCGCCAAGGAGGCCGGCGAGGGACTGTCGCTCGACGACCTCGTCGCGCCGCCGGACGGATTGAAACACCGGCTCCTCCGCGCGGCGAGCACCGAGGAGAAAGCCGCCGCGATGCACCGGTCGCTCCGGATGATGGAGGCCGGCGGCACGGCGGCCTGTCTGGAGTTCCGCGAGGGCGGCGTCGAGGGCGTCGACGTCATCCGGCGGGCGCTCGACGGCCGCGACATCGAGGCGGTCGTCTTCGGGCGCGAGACGGCCGACGCGATGGAAATCGCCGACGGCTTCGGCGCGTCGGGTGCGCGCGACGGCGAGTTCGGCGCGCTCCGGAACGCGACCGCGGCCGCCGGAAAGCTGTTCGGCATCCACGCGGGCGAGCGCGACGCCCACGACATCAACGCCGCGTTGGACCTCGAACCGGACTTCCTCGTCCACATGGTCCACCCGGAGGCGCTCCACCTCGAACGCGTCGAGGACAGCGAGATTCCCGTCGTCATCTGCCCGCGGTCGAACCTCGTCACCGACGCGGGCGTCGCGCCGATTCGCGAACTGGTCGACCGCACCACCGTCGCGCTCGGCACGGACAACGTGATGCTCAACAGCCCTTCGATGTTCCGCGAGATGGAGTTCACCTCCAAGCTGGCGGACGTTTCCGCCGCCGAGGTCCTCCGCATGGCGACCGTCAACGGGGCCGACATCGCCGGGCTGAACTACGGCCTCGTCGAGGAGGGCCGCGACGCCAAGCTGCTGGTCCTCGACGGCGACACGGACAACCTCGCGGGCGTCGAGGACGTGGTCCGCGCCGTCGTCCGCCGCGCCGGGCAGGCGGACGTGAAAGACGTGTACCTCTGAGTTCGGGCGACGTCCCCGCCTTCCGCTTCCGACCGAAGCCGCCCAGAACTCCCATGGAACCGACCTATTCTCGCAGTACTCCTCCCGTAGCAAAGGGTTATTACCGACCCCGAGAAAATGTTATCAAGTGTCATGGTGTTGTACGACCGAATCATCGTTCCCATCGACGGCTCCGCCGGCTCCGAGCGCGTCGCGGTCCACGCGGCGGCGTTAGCGGCCGTTCACGATGCGGAACTCCACGGGGTGTACGTGGTGAACGCCGGGAGCTTCGCGGGGCTCCCGATGGAATCGTCGTGGGAGGGGCTCGACGACATGCTGCGCGCCGACGCCGAGTCGGCGCTCGACCAGGTCGAGCGCGCGGCCGAGTCGCAGGGCGTCCCCGTCGAGACGCACGTCCTCGAAGGGACGCCGAGCCGAGAAATCGTCGAGTTCGCCGAGCGCGGCGGGTGCGACCTCATCGTGATGGGAACCCACGGCCGCGGCGGTATCGACCGCCTCCTCCTCGGGTCGGTCGCGGAAAAGGTCGTCCGGGCGTCGAAAGTCCCCGTCCTGACCGTCCGCATCGAGGGCGGCGGCGACGACGCGGACGAGTTCGCCGTCGAGGTACCGGACGACGCCGCGCCCGAGTCACCCGCGGATTCTCCCGCGGAGGCTGACGCCGCCGCCGATTCGACGGCGACCGCCGACGGCGGAGAATAGCGACGTAGCCGCGCGGAGGTCGGTCGCGGTTTCAGCGCCCGCCGTCGGCCGGGCGCAGGTGTTCGCAGTCGCCGGCGTGGACTCGTTTTTCGCCCTCGTCGGTTCGAACGACGAGCGTGCCGGGGTGTTCGATATCGACCGCCTCCCCCTCGATGACGCCGCTCGCGGTGTGGACGCGGACCCGCCTGCCGAGCGTGTCCGCCCGCTCGCGCCACGCCGGGAGGACGGCGTCGATGTCGCCGCGCAGTTCGTCGAAGCGTTCGAGCACCCGCTGGACGAACACGCGGCGTTCGACGGGACCCGCTTCCGCGGCGACGCTCGTCGCGCCCTCGGGGAGGTCCGCGGGGTCGAGGTTGACGTTGATTCCGGGGCCGATGACGAGCCACGAGACGCGGTCGGCCTCGCCTTCCATCTCGGTGAGGATGCCGCAGAGCTTTCGGTAGCCGCGGCTGTCGGCGGGCGTGTCGGAGTCCTTCGAACCTCCGCTCGCTTCGCTCGCGGAAATGCCGTCTGCATTCGCAGACGAACCGCCACTCGCTTCGCTCGTGGCAACGCCACCGGCGTGAGCCGGTGAACCTCCGCTCGCTTCGCTCGCGGAGACACCGTCGGACTCTGACGCGCCCGACGGGTTATCGTTCGCTTCGCTCACGATAACGTCGTTCGGCCACTTGATGCTCGCGTCCACCCCGGCCTCGCGCGCCGCGTCGCAGACGGCAACGGCCATCGCCAGCGTGTACAGCGGGGCGTACGCCGGCGGTTCGTCGGGGCGCACGAGCAGGCTCATCCAGACGCCGCCGTCGGGCGCGGACCACTCGCGGTTCTTTCTCCCCCGGCTGGCGGTCTGCTCGCGGGCGACGACGACCACGTCGCTCGCGCCCTCGGCGGCGAGTTCGCGGGCGCGGACGTTCGAGGAGTCGAGCGTCTCGTGGAACTCGATGTCGTAGTCGACTTCGAGGCCGTACTCGATTGCCGGGCCGCCGTACTCCGGCACGTCGGTGACGACGTAGCCGTCGCCGGCGCTCTCGACGCCGAACCCCTCGTCGCGGAGTGACTCGACGTGCTTCCAGACGGCGGCGCGGGAGACGCCCAGTCGGTCGGCGAGGTCGGGCCCGGAGACGGGACCCTCGGCGAGTGCGTCGAGGAGGGCGCGTCGCGTGTCGCTCATGCGGGTGGATACCGGCGCACGGGAAAAGAGGTTCGCGGTTCGGGCGTCGGTCCCGAGGTCTCGGGACTATTCGAGGACGAGCAGCACGTCGCCCATGTCGACGCTGTCGCCCTCGGAGACGAGGACCTGCGAGACGGTGCCGCCGCGTTCGGCGACCACGTCGTTTTCCATCTTCATGGCTTCGAGGATGCAGACGGTGTCGCCGGGTTCGACCTCGTCACCCTCCTCGACTTCGACGGAGAGGATGGTCCCCTGCATCTCGGCGGTGACGGACTCGCCGTCGCCCTCGATAATCTGCTGGGAGTCGTCGTTCCCGCCGTCGTCGCGGCGCTTGCGCGGGCCGGAGGAGTTGGATTTGCCCGCGGACGCGTTACCGACCGGGATGGCGGGCGCGCCGCGCTCTTCGAGGCTGACCTCGAAGCGCTTGCCGTTGACTTCGACGGTGAAGGTGCGTTCCGTGACCTCGTCGTCGTCGTCATCGTCGGCGACGGCCTCGGGCGACCAGCGCTCGACGGCGGCCTGAATGCGGTCGGGGTCGAGCACCTCGTCGAGGTACTTCGTCGTGTGGCTCCCCTCGCGGAACGCCTCGTCGGTGAGCATGAGGCGGTGGAACGGGATGACCGTGCGGAGCCCCTCGATATCGAACTCGGCGAGCGCGCGCTCGGCGCGGGCGAGAACCTCCTCGCGGTCCGAGGCGGTGACGATGAGTTTGGCTATCATCGAGTCGTAGTCGCCACCGATTTCGTCGCCCTGACGGACGGCGTCGTCCATGCGGACGCCGATGCCGCCCGGCGGGTCGTAGGTCGCGAGCGTGCCCGTCGCGGGCGCGAACTCCTTTTCCGGGGCCTCTGCGTTGATGCGGAACTCCATCGAGTGGCCCTCGATGTCCACGTCGTCCTGCGAGAAGTCGAGTTCCTCGCCGGCGGCGACGCGCAGTTGCCACTTCACCACGTCGAGGCCCGTCACTTCCTCGGTGACGGTGTGTTCGACCTGGATGCGCGTGTTGACCTCCATGAAGTAGAACTCGCCATCTTCGACGAGGAACTCCACGGTGCCGGCGTTGGTGTAGTCGGCGGCGCGGACGCCGCGGCGGGCGGCCTCGCCGATGCGCTCGCGCAGGTCGTCGGACAGCGCCGGCGACGGGGCCTCCTCGATGACCTTCTGGTGGCGGCGCTGGAGCGAGCAGTCGCGCTCGCCGAGGTGGCGGACGTTACCGTGCTCGTCGGCGAGAATCTGCACCTCGATGTGGCGCGGCGCTTCGAGGTACTTCTCGACGTAGACGGAGGCGTTGTCGAAGTACGCCTCGCCCTCGCGCTTTGCCGTCTCGAACTGCTCGTCGACCTCGTCCTCGGAGTGGACGACCTTCAGGCCGCGGCCGCCGCCGCCGCCTTCGGCCTTGATGGCGACCGGGTAGCCGAACTCGTCGGCGACGTCCTTCACGTCGTCGGCGGAGTCGGCGGGCTCGGTCGTGCCGGGAACGACCGGCACGTCGGCGTCCTGCATGAGCGCGCGGGCCTTCGTCTTCTCGCCGAGGCGCTCCATGGCGTCGGCCGACGGGCCGACCCACTTGAACTCGGACTCCTCGACCTTCCGGGCGAACGCGGCGTTCTCCGCGAGGAAGCCGTAGCCGGGGTGGATGGCGTCGGCGTCGGCCTTCCGCGCGGCCTCGATGACCGACTCGTGGTCGAGGTAGGAATCGGCCGCGCGGGCGGGACCGATGTTGTACGCCTCGTCGGCGTACCGCACGTGCCCGCCGTGTTTGTCCGCCTCGCTGTAGACGGCGACGGTCCGGACTCCTAACTCCTCGCAGGCGCGCATGACGCGCACCGCGATCTCGCCTCGGTTGGCGACGAGAACCTTGCTGAACATTTGCGGTAGTCTTTCAGGGAACCGCACGTTATTCTATCGGTTTTACCAACGCACGTCGGTGCCCGCTTCGACAGACGACGATTTACGTGTTCGACCGTGAAGGAACGGCCGAGATTACACTTCTCTGGCACTATACGCCGCGAATACTGGTTCAAATCCAAACGGCCTTATGCGTGTGCCACACTACGACACGGGTAATGGCAGTACGAGTCGGCATCCTCGGTGCAACCGGCGCAGTCGGACAGCGATTCATCCAGCTCCTCGAAGACCACCCGACGTTCGAACTCGCGGCGCTGACCGCGAGCGAGTCGAGCGCGGGCAAGCGATACGACGAGGCCGCGAAGTGGCGCGTCAACACCCCCATCCCGGACGACGTGGCCGCGATGGAAGTCGGCAGCACCGACCCCGCGGACGTGCCCGACGACATCGACCTCCTGTTTTCGTCGCTCCCGTCGTCGGTCGCCGCCGAGGTCGAACCCGAGTTCCTCGAGGCGGGCTACGTCGTCTCGTCGAACTCCTCGAACGACCGCATGGCCCCCGACGTGCCGCTCACGATTCCGGAGATCAATCCGGGGCACCTCGACCTCATCGAGGTCCAGCGCGACGAGCGCGGCTGGGACGGCGCGCTCGTGAAGAACCCGAACTGCTCGACCATCACGATGGTCCCGACGCTCGCCGCGCTCGACCAGTTCGGCCTCGAACGCGTCGACGTCACGACCCTGCAGGCGGTCTCCGGCGCGGGCTACGACGGCGTCACCTCGATGGAGATCATCGACAACGCCATCCCGCACATCGGCGGCGAAGAAGAGAAGATGGAGACGGAGTCCCGCAAGCTTCTGGGCTCGTTCGACGGCGCGGAGGTCGCGCTCCACGGCGCGGAGGTCAACGCCTCGTGTAACCGCATCCCGACGCTCGACGGCCACCTCGAGAGCGTCTTCGCCGACCTCGCCGACGACGCCTCCCCCGAGGACGTCGCGGCCGCGATGCGCGAGTACCCCGGCGTCGACCTCCCGAGCGCGCCCGAACAGCTCATCCACGTCTTCGAGGACAACTTCCGCCCGCAACCCCGCCTCGACCGCGAGCGCGGCGACGGCATGCAGATTTCCGCCGGCGGCATCCAGGCGACTGAACGCGGCGTGAAGTACAACTGCCTCGCGCACAACACGATTCGCGGCGCGGCCGGTGCGTCCGTCCTCAACGGCGAACTCCTCGCCCAAGAGGGCTGGATTTAGGCTATATCCACCCGTCGGCGTCGCTCCCGGACTCGCCTTCGGCGTCGCCGACCTTCTCTTCGTCTCGCCACTCGTCGGCGAGTCGACCGTATCGAAGCACGTCGACGTGGTCGCCGTCGACGAATCCCTGTTCCCGGTGGACGCCCTCGCGTTCGAAGCCGGCCTTCTCCAGCACGCGGGTCGACGCCGGGTTCGTCTCGTAGGCGTTCGCGTACAGTTTGTTGAGTCGGCGCTCGCCGAAGGCGTAGCCGCAGAGCGTCCGCAGCGCGTCTGTCGCGTAGCCGTTGCCCCAGTGGTCGGGCGCGACGAGATAGCCGACCTCGGCCGCGCCGGTGACGACGTTCGGCGGTTTGAGCCCGATAGTCCCGACCGGGTCGCCGTTGACCACGACCACGAAGTTGATGTCGTCGCCGTCGCCGCGCGACTCGACCCACTCGCGCTCTGTCGCCCGCGTCACCGGGTCGGCGGCGGCGATTCCCCGCCGAACCCGCGGGTCGTTGACCGTCTCGTGGAGGAACTCGACGTGCTCCGACTCGACGGTTCTGAGTTCGACGCGGTCGCCTTCGAGAAACGCGGCTCCGCACATATCCCGTCCGTCGTCGCGGTCGCACTTCAACGTGGGCGTGCGGAGCACGCGGTATCTGTCGGCGAGCCCCACGGAACCGGTTCGATTCGTCCAGAGTTAGACACCGTTTTCACGCCGCGTCGACAGAGCGTGTCACATGTCTCGACGCGGTCTCGAAACGGGACTCTCCGCCGGTCTGCTCGTCGCCGCACTCGGCGGCATCGCGTGGGCGACCGGCGAGCCGTTCGTCTTTCCGAGCCTCGGCCCCACGGCGTTCGTCCTCGCCTTCCGCCGTCGCGGCGGGCGCTCCCGCTCGTCTCGCATCGTCGGCGGCCACGCCGTCGGCGCCGTCGTCGGCTTCGCGGCCTACGCGCTCGTCGCCCCCGGCGTGACGCTCGACCCGTCGCTCTCGGCCGCGTCGACGGACACGCTGCGCCTCGTCACGAGCGGGGCGGTCTCGGTCGCTGCGACGAGTTGGGGAATGGTGGAACTCGACGCGGTCCACCCGCCGGCCTGCGCGACGACGCTCATCGTCTCGCTCGGCCTGCTCTCGACGCCGCAGTCGGTCGCGACTATCGTCGCGAGCGTGGTCGTTCTCGTGGGGGTCCACCGGGCGACGGGCGCGCTGTTCGCTGAGATGTACGGGGACAGTCCAACCGACGCGGGAACGCGGAGTTGAGGTCTGGGCCGGCCCTCGGAGGCCGCTCGGAGACCCATTGGAGGCCGCTCGGACGGTCGATTCTCGGTACCGCCGGCTCGAATCGATAGCCGAGAGAATAGATGGGGAGAAGGCGAATGATTCCGCTCGTCGCCCTGATGTGCCTCTGACAGCAGCAAACGTAATTCGTCATGGAGTAACTTATGATTTCTGTGAAACACGTTCGCACCGGCCGCGCTAGGGTCGCTCGCGTGCAAACGTGGCATATCCGGCATCGGTGAGCCTCCGCCCCGACTGACATTCCGCGACAAGAGACACCTACGACGACAGGTATATGTGCCATGGTCTCAATTGACACGCTGTATCGCTATGAAGCCGTGCCACAGCTGTCAGGCGGTTATCGACGAGTACATCCTGGACAAAAAGCTCGAAGTGCTGCGCGACCTCACGGTTGACGACTTCAACCTCTGTGCTGACTGCACGACAGTCGTCGCCGATGCGTGCGTGGAATGCGGCGGTGGCGTCTATGTCCCGCGGGGCGAAACGACGGTCCCCGACTACTGTCCGGCGTGCCGCGCGGACCTCATCCGGCGCACGGGGAGCGACCCCGGCTGGACCTGCGATGCCGTCTCGACCTGAGTAGCGGTTCCCGGCCGTTTTTTGGTGGTTGTTGCAGGGTGTGACGAACAGTCACACCGTGTTTGTCCCAGAGTCACCACGAGATTTTTGTCCGCCGCCGAGAAAAATGTTGTATGGCTGAAAAGAGTGTGGTCGAGTTCGTCGAGGAGTGGCAACGCGGCGCGTTTCTCCTGCTCGGTTCGGCGCTCGTGGGAGGCGTCTCCGCGGTGTTCGTCGGGTCGCGGACTGGCGGAACGATGGGGTTGTTGGCGTTCTTCCTCGGCTCGGTGCTGGCGTTTCTGGCGTTTTCGTATCTGTTCTACGGGGAGTGAGGTTCTTGTGGACTGCTGGCAGAACAAGTTAACTAGAACAACGTCCACGTCGGTCGAGTCTAGGCCATGAGTTTACATTAGGTCGAAAGAATCCGCACAGCGAGCTGGGTCCGCTACACAAGAAATCACGAAAGAGGTCTGGCGGCTGGTGAGTAGAGTTTTCACACACGTTGTATATATGTTCATTTAGATCTCATGTCCTGGTTTAAGGAATTATTCAAATCAGGTATGTCACTAGCTGGGCGGGTATTGTTCTCTGTTGGTCTGGTTAGTCTCTTATTTGTTCAACTATCTGGAGTTATTCAAAGTCACCCAATATACACCCCGCTTGCTCCGTATGACTGGCCCGCCTTAGGTATCGTTGCGGGTGGGTTCCTCATTCTATTCAGTACACTCATTCGCGATGGGCCCCGGCGAGTTGGGCAAGACAACGTCCGAGTTGTCCCAACAGTAGATTCCGATCAAGAACTCTCAACTCTTCTCGAAGAAGCTCAAACTGTAGTTGGTCATCAGGTCAGTTCAATCCAGAATTTGCGAACAGACGCGATTCAGTTGATCAAGTTGAACCTACTGTTAGCCAGTATTCTCATTTCGGCCATTGCTATTGGTATCGACTCTGACTCTTGCGTCACCGCAGTTTCTTTTGTAAACGTGTTCACGAAGGTAGGGAGTGGACTACTGACGTTTTCAATCTTCTCGGCAACGTACCTGTATGTAACCGTGGAGTATACTGGCGGTATCTCTGGTGACACGCTTGACCAGATATTCACTTCCCAAGAGCACTCACAGGTTTTTGTGGAAAATTGGCTTCTGAGTGGATACGAAGAGTGGATACGGGGAAATTCGGTCGTCCAGCGGGACGGTGCGATTCTGATTGGTCTTTCCACTCTGCTGACTATCTCTGCGTTAGTTATGTTCGGAAACGGGTTCCTCGCAGCAGTAGAGTGTTCTATTTAGCTAGTTTCGGCTCTGTTTAAATCCTTCAGCGTTGACATTGGAGAGAGCGCTCTTTCTGGCTAGTTTCCGTGGATCACAGTGAAAACTGGTCTCTCAACAAATCGCAAGACGGCAAGAGGATTTCAACAGAGCCCTAGTTTCAGCTCTGACTTAGTCGTGCGTGACTGTAATCCCCCGAGAATGTGAGACAGTTCTTGAGTACCGGATCAAACTGAACACAGGCGCACTCGATTCTTGCACCGCGAGGCGAGCAGAGCGAGCCCTCGCGGGGAGTTTTTGGTCCACCGTGAGACGCGAGGCGTCTCACGAGCATTCGTTCGCTGTCGCTCACGAGGACAGCTTTTTGCGAGGAGACTGTCGCTCTGTGAGCGACAGTCGACGACGTAAAACGGTGGTACGGGGTCGCTGAGAGTCGAACGTCGGAAGACGGTCCCGCTCGCTTCGCTCGCGGGCTGCGACTTCCGGGCTCGACGCTCAGCTCCGTGCATACGTCACCCGACGCGCGGGTCTCGCCGGAGTCCTGACGGACTCACGGCTCGTCGTGTTGCGTCGGCAAAAGTATGGGACCGCTGAGAGTCGAACTCAGGTCCTACCGACCCCATCGGCAGAGGATACCACTACCCCACGGTCCCGGGGTGCATTCAAAGCGATGCGTGTCTCGCGGTTAAGCCCTTCGTTTCGTCGCGGCGACGCGAAGAGCTGGCGTGCCACGGTATCGCACCGTCGTCGTGCGGTTCGAACGGTGCCAAGAAACCGATTCCGCCCCACGAGTACGCTTTTGCCGCCTCGGAAGTAATGACAACGCATGTTCACGTCCCTCCAGAGCGTCCCGCTCGGACTCCTCCCGTTCGTCGCGATGCTCCTCGTCCTCCTCGCGGTGGGCGTCGCAGGCCTCCGGTGGTGGTCGATTCGCCGCGGTTCCGAGTCCGAACCGTCGGCGGAGCGCCCCGAGGAGTCCCACGGCTACCCGCTGGCGTCGTGGCGCTACGTCTACGACCTCGACAAGTCGGACGCGAAACGAGAGGTCGCGTCGGTCAACGAGCAGGCGGAGACGCTCGCGGACGCGGAGAAAAAGCGCCGGAGAAAGTAGCGCGAAGCGGCCTCACACTAACACGGCTTCCAGCGAGACGACCTCGCCGGCGTCGGCGTCCGCGTCGCCGACGAGTTCGCCCAGACAGACGGCCGAACCGTCGTCGGTGTAACAGGCGACGAGGTCGCCGCGGGAGGCGTCGGCGTCGACGTCGAAGACGCCGGGCGCGTAGACGGGCGCGCCGTTGGCGACCTCGCGGGCCGCGCTGTTGGCCACGGTGACCGATGGGAGGTGCGACAGCGCCCGCTCGGCGGGCGAGACCACGTCGCGGAGCCACGACTCGTCGCCCTCCTCGGCGAACGCGAGGGCGTCCGTGAGGTCGTGGAGCGTGGCGAGGTCCGCGTCGTCGAAGGGGTCGGTCGCGGTCCGGCGGAGGTGACCCATGTGGCCGCCGGTACCGAGCGCGAGTCCGAGGTCGTGACACAGTTTCCGGATGTACGTGCCCGACTCGCACCGGATGCGCAACAGCGCCTGTCTGTCTTTCACTTCGAGGAGGTCGAGGTCGTACACCTCGCGGACGCGGAGGCGGCGCGAGACGGCGGACTTCCGCGGGGGCTTCTGGTAGAGCTTCGATTCGAACTCGGCGACGGTCGAGTCGATGTCGGCCGGCGCGGGCCCGTGGAGTTCGAGCACGGAAACGTACTCCTTCGAGCCTTCGAGGAACACCTGCGCCATGCGGGTCGCGTCGCCGAGGAGCGTGGGGAGACAGCCGGTCACCTTCGGGTCGAGCGTTCCCGAGTGAGCGGCGCGGTCGACGTCGGCCATGTCGCGGACCCAGCCGGTGACTTGGTGGGCCGACGGCCCCGGCGGCTTGTCGAGGTTGACGACGCCGAACGAGAGCAGGTCGTCGACGCTCCGGTGTTCGGGCGGGTCTCGGAGCATGGTCAGAAGTCGTAACGGACGCCGTCGACCGGGTACTTGCCCTCGTCGGCTTCGGGGTCGTAGGAGTCGACCGCGGCGATGCAGACGGCCGTCACCTCGTCGGGCCCCCAGCGGGCGGTGTTGAGCGCGATATCGTAGATAGAGAGGTCAGTGATGTCGATGTCGTAGTAGGCGTCGTACCGCTTGGCCTCGCTCGCCTCGCGGGTCGTCGTCTCCTCGCGGGCGATGTCGGGCGCTTTGTCCTCGCGGTCGGCGATGCGCTCGGCGCGAACGTCGACGGGGGCGTCGAGCCAAAAGCGGAGGTCTGCGGCGTCCCCGGCGAGCCAGCCGGCGAGGCGAGATTCGAGGAGCACGTCGTCGCGGTCGAGGGCGATGTCGCGGAGGCGGCGGTCGAGGTCGCGGTCGATTTGATCGTCCTCCTCGGCGAGTTTGTTGAACTCGACGGCGGTCATGTCGCGCTCGGCGGCGAGCTCGCGGAAGATGTCCCCGCCGCTTATGTGTTCGAGGTCGAACGCCTCGGCGAGCGCGGCGGCGGTCGTGCTTTTCCCGCTGCCCGGTGGTCCGGAGACGGTCAGTAACATATCCATGCTGCGTGCGGTCGGCTAAAAGGTGTTATCGTTGCCGACGGCCCCTGCGGAGGCTTCTCACGGGGGTGAGTGGGAGAGAACCGAGGGTGGTGAGACGCGGAAACGGAGAGAGAGACGGAGTCGTTTCGAGTCGCTCGGGTCGGCTTACGACGCCGACGGCGACATGTCGATGTTCAGGCTCTTGCGGATGATCTGGGTGAAGCCCATCGAGCAGAGGAAGTACCAGACAATCCACGCCTGCATCGGCCCGATGACACCCTGCTTCCACTCGACGGACCCGACGAGCGGGAGCACGATGTTATCGGTGACGATGTGCGGGTCGGAGCCCCCGCCGACGCCGATGGCCCAGTACATCCAGAGGAACACCGGGATGGTGAGGAACATGATCCAGACCATCGGGCGGAACTGCTCTTTGAACATGCCCATCTGGTCGCCCATCGCCTCCATCTGCTCTTCTTGAATCTTCTCGAGCGCCGCGTCGTCGCCGCGCTCCTTGGCGTCCTTCTGTCGCTGTTGGATGTCCTTCATCCGCTCTTGATACATGCCCATCTTCTCCATGTCCATGAGGTTCGCCTGCAGGAGCGTGGAGTAGAGGCCGGTCGCGAGCGCGAGGACCATCACGACGGCGTAGAACGGGAGCATGTCGGCCAGCGGGCCGAGCGCCACGTCCATCACGCCGCCGATGACGTTCCGGACCTCGGAGACGGAGTAGCCGAGGAACAGGCCGACCGTGACGACGGCCGCGCCCTTGTCGTACTTCGACCACGAGGAGTCGCCGGTGTCGGTATCGACCGACGAGGACGACGACGAGCCGCCGGAGTCGGACGTGTCGTCTTCGAGGCCGGCGCGGGTCTCCGCCGCGTCGGCGAGCCGGAACCCCTCGTCGCCGTCGACGAGGATGCCTTTCTCGATGAGGCGACCCCACTGGCCGCTCGTGAGCTCGTCGCGAACGTCGGCCCACTCGACTTCTCCGTCGTCCGCCCGTTCGATGACGGTTTCGACGGCGGCGCGCATGTCGGCGTCGGAGCCGACGAGGTCGCGCACCCGAGATTCGATTCGTGCCATTACCGGCCCTTTAGCAACCGGCTGTTATCAAGGTTTTACTCTGGAGACGAGAGCGGGCGCGCCGGCGACAGCGCCGGCGCTCCGAGTATAGTCGGTGAAAAACGTCGTTCCGAGTGCGCGCTTACGCGTCGTCGACGACGACCTGAACGTCCTCGAAGACCTCGTCGGGGGTCTGTTCGCCGTCGACCTCGACGAGGACGCCCTCGTCGCGGTAGTGTTCGATGACCGGCTCGGTGTTCTCCTTGAACACCGACAGGCGCTCGCGGACCGTCTCTTCGGTGTCATCGTCGCGCTGGACCAGTTCGCCGCCGCAGTCGTCGCAGACGCCCTCCGCTTCGGGCTGGTTGAACTTCACGTGGAAGTTCGTGCCGCAGTCGTCGCAGACGCGACGGCCGGTGAGGCGCTCGACGAGCTCGGACTCGGCGACCTTCAGGTAGATGACCGCGTCGAGGTCGGTGATCTCGGTGAGGTACTCCGCCTGCGAGAGGTTCCGCGGGTAGCCGTCGAGGACGTAGCCGTCGGCGTCTTCCAGCGCGGCCTCGACGATTTCGTTGACGACCGCGTCGGGGACGAGTTCGCCCTTCTCCATGAACGAACGGGGCGTCCCGTACTCGGTCTCCATGTCCTTGTTCGCGCGCAGCGCGTCGCCAGTGGTGACGTGTTCGACGCCGTAGGTCTCGGCGAGTCGCTTCGACTGTGTGCCCTTACCTGCGCCCGGCGCTCCGAGCAGGAGGATGCGCTTTGCCATATCTGACTCCATCCGGCGAGACCATATAGTGTTGAAGATACGTACTGAGTTCTGCGACGGCGGCGGTCAGAGGAACGAGACAATATTGCTCCTTGTTCGTCGTTCTACAGCTCTCACGGCCGTCCCACCGCGGTGTTCGCGGGTTTTGTTGCCGGTTTCACAGACGGAAGCGACACGTTCAACGGCGCGGCCCTCGTGGCACCGACAGATGCGCGATTCGTCCCTCATGCGCGACGCGTTCGGCGCGGCCACCGTCGAGCGCGCGTACGGTCTGTGGTGTACGCTCGAACGCGGCTGGCGCGCGACCGCCCTCGGGCTCGTCGTCGTGACCGTCCTCGCGACGCTCGGGCCGTGAGCGCCGGGGAGAGCTCGGACGCCGGCATCGGCCGGCTCGCGCGACTCGCACCGGGCGTCGGCATCCTCGTCGTCCTCGCGGGGGCGGCGGCGCTCGTCGCCGGCTTCGTCCCCGGCGTCAACGCGCTCCTGCTCGGCGTGCTCTTCGGGGCCGTCGTCGCCAACACGGTCGGCGTTCCCGACTGGGCGCGCCCCGGCGTCGACACGCAGAAGCTCCTCCTCGAAACGGGTATCGTCCTGCTCGGCGCTCGCATCGCAATCGACGAACTCGTCGCCTCCGGGCCGGTGCTCGTCGCGCTCGTCGTCGTCACCGTCGCCGCCGGCGTCCTCCTCGTCGAGGCCGTCGCCGGCCGCGTGTTCGGCCTCGCCGACAAGACCGGGTCGCTCCTCGCGGCCGGCGCGAGCGTCTGCGGCGTCTCCGCGGCCACCGCCATCGCCGGCACCATCGACGCCGACGGCGAGTCCCTCACCCACGTCGTCGCCGCGGTCCTCCTGTTCGACGCGCTCACCCTCGCGGTGTTCCCCATCGCCGGCGACCTGCTTCCGCTGTCCGGCCGTCAGTTCGGCATCTGGGCCGGCCTGAGCATGTTCAGCACCGGCCCCGTCACCGCGGCCGGCTTCGCCCACTCCGAGGTCGCCGGTCGCTGGGCGACCGTGACCAAACTCGCGCGAAACTCCATGCTCGGCTTCGTCGCCGTCGCCTACGCGGTTCGCTACGCCGGCCGGGCCGAGGAGGCAGCCACCGGTCTGCGCGCCGTCTTCGACGGCGTTCCCCGGTTCCTCGTCGGCTTCGTCGCCGTCGCCGCCGTCGCCAACCTCGGCCTCCTCTCGGAGGCGACGCTCGCGACCGTCGGCACCGCCAGCGACGCCCTGTTCGCGCTCGCGTTCGTCGGTCTCGGCCTCGACGTTCGGCTCGACGCGATGCGACAGACGGGCGCGGCTCCGCTCGCCGTCCTCGGACTGCAACTGCTCACCATCAGCGCGCTCGCGCTCGCCGCGGTTCTCGCGCTGTTCTGACGCGCTGACGGCCGTTCGGGTCGCTCCGCGGTCCGGGACTCACCGCCCCGACGCGGGCCGTTTTTGTACCGCGCGCGTGTAGCAAGTCGCATGACCCGATTCGAGGCCGACACCGCGCGCGAGCGCCGAAAGCTCTTCGCCGACGCCGTGTCGGCGCACCGCGACCGCGGCAGCGCCTTTCTCACCATCGAGGCCGAACGCCTCGCCGACGTCGACGGCGAGGGGCCCGGCCCGTGGATTCAGTTCGCCGACCAGACGTTCAACATGGACGTGACCGACGAGGAACTCGACCGGCTCAAGGGGCTGCTCGCGGAGTTCCCCGAGTTCCGAATCGACCAACTGGAGAGCCCCGAGGAGGCCGAGGGGACGAACGTCCGCATCACCGCCCGCTCGGACGCGAACCGCCTCGCCGGCTTCGCAGACCGCGTCTTTCAGGCGGTCTACGGCCGCGACGAGGCGTACCGGGCGTGGGTCACCGCCGTCTGAGCGGGCGGGTTCCCTCCGCGTTCGATTCGATTCGACGCTGTGCCCCGGTTTGCGAACTTCTAAATCTATTGCCGCACAACCTCCGCGCATGAATTCCCGACGGTCACGTTGTGAAGTGGGCTCGCTCGCCCCGGCACAATCCCGTTCCGCCGGGTGGAATCGCCTCCCTTACTCCACTCTCGCAGGTCCGACACATGACTGAACACGTCGAGTCGCTGTTCTCTCGCCCGCTGCTCCCGCTCGCGAACGCGGACGACGCCGATACCACCTGTGCCACCGCGTTCCCGCGCATCGCGGCGGCCGATGGTCGGGCCTCCGTCGTCCACGTCATCGAGAAGGCGGGCGGCGCGCCGGACAAAGCCGGCGTCGAACAGCGCGAGGAGGTCGCGGACGAACTGTTCGACATCGCCCGCCGCGCCGCGGACGACGCCGGCATCGAACTTCAGACCGACCTCCGGTTCGCGACCGACGTCGGCGACGCCATTCTCGAAGCGGCTCGCGAGGCCGACGCGACGGCCATCGTCTTCACCCCGCGCGGCGGCCGCTCGTGGTGGGACCTCTTTTCGGGCGCGGTCCGCGAGGAGTTGATTCGGCACAGCGACCGTCCCGTGGTCGTGCTGCCGGCGGACGACGCCGACGAAGACGGTGAAACATGACGGACGAGGAACTCGCCAAAGACCTCGGCCCGCTCGCGGCGTTGACTATCGGTATCGGGACGATGATCGGCGCGGGCATCTTCGTGCTTCCGGGGGCCGCGGTCCAACAGGCCGGGCCGCTCGCGGCCGCCGCGTTCGTCCTCGGCGGCGTCATCGCGCTCTTGACCGCCATGTCCGCCAGCGAACTGGGCACCGCGATGCCGAAATCCGGCGGCGCGTACTACTACATCAACCACGCCCTCGGGCCGCTGTTCGGCAGCGTCGCCGGGTGGGGCAACTGGATGGGGCTCGCGTTCGCCTCCGCGTTCTACATGACCGGGTTCGGTCAGTACGTGGTGACGTTCCTCCCCATTCCGAGCCTCGTCCTCGGCGGTATCACGGTTTCCGGCGTGAAACTCGTCGCCCTCGCGGGCGGTCTCCTCTTCGTGTTCATCAACTACGTCGGCGCGAAGGAGACGGGGAAGCTACAGAACGCCATCGTGCTCATCTTGTTGGCCATCCTCGCCGTGTTCACGGTCTTCGGACTGCTGAACGCGGACCTCGCAAAACTCCGACCGTTCGTCCCGCCGGACAAGGGCGTGTCGCCGCTCCTCCCCGTGACCGGCCTCATTTTCGTCTCGTACCTCGGATTCGTCCAGATCACCTCCGTCGCGGAGGAGATCAAGAACCCCGGGAAGAACCTCCCGCGGGCCGTCCTCGGCAGCGTCGTCATCGTGACGGTGGTGTACGCGCTCGTCCTCCTGACCGTGCTGGCCGCGGTGGACAACAGCCTCGTCGCCGGAAACGACACCGCCGTCGTCGACGTCGCCCGGCTCCTCATCGGTCCGGTCGGCGCGGGTGCGATGCTGTTCGGCGGCCTCCTCGCGACCGCCTCGTCCGCGAACGCCTCGATTCTCGCCTCCTCGCGCATCAACTTCGCCATGGGGCGCGACCGCATCGTCTCCGAGGAACTCAACGAGATTCACCCCCGGTTCGGCACGCCGTACCGCTCTATCGCCATCACCGGCGGGTTCATCCTCCTGTTCATCCTGCTGGCCGACGTCAACACCCTCGCGAACGCCGGGAGCGTCCTCCACCTCATCATCTACGGGCTGCTCAACGTTGCGCTCATCGTGATGCGCGTGTCCGACCCCGAGGATTACCAGCCGGACTACCGGGTTCCGCTGTACCCCATCACCCCCATCCTCGGGGCGATTACGTCGTTCGCCCTCATCGCCTTCTTCGCCAACAACATCGTCCTCCTCGCTGCCGGGTTCGTGGTGTTCGCCATGCTGTGGTACGCCGCCTACGCCCGCACCAGGGCGACGAAACAGGGCATCCTCGGGAAGTACCTGCTCCAGCAGTCGGAACAGCTCCCGGATGCCGCAGTCTCGGCCGCCACGTCGGTCCAGCCCGACGGCGGCTATCGCGTCATGGTCCCCCTCTCGAACCCCGAAAGCGAGCGCGACCTCATCTCGCTGGCCGGGGCCGTCACCAAGGCCAACGACGGGACGCTCGTCGGCGTCCACATCGTGAAGGTGCCCGACCAGACCGCGCTCGAATCGGCCCGCGAGGAGTACGACTTCGCCGAGGCCGACCGCCTGCTCGAACAGGCCCGCGTCGACGCCGACGAACTCGGCGTGGACATCGAGACCCACACGGTCCTCTCTCACCGGTCGTTCGAGGAGGTCTTCGACGCGGCGGAGACCTACAGCGCCGACCTCGTCGTCATGGGCTGGGGCCCCGACAGCCACGGGTCGCCCGGCCGCGCCGAGAGCGCGTTCGAGGAGATAACGCACGCGCTCCCCTACGACGTGTTGGTGCTGAAGGACCGCGGGTTCGACCCCTCGCACGTGCTCGTGCCGACCGCCGGCGGTCCGGACTCCGACCTCTCGGCGTCTATCGCCTCGGTCCTGCGCGAGTTCTGCGACGCGGAGATAGAGCTTCTCCACGTCGCCGACGACAGGGAAGCGGGTGAGCAGTTCCTCCGCGAGTGGGCCGACGAGCGCGGTCTCGGCGACGCCACGCTCACCGTCGAGACCGGCGACGTCGAGAGGGCTATCGAGTCGCACGCGACCGACGCGTCGCTGCTCGTCGTCGGCGCGACGGAACGCGGCCTCCTCTCGCGGCTCGTCCGCGGCACCGTCGTCATGGACGTCGTCGACGACGTGGAGTGTTCGGTCCTCCTGGCCGAGCGGAGTCGCTCGCGGAGCATCAGGGAGCGCCTGTTCGGGTAGTCCGAAGGGCGCCGCGGAACCGACCCGTTTTCTCGCCGCCGATGGCCTCTCGCGTCGCCGCGGCACATTTGTCCTTCGCCGCCGTAGCGGGGGGTATGGCGAAGCAATCGGGGCTGTCGCGCGACGACGCGGAGCTGTCCGTCGAGGCGACGAGCCGCCGCATCGACGCGGGTGAGGTCACGCTCCACGCGGTCGAAGCCGGACCGGAAGACGGCGAACTCGTCGTCCTCCTCCACGGCTTTCCGGAGTGTTGGTACGCGTGGGCGGACTACCTCCGCCCGTTGACCGAAGCGGGCTACCGGGTCGTCGCGCTCGACCAGCGCGGCTACAACCTGAGCGACCGCCCCTCGGGCGTCGAGTGGTACAGCATCGACGAACTCGCCGGTGACGTGGTCGGCGTCGCGGACGCGCTCGGCCACGAGAAGGCCCACGTCGTCGGTCACGACTGGGGCGGCGCGGTGGCGTGGTGGACCGCGCTCCACCACCGCGACCGGGTGCGTTCTCTCACCGCGATGAACCTCCCGCACCCGGTAGTGCTCTCCCGCCACCTCAGACGCGACCCGGCCCAGCAGCTCCGGAGCTGGTACGTCCTGTTCTTCCAACTGCCGAAGCTCCCCGAGCTCGTCGCCCCCGTCGGCGACTGGGCCGTCTTGGAGCGGACGATGACCGGCACCGCGCTTCCCGGCACGTTCTCGGCGACCGACCTCGACTGCTATCGCGCCGCGTGGTCGGTCTCCGGAGCCTACGGCTCGATGGTCGACTGGTACCGGGCGGTCGCCCGCGAGCGCCCGCGACCCCGCGTCGAGACGGTCGAGCCCCCGACGCTCGTCGTCTGGGGGACCCGGGACCGGTTCCTCCGGCCGAAGATGGCGCGCGAGAGCCTCGCGTTCTGCGAGGACGGCCACCTCAAGACGTTCGACGAGGCGACCCACTGGGTCCACCACGAGGAGCCGGTGGCCGTCGCCCGCGCGCTCGTCGAACACCTCGACGACGCGTGGCGAACGCCGAACAACACCCCCGACGAGGCGGGCCATCGCCCGGTCTGAGCTCCGCCGGCGATTTTGATTAATGAGCAGTATTTGCCGGTTGCTCGTTGAAGCTATATAGGTCCATCGAGGGAACTTAGCGAGGTTCTTGTACGTCCGGCGTGCACGTTGAATCGACGCGGGAGCAGTCCGGTGGTGGGACTTTCCATGCCCCTTCGAACCGTCTCCGCGTCTCTTCATGAGCAGGGACGGGGGACCGTCCCACCTTTCGACCGGCGAGCGACTGCGCCCACGACCGGGCCTCGAACCCCACCGGGCCGGACCCGTCGTCGCCGGATGAGTACGTTCTTACTCGCGGCCCCCGCAGGTCGCGTATGACCGACCTCGGAAAGGTCGACCGCGAGTTCTTCGACGAGTACATCTACCCGCGGTTGGGCGCGGCCCGCGACGACGTGGCGCTCGGCCCGACCCACGGCGTCGACTTCGGCCTCCTCGACATCGACGGCACCGCCGTCGCCATCGCGACCGACCCCGTCTCCGTGCTCCCCGCGCTCGGCTTCGAGCGCGCGGGCCGGTTCGCCATCGACATCGTCCTCTCGGACATCGCCGTCTCGGGGCTGGACCCCTCGCACCTCGCCGTCTCCTTTACCCTCCCGCCCGAGATGACAGACGAGCAGTTCGCCGAACTCTGGGGCGCGATGCACGACGAGGCCGACGACCTCGGCGTCAGCATCGTCACCGGCCACACCGCCCGCTACGCCGGCTGTTCGTACCCGTGGGTCGGCGGCGCGACCGCCCTCGCGGTCGGCGACCACGACGACGTGGTCCGCCCGGACGGCGCGAGACCCGGCGACGACGTGCTCGTGACGAAGGGCCCCGGCGTCGAGGCGACCGGCCTCCTGACGACGCTCTTTCCGGACGCCTTCGCCGACCTCGACGACGACGTGCTCGCCGCCGCGCAGGCGCGACTCGACGAGACCGACGCGGTCCGCGACGCGATGACCGTCTCGGCCGCCGGCGGCCGCGGCGTCCACGCCATGCACGACGCCACCGAGTGCGGCGTCCACGGCGCGCTCAACGAAATCGCCGAGAGCGCGGGCGTCCAACTCGAAATCGACGAGTCGAGCATCCCGTTCCGGCCCGGCGTCCGCGAGACCTGCGACTTCCTCGGCATCGACCCGTGGCGCTCGACCACCGCCGGGTCGCTCGTCGTCGCCACGGACCCCGACGTCACGGACGACGTGGTCGCCGCGCTCGACGCCCGCGGCACCCCCGTCGGCGTCGCCGGCACCGTCGTCGCGGGCGAGGGCGTCGTCGTCGACGGCGAGCGCATCGAGCACCCCGACGTTGACCCCTCGTGGGCCGCCTACGACCGGCTCGCCAGCGAGGCCGAGCAGTCGGGTGCCGACGAATAAGCAGACTCACCCCTCGTTTTCCAGCGCGTCAGCGACCCGGTCGAGCGCCGCGTCCGCCGCGTCGACGTCGGCCGCGAGGCTCAGAAAGCCGTGCGGCATGGCGGCCTCGTGGTCGTGGACGGCCTCCACGCCGGCGGCGTCGAGTACCGACGCGTAGGCCGCGCCCTCGTCTCGAAGCGGGTCGAAGCCGGCGGTGACGACGTGCGCCGGCGGGAGGTCGGCGTGCGAGTCGGCCCGGAGCGGCGCGGCGAAGGGGTTGTAGCGGTCCACCGGGTTTCGGAGGTAGGTGTCGTGGGCCCACAGCACGTCGCGGCGGGTGAGAAGCGGGCCGTCGGCGTTCTCCCGGAGCGAGTCGTGGTCGGCCGAGCAGTCGGTCATCGGGTACAGGAGGACCTGTCTCTCGATGGTCGGGCCGTCGAACTCGCGGGCGTGGAGGGAGACGGCGGCCGCGAGATTCCCGCCGGCGCTGGTCCCCGCGACGGCGACTCGGTCGGGGTCGGCTCCGACGGACGCGCCGCGTTCGGCGAGCCACTCGACCGCCCGCACGCAGTCGTCGAGGCCGGCGGGGAACGGGTGCTCGGGCGCGAGTCGGTAGTCGACCGAGACGACCACGCGGCCCGAGCGGACCGCGAGCCGTCGGCAGACGCCGTCGATGGAGTCCAGCGTGCCCATCGCCCAGAGGCCGCCGTGGAAGAACGCGACCGCGGGGCGCGTCTCGCCGGGTTCGGGGTGGTAGACGCGGAGCGGAATCTCGTGGGTCGAGGCGGCCCTGTCCCCGCCCTCGCCGGAGATTGCGAAGTTCGTAACGCGGGCTACCTCGGGCGCGTCACCGGCCGAAAACACCTCGTCTTCGACCCGGCGGGCGCTCTCGACGCCGAGCGCGGACCACTCGGGGAGGCCCAGACGCTCGACCTCGGCGACGGCCGCGTGAGCCTGCGGGTCGAGGTCGGCCGCGCGGTCGGCGACACCGATGGCGGACGAGCCGTTAGAATCGTCCTCGGGGTCGTGTCGGGAGTCACCGTCAAAGAGAGCCATACCGGTGGGCCGCGGGCGACCGTGAAAAACACCACGCCGTGCGGGTCGTGAATCTACTTGTCGCGCCGGCGCTTCGACACGCGTATGACCGACGACTCCACCGTCGAGACCGCCCGCGAGATGGACGCGGCGGACCCGCTTTCGGACCTCCGCGACCGCTTTTTCGTCCCCGAGGGCGAACTGTACATGGACGGCAACTCGTTCGGCCCGCTGTCTGTCGACGCGGAGGCGGCCCTCGAACGCGTCGTCGACGAGTGGCGCGACCTCGCCATCCGCGGGTGGACCGACGCCGACCCGGAGTGGTTCACCTACGGCGAGCGACTGGGCGAGCGACTCGCCCCGCTCGTCGGCGCGACGCCCGAGGAGGTCGTCGTCGCCAACTCCACGACGGTCAACATCCACGCGCTCGTCGGGACGTTCTACGACCCCGCCCGCGGCGAGAACATCGTCGTCGACGACCTCGACTTCCCGACGGACCACTACGCGATTCGCGCGCAACTCCAGCACGCCGGCCGCGACCCCGACGAGGCGCTCCGCGTGGTCGAGAGCCGCGACGGGCGGACCATCGAGACCGAGGACGTGCTCGACGCCATCGACGACGACGTGGGGATGGTGTTTCTCCCGTCGGTCCTCTACCGGAGCGGCCAGCTGTTCGACGTCGAGGCCATCACCGAAGCCGCTCACGAGGCCGGCGCGCTGGCCGGCTTCGACCTCGCGCACTCGGTCGGCGCGGTCCCGCACCGGCTCTCCGAGGTCGGCGTGGACTTCGCCGTCTGGTGTCACTACAAGTACCTCAACGCGGGCCCCGGCTCCATCGCCGGCCTCTACGTCAACGAGCGCCACTTCGGCGTCACGCCCGCGCTGGCCGGCTGGTGGGGCAACGACAAGGAGACGCAGTTCGACATGGCGATGACCTACGAGCCGGCGCAGTCGGCCGGCGCGTTCCAGTCGGGGACGGTCCCGGTGCTGTCCGCGGCCCCCCTCGACGGCGCGCTCGACGTCGTCGAGGACGCCGGCGGCGTGGCCGCCCTCCGCGAGAAGTCGCTGGCGCTCACGGACTACCTCATCGCCCTCGTGGACGAGCGACTGCCGGAGTGCGAGGTCGGCACCCCGCGTGACCCCGCGGCCCGCGGCGGCCACGTCGCGGTCGAACACCCCGAGGCCTACCGCGTCAGCCTCGCGCTCAAGGAACGGGGCGTCATCGTGGACTTCCGTCAACCGAACGTCGTCCGGATGGCTCCCGCGCCGGCCTACGTCGGCTTCGAGGACGTGTACCGGGCGGTCGAGCACTTCCGAGAGATTCTGGACGGGGACGAATACGAGGCGTTCGAGAAGCAGAGCGGCGGCGTCACGTGAGGGTCGCGGCGGCGGGGAGTCGGTCGCTTACCAGTCGATGACTTCCTTGTCGCGCCAGAACTTCCCCGCGGGCGCGCCGGGCTTGAACGTGGCGAGCCACGTCGGCGTCTCCGCGCCCTTCTCGACCGGCCGGTTCGCCTCCTCGCCGCCCATGTCGGTGCGGACCCAGCCGGGACACACCGAGTTGGCGATGAGACCGTCGTCGCCGTACTGGCCGTCGAGGTAGGCGGTGAGGCCGTTGAGGCCGGTCTTCGAGATTCGGTACGCGGGCGACCCGCCGGACTGCCCCTCGCCGAGCGCGCCCATCCCGGAGGAGACGTTGACGACGCGGCCGCCGTCGGACTGGAGGAGGAGGGGAACCGCGTGCTTGCACAGGAGCATCGGCCCGCGGAGATTGACGCCGAGGGTGCGGTCGATTCGCTCGGTCGACTCGGCGACGATGTCCTCGCCCTCGCCGCCGACGCCGGCGTTGTTGACGAGGATATCGAGGCGGTTCTGGTCGGCGAAGACGCCGTCGACGACCTCCTCGATGTCGCCTTCTTGGGTCACGTCGAGGAGGACGCGTTCGGTGCCCTCGGGCGTCTCGTTGGTGACGCTGCGCGACCCCGCGTACACCGTCGCGCCGCGGTCGCGGAGGTTCTCGGCTATCTGGCGGCCGATACCTCGGTTCGCGCCGGTGACGAGCGCGACCTGTCCGTCGAGGTCGTCGTAGCGGTCGGGTTCCATGGCTGCGTCTGTGAACTGAGAAAGGATATTCTCACCGAAGCGTGCCGGCGGTCGCGGCGTACCGGCGAGGTTCGAGAGGCCGACGGGTCACTCGACCGCGATAGTGAGTTCGCCGAACTCGTCGCCGGTCCACTCGTGGGCGGTCATCCGGCCGTCGGGCGAGCAGATGAGATAGACGTAGCCCGGCCACGACGCCTGTTCCCGGTCGGTCGCGCTCGGGACCGGGTCGGACTCGGGGTGCGAGTGGTAGAAGCCGACCGCGTCGTCGCCCGCGGACTCGATGGCTTCGAGAATCGAAACCGTCTCCTCGGGGTCGAGTTCGTAGGCGACCCGCGGGTCGTCGGCGACGTTCGAAACGGGGTGGGCGGCGGTGACGGTGCGCGCGTCGCCGTCGCCGGCGAGGACGCCGCAGACCTCCGCGGGCGGGTCGCTGGCGGCTCCCTCGCGGGCGTGCGAGAGAACCGACTGCCGCGCGTCGCGTTCGAGCGAGAGCCTACTCGAAGTCACGGCGCATGGCGATTTCGAACCACGGGCAGAGACGCAGTTGGCGGTACCACTCGGGGTTGTCGTGGAGGTGCTCGTAATCCGCCCAGAGCATGCCCGCGATTTCCTCTTCGTCGGGGTCGAGGGAGGTGTCTTCGAGCGTGACCTTCAGGACGGCACAGACCTCCCACTCCAGTCCGGCGTTCTCGTAGTAGCGCTTGTACTCGAACTTGTCCGTGACGCGGAGGTCGGAGTACTGGTCGGGCGAGATGCCGAGTTCCTCTTCGAGGCGCTCTTCGGTGGCTTCCTCTTGGGTCTGGCCCTCGACGGGGTGGGAGGCGACGGTGCCGTCCCAGGAGGTGTCCCACAGGCGCTTGTAGGGCGCGCGCTGGGCGAGGAGTATCTGTCCCTCCTCGTTGAACACGAGGCAGGTGAACGCGCGGTGGCGGATGCCGTCGCCCGTGTGGGCGTCGAGTCGGTTGACCGTCCCCTCGGCGTTGTCGTCGGAGTCGACGGCGATGACGTCCTGCGCTGCGTTCTTGTGGAGTTCAGTAGCCTCGTCGGCCGCTGCGTTGCTCATGTGCCTTCCGTCGGAGTCGGGGGTCAACTAAGCTTCGATGCGAACCGCGGACCACGCGGCGGCGGCGCGGGATTAGCCGAGGCGCTCGTCGAGGATTAGGCGGGTCTTCGTGCTCTTCACGTCGTCGTGCTCGCGGGCGCGGGTGATGAGGTCGTTGACGGCGCGGGTGTCGGCGGCGTCGACGACGAGGACGATGTCCTCCTCGCCGGAGACCTGCCAGACGAAGTCCACGTCCTTCCAGTCGGCCATCAGCTCGGACACGTCGTTGGTGTCGACGTCGACCGCGACGGTCACCTCTATCATCGCCTTCAGGTTCCCCGTGCGGGTCGAAATCGTAAAGCGCTCGATGACGCCCTCCTCGACCAACCGCTCGACGCGGTTCCTGACGGTCCCCTCGGAGGTCCCGACTTCGGCCGCAATCTCCGTGTTGGGGGTCCGAGCGTCCCGTCGAAGGATATCGAGGATGCGTCGGTCAAGCTCGTCCATATCTCACGTGCCGTCCCCAGCGACTTACCGATTACGAATTTCGTAACTCGACTTCGAAAGTAACACTTATGCACCCGTGTTCCGTTCGTTTCTCGTAATGTCGGACGCCTATCTGGCGCTGGAAGACGGTCGCGTGGTCGAAGCGCGTGGCCGTGTTCCGGGGCGCACACGCGGTGAACTGGTGTTCACAACCGCATATACGGGATACGAAGAGAGTCTGACCGACCCTTCGTACGAAGAACAAGTGCTCACCTTCTCGTACCCCCTCATCGGGAACTACGGCGTCCGAGCCGAGCGATTCGAGTCCGACCGGGTCCACCCTCGGGCGGCCGTCGCACGCGAGTTCACCGAGGAGGTCGTCGAGTGGCTCGCCGACGAGGGCGTCCCGGCGGTCGACCACCTCGACACGCGCGACCTCGTCACGTCCATCCGCGAGGAGGGCGCGATGAAGGTCGGAATCGCCGTCGGCGAGGACGTGACCCCCGAGGACGCGAAGGAAGAACTCGCGCAGTGTAAGGGCATGAGCGAGCACGTCGACATCGGCGCGCAGGTCACCACGACCGAGCTGACGACGTTCGAGGGCGACGGCGACACCACCGTCGCGCTCGTCGACTGCGGCGCGAAGGGCTCCATCGTGGACTCCCTCGTCGACCGCGGCGCGACGGTCCACGTGCTTCCCTACGACGCGGACGCCGAGGACGTGACCGCGCTCGAACCCGACGTGCTGTTCATCTCCAACGGCCCCGGCGACCCCGAGAACTACACCGCGACGCGCGACCTCGTCGAGGAGTTCGCCGGCGAGGTCCCGCTGGCGGGCATCTGCCTCGGCCAGCAGATCGTCGCCAGCGCGCTCGGCGGCACCACCGAGAAGATGGCCTTCGGCCACCGCGGCGTCAACCAGCCCGTCCGCGACCTCCAGAGCGGAAAGGTCGTCATGACGACCCAGAACCACGGCTACACCGTCGCCGACCCCGGCGACCAACTCGACGTGACGCAGGTCAACGTCAACGACGACACCGCGGAAGGCCTCGCCAGCGAGGAACTGAGCGTCATCACGCGCCAGTACCACCCCGAAGCCCACCCCGGTCCCCACGACTCGCTCGGCTTCTTCGACGACGTGCTCGCCATGGCGGGTACAGAGGGAAACGAGCATAAGCCCCGAGTCGCTCCCTCGGACTGACCACCCCGACCGCGACTTCTACTAGCCCGATTCCAGACGCCCCGGTCGACTGCACCCCGACCGCCGGCGACAGAACACCGATTTTTCGGCGCGTTTCCCCCACGAGCAACGGGATTCGCATTTCGGACCGGATGTGGTAGAAACTGTCAAACTGTTCCCCGGCGTATTCTCACCTATAATGGACGACGTATCGCTCATCGAACGCGGGTTCGAGGAGTTCCCGGCGACGGTGGCGATTCTCGACAGGCACGGGGATATCGTCTACACGAACCGGGCGTGGCGGACGTTCGCCGACGAGAACGGGTACGCCGGCGACCCCGATTCGACGGGGGTCAACTACCTCGACGTGTGCGACGCGGCCCGCGAGAGCGACGAGATCGCGGGCGTCGTCGCCGACGGCATCCGCGCGGTGCTCCGCGGCGACCGCGACTGTTTCACCGCCGAGTACCCGTGTCACTCGCCCGCGGTCTACCGGTGGTTCTCGCTCCGCGTCGTCCCGATAGATACGCCGAGACACGGGGAGTTCGCGCTCGTCATCCACCTCGACATCACCGACAGGCGGCTCGCGGAGCTGCAGGTCAACGAGAAGAACGAACACCTCGCGGCGCTCGTCGGCGGGCTCGCCTCGGAGTTGAAAGCCCACCTCGCGTCGGCTACCGAGTCGGCCGAACGGCTCGTCTCGGTCGACGGCGACGACGCCGCCGCGCTGTTCGAGAGCCTCTCGCGCATCGAGTCGCTCGTCGAGTGGGGCATCGACGTCGCCGAACAACCGAGCACGCTCGACCTCGCGCCCGTGGGCTTCCGCGAGCACGTCGCGCAGGCGTGGGCCGTCGCGTCGCTCGACGGCGCGAACGACGCCACCTACCGAGTTGTCGGCGACGGGTCGCTCTTGGCCGACACGCACCTGTTCGGGCTGTTGTTGGTCGCGCTACTCACCAACTGCTTCGAGCGGAACGCCTTGCCCGGGCCGCCTTCCAGCGTCGTCGTGGGGACGACCGCCGACGGGTTCTACGTCGACGACGACGGCCCCCGCCCGTCGTCCGAGGAGCGCGCGGCGACGGCCCCGAGCCCGAACCAGTTGCTCGGCGTCGATTACGACTCGCTTCACCTCTCGACGGCCCGGCGAATCGCGGACCTCCACGGCTGGCAACTCGACGTGGCCGACTCGGAACTCGGCGGCGCGCGCTTCGAAGTCCGCGGCGTCGTGTGGAAGTAGGCCGCGTTCGGCCGAGAGCGAACGAGACGCGCCGGTCAGGAGAGGTCCGCTTCCATGACGAACGTCGGTTCCTCCGCGAGGTCGCTCCGGGCGAGCGACGCGTCGGAAATCCAATCGATTCGCTCGGGGAACAGGACGCGCGTCCGGTCCGCGCCGACCGAGGCGGCGTCGCGTCGAACCGCGTCCAACAGCGACTCGCAGGCCGGCGCGTCGTCCCACGCGGCGACCGCGTACTCGGCCCACGTCACCTCGCCCTCGTCGTCGCGTTCGCGGGTGTAGGTTCGGTTCCGGTAGGTGAAGCCTGTCGCGCGGTCGTCGCCGACGACGAATAGTCGGTCGTCGGCCGCGGCGTCGTGGAGGCGCGCGCGGGTCAGCTCGGAGAGCGCCCACGACTCGACGGGGTCGAGCGCGAGCCCCGACAGCGCGGTTCGCGCCTCGCACCCGGTCCAGTAGGCCCACGCGGCGTCGGCGTCGTCGCCGACCGCCGTCTCCGGCTCGGCGGCCGCGTCCGGTTCGGGCGTCGCCCAGCGGAACTCGACGCCGGGGTCGAACCCGACCGTGCGGGCGTTGGCGAGGCTCGGGACGTTCCACGAGTGAATCATGTTGCGGACGCGGCGCGCCCCCCGCTCGCGCGCCCAGTCGAGAAGCGCGTGCGACAGCCGGGTCGCGAGCCCCCGCTCGCGGTAGTCGGGCGCGACGCGCATCCCCTGCGCCCAGCCCTCGTACTCCGAGAGCATGACGACCTGCGCGATGGCGGCCACGTCGTCGGAGGGCGTCTCTTCGCCCATGTCCACGAGGAGCGTCGCCTGGTCCGACTCGCCGGGGGAAATCCAGTCGTGGTAGATGTCGGGGATGTAGTCCGACCCGCCGCGGTCGGCCCACGTGTCGCGGGTGAACGCGGCGACCGCGTCGTAGTCCTCGGGTCGGGCGGGTCGAATCTCCATCAGTTCACTCCCACGGGACGGAGCGCTGGGTCAGCTCGCCTTCGAGGTTCCGGCCCATCGCGCCGGCCGGGTCGGAGAGGTTGGCGAGCGACCACATGAGCTTCACCTTCGCCGTGCCGGGGAGCGTGTCGCCCGCCTCGACGACGCCGGCGTCGAGCAGGTCGCGGCCGGTGTCGTAGACGCGGTCGCAGACGCGGCCGTCGAGACACTGCGAGGTCATGGCGACGGTGGTTCCGTCTTCCACGAGTTCCTCGAACCGCGGGATGAGGTCGGTGTGGACGTGGCCGAGGCCCGTCCCCTCGATGACGACGCCGGCCTTCCCGTCGAGGTAGTCGAGCGCCGCGGGGTCCATCCCCGGCGTGAACTTCACGAGTTCCACCTCGGACTCGATGTCGGCGTGGAGCGCGAGGTCGGCCTCGCCGCGGGGGGCGTAGTCGCGGCGGAACGTGACCTCCTCGGCCTCGTAGTCGACCTCGCCGAGCGGCTTCGCGCCGACGGTCTCGAACGCGTCGCGCCGGGAGGTGTGGTTCTTGCGGACGCGCGTCCCCTCGTGGAGCGCGCAGACGTCGTCGGACTCCGAGGCGTGCATGCAGACCATGACCTCGGCGGCGTCGGCCTTGGCGGCCTCGACGGCGCAGACGGCGTTCATCACGTTGTCAGACGAGGGGCGGTCGGCCGAGCGCTGACTGCCCGTGAAGACGATGGGGACGGGCGTGTCGAGCATGAACGACATCGCCGACGCGGAGAACTGCATCGTGTCGGTGCCGTGCATGACGACGACGCCGTCGGCCCCGGCCTCGATTTCCTCGGCGACGGCCTCGGCGAGGTCGACCCACACGTCGGTCGTCATGTTCTCCGAGAGGATGTTGGCGACGACGCGGCCGCGGTAGTTCGCCCGGCCCGCGAGGTCGGGGACGGCCCGGAGCACGTCCTCGGCGTCGAACTGCGCGGTCACCGCGCCCGTGCGGTAGTCGACCGTCGAGGCGATGGTCCCGCCGGTCGAGATGAGCGAGATGGTCGGGAGGTCGTCGTCGAACTCGATTTCTGAGGTGCCGTCGCCCTCGGACTGTGCGTCTTCGATGTCGTACACGTCGGTTTCGAGCACGTCCACGTCGGCTCCCTCGCGGGCGATGCCGACGTTGTACCCGCCGTCGAGTTTGACGACGAGATGGTCCTCGGTGGAAGACGGCATGAGTACGCCTTCGTTCGTGACGTCCGCGCGGGTGACGCGGACGCGGTCCCCTGCGTTCATATCGCGGGATACCGTGGGGGCAGACTTCAAACCCACCTTTTTACCGTTCGGGGTCGCCGGAGGCGACCCGCTCACGGCAAAAACCTGGAGGGAAAAAGCCGAGTAGCTCGCTTCGCTCGCGACTCGGTACGGCGACTGGAGCGCAACCGAACCGACCGAGCGAAACGAGGGAGACGGCCGCACCACCGACATAACGGACACAAGACATTTTACCGGACCGTCCGTCAGCCAGCGTGTGCTCCCCACGATACTCCTCCAGTCGGGCGGCGCAGGCGCGCTCGTCGTCGGCCTGCTGTTTTTCCTCCTGTTCCTCGGGATGGTGGTGTGGACGTACAGTGACGCGAAGCGAAACAGCAGTCACCCGGCGTTCCTCTGGGCGGTCGTCGTCTTCCTCGCGCCGCTTTTGGGACTCGTCCTGTACTTCATCCTCGGCCGCAACGCGTAGGACCGAGCCGGGCGGCGCACCGTCACGCGACGCCGAACAGTCACCGCGGCTGACCAACCGGCACAAGAGCCATCAGGCTCGCCCGCGACCCTGTACACATGCAACGGTCGGACCAACGGGAGTCTGAGCAGTCCGTCGACGACCTGCTCTCCGGCGTGAACCGCGAGAGCGACGATTCGATGCGGGCGGAGCGCTCCGCCTCGTCCGGCGGCGGTCGCCTCGGCGGGCTGTTCTCCCCGCGCGTGTTCCTCGCGGCGCTCCTGCTCTCCATCGGCGGACTGCTCGTCGGCGGCGCGATTCCCATCGTCGGTTTCGTCGGGCGGTTCGTCGGCATCGCCGCCGCCGGCTTCGTCCTCGGCCTCGTCGGGTCGAAGCGACGCTACACGGAAGTCGTCCTCGCCGGCGCAATCGCCGCGGGCCTCGCGTTCGTCCTCTCGACGCTGTTCGCCGTGTTCGCGCCCTTCGCGGTCCAACTGCTCGCGGACTACGGCGTCGCCATCGCGGGCGTCGGCGCGGCGAGCGGCGGGCTCGCGGGGCTGGTCGGTCACTACTTCGGCCGCGACCTTCGGGCGGGCCTGACAGAGGAGTTGTAGGCGTCAGTCGATTCGCCAGCGGTCGCCGTTGTGGGCGACCAGACCGCCGTCGGCGAGGTGGTGCAGCGCGCTGTCGACGACCGCGGGGTCCGCGTTGAGGTCCTTCGCGATGCCGCGGACGGTGTTCGACCCGTTGGCGAGCGCGGCGAGAATCTCCGCGTAGAACCTGCTGTCGGCGTCGACGCCGAGGCGGTCGTTGAGGCGGTCGAGCACGTCGGTGATGCGGCCCTGCACCCACCGCTGGGCCAAGGAGAGTTCGTTGTCGAGTTCCTCCAGTTTCCCGAGTTCGCGCGCCAGTTCCGAGACGTCGTCGGTGCCGGCGTTCTCGACTTCGAGCGTCACGTGCGGACAGCGCCCGGCCATGTCGAGGCTCGGACTCGGCGGATAGGCGCTTTTCGCCCCGAACCCGTACGGCGAGACGTTCACCTCCAGCCTGAGGTTCCGCGAGATGTGGAAGTACTTGCGCCGCTGGTCGTCGGTGCGGGACTCGATGAGCCCCGCGTCCTCCAGCTTTCGGAGGTGGTCGATGACGGCCTTGGGGCTGACGCCGAGGTACTCGCTTATCTCGGTGACGTAGCACGGTTTGTGCGAGAGCAACCGCAGGATGCGCCGGCGGTTTTCGTTCCCGAGTAGGTCAAGCAGTACCGCGGAGTCCATTACGAGGTCATAGACTGCGGGCGGGGAAAAGCCTGACTCATGTGATACTCCGCGCCGTCATGCGATTAGCGATTGTGGCTCACGGGGAGCTGTCGGGGCCGTCCCGAGGCGCTCACGGGGCCGTCTCCGGCGTCTCTGAGAGGCGGTCGAACGCCCGGGAGGCGAGGAACACCGCGAGAAACGAGAGGGCGACGGTGATGCCCGCGAGGAGCGCCCCCGCCTCGTACTTCAGCGGCGGGTAGTAGCCGAGGCCGTAGTCGAACACGTCGTTGACGAGCGCGAGGGTGAGGGCGAACCCGAGCGCGCCCTTCGTGGTCGCGCCGTAGCGCGGGACGACGAGGGCGAGCGCGAGAAAGCCCGCGTGGGTGAGCATGATGCCCCAGTAGTCCCAGAGCGCGGCCCCGGAGAAGCCGACGTAGAGGTCGGGTCGGAGGTTGAGCGCGACGACCGTCCAGACGCCGTACTTGACGAGCCAGACGAACGCGAGCGTGTGGAGGTACGCGAGCGGCCGGTTGACCGGCGCGTCGGCGACGCGGCGGCCGAGGTTCGGAAGCAGCGTCGCGGCCGACAGCGTCATCAGCGCGAGGGCGGTCGGCGAGTCGCCGAAAAGCGGGTAGAGGAACGTCGGCAGGTCCGACAGCGCGGGGTCCGAGTGGACGTAGAAACTCACCCCGACGAGGAACGCGGCGGCGTTGAGGACGAGGAAGACGACGAGGCTCGGGCCGTTTCCGAGGTAGTACTCCGTCCAGTCGTCGACCGCCGCGCCGAGGTCGAAGTCTCGCAGACCCATCGCCGAGTCGGACGGCGCGCCGAAAGAAAAGACCGTCGGGGCGGGGGCGACTGGGGCGGGGACGGGGCGGCTCGAACCCGCCGTCGGGGCGCGAACGCCGCCCTCTCATCTCCGTACGCGACACGTTGTCATTCCATGTCGGGAGCAAAGGACAGTTAGCCCGGCGCGCCGAACGGCGACGCATGGACGCAGCACTCATCATCCTCGACGGGTGGGGACTCGGCGACCACGACCGCCGCGACGCTATCAAGGCGGCGGACACGCCGAACTTCGACCGCTACCGCGACGCGGGCGCGTTCGGGACGCTCATCGTCGACGGCCGGCGCGTCGGTCTTCCGGACGGCCAGATGGGCAACAGCGAAGTCGGCCACCTCAACATCGGGGCCGGCCGCGTCGTCAAGCAGGCGTACACCCGCATCGGCGACAGCATCGACGACGGCTCGTTCTTCGAGAACGATGCCATCACGGCCGCCTACGACCACGCCGACGAACACGACGGCCGCGTACACCTCATGGGCCTCGTCTCCGACGGCGGCGTTCACTCCGACCAGGAGCACCTCCACGCGCTCATCGAACTCGCCGCCGAACGCGGCGTCGACGCCGTCACCCACGCCTTTACCGACGGCCGCGACACCAGTCCCACCGGCGGCGAGGCGTACCTCTCGGACCTCGAAGCCGTCGCCGAGGAGCAGGGAACCGGCGGCGTCGCCACCGTCTCCGGGCGCTACTACGCGATGGACCGCGACCAGAACTGGGAGCGCACCAAGCGCGCCTACGACGCCATCGTCGAGCGCGAGGCGGAGTGGACCGCCGACACCGCCGTCGACGCCGTCACCGAGTCGTACGACCGCGGCGACACCGACGAGTTCGTCGAGCCGACCGTCGTCGACGACGCGCCCGCCCTCGAAGACGGCGACTCGGTCATCTTCTTCAACTTCCGCGCGGACCGCGCGCGACAGCTCGTTCGGATGCTCTGCGACATCGAGCCCGTCTGGGAGTTCGAGACGGCGCCGCCGGAGATCCTCATGACGACGATGACGCAGTACGACAAGACGTTCGACGTCTCGGTCGCCTACCCGCCGGAACAGCCCGAAGACACGCTCGGCGAGGTGCTCGCCGAGGCGGACATGACGCAACTGCGCATGGCCGAGTCCGAGAAGTACCCCCACGTCACCTACTTCCTCAACGGCGGCCGCGAGGTCGAGTTCGACGGCGAGATTCGGAAGATCGTCGAGAGCCCCGACGTGCCGACCTACGACCTCCAACCCGAGATGTCCGCGGCGGAACTCACCGACTCGGCCATCGACATCATCGAGTCCGACGACCCGAACGTGATGGTGCTCAACTACGCCAACCCCGACATGGTCGGCCACACCGGCGACTACGAGGCCGCCATCGAGGCGGTCGAGGCGGTCGACGAACAGCTCGGGCGGCTCGTCCAGAGCGTCCGCGCGCACGGCGGCCACGTCTGTATCACCGCCGACCACGGCAACGCCGACGACATGGGCACCGAGGACGACCCGCACACGGCCCACACGTTCAACCCCGTCCCGTTCGTCTACCTCGCGGCCGACCGCGACGACGAGGCCGCCCCGGAGAACGACGCCGAGGACGAAGCCGCCGACCTCGACCCCGAACACCCGCTTTCGGGCGGTCGGACCGTCCGCGAGGGCGGCTCGCTGTGCGACATCGCGCCGACCATCCTCGAACTCGTCGGCGTCGACCAGCCGGCCGCGATGACCGGCGAGTCGCTGTTAGAATAGGGCCCGCCGCTCGCACGCTCTACGTACTCTCTGCCCTCTATTTTCGTCCCCTACGCGCCCGATTCTGCCCGGTAGCGACGGTACGCGGTCGGGACGAGCATCGACACGCCCGCGACCGCCGCGAGCACGACGAACTCCGGGCGGACGGCCGCGGCCAGCGACTCGGTCGTGAGCGTCTCGACCGACGCGCCGGCGATGACGCCCGCGACGGCCCACGGGAGTTCGCCGACGGCGGTTCCGAGCGCGAACGCGCCGAGCCGGACGTTGGCGACGCCCGCCGCCACCGACACCACGTCGGAGGGGATCGGCAGCAGGCGGCTCGCGGCGACGCCCCTGACGGACCCCGTCTGCTCGACGGTTCGCTCGCCGACCTCGGCCAGTCTGGTCGTCCCGCGGTAGCGCCGCGCGAAGAGGAACGGCGGGACGCTCGTGAGGACGATGAGCGCCAGCGCGAACGGCACGCCGACCGGGCCGAGGCCGTAGCCCACGACGAGCGCGAGGAGCGTCGTCGGCCACGCGAGAAGCGGGCGGACGAGCGCGAGCGCGCTCACGACGACGACGAGTCGGACGGGGTCGGCGGCGACCCACGCCGCGCGCGCGATGACGGCGTCTGGAGACGCGAACAGGAGACCGGCGACGACGGCCGCGAGCGCGAGGCCGGCGGCGAGACGCGGACGGGGCACGGAAGCTCTGGAGTCGGTCGTCGCGCCGCGACCAAACGCTTTGTGCTTCGGAGGGCTTTAGCCCGCCCCGGTTCGATTGGCTCCCGAACCGTGACCGAGCCCACACGCGACGAGCGCGTCGAACTCGCGCTCGACCTCCTCGCGCACCTCGAAGCCGACGAACTCTCCCTCGCCGAGGTCGTCGACCGCATCGAGACGGTCACCACGGACCCGACGCTCACGCGCGACATCCTCGATACCGCGGAGCTTCGGGGCATCATCGAGCGCGACGGCGGCCGCGTCCGTCACAACCGCGGCGGCACGTTCGTCAGATTCGAGAGTCAGGTCGTCCAGCGCGAGGGCGACTTCGACTGCCGCCGCTGCGGCGCGTCCATCTCCACCGGCCACTTCGTGCGGTTCGAGTCCGGCGAACTCGGGCCCTTCGGCTCGTCGTGTATCAGGAAAGTGCTCGGGCGGGAATAGGTGTCCGGGCGGTCGTCGTCGGGCGAACTCCGCGGTTACCGCCCGCGGCGGAGTTCTTCGATGAGCTGTTCGACCAGCTCCTGCTGGTGGCGAATCTGCTCGCTTTGGGCCTCGACGACCTCGCGGAGCGACTCGATTTCGTCTGCGAGTTCGGCGTAGTCGGCATCGACGGCACCGGAGCCCGCCGACTCGGACTCGGCGGCCGACTCGAAGCCGGAGCCCTCGAACCCGAGGTCCGCGGCGTCGGCGACGTTGCCCGACGCCGACTCGGTCGACGCCGCCTTGGCGGCCTGCTTCGCCTCCGCCACCGCGCCGGTCGCGGAGGGGGCTTCGACGGACTGCGTCCGGGTGGCCTGCTGGCTCGCCTCGGCGGCCGCGTCGCCCTCGGCGCGGGTGGCGTTCGCCGGTTCGTCGGACAGCTCACCGGGATTCGCGCTCAGCGGGTCGGGGCCCGCGCCGAAGTCGGTGTTGTCGCGGTCGGCGGCGTCGGCGGACTCGTCGTTCGCCCGCGCTTTCTCCATCTGGACGCGGAACTCCTCGAGACTGCCGACGCCGTGGTAGTCACACAGCGCACGTGCAAGTTTCTCGCGGACGAGCCGGGCCTCCTCGTTGGGAATCTTGAACCGCTCCTGGCGGCCGTCGACGGTGAGCACGACCGTCGTAGCGACGCTTCCGGACTCGAATTCGAGGTCGGTCACGTCGGCGTAGCGGTACGACTCGTAGTCTTCGTCCCAGACCGCGCTGCCGATGTGCCGGACGACGCGGGCGTCGGTGACGACGAACGTGAGTTCGCTGAAACGGAACGTCTGGACGACGCGCTCGCCTTCTTCGTCGGTCACGCCGGCGGCCGCGAGCACGCCCTCGACGATGGGTTGGAGCGCGTCGTCGAGCCGCTTCGAGGACATCGAGAACGTCTCGCTCCCGTCGAGACCGTAGTCGAGCGATAGCTTCGCTTTTCGTCGCCCTTCCTTGACGGACAGTCGCTCCGCGGCGTGCGAGAATTCGTCGACGGACTCGTCCGAGAGGAGGCCTTCGGCCCGATAGACGAGCGTCCGCGTCGGAGTCACAAACAGTTCGTCCTCGCCCCCGAGGTGGACGCGCGTCACCACGTCTTCCTCTCCGAGGACGGACTGGACGATCTCCGGTTGGCTCATGCGTGTGTGCACCCGGTGTTGGGACATAAATCCGCGGGTGATGACGCGAATCGAGTGGCGTGGTGACTCGCCCCGCGGTCGTCGGAGATGAGAAGCTTAAATACAACCAGCACACAACGGGAAGTTGAGCCCGGGTGGCTTAGCTGGACATAGCGCCGCACTCATAGGGTTTCACAATCGGTGCGGAACGCCTTGGAAGCCTCCGCCCCTCGCGAAGTCATGCCGGCTTCGCACCTGGGACATGCGGAGATCGTGGGTTCGGAGCCCACCCCGGGCATTCTTCGATTCGTCACGCACGCAGAGCCGTCCGTGGGTCGTCACGGCCGCGCCCGTTTTCCGCGAAACCACGTCGCTGTGAGCGACGGCCAATCACCGAAAAAAGCCGAAAACGTCGTCTGCGACGCTAGTCGAGCGGGTCGTCGAGTTCGCCCATGACGGCTTCGAGAGCGTCGGTCGCGGTGAGGAGGCCGACGACCTCGCCGTCCCGAAGGACGAGCGCGAGTTCCTGGTCTTCCGCTTGGAACTGGTCGAACGCGTCGCTGGCGTTCGTGTCGGCGGCGAGCGTCATCGGCGGCGCGGCGATTTCGTCGAACGAGCGCTCGCCGGCGCGGAGCGCCTCGAAGTTGTCGATGATGGAGGGCGCGTAGACGACGCCGCGGAAGTCGGTGAGCGACTCGCCGACGAGCGGGAACCGGGTGTGGGGCGTGTTCCGAATCCGGTCGAAGTTCTCGCCGGGCGTCGCCGCCGTCGAGAGCGAGACGATGTCGTCTGTCGGAATCATGATTTCGCTGATGGAGAGTTCGTCCGCGTCCAGCGCGCTGAGCACCTCGTCGCGGCGCTCCTCGGTGAGTTCGCCCTCCTGAAGCAGCGAGTTCAGACGCTCGCGGAGTTGGCCGCGGGACTCGATGACGTCGGTTTCGGTTTCGAGCCACGCGCCCGACATCTCGATGCCGAAGAGCTTGAGCGTCCACTTGGCGACCCAGTCGCCGAACTTGATGACGGGCGAGATGGCGACGTAGAACCAGTGCAGCGGCGCCGCCCCGTAGCGACAGACCATCCGGGAGCGCTCGACGCCGAGGTACGTCGGCGTCTGCTCGCCGTGGGTGAGGTGGAGGAGGTTGATGATCAGGTAGGCGAGGAGCGCGCCGGCGCCGATGGTCGCGAGCGTCGTGCCGGCGAACAGCGGCTCGAGTAGCGGTTCGAACAGCGCCGCCAGCGCGGGCTCGGCGACGATACCCACGGCGATGCTCGACGCCGTGATTCCGACTTGGCAGGTCGTGAGATACAGTTCGAGCTCCTGGGTCATCTCCCAGGCCCGTTCGAGTCGGGAGTCGCCGTCGACGAACTCGGACTCGGTGAACTGGCGGGCGCGCGTCAGCGCGAACTCGATGGCCACGAAGAAACCGTTCGTGAGGATGAGCAACGCCCCCGCGACGAGGCGTATACCGATCTCTGTTGGGTTCATTTGTGTCGGTGTCCCCTTCGTTCGCGTTCGACCCGTTAGAAAGCATCGGCCGTCCGGACGTATATGTAGTGTATTGTCGGGAGTCGCGTATTATTCAATTTGAACTAAGCTTCTGACAACGATGCCGGGAGGGTTAATGTCGCGGGCGACAGACGACCGGACGAATGACGAGTCGAGAACTCGACGCGCTGGACAGGAAGATACTGTACACGTTGCAGTCGGAGGCGCGCCGCACGTCGTCGACCGACATCGCCGACAAACTCGACGCCTCGGCGAGCACCGTCCGAAACCGTATCCAGCGACTCGAAGCCGACGGAGTGGTCCGCGGCTACCACGCCGACGTGGACTACGAGCGCGCGGGGTACCAACTGTACACGCTCATCGTCTGTACGGCCCCGATTCCGGAGCGCGAGGAGTTGGCCGAGGCCGCCGCCGCGGTCCCCGGCGTCGTCGAGGTACAGGAGGTGATGACCGGCGAGCGAAACGTCATGGTCCGAGCCATCGGCGTCGACGGCGACGACCTCAGTCGAATCGGCGAGGAGTTAGACGAACTGGGGCTTCGCGTCTCCGACGAGGACCTGATTCGGAACACCCACCGCCGGCCGTACGCGAAGTTCGGCGACGGGGGCGACGAGTGACTCGGCCGAGAGTCGACGCGCGAGGCGCCGCCGCTCGGAACCGACACCGGTGACAGTTCGGTAGGTGAACCGATCCCACGGGGCGTGAAACGCCGTCTCAGTACCGAATTCGACCCCGTCGATGTCGGATGGCCCGGCTCTCGAACCACCGGTACAGCTTTGATAGGTGATAACGAACTGGTAATCGCCGTTGTCAGAGACCCTCCCGTTCGCGTCGGTCTCTCGCCGACCGGATGCCCCCCCCACCACCACCATCACCACCAGAGCGGTTCAACGCGCTCCGACAACGGGTAGACGCAGCTGCAACAGCATCGCGCGGTCGGGCCTCCCTGCACTCGCCGCGTGGTACGCTACGTGGTTTCACCGGACGACCGCCCCCGGTCGTTCGCTTCCGACGGCGTCCACGCCTCGGGTTTTGTTCTCCGACGACGCCGATTCCCGCGAGCGACGGCGTTTCAACGGTCGGAAAGTCAGGTCGTGGCCGACTCAGTCGAGTCGTTCGACCTGAACCAGCGCGACGGGGTCGTCCCAGCCGTAGACGGCGGGGTCGAGGTCGCCGTCGCCGACGATACCCGCGTGCGGCGCGATGACGCCGTCCTCGGCGAGGTCGGGGTCGCTCATGCCGGTTCCGTCGGTCCCGGAGTCGATGCCGTAGAGGGCCTGTGCAGGGGGGACCATGTCGCCGTACGCCTCGGTGTTGACCTCGGTTCCGGCGTCGTAGCTGGCCGCGAAGTACGACCGCGACTCGTTGACCCGCTCCGGGAGCGGGACGGTGTCGAGGCCGGCGAACCCGTCGTTCGTGCCGATAAGCATGCTGACGAACGAGAGGTACGCGCCGCTGGCGTCGGTCTCCAGTTCGAGCGTCGCGGCCGCGGGGAACATCTCGCTCGCCGGGAGTTCGTCGGGGACGAGCGGCGCGTCGCCGACCGCGACGCCGCGAACGTCGTCGGTTTCCTCGGCCAGTTCACCAAGCGGGCCGAGGTTCCCGTTCTCGGCGAGTTCCCTGATGGCGTCGCTCGCCGGGTCGCCGACGGCGAACAGTTCCACGCCGGCGCGGTGGGCGACCACCGCGGGCGGGGTGAGCGGCTGTCCCGTCGTCAGGTTCGCCACGGTCACGCGGTAGGTTCGCGCGGACTGGCTGTTTCCGTTTCCGACCGATTGGCCCGGCAGGCTCGCACTACCCAAACAGCCGGCGAGGGCGGCCAGCACGCCCGCGCCGGTCAGTCCGAGTACGGTTCGTCGCGTCGTCGGAGTCGTCGTGTCCGTCATTGGTCTCACGTGTGGTCGATGCCACGACAACGAAGACGCGAGACCGGCTAAAGGCGGTTTTTCGAGATTCGGGGTGACTCCGTGACGAATCGGGGTCGACTCTGTACCAAATTCGGACCGGGCGAGGGCCGAAGGTCGAGACCGCCGGGCGTTCACCGGACCGTCACGTAGGTCAGGAACGCCAGCGCGACGAGTTGGAGGCCGCGGAGGACCAACACGGCCTGCTGGACGTGGGGGTCCCCGGAGTAGAGGCTCTGCATGGTGAAAAAGAAGTAGAGCGCGACGGCGTTCTCGACGAGCATGACGACGGCGAACGCGAGCAGGCCGAGGACGAGCGAGGTGCGGAACGTCCGGTAGTTGCGAATCCACACGGCGGTCAGCGCCGCGAGGAAGACGATGTTCGCGCCCGAGAGGGCGCTGGCCGCCATGATTTGGGTGTCCATTGCCATGGTCATTCGAGGTGTGTCGTGATTTCTTCGAAGGTGTCGCGGTACCGTTCGAACTGGTCGGTGAGGAAGTACAGCCGTCCGTACTTGTCGCCGCCGGCCTCGACGACCCCGTGGGATTCGAGGGCGTCGAGGTGGTGTCTGACGGTCTTGTAGCCCACGTCGAGCTCGTCGGCGAGGCGGTTCGCGTTCTGCGGGCGCTCCGAGAGGGCGCGGATGATGCGGACGCGGTTCTCACCGCCGCGAGTCGCCGTGAGCAGATACCAAAGCGCCTTCTCCATCGACTGTTCGTTTAGTTGATTGGTCGAGCGCGGTAATATTCTCGCGGGTGCCGTTCGACGCGACGAGTTCGACTCGGCGACGACCGTACATGAGCGTTGTTCCAGTTCCGTACCAAATTCGGGTGGAGTCTCCGGACGCGTCGAGTCGGTCGGTGCCGCCGCCCCGACGGCGCTCGCCGGTGTCCGAGACGGAATCGACTCGGCCTCACCGGCGGACCGACTCGAACCGGCAGGGCTCCCCGACGGCAGTAAGGGATATGTCGGTCGCGTCCTACGAAAACTCGTATGGACGACGACACCGGACGGAACGCGTGTGCCATCGAGTCCCCGAAGGGACGGCCCTGTCCCTTCTGCGGCACGTCGATGGACCACCGCCACTGCAAGTACGTCTGCCCGGAACACGGGGTCGTCTACGACTGCAGCGACACGTTCTGGTAACGAAACCTGACAGGAGACGCCCGCGCTGGTACCACTGCGAAGTCGGCGGGTTCGCGGGTTGATTTCACGACAGCACGAAGCGTTATGTCGGCGGAGACCTAACGAATGACTGTCCTCCCCGGTCAGCTCAGTTGGTCCCGAGACGGATGCGGCCACGTACACGAAACGATGCTCAACGAATCACAGGTCGAGGCGGGAAAAGACATCCAACAGCGGACGGGAAAGACGTTTTACTTCGCGACGCGCCTCCTCCCGGAGCGCGTCAGACACGCCACGTACGTGCTGTACGCGTTCTTTCGGGTCGCCGACGAGGTCGTCGACGCCGAGGAGACCGCGCCGCCGGCACAACAGCGCGAGCGTCTCGAACGCCTCCGCGCCGAGGCGCTCGGCGAGGTCGAGACCGACGACCCCGTCCTGTCGGCGTTCGCCGAACTCAGAGAGCGCTACGGTATCGACCCCGACGACGTGAACGTCTTCATCGACGCGATGGAGTCGGACATCGAGAAGGACCGCTACGAGACCTACGACGAACTTGAGACGTACATGGACGGGTCGGCCTCCGCGGTCGGTCGGATGATGACCGACGTCATGCGTCCCGACGACCCCGAGGCGGCGCTCCCGCACGCGACGGCGCTGGGACAGGCGTTCCAGATGTCGAACTTCCTGCGCGACGTGGGCGAAGACGTGGTCGAGCGCGACCGGGTGTACCTCCCGCGGACGACACTGGACCGCCACGGCGTCGACGCCGAGCAGATACTCGCCCTCGAGTTCGACGAGCGCGTCGCCGACGTGATGCGCGACGAACTCCGCCGAACGGAGTCGCTGTACCGCGACGGCGTCGCCGGCATCGAGTACCTCCCGGCGGACTGCCAGTTCCCGGTACTCCTCTCGGCGGTGCTGTACGCCGACCACCACCGTTCGATTCGGAACCTCGGCTACGACACGCTCGCGACGACACCCGAACTGAGCTTCGGGCGGAAGCTCACGCTCCTCGCGAAGACCGCGGCGTACTGGGCCGTCTGGCGCGACCCCGTGGCCGTGTTCAAGGCCGTCAGCGTCGTCCCGTACCCGGACGACGACGACCTCGACGCGGATTTCGGCCCCGGTTCGACGCGGGCCACCCGCCCCCGACGCAGCGGGCGCGTCTCCGGCTGGCTCCGGTCGCTGAACCGCTGGGGCTCGGACTGAGCGACGCGCGATTTTTCCGCGACTGAAAGATTTAGTGGGCGGCCGAGAGAGCCCTCGGCATGCATCGCGTCACCCTCGACACCCGGTTAGACGACTGTCCGCTGGGACGGGTGACCGCCGCGCACGACGTGACGCTGACCACGCCGTACTGGAATCTCTCGCCCGAAACCGGCCAGTGCGACCTCTGGGTCGAAGCCTCGTCGCCGGGGCGGTCGCAGTTGGAGGCCGGCATCCGCGCGCTCAGAGACGCCGACGGCGTGCGCCGCTTCGAACTGAAGTGGAAGCGCGGGTCGCACGCGACGGCCCACGTCGTGCTCGAAGAGACCGTCGCCATCGAGACGGTCATGGCCAACGGCGGCGCTGTCATCGCTCCGTTCCGCGACAGGGACGGCTGGGAACGGTGGCACCTCGGGTTCGCCGAGCCGGATGCCGCGGCGGCCACCCTCGACTCGCTCGACCGCCGCTACGAACTCACCGTCGTCGAGCAGACGCCGCTCACGGACTCGGGTGCGGCCGCCGTCTTCCGGAACTTCCACGAGGCCGCGACGCTCCTCGACGGCTGTGAGCGACTCACCGAGACGGAAGCGCGGGTGCTCCGAACCGCGGTCGAACACGGCTACTACGAGACGCCGCGGGGCGAGTCGCTCGCCTCCCTCGGCGACCGCTGTGGCGTCTCCGACGTCGCCATCTCGAAGACGCTCCGCCGCGCGGAGCGAAAGCTCCTCGGGGCCGCCGTCTCCGCGCTCGCCGGTCTCGACGCCGACCGCGACCCGCCGACCGGGCGGCCCGGCGACGGGGGTTAGCATCCTAACCCTCCGGTTCTCCCGGCTCGCGGGCGTAGGTCACGGTGATGAGCGCACACGCCGACGCATCGCTCTCGACCGCCGACGAGCCGAGATCGATTCTCGACACGCCACCGCGAACCGCTGACTCGACCGCGCCCGCGACCCCGGGGGTCCCCGATCAGCCGCCCCATGGTCGGTGACCAACTCCTCCCCGGTCGGTACCGAAACGCCGTCCTGTTCGTTATTTTGGCGGCGCTGTGGGGCGGGACGTACCCCGCGGTGACGCTCGGGCTGGGGTCGTTCCCGCCGATTCTGTACGCCGCGTTCCGACTCGACATCGGGGCGGCGCTCCTGTTGCCGTACGCGGCGTGGCGCACCGACTACTGGCGGCCCCGCACGCGAGGCGACTGGGCGGCCGTCTCGGTCGCCGGTCTCCTGACGCTCGCGGGCTACGGGGTCCTCCAGAACGTCGGCCAGCAGACCGTCCCGAGCGCGGTCGCGTCGGTGCTGGCGGGGCTGATTCCGATACTGACCGTCGGCTTCGCGAAGCTGTTTCTCCCCGACGAGCGGTTCGGCCCGGTCGAACTGCTCGGCGTCGTCGTCGGCTTCCTCGGCTTAGTCGTCATCACCGACCCGGACCCGTCGAACCTCCTCGGGGCGAACGCCGCGGGGCAGGTGATACTGGTGCTCGCCGCGGCGTCCTTCGCGCTCGGCGGCGTACTCGCCCAGCGAATCGAGACCGAGATGCCGTTCGCCGCCCAGACCGCGTGGGCGATGGTCGTCGGGGCCGCCGCGACCCATCTCGCGAGCGCGGCGAGTCCGACGGAGTCGCTGGCGGGGGTCGATGTGTCGGTCGCCGGCGTCGTCGGCCTCGTCTACCTCGGCGTCTTCGCGAGCGCGGTCAGTTACCTGCTGTACTTCTCGCTTCTCCCCCGACTCGGCTCGGTCGAGCTCAACCTCGTCACCTACGCCATCGCCGGCTTCGGGACGGTGTACAGTTGGCTTCTGTTCACGGAGCCCGTCACCGCGGCCACGCTCGTCGGCTTCGGGTTCATCCTCCTCGGCTTCGGCCTGCTCAAGTGGAAACGGCTCGGAGCCGCCTATCGGGGCCGGCGTCGCGGCGTCGAATCCGACTGAGAGACAGCGCTGGGGTCGCGACAGACGGGCGCGAGCGCGAGCGAACCCCGCCGCTCAGGAGCGCCACGGCAGCCGCCGCGGAAGCCGCAGAAGCCGCGAGTCGAACCGGTCCGTCTTGAGCAGTCCGACGCCGAACAGCGCCGCGACCGCGACGGGAATCCAGTTGCCGAACCACGCGTTGATGCCGCCCCAGAGGATGACGAAGCTCACCAGGTCGTCGAGCATGAACTCCGTGCGGTCGAGCCGCGCGAGGAGCGCCTCGCGGTCGAACGACCAGTCGAGCGCGACGACGGCGACGGTCGCGCTGACGACCCAACCGGCGTAGTTCGAAAGCGGGACGCCGTAGAACAGCACCGCGTCGTCGGCGAGGCGGTAGTACTCCCAGAAGCCGAGCGCGACCGCGCCGGGGTCGAGCACCACGTCCATGGCGAGGACGGCCGCGATGACGACGCCGAGGCGGACGGCCCCGTTGCGGGCGCGGTCGCCCAGCAGGAGCAGACACAGCAGGTAGGCGTTCATCACGAGCGGGATGAAAAACACCGGCAAGCCGATCGGAACGCCGGCGACCGTCGGCCCGAGGTCGACGCCGTAGTGGAACCAGCCGTACGGCCAGCCCGTGGTGACGCCGGTGTACTCGATGGCGTAGGCGTACGCGGTGAGCGCGCCGACGCCGAGGGCGGCCCGCCGGGTCACGAGCGGGAGGACGCCCACGATGAGCGGCGAGCGCATCACGAACGTCCCGAGGAGGATGAGAAACGCGTTGAACGCCAGCGGGTCGGGGAGCCAGCCCATCGCGCTGGCGACGAGGAGCACCGCGCCGTTCAGCGGGAAGAACACCGAGATGGTAAAGCGGTTGTCGCGCACGAGTCGGTCGAGCGCCGCCTCCGCTTCACCGCGGGTAGACGGCAGCCGCGCTCGCAGGTCGCTCGCGCTCACGGCCGCACCTCCGGTTCACCCATTGACGAGCCTCCAGAGAGCCCCGAGGGTGATGAGCATGCCGACGACGGTGTTGATGACGGGGTACCACCAGTACGCCCGGTCCACGTCGACGCCGGAGGTGGCGATGCCGAGGACGACGACCGGATAGGCCGCCAAGAGCGCGCCGAGTCGGAGGTCGACCGCGGCGAAGGCGACAGCGGCGAGACCCCACGTCGCGGCGCAGTACCAGTAGGTCCGGCGCTCGCCGAGAGCCGTCGCGGTCGTTCGAATGCCGGCCTCGCGGTCGGGCTCGATGTCGGGAATCGCGGAGAACGTGTGCATCCCCATCGTCCAGAGCCACGCGCCCGCGACGGCGAGCATCGGGGGGTTCGACCCCGAAACGGCCGCGTAGGCGGCGACGCCCGGCAGGACGTACAGGCCGTTCGAGACCGAGTCGAGAAGCGGCGTCGTCTTGAACCGAAACGGCGGCGCGCTGTACTCGACAGCGAGGAAGAAGTGCGCGGCGAGCCACGGCCACGCCACCCGCGGAACGACGGCGAACAGGCCGACGCCGAGCAGGCCGCTCGCGGCGACGACGGCGGTGTTGACGGGGTCGCCGCGCCAGCGGGCCTCGCGGTCGTCCTTCTTCGGGTTCGCCTCGTCCACGTCGGCGTCGAACACGTCGTTGACGCCGTAGAGAAAGACGTTCGCGGGGACGAGGAAGTACGCGAACAGGGCGACCGGTTCGAGGCCGAACAGGTCGGCGGGGGCGCTCGCGGCGGCCGCCACGCCGACGACGACGGGGCCGGCGAGGTAGAGCCAGAAGCGGGGCCGCGAGAGGACCGCGAGGTAGACGAGCCGGTCTCGGAGACCGCCGTCTGCTCCCCCGTCGTCGCCGCCTTCGCCGGACTCGGTCTGTGCGGCCATGTCGGCGCTCATCTCGCGTCGTCGGCCATCTCCTCGGCGGTGAGTTGACCGCTGATGAGGCACATCGGGACGCCGATGCCCGGCGTGGTAAACGAGCCGGTGAAGTAGAGGCCGTCGACCGCCTCGGAGCCGTGGGGCGGGCGGAGGAGCGCCGTCTGGAACAGCGTGTGCGCGAGGCCGAGGGCGGTGCCCTGCGTGCTGTTGTAGCGCTCCTTGAAGTCGTTCACGCAGAACGACTCCTCGACGACGATTCTGTCGCGGAGGTCGACGCCGGTGTTGTCGGCGATGTCGGCGAGGACGAGGTCGCGGTAGCTCTCGCGGAGTTCCGGCGTGTCCTCCAGCCCGGCCGCGATGGGGACGAGCGCGAACAGGTTGCTGTGGCCCTCCGGAGCGACCGTGTCGTCGGTCTTCGAGGGGACACAGAGGTAGTACGCGGGGTCGTCGGGCCACGCGGGGTCTTCGAATATCGTCTCGAAGTGGTCGTCCCAGTCGGTGGGTAACACGAGCGTGTGGTGGGCGAGTTCGTCCACGTCGCCCTCGACGCCGAGGTAGAGCAGGAACGCCGAGGGGGCGTAGGTCCGAGAGTCCCAGTAGTCGGCGTCGTACTGGCGCTTCTTCTCGGGGAGGAGCTCCTGTTCGGTGTGGGCGTAGTCGGCGTCGGAGACGACCTGGTCGCAGAGGAACTCGCGGCCGTCTTCGGTGCGGACGGCGAACCCGCCGCGGCGACCCGCGATTTCGGCCACGGGGGAGTCGGTGTGGAACTCGACGCCCAGCTCCTCGGCGAGGTCGACGATGGCGTCGACGACGCCCGCGAGACCGCCGTCGGGGTAGTAGACGCCCATGTTGAAGTCCACGTGGCTCATCAGGTTGTAGAGCGCCGGGGTGTTGTTCGGCGCGCCGCCGAGGAACACCAGCGTGTACTGCATTATCTGCTGGAGCTTCGGGTGGTCGAAGTACTTCTCGACGTGGTCCTGCATCGAGCCGACGAGCGACAGCCCCCACGAGTACCGGAACACGTCGAGGTCGATGTAGTCGGTTAGCTCCGGGCGGTCGGTGTAGACGAAGTGCTCCATCCCGATGCGGTAGTTCCGCTCGGCCTTCCGGAGGTAGTCGTCGAGCCTGTCGCCCGCGCCGGGCTCGTAGGACTCGAAGGTGGCCTTGTTGGCCGCGACGTCGGGAAGCATGTCCACCCGGTCGCCGTCCTTGAAGAAGATGCGGTAGTGCGGGTCGAGTCGGGTCAGCCCGTAGTAGTCCTCGGGCCGCTTGCCGAAGTAGGCGAAGAAGCGCTCGAACACGTCGGGCATGAGATACCACGACGGCCCCATATCGAACCGGAAACCGTCGCGTTCGAGCGTGCTGGCTCGGCCGCCGAGCTGTTCGTTCTTCTCCAACAGCGTCACGTCGGCACCGGCGTCCGCGAGGTAGCACGCCGTCGAGAGGCCGCCGAACCCGCCGCCGACGACGACGACGGACTCGCCGGCGAGGGAGTCGAGAGCCGAGACAGAATTCATGTCCGTTCGTAAGGACGTAGAGGACATAAATCGACTGACCGAATCGACCGCCGTCGGGGGGTAGCTTTAGGCTCGGTCCCTCCTTACGGCCCCGCATGAACGACACCACCGCGGTGGTCACGGGTGCGAGTTCGGGAATCGGCGCGGCGGTCGCGCGCGCCCTCGGTCGCGCCGGCGCGACGGTCGTCGCCTGCGCCCGCGACGGCGACGCCCTCCAGTCGGTCGTCGACGACATCGAGGCCGGCGGCGGGACCGCGAGCGCCGTCCGCGCCGACGTGCGCGACGAACTCGACATGGAGCGCCTGATGGAGACGGCGGCCCGCGCCGGCGGGCGCATCGACGTGCTCGTCGCCAACGCGGCGGTCGCCCACGGCACGCCCGGCGAGATGCCCGCGCCCGAGGAGTCCTACGCGGCGTTCGACGACACCCTCCGAACCAACGTCCGCGGCGTCTTCGCGGCGGTCAAAGAGGCGCTCCCGCACATGGCCGACGACGGTCGAATCCTCGTCCCCTCCGGCTCTATCGCCCGCGAGGCGAAGCCGGGAATGGGGGCGTACGCCGTCTCCAAGGCGGCCGCCGAGGCGCTCGTCCGGCAGTTCGCCGCCGACTGCGACCGGACCGTGACGGTCGTCGACCCCGGCCTCGTCGCCACCGACCTCACCGGCGGGCAGGGCCGCGACCCCGACGACGTGGCCGACCTGTTCGTCTGGGCGGCGACCGACGCCGACCCCGCCGAGTTCGACGGCGACATCGCGGACCTCAGAGCCTGGAAGAAAGCGACGCGGTGAGGGTTCTCACCGCTTCGACTCCCCCATCCCGCCGGAACCGCGCCCCTTATTAATCAGAACCAGTTCGTTCACAATATGAACCGTTCGACGGCCATCGGCGTGGGGAGCGTCGTGGCACTCGTCGCGCTCTCCGCGTACGCCGCGAGCGCCGAGGCGCGGAACCTCCTTATCGTCTCGTGGGCCGCTTTCGGCGCGATGGCCCTCGCCGCACCGTTCGGCGCGCGCAGCCGGGCCGAACACGCCGAGGGGCTCGTCTGGGGCTACGGTCTCGCCAGCGGCGCGATGGTGACGAGCGCCGCGGTGTTTCTGGTCCCGCAGGCGCTCGGTCACCACCCCCAGTTCGGCGGCTTCGGCATCGCGTTCGGTATCCTCGTCGGCTTCGCCGCCCACACCGTCGGCCACCGCTTCGCCCACATGGACCTGCCCATCGACCGCACCGTGGCCGAACTCTCGGCGCACGCGGTGTCCGCGGGCGCTATTATCGGCATCGTGTACGGGAACATCGACGTTGGCGTCGGTCTCGGCCTCGCCATCGTCTCCCACAAGGGACCGGCCGGCTACGCCGCCGCCCGCCGGCTCTCGGGACGAGGTGAGTCGGTCGCCCCGCTTCTCCTCCCCGCGGCGGGCCTCGGCATCGCCGCCATCGTCTCAAGCGCCGTCTCGCTTCCGGCGACCGGCGCCTTCCGCGGGCTCGTCTTCGGCTTCGCTTCCGGCGTCTTCCTCCACGTCGCCATGGACTTCCTCCCGCGCTGTGAAATCGGCAGCGAGATACACGAACTGCTGTCGGTCGAAGACGACCACGCCCACGCGATACTCGACCGCCTCCGAGTCCACGCCGCGCTGAGTACCGGCGTCGGCGGCCTCGCCGTCTTCGCCGCGTGGCTGGTGCTCAACTAATCGACTCCCGACGAATCGACTACTCGCCGGCCGGCCCGAGGTAGCCCCACGCGAGCAGTCGGTCGCCGTCGCCGTCTACCCAGCGCTCGCCGATATCGTCGCGGTAGTACAGGTTCGGGATGACGATGTCGTCGACGCGGTCGTACGCCCGTTTTCTCGCCTCCTGCATCGTCTCGCCCTTCCCGGTGACGACGAGCGGGATGCCGCTTTCGCCGGCGGCGCGCCACTGCCCGTCGACGAGTTTCGCGTCCTCGATGTGGACGCCCTCGCGGCTGTCGGTCTCGAAGACGACCGCCGCGTTCCGCGAGTTCTCGTCGTAGGTCTTCTCGTCGGTGAAGGGAAACGGCGGCAGGACGATTCGGACCGCGATTTGGTAGCCCCCGTGGACCGATAGCTCGGGGTCGTTGCCGTGGGCGAGGTCGTAGAAGAACTGCGCCGTCGACGACTCGAAGGACTCCTCTTGGAGCGTAATCGTCGGGTAGCCGAACCGCGGCGTGAACTCCAGCGGATAGATGCCGTGTTCGTTGACGATGCAGTTGATGTCGATGCTCCCGACGTAGCCCTCCTCGGCGAGCCACGGTTCGAGCCGACCCAGCGTCTCCTCGAACAGCCGGTTCCGCCCGGCCCAGAACATCGACGTGCCCATCTCGCCGGTCGAGGGGCCGATGTTGCCCGGAAAGAGCTTCTTGTGCTCGAAGTTGAAGTTCACCGGGTCGACGAACGTCTCCCCGTTGAAGAAGCCGCAGACGGCGATTTCGACGCCTTCGACCTTCCGCTGGAGCTGAAAGCCCTTCATGCGGTGGCCCCACGCCTGCTTGTACGCGCGGAGCACCTCGACCACGTCGCTGCCGTCGTCCTCGTTGCCGACGTAGAGGAGGCGCTTGACGTTCTGCACCTCGCCGAGCGGCTTGATGACGTAGGGGGCGCGGTTCCGCCGGACGTACTCGATACCCTCGTCGAAGTCGTGGAAGACGCGCTGTTCGACCGTGTTCACGCCGTGGGACTCCAGTACGTCCATCGCGTAGCCGCGGTCCTCTTCGAGGCGGTCGGTGTTGGGCGTCCCGCCGACGACGGCGTGTCCCTCCTCGCGGAGTTCCTGCGCCAGCGCGCCGGTGCCGATGTCGGAGCCGACCCAGATGTCGTCGAAGACGGTCACGTCGGCCCACTCGACCTCCGCGCGCCAGTCGTCGGTCTTCGGGACGAAGCCGTCGCCGATCTCTTTGTCGCGCTCGGCCTCGATGTAGTACCGAACGTCGTGGCCCTCCCTGTGGACCTGCCACGCGAGGTCGGTGATGAGCGCGGCGTCCGCCGACACGAAGAGAAAGTTCATATCCCACGACTCGGGCGGCGGCCTGAAAACTGTGTGTGTGGTGAGAGGTAGCTCGGCAACCGCTCAGTCGCTCGCCAGTCGGCGAAGCTGGACCGAGACGCCGAGCGCCGCCCCGAGGAGCAACACGAGGTTGAACGCCGCTTGGAACGGCGCGCGGTACTCGGGGTTCACCCACGTCGTGATGGTCTGGCTGGCGTTGAAGTAGAACTGCAACGCCGCGATGAGCGCGAGCAACAGCAGCCCCGCGAGGACCGCGTAGTCGAGGTAGCGTCGCATCCGCTCCGCGAACTCCCGGTTCTCGCTTTCTTCCTCGTCGGTCGGCTCCGGGGTGGGCTCTCGAAGCCTGTCCACCCCGGACGCGTCATCGTCGGCCGTCGGTGGCTCGTCGGTCGTCGACTGCGCTGTCTCCGTCGGCGTCTCGTCGCTCATTTCGACCACCTCCGGGCGGCGAAGACGGCCGCGAGCAGTCCCACGACCGCCACTATCGGCCCGAAGCCGGGTGCCTGCGAGGAGGTCTCGGTCTGCTCGTAGTCGGTTCGCTGCGGCACGTCGCCGTCGCCGTTCTCGAAGTCTTCGACGCGGAGTTCCACGTCCTCTCTGGTCTGGTTCACGCTAATCGTCCTCGTTGGGTTCAGGTTCGCCGCGCCGCGGGCGGTGTCGATGACGACCCCGTCGCGGAGCAACACGGCGTCGATGTAGTAGTTGTAGTCGTTCGGGACGCTCGCCGACGCGTCCACCGTCTCGGTTCGGCCGGCCGCGATGGTCCCCGCGTCGACCGTCGTTCGGGAGGCCACGATGTTCGATTCGGCCTGCCGGAGGACGAACATCACCGAGAGGTCCTCGGCCGGGTCGTCGCCGGCGTTCGTCAGCGTCGCCGTCAGGTCGAGCGTCGTCCGGTCCTCGCCGGCCTCGGCGACGGCGAAAGAGACGGGCGGGAGCGCCTCGCTGTCGGTGAACGAGGTAGTCGACCGGAGGTACGGCGGCTTGATGGCCGAGACGCCGCGGACGCTCTTTCGCGCCTGGTCGACCCGCTCGTCGTCGCTGTAGAGGACGACCTCGATATCGTAGCCGCCCTCGCGGGGGACCGTGAGGTTGGTCGTCGTCGCCACCTCACCCGTCTTCGAGAGCGTCCCGACGTCGAGTTCCTGCGTCGTCGTCAACAGCCCCGACTCGGCGTCGACGGCGCGGACGAGGACGCTCACGTTCTGCGTGGGATTTCCTCGGTGGTCGATGCGCGTCTCGATTTCGAGCGTGACCGTCTCCCCCGTCGCCTGTCCGGCCGCGATGGAGACGCCGGCGACATCCACCGGCCCGGGTCGGACGGGGCCGTCGTCGGTCGGGTCCGCGACGACCCCCGGAACCACGGCGGCGGCGACGAGCGCCACGACGACGACGCCGACCGCCCCGGCGGTGAGGAGGGCGTTTCTTTCCATACCCGACTGACATTTACGGCCGGGTATATGTTTTGTCCCCGATGGGTCGGCGGAGCGGGCGACACAACGGCGACGCCGCGGCCATAGAGACACCGCGGCCGCGGGGACTCGCCCGTCAGCGGGAGTGTCACGACGAGTGTGAACACACGCTTTGCTCTCGGGGCGCCTATCTCTGCTGCCATGTCGAAGGCGATGCAACAGGCGACGTGTTCGTGCGGGTTCAGCGTGACCTCCGAGAACAGAAACGAGGTCGTGAAAGTGATTCAGGAACACGCCCACGACGAGCACGGGAAACAGATGACGAGAGACGACGTGCTGGCGATGATGAAGCAGGCCTGACGAGCGCGGTCGGGCGTGGATTTTTATAGGACGGCGTAGCGATATGTGGCATGGCAACATACGTTATCGGGACGAACTCGGTCCACACCAGCGCCGAAGTCTGCGACTATCTCTCGCGGCGAATCGACGCCGGCGACGTGCTCCACGTCGTCAACTCCCACCGCGGCGGCGACGAGACCGACAGCGAGGACGTTCGCGACGGCGAGGACGCCCTGAACGTCGTCGTCTCCCGTCTCGGCGACCTCGTGGACGTGGAGACTCACCAGTACATCCGCGGTAACGACGCCGCCGACGACATCCTCCAGTGCGCCGACGAACAGGACGCGGACGAAATCGTCATCGGCGTCCGAAAGCGCAACCCGACCTCGAAAATCGTCTTCGGCAGCACGGCACAGGACGTGCTGTTGAACTCGAACATCCCGATGGCGGTCGTCCCGCTGGAAAAAGTCTAATCGTCGCGTCCGAGGTCGACCGCGGCCGCGTTAGTCTCCGGCTCGGTACTCGACGAGTACCATCTCGAACGCGGGCTCTTCGTCGCCTTCCTCCTCGTAGAACGCCATGTAGCCCGGCAGCGGGCTCTCCGGCGTGACGCAGCTCTCCCAGAAGACGCTCCCGTTCGTCCGGACGACGAAGTTCGCGCACTCCAGGCCGGCGTAGGTGGATATCTCCTCGACTTTGAAGCTCACGTTGCCGTTTTCGCCCGAGGCTTCCCAGCCGTCGCCGACGCGGAGCGTCTCGCCGTCGACCCCGCTGTAGTACGGCGAGTCGAAGCCGATGGTAGCGACCGAGCCCGACGGGCTTCCGGCGAGTTCGCCGTAAATCTCGTCCGGCGGCGCGCTCACGGTCTGCTCGCTCGTCGTGTTGGGCGTGACCAGTTTCGTCCGAATCGTCACCTCGTCGTCGGTCGCGGAGACGACCTCCCACTCGTAGGTGGCGGTGCCGTCGATGCTCGGACTCGTGATGTCGTAGCGGTAGTACTGCCCGGTCCGGTACCGCTGGTCCCACGTCCCGTTGAACGAAAACGAGGACCGTTCGGCGTCGCCGTCGCCGCTCTGGTCGGCCGATTCGCCGTCGGTGGCTGTCGCGGTCGCGTCTGTCGCACCCGTCGATGCGTCGGTCGCGGTCGTGGCGTCGCCGCCGACGCCGCCCCCGCACCCGGCGAGGAGAACCATGAGTGCCGCGAGAAGCACTCGCGCTGCTGTGGGTTGCATACAGGACAGAGAGGCCACCCGGGGTCATAATAGACACGTCAGACGGGGCGGCGCGGGGCGAACCGCGAGCGACCCGCTCAGTTCTCGCCGTCCGCTTCGAGCACCTTCTCGGCGAGCGTCGGCACGAACGTCCCGATGTCCGTGACCATGCCGATGGCCTGCGAGGAGCCGCGGTCGAGCAGTTGCGTGACGGTCGCGGGGTTGATGTCCACGCAGACGGTCTTCGCCGTCGAGGGCAGGCAGTTCCCGACGGCGACCGAGTGCAGGAGCGTCGAGAGCATGAGCACCATGTCGGCGCGGTGGGCCTGCTCGCGGATGGCGTTCTGCGCCTCGATGGTGTCGGTGATGGTGTCGGGAAGCGGGCCGTCGTCCCGAATCGACCCCGCGAGGACGTACGGCACGTCGTTTTTCACGCACTCGTACATCACGCCCTCTTTGATGAGTCCCTCCTCGACGGCCTCGGCGATGCCGCCGGCGCGGATGACCTCGCTGATGGTGTAGATGTGGTGTTTGTGGCCCTTTCGGGGGTGTTCCATCGTCTCCATGTCCATCCCGAGTGAGGTGCCGTACAGCCCGCGTTCGATGTCGTGGGTGGCGAAGCCGTTGCCGGCGGAAATCATGTCCACGTAGCCCTCGCGGACGAGTTCTGCGAGCGCGTCGCCGCCGCCCGAGTGGATGAGCGCCGGCCCGGCGACGACGAGGACGTTCCCGCCGTCTGCCTTCGTCTCGCGGAGCGCGTCGGCCACCTCGCCGATGAGCGATTCCGAGGGTCGCTCCGAGGAGACGCCGCCCTGCATGAACCCGAAGGGACCGGAGGCGTCGCGGGGCCGTTCCGGCGGCTTGACGCGAATCCCCGCCTCGTCGGTGACGACGAGGTCGCCCTCCTCGATGCCGTTGAGTACCTTCGTGTAGGCGCGCGGCCCGGTTTCGGTCTCCTCGATGACTATCGCGCAGTCCATCTCGATGTCCTCGACCGGGAGCCACTCGCCTTGATACCGAACGTCGGTCGGGTGGTTCGTCGTCGAATAAAAGCCCACGGGGACGACCCGGTCGGCCGGCGAGGCCTCGACGCGGGCGTCGACGGGGTCCGTGAGGTTCGCGCCGATTTGGTGGAGTTCGTGCAGTATCTCCTGGAGGGTCTCGCGGTCGTCCGCGGACACCGACATCCGGCAGTAGGAGGTCTCGTCTTTCTGCCGGCCGACGTCGAACTGCTCGACGTCGAAGTCCCCCCCGAGGTCCATCACGATGCCCATGGCCTGTTGCATCATCCCCGAGTCGATGATGTGGCCGTCGAGTTCGACCGTTCGCGTGAACGTCATCGACGGAGAGACGGGAGAGGCGGCAAAGTGGGTTACGGACGCGATGACGCGGAGAAAAGACGGAGTCGGACGGAGTCGGACGGAGTTCGGTTCGGCCCGTGTTCAGAGGAAGAAGCCCTTGAACGTGTTGGCGACGGTCCAGACGACCTGGTCGACGGGGTGGCCCTTCTCGCCGGAGACGCGGATGCGGTCGTCGGCGAGGGCGTCTTGAACCTCCGCGAGCGGGTCAGGCGAGTCGGCGATGGTTTCGAGGGTCTGTCGGTCCGTCGTGATTCGGGTCGACGCCTCGTCGTTGGGGCCGGTGGAGATGTCGTCGATGCGCATGTCGTCTTGCACCGACGCCGAGAACACGTGGGTCTCGTCGCCGTCTTCGACGTAGACGTTCACCGTCTTCCCGGCGATGAGGCTCCGCGCGAACGAGACGTCGAGCTGTTCGACGTTATCGTTGTACAGCGCGACGCCCTCTTCGAGGAGCTGTTGCATCTCCTCGTCGCTCGGCGTCTCGGACTGTGCGAACACCGGGGCGGACGCGGCCACCGCGACGAGCGCGACGGCGAGGAACAACGAGACGAAACGTGTGGATGTGGACATTTCTGTGTGGTATAGGCCGGGCGAGGACATAATGGTTCGCGCGAGCGTTCAACGAGGTGACTCGTCCCCGTCAGCGAACCGTTCGAAGGAACGACAGGAGGTGGCCGAACGTCTGTTCGAACGCCCGGTCGTAGTGGTCGAAGTGACCGGCGGGGAGTTCGACCAGCGTCGACTCCGGTAACTCGTCGGCGAGGGCGGCGACCGCGTCGGCGGGCGCGAGGTCGTCGCGCGTCCCCGAGACGAGGAGCGCCGGGCAGGTGACGGCCTCCGGGTCGGGGAGCGCCCGGTAGCGGAGCAGCGAGAGGAACAGCCGAGCGGGTGTCTCGTCTCGCCACGCGCTCCCCGGGGGCACGAGGTCGCGGTAGGCGGCGCGCACGCCGGGGTCCTCGAAGACCGCCATCGACGAGCCGTCGCCGACGACGGGGACGCGATACGGGCCGAGGAGCCGCGACTGGAGTTTGTCGCGGACGGCGGCGGCGACCGCCGCGAGCGTCCCTTTGACGCCTCGGCCCCGCGTGACCCCCTTCCCGTCGAGCATGGGGTTCTGGGCGACGACCGCGGCGACCCGACCGTCTTCGGCTGCCGCGCGGAGCGCGTAGCCGCCGGAGAGCCCCGCCCCCCAGAGGACGAGCGAGCGCGAGTCGATTTCGTCGCGCCCGCGGAGTCCGTCGAGCGCGGCGTGCCAGTCGGCGACCTGCGAGTCGGGGTCCACGAGATTCCGGGGTTCCCCGTCGGAATCACCGGTGTTCCGGTAGTCGAAGAGGAACGCCGCGTAGCCCGCCTCGGCCAGTCGCTCGGCGTAGGGGCGGAGACCGAAACGACGCTCCGCGGCGAGTTCGCCCGCCATGACGACCACCGGCGGCGACTCGACGCCGTCGGGGCGGTAGAGCCAGCCCGCGCAGTTCGTCCCCTCGCTCTCGAAGGTCAACGCGACGCGGGAGTACTCGAAGTGGGAGGGTCGGCGCGGACCGCGCGCGGCGGGCGGCTCGCCGCGGTGACGCCACGCGCTCACGCGTCTCCCTCCTCGTAGAGGCTGTCGAGAACGCGTTGGGACAGTTCCTCGTCGTCCAGCGAGTAGTCGTTGTACGCGCGAATCCAGTCGGCTTCGAGCGTCCACGTCGCCTGCACGTCGCCCTCGCTTCGGAGCACCGTCGCCTCGACGGTCCTCGGGTTGAACTCGTCGTCGCGAGCGAGGTCGAGGAAGGCCGTGACGGCCCGCCCCACTTCGCCGTGGTCGGGTTCGACGTCCGGGAACGCCGTGAGATAGGTCAGCGAGACGGCGTCGTCGAGCGAGACTGACTCGACGCTGATGCCGTTGCCGCGGAGCGCCTCCTCGACGGCGGCCGTCGGTTCGAGGTCGTTCATACCACGCGATACGACTGCCGGCGGCTAAACGTTTGCCGCGAGACAGGACGACGCGCGGGCCCGACCGACGGTGTCGAGCCGGGTCGGCAGGGGGAAACGATTCAGTCCGCGGTCGCGCCGGCCCGGCGGAGCGCGTCGTGGAGCGAAAACAGCGGTTCGATGTCGCCGGCGGCGTAGTCGACGAGGAGCCGAGTGAGTTCGGCGTGCGTCCGCGTGTGTCCGAGCCCCGCGACCACGCCGTCGACGTACGCCTCGCCCAACGCCTCCCCGACGTGGGCTCCCTTGACGTGGCCGTCCTCGATGCCGAGGCGTTCGAGGTAGCCCGCCGGGAGGTCGTAGTCGTCGTACCAGACGGTCGGCTGGTCGACGCCGGCTTCCTTGCACGCCTTCCACAGCGCCGGAATGTCGCGGTTCGGACGGACCGCCTCCGGGTACGCGTCCGCGGCGAGGGTTCCGAGGTCGACGTGGTCGGCGAACAGCGCGTCGATTCGACGCGGCGCGTCCGCCCAGACGCCGGCGTCGGCGACTCGGTCGGCCCACGCGCGGAGGTGGTGTTCGTCGAAGTACTCGCCGTTGTAGGTGACGACGCCCTCGTCGCGCGCCTCGCACCACTCGACGACCCGTCGGAGGAGGTCGGCGGTGTGTTCAAGCGACCAGTCGCCGTCGCGGAGGAGCACTTCGACTTCGACCTCGGGGTCGTCGCCGTCGCCCCGGTGGCCGAGGCCGACGGCGACCAACTCGAAGTCGTCGGTGTTCCGGAAGTCGCTCGGCGGGCCGTTCGGGCTGGCCGTCTCGATGTCGACTGCGAGTCGCCCCTCGTGCATACCCCGCTGTTCCGGCGGCGGCAGTCAAAAGTGGCCGGATTGTCCGGCGGTACGGTGGTTCGAGGCGGTCGCGCCGCTCTCGGTGCGAGCGCGTCAGAAATGAGGTGATGTGGAAGTGACGTTCGCCGCGAGCGTGCGGCGGCAGTCGAGCGCGTCGGTGCTCGCTATTCGGAGCCGAACATGTTGCGCATCATCGGGTGCATCTCCATGAGCTGTTCCTCCGCGATCTCCTCGTACAGCTTGTACGTGATGGAGACCGTAAGGAGCAGCCCCGTCCCGGAGACTGCGCCGATGGTGCCGAGCATGTTCGCCATGACGGCGAGCAGGCCGACGAGCGCGCCACCGATGACGGTCACTTGCGGGATGTACCGCTCCATGACCTTCTCGATGACCTGCGGGTTGCGTCGGAACCCGGGAATCTGCATCCCGGAGTTCTGAATCTGTCGCGCGGTCGATTCCGGACCCATGCCCGTCGTCTCGACCCAGAATATCGCGAACACCGCGCCACCGACGATCATGAAGACCAGGTCGATGAGCACGCGGATGGCGATGTCGAGCGGGTCGGCCGACGTGAGCCCGAGGAACCACATCCAGTCGGACCGCGACTGGATGGGCGCGAGGTAGTAGAACAGGCCACCGGTGACCTGCCCGCTCGTGTACTGGCCGAGCCACGCTGGCATGGCGGCCCACGAGTTGTTGAGGATGCGCCCGAGGAACTGGATGTTCGCCTGCAGGGCGCGGACGAGGATCATCGGCAGGACGCTCGCGTAGATGAGCTTGACCGGGAAGCGACCGCGGGCACCCTTCACGCGGGCGTGCGAGAGGGGAATCTCGACGCGGACGCTCTCGGCGTAGACGACGATGCCGAAGATGAGCACCGTCGTGACGAGCGCGAGCAGCTGTCCCTGACCGAGGAAGATCGTCGACAGCAGGTCGGTCGGCGAGGCCGGCAGTTCGATGGCACCGGTGACGATGCCGATCCACGTCGGGAAGAACCCGGACGCGCCGCCGAGACCCTCCCAGCTGAACAGCCCACCGACGAGCTGCTGGCTGACGCCGGCGATAATGAACAGGCCGACCCCGGAGCCGACGCCCCACTTGCTGACGATCTCGTCCATGAACAGGATGAGGACACCACCGACGGCGATCTGCGCGAAGATGAGTCCCTTCACGCCGAGCGTACCGATGCCGAGCGACGCCGCTACGGCCTGGTCGGCCGGCAGGAAGTTGCCGGCGAACACCATCGGTAGACCCGTCAGGACGATCATGACCCCGACGAGCAGCTTCTGCAGACCCTGATAGAGGATCTGGTCGCGCGGGTTGTTGTCCGTGTCGAGCCCGAGCAGGTCAGCACCGCCAAGCAGTTGTAGGACGATGCTCGCCGTGACGATTGGACCGATACCCAGTTGGAGCACCGAGCCCTGCTGGCCGGCCAAGATGGACCGGAACTGACCGAACAGGTCGTTCGCGGTCGCGGCGTCGACGCCGAACAGCGTCACGTTCGTCAGGAAGAAGTACAGAACGAGGATACCGCCAGTCCACCCGAGCTTCCGGCGGAACGGTACGTGTCCCTCCGGTCGGGCGACTGCGGGCATCCGCGCCAGCACTGGTTCGGCGGCGTCCTTCCATCCCATGATTTATTCCTCGTCGTCCTCGTCGGCGTCGGCCGATTCCTCGGCCTCCGCCGCTTCTTCGGCGCGTTCGGAGAGTTCGGCGTTGCCGCCCGCCTCTTCGATGAGTTCGACGGCACCGGCGGTGAAGGCGTCGGCGACGATGTGCAGTTCGTTACGAACCTGCCCGCCACCGAGCACCTTCACGACGTCCGCTTCCCAGCCGTCCTCGGCCACGTCGCGGGCGTCGATGGTGTAGGTGTCGCCGTCCTTCTCGGCGACTCCGTCGGCCGCGAGGAGCGCCGCGTCCTCGTCGAGCTTCTGGATCTTGACTTCGGCGACGTCGTCCTGCAGGACGTCCGGTCGCTTGAAGCCGTGCTTGCCGAGCGGCTCGTAGTTGTGGAACTCGTGTTTGTCGCGTCCGGCGCGGCCGCGACCGCCGCGGTGACCGGCACCGCGTCGGTTCTTGTGCGTACCGCCGCTGTGCGTGCGGGAACCGCGTTGGCGTCGCTTCTTGGACGTCATCGCATGTCCTCCAGGAGCTCGTCGATCTGTTCGGTGCTGTGCTTTCCGAGTTGGCCACCTTCCTTGGTGACGTGCTTCTGTCCGCGGTGACCGCCGCGCGGCGGGTGCAGACGGAGCACGGGGGAGACGCCCTGCTTTCGCAGCGTCGTCTCCTCGTCGACGATGGCCTGCGCGAGCGCGGCCACGTCGTCGTAGTCGGTGTTCTCGGAGACCCACTCGTCGGTGATGTCGCCGTCGCCCTGCTCGGGCTCGGCGCGCGTGCTGATGAGGGTCTCGACGACGTCGACGCTCGGCTCGCCGTGCGCGACGAAGTCGTTGACCTTCGAGATCATCCCGCGGTAGGCGTCCGTTTCCGGCACGAACGTCGCGTGGTTCACGCGGTGGATGTTGAGCATCGAGAGCGTGTCGCGGACGTCCTGTGCGATGTTGACCTCACCGCGAAGCTGAACGATAGCCTGCATTATTCGCGCACCTCCTGACGCACTTCACGAGCGCGCTGCGGCGTACGAGACTGCGACGCGTTCTTGAGCGCGTTGTAGGTCGCCTTCGCGAGGTTGACCGTGGTCCGGGTGTTCCCGTCGCTCTTGGTCCAGGCGTCCTGGATGCCGGCGAGTTCGAGGATGTTCCGGACGGTCTCTGCGGCCGCGAGGCCGAGACCCTGCGGGGCGGGGATGATGCGGACCGTCACGGAGCCGGCCTTGCCCTCTGCCTTGCGCGAGAGGGAGTTGAGGCCGCCTGCGCGGTCTTCCCACGACCCCGAGCCGCGGTCTACCTTGATGATGTTCAGTTTCGCCACCTCGATGGCTTTCTGGATGGCACCGCCGACCTGGTCGTCGCGGGCCTCAGCGTAGCCGAGGTAGCCGTCACGGTTCCCGACTGCGACGACACACCGGAACTTCACCCGGCGGCCGGAGTCGGTCATGCGCTGGACCATGTTGATGTCGAGCACCTCGTCGTCCAGTCCGGGAAGGAGCTGGTCGACGAGCTGGGGTTCCTTGAGCGGAAGTCCCGTCTCGAGCGCCTGGTCCATCGACGTGACGTCGCCGTTCTGCACCATGCGGCCGAGCCGCGTTCGCGGCTCCCAGCCGTTGTTATTTCTGCTCATTCGTCCTCCTGAAGGTTCCCGAGCACTTCGTCGAAGTGGTCGGGGAGGTTCGTGGCATCGAAGTCTCCACTGTAGAGCGGCTCGTCGAGCTGCTCTGCGTACTCGGCGATGTGGACACCGCGGTTGCGGTCCCAGTCAGCGAGTACTGCATCGTTGTGGGGGATTTCGAGGCCAGCGTCGATAGCACCCTCCTGCACCGCGAAGACCTTGTTTCCGGGCGTGGCCGTGTTGAGGCCGATGTCGAGGACCGCTTCCTCGACGCCGGCGGCCAGCGCCCGCTTACCTGCCAGATACCCCGTGAGGTACGCGCTCGGGAGGTTGCCCGTGGGGGCTTCCCAGCCGTACTCGTCGAGGTCGGCAGAGGTCGCTGCAGCGTGGGTCTCGTCGCCCTGCGGGCCCGGAGTGACCAGCTGCGCCCTGACGTGCTTGTTGCTCACGCGAGCAACGAGGCGGGGCTTGCCCGATTTCAGCAGGCGCAACCTTTGATGGTAATCGGTCCGGACTTCGCGGCGACGCCGCATCGGAACCTTGTATCGTGGTCCGGTCGCCATTATTGAATCTCCACCTGGTAGTTGTTCTGAATGTACGCTTCGAGCCGGTCCACGCTATCGAATTCGCCACCGGACGCCTTGTTGTAGAGCGTGCGGTACTGGGAACGGTCGAGCGTTCCGTCCTCGCGAAGCTCCTTCAGGCGACGGCGCTGGGCGCGGATTCGGCTGACCCATGCGTCTTTCTTGTTCTGTCGAGCGCCGGAACGGCCCTTGCGGGAGCCGGCACCCTTGCGGTGACCGTAGGAACGCTTGGCGGCGCGCTCGCGTGCGCGACCCTTCGAGTTGCCCTTGGCGTCCTTGGCGCGAATCGTGCCCTCGTCGACGAGTTCACGGATGTCTTCGCGCGTGATGGCCTCCGCGATTTCGGCCTGTTCCTCTGGGTCGAACCAAACTCGACCCTTGCCGACGTCGAGGACGTCGGCCGCCATTCGCTTCTGCGCTTTGAGGTCCGTCATCAGTTGTCCACCTCGACTTCGACGTAGGTGGGGTTGAGGACGCGAATCTCGCGGTCCTCACACGCTTCCTCGATGCGCTCGCGCTTGCGCGCGCCGACCGAGGAGGCGATGCGAACTGCCTGCGTATCGCCGTCGATGCCTTCGAGGTCGTCCGTGTTGAACACGCGGACCTCCTCGAAGCCCGACGGGTGCAGGCCGCGGGCGGCCTTCGGCGTGCGGTAGCCCGCCTCGACCTTGGGGCCCTTGCCCTTGATGCCGATACGCTGTTTGGAGAGCCCACCACGGGGGCGACGCCACGACGTGGGCGTGCGCTTCTTCTTGTGGTGGTCCTGCCGGTTGAACTGCGGCTTGCCCTCGCGGCGCTTCTGCGCCAGGGCTTCCGCGGTTTCCTCGTCGAGCTGGGGCTTCTTGTCCGCGTGACCGCGGGGCTGAAGCTCCGTCTCGACCTCTTCGGCTTCCTCTTCCTCTGGCTCGGCTTCGGACTCGTCTTCGACTTCGGCCTCGGCCTCGTCGGAGACCTCGAGGCCACCGACGTCGGCTTTGATACGCGCGGCGAGCGCGTTACCGATGCCGTCGACCTCGGCCAGTTCGGACTGGCTCGCGGCCTGTACGTCGTCGACGCTCTCGAAGCCGGCTTCGCGGAGTGCGTCGGCCTTCGACGGGCCGACGCCGCTGATGTCTTCGAGTTCGGTGATTTCTTCCGACATTAGGCATCACCAGTCTGCGGTTTCTGGGTGATGTACACGCCGTCGGTGAACACGCGAGTGTCCTTGTCCTTGACGCGGGTGAGTTGTTCGATGTCGGCGGCGGTCTGCCCGACGTCCTCCTTGTTGGAGCCCGTCAGGGTGAGTTCTTCGCCGTCGACCTGTACGTCCGTGTCGCCGCGAATCTGCGCTCGTCGCGGGGACTTCTCGCCGAGGAAGTTCTTGATGACCACGTCGCTCCCTTCGACACTAACCTGCATCGGGAAGTGAGCGTAGTGGACTTCCATCTTGTACTCCCACCCCTCGGTCGCGCCGTGAAGCATGTTGTTCACGTGGCTCTCGAAGGTACCGATGGTCGCGTTGGTCTTCGCGTTCTCGACGTCGCTCTCGATGACGATTGCGTCGTCTTCGGCGGAGACCGAGACGTTCGGGTACCAGAGGCGCTTGGTGACGCTTCCGTTGGGGCCCTCGATGGTGAGCTCGAGGTTTTTGACCTCGGCGGATACCTCGTCCGGGATTTCGATTTCTATTCGGCTCATTGTTCTAGTAGACGTAGGCGATGATCTGGCCACCGATGCCCTTCTCGCGGGCCTCGTAATGGCTCATGACGCCGTGGCTCGTCGTGACGATGAGCGCGCCGTAGTCACGGGCGGGGAGGAATCGCTTCTCCCATTTCTCGAAGTCGTCGGCTCCGGCGGAATACCGGGGCTTGACGACGCCACAATCGTTGATTGCGCCTTTCAGTTCGACCTCGAACAGACCGGCCTTGCCGTCGTCGACGAACTCGAAGCCGTCGATGTACCCGCGGTCGTAGAAGACCTCGAGGACGGAGCCGATGATGTTGGAGGCGGGCTGGATCTCGTGGGACAGATGTCCGACGCTCTCGGCGTTGTCCACACCGGAGAGAGCGCTACTGAGTGGGTCGTTGTCAGCCATTGCTTATCGGTACTTCTTGAATCCCATCTCGCGGGCGATCTCTCGGAAGCACTGGCGGCACAGGTTGATGTCGTACTTGCTGACAAGTCCCTGCTTTCGACCGCAGCGCCGGCACTCGTTCTCCTGGCCGGTGCGGCGGGATGCGTGCTCGCCCGTCTGTTCTGTTTCGCTATCGCTCATTCTTCAACCTCCACGTCGAACGTGGACTCGATGAACGCGACGGCGTCCTCGACGGTCATCCGGTGGGACGACGGAATCTGGCGGGAACGCTTGTCGCGCTTTTTCACTCGGTAGCCGGGGCGGACGAGGTTGACCGTCACGTCCAGCCCGTAGATACCGATCTGCGGGTCGTACTCCTGGCTCGGGAACTCCGTGTGCTCTTCGACGCCGAAGCCGAAGTTGCCCGTCTGGTCGAACGACGAGACGGAGAGGTCCGCGATGGGGAGTGCGGTTTCGAGGAACTCGACGGCGGTGTCACCACGGAGGGTGACCTTCGCGCCGACGGGTTCGCCGCGGCGGACGCCGAAGTCCTGCGAGGCGCGGCCGGAGATCGTGCGAACGCTCTCCTGACCGGTGATCTCCTCGAGGATGTCCTCGGCCTTCGCGAGTTCGCGACCACCTTCGCCGACGCCCATGTGGACGACGACCTTCTCGATGCGCGGGTCGCGCATCGCGTGGAAGTCAGCCTCGCTCATTCGTCATCACCCGTGAAGTTCTCGTCGATGACGACGACGTACTGTTCGACCGTCTCGAACTCGCCGTCTTCGGTCTCGACGACAACGGAGTTGTTCCCGCTGCCGGGCGTGACGATAATCTCGGTGATTTCGCCGATTTCGCCGGAGTGCCGTCCGTTGACGGCCGTGACGAGCGCGCCTTCCTCGTAGGGGAAGTGCGCGACGACGTCCTTCGTCTCGTTGTCGACGACGATGGAGTCCTTGCCGCTGTACTCCGAGGCGTCCTCGACGATGAGGGTCGCCCCGTCGTGGAGCGTCAGCTGGAAGTCGCCACCGCCGACCTGCGTCTTGTTCACGATCTTACCGAGACGGCTGGATGCCGAGTCGGCGTCGATGGGGGTCAGCGCCAGGCGGCCTCCCTCGTCGGGGAAGACGCGGTAGTACTCCTCTCGCTGGACGAACGCCAGGATGTCGAACATCCCGATGGGACGGCGGACGTCGGAAGCCACGTCGCCGTTGACCAGAATGCTCTGGTGGTTGAGGGCGTACTGGGCCTCCTTCTTCGAGTCCACGTAGCCGAGCACGTCGCGCAGGACGATGAGGAGGGGAACCCCCTCTTCGCCGTGCGGACCCGCTCCGGCCTTGACCGTGAACGTGCCTGTCTTGCGCTCGACCGGCCAGGACTTCGGTACGGACAGTCGCTTCTGGTGTCGAGTCATTCGTTATCCTCCTTGAGTCGGGCCTCGCGCACGTCGTCTTCGAGGTCCAGTTCCGTCACGCGGACGTTACTGGCCTGAAGGGGGCGTGGGACCTCCTCGCCGTCGGCTTTCTCAACGGTGACGCCGTCGACGTAGATGACGGCGTCGGTGAGGTCGACCTCGGTGACTTCGCTTTCTTCGCCGGCGAAGTCGCCGCGGAGCACCTCGACCGTGTCGCCCGCGTTGACGCGGACGTTACGGCTGCCGTACTCCTCGCTGAGGTCGTCCGACAGCGGTGCGCGGACCTGCTTTTGCCGCTCGTGGAGCGGCGCGTCGCGAATCTGGGTTCGCTGTTTGCGCGGTTGTCGAGTCATACTATACAATCATCGTAGCCGTCGATGCGATACTCCCGAAGCGCTCGGCGACTTCGCGTGCGACGGGACCCTTGATTTCGGTCCCGCGAGGCTCTTCCATCTCGTCGATGATGACGGCGGCGTTGTCCTCGAACTTCACACGCGTGCCATCGGGCCGGCGGATGGATTTCCGCTGGCGGACGATGACCGCTTCGAGCACCTGGCGGCGCATCTCGGGGGTACCCTTGGTGACCGAGACGGTCACCTTGTTCCCGATGCCTGCCTTGGGGTGGCGGTTCTTCGTGCCGGAGTAACCCGCGACGCTGATAATCTTCAGTTCACGAGCGCCGGTGTTGTCGGCGCACGTGACCAGCGAGCCACGGGCGACACCCTTGGTGATGTCCGCTTTGAGCGCTTCCATCACTCGTCACCTCCGATAATCTCGACGACGACGTGGGATTTCGTCTTCGAGAGAGGTCGGGTCTCCGCAATCGTTACTTCGTCACCGACAGCGACGTCGTCGAGCACGCCCGGCACGTGTGCCGGGATGCGGGAACGTCGCTTCATGTAGCGGTCGTACTTCGGAACGAATACGTCGTACTCCCGCTCGACGATGACGGTCTTTGCCATGTCCGTCGAGACGACTGTCCCCTCCAGGGTCTGACCCCGGACGGAGAGCGAGCCGTAGAACGGACATTTTTCGTAGTCGTAAGCCTCGGAATTGTCTGGTTCCGGAGGCATTGGAACGTCAAGTCCTATCGCCATTTCGAGTCACCTGTAGTTTCGGTGCGCAGGGCGGGTCGTGAGAGCAGTTGTGCGCCATCCACCGTAACGTAGGCCGCGCCCTCGCAATTCCCGGGACGGGAAGCCGCCGATGATGAGTCGGCGAGCCGATCAGACTGACTGGCATCAAATCCGCCAGTAGTATCCGACCGAAGTTTGGACGCGGTCCCCGACGCCTTCGCGGCGCCGGCGGCTTCATCTGTACGCGGAATCTCGAATTCGAAGGTCGCCCCTCGTTTCGGCACCTGCCGCACCCGGGACCCGTCGTCGACCATGAGCGTGTGCATCGTCTCGACGACGATGCGACCGGCTATCCCGACGAGGTCGGGGTTCGCCGCGTCGACGACCTCCACGTGGAGGCCGTTGAGCTCGTGTCGCGTGAGGGTCTCGGGTGTGAGTGGCATTTTATTCTTCGTCGAGGTCGCCTTCTTCGCCCTGAATCGTCTTGATTCGGGCGATGGTCTTCTTCAGTTCAGAGACGCGGCCGGGGTTCTCCGGCGCGCCACCCGCGGCCTGCACGGCCTTCGCGTTGAGCAGCTCCGTCTCGAGCTCTTCGAGCTCGGCGGTGCGCTCTGCGGGCGTCATGTCGCGAATCTCTTCGGTGTAGAGGATCGCCATTTATTCTTCCTCCGTTTCTTCGTCGTCGTCTTCCATCTCCGCGACGAGGTCGGCCGCCTCTTCGGCGACGTCTTCGTCGAGTTCTTCGTCGTCGTCGACGACTTCCTCGACCGCTTCGTCGTCCTCGTCGTCGGCTTCGTCGACGACTTCTTCTTCGACCGCTTCGACGGCCGCTTCCTCGACGACGTCTTCGTCGACTGCGTCCGTCTCGGCGTCGGCCTCCTCGGAGACGTCCGGAACTTCCTCCGGCTCCTCTTCGAGGAGGTCCTCGACGCTCTCGGTCTCTTCGATCTGTTCGACCGCTTCGGGGTTCGCGTCTTCCTCGACTTCGAAGTCGTCGGGGAGCTTCGCACCCGGCGGGATGATCTTGACCGTCACGCCGATGGTGCCGAGCTTCATGACTGCGACGCCCTGGCCCTCGTCGACGATCTCCTGTGCGGGCTCGCCGTTGTGCTTGATGTAGCCGCGGTTGAACTTCTCGACGCGGGAGCGAGCGCCCGTGACCTTACCGGAGAGGACGATTTCGGCACCGAGGGCGCCGGCGTCCATGATGCGGTCGATGGTCGTGTGGCCCGCCTTACGGAAGTACCAGCCGCGCTCGAGCGCGTTGGCGAGGCGGTCGGCGACGATCCGGGCGTTGAGGTCCGGCTCGTCGACTTCCTGCACGTCGATCTGGGGGTCGTCGAGGTTGAATCGCTCTTCGAGTTCGCGGGTGACCTTACGGATGTTCTTCCCGCCTTTCCCGATGACCATCCCGGGCTTTTCGGCCTTGAGCACGATCTGGGTGCCCATCGGCGTCTTGGCGACGTCCATGCCGCCGTAGCCCGCTCGGCCGAGCTCTTCGGCGAAGAACTCGTCGATCTGGGACCGCTGCAGTCCGTTCTCGATGAATTGGTGTTCGTCAGCCATTATTCCTCGACCTCTTCGATGATGAGTTCGACGTCACAGATTGGGGTGTTCCACGGGTCCGCCCGACCGAAGGCACGGGGCTTGCGACCCTGACGTTCGCCGACCTTGTGGGCGGCGACGTGCTTGATCTCCATGGCCGGTCCGTCGAACCCCTGTTCGGTCGCGTTGTTGCGAACGTTTTCGAGGAGTTCGAGGAACGCCTTGGACGCCTTCTCGGGGTACCGTCCCGCGTCCCAGCCGTCGATGTCGCTTCGGTGACCGACACCGGAGTTGTGCTGCTTGAACGGAACCGACCGCTCGCCGTCGATGACGGCTTCGAGGTACTCCTCTGCGTCGGCGACGGGCATCCCCTTGATGGCTCGGGAGATGGCCTTGCTGTGCTTGATGCTGATGGGCCGGTCCCGGAGCATACCCTTGGCCGTGGTGTCCGGGTCGGCCTCGACGCTGTAGTTGATTCCCATGGTTTACTTGAGGGGCACGAACTTCGAAGACCGGGTCGCGCCGATACCGGCCTGACCGTGCTCGACCGAGCTACGGGTCAGCTGGAACTCGCCCAGGTAGTGACCGATCATCTCGGGCTGAATCTGGGTGCGTTCGAACTCCTGGCCGGTGTAGACGGCGAAGGTGAGACCGACGAATTCGGGGAGAATCGGCATGTCACGCAGGTGCGTTCGAATCGGCGTGTTAGCCGTCTCCTCTTCCGTCTTGTCCTGAGCCTTCGCGAGCAGTTTCTCGTGCTCGGCCGACAGGCCTCGGGTGATGGTTCGCCGCTGACGAGCGGGGAGCAGTTCCGCGACCTCGTCGAGCTCCATGTCCTGCAGCTCGTCGAGCGTGTAGCCGCGGTAGGTGAACTCACCTTCGCGGCCGGTGCGGTATTGCGTACTCATGGTTACTTACCTCCCTTGCCACCGCGACCGGTGCGTTTGGAGGCGATGTCACCGACCTTCCGGCCCGGCGGAGCGTTCCGCGAGACGGACTTCGGCTGACCGGGGTGCTGCCGGCCGCCGCCACCGAACGGGTGGTCGACGGCGTTCATAGCAACACCACGCACGCGCGGCCACTTGATACCGCGCGCTTTCATCTTGTGGTACTTCTTGCCTGCCTTGACGAACGGCTTCTCCGTGCGGCCGCCACCGGCGACGACGCCGATGGTGGCTCGGCAGTTGGGGTTGAGGCGCTTGACCTCGCCCGACGGGAGCTTCACGATGGCGACCTTGCGGTCGTGCGAGAGAAGCTGCGCGCTCACGCCGGAGGCGCGGGCGAACTTCCCGCCGTCGCCGGGCTGGTGCTCGACGTTACAGACGGGGACACCCTCGGGAATCTCGGCGAGCGGCAGCGTGTTGCCGGGCTTGATTTCGGCGGAAACGCCGATCTGAAGCTCTTCGCCGACGGTGACACCCTCGGGCGCGAGAATCATGCGCTGTTCGTCCTCGAACTCGACGAGGGCGATGGGCGCGCTGCGTGCGGGGTCGTGCTCGATGCCGACGACCGTGCCCGTGATGGTGTCTTTCTCCTCGGACTTCTTGTGCGACAGTTCGGCCTTGTAGCGGTGCGACGGCGCCCGGAAGGTGGACGTACCGCGACCACGACGCTGGCCCTGAATTCGGCGTCCCATGGTTAGAACACCCCGATACGCGACGCGACTTCCTGCGCGTCGTCGTCTTCAGAGAGACGAACTGTTGCTTTCTTCTTGCCTTTCATCGTGACCTGCGTGTTGACCTTCTCGACGGTCACGTCGTAGCGCGACTGGACTTCGTCCTTCACGTCGGACTTCGTCGAGTCGATGTGGACGATGAACTGGAGCTTGTTGTCGAAGTCCATCTGGTTCATCGCCTTCTCCGTGACCAGCGGGTGTTCGATGATGCTCATCGTTCTGCGACCTCCTCGAGCGCGCTCTCGGTGAAGAGCGTGAGGCGACCGGCGTGGGTGCCGGGCGCGAGGTCCTCGGCGGAGACGTTCGCCGCGGTGGCGACGTCGACGCCGGCGAGGTTGCGAGCGGCCTTCGAGGGCTCCTCGGCCGTCACGAAGAGAATGGACTTCGGACGGGTGTACTTGCGACCGCGGAGCTTGCCCTGGCCGCCTTTGACCTTCTTGTTCTCCTCGGAGCGCTCGATGTCGTCGTAGACGCCGAGCGACTGCAGGAGGTCGACGACCTCCTTCGTCTTGACGAGGTCCTCGAAGTCGTCGGAGACGACGAGGGGGAGCTCGACGTCGTCGTCGAAGCGGTGACCGCGCTCGGCGACCAGCTCGGGGTCCGTCGTGGCGGCGAGCGCCGAGCGGACGGCGAGCTTACGCTCCTTCGTGTTGATCTCCTTCCCCTGGTCCTTCTCGGCCTTCGGCGGGTGAGCGCGACGGCCGGAGACGGCGTGCGGGACGCGTCGGGCGACGCCGTTCTGGCGTGGGTCGTGGGACATCCCACGGCCGCTGCCCATGGACTCTGCCGGGGTTCGAAGTCCGGCGTAGGGGTCGGCACCGTACGGCTGTTTTCGGTTTGCCTGCGCGGCGATGACGGCACGCTTGATGAGGTCGGGACGGTAAGCCGTCTCGAAGACCTCGGGCAGGTCGATGCTGCCCGCGTCGTCGCCGTTCAGGTCTCGGATAGTTGCCTGCATGGATTATCCCTGGTTCGATGCGGTAGAGACGTAGCGCACCTCGGGGTCGAGGCGCGGCTGGTCGTTCGGCCGGATGGCCGGGCGGAACCGCAGAAGGCGCTTGTTGGGGCCCGGCAGCGAGCCCTTGATGAGCGCGTAGGAGCCGTCGACCTCGCCGTAGTTGACGAAGCCACCTTCGACGGAGGCCTCGTCACCCTCACCGAGGTCGATGAGGCGCTTGTTGAGCTCGGTGCGCTGGTGGTAACCAGTCTGACCGAGCTGCGGAACCGTAGAGCGGACACGGGACGGGTTCCAGGGGCCGAGGTTGCCAATACGGCGTCTCCAGCCCTGGCGGGCGTGCTTGCCCTTACGCTTCTGGACGCCCCATCGCTTGACGGGACCCTGCGTACCCTTACCCTTCGTGACACCCGCGGCGTCGAGGTACTCGCCGGCGCGGAACACGTCGGACATCTCGTGTTCGCCGCCCTCGGCAACGAGGTCGAGGGCGAAGTCGGCGCGCTCCACCATGGAGCCGCCACCGACGCGAGTCTCCATCACGTCGGGCTTCTTCTTGGGCACGTTCGCGAGCTCGGCGGGCACCGTGTGCGTGATGACGCGGAGGTCATCGACTTCGCCGGCCTCGACGGCCTCGCGAAGCGCGTCGGCGTCCGAGTCGAACGTGTTCTCTGCCGGCAGGTCGAGGACGCGGTCGAGTTCGTCGTGGAACTCGTCCGTCCAGACCTCGGTCTGCGGCTTCATACCGTACGGCGTCTGCTCGTAGGCGCGAAGGGCGACGGCGCGCATCGGCGGCGTCTCGACGACGGTCACCGGGACGGACTCCTCCATTCCCTCGCGGGGGGAGTCGGCCTCGTCGTTGACCATCATGACGTGGGTCATACCGGCCTTGTAGCCAGCGAATCCCTGCAGTGCAGGGGAACCGTCGTCACTTGGCCACGACTTGATACGCGGGACCTCTTTGGTCACACGCTTGCGGGGGCTGAAGCCCATCGAGCCTTTTCGTGGTCTGCTTGGTTGTGGCATGGATTCACTCCGTGAGTGTCAGGGAGGCGAGGGAGGCGAACATCGCTTCTTCTGTTCGCACGACCTCGCTGCCCTGTCGCGGAATCGTATTGAGCCAGAGGTCGAACCCCGGACCAACGGAAGGTTCGACGTCTGCAACATCCTCGGGAGACATCCCGAGCATGTCCGGAAGCCCACGGCCCGGCGACCCGAAGACGACGGTCATGCCGCCGGCATCGGTGATGCGGGCCGTCAAGTCGCCCAATGTGGGGACCGACAGCGGTTCGCCATAGCGAGACGTGGCGATTCGCACGCCCGCATCTGGCCTGCCGAGTGCTTCCGTGAGGTCCATGCGGGATACGTCGAAGCCCGAGAGGGGCTCGTCGACGATCCGCGCACGGACCGGTTCTCGCGAAGAGATCCTGACAGCGACGCGCTCTCCCTCTGTGAGGTCCATCCCGGGAGGGACGAACAGGGAGATCGGGTGTTGCATTCCGCAATTGACCCGAACGCGGTCGTCAGGTCCGACCTCGGTCACGATTCCTTCTCGCAACGCGGGCGACTCGTCAGAGTCGTCCGCGGTCGTAGACGCCACGAGAACGGGCGGCAGGATACCAGCGTAGCGGAGTTCGTCGCGCTTACCCCAGACCTCCTTGCGGAGGTAGGGGGGCGTCGCGGCGTACCGAAGTACGGTTTCGACGAACTCGCCGCCCCACTTGTTCTCGCCGTCTTCGTCGGGGAAGACGACGAGTTCGTTCGCCCGGAAGACCGCCGCCGCGCGGGCGACGTAGCCGAGTTTGCGAGTTGCCTCGCGTTGATCTTCGGCTTCCCGGACGAGTGAGGACGGCACGAGTACGCTGAGTTTCATGCCGGGTTCATCCTCGTCTCGTCTAGACTGTGGCGTTTGTACCGGGGGCCTACCTAAAAGAGTAGCGAATCCGTTCTGGGGTGGTAGAGCGTCCCACGACCCAGTTTGTGGACGATTGGCGAATGACGCGTGGTACGTAATTACACGGTCGACGACAGGTCGGCGAAGGCGAATCTCACGTGGTAGCAGGTGGCGCGCCGTCGCCCGATTTCTCCCCCGTTTCGCAAGTCTTATTTATCAACCCGACACTATCGAGTAACGCAGCAGCACGCCACGATACACGCGGAATGCGCTGGTAGTGTAGTGGTATCACGTGACCTTGCCATGGTCACAACCTGGGTTCAAATCCCAGCCAGCGCACTTCCACCACATGCGTCGGTAGTGTAGTGGTATCACGTGACCTTGCCATGGTCACAACCTGGGTTCAAATCCCAGCCGACGCACTTTCTGAACGGTACCAAACGAGGAGTCGTCAGACTCCGAGTTTCCGTGGAGTGAAGAAGTGCGGCCAAGAGGGATTCTGAACCCGACCAGTCGCGCACAGCGAACGAAGTGAGCGAGCACGTCTGGGTTCGGTTCAAATCCCAGCCGACGCACTTCTACAACGAATCTACCCTCCGAGCGACCGCTGTGCGTGTCGCTCGGACTGTGAGTTGTGAATGCGGGACGCTGGGATTTGAACTAGCGAGCGAACGTGAGTGAGCGAGTGGAGTTCAAATCCCAGCCGACGCACTTCTCTGAACGAAACTCAGTCACCGACGCGTCCCCGAGAACTCACGTTTCGTCCCGTGCCCGCCACCACCAGACCATCGCGGCCACGCCGACGACGAGGACAACGACGGCGAGCGCGTCGAGGGCGTAGTTGAGCGGCGTTCCCGTCGGCACGGTCCCGGACTGCGTCACCTGTAAGAGGGCGTACGAGAGCCACGTGAGACACATCCCGACGAGGAGAACCGCCCGCGGAGCGGAGAGCGTTCCGCGCCGGTACTGCACGGCCGTGCCCGCGAGGAGCAACAGGTACGCGACGAGCAGGAAAACGCCCCCGAGTTCGGCGAGCACGCTCATGAGTCGATCGGAACCGTCACGAGGACGATAGCGGCCGCGAACACGACGAGTAGCGCGCCGAATTCGAGCGGCGACCGGGTGGCGAGGCGTGTGATGAGCGAGGCGGGCGCGGTACTCTCACGGAGTTCGATGCCGAACTCGCTGGCGGAGAGCGCGGCGGACGCGCCGACGGCGGCGGCGACGACGCCGACCACTCGCGTGACGCGGGAATGGAGGGAGACCATACGGAACGTCCGCAGAGAATACACTAAACAGTTGACAACAGTCGCGGTTCTGGCCTCGCACGCGTGGGCGAAGAATCAGTAGCCGAGCGTGTCGACCGTCTCGATTCGCTCGATACCGTCGAGTTCGCAGAGGTCGGAGACGGCCGACTCGGCGAGCGAGACCACGACGCCGCCGAACCGGAGTTCGCGTTCGAGGCTGCCGCCGAGCGACTCGACGCGGGTTTCGAGCGCGGCGCGGGCGTCGTCGTCCGCGGGTTCGACGCGGAGTTCCGCGACCTCGTCGTCGAGGGGGTCGTCGCGCATGCGACGGACGGGGTGAGAGAGATACATATCCGGGGGTCGTCGGCCGGCGGGAAAACGGTCGCGGTCGGCCGGTGGCGGACCGCGCTCGACCGAGGCGTCAGTCCTCGGTGAAGTAAAACAGCGCCTCGCGACCCGCGCCGCAGTCGGGACACCCCGACGGGAACGAGGTCAGCGAGCCGAGTTCGCCGCAGTCGTCACAGCGCCAGACGAGCAGCGCCTCGCCGAAATCCTTCTCGGGCAGTCGCCGGTGTTCGACGACGGTCGGAGGCCGAACCGCGCGGGAGGCGGTCTCGGCGGTCGTCTCCACGGCCTCCCACCTCGTTCGGTCCCCTTCGAGCGGTCGCGCCGGCTGAGTCGGTCGGGCAGGGGTCTTTATTGCCATAGTGTCGCATACGCACGCCAGCCTCATAACGCCCGTCGTCACTCCTCCTGACTGTCAGGCCACGAGGACCATCGGAGTTCCAGTCTGACAGGCCCCTCCGGCAGGAATCGACTGGTTTCGGTGTCGGCGACGACCCGTTCGGGCCGGGGGAGCGTGACGGACTCGTCGCCGACGCGAACCGTCAGGTCCTCGTGTGGCGCGGCCGCCACGAGGTGGTCGAGTCGTTCGATGGCCGCGGTCACCTCGCCGCGAGTCACCGCGTCGGTCTGCGAGTCGAGGGGGACGCCGCCGAACAGCGGGCGGACGTTCACGTCGCGCGAGCGGTTCGACAGCACCGCGTTGACGGCCGCGCCGAGGAGGATGACGAGCCCGCTGAAGTAGAGCCACGTCAGGAGGACGAGGATGCCGGCGACGACGCTCGACTCGGGCGCGCGGCTACTGAACTCGACGTAGAGCCGGAACAGCGATTCGAAGGTCGTCAGCCCGACGGCGGCGACGAGGGTCCCGGGAACGACTTCGAGGTAGGTCACGTCCTCGTCGGGGAAGATGTAGTACATCGGGTAGAACGTCACGAACAGGACGACCACGAGGAGCCCGCGGTAGACGGCCCACCCGAGCGCCCCGTCGAGCGCCGGGAGCGCGGACTCGATGAGCGCGCCGGCGACGACGGCGACGGCGACGGTGACGAGCACGACGATGCCGTCGGAGAGTTGGTCGGCGAAGGTGTTGGCCGCCTCCGACTCGTAGATGTCCGAGAAGGCGGTGTCGAGGCCGCGGAAGATGCGAAGCGTCCCCCACACCAACACGAGCACCCCGACGACCGAGAGGCTCGCTAGTTGGGTCGACGACTCCAGTTCGGCGATGATAACGTCGCCCGCGCCGGGAGTCAACACGGACTGGATGACGGCGATGACGCCCTCGCGGAGGCCGCTGTCGCCGGTGGCGGAGACGGCCGCGAGGACGAGCAGGAACAGCGGTAACAGCGAGACGAACGCCCCGTAAGCGATGCTTCCCGCCATGAAGGTGAGCCGCTCGGTTCGCACCTCGTAGACGATGGCCCGGCCGAGCGTGAGCGCTCTCGTGACACGTGGATTCATGAACGCTGATACGTCGGCCGACGAGAAAAGCGCGATGCGCCGCCAAGTCGGGGATGCGGAGGCGGCTATCGCCGGGCGGCGAAGACGGCGACTGCCAGCCCCAAGACAGCGCCCGTCGCGGTCCACTCCACCGCGTAACCGACCGTGCCACCGATGGCTGAGCCGAGGGTCACCCCACCGACGACGTTCGCACCCGCGACGAGTGCCACCCGAGTGAGTTCGCTCTGGAACATATCGGAATCTGTGGCTGTTCGAGGAGATAGCCTCGTCGGTTCCGTCATCGAATCGGCAGCCTCGGTCCACTCCGTTTTACTACCGCGTGGCGCGTGGGTTCGACCATGACAGTCATCGCGATGCTGAGCGTCGCACCGGTCGTCGAAGGGAGCATGTCGGGCGAGGTCGCCAAGGCGGTCGCGGCTCTCGACGACTTCGAGGTGTCCTACGAGACGAATCCGATGGGGACGGTCATCGAGGCCGACGACATCGACGAACTGCTCGCGGCGGTCGGCGCGGCCCACAAGGCGGTCGACGGCGACCGCGTGAGCACGTTCCTGAAGATAGACGACAAGCGCACGAAGGACCAGACGGCCGCCGACAAGGTCGACGCGGTCGAAGCCCACCTCGGTCGGGAAGCGAGAAGCGACCGCGAATAGTGTCGCACGGGGGTGCGGCGACCCGCCGCGCATTCCCGCGACGCGCCCCACGTGGCACGTCCACGCGACCCGTAGCGGTAGGTGACTGACAAACCCTTTAGCCGAAGGCGCGCAATCGCCTCGCATGGACAGCATCAATCGGATGGCCATCGAACTGGTCGACGAGGCGCTCGATTTCGCCGGGGAACTCGGCATCGAGGGCTACGAACTCGACTCGGGCGCGACGGTCATCGACTTCGGCGTCGACGCCGACGGCGGTGTCGAGGCGGGGATGCTCCTCGCGGAGATTCAGACCGCGGGTCTCGCCACGGTACAGACGCGGATGGGCGAGGTCGCCGGCACGCCCCGCCCGCACGTCGAACTCTCCACCGACCGCCCCGCGCTGGCCCTCCTGTGCTCGCAGAAGGCCGGCTGGGAGCTCACCTTCGACGACTTCGACGGCCTCGGCTCCGGCCCCGCACGCGCGCTGGTCGGCGAGGAAGAGGAGTTCCACCACCTCGGCTACTACGACGAGTTCGACCTGACGGTCCTCTCCGTCGAGAGCATCGACCTCCCGACCGACGAGGTCGCGGAACACGTCGCGGAGACGACCGGCCTCGAACCGAGCGCCGTCTTCCTGCCGACCTACGCGACCGGCTCGCTCGTCGGGAGCGTCACGGGCGCGGCCCGCGCGGCCGAACTCGCCGTGTTCAACCTCTTCGAGGCGGGCTACGACCCGACGAACGTCCTCTCTATCAACGGTTCCGCCCCGCTCGCCCCCGTCAGATACGACGAGAGCGTCGCCATGGGACGGACGAACGACGCCGTCGCCTACGGCGGGCGCGTCCACGTCACCGTCAGCGAGGACTTCGACGACTTCGACCGCGCGATTTCCACGGCCGGACCCGACTACGGCGTGCCGTTCGAACAACTGTTCGAGGACGCCGACTGGGACTTCGGCGAGGTCGACCCCGACGTGTTCGGCCCCGCGCAGGTCACCGTCGACGTGGTCGACGGCCCGACGTACGCCCTCGGCGAGACCGACGAGGACGTGCTCGCCGACTCGTTCGGACTGTGAGGCGCAAACCGGTCCCGCCCGCGCCGGACTCCCTCGACCGACTGTGGGACGCCCACCGCGCCGTCCCGCTGATTCCGGGCTCCGAAGACGACTGCTGCGGCCGGGTGGCGAACCGACTCAACGTGACGCCCGACGAGGGCCGCGACTGGCTCGTGTTCTGCCAGTCGCTCGGCCTCGCCCGCGAGGTGAGCCGCGGCTTCGAGCGCGTCCGCGAGGACCCGACGCGGGACGACTTGCGGGCCGCCTTCGAGGCGAACGTCTTCGGCGCGAGAGAGGCCCTCGACGCCCTTGGCGACGAGCCGAGGTCTGCGGACGCGGTCTTCGACGCGTTCGAGCCGACCGTCCCGAACTGGGAGCGCCACCGCGACCCCGACGGGTGGGAATCGCGCTGGCGAAACAGGGTCGCGCGGCTGCTCGACTGGGCGGTGCTGTTCGGCGCGGCGGCGAGAAAACCGGACGGCTACGTCGCGGTCGAGGAATCAGCCTGACCGCCGGCGGGGACGAACCCGCGTCGCCGCCCGTGTTACGTTAGTCGACCTTGGTCACGGTCCCGACGCCCTTGGACCGGCCCTCGCGGAAGACGAACCGCTGGCCCTCCTCGACGAAGTACGGTCGGAACTTGAACTCCACGCGGGTCGTGCCGGTGTCGCCCGGCAGGAGCCGCCCCCCGTCGGGGTGGAAGACGGCCGCCTCAGAGATGGTTTCGAGGTGGACCACGGGCTCGTAGCCCTCCTGAATCCGCGTCGGGTGGTTGAGTACCATCACGTCGGCCTCGAACTCGCGGACGGCGGTGGGCTCCGAGTCGGCCGGGAGGAGCACCATCCCCCGTTCGATTTCGGACTCGCGGACGCCCTTGAGGGCGATGCCGACGATGCGGCCGGCGTTGGCCCGGTCGACCCGGTGGTAGTGCATCTCGATAGAGCGGACCTCGACCTCGCGGAACTCGCCGTCGGACATCGGTCCCAAGAGCAGTTTGTCACCGGCCTCGACCGCCCCGGAGTTGACCGTGCCGGAGGCGACCGCGCCGACGCCAGTGACCGAGTAGGTCCGGTCGATGTACATCTTGAAGTCGCCCTCGGCGGCGCTGCGCTTCGGGAGCGACTCGAACAGCCGGTCGAGGTCGTCGAGGCCGTCCATCGTGACCGCGCTCGTCAGGAACAGCGGGACGACCGACTCGCTTATCTCGTCGACCGCGGCGTCGACGCCGTGGCGCTCGACGCTCAGGGGCGTCCGGCCCACGTCGCGGAGGAGCCGCTCGACCTCGCGTTCCACCTCGGCGGCGCGCTCCTCGGAGACGGCGTCGACCTTCGTGATGGCGACGACCGTCGGTAGCTCCATCGCGAGCAGGATGCCGAGGTGTTCGCGGGTCGTCCGCGTCGGGCCGTCGTCGGCGGCGACGACGAGCAGGCCGTAGTCGAGACGCTGACCGACGAGGCCGCGAATCGTCGTCCGGAGCCACGGCTCGTGGCCCACAGTATCGACGAACGAGACCAGCCGGTCGGCCTCCTGAACGATTTGCGCCCGGTCGGACTTCCGGTGGGGGTTTCGCATGTGGACCGGGCCGTCGTCGGAAAAGCCGTAGACGGCGTACGAGAGGTCCGCCGACAGGCCGCGTTCGACCTCGTGGGGCTGCACGTCGAGGAACGACCGCGTGCCGCCGTTGCCGTTGTCGGCCTGCCCGGTGACGAGCGAACCGACGAGGGTGGACTTCCCGTGGTCGACGTGGCCCGCGGTGCCGACGACGATGTGGTCGTCGTCCACGTCGAGCATCGCCCCCTCGCGGATGGTCGCGACGCCGACGAGGCCGCGCTCGGCCGAGTCGCCGACGCCCCACGTCTCCACGTCTTCGATGTGCGCGCCGGCCTCCTCGGCCAGAAGCGACAGCACGTCCATGGTCTCGGAGAAGTCGTCCGGCGGGATGCCGGCGATGCCGCCGTCGTCGGTGACGCCGACCACGTAGGTCGCCACGCCGTCGCCGGAGAGCACTCGGTGTCGGAGCTGAGCCGCGAGCGACTCCATCCGGCCGTCGGACAGGTGAACGGCGCGGGTGAGGCGTTCTTTGAACTCGACGTTGCCGCCTTCTTCCTCACCGCGCTCGAGGGCCTCGTCCAAGAGAGCCCGATCCGCGCTCATGGAAGCGGGTAGGAAACCGACCGTGAAAACGCTTTCCGCGGTAGCGATTACCATGAGAACGTACCGCAATCGAGACGGAACCGACGCGGGGGCGCTCGTCGAGGCTTGTGCCGGTCGAATGCGGGTGAAAAGGAAACCGCGTTACTCGGTCAGGCGCTCGTAGGCGCGGTTGACGCGCTTGAACGCCTCCTCGTCGCCGGTCTTCGAGTCCGGATGGGTCTCCTTGACTCGCTTCCGGTAGGCCGCCTTCACCTCGTCCTCGGAGGCGTCGTCGTCGAGGCCGAGCGTTTCGAGGGCTTTCTGCCGACTCATGCCGCGCCGCGGCGGGCGGACCCGCGTCCCGCTTCCGTCGCGGGCGCGCCGTCTCCGCCGACCGCCGTCGAATCCGCCGCCGGGGCCGGCGTTCGGGCCGAATCGACCGGTTCGTGGTCCCTCTTGGGGGTCGCCGCGGGGACCCGCGCCGAAGCCGCCGGTCCCCCGGCGGTCGCCCCGCCGTTGGTCCGACCGGAAGCCGAACCCGCCGCGCCCGGCGTCGGCGCGGACGCGCGTCCTGCGGAACCGCTCTTCGAGGCGGCCGCTGACGTGGGCGTACATGAAGTACGTCGTCGCGCCGAAGGGGATGGCGACGAACAGCAACAAGAGCTGTTGGTAGGCGAACGCCAACACGACGAGGAGCATGGTGATTCCCGCGAACACCGCCGCGAGCCCCATGACGAGTCGGTCTCGGTCCACGAGCGCAGTTAGGGGCGCACGGTGGTAAACGTCTCGCCGGGGAGTCACCTGCCGAAGAGTCACCCGCCGAAAATCGAGCGCCCGCGCCGACTCAGCGGTACTGGTTCAGCCGCTTTTTGAGGCGCTTGGCCGCCTGTCCGGCGGCCTTGTCGAAGTCCTCGCCGTCGTCCTCGCCGGCGAAGATGATGCCGCGCGAGGAGTTCACGAGACCGACGCCGTCGGCGAGGCCGAACTCGACGGCGGCCTCGGCGTCGCCGCCCTGCGCCCCGACGCCGGGGACGAGGAAGGGCAGGTCGGGCACCTGTTCGCGGAGGTGTTCCAGTTCGTCGGGACCGGTCGCGCCGACGACGAGGCCGACGTTGCCGTGTTCGTTCCAGAGGTCGCAGAGCGCCGCGACGCGCTCGTAGAGGGGTTCGCCCGAATCGAGTTCGAGCGACTGGAGGTCGGAGCCGCCGGGGTTCGAGGTCCGACAGAGGACGAACACGCCCTTGTCCTCGCGGGCGAGGAACGGCTGGATGGAGTCGCGGCCCATGTAGGGGTTGACCGTGATGGCGTCGGCGTCGTCGAGCAGGTCGGCGTACTTGCGGGTCGTGTTACCGATGTCGGCGCGCTTGGCGTCGAGGAGGACCGGCACGCCCTTGCCGTGGGCGTAGGCGACGGTCTCGCGCAGGGAGCGCCAGCCGTCTTCGTCCTCGTAGAACGCCGCGTTCGGCTTGTACGCCGCGGCGTGCTCGTGAGTCGCGTCGATGATGCGGCGGTTGAACGCCCACCGCGGGAGGTCCTTGTCGAGGAGGTGGTCGGGGATGCGGTCGATGTCGGCGTCGAGGCCGACCGAGACGACGCTGTCTGTCGCCTCGATGCGGTCGCGGAGGTCGTCGAAGAAGCCCATTGCCCGCGAGTGCGACGACCGGCAGTAAGGGGTTTTCCCTTCGCTCCGGGTGGACCGGCCCGCTCACCCGGTCCGGAAGGAGAAGTCCGAACTCGGCGCGCTGTGGGTGAGCCAGCCCATCGAGACCACGTCGACGCCGGTGTCGGCGTAGGCGGGGAGCGTCTCCGGCGTGATGCCGCCGCTGGCCTCGGCGATGACGCCCTCGGGGAGCCGGGAGACGCCCTCGCGGACCGCCTCGGGCGGGAGGTTGTCGAACAAGACGATGTCGGCTCCGGCGGCCGCGGCGCGCTCGCCCATCTCGGGCGTCTCGACTTCGACTTCGAGCTTCGTCGCGAACGACTTGCGCTCGGTGAAGCGGCGGACGGCTTCTTCAAGCCCGAGTTCGGCGACGTGGTTGTCCTTGACCATCACCATCCCCGAGAGCGTGAGGCGGTGGGTGTCGCCGCCGCCGGCGACGACGGCGCGCTTTTCGACGCCGCGGAGGCCGGGCGTGGTCTTGCGGGTCGCGGCGACCCGGACCGAGTCGGAGACCTCGCGGGCGGCGGCGACCGCCTCGCGAGTCGTGGTCGCGACCCCGGAGGCGTGGCCGACGACGTTGGCGGCGACGCGCTCGCCGCGGAGGACGCTCCGGGCGTCGCCGTCGACTCGCAGCACTTCGTCGCCGGCTTCGACCGCGTCGCCGACTTCGACCGTTCGCTCGGCCTCAACGCCGAGGTAGTCGAAGACGGCGACGGCGGCGTCGAGACCGGCGGCGACCGCCGGCTCCTTCGCCACGAGTCGCCCGGTGGTGTCGCCGGGCACGTCGTTCGTCACGTCGCGGTGGCCGACGTCCTCGGCCAGCCAGCGCTCGACGGTCTCAGTCGTCAGCACGCGGGGTCACCCCCCGTCCGGCGTCGTCGCTCTCCTCGCTTTCCTCGCTTCCGTCCGGGTCGACCAGCGAGTGACAGCCGGCCGACGGCGCGTCGGCGGCCGCGCGGGCGACGAGGAGCGACGAGACGCAGGCGTTCCGGAGTTCGTAGATGGACCGCGAGACGCGGGTGCGGGCGTAGGCGTCGACCTCGCCCTTCAGGCGGCGGAGCCGAGCCCGCGCGGTCCCGAGCCCGTCGGGGGTGCGCTCGATGCCGACGAACTCGTCCATCGTCCGCCCGAGGCGGTCGAACTTCGTGTCGGCGAAGGCGTCGGGCAGCGCCGGGTCGGAGTCGCGCGGCGGCGCGTACTCGACGGCCTCGGCGTCGCCGCGGCCCCGGTCGGCCGCGGTCTCGCCGGCGCGGACGCCCCAGACGAGCCCTTCGAGCAGGCTGGTCGAGGCGAGTCGGTTCGCGCCGTGGACGCCGGTGCGGGCGCACTCGCCGGCGGCGAACAGGCGGGACAGCGAGGTTCTGCCGCGGTCGTCGACGGCGACGCCGCCGCAGAGGAAGTGCTCGCTCGGGGCGACGGGGATGCCGGCGTCGAGGTCGACGCCGCGGTCGTCACAGAGCGCCGCGAGGTCGGGGAACTCCTCGCGGAAGTCGAGGTCGGACACGTCGAGGACGACGCGGCCGGTTCGGTCGCGAGCGCGGGAGACGGCGCGGGCGACCACGTCTCGGGGGGCGAGTTCGGCGTCTTCGTGCACGTCAGGCATGAATCGGCGGCCGTCGGCGTCGCGCAGGGTCGCGCCCTCGCCGCGAACGGCTTCGCTGACGAGGAACGGTTGCGCGTCGTCGTCGGCCTGGGGGTCAGTCCGGGGGTCGTACGCCGTCGGGTGAAACTGGACGTACTGCATGTCCGAGACGGTCGCGCCGGCGAGCGCGGCCATCGCCACGCCGTCGCCGGTCGCGCCCGCGGGGTTGGTCGACCGGGCGTAACAGTCGCCGATGCCGCCGGTGGCGAGGACGGTCGCCCCGGCGAACACGGGTTCGACCTCGCCGTCGGCGAGGATGGTCGCGCCGCGGACGGTTCCCTCCTCGGTCAGGAGGTCGAGCGCCGTCGCGTCGTCGACGATGCGCACGCCGTCGCGGGCCGACAGGTGCTGAAGGAACGGCCGGAGGACGTGCGCGCCGGTGCTGGCGTCGACGTGGAGGATGCGGCGGCTGGAGTGGCCCGCCTCGCGGGCGAGGTCGAAGTCGGCGGCGTCGGTGCTGTCGGTGCCGTCGGCGCCGCCGCCCACCGCGTCGAACTCGACTTCGAGCGTGTCCAAGAGCACGTCCTCGACGACGGCTCGGGACTCGGAGACGAGCGTCTCGACCGCCTCGGGGTCGGCGGTGTCGTCGCTCGCGCGGCGGATGTCGGCGGCGAACTCCTCGGGCGCGGACTGGGTGACGGCGATGCCGCCCTGCGCCCAGTCGGACGCGGCGTCCTCGGGCTCGGTCGCCTTCGTGACGACGAGCACGTCGGCCCCCTCGCGGGCGGCGGCGAGGGCCGCGGCGCAGCCGGCGATGCCGGAGCCGACGACGAGCACGTCGGCCTTCATAGTTCGAGCATGCGGTCGAGCGCGACCGCGGCGAGTTCTTTCTCCTCGGGCGCGACCTCGACGACGTTGGGTTCGCGGCCCGCGGCGAGTTCTTCGAGCACCCACGTCAGGTAGTTGGGGTCGACCTGCCGCATGGCGTTGCAGTCCATGCAGGCGTCGCCGCAGAGCGGCCGCACGTCGACCTCGGGGTGCCAGCGCGCGAGGTGTCGCGCGAGGTGGACTTCGGTGCCGATGGCCCACGTCTCGCCGGGGTCGGCGTTCTCGATGACGTCGCAGATGTGGCTCGTCGAGCCGACCTCGTCGGCGGCCGCGACGACGCTCGGGCGGCACTCGGGGTGGGCGACGACCTTCGCGCCGTCGGCCTGCGCCTCCTCGACGTGGTCGACGCGGAAGCGCTCGTGGACCTGACAGTAGCCGTCCCAGAGGATGACCTCGGCGTCGCCGAGGTCGGGAATCTCGGGGTCGACCTCGCCGGCGGCGCCCATCGACTCGGCCACGTCGCCGGCCCACGGGTCCCACTCGACGACCCCGTCGATGCCGAGGTCGTCGGACGTGTTGCGCCCGAGGTGCTTGTCGGGCAGGAACAGCACGGCGTCGCCCCGTTCGAAGGCCCACTCGAAGGCGTCGGCGGCGTTCGAGGAGGTGCAGATGAGCCCGCCGTGGGAGGCGCAAAAGGCCTTCAGGTCTGCGTAGGAGTTCATGTACGTCACGGGGATGATGTCCTTGCCGCCGGACTCCTCGACGAGCGTCTCCCACGCGGAGTCGACCTGCACGGCCTCGGCCATCCCGGCCATCGGACACGACGCCTCCATCGACGGGAGAATCACCGTCTGGTCGTCGTCGGTGATGATGTCCGCGCTCTCGGCCATGAACGTCACGCCGGCGAAGACGACGTACTCGGCATCGGACTCGGCGGCGCGCTTCGAGAGCTCGTAGGAGTCGCCGATGAAGTCCGCGTGCTCGACGATTTCGCGTCGCTGGTAGTTGTGTCCGAGCACGATGACTCGGTCGCCGAGCTCCTCGCGGGCGGCGGCGATTCGCCGGGAGCGGGCGGCCTCGTCGAGGTCGCGGTGGCTCTCCGGAAGCTGTTCGAGCGTGTCGTATTTGAACAGGCTGAGCTCCGACTCGAACCCGACCGACTGTAATTCAACCACGATTGGTCACCACGGTGGAAGTCCAATCATCGGGCCTTATTGAAAAATATTTTTCTTCAATACTCGCCACCCACCCGTAAAGATTCTCTACAGCCCCGATTGGTCGGTGGTACTTCCGTCTGTTTGGATTCAGAACCCGCGAACGCCGTCTACTCGGTTGAAGAATAATTTTCTTCGAATGTACTCCCCCGTCGATGGCGATTGTTCGCTCAGTCGCGTTCGAAGACGACGCGACCGTCCACGACGGTCATCGAGACCGCGACGTCGCGAATCGAGTCGGTTTCCCACGGCGACTCGTCGAGGACGACGAGGTCCGCGGCGGTGCCGACCGCGACGGTTCCCAGTCGGTCCTCGTCGAAGCCGGCGTAGGCCGCACCGGACGTGTACGCCCGGAGCGCCTCGGTGACGGTGAGCGACTGGTCGGGGTTCGGGTGGTCGGTGGCGAGGTCGACGCCGAGAAGCGGCCCGAGCGGCATGCAGTCGCTCCCGAACGCGAGGTCGACCCCGGCGTCGAGCAGGTCGCGGTAGCGGTTGGTCCGCAGGCGTCGCTCGCCGAGGCGGGCGTCGTAGAGGCCGCCCTCGTCGGCCCACTTCAGGAAGTTCGGCTGGACCGAGGCGACGACGCCCAGTTCGGCGAACCGTTCGATGGCCTCGTCGGAGGCGAGTTCGACGTGTTCGACCCGGTGGCGGGCCGAGCCGGGGTCGTCGGTCTCCTCGTACGCGTTGAGCACTGCGTCGATGGCCGCGTCGCCGATGGCGTGCGCGGTGAGCTGGTAGCCCGAGTCGTCCGCGTCGGCGACGAGTTCGCGGAGTTCCTCGGGGTTGACGACCCACTGGCCCGCCTCGTCGTCGGCCGCGTCGGGGTCACCCGCGGCGTCCGCGTACGGTTCGGTGAGCTTCGCGGTCCGGCCGCCGAAGCTCCCGTCGGTGAACGTCTTTATCGCGCCGACGGCGACGAGGTCGCCGCGGCTCCCGCCTCCGTGGTTCGTCCGCAGACCGACCTCGCGGAGCGCGTCGAGGTGGTCCGACCAGTAGTTGATTCGGACGCGGAGGTCCAGTTCGCCGGCTTCGTCGAGGTCGCGGTAGACCTCGGGCGCGCGGGAGCCGCGGACCATGTCGTGGACGCCGGTGACCCCGCGGGCGGTTGCGTACGACTGCGCGGCGCGGACGAGCGCCGCCATCTCCTCGCGGCCCGGTTCGGTCGCCTCGCGGAGCACGTCGACCGCGCCCTCGACCACGACGCCCGTCGGCTCGCCGGCGGCGTCGCCGTCGACGACGCCCTCGGAAGCAGCGTCTCCGCCGGCGGTCTGCACGCCCGAGCCGGGCATCTCGTCGGCGTAGCGGTCGAGGACGACCGAGTTGACGCCGGCGGTGTGGAGGTCCTCGCGGAAGGCGACCACGGGAAGCGACTCGGAGACGGCGTCGAGGTCGTCGCGGGTGAGATATCTGGATTCGTCCCACGTGCTCTCGTCGTAGCCGTAGCCGAGCACCCAGTCGGTCTCGTCGCCGGTCCCGTCGCTGCTGGCCCCACCACCGCCGGCTCCGCCGTCGTCAGCTTCGACTTCGGCGGCTCGCTCGCGGAGCAGTTCGACCGCCTCCGCCGGGGAGTCGGCGGCCGAGAGGTCGGCGTGGACGAGCGACCGGCCGACCATCGGGAGGTGCGTGTGGGCGTCGATGAAGCCGGGGAGAACGACGCGGCCGCCACAGTCGACGACCCGCGTCTCGACGCCGACGAGCAGTTCCACGTCGAACGCGCGGCCGACGCGGACGACCTCGCCGTCGCGGACGGCGACGGCTTCGTGCGTCTCGTCGGGCGAGCCGAGCGTGTGTACCTCCGCGTTCGTCAGTACGAGGTCCGCTGCCGCGGTCATACGTTCGACCCCGACGCGGGAGGGCAAAACGGTTCGGGAGGCGGCGGGGTGGCCGGGCGGTGGCCGGGTGGTCTCGGACGGGGACAGACGGCGACCGTTGAAAGAACCGGAACGCGTTAGGGCCGGCGCGGGAAACGTCGGGGCATGACAGACGCCGCGTCCCTCGCCGACCGCGTTCGGGAGGGCGAACTCCGCCTCCACGAACTCGAAGCGCACGCCGACGCCGACACCGCCGCCGAGGCGCGCCGGCTGCTCGTCGAATCGCAGTCCGGCGCGTCGCTCGACGCGGTTGGTAACTACGGCTTCCCCGCCGAGGCCGCCGAGTCGGCCATCGAGAACATGGTCGGCGCGATTCAGGTGCCGATGGGCGTCGCCGGCCCCGTCAGCGTCGACGGCGGCTCCGTCTCCGGCGAGAAGTACCTCCCGCTCGCGACCACCGAGGGCGCGCTCCTCGCGTCGGTCAACCGCGGCTGTTCGGTCATCAACAGCGCCGGCGGCGCGACCGCCCGCGTCCTCAAGTCCGGGATGACCCGCGCGCCCGTGTTCCGCGTCGCCGACGTGGCCGAGGCCGAGGCGCTCGTCTCGTGGACCCGCGACAACTTCGCGGCGCTGAAGGAAGCCGCCGAGGAGACGACGAACCACGGCGAACTCCTCGACGTGACGCCGTACGTCGTCGGCAACTCGGTCTACCTGCGGTTCCGCTACGACACCAAGGACGCGATGGGGATGAACATGGCCACCATCGCCACCGAGGCCGCCTCCGGCGTCGTCGAAGCAGAGACGAGCGCCTCGCTCGTCGCCCTCTCGGGCAACCTCTGTACCGACAAGAAGCCCGCCGCAATCAACGCCGTCGAGGGCCGCGGCCGGAGCGTCACCGCCGACGTGCGCATCCCGCGCGAGGTCGTCGAAGAGCGCCTGCACACCACGCCTGAAGCGGTCGCCGAACTCAACACCCGCAAGAACCTCGTCGGCTCCGCGAAGGCCGCGAGCCTCGGCTTCAACGCCCACGTCGCCAACGTCGTCGCCGCGATGTTCCTCGCCACCGGACAGGACGAGGCGCAGGTCGTCGAGGGCGCGAACGCCATCACGACCGCCGAGGTGCAGGACGGCGACCTCTACGTCTCGGTCTCCATCGCCTCCCTCGAAGTCGGCACCGTCGGCGGCGGCACGAAGCTCCCGACGCAGTCCGAGGGCCTCGACATCCTCGGCGTCAGCGGCGGCGGCGACCCCGCCGGCTCCAACGCCGACGCCCTTGCCGAGTGCATCGCCGTCGGCTCCCTCGCGGGCGAACTCTCGCTCCTTTCGGCGCTCGCCTCGCGGCACCTCTCCAGCGCCCACGCCGAACTCGGTCGATAACTCGAACCGGGTTTCAGTTTCACCGGCACCGGACACAGCTGAACTGCTTTTCTCAGCACACTCCCGCACTATACTAGCGTATTCGCATCTCTCTGTTTACTTTCACTTTCACCCCGCACCCGTGGCTCGCGTTTATTCCGTTTCCGCGGAAACGATGAAAACGCGCCCGTCGGGCAGCACCCGCGGGCGTGTCCACACCCCATCCCCTCCCATGCCACTCTCTACACGCAGTACCGACCCCGAATCGCCCGACGAGTACGACGACGCGCGGCGGTTGGCGCTCGCGCTCAGGCTGGTGAAGTTGGCCCTCGGCGTCGTCGCCTCCGCGCTGACCGTGGCGAAGTTGCTCGGCGCGCTCTGAGGTGCTCGCGCTCGCGGCCCCCTCCTACCGGTCGCCCGCCGCGACGCTCAGACCAGTCGGTGTCGGCCCCGCGACTCCGACACCTCGCCGCGCCGCCGGAGTTTGTCGAGCAGGTCGCGGGCGCGGTCCTCCGGGACGCCGCGTTCGACCGCGGTCGCGACGATTTCCTCCTCGGTCGGCCGGTCGCCGTCCCGAACCGCCTCGCGAACGACCGTCAGGCGGTCGGGCGACCCCGACGACGAGTTCCGACCGCGAGAGGCGGCCTCGCCCGCCTCGAACACCTCGTCGGCGTCGAGCCCCGAGCCTTCGAGGTACTCGCGGTCGTCGACGCCCGACTCCTCGGCCCGCCGGTCGAGTTCCGAGACGTGTTCGACCTGCGCGAACGCCTCGCTGTCGCCGTGTTTCTTCGCCAACAGCGCCGAGCGCGCCTGCCGCGCGGCGTCCCTGTCGTCGGACTCGAAGAAGCGCCGGAGCTTCTTCGTCTGGTGTCGCCTGCCGCACCGCGGACACGTCGCCGTCTTCGACCCGTCGGGGTCCGAAAGCAGCCACATGTTCGCGCAGTCCGTACACCCTACGACCGCGTACATACGCCGATGTTCCGCGGCGTCGGATTTGAACGTTCGGGAGCGGGAGCGACCGCGGGCCCCTCGCGGGTGACGACCCCCGCCGCGCCTCCCCGGCGGATTTATCCCCGTTCCCTGTGGCTTGCCACCATGGACCGAGTTTCACTCGACGACGCGCCGTCCGCCGAGGCGGCCGACGGCGTCTCCCTCTCGCTCCTCGCGGGCGGGGAGAAGATGAACGTCCAGCACTTCCGCATCGAACCCGGCGCGGCCGTCCCGGTTCACGACCACCCGCACGAGCAGGTCGGCTACATCGTCGCCGGCGAACTGACGTTCCTCGTCGGCGACGAGGGCGAGGAAGTCGCCGTCGGTCCCGGCGACGCCTACTCGCTCGCGGGCGGCGAACTCCACGGTGCGGAGAACCGCGGCGACGAGACCGTCGTCGGCATCGACGTGTTCTCGCCGCCGCGGGAGAATCCGCCGTGGCTAGACTGACGCCGAGTGCGACCCCCCGTTAGAACCTCCCTTACGGGCCGTCGGGGTGGGGTCTCTCGAACGAGTCCCGGAACGTTTCGTTCGAAACACATGAGGAGAAAGCATTTATCAGTCCGGTGTCACCATCCGGTAGACGGTAGTCCCTAACTATGCCCCTCCCCCGCGTACTTCCTCCATGGATAGCGCCCGGCGCGCCGAACACCCCGGATACCCCGCCGAGCAGCGGGCGACCATGAGTCACTCGAAGCTCGCACGCGAGCCGTGGCTGTGGGTGTTCGTCGGCGTCTGGGCGGCGGTCGTCAGCGCGCTCCACTTCGGCGGGCTCGCCTACGACATCTACACGCGTATCTGGTGGTGGGACGTGCTCACCCACTCGCTCTCGGGCTTCGGCGTCGCGGGCGTGTTGTTCCTCGTGTTCCCCCGGACCTTCCGGGGCGCTCGCGCCCCGGTGGTCGTCGGTGGCATCATCCTCGCCATCGGCGCGGGGTTCGAGGTGTACGAGTACCTGTTCAAGGACTTCTGGTGGGGCTGGTCGATGGCCTACTACGTCGAGGACACCGCGATAGACCTCGTGGTCGACGTGGTCGGCGGCCTCGGCTTTTTCGCCCTCGTCGAGGGCGTCCTCAGGTCGCGGACGCGGGCGGACAGCCCCCGCGGCGACTCGCCGCCCTCCTCCGGTCACCTCCGCTCCGACGGCGGCGAGAAGGCGGACGACGACTCCTCATCGGACCGCTGACTCCGGACGCGATGCTCCCGTCGGGAGGGTTAATTTAACCCCAAACGTGTTGCTCCGTCGGGATAACGTACATATCGATGATGTCCTATCTCTCGTCTATGCTTCCGCTCGCAGCAGGCCCGGCACCGACCCTCCTCACCGTACTCGGCGCGACTCGCGCACTCCCCCGCGCATGCTGAGGCGCACCTGGGACGAGATGGTGCTGGCCGGGTGGGAAGAACGCCCCCGAGAGATGGCCGCCGTCGCGGTGTTCGGGGGCGTCGTCACCGCGACGCACTTCACGAGCATGGCGCTGTTTCTCTACACCCGCATCTGGTGGTGGGACATCCTCGTCCACGCCGCCTCCGGGTTCGGCGTCGCGGCGGTCCTCTACGTCCTCAACCCCCGCCTGCTCCACTCGCGGGTCGCGCTCCTCGTCGTCCTCCCGATGGCGGTCGCCGCCATCGGCACGTGGTTCGAGGTGTACGAGCGCCTGTTCACTAGCTTCTGGGTCGAGTGGCCCCGCTCTGTCTACTTGGAGGACACGGGCGTCGACATCGTCGCCGACACCGCCGGCGCGGTCGTCTTCGGGTTCGTCAGGCCCCTGTGGAACCGGATTCAGCGCTGGCGGGACCCGAATCGACTGTAGTCGGCGCGAAAGAACTGCGGCGTCGGTGCCGCGAGAGAGAAGTGGTGTGTTCGTTTACGCCAATTCGTGAATGTATCCAGAAATCGGAGATTTCTGGCTGCTCAACGAACTCGCCTACGCGAGTTCGTTGATGTTCTCGGAAATCACAGATTTCCGAGCGCACAAAAAGCTCGCTTATGCGAGCTTTTTGATGTTGCCGAGCGAAGCTCGGCAGACTCACGAATGGGCTTACGCCAATTCGTGAATGTTCTCGACGACCTTGTCGGCGTACTCGCTCGTGGCGAGCTTGTTGCCGCCCTCAATCTGGCGTTCGAGGTCGTAGGTGACGTCGCCGTCCGAGATGGTCTTCTCGACGGCGTCGCGGATGAGCTTGCCGGCGTCCTTCCAGCCCATGTACTCGAACATGAGACGGCCGGAGAGGATCATCGCGGTCGGGTTGACCTTGTCCTCGCCGGCGTACTTGGGCGCGGAGCCGTGGACGGGCTCTGCGAGACAGAGACCCTCGCCGAAGTTCGCGCCGGGGGCGATGCCGAGACCACCGATCTGCGCGCCGGCGGCGTCGGACATGTAGTCGCCGTTGAGGTTCATCGTGGCGATGACCTCGTAGTCGGCGGTGCGGGTGAGAAGCTGCTGGAGCATGTTGTCGGCGATGCGGTCCTTGACGACGACCTTGTCCTCGGGCTTCTCGCCGTCGTACTCCTCCCAGAGCTCGTCTTCCGTGATGGTGACGTCGCCGAACTCCTCTTCGGCGAGTTCGTAGCCCCAGTCGCGGAACGCGCCCTCGGTGAACTTCATGATGTTACCCTTGTGGACGAGGGTGACGGAGTCGCGGTCGTTTTCGAGGGCGTACTCGATGGCCTCGCGGACGAGTCGCTTCGTCCCGAACTCGGTGATGGGCTTGATGCCGATGCCGACGGGACCGTCGTGGATGACGCCGTCCGCGCCCATCTCGTCTTCGACGAACTCCTTGACCTTCTGGACCTCGTCGGTGCCGGCTTCCCACTCGATGCCGGCGTACACGTCTTCGGTGTTCTCGCGGAACGTGACCATGTCCATCGCCGAGGGGTTCTTCACGGGCGACGGGACGCCGTCGAGGTGGTAGGTCGGGCGGACGTTCGCGTAGAGGTCGAGCTTCTTGCGGAGCGCGACGTTGAGCGAGCGGAAGCCGGCACCGACGGGCGTCGTGAGCGGGCCCTTGATTGCGACGCGGTGGTTGCGGATGGCGCTTACCGTGTCCTCCGGGAGGTTCTCGTCGTACTTGTCGCGGGCGGACGAACCGGCGTAGACGCGCATCCAAGAGACAGAGCGGCCGGTCGCCTCGGCGGCGGCGTCGAGGACCTTCTGTGCGGCGGGGCCGACGTCCGTTCCGATTCCGTCGCCGTGGATGATCGGAATAATCGGGTTGTCGGGGACGGAGAGCTCGCCCGTCTCCTCGTCGACCGTGATTTTCTCGCCGTCATCCGGAACCTCAATCTGGTCGTAGCTCATGAACAATTTGGGTTTTCCAGTGCGGTGTAAAAGTCCTGCCGTTATCGACGGCGAACTGCAAGTATCGCTCCATTCGGCGGTCGATACGTTTACACTCACGCTCTGAAGACACCTCCGTATGCGAATTATCCTCCACGGCGGTGCCGGCGGCATCCCCGGCGAACCGGAACCCAGACAGGCCGTCTTGGACGACGCGGCCGACGCGGGCGCGAGCGAATCCGACCCGCTTTCGGCGGTCGAGACCGCGGTCCGCGTCCTCGAATCCGACCACCGATTCAACGCGGGCGTCGGCGGCGCGGTCCAGTCCGACGGCGTCGTCCGCACCGACGCGGGCGTCATGCTGAGCGACCGACGCGCCGGCGCGGCCTCCGGCATGGAGGGCGTCGAACACGCCGTCTCCGTCGCGCGGGCGGTCCTCGAAGACACCCCGCACGTCCTCCTGACGGGCGAGCCGGCGGTCGACTTCGCCGCCGACGCGGGCGTCGAGACCGGCGTCGACCTCTTCACCGACGAGACCCGCGAGCGCTGGGAGAACGCGGACGCGCCCGAGGGGTCGCCGACGGAACACCTCGCGTGGCTCGCGGACCGCTTCGGCGGCAGCACGAGCGACCCGACGGCCGAGGCGGGTGACGGCTACCTGCCGGCCCGCGAGGAGACCTCGGCAGGCAGTGGCCGCCCGGCTCGCAACGCTCGCCTTCCCGGCCACGACAATTCTGAGGGAACCTCAGCAAGCAGTGACCGCTCGGCTCACGATGTTCGCCTTCCCGGTCACGACACGGTCGGCGCGGTCGCCACCGACGGCGAGACGTTCGCCTCCGCGACCTCGACCGGCGGCCGCTGGTTCGCCCTCGCCGGCCGTGTCGGCGACGTACCCCAAATCGGCTCGGGTTTCTACGCCTCCCCCGCGGGCGGCGCGTCGACCACGGGAGCGGGAGAGGACATCGCGCGCGTGACGCTCGCACGTCGCGCTGTCGGCCACCTCGAACGCGGCTGCGACGCCCAGACCGCGGCCGACCTCGCCATCGAGGAGTTCGGCGAACTCACCGGGTCGTCGGCTGGCATCATCCTCCTCGACGACGAGGGCTTCGGCTCGGCGTACAACTCCGACGGGATGCAGACCAGCACCGCGTCGAAGTAGTCCCAATCGGGCGTCTGCGACCGTTCGTCCGGCCGCGCCAGCGGTCGCCGCCACGGTTTACTCGGTTCGGTCCTTGGAGTTCCCCATGAGCGATTGGACCGCGGCCGACGCCCCCGACCTCTCGGGGAAGACCGTCGTCGTCACCGGCGCGAACAGCGGCCTCGGCTTCGAGGCGACGCGCATGTTCGCAGAGAAGGGCGCGCACGTCGTCATGGCCTGCCGGAGCCTCGACCGCGGCGAGGACGCCATGGCCGACGTCCGCGACTCGGTGCCGGCGGCCTCGCTGACTCTCTCGGAACTCGACCTCGCCGACCTCGACTCCGTCCGGGGGTTCGCCGACGAGTTCGCCGCCGAGCACGGGGCGTTACACGCCCTCTGCAACAACGCCGGCGTGATGGCGATTCCCCGGCGGGAGACCGCACAGGGCTTCGAGACGCAGTTCGGCGTGAACCACCTCGGTCACTTCGTCCTGAGCGCCCGCCTGTTTCCGACGCTCCGCGACACGCCCGGCGAGACGCGGCTCGTCACGATGTCGAGCGGCCTCCACGAGCGCGGCCGGATGGACTTCGACGACCTGCAGGGCGAACGCGACTACGACGAGTGGGACGCCTACGCCCAGAGCAAGCTCGCGAACCTGCTTTTCGCGTTCGAACTCGACCGCCGGCTGACCGCCGCGGGCATCGACGACGTGCTGAGCGTGGGCGCACATCCCGGCTACGCCGACACGAACCTCCAGTTCCGCGGCCCCGAGGCGTCCGGGTCGACGCTCCGGTACTGGATGAGCAAACTCGGCAACGCGATATTCGCCCAGTCGGCCGAGATGGGCGCGCTCCCGCTTCTGTACGCCGCCACGTCGCCGGCTGTCGAAAGCGGGGAGTACGTCGGCCCGCAGGGGCTGTTCGGCATGCGCGGCAACCCCGGCATCGCGGAGTCGAGCGACCGCGCCAGAGACCCGGAGACTGCCGCACGGCTCTGGGAGGTCTCGGAGGAACTCACCGACACGCGGTTCCGACTGGCCTGAACCGCGCCGGGCCGAGCGGCGCGGCGACCGGGTGGTGGGAGAGGCGAGACGGCCAAATACTGTGGCGTGCTATCTACCCCCGTGACCGAATCAACGCCGACAATCACCGGGAGCGTCGCCGACGCCCTCGTCTCCACCTGCCGAACGACCCTCGGGGACGCTCTCCGAAGCGTCGTCCACTTCACCCGCGACGACTTCGACGTGCTGTACGTCCGGCGGGACCTCTACGGCGGCGACGAGGCCGCGGCGCGTGCGGCCAAATCCGAACTCGTCGAGAGCGAGCGCACCGGGTTCGGACCGCAGGAAACCTACAACGCCGGCAGGAACGGCGAGCGTCCGGAGTTCGGCGAGTACGAGTTCACCCTTCGCGTCTTCTCTGACGGGTTCGTCGGCCGCGTCGTCGCCGGGGACCGCGGCGTCATCGTCACCACCGACGAACTCGAACTCTCGGAGTTCGAGGAGATGGAAGTCGCGCTCCGTCGGATGCTCGAAACGAACACCGCCGGGTGAACCGACTCGCCGGCGGGCGCGACGACCCTTCGAGCGCTGTCGGTCTCGTTGGTCGCTCGTCCGGTCCTACACGCCCTCGACGAGTCGCTCTAGCTGTTCCGGCGGAACCGCACCTCTCGCGGCGTAGCCCTCGTACGCGAACGTTGGGACGCCGGTGACGCCGTGTTGCTGGGCCTCGCTGAATCGTTCGCGCACCTCGCTCCGAAGCGTTTCGTCTCCGAGCGCGGACGTGACTTCCTCGCCGTCGACGCCCACCGATTCGGCGAGTTCGACGAGTACCGCCTCGTCGCCGATGTCTTTGCCGTCCTGCCAGAGCGCCTCGAAGACCGACTCGTCGAACGCGAGCCACGTCTCGTAGTCGGCGTGTCCCTTCAGGTAGTACGAGACGACCTGCGCCGGAAGCGAGTCCACGTCGGTCCCGAGTTCCAGGTTCATCTCGACGCCGTAGCGCTCTTGTAACCGGCGGACTCCCTGCTTCGCCTGCTCGTAGTAGTCTTCGTCTTTTCCGTCGTCGACCGAGAAGTCGATGCTCCCGTCGGGGCGGCGCTTCTGACTCCGCAGGTCGAACGGATGCCAGTCGATGTCGAGTTCCTCGTCTCTCGTCTCTTGGTACTGCGACAGGGACTGCCTCCCGAGGTAGCAGAAGGGACACACGTAGTCCGAGTAGACCGTTATCGCCTGGTCGGCGTCTGAACTCATGCGTATTTGTCCCTTCTACGGTTACAAAAACGGCGCGGTCGCCGGCGACCAGTTCGAATGCCGACGCTACTAAGTTGCAGAGAGCGAACGGCCGCGAGGAGAGTAGCCGACCGCCTCAGCGTCCGAACAGACGCTGCCTGAGGCTTCGGTCGGTGGCGCGCTCCACCAGGAGAACCGCGTGGTCGGTGTCGTTGACCACGTCGAGGTGCAGCGAGTCGGTCAGGAGTCGAGTGAGAAGGCCCTGTTCGGTCGCTCCCATCAGCACCATCGAGTGGCTGTCGGCCCGGTCGGCGATGGCTCGTTCGATGTCGCCGGAGTCGTCGACGATTCGCGCCGCGTCCTGCAGGCCGTGTTCGGTCGCCCAGTCGGAGAGGAACGCCTCGCCCCGTTCGCGGTCGTCCGGGCCGTCGACGACGTGAAGGAGCGTCACCTCCGACCCGACGGTCGAGTGGAGGGACTTCGCGACCTCGGCACTCAGCGCCGAGTGGGCGCTATCGACCGTCGGCAAGAGGAGTCGGCTGGTGTCGTAGTTCCGGTCGTTGAGGACGAGGAAGTCGCAGGGCAGGCGACTCGTCAACTCGCTCATCGTCCGCTCTGCACGTCCTCCCGCCCAGATTCGGTCGTTGCTCCAGCCCATGACGACGAGGTCCGCGTCTTTGCGGCGGGCGACGGTGAATATCTCCTCGAACGAGCGGTGTGAGACGACGGTCGACGTGCGGGCTTCGATATCGTAGCCGGCAGCGCGTTCGCGGGCGTCTTCGAGCTGCTCGTTGGAGTGTGCGATAATCCGCTGGTTCTGTGCGGCACCGTAGCGTTGCGAGACGCGCGAGGGGACCTGCACCACGTGGACGATGTCGACGATGGCGTCCTCTTTCGACTTCGCGAGCGCGCAGGCGAGTTCGACGACGTGCGACTCGGTCCGCGGGTTCGCGATGGGGACGACGACCCGGTAGGAGTCCGGGTGGTCTTCGGTTCCCTCTTCGGTCTCGATGAGCGGGACGTACGACCGTCCCGCGAGCCCACCCAGCACCCACTCACGAATCGAGAGCTGCCGTTTCGCGCCCTCGAAACGAGCGGATTCTAACCGGTTTTCCGTCGTCTGGAAGTAGTTGACGACGGTGACGAGGACGACGCCGCCGAAGGTGTTGCCCAACAGGACGGGGACGACGAACTCGGTCAGGCCGACGAGGAACGCCAGCTGGCCGTTCATCACGAGGTAGACCATCTCGGTGTAGGAGACGACGACGTGGAAGAGGCCACCCAGCGGGACCGCGAGGAACGCGAGGTAGACGACGACGAGACGAGAGATGGTGTCGCGGGCGGCGAAGGTGACCCAGACGACGCCGGCGACGATAAGGCCGGCGAACGCGGCCTTGAAGAAGAGACTCCACCATGGCGTCTCGACGCCCTTCTGAGCGAGTTCGAGCGCCGCGTTCGCGGCTTCCGGCGAGAGGACGCCGCCGAAGGCGAGAGCGGCCGCACCGAGCGTCCCGCCGAAGAGGTTCCCCGCGAGGACGACGACCCAGTTACGCAAGAGCGCGGGGATACTGGCCAACCGCTCCAGCGTCAACGCGACCGGCGGGAGCGTGTTCTCGGTGTAGAGCTGATAGCCCCCGATGATGATGTAGATGAACCCGAGCGGGTAGAGCATCGCACTTAACACCGGGTCGCCGCCGGTGGACGCCTTCATCGAGACGTAGAGGAGGAACGTGATCGTAATCGCGAAGCCCGCGGCGAGGGCGCTGAAGAACAGTTCCCGCGCCCCGGAGGTTATCTCCTCGTCCGCGGCCGCGACGATGCGCTGGAACACCTCGTCGGACGAAAACCGGTCGCGAACCACCGAACCGACCGCCGGCGCGCCGCTTCGTGACCGTTCGACGGCCTCGCGAACGGATTCGTCGAGCTCCGTCGACTCGGGTTCTGTCATTGAGCGGTGTTTTTCGAATAAACCGTTCTAAACGTACCGGTTCAGGCCGTCTACAACAGTTCGGTCGCGTCGGAAGCGGCCACCCATGTATGTCGAGTATCATCTACGGCGTATCCGTACCCACGACCAACAGACACCACCGCTGCAACCGCTGCGGCCGCGATTTCGACTCCGGGGAGCGACTCGACGAACACGTCGAGCGCCGCCACCCGAAGGAGGACGTCCGCTGGTGGGTCGTCGTCGAAGACCCCGCGAAGGACCGCAAGTTCTCGCGCTGACCGTCCCGACCCCCCGCTCCGCGGTCGCCGGCGACCGCAGGCGACGCCCTCAGCCGAGGTGGCTCTCGAACCAGTCGGCGGCGAGGTCGGCCACCTCGTCCAGTTCGCCCGGCCCCTCGAACAGGTGGCCCGCGCCGGCGACGACTTCCAACGACTTCTCGCAGTCCAGTCGGGCGAACGCGTCGCGGTTCAGGCTCAAAACCGGCTCGTCGGCACCGCCGACGACGAACAGCGTCGGTGCCGTCACGTCGCCGAGCCGCGACTCCGCGAGGTCGACGCGCCCGCCGCGAGAGACGACCGCGCCGGCGTCGTCGCCGAGGTCGGCCGCCGCGAGGACCGCCGCCGCCGCGCCGGTGCTCGACCCGAAGTAGCCGTAGTCGAGGGCCGCGACGTCGTCGCGGCCGCGGAGCCACTCGGTCGCGCCGAGCAGTCGCTCGGTCAGAAGCGGGATGTCGAACCGCGTCTCGTACGTCTCGTCTTCCGCCTCCGTGAGCAGGTCGAAAAGGAGCGTCCCGAGCCCGCGGTCGCGGATGACCTCGGCGACGAAGTTGTTCCGCGGGCTCTTCCGACTGCTGCCGCTGCCGTGGGCGAACACCACGAGCCCCGACGCCCCGGACGGAACGCGGAGGTCGCCCTCCAGCACCGCGTCGCCGACGGGTATCGAGACGAGGTTCGTCGTCGTGTCGTTCATACGAGACGATACGCTCGAACCGGGCTTAGACCTGTCTCGACCCGTCGCTTCGCGTGAATCCGCAGTCCGTTCGTTCTGATGGTCATGACTTACACAATTAATGTTAATAGATACTCGGGAGTACACCCGCACGCCAACTATGGTGAGTGTTACCGACCTACAGACGATGTACGAGCAGATGGTGACCGCTCGGCACTACGAGGAGCGACTGGTGGACGAGTACCTCGTCGGCAAGCAGCCGGCGTTCGACATCTCGGCGGGGCCGATTCCCGGCGAACTCCACCTCGCGGCCGGCCACGAGGCGTCCGGAGCGGGCGTCTGCATGCACCTCCGAGACGACGACACGGTGACCGCGCCGCACCGACCGCACCACATCGCCATCGCGAAGGGCGTCGACCTCAAGCGCATGACCGCCGAGATTTTCGGCCGGAAGACGGGGCTCTGCCGCGGGAAGGGCGGGCACATGCACCTGTTCGACCCCGACGTGAACTTCGCGTGTTCGGGCATCATCGCGCAGGGCTGTCCGCCGGCGGTCGGCGCGGCGATGGCGGCGAAAAAGCGGAACACCGACGCCGTGGCCGTCGCCTTCCTCGGCGAGGGCGCTATCGACCAGGGCGGCTTCCTCGAATCGCTGAACCTCGCGGCGGTCCACGACCTCCCGGTCGTCTTCGTCGTCGAGGACAACGACTGGGCCATCAGCATGCCGAAAGACCGCGTGACCGACGTGCAGAACGGCGCACAGCGCGCCGCCGGCTTCGACCTGCCCGGCGTCCGAATCGACTCCGACGACGCCACGGCGGTCTACGAGGCCGCGGGCGAGGCCGTGATGCGCGCCCGCGACGGCAACGGGCCGACGCTCATCGAGGTACAGGTCCACCGCCGGATGGGCCACTTCATGGGCGACGCCGAAGCCTATCGACCGGAGGCCGACATCGACCGCGCGAAGCAGCGCGACTCCATCGAGCGACTCGCCGAGGACCTCCGCTCGCACGGCGTGACCGACGACGAACTCGACGAGATTCGAGAGCGCGCCCACGAGCGGGTCGAGGAGGCGATTTCGTGGGCCAAAGAGCAGCCCGAACCGGCCCCGGAGGAGGCGTACGAGAACGTGTTTACGAACCCGCCGGCGCAGGCGGCGACGGACGGCGGGAGCGCGACAGACGCGCCGGACGACGCCGGCGAGACGGGAGGTGACAACTGATGGCGACTGAATCACGAGACTACACGGAAGCGACCGAGACGGACCGCGAACTGACCATGAGCAGGGCGATGGTGGAAGCCATCGCGTGGGAGATGCGCGAGAACGAGGAGGTGTTCTACATGGGCGAGGACGTCGCCGACTACGGCGGCATCTTCTCCAGTACGACCGGCCTCTTGGACGAGTTCGGCCGCGACCGCGTGATGGACGTGCCCATCAGCGAGACGGCCTACCTCGGCGCGGCCGTCGGGGCCGCACAGGCCGGCATGCGCCCGATTGCCGAACTGATGTTCGTCGACTTCTTCGGCGTCGCCATGGACCAGATCTACAACAACATGGCGAAGAACACCTACATGAGCGGCGGGTCCTTTTCGGTCCCGATGGTGCTGACCACGGCCGTCGGCGGAACTTACAACGACGCCGGCCAGCACTCCCAGACGCTCTACGGGACCTTCGCCCACCTGCCGGGGATGAAAGTCGTCGTCCCCTCGACGGCCTACGACGCCAAGGGCCTGATGCACAGCGCCATCCGCGACGACGACCCGGTCGTCTACATGTTCCACAAGCGCCTCATGGGCCTTGGTTGGATGCCCTCGCCTTCGGGCCCGAAGACCGGGGTTCCCAAGGACGACTACACGATTCCGTTCGGCGAGGCCGACGTGAAGCGCCCCGGCGACGACGTGACCGTGGTCACCCTCGGCCTGCACGTCCACCGGGCGATGGAGGCCGCGGAACAGCTCGACGACGACGGCATCGACGCCGAGGTCATCGACCTCCGGACGCTCGTACCCCTCGACACTGAGACGGTGCTCGACTCGGTCCGCAAGACCGGGAAACTCCTCGTCGTGGACGAAGACTACCAGTCGTTCGGCGTGACGGGGGAAATCATCGCGCGGGCCGCCGAGGGCGCGCTGAACGACCTCTCGGCCGTCAAGCGCCTCGCCATCCCCGACGTGCCGATTCCCTACGCCCGCTCGCTGGAAGACGAGGTCAACCCCGGCACCGACGATATCGCGGCGGCCGTCCGCGAACTCCACGAATGAGACGAGCGCCCGAAACAGACGGGGACGGAGGCAGAGACGGGAACGGAGGCGGACGATGAGCGACGCCCTCGACGTGAACTCGGCCGATTCGTGGCCCGACGACGCCGACGACGTGGCCGAGGGCTACCTCGCCAACTGGTTCGTCCGCGAGGGGTCGGCGGTCGACGAGGGCGAGACGCTCTGCGAGATACAGGTCGAGAAGGTGAGCATCGACGTGGCCGCGCCGACCGCGGGGACGGTCACGGAGATACTCGTCGCCGAGGGCGGCGACTTCGACCGCGGCGACGTGCTCGCGCGGGTGCAACCGAGCGCCTGACGACGGCTATTTTTCGGCGGTACGCTGTTCGGGTCAACAGGGAGAGACGTCGTCACCGCTGGTGCGTTCGACATCCGTCTCGGTCACGAGGTAGAGCGCCTCCGAGGACGAGTCCGCTTCTTCGCCTTCTTTGCCGTACCAGTACGGATGCGTCACGTCGACGACGACGCCGTCAGCAGAGCGTTCGACGACCATCGCTTCTTTGCTCGCCGTCGTCGGTGTCGTTCCCCAACTCAGGAGACAGGTGGCGTTCTGCAGACGGTTTTCGAGATAGGTTTCCTCGGCGGCGAGCGCTCGGGCTTTGGCGTCCTCGTCTGAAATTTCGGCGAGTGGAACTGCTGTCTCGGATTCCGGTGTTGCCGTCTGGTCATCGGTCGTCTCGGGGTGTGTCGTGGTGGGTGAGCCATCACCAGTCGGTGTGTCGGCGAGACATCCTGCGAGACCGATTCCGAAGACGAGAACGATGCCGGTACGCTGGAGGATACGTCTTCGGTGGTGAGGAGAGTTCATAGACTCGTCTGCAACGTGGACCAGAATATGTCTTCTGTCCAACTAAACGTGCGGGCCAGTCGTGTCGGGCACGCTACGACTCGTGGTCGCCGTTCTTCGACCGGTGGGTCTCCGCCAGCGCCCGGTTCATCAGGACAGTATGCGCCTCGACTTCCTGTGCGTCGTCTGTCGGGCGTAGTTGCTGGTACCGACCGTCGGCGTCCATCACCCAGCGCCGGCGGTTGTCCGACAGGAGCGCGTCGAGGACGGCGTCGAGTTCGGCGCGGTGTTCCGGGTCTTCGACGGGCGCGACGGCCTCGACCCGGCGGTCGAGATTGCGCGTCATCCAGTCGGCAGAGCCGACGTAGTAGTCGGGGTCGCCCGCGTTTTCGAAGTAGAAGATACGCGAGTGTTCGAGGAACCGACCGACGACGCTCGACACCGAGACGTTCTCCGAGAGCCCATCGATGCCGGGCCTGAGCCGGCAGATTCCCCGGACCACGAGGTCGATATCGACGCCCGCCATCGACGCCTCGTAGAGTTCGCGGACCATCGCGGGGTCCTCGAGGGAGTTCATCTTGGCGACGATGCGGGCGTCGCGGCCGGCGCGGGCGTGGTCGGCCTCCCGGCGGACGAGTCGGGTCATCTCCTCGCGGAGACTCGTCGGCGCGACCAGCAGTTTCCGGTAGGTCTCCTGGCGCGAATGGCCGGTGAAGAAGTTGAACAGGCGAACGAGGTCGTGACCGATGTCGGGGTCGGCCGTGAACAGCCCGAGGTCGGTGTAGAGCTTCGCCGTCTGGGAGTGGTAGTTCCCGGTGGCGACGTGGGAGTACAGTCGCACCTCGTCGTCCTCCTCGCGGACGACGAGCGCCGTCTTCGAGTGGGTCTTCAGCCCGATAGTGCCGTAGGCGACGTGGATGCCCTCCTCTTCGAGGCGGCGGACCCACCGGAGGTTGTTCTCCTCGTCGAACCGCGCTTTGAGTTCGACCATCACCGCGACCTGCTTGCCGTTCTTCGCGGCCTCGATGAGCGTCTCGATGACCTCGGAGTCCGGCGCGGTCCGGTAGATGGTGGCTTTGATGGCCAGCACGTCCGGGTCGGCCGCGGCGGCCGCGAGGAACGTTCCCACCGTGCCCGTAAACGAGTGGTACGGGTGGTGGACGAGCACGTCCTTCCGGGCGATTTCGGCGAACACCGACTCGGGGTCGTCGGCGGAGCGCCCGGCGAACCGCGGGTGGGGCTGCGGCGTCCACGGCTCGACTTCGAGCTCCGGGCGGTCGAGGTCGAAAAGCGACGTGAGCGCCCCGTAGTCCAGCGGTAGGTCGCGCTCGAACACCTCGGGGTCGTCCACGTCGAGCTGTTCCGCGAGCAGGTCGCGGACCGCCTCGGGCGTGCCCGACTGGACTTCCAGTCGAACGACCGTTGCGAACCGGCGCTGGCGGAGCACGTCCTCTATCGTGGCGATGAGGCCCTCGGCGACCTCCTCGTTCCGGCGGACCTCGGCGTTCCGCGTCACCCTGAACGCGGAGGTGTCGATGACCTCGACGTTCGGGAACAACAGGTCGATGTTGCGCTCGATGACGGCCACGAGCGGAACGAACCTGACGGGGGCGGCTGAGCCGGCGGATTCGGAGGTGGAGGCATCGGCGTCGGTCGCCTCGTTTGCGTCGCCGACGCGCTCGTCGACGTTGACGAGTCGCGGGCGGTTGCCGGGGACCTTGACCCGCGAGAACTTCGTCGGCTCGTCGTCGCCCTCGGTCGTTCGGACCGCGAGCGACAGCGAGAGGTTCGAGATGAATGGGAACGGGTGCGCCGGGTCGAACGTCAGGGGTGTGAGCGTCGGCAGGACCGACGCCTCGAAGTAGTCGCGGAGCGCCGCCCGCTCGTCGGGCGCGAGGTCGTCGTAGCCGACGATTTCGATGCCCGCGTCGGCGAGCGCGGGCCGGACGAGGTCGTGAAAGCAGGCCGACTGCCGGTCAAGCAGGTCGCGAGCGCGGTCGAGGACGAGCGACCACTGTCGGCTCGGCGTCCGACCGTCGGGCGACAGTTCGCTCACGCCGGCGGCCATCTGCTGTTTCAGGCCGCCGACGCGCTTCATGAAGAACTCGTCGAGGTTCGAGGTGAGAATCGAGAGGAACTTGACGCGCTCGAAAAGCGGGTTGCGGTCGTCGACCGCCTCGTGGAGGACGCGCTCGTGGAAGGCGAGTTCGCTGAGTTCGCGGTTGAGGTACAGCGCGGGGTCGGTGAGGTCGGCGTCGGCTGGAGTGGACTCGCCGTCTCCGCGCTCGCGGACGCGGACCGGCGCGGTCGTCTGACTGTCCTGCCGGGCCTGCGAGTCGCCGCCGCGAGCCTCGTCGTCGGACATGTGCTGAGAGGAGATGGTTCGGCGGCGACCTTTAGTTCGCCGCCTCCGACTCGGCGGGGCTCAGACCAGCGCGGGCTGGCGCGGTTCGAGAATCTTCGAGTCCTTGCGGGACTCGTGGGTGACCTCGGACTCGACGGCGACGAGTTCGTCGGCGCGGAGGTCGTAGGCGGTGAGCGCGCCGCCGTAGACCGCGCCCGTGTCGAGCCCCATCGCGTGCTCGAAGACGGCGGGGTGGGCCATGACGGTGTGGCCGAAGAAAACGCGCTCGGGGCCCTCGTAGTGCTCGAACCAGAACGGGCCGTCGTAGCTGTCGCCGGGGTTCATCGCCCGGGTGTTCTCGAGGGCGTCCACGTCGTGTTCGTCGAGCGGCTTTTCGGGGTGGATGCCGCCGTGGACGACGATGGCCCCGTCCCACGTGATAGCGACCGGGAGGTTCGAAATCCACTCGAGGTCGTCGTCGGTCAGCGCGTCTATCTCCTTCGTGCCGCGGATGAGTTTCTCCTCGTTGTTGCCGCGGACGGTCAGGAAGTTGTCGCGCTCGCGGACGTAGTCCACGACGCCCTTGCTGTCCGGCCCCTTCCGCACGAGGTCGCCGACGAAGACGACGAGGTCGTCCTCGGACGGGTCGAGCCGGTCGACGAGGCGTTCGAGCGCCGGCAGACACCCGTGTACGTCGCCGACGACGTACACGTCGTCCCAGTCGTCGATGTCGACTCGAAGGTGTTGCTCGGCGACGTCGGGGTGGAAGGATGGGACACTCATTGGAAACGTTCTCTCCTATTTCAGAACATCCCTGCCTAAGAAAGGGTTGCTAGTTTCGGAATGTTGTGCTATATAGACGTGGGAGCGTTTGTCTCGCACGGTATCCGAGTCGGCTGCGGCGGCCCGCGCTCAGTCGCCGGCCATCCCGCAATCGCTTTCCGGCGCGGCCGCGAAGTCGCGGTCATGAGTATCGGACCCCTCGACGACGAGACGGTCGAGAAGTATCGAGAGGCAGGGGAGGTCCTGCGCACGGTGCTGGACGAGTCGGCCGAGATGGTCGAACCCGGCGTCACCCACCTCGAAGTCGCCGAGTACGCCGAAGGTCGCATCCGCGAACTCGCCGACGGCTGCGCCTTCCCGGTCAACATCAGCGTCAACGAGGAGGCCTCGCACGCCAGCCCCGGCCGCGACGACGACACCGTGTTCGGCGAGGACATGGTCTGTCTCGACGTCGGCGTCCACGTCGACGGCTACATCGCCGACTCCGCCGTGACCGTCGACCTCTCGGGCAACGACGAACTCGTCGAGTCCGCCGAGGAGGCGCTCGACGCCGCCCTCGACATGGTCGAAGCGGGCGCGCACACCGGGAAAATCGGCGCGGAAATCGAGGACGTGATTCGCGGCTACGGCTACACGCCCGTCCTCAACCTCTCGGGCCACGGCGTCGAACAGTGGGACGCCCACACCGACCCGACCATCCCGAACCGCGGCGCAGAGCGCGGCGTCGAACTCGAAGTCGGCGACGTGGTCGCCATCGAACCGTTCGCCACCGACGGCTCCGGCAAGGTCACCGAGGGCTCGAAAAACGAGATTTACAGCCTCGTCAACGACCGCTCGGTCCGCGACCGCATGTCGCGCAAACTGCTCGACGAGGTGCGCGAGAAGTACAAACTGCTCCCCTTCGCGGGTCGCTGGTTCGAGGGCGGCCGCTCCGAGATGGCCATCCGCCGGCTCGAACAGCAGGGCATCTTGCGCGGCTACCCCGTCCTGAAAGAAGAGGAGGGCGCGCTTGTCGGACAGGCCGAAGACACCATCATCGTCACCGAAGACGGCTACGAGAACCTCACGCGGTAATCGGACGAAGTCGGGGTCGGCATCGGGTCGGCATCGAGGTCGACACCGACCGCTCCGAGACCGAAACGGCTTGCACGTCCGGTCCCGTTGGGCCGCCATGGACCAACTGTTCGCCCCGTGGCGCATCGAGTGGGTCGCCCGCGACGACGACCAAGACGCGGCCGACGCCGACGACCCGGACGACGACCGCTGTCCCTTCTGTGCGCTCCCCGAACGCGACGACGACAGAGAGAGCAAAATCGTCGCTCGCTCCCCGCACTCGTTCGTCCTCCTGAACAACTACCCCTACGCGCCGGGGCACGTCATGGTCATCCCGTACCGCCACACCGGCGAGTTCGCCGCCCTCTCCGACGAGGAACTCCTCGACCACGCGCGGCTCAAATCGAAGACGCTCGCCGCGTTAGACGCCGCCTTCGACCCCGACGGCTGTAACGCGGGCGAGAACCTCGGCGGGTCGGCCGCCGGCGGCTCCATCGACGACCACCTCCACACCCACGTCGTCCCGCGGTGGAGCGGCGACACCAACTTCATGCCGGTCATCTCCGACACGAAAGTGCTCGTGCAGGCCCTCGACGACTCCTACGACCAACTTCGCGAGGCGTTCGCCGGCCTCGACGGCGCGGTCGTCGACGCCGACGACGACGCGGTTCGCTTCGAATTAGACTGACTCTAAAACTCACGTCGAGTGCGTCTAATAGGCCGCTCCGGCCCGAAGCGCATTTGAACCCCACTCCCGAAAGCCACGGTAATGGAGCGAAAGCGGGCCATTCGTCGAGTCGGATTCGTCGTCCTCGTGGCGAACCTGCTTCTCGTCCTCGGGAAGGGCGGCGTGTGGTGGACGACCGGGAGTCTGGCCCTCGGGTCCGAGGCGGTCAACAGCCTCTCGGACGTGGTCTACAGCACCATCATCCTCGGCGGCCTCTACCTGACGACGAAGCCGCCGGACTGGGAACACCCCCACGGCCACGAGCGCATCGAGCCGTTCATCTCGCTTTTCGTCGCGGTCGGCATCTTCGCCGCCGGCGGGGCGATTCTCTGGCAGAGCACGTCCAGCATCCTCGCCGGAACCTACGGCGGGTCCGCGGGGATGCTCGGCGTCGTCGTCCTCGTCGTCGCGGCGGCGGGGAAGTACGTCCTCTACCGCTACTGCTACTCGGTCGGCCGCGAGCAGAACTCGCCCGCGCTCGTCGCCGCCGGCGTCGACAACCGAAACGACATCCTCACCGCGGGCGCGGCGCTCGTCGGCGTGGTCGGCGGCCAGTTCGGCTACCCAATCTTGGACCCGCTGGCCGCCATGGTCGTCTCCATCGGCATCGTCTACACCGGCTACGAAATCGTCCGCGACAACGTGAACTACCTCGTCGGGGCCGCGCCGCCGGAGTATCTCCGGGCGCTCATCGTCCAGACCGCCCTGTCGCACCCCGACGTCTACGGCGCACACGACGTGGTCGCCCACTACGTCGGCCCCGAAATCGACGTGAGCCTCCACATCGAGGTCGAAGGCGACATGACGCTCGCGGAGGCCCACGACATCGAGACGTGGGTCGTCCAGGCGATTCGGAACATCGACGAGGTCGACGACGTGTTCGTCCACATCGACCCGCGAGAGCTCGGCGAGTGGAAGGAAGACGACGAGACGGACCGCTACACCATGTTCTCGCCCGACGGCGGCAACAGTCGCTGACGCGTCGGGGGGTGTTCAGAACAGTTTCTGCGCTTCCAGTCGGAGCGCTCCGAGGTGCGGCACGTGGAACTGGCCTTTCGCCCGCACCCAGTCGGGTCGGACCGGCGAGGCGATACCCTGCGCTTGGTCGTAGTAGTCGTTGTTGTCGCCGCGGGTGACGTAGCCGGCGTGCGGCGCGGGACAGTTCAGAAGCTCCGCACAGGAGTCCGCACCGCTCGCGTAGGACTCGTTGGCCCGGTCGTACCAGTTCTCGCCGTCCTCGACCCAGAAGACGGCGCGGTGGATGATGGGCGTGGGGTGCGACGGCGCGTCGTAGACGACGACGTCGCCCGGCCCGCCGAGCCGCCCGTAGCCCTCGCTCTCGTTGGCCGTGACGACGCCGTAGTCGTCGGCCGCGGGGCCGCCGTAGCGACCCTCCGCGGTCACGACGACGAGGTCGCCGCGTTCGAGGGTCGGTTGCATGCTCCCGCTCTCGATAGCGACCATCGGGGGCCACACGCCGCTCACCGCGAAGAGCACCGCGCCGACCGCGGCGACGATAGCGACCGTCTCCAGCGCGTCTCTCGCGAACGTTCGGGGCTCCGATGGGCTGTCGTCGGACACGGGTGCTGTCACCCCGCGAGTCGCTATCAATCTGTTGATGGGTTCGGCGGAGAGAAACCGTTAGGACCGGGCGGCTCGACGGTCGACTCGTGACCGACGACTACCGTCTCGTCCCCGAGTTCCCCGACCCCGAAACGTACGTCTCTCTCCGCGACGCCGCCGGGATGCCTCCCCGGTCTCTCGCGGCCGCCGAGCGCGGCGTTCCGAACACGATTTTCGGCGTGCGCGTCGTCTTCGAGGGAGCGACCGGCGGCGACGACTCGGACGAGCGCGTCGTCGGCATGGGTCGGCTCGTCGGCGACGGCGGCACCGTCTTTCAGGTCGTCGACGTGGCGGTCCACCCCGACCATCAGGGCCGCGGGCTCGGCACCCGCGTGATGGACGCGCTCGTGGACTACCTCGACCGCGAGGCCCCGCCGTCGGCGTTCGTGAACCTCCTGGCCGACGTGGACGGCTACTACGAGCGCTGGGGGTTCGAACCGACCGCGCCGGCGTCGAAAGGGATGTTTCTCCGGGTCGGCGAGGACGGCGTCCGAGGGCGCGACGAGAACTGAGAAACGAGCGAGAACCGGTTCGGGGGGTTCGGGTCGGGTCGGGTCGGGTCGGGTCGGGTCGGGTCGGGTCGGGTCGGGTCGGGTCGGGTCAGGGGGTGCTGGTCCGAAGCGAACCCGACCGCTCAGGCGGCGGTGGGCTCGCGCGGTTCGGGCTGTGCCTCGACCGGTTCGGCGAAGGCGTAGACGGTCTGGTGGGCGGTCACCTTCACGCGGGCGAAGTCGCCGGGTTCGAGGCCGTGTTCGGTCGCGTTCTGGACGATTATCTGGCGGTAGGCCTCGTCGCGGCACTTCACGGAGTCGCCGGTGCCCTCTTGGACGACGAGCACCTCGCGCTCCGTGCCGACCATCTCGTCGTAGGCGGCGGCGACGATGTCCATCTTCGCCTCGGACATCTCCTTGGAGCGCTCCTTTTTGAGCGTCCCGCCGAGGCCCTTCAGGTCGGCGGCGTCGGTGCCGGGGCGCTTCGAGAAGCGCGTGACGTTGACCTTCTCGGGGCGAATCTCGCGGAGCAGCTCCATCGACCGCTCGTGGTCCTCGTCGGTCTCGGTCGGGTAGCCGACGATGAAGTCGGTCGAGAGCGTCCAGTACGCGAGCTCCCGGTCGAACGTCTCGACGATTTCCCTGAACTTGTCGACGCGGTGCTGGCGGCGCATGTGTTCGAGCACCTCGTCGGAGCCGGACTGCACCGGCGCGTGGATGAAGTTGTAGAGCTTGTCGTGTTCGGCGAACACCGCGGCGAGTTCCTCGCGGATGCCGTGGACGCCGCCGGGGTTGGCCATGCCGACGCGAACGCGGAACTCGCCGTCGATTTCGGTGCAGATGCGGTCCAGTAGCTCGGGGAGTTTCCGGTCGCCCTTGTCCCAGCCGTAGACGCCGGTGTCCTGTCCCGTGATGCGGAGTTCCTTCGCGCCGGCGTGGACGAGCGCCCGCGCCTTCTCGACGTTTTCGTCGACCGAGGGGGAATCGACCCGACCGGTGGCGAACTTCGTGATGCAGTACGAGCAGTTCGACATACAGCCGCGGGCGATTGGCAGGATGCCGACGACGCCGTCCAAGACGGGTTCGACGCCGGGACCGGGAGTCGGGCACTCGCCGTTGGTGACGGCGGTCGGCACGTCGTCCCAGTGGAGAATCTGGGCGTCGATACCCTCCTCGCGGAAGTCGTTGCCCTGCGCGAGCGCCATACAGCCCGTGATGATGAGGTCCGCCGTCTCCGCCTCCAGCTCTTTGGCCCGACGGAGCATGTTCCGCTCCGTCTTCTCCACGACCGTACAGGTGTTCATGATGGCGACATCGGCCTCCTCGGGCCCGTCGACGCGGTAGTGACCGGCGTCGCGGAGCGCGCTCTCGATGGCGCGGCTCTCGCCGCGGTTCGAGGTGCAGCCGTATGTCTCGATGTGGTATCGGGCCATTCGGTTATCCCACGTACCGGGTCAGCGGGCAAAAACGCCGCGGTCTCCCGCGAGACCGCCGGCGTCCGCGGGCCGTGATAGCGTCCCCCGAGTGCTTCGCCCGCTCGACGTGGACGCCGACGCCGACGAACACGGCGGGCGGAGCGTCGCACCGACTGGACGCTCCGTCGCCGAGGAGTCTCGCGCCGGCCGTATCATCCGCCCGAGGACGAATATAATTCATTACCTCAAGCGTTGTATTTAGATTCGCTATGAAGTTCAACATGCGCGCCATCGCCTACGGGTTCATCGCGACCGTAGTCGTCGGCATCCTCAGCGGCTTCGCGGTCCCCTTCACGAACGTCACCCTCCCCACGGTCGGCTACGTCCTCACGGGCATCATCGGCGGCCTCGTCGCCGGCTACCTCGTCACGACCGGCATGGCCGACGGTGCGCTCAACGGCCTCGTCGGCACGACGCTGGGCGCGATTATCGTCGCCATCGGCCTCGTGATTATGAACGTCCTGTTCGCGGGCGCGTTCTTCGGCCTGACCGTGTTCGCCGCGGCCGTCGTCATCATCGCCCTCGCGGGCATCCCCGGCGCTATCGGCGGTGCGGTCGGCAGCATGCTCCACGACCGCTCGGCCGCCCGCCGCACCAGACCCGCGGCCTGAGCCGACTCGGCCCCGGTTCCTGTTTTTCGCCCGTGTTTCGCCTTCCGCCCGACTCACGCGTCCTCCCAGTTCCTCTCGCCCCCTCTCACTTTCGCGCCCTCGCCACCGCTCCCGGCGAAAAGTTACTTGTCACGGTGTTGTGCAGTTGTGGTAGATGCGTTCCCGCAGGATACCGCCCGGTTCGCCCTCCGACCACGACTCGGGCTCGACCGACAGCGACGCTTCGTCCGCCGCTCACAGTCCGTCTTCCGTCGGTTCTCCACGTCGCCGCGACGTACTCCGGCTCCTCGGGTCGGGTGCGGCCGTCGGCCTCGCCGGGTGCCTCGGCGGCGACGAACAGACCGACGACGACTCCGCCGAGGGCGTCCGCTTCGAAAGCGGCTGGCGGACCTACGCCCACGACGACGCCAACACCGCGTTCCTCCGCGAGGGAACCCCCATCTCCGAGCCGACCATCGAGTACGAACCCGATTTCGGGATGGACTCCACCGAGCCCGTCGTCGCCGACGGAGTGGGCTACACGCCCGGCGACCCGATGCGAGCAATCGACCCGGCGGCCGGCGAGGAGTTGTGGGCCGCACAGGGCGAGAGTTGGACCGCTCCCGTCGTCCTCGACGGCGTCGTCTACTCGCTCGGAACGACGGTTCACGGGCCGAACCGACTCGCGCTCTACCACGCCCGTTCGGGTCGGCTGTTCCGAACTATCGAACTCCCGGGCCGTCCGCAGACGCCGCCGGCGTTCTCCAACGACCGCGAGACGCTGTTTCTCGGCCTCGACGACGAGCGCGTCTGCGCGGTCGACATCGACGCCGGAGAGGTCACCTGGACGCGGTCGCTGTTCGGCGCGGTCCGGCGTCCCCTCGCGGTCAACCTCCACTCGGTGTTCGTCGTCACCGAGGGACAGCGGCTCTACTGTCTCGGTACTGACGGGAGCGCCTACTGGCAGGCCCCGACCGAGACGGTCGAGGCCGTCGCGCCGGTCGTCGGCGACGAGCGGGTGTACATCGCGGGCTGGGACCGAATCGCCGCGCTCGAACGGCGGAACGGCGACGTGGTCTGGGAGGACGACCGCGGCGTCCACAAGCGCCTCGCGTTCGACGGCAAGCGCCTCTACGCCGCCCGCGGGTCGCTCCGGGCGCTCGACAGCGCGACCGGCGAAGAACGGTGGAAGTACGACCCGCGAGAGACCGTCTCCGCCGCGAGCGTCGTCGGCGACACGGTCTACGTCGGCACCGGACACGGTGAACTGGTCGCCCTGGATCGAACCGGCGGCGGCGGCCTCTTCGGCGACCGCGAGCGCTGGTCGATTTCGCTCGGCCGCAACGTCGGCCACTCGCTGGCCGCGACCGACCGCCGGGTGTTCTGTCCGGTCGTCCGCGACGACGGCCTGTTCAGCCTGACCGTCGTCGGCGACGCCGACCCCGACGCGTCGACCGCGGGAACGACCGCTGCTGCAGGGACGAACGCGACCGCGGGGACAGCCGCGGACGCCGGAGGTTCGGGGTCGTGACGGAACCCGGTGCGGACCTTTCCAGACGAACGTTCCTCGGTGCCCTCGGAACCGGCGCGGTCGCCGGTCTCACGGGCTGTGTCGGCGGCGACGAGGGCTCTACGGGCGACGGTCGCGCCGACTGGCCGCACCCGTACTTCTCGCCGGCGGGGACCGGCTACAACCCCCGCGCGACCGGTCCGGCCTCGAAGCCGAGCGAATCGTGGGGCGTCGAGGTCAACGGTATCGAACTGGCGCGCCCGGTTGTGTTCGGCGAGACGGTCTACCTCGCGACCAGCGAGCGCCTCCGGGCGTTTTCGGTCGGCGACGGAACCGAACTGTGGTCGGTCGAAAGCGACCCCCAGAGCGGCTTTCGCTCGTCGGTGACGGTCGATTCGGAGCGCGTCTACGTCGGCCACGTCGGGACCAGAACCGGCGTGCTCGCGTACACCCACGACGGCGAGGAGGCGTGGCACGCGCCGACCGAGTCGAGCGTCTGGGCACCCGTCGTCCGCCCCGAACCGGACCGCGACCGCCTCTACGCCTCCGACACCGCGGGGAACCTCTACCGCGTCCGCGCCAGCGACGGGACCGTCGAGTGGCGCGAGGAGGTGTTCGGCCCGGTCCGGTCCCTCGCGGCCCGATACGACACCGTCGTCGCGGGCACGGAGGGCGGCGAAGTGTTCTCGTTCCGTGACGAGGGCATCGAGCGCGGCCCGACCGGAGAGTGGCGAACCAAACACCCCGGCGGCGTGCAGTCGCTCGCAGTCGCCCAGTCGAACGACGTGTTCGCCGGCTTCTTCGGCGCAGGCGTCGCGCGGCTCAGAGGCGGCCTCCGCGCCGGTGCCGTAGACTGGCACCGCGAGGAGCCCTCGCCGCACGGTTCGGTCGTCGTCGGCCCCCGGCGCGTCTTTTCGACCGACGGGACCGGCCTCGACGCCTTCGACAAGCGTACCGGCTCCCCCTCATGGGCGGCCGGCGACGACTTCTTCGCTCCGCCCGCCGGTGCCGGCGACACGATATTCGTCTCGGACACGAGCGACGACGGCGGCGTCGTCGCCTACGACGCCGGGGGCGGCGTCGGCCTCGACGACACCCGAATCGGGGCCGAGCGCTGGCGATACGAACTCGCGGGCGGCGCGCTGACCGGCCCGACGCCGGCGGGCGACGCGCTGTTCGTACTCGAATCCGGCGGCGACGACGGGTCGCGACGGCTCGTCGCGTTGCGAGCCGAGTGACAAACGCGTGCGAGGGCGGTCGTCCGAGAGAACCGCATCGAGGGACCCCCGCGGCCCTCAGATGAGCCCCAGTATCCACCGGGTGACCTCGGAGGTCGCGAAGAAAGCGCCCTCCAAGCGCGACAGGACCCGCCCCGTCCAGAGCGCGCCGACTATCAGGAGCGTGACCGCGACGAGCCACGCGAACGTCCCGAGCGCCGACCCGCTCACCGCGAGGGGGCTGGCGACCGCCGCGACGCCGACGATGCCCGTGATGTTGAGGATGTTGCTGCCGACGACGTTGCCAACCGAGACCCCGAGACTCCGCTGTCGGAGCGCGACCAGCGAGACGGCGAACTCCGGCGTCGACGTCCCCGCCGCGACGATTGTCCCGCCGATGACCCACTCGGAGACGCCGGCACCGCGGGCCAACTCCGACGCGGCGAGCACCATGTAGTCGCCGCTCACCAACACCAGCCCCAACCCGGCCAAGAGGAACACGGCGTCTCGTCCGGGGAAGTCGATTCGTTCGGTTATCGGGCGGGTCACGCCGCCGTCGCCGAGCGACTGGTCTGTCGCGCCGTCCCCGTCTGACTGGGACCCCCGGAGCAGGTACGCCGTGTAGGCGACGAACGCCCCGACCAAGAGCGCGCCTTCGAGCCTCGTGACCCGGAGGTCGAACAGGACCAGTCCGCCGAGGAGCGTGCTCGCCAGCAGTGCGAGGCCGTCCCGATAGACGAGCGACTCCGCGACCGGAATCACCCGGAGCAGCGAGATGACGCCCAACACGAACGCCAGATTGTAGATGTTCGAACCGAGGACGTTCGCGACCGCGATGTCGCCCAACCCCTTGTACGCGGCGTCGACCGCGACCGAGAGCTCCGGCGTCGAGGTCCCTATCGCGACGATTGTCAGTCCGATGGTGAGTTCCGAGAGCCCGAACCTCCGAGCCGACCGGACGGCGGCGTCGACCAACAGCCGCGCGCCGACCCAGAGCCCCAGTACTGACACGAAAATGACGCCGATTTGAACGACCAGCCCGCCTCGGAGCATGGTACTGGGTTCTCGGGAGTCGAGTAATCAATGTTGGGCACCGGCGACCGCGCGATGCCGACCGGCCGACGACCGACCTATTCCTCGGGCGCGCCGGCGACGATGTCGACGCCCGACGACGCGCCGATGCGCTCCGCGCCGGCTTCGAACATGGCGACCGCCTCGTCGTAGGAGCCGACCCCGCCGGAGGCCTTGACGGGCAGGTACTCGGCCATGAGCGCCACGTCTTCGACCGTCGCACCGCCGTCGGCGAAGCCGGTGGCGGTCTTGACGAAGGCGGCGTCGGCCTCGACGGCGGCCTCGCAGGCGCGGTGCTTCTCTTCCTCGGTGAGGAGCGACGTCTCGATGATGACCTTCACCGGAATCGGGACGGCCGCGACGACCTCGGAGATGTCCTCGGTCACGAGTTCGTCCTCGCCGGCTTTGAGCCGGCCGACGTTGATGACCATGTCCAGTTCGTCCGCGCCGGCCTGCCACGCGTCGACGGCCTCCTCGCGCTTGGCCGTGGTCGTGTGCTGGCCGTGGGGGAAGCCGACGACCGTCGCCAGCAACACGTCCGGAGCGTACTCGCTCGCCTCGCCGACGTAGCACGGCGGGATGCAGGCGTTCATCCCCCACTCGTCGGCGTCGTCGAGGACGGCCTCCACGTCGGCCATCATCGTCTCGGGTCCGAGGACCGTGTGGTCGATTCGGGCGGCGAGGTCGGCTCGGTTCATACCCTGTCGAGGCGACCCGAGGCTAAAGAACGTAAGGCTTTCACGCCGCCCCGCCGCGCCTCCTGCATGGCCATCCTTCCCGAGGGGTTCGCGCTCCCGCCGCTTCCCTACCTCGTCGCCCTCGTCGCGGGACTCGTCGGCGTCGGCGTCGGACTGAGCCGCACGCGCCCGACGGTCACGCCCGCCCACGTCGCCGCACTCGTCCCGTGGATGGTGTCGGGGTCGGCGCTGCACGTCCTCTACGTCATCGACGCGCTCCCGCCCGCGGTCGAACCGCTCGCCGGCACGCCCTCCGTCTACCTCTCCGTGGCCGTCGCCGCCGGCGCGACGTGGCTCGCGCTCGACGCGGCCGACCTCGCCTCCCCGACGGCGCTCGCGGTTCCCGGACTGCTCGTCGCCGCCGGACTCGCGGGCTTCGCGCTCTTTATCGGTCTGGCCGCCGGGACGCTCTCAATCGTCTGGCCCGGCGTCGCCCTCGTCGCCGCGCTCGCGGTCACGCCGCTGACGTGGCGCGTCGTGACGCGAATCGACACCGACGCGGCCGCCGCGGGGTCGCTCGGCCTGCTCGCCATCTTCGGGCACGCCCTCGACGCGCTGTCGACCGCCGTCGGCATCGACGTGCTCGGCTTCGGCGAGCGGACGCCGCTGTCGCGCATCATCCTCGAAGCCGCCGCTGCGCTCCCGACCGCCGAGGTCATCGGCGTCGGCTGGCTGTTCGTCCTCGTGAAACTCGTCGTGGCCGGCTTCGTGGTCGCCCTGCTCGCCGACTACGTCCGCGAGGACCCGACGGAGGGGTCGCTCCTCTTGGGTCTCGTCGCCGCCGTCGGCCTCGGCCCCGGCGTCCACAACCTCCTGTTGTTCGCCATCGCCGGCTGAGACCGCGATTCTGCTCGGACGCGCCCACACTCCATTTTCTCGACACCGTAGTCGCCCGACCCGGGAGAGTTATCCCACCGGCGAACCGACCTACGCGGACGCATGTCCCGTGTCATCTGCGCCGGCCACGTGAACTGGGACGTCACCCTCCGCGTGGACGCGCTGCCGGAGCCCGACGGCGAGGCGACCGTCGAGTCGCGGGTCGGCGCGGGCGGCGGGAGCGCCGCCAACGTCGCCAGCGGCCTCGTCGGCCTCGACGTGCCCGCCGCGCTCCTCGGGAGCGTCGGCGACGACGAACACGGCCACGCCGCCGTCGCCGAACTCGCCTCGAAGGGCGTCGACTGCCGCCACGTCGTCAGCGTCGACCGCGGCCCGACCACGGTCAAGTACATCGTCGTCGACGCCGCGGGCGAGGTGTTCGTCCTCGGCTCCCCCGGCGTCAACGAGGCGTTCGAGGCGACCGACCTCCCGGCCGACCCGCTCGCGGCGGCCGACCACCTCCACCTGACGAGCCAGTCGCCCGACACGGCCGCGACGCTCGCCAGACGGGCCCACGAGGTGGATACGACGGTCAGCTTCGACCCCGGCCGGCGCGTCGGCGACCGGGGCTACGCCGACGCCCTCCGCGAGGTTGACTACGTGTTTCTCAACGACCGCGAGGCCGCAACCGCGCTGGGCGAGGCGGCGGTCGAGCGCGGCCGAAGCGCCGGCTCGGAGCCCGCGTCCGAGGTCGGCGAGGCGCTCGCGCGGACGACGCTCGTCCTCAAACACGGCCCGCGCGGCGCGGAGGTCAGAGACGGCGATGACCGACACGTTCACCCCGGCTACCCCGTCGACGCGGTGGACACGACCGGCGCGGGCGACGCCTTCGCCTCGGGCTTCATCGCCGCTCGCCTCGACGGGGCCGCCTACGAACGGGCGCTGGCGGTCGCCAACGCCTGCGGCGCGCTCACCGCGGCCGAGCCGGGCGCGCGGACGCAACTCAGTTGGCGACGGCTGGACGACCTCGTCGAGGGCTGAACCGGCCGCGCGACCGTTTCGACGCCGCCCGAACCCGGGCCGACCCCGACCCGACAAATTTTATCCCCACCAGTCATTCGTCGGGACGATGTTAGACCAGCTCCCGGTCGCCGTCGCCGCCCTCGACGCCGCGTCGAGCCTCGGTGCGGTCGCCGGGCGACTGCTCCTCGGCGCGGTCGTCGGGGTCGCGGCCGCGGTCGTGATGGCCATCCCGATGTGGCGACAGGACGAGGGCTTCACCCCCGCCTACGTCGCCGCGTCGGTCGTCCGACGGACGACGCCCGACGAGGTGAGCTTCGGCGACGCCAACGTCGTCCACCACGCCGCCGGCGCGCTCGCCGGCGTCCTCTACGCGTTCGTCTACCTCGCGACCGACGCCGTCGCGCCGGACCTCGGGGTCGCCGGCGTCGACCTCCCGTCGCACCTCGTCGCGACCGCGGTCGTCGTGGCGTTCATCTACGTCGCGTTCGCCCGCCTCGTCCTCCCGCGCGCCGGCCGGCGCATCTACGAGGAGCGCGCGACGGCGGTCCGCGGGCAGTGGCTCCGCTCTTCGCTCGTCTTCGGCGCGACGCTGCTGGTCCTCGCGCCGGCGCTTTTCACCGGGTTCGCGTGACGGCGACCCGGTCGGTTGGCTGGTCGTTCCAGCCGACCGCACCCGCCCCCGGTCGAACCGCGTCGTTTTTGCCCGCGACCCGAGTGGGTCGGAACATGGCGAAACAGCCCCATCTCCTCGTCGAAGAAGGCGACGTGAACGACATCGCGCTCATCCCGGGAGACCCCGGGCGCGTCGACCGCATCGCGAAGCAGTGTGACAACGTCGAGGAAGTCGCGCAGAACCGCGAGTACAAGGTCGTCAACGCCGAGTACGAGGGCGTCCCGCTCACCATCTCCTCGACCGGTATCGGCTGCCCGTCGGCCGCCATCGCCATCGAGGAACTCTCCCGCGTCGGCGTGGAGACGTTCATCCGCGTCGGCACCATCGGCGCGCTCCAGGCGGACATCGAAGTCGGCGACATGATCGTCGCCACGGGCGCGGCCAAGGAGGAGGGAACCTCGAAGCGCTACGAGTCCGAGGTCTACCCGGCCGTCCCCGACTACGACGTGCTCACGTCGCTCGTCGACTCGGCGGAGGCCAACGACGAGGACGTGCACGTCGGCCCCATCGTCTCCGACGACGCGTTCTACAACGAGTCCGACGAGTACGTCGACGACTGGAACGACGCCGGCCTGCTCGCCATCGAGATGGAGGCCGCGACGGTGTTCTCGCTCGCCCGCCGGAAGGGTCTCCGCGCCGGCGCTATCTGTACCGTCGACGGCAACCTCGTCGCCGGCACTCAGAAGGGAGCCGACTCGGACGAGGAACTCCCCGAGAAGGCGAAGAACAACGTCGAGCGCGCCATCTCCATCACGCTCGACGCCGTCACCGACCTCGCGTAACCGAGCCGTGGACCTCCGCCACCTCGCGGCCCGAGCGGTCGCACGCGCCGGCGCGCTCCGCGCCCGGCTCCGCCGGATAGAGCGGCGCGAGATGGTGGCGTTCGGTCGGTGGATAGAGAACACGAACAACCTGCTTCACCTCTCGATTCTCCTCATCATCCCCGTGCTCATCGCCGGGGTGACGTTCATCTCCAACTCGGTCAGCACGCTCTCGTTCCTGCTTTTCCCGCCGCTCGCGTCGGGGTCGTACACGCTGTTTTCCGACCCGGAGGGGCGGTACTCGTCGCCGGTGAAGTTCACCGTCTCCCTCACGGTCGGCGCGCTCTGCGGCCTCGTCGCGGTCGGGTTCACCGGGTGGACCTACGGCCCGACGGGGACCGCAATCGTCCACCCGTCGGCGGCGGCGCTCGCCATCTTCCTCGCGGGGGTCACGACGTGGCTCCTCGACGTGGAAGCCCCCTCCGCGTTTTCGACGGCGCTCCTGACGCTCGTCACGGGCGACGTGAACCCCGAGGAGTACGTGGTGAGCATCTTCTTCGCCAGCGTCGTCATCGCCATCGCGTTCACTATCTGGCGCGAGCAGTTCTACGAGCGCCGCGCGGAGTACCTCTACGGGACCGTCCGCGGCGACGACCACGTGCTCGTCCCGATGCGCGGGGAGGCGGCGACCCAGACGGCCTTCTTCGCCGCCCGACTCGCCGCCGCCCACAGCGCCGGCAAGGTCGTCCTCCTCGACGTGCTCCCGCCGGCGGCGACCGCCGAGGGCGGCGCGGACGCGGCCGCGGAAGCCGACGGCGAACTCGACACCGACGCCGACGCGTCGGTCGAGCGCCTCGAATCCTGCGCGCACCAACTGCGGACCCGACTGGGCGTGCCCGTGGAGGTCGCGGTCGCCCGCGGCGACCCGTTGACCGCGACGACCGAGGCCGCGGCGAACACCAATTCGGACCTCGTGGTGGCCCCCTACGAGGAGGACCGCGGTCTGCTTTCGGACTACATCCGCGGCCTGTTCGGCGGGTCGTACGACACCGTGGCGTTCCGCTCGACCGGCGAGACCTACCGCTGGCGGCGCGTGCTCGTCCTCGTCTCCCGCCCCGGCGACGCCGCTCACGCGATGATAGACTTCGCGACCCGCCTCGCCGGGAAGACCGGGAGCGTGAGCGTCACGACCTGCATCTCCACGGAGGTCGAACGGCGGCCCGCAGAGTCGAAACTCGCCAATCTGGTCGAAACCGCGGACGGGAACATCGAGACGCGGGTCGCCCGGTCCGACGTGACTAGTTTCATCGCCTCGAACGCCGCCACCTACGACCTCGTGGTGCTCGGGTCCAGCGGCGACCGGTCGCCCGCCTCGCGGTTCATCTCGCCGCCGACGTTCGAGCGAATCCGCGAGATAGACTGCGACGTTGCGGTGTTCGACCGCGGGCACTGAGCGGCGAGACGCAGAGTCGGAGTCGCTTGCGTTTACGAGCGGTTCGTGTCGTCGGTGTCGTCGGTGTCGTCGGTGTCGTCGGTGTCGTCGGCCGCACCCGCCCCGGTCGTTTCGACCGTCTCGTCTACGGGCGGGTCGGCGGGCTGCTCGTCGAGCAGTCGTTCCTCGATGGTTTCGAGGCCGCTCCCGCCGACGGCGGACTCGGCGAGGAAGTGACCGCCGAGCGCCGCCGGGCTGATGACGGTGTTGGCCCCGGCGCGGCGGAGCTTTCGCTCGTTTTCGCGCTGGGTCGCCGCCGCGACGATGTGCACGTCGGGGTTGAGCTGTCGCGCCGTGAGGATGGCCAGCGCGTCTTCGGCGTCGTTGTTGGTGGCGACGACGACCGAGCGGGCGGCGTCCACGCGGGTCCGCTGGAGCGCCTCCTCGTCGCTCGGGTCGTCGGTGACCACGTCGTAGCCGCGGTCGGTGAGGCGCTTGGCGCGGCTCTCGTCGGGCGTGACGATGACGACGCGGGCGCGGTCGCCGAGCTCTTCGAGAATCGGTTCGGTCAGCTCGCCGTAGCCGAGGACGAGGACGTGGTTCTCCAGGATGTCGAGTTGTGATTCGGTCATGCGTCCGAGTGCTTTGGTGAGTCGCGCTTCGATTGCGGGCGTGAGCAGGACACCGAGCGCCACGGCGAACGTCGCCACCGTGATGAGGAGCGCCGATATCCCGAACAGTCTGGCGATGGCGGTCCGCGGGTAGATGTCGCCGTAGCCGACCGTGCTGCCGGTGACGACGCCGAAGTAGAACGCGTCGAACAGCGTCTCGATGCCGTTGAACTGCTCTCTGAGCGCCCACGCGCCGGCGGTCGCGTAGGTCTGTGCGCCCGCGATGGCGAGCAGGGCCGACAGCTGTGTCGCCGTCAGGTCGAGGTCGCGGTTGAACGCCCTGTGGTTGAAAAGCAGGAGCGCGAGGCTGATAAGCGAGAGGCCGACGAGCGGTGCCGCCCGTTCCGGCGACTGGACGAGCCCCTGCGCGGCGGTCACCGGGAGCAGCACCGCGGTCGAGTACCACGCGGCGCGGTAGCGTCGGCGGAGCCCGAAGACGCTCGCGAGGAGCAGAAAGCCCGTCAGCGTCCCGGTGAAGCCGGCGGTGATTCGGACCGCTTCCGGGATGTACGGTGCCAACACGCCGCCGGTGACCGGGGAGCTGATGTTGAGGATGCCGATGGCGACCGACAGAACGGCGGCGAAGAACACCGTCCCAATCGTCGCGCGGGCACCGACCCACTCGCGTACCGAAGCCATGTCTCTCCCAGTTCTGGCGTCCGAGGCCAAAAACGGTCGGGTATCGGCCCGTCACGGGCGCGTCGTCACGTCTTTATCCCGTCGGCGAGTGTACCGGTCCATGGCTTCACTCCCCGTCGAAGTCGTTTACGGACTGTACTTCGGCGTTCTCACCGGGCTCGTTCCGGCCGCCGTCGCGTGGCTCCTCGGCTTCGGCTTCCGCTACGTCACCGGCGTCACCGTTCCGGGCCTCGCCGTCGTCGTTCTCAGCGTCGCCATTGCGGGCGCGAGCGGCGGTCTCATGGCGCTGGCCGACCCGACGATTACCCAGTCGGAGAGCCAGGTCAGGCTGACGGTCGCGCTGCTTGTCGTCTTGATGGGGGCGCTGTACGCGCACAACCGCGGGGACGCCTTCGCCAACGACATCCCGCGGAAGATGTCGCTGCGAAAGCTCACCGAGCGGTCGCTCTCGACCGACGTGGTCGAACTCGTCGGCGGCCGCGGACAGGTCAGCGTCAGCGTCACCGGCGAGGTCGGCGACATCGAGGGCTACCCGCCGGTCCCGCTCGACATCCGTACCAGTATCCGAAACGGCGAGTGGACGTTCCCCGCCGATATCCCGCTCGTGGAACTCGAATCGCGGTACGCCGACCGCCTGCAAAACGAGTTCGACCTCGCCGCCGTCGAGGTCAGACTCGACGAGCGAGCCCGCGCGACCGTCTCCGCCGCGGCCCCGGTCGGCGGCCTCTCGAAGCGCCTCCCGACGGGCAAGCGCGCGGTGTCGGTGACGGCGCTCGTCCCGACTGGACTCGCGCGCGGCGACGAGGTGGTCGTCGTCACCGACGGCGGCACCGTCTCGGCGAGCGTCGCCGGGGTCGAATCAGTCGTCGAGACCCCGAGCGACGCCGACGAGGACGAGGACGACGCGGACGCCCCGAAGGCCGCGCCGCGCGCGCCGACGGCCGTCGGCGGCGAGGGCCGCGTCACGCTCGCGGTCGACCGAGGCAAGGTCGAATCGCTCCTCGGGAGCGACGCGGAGCGATTCATCGTCACCTCCCGCGGCGTCCGCCGGGAGTTCGAACTCGTCTCCCTGCTCCGCCGCGCAGGCAAGCGCTTCTCGCGGCTCTCGGTCGGTGCAGAGGGGCCGCTCGACGGGGTAACACTCGGGAAGGCCGGCGTCCGCGACGCCTACGGCGTTGCGGTCCTCGCGGTCCGCCACGGCGGGAACTGGACGATTGCGCCGCGGGGTGACCAGGAGGTTTCCGCCGGCGACACGCTCTACGCGGTCGGGTCGAGAAGCGACCTGACAGCCTTCGAGGGGGCGGTCGCGTGATGTTCGCCGCCCTCGCCTCGGCCGCCGGGTCCGCTTCGGCCGCACCCGCAGCCGACCTGCTCGCGGCGGTCGGACAGTCGGCGACCGCCGGACAGGTGTCGATTCCGCCGGTGGACGACTCGCTCGTCCTGCAGATTCTCCGGTTCGTCGGACTCGTCGTCGGCGCGTTCGTCGTCTCCGCGATCGCCTCGCTGCTCTACCGGTGGTACACCCGGGAGATAATCCCGCGGGCGCTTTCGGTCCTCTTCGGCGGGGCGGTCGTCGCGCTCTACCTGAACACGATCGGCCTGTTCGGCGCGTTCACCACCGGCACCGAGACCGAGGTGTTCCAACTCGACACCGTCCTCTTCAACACCGCGTCGCTCCTCGGCGGAGCGCTTATCGCGCCGGTCGGCCGCGTCGCCGGCGACCGGCTCACGACCGACGTGTTCGCCGTCGCGGGCGCGAAGGAACTCGACGCCGACGTGAGCCGGCTGGTCCGGACCGTCGGCCGCGTCACGTCGGTGACGCTCCCCGAGGACATCGCCGACATCGAGGGGTACGACCCGGTCGGCGAGGCCGTCAAGACCCAACTGAGCGGGAAGACGCTGCTGTTCCCCCGACGGCTCAGCGAGGCCGAACTCCGCGACCGACTCGCGACGCGCATCAAGGACGACCACGGCGTCGGCCACGTCGACGTGGAGTTCGAAGCCGGCGGGAACGAGGTGTCGTACCTCGCGCTCGGCAGTCGCGCGGCCGGCCTCGGGCCGACGCTCGCACCCGGCACCGTCGCGGTCGCCATTCGCGGCGACCCCGGTTCCGGCGCGGCCGCCGGCGACCCCGTGCAGGTCTGGTCGGTTCCGAAGCCGGCGGCGGACGACGAGAACGACTCGTCCGACGACGCCGTCGCGGAAGCGACCGACGCGACTGAACCGGCCCAGTCCGCCGAACCGACGGCCGAGACGCCTCCCGGCGGTTCGGGGTCGCTGTCCGACGGCGGCACCGACGCGCCGGCCGCACCGGCCGCACCGACCCGCGTCGCCTTCGGCGAACTCCGCGGCGTCGCCGACGACGTGGCGACCGTCGCCCTCGACGAGGAGGACGCCGACCGCCTGACGAGCGGCGAGCAGTACCGACTCGTGACGCTCCCCGCGGACCCCCACGTCGACCGCGAGTTCGCGTCGCTCCTCCGGAACGCCGACGAGACGATGGCGGTCACGACCGTCGCCCCGGGTGCCGACCTCGACGGACTGTCAGTTTCGGACGTAGACACGACTGTCGTCGCCATCCGGTCGGCGAACCGTCCGGTGGACGCGATTCCCGGTCGGGGACGCGAACTGGCGGCCGGCGACACGCTCTACGTCGTCGGCCGGCCGGAAGTTCTCCGGAAGGTCGAGCGCCGGGCGACGACCGACACGAGCCGAACCGACGGCGGAGGCGACGGCGACGGCGGAGACGACGGAGACGGAGACGACAACGGCGGCTCCGGTGACGACGCGCCGCGGTCGTCGGGGGCGCAATCCTCATGAGCGCCGGGCGACGAGACGGGAGTATGGAGTGGAAGCTGTTCGCCGACCTCGCGGAAGTCACCGGCACGCGGACCGTTCGGGTTGACGTCGACGGCGACGCGACCGTCGGCGACGCGCTCGACGCCCTCGTCGGGGCGCACCCGGCGCTCGAATCGCGGGTGTTCGGCGATGACGGCGAACTGTACGACCACATCAACGTCCTGCGAAACGGTGAAGCCGCCGCGCTCGGCGAGGAGGCCGCCGCCGGCGACGAACTCGCGCTCTTCCCGCCGGTCAGCGGCGGCTAGCGCGCTGGCGCGTCGGAGCGCCGCGCGAACCGGAACCGTTCTCGAATTCGACTCACACCCCGCGAGCGACGGGTCCGTCGGCACTCGGGGGCGGGAGACGGAGATGGTGCTGAAGACGGAGACGAGACCACGGGCTCGAAACGGGCGACTCGTCGGGGCGGAAACGGGTCGTTCGGGTGGTCGGAAAAGAGAAAACGGCGGGAACGCGTCGCGGTCGAACTCGAAACGGGAGGGCGGCTTCGTGGGTCGTTACTCGCTCGGGCGCGGCAGCGCCGTAAACAGCGTCTGGACGATGGAGAAGGGGTCGTAGACGGACTGGTGGCACTGGCAGTAGACACCGTTTTCGCCGCCGAACGTGGCGGAACTGGCCGCCTGCTTGTAGCCGGGGACACAGCAGAAGTGGGTACACTTGTTGAGCCACGCGATGACGCCCTGGTCCGTCGAGGCGGCGAGCCACTCGTTGTCCTGTGCGGCTTCCTCGATACGCGTCGAGCGGAGCACCTGAATCGGCATCGTGTTCTCGGCGCCCTCGGAGCGCCAGGTGCCGGTCGCGGGCATCCCGATACCGGCTCGCCCGATGCCGTTGCCCCACGTCTCGTACTCGTCGAAGTCGTTGACGTTCAGGCGGTCCCCGGAGCTGTACGTCTCGGACTGCCAGTCGTATCCGCCGCTGTCGGAGCGGAAGTAGTTATCAGACTCGTAGGTCGGGTTCAGGCCCTCGTAGGTCTGCACGCCGCAGTACTGGAACCAGTCCTGCGAGTAGGTGACGCCCGTCCCCTGGTAGTCCTCGGTGAGGGCGAGGTCGACTTCCACACCGTTCTGCGTGACGGTCTGAACTTCCGGCCAGACGCCGCGGATGTAGCCCTCGTCGTCGATCTCGATCGGTATCTGCGGCATGCCGCGCGGTGCGGGACCGGCGGTGTTCTCGATGGCGTACGCCTGCGTCGGCCCCCCACCGGTACCGGTGGATGACGTTGCGCTGTTGATGGCGGCCGCGCCTGTCGTTCCCACGCCCGCGAGCGTCGCTCCCCCGACGACGCCCTTGACGAACCGACGGCGACCCGAGTCGGCGGGGTACTTGTCGCTATCGCTCATACTCTCACCTTCGAGGCGGCCAGTAAAAGCGTGACGAATCCACCGTGGTAGTACGCCCCACGAAACGGCCGCCAGCGAGGGGGTTCGACCGCTCGAACGCGCGGAATTCGTCGGTCGTCGAAAACTGGACGAAAACGTGCGTAACGTTCGTTTAGAACCGACTTCCGGGCAAATTTTCGACGTTACTCGTGGCCTTTTAGAATGTGCTACTCGTATCCGAGTACGATGCGATTGCACACCAGAGACGTGCGGCAAGATGTTCGCGAGCTCGGGGCGTTGCTCGGGGACGTGCTCGAAGCGCAGACGTCGACGGCGTCGTTCGAGACGGTCGAAGAGCTTCGGCAGGCGGCCATCGCCTACCGGAAGGGCGAGTCCGGGTCGCGCGAGCGGCTCTACGACGTGGTCGGCGACCTCGAACCGGAGCGCGAGAGCGTCGTCGCCCGCGCGTTCACCACCTACTTCGAACTCATCAACCTCGCCGAGGAGCGCGAGCGCGTTCGCGTCATCCGCGAGGCGTCCCAGGAGGGGACGCTCGAAGACGGTATCCTCGACACGCTCGACGCGCTGGACGACGAGGAGGTCGACGAGGAGCTTCTGGGACGGGTCCTCGAAGACGTGCTCATCGAACCGACGTTCACGGCGCACCCGACCGAGGCCCGCCGCAAGACGGTGAAATCGAAGCTCCGCTCCATCGCCAACCGGCTGGAGACGCTCGACGAGCGCCGTCTCACCGACCTCGAACACGACCAGGAGTGGCGGCACGTCGTCGCCGAGGTGACGAGCCTCTGGCAGACCTCGCAGGTCCGCGACCGCCGCCCGGAGCCGACCGACGAGGCCCGCAACGTCCAGTGGTACCTCGAAAACACCCTCTTCGACGTGGTCGGCGAGGTGTACGAGGAACTCGAAGAGGAGCTTCGGGCCGAGTACCCCGGCCTCGACGTGCCGAAGCTGTTCGAGTTCCGGTCGTGGGCCGGCTCCGACCGCGACGGCAACCCGTTCGTCACGCCCGAGGTGACAGAGGACACGCTCGAACGCCAGCGCAGCGTCGCCCTGGAAAAGTACAGCGACTCGCTCAAGCGTCTCTCCGGTGTGCTGAGTCAGGACGCGACGCGAATCGACCCCGGCCACGAGCTCGAACGCTCGCTGAAGGCCGACCGCGAACTCCTCCCCGTCGTCGCCGAGGAGGCCGACGAGCGCTACCCCAACGAGCCGTACCGCCAGAAGCTCAAACTGATGCGCGAGCGACTCCGCCGCGTCGAGGACGTGCGCCCGAACGGCTACGCGGACGAGAGCGAGCTCTTGGCCGACCTCGAAGTCATCGACGCCAGCCTCCGGCGGACCGGCGCGGCGCAGGTCGCGGACGTGTACGTCGAGCCCCTGATGCGGCAGGTCGACACGTTCGGATTCACCCTCGCCAGCCTCGACCTCCGCGACCACCAGGAGAACCACACCGAGGCCGTCCACGAGGCGCTCGCCCACGAGGGCCTCGACTACGAGGGTAGCTCGGAGGCGGAGCGCGTCGAACTCCTCACCGACGCGATTCTGCAGGAAGAGCCCGTCGTCGACCTCGAAGACCCCGGCGACATCTCCGAGACGGCCGAGCGCGTCCTCCGCCGGTTCCGCAAGCTCGGCGAGTGGCAGCGCGAGTACGGCGTCGGCGCTATCGACACCTACTGCATCTCGATGACCGAGGAACCCTCGCACGTCCTCGAAGTGCTGTTCCTCGCCGACCAGGCGGGCGTCGTCTCTCTGCCCGACCACTGCGGCATCGACGTGGTCCCGCTCCTCGAGACCGAGTCCGCGCTCAACGGCGCGCGCCGCATCATGGGCACGCTGTTCGAGAACGAGGCCTACGGGACGGCGCTCGCCGCCCGGAACGACGTCCAAGAGATTATGCTGGGCTACTCCGACTCCAACAAGGAAAACGGCTTCCTCGCCGCCAACTGGGACCTCTACAAGAACCAGCGCCGCCTCGCCGACATCTGCGACGACTTCGACGTGACGATGCGGCTGTTCCACGGCCGCGGCGGCTCCATCTCCCGCGGCGGCGGTCCGATGAACGAAGCCATGCTCGCGCTCCCGAACGAGACCGTCACGGGACAGATTAAGTTCACCGAGCAGGGCGAGGCCATCGCCGAGAAGTACGCCAACCCGCGCATCGCCGAGCGGAACCTCGAACAGATGCTCAACGCCCAGATTCGCGCCCGCCTGCAGGCGATTCGGACGCCCGAAGAGGAGGTGCCCGACCGCTGGGTCGACGCCATGGACACCATGGCGGCCGCCGCCCGCGAGGAGTACCGGAACCTCCTCGAATCCGACGGCTTCGTCTCCTACTTCGAGCAGGCGACGCCCATCACCGTCATCGAGGAACTCAACCTCGGCTCCCGGCCGGCCTCTCGGTCCGACGAGCGCAGCGTCGAGGACCTCCGCGCCATCCCGTGGGTGTTCTCGTGGACCCAGTCGCGGTGTATCCTCCCCGGCTGGTACTCGCTGGCCGCCGGCGTCAACGCCTTCCTCGAAGACGGCGGCGACATGGACGACCTCCGCGAGATGTACGACGAGTGGGCGTTCTTCCGGAGCACGTTCGACAACGCCGCGATGGCGCTGGCGCGCACCGACCTCGAAATCGCCACGGAGTACGCGAACCTCGCCGACGAGGAGCTCCGCGAGGAGTTCTTCACCCGCCTCACCGAGGAGTACGAGGACGCCGCGGACCTCATGCTCGACATCAGCGAGCGCAGCAGTCTCCTGAAGCGCGAGTGGCTCGAAGAGAGCCTCCGCCGCCGCAACCCCTACGTCGACCCGCTGAACCTGCTGCAGACGCACCTGCTGTCGCAGACCCACCGGACCGACGAGGAAGAACAGACCCTGCGGCTCACGGTCAAAGGTATCGCCGCCGGGATGAAGAACACGGGATAACGCGAACGCGACACCGACGCCGACGCCCTCGGCCACCCGCCGAAGTCGTCACCGTCACCGTCGCCGCGCCGTCGGAGCGACTTACGCCCGACGGAGGTCGTACGGATTCGAACAGACCGGACAGGTCTGCCGCGCGACGCGATACTCGCTTTTTAACCGCTGTCTGACACCGTCGAAGTCGGCGTCGCCCTCGTATCTCGATTCCACTTGCTGTCCGCAGTGCGGGCACACCACCACCACCGTTGCCATATTCGGCAGTACGGCCGAGTCCATCATATATGTTCACCCTGTTTGTGGCGGGGTCCCACGGCCCGCTCTGTCAGGGATTCGTCGGCGACGAAGACGACGCACAGCGGGGCGCTCGCGGCGAAAATGAGGGTTCTCAGCGTCCCGGCATCGGCCGGGTCGGCTCGACTCAGGTCAGGCGTGGTTCCACGGCGCTTCCTCGAAGTCGACGATGCGGTGAGTCGAATCGAGGTCGTCGATGGCGGCCACGTCCTCGTCGTCGAGGTCGAGGTCGAGCGCGGCGAAGTTGTCGCGGATGTGGTCGGGCGAGGCGGCCTTCGGGATGGGCGTCGCGCCCTTCTCGATGAGCCACGCGAGGGCGACCTGCGCGGGCGAGGCGTCGTGCTTCTCGGCGATGTCGACGATGACCTCCTCGTCGGCGACCTGGTTGCGCGCGATGGGCGAGTAGGCGACCAGACGGTGGCCGCGTTCCGCGGCGAGCTCGCGGAGTTCGGCCTGCTGGAGCATCGGGTGCATCTCGACCTGGTGGGCGAACACGGGCGCGTCGAGCGTCTCGATGGCCGATTCGAGCTGGTCGGGTCGGAAGTTGCTCAGGCCGACGTTGGCGACGACGCCCTCCTCGACGAGTTCGTCGAGGGCCGCGAGCGTCTCGTCCTCGTCGTAGCTGTCGAGCGGCCAGTGAACGTACAGCAGGTCGATGGTGTCGACGCCGAGCTTTTCGGCGGACTCGCGGGCGGTCTCCAGCACGTCGTCGGAGCCGAGGTTGTCGGTGTCGAGCTTCGTCGCCACGAACACGTCGTCGATGTCGACGTCGGATTCGGCGAGTCCCTCGCCGACGAACTCCTCGTTGTGGTACATCTGGGCCGTGTCAACGTGGCGGTAGCCAACGTCGAGGGCGGTCTTGACGGCCTCGACGCACTCGTCGCGGTCTTCGAGCTTGTACGTCCCGAAGCCGAGTCGCGGGAAGTCCTTCATGCACGGGTGGTCGTGGGCGGGCGAGTCAAATCCTGCGGTTGCGGAAGTCGTGCGTACACTTACCACCGCTCCCCCGGTCATCGAGGGTATGCCCTCCGAGAAGGAGAAGATGCTCGCGGGCGAACTGTACGACGCGAGCGACCCGGAACTCGTCGCGGAACGAAAGCGCGCGCGGCGGCTCACGCGCCTGTTCAACGAGACCGACGAGACCCAAACCGAGCGCCGCGAGGAACTGATTCGGGAACTGTTCGGGGAGGTCGGCGAGTCGTTCGAAATCGAGCCGACGTTCCGCTGCGACTACGGCTACAACGTCAGCGTCGGCGAGAACTTCTTCGCCAACTTCGACTGCGTCTTCCTCGACGTGTGTCCAATCACGCTCGGCGACAACTGCCAGCTCGCGCCGGGCGTTCACATCTACACTGCGACCCACCCGCTCGATGCCGCGGAGCGAATCAAGGGCCCCGAGTCGGGGGAGCCGGTGACCGTCGGCGACAACGCGTGGCTCGGCGGCCGGGCGGTCGTCAACCCCGGCGTCACCATCGGCGACGACGTGGTGGTCGCCTCGGGCGCGGTCGTCACGAAGGACGTGCCCGACTCGGTGGTCGTCGGCGGCAACCCGGCGCGAGTCATTAAAAGGCTGGACTGACCGGGGACGCGCCGCCGAGTCGGCGTCATCGTCGCGTCGCCGTCGCGCGATTCTCGCGGATTCGGGAGCGTGCGGTGCTCTGGCACACGATGTTCCCTCCGAAATGGTTTTGAAGTACGCTCGCACACGGTCAGTATGCCGACGGACGAATACGACCCAGAGATGGGGCGCAAGTTCATTTTCGTAACCGGGGGTGTCATGTCCGGCCTCGGGAAGGGTATCACGGCCGCGAGCACCGGCCGACTCCTGAAGAACGCCGGGTTCGACGTCACCGCGGTTAAGATAGACCCGTACCTGAACGTCGACGCCGGGACGATGAACCCCTACGAGCACGGGGAGGTGTACGTCCTGAAAGACGGCGCTGAAGTCGACCTCGACCTCGGGAACTACGAGCGGTTCCTCGGCGTCGACATGACCGCCGACCACAACATCACGACGGGCAAGACCTACCAGCACGTCATCCAGAAGGAGCGCGACGGCGACTACCTCGGGAAGACGGTCCAGATTATCCCGCACGTCACGGAGGACATCAAGCGCCGCATCCGCGAGGCGGCCGAGGACACCGACGTGTGCATCGTCGAGGTCGGCGGCACCGTCGGCGACATCGAGTCGATGCCGTTCCTCGAATCGCTCCGCCAGTTCGCCTCCGAGGAGGAAGACGGCGACGTGCTGTTCACGCACGTCACGCTCGTCCCCTACTCGAAGAACGGCGAGCAGAAGACGAAGCCCACCCAGCACTCGGTCAAGGAGCTTCGGAGCATCGGCCTCCAGCCGGACATCCTCGTCGGCCGCGCCGACGACAAGCTCGAACCGGCGACGAAGACCAAAATCGCGCAGTTCTGCGACGTGCCGGACGCCGCCGTGTTCTCCAACCCCGACGTGCCGGACATCTACCACGTCCCGCTGATGGTCGAAGAGGAGGGCCTCGACGAGTACGTCATGGAGCGGCTCGGCATCGCCGACGAGGCGCTTCCGAAGGAAGACCGCGACAACCGCTGGCGCGAGCTCGTCACGGCCGACCGGACCGGCTCGGTCGACATCGCGCTCGTCGGCAAGTACGCCCTCGAAGACGCCTACATGTCCATCCACGAGGCGCTCAAGCACGCGGGCATCGAGTGCGGCGTCGACGTGAACATCCTCTGGGTCGACTCCGACGAGATGCTCGACAAGCACGAAGAGCGACTCAAGGACGCCGACGGCGTCGTCGTCCCCGGCGGCTTCGGCTCCCGCGGAACCGGCGGCAAAATCGAGGCCATCCGCTACGCCCGCGAGAACGACATCCCGTTCCTCGGCCTCTGTCTGGGCTTCCAGATGGCCGTCGTCGAGCAGGCCCGGAACGTCCTCGGCCACGAGGACGCCCACTCGGCCGAACTCGACCCCGACACGCCGTACCCCGTCATCGACCTCCTGCCCGAGCAGTACGAGGTCGACGAGATGGGCGGCACGATGCGCCTCGGCGCGCACGACACCGACATCGACGCCGGCACGCTCGCGGAGGCGGTGTACGGCGACACCTCCTGTACGGAGCGCCACCGCCACCGCTACGAAGTGAACCCCGAACTCATCGACGAACTCGAGTCCGAGGGGCTCCGCTTCTCCGGCCGCGCCGAAAACCGCATGGAGATTCTCGAACTGACGAACCACCCGTTCTTCTTCGGAACGCAGTTCCACCCCGAGTTCCGCTCTCGACCCGACCGCGCCAGCCCGCCGTTCCTCGGCTTCCTCCGCGCGGTCCTCGGCGAACTCGACGCGCGCGAACTCGGCAACGAAGAGGTGACAGCATAATGGTAAACGTAGACGAATTCATCGAAGACGCGACCGCATCGATTCGTGACCAAATCGGCGACGAGCACGCCATCATCGCCCTCTCGGGCGGCGTGGACTCCTCGGTCGCCGCGACGCTCGCCTACGAGGCCGTCGGCGAGCAGCTCACCCCGGTCTACGTCGACACCGGCCTGATGCGCAAAGGCGAGACCGAGCAGATCGCGGACACCTTCTCCTTCATGGAGAGCCTCCGCGTCGTCGACGCCCGAGACCGATTCTTCGACGCCCTCGAGGGCGTCGTCGACCCCGAGGAAAAGCGCAAGGTCATCGGCGAGCAGTTCATCCGCGAGTTCGAGCGCGAGGCGAAGGAGACCGACGCGCAGTACCTCGTGCAGGGGACCATCTACCCCGACCGCATCGAGTCCGAGGGCAACATCAAGTCCCACCACAACGTCGGCGGCCTGCCGGACGTGGTGGACTTCGAAGGCATCGTCGAACCCGTCCGCGACCTCTACAAGGACGAGGTCCGCGAGGTCGCCCGCGCGCTCGGCCTCGAATCCATCATCGCCGAGCGGATGCCGTTCCCGGGGCCGGGCCTCGCGGTCCGCGTCCTCGGCGAAGTCACGCCCGAGAAGGTGCAGGTCGCCCGCGACGCGTGTCACGTCGTCGAAGACGAGACCGAAAAGCACGAGCCGTGGCAGGCGTTCGCCGCCGTCATCGGCAAGGGCACCGGCGTCAAGGGTGACAACCGCGTCCACGGCTGGATCGTCTCGGTCCGCTCCGTGGAGTCGCGCGACGGCATGACCGCTCGCGCGCAGGAACTGCCGTGGGACACCCTCCAGCGCATCCAGTCGCGCATCACCGGGACGAACGAGAACGTCGCCCGCGTCGTCTACGACGTGACCCACAAACCGCCGGCGACCATCGAGTACGAATGACGACGGCAGTCGTCGCGGGGACCGACCCCGACGGACTCGGCGAGGCGCTCGAAACCGAGGGCGCGACGGTCGTCCGCGTCAGCGGTATCGCCTCCGCCGACTCGCTCGGCGAGGCCGGCATCGAGGACGCCGACCTGTTCGTGCTCACCGATATGGACGACGCGACGGCCATCTCGGTGGCGAAGGAGCTGAACCCCGACGTGCGCGTCGTGACCTACGCCTACGACTCCCTCCCGGAGTTCGCCACGGCGCAGGCCGACCTCGCAATCGACCCGAACCTGCTCGCGGTCGACGTGGTCGCAGAAGAACTCGTCTGAGACGGTCAGGAACGCCTGACTGTCTCGACGCGAAGATTTTCTTTCAAGAATTGTTTTGTAGAAATATTAATCTCTTTATGGACCTTCATGACGGTTGCAAATGTCGTCTTTCTCCCGACGAACGATGCTGAAGAGCCTCGGCGCAACTGGACTCCTCCTCGCCGGCGGTGCGACCACAGCGGCGGCACGCCCCGGCGGCGTCGCCGCGGGTGACGCGCGGTTCCGAGTCGGCCACTTCTCGCCCGACGCGCCCCCCGTAGACGTGTACGTGAACGGCGACCCCTTCCCCGGTCTGCAGGGCGTCCCGTTCGGCGTCTTGTCCGACTACTTCACCGTCCCGGCGGGGACGTATCAGGTCGAGGTGACGCCCGCGGGTGACCCCTCGACGGTCGTCATCGACGCCTCGGTCACGCTCCGACGCAACCGCGATTACACCGTCGCGGCGACCGACGTGCTCGACGACATCACGCCAGTCGTGCTCACGGACACGAACCGGCCGGCACCGTACGGCAAAGCCAGAGTCCGCGTCGCGCACTTCTCGCCCGACGCGCCCGAAGTCGACATCGTCGTCAAGGACGGCCCGACGCTGTTTTCCGGACTTGCGTTCGGCGACGTCTCGCACTACGAGACGGTGCCCGCCGGGACGTACGACCTGCAGGTCGTCCTCTCGTCGGACGGGAGCGTCGTGCTCGACCTCCCCGGAACGACGCTCGAAGGCGGCCGGACCTACTCGGTGTTCGCCATCGGGTTCGCCACCGGCGGGTCGCCCGGCTTCAGCGTCCTCCCAGTCGTCGACGCCGTCTCGCCCGCGCGCGAGCGACCGTCCAACGGGAACCCGTCAAACGGGAACGTCTGCCGCGTGCGCTGAGTCGAACGCCGGTCGCCGCCCTCCCGTGCGGTCGGCGGCGGACCCACCCCATTTTCCGACGAAACTCGGCGAAATTCGGCGTCTTTCGAGCCGAATCTCGCGCCAACGACCGCAAGCCGGCGCGTCGGTTTCCACCCTTCAATACCGCGGCGTGCAGAGCGAGCGACGTCGCGGGGCGACGGCGGTTCCCCACCAGTCATCGCGCGGACCGCCCGGTCGCGCCGCGACGCCCCGCAGACACACGGACACCTACCAATGACACGCACCAGACGACGCTTCCTCACGTCCGCCGCTGGAATCGCCGCCGCAACCACCGCCGGCCTCGCCGGATGTATGGGCACCGCGTCCGCGACGACGGGGACGCTCTCGGCCCGCGTGAGCGACAAGCCCGGCGACATCGCCGACTTCGAGTCCTGCGTCGTGACGGTCTCGACGGTCCGCGTCAAGCCCGATGACGGCGAGGCGGAGTCGCTCGACGCGGGCGACGCGGAACTCGACCTCGTCGAACTACAGGGCGACGCCTCGGCGCTCGTCGAGGAGTTCGAACTGGAGACTGGCACCTACGAGTCCCTGCAGGTCGAGGTGTCGGAGACCGACGCGACCCTCACCGACGGGTCCTCGGCGACCGTCGAGGTGCCCGGGTCCGCCCCGCTGAAGTTCGAGCGGTCCTTCGAGATTCGCGCCGACGAGACGACCACGTTCACGGCCGACTTCACGCCCGTCAAGGCCGGCAACGCGGGCAAGTACGTCCTCCAGCCCGTCGCCGACGAGGTGACGGTGACGTACGAGTCAACGGAGACGACGGCGAACGAGACGGAGACGAACGGGACGACGACCGATTCGACCGCCAACGAAACGACGACGAACGAGACGACCTCGTAACGCGGCTCCTCCCGCCTGTCACCCCCGCTGAGGCGATGCGCCCCCGGTTTCAGTTCGCCCCGCTTTCGTTCTTCCTGCGCCTCGGCCCACCCCCTTTCGACCACCGCCCCGAGAGTCGAAACCGACCGACAGCGGCGGGTAACCCCGGCCCGCGTTGCCATGGTCGAAACCCCCTTTTGGCGTCCCCGCCGATAGCCGGTGACATGGTTCGGGTCTCGACCGGCGCGCGCATCCACTTCGGCTTCCTCAATCTGAGCCTCGCCCGCGACCGCCTCTACGGCGGCGTGGGCGTCGCGCTCGACGAGCCGCGGGTGGTCGTCGCCGCCGAGCCCGCGTCCGACGTTCGGTGTCGGCATCCCGCCGCCCGCGAGTACGCCGAACAGGCGGTCGACCTCCTCGGAGCCGACGGCGTCGACCTCTCGGTCGAGCGCACCCTGCCGCGACACGCCGGCCTCGGGAGCGGGACACAGCTCGCGCTCGCGGTGTTGCGGGCGGTCGGGGCCGCGACGGGCCGCGAGGCCGACGTGCGCCGACTCGCCCCCGAGATGGGTCGCGGCGGCCGCTCCGGCGTCGGCGTCGCCACCTTCGAAGCCGGCGGGGCCGTCCTCGACGCGGGCCACCCGACCGCGCGGTTCACCACCGACCGACCGGAAGACGGTTCGTGGTCGGTGCCGGCGGTCGCCACCCGACACGAGATACCCGACCGCTGGCGGTTCCTGCTCGTCGTCCCCGACGCGGACCCCGGCCGCAACGGCGCGTCCGAGGAGTCGAGCATGCGCTCCGTCGTCGAGCGCGCGGACGCACAGACCGGCGACCGAATCGCCGGCATCGTCACCAGACGGCTGCTCCCGGCGCTCGCCGAGGGGTCCGCCGAGCGCTTCGGCGAGGCCGTCGAGTCCGTCGGCCGGCTCAACGGGACGTGGTACGCCGACGAGCAGGGGGGCGTCTACCGCCCGCCGGTCGGCGCGCTCGTCTCGTCGCTGTCCGAGTCGCCGGTCGTCTACGGCGCGGGTCAGTCGTCGTGGGGGCCGACCGTCTACGGCGTGACCGACGCCGACCACGTCGACGAGGCGGTCGACGCGGGGCGAGCAGCGCTGGCCGACGCCGACATCGACGGGAGCGTCTCGGTCGCCCGCGGGCGGAACCGCGGCGCGAGCGTGGAGTGAGCGCGCGGGACGACGGGACGGGAGCGCCGGCGGCGGAACCTCGCGTCGCGCTCCCCGAAACGCCTAACCGACGCGGCCGAGTCGGATTCGATATGTCTCAAATCCCCTTCGGCGTCCCCCGCCTCGACAGCATCATCGGCGGCGGCGCACCCCCGGGGAACGTCGTGCTCCTCGCGGGAGAGTCCGGCGCGGGCGCTCGGGAGTTCCTCTACACGAGCGCGACGATGAACGCCCTCTCGCACACCGACGAGGAGCTGTTCGACCTCCACTACGGCTCGCTCGCGGACACCGCGACGCCGCCGCCGGAGATTCACTACGTCTCCTTTACCGCCGGCGAGGAGTACCTGCGCCGGGAGATGGGTTACACGATGGACGACGAACTCGTCGAGTCCGCGGTCGAACACATCGAGTTCCACGACCTCTCGCCGGAGTACTTCCAACTCAGTCCGATTCCGCGCGAGTGGTACCTCGGCCAGCCGACGAAGTTGGAGGACCTCGGCCACCGACACAACCGCGAGTCCGTGCTGGGCGCGTTGGGGACCACCCTGAGTCAGCACGCGCCCGGCAACCTCGTCGTCATCGACTCCCTGACCGACCTCGTGGCGAGCCAGTCCGACGAGATGACGTGGTCTGACATCGCGATGGTCATCAAGGGACTGGAGAAGGCCTCCTACCAGTGGGGCGGACTCATCCTCGTGCTCGTGAGCACCGAGGCGCTCTCGAAGACCGAACTCGGCGTCCTCAAGGGCGCGACCGGCGGCTCGCTGCTCTTCGAGTGGGAGTCCGGGGGGTCGAAGCGCGCGCGGACCATGGTCGTCCAGGAGTTCCGCGGCGTGCTCGCCCGGCTAGAGAGCGAGAACATCGTGCAGTTCGAGACCGAAATCAACGAGAGCGGCCTCGACGTGAGCGACGTGCGGAAGATTCGCTGATTCGACTGTCGGACCACCGAACAGTCGCGAATTCGGGGATAGTTCTTAAGGCTGCGTAGACAAACTGGAAACGAAGATGGAAGGGGAAGACGGGGTGTCGCTCCCAGACGACCTCCGCACGTGGGTCGAAGCGCGCGCCGACGAGGAGGGCGTCGACCCGGAGACGGTGCTCGCACGGGCCCTCGGGACCTATCGGCTCGCCGTGAGCGACGCGGGCGAATCGCTCGACGACGCGGACGCGGTCTCGGACCGCCTCGGCGGGGTCGAAGCGCGCGTCGATGAACTCGAAGGCGAACTGGACGAGAAGATATCTGACGTTCGGATGCGCGTCGTGCAGGTCAAGCGCGAGGCGGACGAGAAGGCACCGCGCGACCACACCCATCCGGAGTTAGACGCCGAACTCGACCGACTGGCCGACGACGTGCGCGCGGCTCGAAACCGCGTGACCGACTTAGACGAGCGGGTCGACGCCGGCTTCGAGAACTTCGAGGAGATTCTCACCTACCTCGACGAGACGACCGCGACGCTCGACGAGAACCTCCGGGCGGTCGCGCGGACGCTGCTCGACCTCCGCGGTCGGGCGGCCGACCTCGAAGCCGCCGACCTCGAACGAAAGGCGCTCGCCGAACTCCTCCGCACCGCGAATGCCACCGGCGAGAAGAAAGCGCGATGCGAGGAGTGCGACGAGACCGTCCACCTGGACCTGCTCGCGGAGCCCCGCTGTCCGTCGTGTCGGTCCCCGTTCCGCGAGCTGTCGTCCTCGCCCGGTTTCTTCGGGTCGGCGACGCTCCACACCGGCCGGCTCCCTGCGCTGGAATCGGCGGACGACGCCCGCGCGACCGACGAGGTCGCCGACCTCCTCGACGAGGCGGTTACCGGCGTGGTCGACGACGCGACCGACGGCGACGACGACCGATACGCCCCCCGGGAGGAGGAGAGGGAGTCGGCTCAGCAGGGTGCCGCGCCGGGGAGCGAACACGGCGACGACTGAAGACTCACGAGGACGATGACCGACGACAATTCAACAGACGACGCGGCGGAGGGCGAGCCATCCGTCTCCGGCGACCGCGACGACTCATTCGGACGCGCCGACCCGGGAGACGACAGCGCCGAGGCCGCCCGCGCCCCGGACGGAGGCCGCGACGGGCGAAGCGACGACGCCGACTCGGCCCCGCTTTCGGACCTCGCCGGACGTGTGGCCGAGCGCCGCGCACGCTCGCGCATCACCGACCAGCGCGACGAGACGGACGAACTGTTCGAGTCGGTCGAGGTCGGCGAACTCGACCGCGAGGACGTGTGGACGGCGCTCGTCGAAGGCGGGGACGAGGAGCGCGCGGCGGGCGTCGGCGTCGGAGCCGAGGCCACCCCCGTCGACGACGGCGACGGCGTCTCGGACCACGTCGTCCCCAAGACCGAGTTCTGCCAGCGCTGCGAGCACTTCGGCGAGCCGCCGGAACTCGCGTGCCACCACGAGGGAACGACCATCGTCGAACTCGAAGACAGCGACCACTTCCGGGTGCGGAACTGCCCGATGGTCGAGAAGGACGACTGACGGCGGCGGGACGGCGGGTCGGTTCGGATTCTCCCGACGACGCCGCGGAGTGACAGCTTCTTTGCCCTCGGTCCGCTACCGTCGGGTATGCAGTTCTGCGACGAGTGCGGTTCGATGATGGTGAGCCAGAACGGCGCGATGACCTGCACGAACGACGACTGCGGGGGGACCGCCGAGCGCGACGAGGAACTCGCGGCGGAGTTCGTCTCCACCGAGGCGCAGTCGGGCGACGAACTCATCGAGACCGAAGAGGGCGCGGAGTTCGAGGGCAAGCCGACCGCGAAGGACGTTCACTGCGACGACTGCGGCCACACGAAAGCGTGGTACACCATCAAGCAGACCGGGTCGGCCGACGAACCGCCGACGCGCTTTTTCAAGTGCCAAGAGTGCGGCTACCGATGGCGCGAGTACAACTGAGAGACTGACGACGCCGCTTTCTCCACGCTCACGCACCAAGTCCCGAGAGCCGGGTCACCCCTCTCCCAACTCCGCGGCCGTCACCGCCCCCGGCCCATCCTCGACTTCGTCTTCGGCGTCAGCCGCGAGCGCGTAGCCGTAGGGAAGGAGCAACAGGCTCCCGAACCAGCCGACGACGAGCCCCAGAGCGCCGAAAATCGTCCCGACGACGCCGATGGCGACGGCGTCGGCCGCGATGACGAGCGCGACGAGCGCGACGCTCCAGCCGACGAGCGACTTCCACGACCCGCGGCGGATGCAGAAGCCGGCGAACAGGCCGAAGGCGGTCACGGCGCCGATGCCGGGGACGAGGACGTAGCGCATGCCGAGCGACCCCGTGTTGGTGAGCGTCGTCGCCAGCCACATGGCGACGAGCGTGCCGGGGACGACCAGTAGGGCAGTTCGGCGGTCCAGCGGGCGGGCGCGGCCGTGAATCCGGAACGCGCCGAGGAGGCCGAGGCCCGCGACGGTGTACGCCCAGCCGATGGGGTTGAACAGGAACCCGCCGACGATGGTGAGGAAGTTCCCGATGACTTCACCCGGGTTCGCGGAGGAGACGAGGTAGTGCGCGCCGCCGCGCTCGTAGAGCCCCGGCACGACGAACGTGCTGTTGGTGACGGTTCCCTCGTCGATGGCCTCGCGCACGTCGGCGCTGGCGTTTGAGGCGGGCGACGACGCCGCGGCGGAAACGGTCTCCCAGTCGGTCGGGTCGAGTTCGATGGTCGCGCGGACGGGGTCGCCTGAGACGTTCAGCGAGAAGCGATAGTACCGACCGTCGTAGACCGCGAACTCGGCGTCTTCGTTCACGTCCGAGAGAGTCATGTACGCCTCGGGTTCGATGTCGCCGTCGTACCGGCCGGTGCGGGCGGCGGTCGCGACCGGCTCTCGGAGTTGCGGCGTCTCGTTCACCGTCTCGTCGAGGTTGACCACGTCCGAGTCGTGGGAGGCGACGAGACCGGGCGGCGAGTCGGCTGTCACTTCCTCGGCTTGGTACGTCGATTCGATGGCCGAAGTGGAGGTGGCGACGGCGAACGACTGGCTCAGCGCGACGCCGACGAGGAGGAGGGCGACGACGGCGGCGAGTCGCTTGCGAGGGACCATGCACCCGGCTTCGGAGCCGAGCCAAAAATGTCGTTCGGTCGAATTGTCGTAGGTCGTTTCGTCACGGGTCGATGGCGTCGAAAGTGACCCCGTCGCTCACCCCCGCTCTCACTCGACGCCGAGGTTCGGGATGAGGAAGTCGGCGACGGCGGCCGCGACCTTCGCCTCCTGTCCAACGAAGAAGTGGTCGGCGGCGAACTCGACGACCGGTTGATGGTACTCGCGGGCGCGCTCGACGACGGGTTCCCAGTCGGCGACGTCGTCGCGGGTGCCGTAGACGACCTGCACGGGCACGGGGATGCGGTCGAAGGCCGCGACGGCGTCGAGGTCGTCGGCGAGTCGTCCGGCGGGTCCGAGCGCGGAGACGGCGTCCACGGCCGCGCCCTCGGCGGCCGCGAGGAGCGCCATCGCGCCGCCGAACGAGAAGCCGAACAGGCCCACGCGGTCGTAGCGCTCCGCGGCCCACTCGACCGCCCGGAGGGTGTCGGCGCGCTCGCCGTAGCCCTCGTCCCACGGGCCGTAATCGAAGCGGAGGCAGTCGACGCCGCGGGCGGTGAGCGCGTCGCTGACGGCGACGAGGCGGCCGTCGCCGCGGTGGCCTTGGTGTTGTGGATGGGGCGGACAGGCGACGACGACGGCGTCGCTTCGGGTCGCCGGGTCGTTCGTGCCGTCCGCGCCGTCTCCGTGGGCGCGGTCGAGGGTCGCCCGCACGTCGCGCCCCCCGGGAACGAGAATCGTCTCGGTCATAGAGACAGGTTGCGCTGGTGAGGTTTTAAGCCGAACGTCGCGTAGTAATTGGGTATGGGAATTCTCTCTCGCACGTCGTACGTCATCCGGTCGAAGATAAACGCCCTCCTCAACCGTGCGGAGGACCCGACCGAGACGCTCGACTACTCCTACGAGAAGATGCGCGACGAGCTACAGCAGGTCAAACAGGGCATCGCCGACCTGACGACCCAGAAGAAGCGACTGGAGATACAGAAGCGCCGCCTCGAAGAGAACGTCGAAAAGCACAACGACCAGGCCCGCGAGGCCGTCCAGCAGGACCGCGAGGACCTCGCGCGCAAGGCGCTCGAAAAGAAGCAGGCGAAGATGAGCCAAATCGAGGAGCTGGAGACCCAAATCGCCAGCCTGCAGGAGACGCAGGACCAGCTCGTCAACAAGAAGGACGAACTCCAGAGCCGCATCGAGGAGTTCCGCACGAAAAAGGAGACCATGAAGGCCCGCTACGAGGCCGCCGAGGCGTCGAGCCGCGTCTCCGAGGCGATGTCCGGCGTCGGCGACGAGATGGCCGACGTGGGGCGCGCGCTCGAACGCGCCGAGGAACGCACCGACGAGATGGAGGCCCGCTCGGCCGCGATGGACGAACTCATGGACTCCGGCGCGTTCGACGACGCCCTGTCGGACAAGGACTCCATCGAGCGCGAACTCGAAGCCGGCCGCTCCAGCGCCGAGGTCGACACCGAACTCGAGACGCTCAAAGCCGAGATGGGCAAGTCGTCCGGGTCATCGGACGCCGAAAGCGAGAGCGCGGCCGACGCCGACGTGGACGTCGAGACCGACGTGGCCGACGAGGAGGTCGAAGCCGAGCTCGAAGAGTTGAAGAACGAAGACGACTCCTCCTGAGCGCGCCCGCGGACCCCGCCGTCTCAACGTCCCTCACCGCCTCAACCGCCTCAACTGCCCCGCCGCCCTACCGCCTCCGCCGTCCCGTGACTCGCGCGTCTCTGCGACGAATCGCCAGTACGCACTTCAACCACCCCCGCGATAGCTTCGTCCATGTCGAACACCGGCGGCCCGTCGGCCGGCGAGCCCGACGACACGATGCGGGAGCGCGGGACGACGAGCCGCGCGAAGCTCCGCGCCCTCCTCGACGCGGACCGCCGCGTCGTCGCCGCGGCCCCGCTCGTCGTCGTCTTCTGTAGCGTCGTCGTCCTCGGCCAACTGGACCCGACCCCGCTCCGGGTCGCCGTCGAGGCCTCGGACCCCATCGAGACGCTGGCACAGGGGCTTCTCACCGCGATTATCACGGGGGTCACGCTCGTCGTCACCATCAATCAGCTCGTGCTCTCGCGCGAACTCGGCCCGCTGGGCGACCAGCGCGACCGGATGGAGGGGTCGATGACCTTCCGCGAGGACGTGGCGGACCTGCTGGACGCGCCGGTCGCGCCGCCGGAGCCCTCGGCGTTCCTGCGCGCGCTGGCCGAGGGCATCGCGTCGCGGGCGCGGGCGGTCGAAGAGACGCTCGGTGCGGACGGTGACGCGGGCGAGAGCGGCGACGCCGACGCGAGCGACGACCCGACGACCCGCGTCCGCGAGTTCGCCGAGGAGGTCGAGTCCAACGCCGAGGCGGTCGCGGGGCGCTTGGAGGGCCGGCAGTTCGGGACGTTCGAGGTGCTGTCGGCGGCGCTGGACCTGAACTACTCGTGGAAAATCTATCAGGCGGCGCGGCTCCGGCGCGTCCACGACGCCGACCTCTCGGCGGAGACGAAGACGGCGCTGTCGGAGCTTCGCGACGCGCTCGAACTGTTCGGCCCCGCCCGCGAACACGTCAAGACGCTCTACTTCCGGTGGGAACTGGTCGACCTCTCGCGGACGATGTTCTACGCGGCGGTCCCCGCGCTCGTGGCGAGCATCGGCGCGATTCTCTTTCTCGACGACCCGACGACGATTACCGGTGCGACGCTCGGCGTGTCGAACCTGCTTCTCACCGTGGCGTTCGTGGTTGCCGTCTCGCTCGCGCCCTTCGCCGTGCTCGCGGCCGCGGTTCTCCGAATCTCCACGGTCGCAAAACGAACGCTCTCTATCGGGCCGTTCGTGCTCCGGTCGGAGACCCGCGAAGACGACCTCGACTGGGAGTCCTGAGGGGCGTTCAGCGTCGGCGTCGCGGCGTCACCGCGCCGCCGATTCTCCGCCTCACCGACGCTGAGCGCCGGTTCCCGGGCGGTCGAGCGCGTCGAGGTCGATTTCGCCGTTCGGCATCGGAACGCCCTCGTAGGGGTCGTCCGCGAGGAGGAGCGAGCCGTCGAGGTCGGCGTAGTCGAGCAGCGGCGCGAGGTGACAGCCCGCCGCGATGGCGGCGTTCGTCTCTATCATGCAGCCGAGCATGACTTCCAGCCCGTGGGCCCGGGCGGCGTGGATGGCGCGTTTCGCCTCCGTGAGGCCGCCGCACTTCATCAGTTTGAGGTTCGCGATATCGACCCGGTCGGCGATGCGCGGGATGTCGTCGGCCGTGATACAGGACTCGTCGGCCGCGATGGGGAGCGCGCCGTGGTCGTAGACGAACTTCAGCCCCTCGTAGTCCTCCGCGGGGACCGGCTGTTCGACGAACTCGACGCCGTGGTCGGCGAGGAACTCGGTCATCTCGACGGCCTCGCGGGGCGTCCACGCCTCGTTGGCGTCGACTCGGATGGTCACGCCGGGGGCCTCGTCGCGGACGGCCTCGACGATGGCCCTGTCGCGGTCGGTGCCGAGTTTGACCTTGAGCACGTCGTAGCCGGCCTCGTAGGCCTCTTTGGTCTTCTCGCGCATCGTGTCGAGGTCGTCGAGGCCGACGGTGTACGACGAGGTTGGCGTCCGCGACGAGTCGAGCCCCCAGAGGCGGTACAAGGGGACGCCGAGGCGCTTGGCCGCGAGGTCGTGGAGGGCGATGCTCACGGCGGTTCGCGCGGCCGGGTTGCGGCGGACCGTCTCGGCCAGTCGGCGCTCGATGCGGTCGATGGCGTGGGCGTCGCCGACCTCCTCGACCACCGAGAGCAGGTCCGGAAGCACGGCCTCGACGGTGTCGGCGGTCTCGCCGTAGTGCGACGACGGGGCGGCCGCGCCGACGCCCGTCATGCCGCCTTCGTCCTCGATGCGGACGACGACGTTCTCGGCTTCGGTCTGGACGCCGCGGGCGATGCCGAACGGCTCGGCCAGCGGCATCGAGACGCGCTCGAACTCGGTCGCGAGCATCTAGAACACCTCGTCGACGAGGTCGGCCGAGCCGAACCGGACGGGGTCGACCGCGGGGACGCCGAGTTCGTCGGCGAAGGCGTCGACGGCCTCGGCCGCCTCCACGTCGTCGTCGACGTGCGAGGTGTTGAGCATCCCGGCGACCACGTCGGCCTCGTGGACCGGGTCGGCGAGGTTCTCGTACAGCGAGACGTACTCCGAGAGGTCGGGCAGGGCGAACTCCTCGTAGCCGTGAATCGCCTCGCGGGTGGCCTCGTGACAGAGCACGAGCTTGTCGGCCATCGAGCCGTGGAGGATGCCGCAGGTGACCGCGGAGTACGCAGGGTGGACGATGCTCCCTTGGCCCTCGACAAAGAGCACGTCGTGTTCGTCGCCCTTCTCCAGAATCATCTCCTCGACCGCGCCGGCGGTGAAGTCGCTCACGACGCGGTCGACGGGGTTACCCCAACCCGCAATCATGATGCCGGTCTGGCCGGTCGGGATGAAGCCCGCGTCGATGCCCCGCTCGCGGGCGGCCTCGACGAGTTCGAGCGTCGCGGTCATCTTGCCGACCGAACAGTCCGTGCCGACCGTGAGGACGACTTCCGCGTCGACATCGGCGGATTTGCCCTGCGCGACGCCGAGGTCGTCGTGAGGCTTGCGGACGTCGTTGATGTCGCAGCCGTGTTCGTCGGCGAGTCGGACGAACTCCTCGTCTTCGGTGAGGAAGTAGTGGAGGCCGGAGATGAGGTCGCAGCCGCGTTCGAGGGCGGTGCGAACGTCGTCGCGCCACGTCTCGTCGAACGCGCCGCCGATGGGCGAGATGCCGATGAGGAGGGCGTCGGCGTCGGGCGCGTCGGCCATCGAGGAGACGACCGGCACGTCGGGGAGGTCGCGGCGGTGGTCGGCGGCGGAGGTGCCGGGGTTGTCGCGGTCGAGGACGGCCACCACGTCGTAGTCGGCGTACTTCAGGACGCCCGTGGCGGTCTTCGCGCGGTCGGGGAACTTCTCGTGTGCGAGGACGACGACTCGCTGTGGGTCGCTCATACTGGGTGACACTACGTGCCACCCTAAAAGGTGGGACGGTTCGGCGGCGACCGTCGGGTCGCGTCGCCGAGTCGTCTGCGACTATTCGGGACGACAGGGACCGCACCGCGGCGTCGCCGCCGGCTCAGAGCCGGTAGAGCCGCGTCGTCCAGAACTCCCTGGACGCCTCCGCGAGCGCCGCTTCGGGGTCGCCGCTGGCGTCCACGGTCGCTGTCAGCGCGGCCCGGTCGCGGAACTCGCCGAGGACGGTCCGCTCGCCGAGGACGACGAGGTCGGCGTCGCCGCTGGCGGCACCCGCATCCGCGCCGGAACCGCCGCCGAGGAACTCGTCGAGCGCCTCGTGACAGCGGTCGAGGTGGTCGTCGATTTGGCCCTCGCGGATGCGCTCGAAGCGAGCCTGCGAGAACCCGCCTTTCGAGTGGGCGGACTTCACGTCGCTCTCGAAGCCCTCGACGAATTCGAGGTCAGCGTCCTCGTAGCGGCCGAGAGCGAACAGGTCGCCGCGGACGAGCGCGACGACGGTGGTCTCGGTCGGGTGGAACCACGCCGGGTCGAGGTCGAAGCCGTCGCTCCACGCGTCGAAGCCGTCGGGTTGGCGCGGGGGCGAGAGCGCGACGCTCACCAGTCCGGCGTCGTCGGTGAGCGCGACGCAGGGCGCGGCCCGTCGGACGAGCGACGCCCGGTCGCCGAAGGCGGACTCGACGGCCGAGGGGAGCGAGCGGTCGTCGGCGACGGCGGCGGTGAGCGCGCCCTCCGCGTCGGTCGAAAGTGAGTCCAGCCGGGACAGCACCTCGCGGAGGCGGTCGCCGCGGAGGTCCTCGGTGCCGCGGTAGTCGAGGGAGTCGTCGTCGCCCGAGAGGCGCTCCACGCGGTCTTCGAGTTCGGTGATGCGGTCTTCGAGGCGGTTGACCTCCTTCTCGGCTTCCTGTCGCGCGCGGGCCGCCTCCGTTCGGCGCTCGGACTCGCCCTCTAGACGCCCGGCTAGCGCGTCGCGTTCGTCTTCCAACTCGGCGATGCGCTCTTTGAGTTCGGCTCGACCCAACAACTCGTCCAGCATACACGGACGCGTGCGGGCCGACCACTTGAGCGTTCGGACGCGAGGCGGACGGCGCGGGAACCCGCTCGCCGCGGCGGCTGCGGGGCCTCAGGCCAGCCTGTCGTCGGGTCGGTCCGGGCCGGAGCCCTCGGTCCCGCCGGGACCGCCGGGCGCGAGGTCGTCGAGGTCGTAGCCGGCGTACCGGAGTAACTCGGCGGCCCGCGGGGCGTCGGCGAGAAGCACCGGTCTGTCGTCCGGAAGCGCGTCCGCGTCCACGGCGTCTCGGGGAAGCGCGAGCGTTCCCGAGGGCACGCCGTCGTCGCCGACGACGGGGAAGTGGGCCGTGTCGAGTTTCATCACGAGCGGGTAGTCGACTCGCTCGACGCCGCGGCCGTCCGTGTAGACGCACTCGTTGAGTCGCTCGTGTTCCGTTCGGTGAATCGCCGCCTCGGCTCCGTCGTACGGTTCGACGTACAAGCGGCCGAGGAAGTAACTGCTGGAGAACCGTTCGAACATCTGTGCGTGTGAATGTCTCCCACGGAACGGGATAAGCCTTGTCGGAACCATTTATATCGGCACGCAATTCCACCGCTGAGAATCGGCGGCCGGGTTCGACACCGGCAGCCGAGAGCGCGGCTCGGGTGCGAGAGAATCGGGGGTGAAAACGAAAACGGGCGTCGCGTCTCGACCACCCGAAAGAGCGGTTTCGACGGGTCGAACGGGTCGATTCAGTCGCCGCCGCGGGTCGCCGCGGTCATCGACCAGACGGCGACGAGGCCGAGCGCGAGCGCCGGGAGCATCGGCAGGGCCAGCATGGCCGCGAGGTACGGCAGGCCGGCCATCGCCGGGAGCGACGGCACGAGGTACACCGCGCCGGGGATGACGAGGAAACAGAGCGCGACGACGCCGACGAGCACCCAGCCGCGGTCGCCGAAGCCGGTCGCCTCCGGCTCCGAGCTACCGCCGCCGACGGCGACGCCGTCCGGCCGGTGGACGTAGGTGTCGGACTCGGTGGTCGCGTCGTCCCGAGCCGTAGTGTCAGAGCTCACTATCTGGGATTACGACCACCTTGCCAAAGCCCTGTCGCTCCTCGATGAGCTCGTGCGCGCGGTCGATTTCGCTCATGGGGAGCGTCTCGCGGATGCGGGGCTCGAAGGTGCCGTCCCAGACGAGGTCGAGCACCTCGTCGGCCTCGCCGGGCGTCGCCATCGTCGAGCCGATGACCGAGAGCTGGTTCCAGAAGATGTAGTTGAGGCCCGCGCCCGGGTCGGGGCCGGTGGTCGCCCCGCAGGTGACGACGCGGCCGCCCTTGACGAGGCTCTTGAGCGACTGCTTGTAGGTCGCCTCGCCGATGTGGTCGACGACCATGTCGACGCCGCGGCCGTCCGTGAGCTTCCGAATCTCCTTCGAGAAGTCCTCCTCCTCGTAGTTGATGACGTGGTCCGCGCCGCACTCTTTCGCGTACTCCAGTTTCTCGTCGGTGGAGGCGGTGGCGTACACTTCCGCGCCCGCGTAGTCGGCGATTTGGACGGCCGCGTGGCCGACGCCGCCGGACGCGCCGAGGACGAGCACCTTCTCGCCCGGGCGCAGTTCGCCGCGGTCGACGAGCATCCGCCACGCGGTCTGGAAGACGAGCGACGCGGAGCCGGCGACCTCCCACGGCACGTTCTCGGGGACGGGCACGAGGTTCTCCTCGGGAATCGCCGCGAACTCGGCGTGGACGCCGCGGACGTGCTCGCCGATGATGTGGAAGTCCGGCGCGAGCGTCGGGTCGCCCTTCCGGGAGAACTCGTCGCCGCCGCCGGCGACGCCCGCGATGAGCGCGACGTGGTCGCCCGCCTCGAATCGGGTCACGCGCTCGCCGACCTCGGTGACGACGCCGGCCATGTCGCTGCCGGGAATGTGCGGCATCTCCAACTCGACGCCCGGGAGGCCGCGTCGCGTCCAGATGTCGAGGTGGTTGAGCGACGCCGCCTTCACGTCGACGAGGACCTCGTCGGGGCCGACCTCCGGGTCCGGGAAGTCGCCGTATTCGAGGACGTCTCGGTCGCCGTGTTCCGTGAATTGGACCGCTTTCATCTCGACACCACCGAGGAAGGGCAGGAACTAAAGTGTGGGTTTACGCCAATCGTCTTTCCTCTATTTCGACATTCAGCGTATTTCCACAGGTGTCAAAACCTATCGGGGCGAAGATATATACGACGCAGGGTACCCAACACAGTCGGGTTTGGCAGTCGCGCTCGCCGACGGGATCAGCGGGCTGAACAGCCGGGCCGACAGTCGTCGGACCCTGCTCCGAAGAGAGGCACGCACGTGACCAGAGACGGGACTTCAGCACAGCTCTCGCGTCTGCTCGTGAGGCGGTCGGCGTTCGTCCGAGCGCTCGCGGAGCGACCGCGAGACAAGCGCGGGCTCGCAGACGACCTCGGTACGTCGCGTTCGACGGTCGACCGCGTCGTCCGCGAACTGCTCGACGCCGGGCTCGCCGAGCGCGGCGACGGCCAGTACCGACTGACGTGCGTCGGCCGGCGCGCGCTCGACGCGTACGACGAGTGTCTCGACTCGCTCCGCGGCGTCCACGCGGCCCGAGACCTCCTCTCGATGCTCCCGGTCGACGCGCCGCTCGACCCCGCGTTCTTGACGGGCGCGACGGTGCACACGTCGAGTCCGAACATCCCGGACAGCGCGATTCAGGAGCTGTTTTCGAGCGTCGAGAGCGCGGAGCGAGTCTCGGGCGTCGCCCCGGTCGCCCTCGTCGGTCAGCTCCGCCCGTTCTACGAGACGGCGACGGCCGGCGGGACGGTCGTCGAGATGATAATCGCCGACGAGCTGTTCGACCGGCTCGTCGCCGCTCCGGACTCTCGCGCGGTCATCGCCGACCAGCTCCGACACGAGTCGGTGACGCTCTACCGGGCCGAGGTCCCGTTCCGGTTCGGCCTCTGGGTGACGGAAGACGAGGCGGGCATCGTCGTCTACACCGACACCGGACTCGGCGGGGTCGCCCGCAACGACACCGAGGAGGCGGTCGAGTGGGCCAGAGGACAGTTCGAGACGCTCCGCGAGAACGCGGAACGCCTGGCGCCCGACTTGCTCGACGAGGTTCCGGACGGCGAGTGAGCCGCACCGCTCGGCGGTGAACTGTCCGGCCGCCCGAGCCGATGACCGCCGGGCCGACGCGGGAACTTTATCGCCCGCCGACGAAGGCGCGGCCGTGAGCGACCACGACCATCATCACGGCGAGGGAGACCACGACCACGGCGACCACGACCACGGCGATCACGGCCACGACCATCACCACCACGACATCGACGACCTCGAAGCGGCGGTGCTGACGATTTCCTCAACCCGCGACGTGGACGACGACCCCGCGGGCGACGCGATAGCGGAACTGTTCCGCGAGGCGGGTCACTCGGTGTCGGTCCGGCGGGTCGTCGACGACGACTACGACGCGATACAGACCGCGGTCTCGCGGATGGCCGACCGCGGCGACGTCGACGTGACGGTCACGACCGGCGGGACGGGCGTCACGCCCGACGACCGGACCGTCGAGGCGACGGCGCAGTTGTTCGGGAAGACGCTCCCCGGCTTCGGCGAGCTGTTCCGGCGGCTCTCGTACGACGAAATCGGCACCAAGGTCGTCGGCACCCGCGCGACCGCGGGCGTCGTCGACGGGATGCCGACGTTCTGTCTGCCGGGGAGCGAAAACGCCGCCCGGCTCGGGACCGCGGAGATAATCGTCCCCGAAGCGCCGCACCTCACCGGCCTGGCTCGGCGCGACGAGGAGTAGGTAAGCGCCCACAGAATCGAGGGTCGTCGGGCGAATCCGACTGCAACGTCTGCCCAGTCGCGGCCATTTAAGTTCGCGCACACGCTCCGAAGAGGTATGAGCCAGCAGTCCCCACGCGAGGAGGACCCGGACGACGTGTTCTCCAGCGGTAAGGACCCGAACCTCCGCAGCACGGAGGTCACGGAGGGTCCCGACAAGGCCCCGCACCGTGCGATGTTCCGCGCCATGGGCTTCGACGACGAGGACTTCTCGTCGCCGATGGTCGGCGTGCCGAACCCCGCCGCCGACATCACGCCGTGTAACGTCCACCTCGACGACGTTGCCGACGCGGCCATCGAGGGCATCGACGCCGCGGGCGGGATGCCCATCGAGTTCGGGACCGTCACCATCTCCGACGCCATCTCCATGGGGACCGAGGGCATGAAGGCCTCGCTCATCTCCCGCGAGGTCATCGCCGACTCCGTCGAACTCGTCTCCTTCGGCGAGCGCATGGACGCGCTCGTCACCGTCGCCGGCTGCGACAAGAACCTCCCCGGCATGATGATGGCCGCCATCCGGACGGACCTCCCCTCCGTCTTCCTCTACGGCGGTTCCATCATGCCCGGCCAGCACGAGGGCCGCGAGGTCACCGTCCAGAACGTCTTCGAGGGCGTCGGCACCTACGCCGAAGGTGACATGAGCGCCGACGAACTCGACGACCTCGAACGCCACGCCTGCCCCGGCGCGGGCTCCTGCGGCGGGATGTTCACGGCCAACACGATGGCCTCCATCTCCGAGGCACTCGGACTGGCCCCGCTCGGGTCGGCTTCCGCACCTGCCGAGTCCGACGAGCGCTACGAGAACGCCCGCCGCGCCGGCGAGGTCGTCCTCGACTGCGTCGAAAACGACCGCCGCCCCTCCGACATCCTCACGAAGAAGTCCTTCGAGAACGCCATCACCCTGCAGGTCGCTACCGGCGGGTCGACCAACGCCGTGCTCCACCTGCTCGCGCTCGCCGCCGAGGCGGGCGTCGACCTCGACATCGAGGAGTTCGACGAAATCTCCCGGCGCACGCCGAAAATCGCCAACCTCCAGCCCGGCGGCACGCGCGTCATGAACGACCTCCACGAAATCGGGGGCATCCCGGTCGTCATCCGCCGTCTCGTCGAGGCCGACCTGTTCCACGGCGACGCGATGACCGTCACCGGTCGCACCATCGCCGAGGAACTCGACCACCTCGACCTCCCGGACGACGAGGGCCTCGAAGCGGACTTCCTCTACACGGTCGACGAGCCGTATCAGGAGGAGGGAGCCATCAAGATTCTCACCGGCAACCTCGCGCCCGACGGCGCGGTCCTGAAGGTGACCGGCGACGACGCCTTCCACCACACCGGCCCCGCCCGCGTCTTCGAGAACGAGGAGGACGCGATGCGCTACGTGCAGGAGGGCCACATCGAGGAGGGCGACGTCATCGCCATCCGCAACGAGGGTCCGCGCGGCGGCCCCGGCATGCGCGAGATGCTCGGCGTCACCGCGGCCGTCGTCGGACAGGGCCACGAGGACGACGTGGCGCTTCTCACCGACGGCCGGTTCTCCGGCGCGACGCGCGGCCCGATGGTCGGCCACGTCGCCCCCGAGGCGACCGAGGGCGGCCCCATCGGCCTCCTCGAAGACGGCGACGAGGTGACCGTCGACATCCCGAACCGCGAACTCTCCGTGGACCTCACCGACGAAGAACTCGAAACGCGGAAAGAGGACTGGGAACCCAAGCCGCCGGCGTACACCTCCGGCGTGCTGGCGAAGTACGCCCGCGACTTCGGTTCCGCCGCGAACGGCGCGGTGACGAACCCCGCGCTCACGCGCGACGAGTAACGACGAGTCGCCGCGGCGTCTCCCGCGACGCGACCACAGTCGTCAAAACAGGTGCACGCCGGACGCCCGGTACAGGGCGAGCACCCCGATTCCGAGCGCGGTTCCGACCGGAATCAGCGCAATCACTTTTCGCGGCTGTTCGGTGAACCCGTAGACGCACAGGCCGAACGGGACGGACAGCAGCACGTCTATCGTCCACTCCGGGAGGGCGGGCGAGAGCCCGGACCACGGGACGAAAACGAGGAGTCCCGCGCCGCCGAAAAAGGCGAGAATTCGGTTCCACCGCCACGCTGAGAACTGCACGGCACAACCGACAGTAGCTACTGGATTGACAGTTTCGGTGCGGAATCCGGTCGCGGTGCCGTCGACTGTGGGGTTGTAGGGTCGCGGATCGCGGAGTCGCTGAGTCGACTCGGATTAGGCCACGCGGTTCCGCAGGTCGCCGTCGCCGGCGTCCAGTTTGTCGAGGTTCTCGGCGATGATGTCGGCCATGCGTTCCCAGTACTTCGGGGTGTGGCCGGCGTTGTGGGGGGTGATGAGGACGTTTTCGAAGTCCCAGAGCGGGTGGTCAGAGGGCAGCGGTTCGGGGTCGGTCACGTCGAGTGCCGCCCCGCGGATGCCGTTGCTCCGGAGTTGCGAGACGAGCGCGTCGGTGTCGACGACCGGGCCGCGGCCGACGTTGACGAGGACGGTGTCGGGGGCCATCGACGCGAACGCGTCGGCGTCGACGAGGCCGCGAGTGGCGTCGGTCAGCGGGCACGCGATGACGACGTAGTCCCCGCGGGCGAAGGCGTCGTGGAGGCCCTGTTCGTCGTCGAAGCCGACGACCTCGTCGGTCGGGCCGCCCTTCTCCGGCGAGTAGCGCACGCCGACGGTCTCGACGCCGAACGGTTCGAGTCGGTCCACGATCGCCTCGCCGAGCGCGCCGAGACCGACGACGGTGACCGTCGAGTCCTGCAGTTCGACCGTCTGGTACGACTGCCAGACGCCGGCGTCCTGCTGGCGCTCAGCGACGTGGAAGCGGCGAGCGAAGTAGAGGAGGCTGCCGAGGACCTGTTCGGCGATGTTCGGACCGTGGACGCCGGAGGCGTTTGTGACGGCCACGTCGCGGGCCTCGAACGCCTCGATGGGGAGGTGGCCCGTGCCGGCGAACACGCAGGCGAACAGGTCGAGGTTCTCGGCGGCTTCGAGGTCCGCTTCGTCCGCGTCGAAGCCGGTCGCGACTCGCGCGCGGGAGAGGAGGTCGCGCTCCTCGGCGGGGGTAGTCGCGAGGGCGACCTCGCGGTCGGGGAGCCGCTCGCGGAGCGTTTCGGCGTACGCCTCGGCAGACAGGCCGTGAATCTTCTGCCGAAGCACCGCGATGTCTGGGTCGGACATGCTCGATGATTCTCGAAGTCGGTGATGAATCTGTCCGATTCGGCCGGGTGGACGCTCACTCGATGGGCTCGCGCCGTCGCGGGCGACGTTTCGAAATCGTACGGGTGACCGCGACGGCATCGACTGTCGGGTCGACGACGAACCGCGAGCCGTCTTCACCGAGTCTCCACGCAACGGGCGCATACCCCTGTGGGGCGGGGCCGCCGTCGACGAAGACGAGGTCGCCCGTCTCGTCGCGAAACACGACGGGCTCTCTCGGTTCGTCCGGCTCGTCTGCGGTCATTGACTCGGAGCTACCGCGCTCTCCGCTATAAACCCCCGCACCCGGTTATCAACCTCGGTATTCGGCTGAGTTCTGTTGACAGAACCGACATACGTCGGTGAAATTCATCGGACCCTTAGATTATCTGTAATAGTATTTTGAAAGAGCGGTGAGCCACGCTACGGAATCTACTGGGGGGCCGTTCCCGTCGAGAGGGCCGAGCGGCGGCGCGTCGAGCGGCGAACGCGGCGTTGCTGGTGCGCGGTCGGTGCAGCGCGCGGACGCGCGGCTCGAAACCGTCGGACGCCGCGTCGGTTCAGGGGGTTTAATACCCGAGCGAAGTGCTGTAGCGGTATGGAACGCGTAGATGTCGCCATCATCGGCGGCGGTCCGGCCGGCACGTCGGCGGCACACGCCGCGGCCTCGGCCGGGGCCTCCGCCCTGGTCCTCGAGAAGGGCGTCCCCCGAGCAGACCGACCGGGCCTCGGGCCCGACTCGACGGACGCGGCCGGTATCCTCGACTACTGGGTGGACATCATGGGAATCCACCCCGACGAGTTCCCCGACGACGTCGTGCTCGACATCCTCGACCGCGCGGAGTTCATCGGGCCGAACGAGTCGCTGACCCTTCGGAGCACCGGCATCGACTCCTCGTACGACGAGTTCGGCTACACCTTCCACCGGGCGAAGTTCGACGACTGGCTCCGCAGTCGCGCCGAAGACGTCGGCGCGGAGTACCGCGTGAAGGCCTCCGTCCGCGATGTAGAGACCGACCTCGACGCCGCCGGCGACGACCCCCGGCACGTCGTCCGCCTCGCCAACGGCGAGGACGTGGGCGCCGACTTCGTCGTGCTCGCCGACGGCCCCCAGCGGACGGTCACGAACAAGGTGCTCGACGACCTGCTTCCGTTCCCCATCACGGACCGCCTGTCGTCGACCGAGGCGAACCACATCGCCTATCAGGAACACCGCGAGTTCCCGCCGGAACTGTTCGACGAGGTCGACGGCGCAATCAAGTTCTGGTGGGGCTACATGCCCGGCCACACGGCGTATCCGTGGATTTTCCCGAACGACAACAACGTCTGCCGGGTCGGCCTCACGATGCCCATCGGCCTCGACATCGACGAGGTCGAAGACCGCGAGGCGTACAAGCTCCTCCGCGAGGACGACGAGCGAATCCCGCAGGGCCGCGAGTACGTCCGCCGCCTTCTCGAACAGGAGTACGGCGACGAGTACGACATCGACGAGGACTTCCCTCTCGTCGAGGACCGCGGGAAGACGAAGGGAACCGAGACGTACGCCATCTCCTCGACGCGACCTATCGACTCGCCCGCGGCGGCCGGCATCGCCGTCACCGGCGGGGCGATGGGCGCGACTTCGGCCTTCCACGAGGGCGGCGACCACGTCGCCGTCCGGACGGGAGCCATCGCCGGCGAACTCGCCGCCGAGGGCGACCTGAGCGACTACAACGACCGCTGGAAGGACGCCATCGGCGACGAAATCCTCCGGAACGTCGCCATGGCCGAAATCGTCCACGACTACGGCCCCGGCCAGTGGGACAAGACGTTCAAGGCGGCCCGGAAGCTCCTCGAAAAGGACGAGGGCTACAAGGCGTTCGGCGCCTCGAAGCTCAGCGCGGGGTTCAGCGCCGCCAAACTCGCCACGCAGTACCAGCGGACGAAGGTGAAGTACCGCAAGGGCAAGTACGTCCAACTGCGCGAAGACGAGTACGCGCTGTAGTCGACGGAAGACTTATCAGTTTCTCCGAATTTCTGTCAGTCGATGGCCGGTCGACCCTCTCGCCGTCAGCTACTCCGTCACGGAGCCGCGGCGGTCGGCGTCGGGCTGACCGGCGGCCTCGCCGGCTGCTCGTCGCTTCGTGGGTGTACGTCGGCCGAAATCGTCCTCCGGGCGGAACTGGTCGGGAACGCCCCGGACGGGGCGACCGTCGTCGACGCCGCCGACCCGCGGGTCGCGAACAGCCCGTGGGTGCTGAAGGTGGTCGAAGCGGCCGCCGAGGGCCACCCCCGCGAGTCGAGTATCTCCGACTGCCTGAGCGACTACGACGCCCTCCGCGCGGACCTCGACGCGCTCCCGGCGTTCGACCGGTCCGAAGACCGTCTCTACTACGTCCGCGTCGACGGGCAAGTCGTCCGACTTCGGGCAGTCTTCTTCGCCGGCGACGACGCCCGCCGGTCGGAACTCGTTTTACCCCCGGCGCGCTAGGGTCGACTGCGTACCTCAAGTCCCCGTCCGAGTGTTCCCGCTTCGGGAGCGATGACAGCACGGCGAACCCGGGTACGCGACAGCTACTGGCCGGCAGACGCCGGCGTACTTCGGAACGTCCGCGCCCGAAAGACGGACCGCCCGGCACGAGGGTTTCCCGGTCGACGCGGCACGCCGCCTCGGGATGAGACCGGCCGTTAGTGTTCTGGGCGACACCTTCTCTCGGCGAGAGACTTCTTCGACGCTCGTCGGTCGCCGGCCCGACTCGCGAGTGTGGCGAATCCGAACCCCCGCGAGCGACCGCTATCGGTTCCCGAACGTGCCGAGCCCTCGTTCGCCGAGGGCCGCAGCTATCGCCCGGCGGTAGCGGGCGGCCAACGCCGTCACCACGAGTCGGTCGCGGTCGTTGACGCCGAGCGCGCCGAGCGCGACCACGTAGGTCGCCGCGCCCAGCGTCGCGCCGGTGGCGACGACGACCGCACCGGACCCGCCCAACGCCTCGCGGACGAAGAACATGACGCCGGCCGCCGCGACGCCCGCGCCGAGCGGCTTGAGAAACGTCGCGTCGAAGGGCCACAGCCCCTCGAAGCGGCGAAGGAGGACGACCTGAATCGAGTTCTGGACGGCGATGGCGACGGCCGTGCCGAGCGCCGCGCCCGACAAGCCGAACGCCCGGACGAACGCGAGCGTGAGGAGCGTGTTCAGCACGGCTAAGAGCCAGTCGAGCGCCATCCGGGCGTACTGGTGGTCGGTCATCATGAGCAGCCACCCCGTCGCGCCGACGGCGCTCCCGACTAAGACGCCGCCGAGATAGACCACGAGGGGGACGTAGCCCGCCGTGAAGTTCGGGCCGAACACGGAGAGAATCGACCGTCCGTACACCGTGAGCACGACCAGTATCGGAACGACGCAGGTGACGATGAGCCGCGTCACCGCCGTGTACACCGCGTTGAGCGTCTCCATCTCGTCGGCGGCGTAGAGCGCCGACGCGACCGGCGGCAGGAGCATGTTGAACGAGAGGAGCGGAATCCACGCCAGCGTCACCAACACGAGCACGACGTTGTAGATGCCCGCCGCCTTCGCGGTCAGGAGGAACCCCACGAGCATCACGTCGACGCGGTTCTGGAACACCTTCCCGAGGCTGCTCAGCGCGATGGGCGCGGAGTGGTTGTAGAACCGCCGGGCCTCGGAGCGCACGCCGCGAAGACCGGGTCGGATACCGCTCGCCGAGACGGCCATCGGAAAGCCCACCAAGACGAGCACGGCCATGCCGACGACGAACGCGCCGGCGACGCCGACGAGCGAGTACCCGAGCGCCATCGCGCCGACGGCCCCCACCAGCCTGACCGCCGGGCGGAGGACGCGGTTGAAAAGCGCCTCGCCGCGGGCCGACTGCACGGCCCTGAGGATTCCCGCGTGGACCTGCACCAAGCCGACGAGGATAACCAGCGCCGCGAACAGGTGTATCGTCGGCGGGAAGTCGGGGTGCGAGACGGTCGCGGCGTTGAGCCGCCCGCTCGCGAGGACCAACCCGCCGGCGAATCCGAGACCGACGATGAGCGTCGTCAGATACGCCAGCCCCACCACTCGTCCCTGACGCGCGGGGTCGTCGTCGTGTGCGGAGAGGTACCGCTGGAGCGTCGGGACCGACCCGAAGTTCACGAGACGGAACAAGAGCTGGGAGACTCGCCACGCGAACGCGTAGACGCCGTAGACGACCGGGCCGAACCCCTGTGCGAGCGCGTACTCGGTCGCCGTCGTCAGCGCCCGCTGGAGCGACTGTCCGCCGGAGGCGACGACCGCGCCGTGGCCGATGGTCAAGAGCGCCTCGCGTTCGTCGTCGGGGACGTCGCTATCGGGGACATCGTCGTCGGGGACGACGCCGTCGAGGGTATCGTCCGCGGCTGTTTCGGAGGGCACTGTCGCGTCCCTGTCGCTTGTCGGGGTCGAAAATAAGTCGCCTGATTCCCCCGCGAGTGAGCGCCTGCCGGTCAGGCCGCGGTCGGTCGCCCGACGGTCTCGCGGACGAACTTGCCGAGGAGTCCGAGCGTCGCGGCACCCATCGCCGCGGCGAAGGCGACGACGAACACCGAAAGCGGGTCACCGAGGTCGGACAGCGCCCGCGAGCGGACGAAGTTCGCGGCGAGGACGGTCGTGATGGCCAGCAGCACGACGCCGCCGAGGTTCGCGAGCGTCGAGTTCGGCTCCGCGACCGCGTCGCTGTTGAGCAGGACGAGCACGACGGCGATGGCGAAGGGCGTGCCGACGAGCCCGAACGCCAGCACCAACACGAGAAGCGGGAAGAACGCGCCGCCGAGGAACGCGCCGACGCCGGAGAACAGCGCCACGCCCGCGAGGAGCGCGCGGTACCGACCGTCGGAGAGGTCCGTCCCCCAGCCCAGTTTGTCGGCGACGAGGTACGGCGGGACGACGGTGTTGCCGCCGAGCGTGGAGACGGCCGCCCCCAAGAGGCCGAGGAGGAACAGCCACTTGGCGTTCGCGCCCGCCAGCGGGCCGAGCGCCTGCGCGGCCGCCACCGCCGAGAGGTCGCTCGCGGCCACCTCGGGGGTGTGGAGGACGCCCGCCGCGACGACGAAGATGGCGAGGCTGTAGATGCCGAAGGCGACGAGCATCGACGCGCCCACGTCGAACGTCGCCAGCCCGTAGTCGCGGGTCGTCCAGCCGCGGGCGCGCATCGTGTACGAGTGCATCGTGATGAGCGTGATGTGGACCGCGCCACCGAGGATGCCGGCGGCGACGAGCGCGCCGTCGACCCCCGCCGGAATGCGTGGCACGAGCCCGGCGGCCGCGGCCGCCGGGTCGACGGGGACGAAAAACAGCGACGCGAGGAACGCGACGACGACGGCCGCGACGAGCCCCTTGGCGAGAAGTTCGACGAAGCGGTAGCCCCGCCCGGCGAGTCCGGCGGCGAGGACGACCGCCCACGCGACGCCCCAGACCCGGGCGTCGACGCCGGTTATCGTCGCGCTCACGTCCGCGAGGCCCTTCATGATGACCAGTTGGGCCAGCCCCGCGGCCAGCACCCCGTCGGCGACGAGCACCCACGCCCAGCCGTCGCCCAGTTCGCGTTCGACCACGGCGATGATACCGTCCTCCGTGAGCAGGCCGAGTCGCATCGACAGGTACTGCGCCGACGCGCCGAGGACCGCCGAGAGCACCACGACCCACAGCATCGCGTAGCCGAACGTCGCGCCGGCCGTGAGCACGGTCGCCATCGTCGCCGGCCCCGCCGCGACCGCGCCCGCGACCCACGACGGCCCCATCTCCGAGAGATATCCCCGCCAGTCACCGCTCATCACCGCCGATACGTCGAGTTTGGGTTCGTTCATGCCGTCGTGGTCTCGGCGGTCGTCACAAAAGTGTTGCTACTGGGTGTTACAACCGAGTGGTCGCCTCGAAACGACGCGCAGCGCCACACGACCTTTTACCCGATGGTCGAGAGTGACCTAGGTGATGAGCGATGGTGACGGTTCGGTATCGCTTCTCGTCGTCGCCGACCCGGACGTCGCCACGGCGGTCACCGAGGGCGTTCGGGGACGAGAGACGCGGTTCGAAGTCGAGACGGTTCGGACCGCGGCCGCGGCGGGAGAGCGACTGCGAGACGCCGGCTCGGGCGTCGGCTTCGACTGCGTCGTCTCGTCGGTCGGCGGGGAGGGGACAGACGCGCTCGAGTTCCTCGCGGCGGTTCGCAGCCGAGAGCCGAAGCTCCCGTTTCTCGTCGTCGCCGACGAGACGTGCGAGTTGACCGCGACGGAGGCGCTCGACGCGGGCGTCACCGATTACGTCCGTGTTCGGGGGGCGGGTGACTACGAGGAGTTGGCCGTCCGGGTCGAGCGGGCGGTCGCGGCGACCGACCGGCGGCCGGTCGACTCCTCGCTCGTCTACGAGCGCGTCTTCGAACAGATGCTGGAGGGCGCGTGCCTGTACGACCGCGAGGGTCGATTCCTCCTCGCGAGCGCCTATCTGGCCGACTTCTACGGGATGACGCCCGCCGAACTCGAAGGCGAGCGGAGCCTGCTCGTCGAGACGGTCCGCGAGGAACGTTCGGGCGACCCGTACCAGCGGCTCTTGGACGAGGAGGTCGACTCGCTCGAAGGCGAGACCGAACTCGTCACGCCGGACGGCGAGTCGCGGACGCTGAGCTACCGCTTCGCGCCGTTTCAGGTGGCTGGCGAAATCGTCGGCGTCATCGCCGTATCGAGGGACATCACCGACCGACGGGAGCGAGAGCGGAAACTGAAGCGCGCCCGCGAGGAGTACCAAGAGCTCATCGACAGGATGAACGACACGGTCTGGGTCATCGACATCGACAGCCACATCCTCGCGGTGAACGAGACCGCGGTGGAGCTGCTCGGCTACTCGCGGGACGAACTCCTCTCGATGACGGTCCACGACATCGACGCCGGCCTCAGCGACGACGAGGCATCGGCGCTCATCTCCCAGATGCCGTCGGACGGCACGCAGGTGTTCGAGACGGTCCACCGGGCGAAAGACGGCCGGGAGATACCCGTCGAAATCAGTTCGAGCCTCGTGAGCTATCACGGGGAGACGGCGGTTTTGAGCGTCGCCCGCGACACCACGAAGCGGAAGCGGTACGAGGCGGAGCTCCGCGAGCAGAACCGCCTTCTCGAAACGCAGCGCGACGAGCTCGCGGTGCTGAATCAGGTCGTCCGCCACGACGTTCGCAACGACCTCCAACTGGTGACCGCCTACGCGGAACTGCTCGGGGAGCGCGTCGACGACGACGAGGCGATGGAGTACGTCGACATCGTCCGGAAGCGCGCCAACCACGCGGTCGAACTGACGAAGACGGCGCGGGACATGGCCGAGATGATGCGCAGTCGGGGCGTCGAAAACGAACCGGTCTCGCTCCGGCCCGTCCTCGAAGCCGAACTCGCGTCGCTCCGAGAGATGGCTCCGGAGGCGAGCGTGACGGTCGAAACCGAGGTGCCGGCGGTCGCGGTGCTGGCCGACGACATGCTCGGGTCCGTCTTCCGGAACCTCCTCACGAACGCCGTCCAGCACACCGACCGGGACGAGCCGACTATCGAGGTCTCCGTCTCGGAGTCCGAAGGGGGCGACCACGTCGTCGTCCGCGTCGCCGACGACGGCCGGGGGATACCCGACGAGCGAAAAGAGACCGTCTTCGCGAAGGACGAAAAGGGACTGGACAGCCGGGGGACCGGCCTCGGACTGTACCTCGTGCGGTCGCTGGTCGAGAAGTACGGCGGCGACGTGTGGGTCGAGGACAACGACCCGCGAGGGGCCGTCTTCGCGGTCGAACTCCGGGTGGCCGACGCCGGTCAGGCCGACTCCGACCGGTCGTCGCCGCGGTCGTAGCCCGTCATCTGACTCCCTCGCGTTCGGTGAAGACGACTTTTTGGTTCGACCCCGGCACCCCGAACCGCTCGGCGACGACGAGGGTGAGGTCGAACTGCGGGTGCGGCACCTGCGTCGGGGTCCGCTACGAACCCTACAGGCCGGCCACGTCTTCGATGGCGTCGGTCAGCGCCTTGATCGACTCCACGTCGTGTTCGCCCATGTGGCCGATGCGGAACGTCTTCTCGCCGAGCGCGGAGCCGTAGCCGTTCGAGAAGGCCATGTCGTACTTCTCGGAGACCTCCTCGATGGTGGCGGCGACGTCGATTCCCTGCGTGTTCTCGATGCAGGCGACGGTCTGGGACTCGTAGCCCTCCTCGGGGAACATGTCGAAGTGCTCGTAGGCCCAGTCGCGGGTGTACTCGGCCATCTCGCGGTGGCGCTGGTCGCGGCCATCGTGGCCCTCTTCGAGCATGTACTTCATCTGCTTGCGGTACGCGAGCATGATGGGAATCGCGGGGGTGGAGTGGGTCTGACCCTTGCGGTCGTAGTAGTCGAGGGCGCGCTGGAAGCCGCCGTACCACGACGCGGAGTCCTTCGACAGCTCGCGCTCGTAGGCCGCGTCGCTGACGGTGCAGATGGCCAGTCCCGGCGGCATGGCGAACGCCTTCTGCGACGAGGCGAAGATGACGTCGATGTTGTGCTCGTCGATGTCGACGTAGTCGCCGCCGAGGGCGGACACCGCGTCGACGACGAAGTAGGTGTCGGGGTACTCGGCGACCACGTCGCCGATCTCCTCGATGGGGTTGCGGACGCCGGTCGAACTCTCGTTCATCACGGTGGCGACCACGTCGTAGTGCTCGTCGCTGGACTCCAGCGCCTCGCGGATGTCCTCGGGCTTGATGGCCTGCCCCCACTCGTACTCGATGCGGTCGACGTTCTTGCCGAGGCGCTCCGCGACGTTCGCGTGGCGCTCGCTGAAGCTTCCGCAGGTCGGCACGAGGATGTTCTCGTCGACGAGGTTGAGCGTCGACGACTCCCAGATTTCGGTGCCCGACCCCGTGAGAATCATCAGGTCGTTGTCCGTGCCGAGGAACTCCTTCGTGTCCTCGACGATGGTCGTATAGAGGTCGGTCATGCGGTCCATCCGGTGACCGAACATCGGCTGGCACATCTCCTCGATGACGTCCTCGCGCACCTCGGTCGGACCGGGGATGTACAGCGTCTTGTCCTGATAGTCGTCCGTGTATTCGCGTTTTTCCGTCACGTCATCCACCTAAGTACGGACCACTGCGTCGCGGGCGATGATGGTACTTGTGATTGCGACACTCGTCGCGGTGGCTCACGGGGTGCTAACACGGGGCAAAACGGACGGCGTCGACGGGTGGAAAACGGCTCCGGGGCGAGGTCGTTCCGAGGCTCAGTCGTCGGCCTCGGCGGACTCGGCCCGCGGGACCGTCACGTCGGTCAGTCCGGCCTCTATCTGCTCGCGCCGGCCTTCGAACTCGCCGGGGAGGACGAGGCGGCCGCCGAGGTCGTCGAGGGGTTCGTCGGCGGTGTAGCCCGGCCCGCTCGTGGCGAGTTCGAACAGCACGCCGCCGAACTCGCGGAAGTAGACCGACCGGAACCAGTGGCGGTTGATCTGTGCGGTCGGGCGCAGGCCCTTCGACTGGACGGCCTTGCGCATCGCCTCTTGGTCCTCGTCGGTCGGCGTCTGGAAGGCGACGTGGTGGACCGTGCCGTGGCCCTGTCGGCTGCTCTCGATGGTCGGCAGCACGTCCACGTACTTCCCGACGCTCCCGGTCGCGGCGAACCGCGTCCGCTCGTCGCCGGGGGTGTCGCCCTGCGCTTCTTCGGTCCCGACGCGCTCGAAGCCCATCGTTTCGAGCAGGTCTTCGGTGGGCTGGGGGTCGCCCAGCCAGAGCGTCACGGAGTGGAAGCCGCGAATCGCGGCCTCCTCGGGGACGAACTCGGTCCACGGGACCGTCGGGTCGTCGTCGGGAATCTCGACTTCGACCAGTTCGACCGGGAGGCCGTCGGGGTCGCTGAAGGGGAGGACCGTCTCGCCGAACCGCTCGACTCTGTCGTCGTAGTCGACGCCGTACTCGTCGAATCGGTCCTCCCAGTAGTCGAGACTGCCCTCGGGCACGCGGAACGCGGTCCGCGAGACCTGCCCGGTGCCGACCTTCCCCCGCGAGAGGTTCTCCCACGGGAAGAACGTCATGCTCGTGCCGGGGGTCCCCTCCGCGTCCGTGAAGAAGAAGTGGTACGTGCTGGGGTCGTCCTGGTTGATGGAGCGCTTGGCGAGGCGGAGCCCGAGCGTCTCGACCCAGAAGTCGAGGTTCTGCTGCGGGTCGCCCGCGATGCAGGTGACGTGGTGAATGCCGGGTGTGGGCGTGGGTTCTGCCATGGGCGGTCCTACGGGCCGCAAGGACTTGAGTATCCGCTGACGCGAGTGTTACCGGGTCGCGGCGGCGTCATCGCGCCGACCGCGAGCCCGACCGACCGGACGGAGTACCCGTTATACCTCCGACATCTCCGCATCGAGCGACTCGGAATCCGCCCTGACCGACGCGTAGACGCGCTCGGCCCACTGTCGCGCGATTGGCGCGTCGGTGTCGACGAAGACCTCCATGAGTCCGGTCGTCCCGTCGTAGCCGCCGATGCCGACCCGGTCGTCGTAGATGGCGAGTCCGTAGGGGAAGTCGCCGCGGGTTCGAAGCCGCAGGTGGCCGCGCTCGACGGCGTTCTGGGCTCGTTCCGGGTACGTCTCGAACAGCCGCGCCACGATTTCGGGGCGGTAGATAATCTCCGTCTCCGTCTCGTCGAAGATGTGCCGATGGAACTCGCCGAGGACGAGCGGCGCCATGTGCGTCGTGTTGAACCCGCGGAACGTCTCCGACCCGCGGACGAGTTCGACGAACCGCTCGACCGGCCGATACGGGTCTTCGGGTGCCGCGACGGTCACCGTCGCGTCCGCGAACGGCTCGACGACGAACTCGTCGTGGTCGTCGCAGATGGCGTCGAGGAGCGGCGTCAACCGCCGGGCGGTTCGGACGTTCGCCTCGAATCGGAGGACCTCCTCGGCGACGACTTCTCCGAGGCCGGTCAACCGGAATCGGTGGTCGATTCGCTCGCCCAGCCCCCGTTCGTCCAGCCAGCGCGTAAAGCGGTGGCTGGTCGCCTTCGAGACGTCGAGGCGCTCTTCGATACCTCGCCTGTCGAGCGGTTCGTCGAGGAGCGCTTCCAGTAGCGGACCGTGCCGGACGATGTCCACGAGGTCGTCCGTCTCGACGCGCCCGCCCGCGGTCGACAATCGCTGGCCGAGATACCGGCGATTCCGCGCGTTTTCGAGAACCGCGTCCAGAACCGACGCCTCCTGCGGCGAACCGTTGCCACCGCCGGAACCGCCGTCAGAACTGTGCATGTGAATCACTAGCTTATTGGTCGGCGCGAGTAGTAACTCCATCCCTCGGCGCTCGGTAGTCATCGGCGCGCTCCTTCGACACCTATCTCCCCGTCGGTTGGGTTCCACCGACTCGGCACATCGTCTCGGTTGAAGGACTTTGCAGTCCTCGTCGCCTGATAGGGACCGCGTGACACAGACAGAGGGTGTGTCTATCAGACTTGAATCGCATTCTTCGCCGGACTACGTCGATGGACAAATACAGCTAAACAGACCCCAAGAAGAACAGCAAGAACCCCCGGAATGAGATACACGATATTCGGAGCGCATTCTCCACCTCCGGAACACATCTGACGCTGGAATGCGTACCAGACCGAGATACAGCCGAGAAAGAGACTGAGACCACCGAATCCCTGAAGAATGCGAGACCATTCATACTGTACAACCACTCTGGGATTGGAAAATAGCTTCCGTAGAGACCAAGAGCAGTTTGACCCGACCGTCTCACGGGGTGAAACCCGACTCACGCCGGAACACACCGCTCAGGAGTTGAGGCTAACGGTCGTGCGAACAAATAGCACAGTATGGCTAACGACCAGCAACGCGACCCCTTCGACGCGGACCTTCGCGGGCCCGTCCTCCGACCGGAGGACGCCGAGTACGACGAGGCTCGCGCGGTGTGGAACGGGATGATAGACAGGCGACCGTCGCTCATCGTCCGCTGTGCGGGCGTCGCCGACGTGGTTCGGTCGGTGAACTACGCGCGCGAGAACGACCTCGTCGTCGCGGTGCGCGGCGGCGGCCACAACGTCGCGGGGACGGCCGTCTGCGACGACGGCATCGTCATCGACCTCTCGGAGATGACGAGCGTTCGGGTCGACCCCGACGCGCGAACCGCGTGGGTCGAAGGGGGCGCGCGGTGGGCCGACGTCGACCACGAGACGCAGTTGTTCGGGCTGGCCGCGCCGGGCGGCGTCGTCTCCGACACCGGCGTCGCGGGACTCACGCTCGGCGGCGGCCTCGGACACCTCCGCCGGAAGCACGGCCTCAGTTGCGACAACCTCCGGTCGGTGGAACTCGTCACCGCCGCCGGCGAGGTGGTGACCGCGAGCCGAGACGAGAACGCCGACCTCTTTTGGGGACTCCGCGGCGGCGGCGGCAACTTCGGCGTCGTCACCGGCTTCGAGTTCGAACTCCACCCCGTCGGCCCGGACGTGGCGATGTGTCTGGTGTTCTATCCCGCGGCGGACATCCCGGACCGGCTTCGGGACTTCCGCGAGTACGCGCGGTCCGCCCCCGACGAGGTGAGCGCGCTCACCTTCTCGGGCGTGCTTCCCGACGAGGAACTGTTCGGCGACGCGGCGTCGGTTCCCAAACTCGGTATCCTCGGCTGCTACGCCGGGCCGCCCGAGGAGGGGACCGCGGCGCTCGCACCCCTGCGCGAGTTCGCCGACCCAATCGCCGACTTCAGCGGCGTGATGCCCTACGTCGAACTCCAGCGCCTCCTCGACGAGGATTACCCCGACGGCATGCGCTACTACTGGAAGTCGCTCTACCTCGACGGCCTCTCCGACGACGTTCTCGAACGGCTCGACCACTGGACGGCCGCCGCGCCGTCGCCGCTTTCGACCGTCGATATCTGGCACCTCGGCGGCGCGATAGCCGACGTCGGCGCGGACGAGAGCTCCTTCGCCGGTCGGCGCGCGCCGTATCTCCTCGGCGTAGAGGGTAACTGGGAAGACGCCACCGCCGACGAGGAGAACGTCGCGTGGGTCCGCGACTGCATCGACGATATGCGGCGGTTCTCCGACGGCACCGTCTACCTGAACTTCCCCGGGTTCCTCGAAGGCGGAGACGAGACGATGCAGACCACGTTCGGTCCCGCCTACGAGCGCCTCGTCGACCTGAAAGACGAGTACGACCCGGCGAACCTGTTCCGGCTGAATCAGAACGTCGCGCCGTCGGCCTCCCCGTGACCCGCGTCACGGAAAACGGCCCGGGGGAGACGCACGTTTTTGTCCGTCGACGGTGACGTTCGACGTATGCAAACCCGCGCACTCGGCGACACCGGCCACGAGAGTAGTATCGCGACGTTCGGCGCTATCGCGCTCAACTGGCTCGAACAGGAGGGCGCGAACCAGATGGTCGAACACGTCCTCTCGAAGGGCGTCAACCACTTCGACGTGGCTCCGACCTACGGCGACGCGGAACTCAAACTGGGCCCGAAGCTCCGCCAGCACCGCGAGGACATCTTCCTCGGCTGCAAGACCCAAGAGCGGGGCTACGAGGGCGCAAAGCGGAAGCTCGACCGCTCGTTCGACCGCCTCGGCGTCGACTACATCGACCTCTATCAGGTCCACGGCCTCGAATACGAGTCCGAACTGGACGAAATCACGGCGGACGACGGCGCGCTCGCGGCCTTCCGCGAGGCGAAAGACGAGGGGAAAATCGGCCACATCGGCCTGACGAGTCACGGGAACCCGGGACTCATCCGCGACGCCATCGACCGCATCGACGACCTCGAAACGCTGATGTTCCCGCTGAACCCCGTCGTCGTCGGCAAAGGCGACGACGAACACGACTACGCGGGCGTCTTCGAGGCGGCCGAGGAGGCCGGAATCGGCACCCTCGGAATCAAGCCGTTCGCCCGCGGGCCGTGGCCCGACACCGACGAACTGCCCGAGGCCGACCGACCGTTCCCCAACTGGTACGAGCCGGTCGACACCCCGGGCGAAATCGCGGAGCGGTTCGACTTCGCGGCCGCCCAGGGCCTCACGAGCGTCGTCACGCCGGGCGACCCGAAGCTCGTGGCGATGGTCCTCGACGCCGCGACGCGGTACAACGGCATGGACGAGACGGCACAGCGGTCTCTCATCGAGCGCCTCCGGCACGACGAGAGCCCGGTTCCGGAGCAACTGCACCACTAGCGAGCGAACGGCTCTACCCTCGATTCCCGCGATGGACGTTCCCACGACCGTCACGGCCGCCCTCGACGACCGTCCGGTCCGCGGCGCGGTCTGTCTGGAGGCCGGCGCGGGGACCGGCAACACCACCGCCGGACTCCTCGACGCGGGCGCGGAGCGCGTCTACGCCGTCACGAACGACCCGGAGCACGCGGAACTCGTCCGCGACCGCGTGGCCCCGTCGCCGACGGACCGAGCGAGAACCGCGGTGCTGGAGGCCGACGTTCGGAGCCTCCCCCTCGCCGACGACGCGGTCGATATCGTCACCGCCCACGGGCTGTTCAACCTCGTCGGTCCCGAGTCGCTCGCCGCCGTCGCGAGCGAGCTAACGCGGGTCGCCGCGCCCGGCTGTCACCTCGTCGTCGACGACTACGAACCGCTCCCCGACGACGCCGCGGTTCGGGAGCTGTTCGCGCTCGAAAACGCGGCGAGCCAGTTGGCCCGCGGGCGGCCCGCGCTGACGTTCTACCCGGCCGACGCGCTCAGGGCGCTGTTCTCGGGGCACGGCTGGCGCTTCGACCGCGAACTGACCCTGCTGGACCCGGTTCCGTGGTCCGCGAGCCACGTCGAGGCGCACGCGTCGGTGGCGACGTCGCTGGCGGCTGAAGTCCCCGGCGAGATGGGGAAGTGGCTCGCCGCCGAAGCCGACCGCGTCGCCGCCGCGGTCGAATCGGAGTCCGCGGGCGAGATGTACAGCGTGGCGATGCGGCTGTCCGACTCGGGGTCGGACGCGACAGAGTAGGCGCGGGCGCTACGCTTCGCGGTCGAACGTCGCGGCGTCGAACCAGCCGTCGACGACGCCCTTGAGCGCGCCGGTGGTGCTGCCGAGGTTGATGAGCTGATAGCCGTTTTCCGCCTTCTCGTTCACGTCGTCCATGCCGAAGCCGAGCCCGCCGACGGGGACGCCGGCCTCGACCGCGGCCGAGCGGACTCGCTCGACGGCCTCCTGCACGTCCGGGTGGTCTATCTCGCCGGGGTGGCCGAGCGCCACCGAGAGGTCGAACGGGCCGATGAAGACGAAGCCCAGTTCGGGCACGTCGAGAATCGCGTCGAGGTCCGAAAGCGACTCGGCGGTCTCGATGGTCACGCCGACGAGGGTCTCGCGGTCCTCGCTCGCGACGTAGTCGTCGGCGAGCCCCCACCGGCGGGCGCGCGGCGACGCGAGGCCGCGGTCGCCGGGGCCGTCGCCGTAGGTGAATCGGGCTGACCGAACCGCCTCGCGGACCTCCGCGGCCGACTCCACGCGCGGGAGGAAGACGTTCCTGACGCCGAGGTCGAGGGCTTTCCGGACGAACTCCGGGTCCGTCGTCGGGAGTCGGACTAACGGCTCGATGCCGGTTCGTTCCGCCGCGCGGAGGAGGTTCTCCATCGCGCCCGAGTCGAGCGAACTCGGTCCGCCGTGTTCGAGGTCGAGCCACACGAAGTCGACGCCGAGTTCGCCGTAGAACTCCACGAGCGTCGGGCTGTAGGTGTTGTCGAGGACGCCGAGCGCGACGCCGCCACTCTCGATTCGGGCGCGGAGCGCGTTCGCGGCTGCTTTCTCTGCCATGTCCGTGATACGACACGTGTCTGGAAAAAGGCGCGTGCCGCGAGCGCCTCGGACGAGTGCCGGCGCGCCCGGCGGTCAGTCGTCGCCGTCGGGCGCGTCCGCGTCCGCGTCGGGGGTCCAGCCGTCGCCGACGCCGACGAGGTGGTTCACGCTCCCCGCGCCCTCGCCCACGCCGGCCGGTTCGGCGAGGGTCGCGCGCGTGAACTCGATGCCGTTTCGGACGGCGTCGGCGAGGTCGTCGCCGCGGGCGAGTCGGGCGGCGACGGCGCTCGAAAGCGTACAGCCAGACCCGTGAGTCGCCGTCGCGTCGATGCGCGGATTGACGAACGTCGTCGTCTCCGTCGGCGTGACGAGCGTGTCAACCACGGTGTCGTCGTCGGTGGCGACGTGGCCGCCCTTCAGGAGCACGGCGTCGACACCCCGGTCGAAGAACCAGTCGGCTGCCTCGGAGACGGCTGCCGGCGAGTCGGGGAACACGCCCGTCAGCGCCTCGGCCTCGTCGGCGTTCGGGGTCGCGAGCGTCGCCCGCGCGAACAGGGCGTCGTAGGCGTCGACGGCGTCCTCGTCCAGCAGTCGGTCGCCGGAGGTGGCGACCATCACGGGGTCGAGAACGACCGGGCCGTCGTAGTCGGCGAGGCAGTCGGCGACCGTCTCGACGGCCTCGGCGGTCGCCAGCATCCCGAGTTTGACGGCGGCGACGTCGAAGTCGTCGGCGACGGCCTCGTACTGGGCGCGAATCGACTCGGCCGGGAGGACGTGCGAGCCCTCGACGCCGCGGGTGTTCTGGGCCGTCGCGGCCACGATGACCGACCCGCCGTAGACGCCGAGCCGAGTCATCGTCTTCAGGTCCGCTTGGATGCCCGCGCCGCCGCCGGAGTCGCTGGAGGCGACGGTGAGGACGTACGGCGGCGTCCGCGGGTCGGGGGCGGTCCCCGGCATCTATCGGACCTCGATGCGGTCGATTCGGTCGGCGATGTCTGGCGTCGAGGCGTCCGCGAGTCCGGCGACCGCGTCGAGGAAGGCGATTTTGTAGCTCGCCGGGCCGCGGTAGTCGCCGAACGCGCCCTCTGCGGCGAGTTCGCCCGCGAGCCCGTAGGCCGCGGTCCCGGCGAGCGCCGCCGAAAGCGGGTCGTCGATGGCGGCCCCGAACACGGCGAGCGTCACGCCGAGCATACAGCCGGTGCCGACGACAGCGCCCATCATCGAGTGGCCGGCGTCGACCTCGAAGGCGGCCTCCTCGGTGGCGACGATGTCGGTCTCGCCGGAGGCGACGACGACCGCGCCGGTCTTCCGGGCGCACTCGACGGCCGCGGCGGCGATTTCGGCGTATTCGCCGACCGACTCGACCCCGCGGACCTCGGCGTCGTCGCCGACGAGCGCGGAGATTTCCCCGTAGTTGCCGTTGAGCACGTCCACGTCGAGGTCGGTGACGAGTTGGTCCGCGACCCGGTCGCGCGTCGGGGTCGCACCGACGCCGACGGGGTCGACGACGAGGGGGACGCCGGCCTCGTTCGCGGCGCGACCGGCAGTCAGCATCGTCTCCTCGCCGGACTCGCTCACGGTCCCCATGTTGAGCAGACAGCCGTCGGCGATGCCGACCATGTCGCCGACTTCGCGCTCGTCGTCGGACATGACCGGCAGGCCGCCCCAGTAGAGCGTGATGTTCGCCACGTCGTTGACCGTCACGTCGTTCGTGACCGAGTTGATGAGCGGCTGTTCGCCCGCGACGGCGGCCAGCACCTCGTCCAGCGCCACGTCAGGCACGCCGCCCGGACCGGTCGCGCCGTCCGAACCGCCCTGTCCACCCGCGCCGTCAGCGTCGTCTCGTCCGCTCATCGGCGGTCCCTCCCGGCGGCGACCGAGTCGGCGAGGTGGCGGGTCGCGTCGGCGGGGTCGTCAGCGGCGGTGATGGCCGAGACGACCGCGACGCCGTCGGCCCCGGCGGCGACCACGTCGGCGGCGTTGCCGGGCGTGACGCCGCCGATGCCGACGAACGGAATCGAGACGGCGTCCGCGATGGCCGACACCCGCTCGGTCCCGATTTCGGACTGCTCGGGGTCCGTGTCCTTCGTGTCCGTGGCGAACACCGCGCCGACGCCGAGGTAGTCCGCGCCGGCCTCCTCGGCGGCTCTCGCGCCCGCGACGGTCGAGACCGACCGGCCGACGATGGCGTCGTCGCCGAGCTGTTCGCGCGCGACCGAGACGGGCACGTCGTCGTCGCCGAGGTGGACCCCGTCGGCGCCAATGGCGGCCGCGATGTCCACCCGGTCGTTGACGACGAGGGTGACGCCCGCGTCGGCCGTCACGGCGCGAACCTCGCGGCCGACCTCGTAGCGGTCGCGGGCGCTCGCGTGCTTCTCGCGGAGTTGAACGACGTCGACGCCGCCGTCGACCGCGGCCTGCACCACGTCCGGCGTCGACCGCCCGCCGGAGCGGTCCAACTGCGTGACCAGATAGGTTCCCATCGAGATATTCATGAGTTGTATTCTGAGGTGATGTGGCGACGGGCAAAATAGTTCCTCCTCGCGGGTCGGAGTCGACTCGGCCGGCTTCGCGTCGAATCGGGACGCGGTCGGTTCTCGGGGGGTGAGAGGCTGTGTGTGGGGTTATGCTGTGAGCGAACCAACAGGTACGCGGTGAGCTGTATGGGGACGATACTCGTCGCGTACGGGAGCAAAGAGGGACAGACCGAGAAGATAGCCGGGCGCATCGCCGAGGCGCTGGCGGCGCACGGGCACGACGCGAGGACCGCCTCGGTCGCCGATTCGGACGTTGGCGAGGCGCTCGCCGACGCCGACGCGGTGCTCGTCGGGTCGTCGATTCATCTTGGCGCGCACTCGAAGCCGGTCTACGAGTTCGTCCGCGAGCACCGCGACGACATCGAGGCGCGGCCCAACGGCTTCTTCCAGGTGTCGCTGTCGTCGGCGCTCGACGACGAGGACGCCCGCGCCGAGGTCGCGACGTACCTCGACGAGTTCGTCGAAGAGAGCGGCTGGCATCCGGAGCGGATGGCCGCGTTCGGCGGGGCGCTTCGGTACTCGGAGTACGGCTTTCTCACCCGGATGATGATGAAGCGCATCGCCAAGGACGCGACCGGCGACACGGACGCCTCCCGCGACTACGAGTACACCGACTGGGACGAAGTCGAGTCGTTCGCCGCCGACTTCGCCGAGTTCGTGGAGTCGACCGCGGGCACCGCCGCGGGAGGTGCGGCGGTCTGAGCGGGCGGACTAGCCCGCTCGGTGATTTCGATGAACGTCCGCACACTCGGCATCGTCGTCGTCGCCGCGCTCGTCGTGGTCGCGGTCGCGGCCGGCGGCCTCTGGGCGTTCGGCCGGCTCTCGTTTCTCGACTCCTACGGGAGCCAGTACGACTACAGCGTCCGCGTCTCGGCCGACGAACCGATTTCGAACGTGACGGTCCTCGTGCCGTTACCCGTCAGCGACGGCTCCTCGGCGGTCGGCGACGCCGTCGAGTCCCGCGAGTACCTGCTTCCGACGGGCTGGGCGTACGACGTGGTCGAAACGGAGTACGGCCCGATGCTCCGCCTCCGGGCCGACGAGATTCCCGCCGACCCGACCTACTACCGGGCGGTCGTCGAGAACGACCGACTGGTCCGCTGGGAGCCGATTCCCGCGAGCGAGTACAGTCAGAACGACTCCGACACGCTCCGCGTCGAACACGACGCGATAGACCTGTTCGCCGACGTGCGGGTGAACCAGTCCATCGACACGCTCGCGCCCGAGGGGACGGAACCCCTGTTCGAACCGCGAGAGAACGCCCGGCTCGTCCCGTGTGACTGGCCGAGCAACAGCGACGACACCCGGTGTTACGACTACGAGTCGGTGCTGTTCGTGCGGTACGACGGCCCCGAGACGACGAACGTCTCGGTGAGCGTCGAACTCCGCGGCGCGAACTCGTGGTGGGTCGGCGGCTGGAACTACAACGAGTACGTCGACCACGTCGCCGCCTACGACCTCCCGGCGGACCGCCAGGGCTGGGTTGTCGCCGACGGCGAACTGCGGACCGGCGTCGGGAACTACCCCCGGAACCCGCCGCAGTAGACGGGTTCTCACCCAACTCGGCACACTCGGCCCGCGCGCGACGAAGCCGGTCCGCCGCGAACGACTACCGCTTCTGGCAAACATGGCGAGTCACACACAGGTTTTTGCTATCCTGCACGATTATACGTGATAATGTCTGGCGACGGCCCTTCGCGGGCGACCCGAATCGCGGCGGAGACGGACGGCGAAGAACGAGGCGACTTCCGGCGGTTTCAGGAGTCGCGCGACTACGACGTGGTCGACGTAGCCGAGCACGCCGACCTCGCCGCCGACCTCCGGGAAGTCGTCTCCGGCGAGGTGCGCTTCGACGAGTACGCGCAGGTGCTGTACGCGACCGACGGCTCGATTTACCGGGCGCGCCCGGCGGGCGTGGTCGTCCCCCGCGACGAGGACGACGTGCGCGCCGCGGTGCGGACGGCGGCCGAGCACGACGTTCCCGTCCTCCCGCGCGGGGCGGGGTCGTCGCTGGCGGGACAGACCGTCGGCCCCGGTTGCGTCGTCATCGACTGCTCGAAGTACATGGACGAAATCGTCTGCGTGGACCCCGACGCGCGGCGGGCGCGGGTCCAACCCGGCGTGGTGCAGGACGACCTCGACGACCGCCTCGCCGACCACGGACTGAAGTTCGCGCCGGACCCCGCCTCCTCGAACCGGGCGACCGTCGGCGGCGGCATCGGCAACAACTCCACGGGCGCGCACTCGGTCCGCTACGGCATCACCGACGCCTACACCGAAGAGCTGCGGGTCGTCCTCGCCGACGGGTCGGTCGTCCACACCCGCGACGTGGTCGTCGGGAGCGACGAGTGGGACCGCATCGTCGGGAAGGACGACCGCGAGGCCCACCTCTACCGGACCGTCCTCGGCCTCGTCGAGGAACACGAAGACGAAATCGAGCGGCGGTATCCGAGCCTCAAGCGGTCGGTGTCGGGCTACAACCTCCACAAGGTCGTCTCCGAGACCGACGGCGGCGAGACGGTTATCAACCTCTCCAAACTGTTCGTCGGCGCGGAGGGCACCCTCGGCGTCGTCGTCGAGGCCACCGTGTCTCTCGTGACGGTCCCCGAGGAGACGGCGCTCGTCCTCTACGCCTACGACGACCTCGTGGAGGCGATGGCGGCGGTCCCCGACGCGCTCGACTTCGACGCCAGCGCGGTCGAACTCATGGACGACGAGGTGCTGCGGATGGCCGCCGAGTCCAGCGAGTACGCCCAGTACGTCGAGGAAATTCCCGACGGGACGGCCGCGACCCTGATGCTGGAGTTCGACTCCGAACTGCACGACGACTTCGAGGCGGTGATTCGCGAGGCGAACGAGCACTTCCTGCGAGACGGCGACGCCGGTGGCGACGCCGACGGCGGCGCGTTCGAGGCCATCGAGGCGTACACGCCCGCGGCGCAGGCGGACCTCTGGAAGCTCCGCAAGGCGGCGATTCCGCTCCTCATGTCGCTGCCGGGCGACCCGAAGCCCTACCCGTTCATCGAGGACGCGAGCGTCCCCCCCGAGGAGTTGGCGGAGTACGTCCAGTCGTTCGAGGCGGTGCTGGAAGAACACGGCACCTCGGCCGCGTACTTCGCCCACGCCGGCGCGGGGACGCTCCACATCCGCCCGATTCTGAACCTGAAGGACGGCGCGGGCATCGAGACGATGCGCGCCATCACCGACGACGTGACCGACCTCGTGTTGGATCATCGCGGGGCGTTCTCGGGCGAGCACGGCGACGGGATGGCCCGAACCGAGTGGAATCCCAAGATGTACGGCCCCGAACTCTGGGGCGCGTTCAAGGAGCTGAAAACGGCGTTCGACCCCGACTGGCGCATGAACCCCGGGAACGTCGTCTACCGGGACGGCCCCTCCGACCCGGGGCCGGACGGCGACCGCGGCGTCGGCGCGGACATGCGCGAGAACCTCCGGTACGGCGCGGCCTACCAGTCCATCGAGCCCGCGACGACGCTGGACTTCTCGGACGAGAGCGGCTTTTCGCACCTCGTCGAACTCTGCAACGGCTGCGGCACCTGTCGGCAGACCGGGTCGGAGACGATGTGTCCGACCTACCGCGCCTCGAAGGACGAGGCCGAGACGACCCGCGGGCGGGCCAACATGCTCCGCGCAGCCATCAGCGGCGACCTCCCGGAGGACGAGATTCACTCAGACCGGTTCCAAGAGGAGGTCCTCGGGCTCTGCGTCGGCTGTAAGGGCTGTCAGAACGACTGCCCGACCGGCGTCGATTTGGCGAAGCTCAAAGCCGAGGTGAAACACGCCTACCACGCCGAGGCGGGCGCGTCGCTCCGCGAGCGCCTGTTCGCCAACATCGACCGGCTGGCGGGCGTCGGAAGCGCCCTCGCGCCCGTCTCGAACTGGGCGGCCGAGATTCCGGGTGCGCGGGCCGCGATGGAGCGACTCGCGGGCATCGCCCCGGACCGGTCGCTCCCCTCGTTCACCCGCGACACGCTCGAATCGTGGATGGACGCGCGACGACCCCGCGTGCCGGCGGCGGAGGCCGACCACCGCGTCCTCCTGTTTCCCGACACCTACACGAACTACGTCACGCCCGAAATCGGGAAGGCGGCGGTGCGGGTGCTGGAGGCCGCCGGCGTCCACGTCCGACTCGCGGAGGGCGTCGAGCCGAGCGGTCGCGCCGCCTACTCCGGCGGCTTCCTCGACCTCGCGCGGCGGCGCGCGGGACACAACGTCGAGACGCTCCGCCCGTCGGTCGAAGACGGCTGGTCGGTCGTCTTCGTCGAGCCCTCGGACGCGGTGATGTTCCAAGACGAGTACGCCGACCTCCTGCCGGACGACGCGGTCGCGCCGGTCGCCGCGGCCGCCTACGGCGTCATGGAGTTCCTCGACACCCACCGACTGGACGAGACTCTCCCGATTCGCGGGCGCTCGCCCGACGGTGACGGCGCGGCCGGGCCCGTCGCCTCCGCGGTCGCCGACGGCGGCGCGCTCGGCTCCCTCACCTACCACGGCCACTGCAACCAGAAGGCGCTGAACAAGGACCACCACGCGGTGGGCGTCCTCCGGCGGGTCGGCTACGAGGTCGACCCGCTCGATTCGAGCTGTTGCGGCATGGCTGGGAGCTTCGGCTACGAGGCCGAACACTACGACCTCTCGAAGGCCATGGGAGACATCCTGTTCGAACAGGTCGACGAGAGCCGGGGCGACGAAGTGGTCGCTCCCGGCGCGTCGTGCCGGACGCAACTGGAAGACAGGGACGACGCGGCGCGGCGACCGCCGCACCCGATAGAGAAGGTCGCGCAGGCGCTGTCGGGCTGAGCGGGCTACTCGAAGCACTCGGCTGGCCTCCAACGGGTCGGGGTCGCCCGCCGAGTCCTTTTCACAGCGTTCCGCAATCACATCCCTTTTGCCCGTTTGCGTGGCACGTGCAGTCAGACCATGTCCGATGCACCCGATGTCGGCGAACTCACCCCGCCGAATCGCACGCTGATGGGCCCCGGCCCGAGCGACGTCCACCCGCGCGTGCTCCGCGCGATGTCCACGCCGCTCGTCGGTCACCTCGACCCGTCGTTTATCGACATCATGAACGAGGTGCAGGAGCTCATGCGTTACACGTTCCGCACCGACAACAAGTGGACGATTCCGGTCTCGGGGACCGGGTCGGCGTCGATGGAGGCCGCCATCGGCAACCTCGTCGAACCGGGTGACACGATGCTCGTCCCGACGAACGGCTACTTCGGCGGGCGCATGGAGTCGATGGCCGAGCGCGCCGGCGGCGAGGTCGTCCACGTGGACGCGCCGTGGGGCGAGCCGCTCGACCCCGCTGACGTGCAGGACGCCTTCGACGAGCACCAGCCGGACGTGTTCGGGTTCGTCCACGCCGAGACCTCGACGGGCGTGAAACAGCCGGGCGTCCCCGAACTGACGAGCATCGCCCACGACCACGACGCGCTCGTCGTCGCCGACACCGTCACCTCGCTGGGCGGGGTCGAACTCGAAGTCGACGACTGGGGCATCGACGTGGCCTACTCCGGGCCGCAGAAGTGCCTGTCGTGCCCGCCGGGCGCGAGCCCGCTGACGCTCAACGACCGCGCGATGGACAAGGTGCTCTCGCGGGAGGAGCCGCCTCGTTCGTGGTACCTCGACCTGTCGCTGCTTGAGGGCTACTGGGGCGACGACCGATCGTACCACCACACCGCGCCAATCACCAACGTCTACGCCATCCGCGAGGCGCTCCGACTGGTCGCCGAGGAGGGCATCGAGGAGCGGTGGGCGCGCCACCGCCGGGTCGCGGGCGCGCTGAAAGCCGGCGTCGAGGCGATGGGCCTCGGACTCAACCCCGAAGACGAGTACTGGCTCCCCAGCCTCAACGCGGTGCTCGTCCCCGACGGCGTCGACGCGGGCGCGGCCATCGATTACGTGCTCGACCACTACGACCTCGAAATCGCCGGCGGCCTCGGCGCGCTCGCGGGCGACATCTTCCGCGTCGGCTGTATGGGCCACTCGGCGCGGCCGGAGAACGTCTCGTTCCTCCTGACCGCCCTCGGCGAGGCGCTGGAGGCGCAGGGCGCGGACGTGGACCCCGAAGCCGGGTTCGCCGCCATGCGCGAGCAGTTGGGTCAGTAGCGCCCCCGAACCGGCGGCAATTCGACGCGAACCGCGGCGAAACTCGGCGAAACCGGCGCAAAACGCCCGCCACGGTGTCCCGTATTCATGAGCGTCGCTCCGCGAGTGGCGACCGAAGCGATTCACCATGAACCGACGCAGACTCACCCTCGTCGGCGTCGCGCTCGCGGCTCTCGTCGCGACCGCGGGCGTCGCCGCCGCCGCACCGAGCGAGAACGCACAGCAATCGGGCCCCGAGGCCGGCCAGCAGGGGCCGCCCGGCGAACTCCCCGGCCCGGTCCCGGAGTTCGTCTCGGACATCCACGACCTCGTTAGCGACTTCCTGAACGAGGCCCTCGACGGGTCGCTTGGGGACTCGCTAAGCGACCTCGCCACCGACTTTTCGGGTGCGTAACTAAGTGCGACCCGAAGGTAGCCGGCAACTGAGCTGAACGACAGCCGTCCAAGACGAAGTTTCAATTCAGTTATGAGACGAACACTCCTCGTCGCCGCGACAGTTCTGGTCCTCCTCACGGCCGGCGTCTCGGCCGCGTTCGTGACCGGAATCGGACCGTTCTCCGACGACGCCGGCGACTCAGACGAACCGTTCCCCACGCAGACGACCGCGCCGCCCGACGACGGCGACAGCGGCGACAGCGGTAGCAGCGACAGCGGAAGTAGTGACAGCGAGAGCGGAGACAGCAGTAGCGGCGACGGAGACGGCGACGCGTCCGAGAGCGAATCGGTGCCGCCGTTCGGCGTCGTCGTCGACAACATCGAGAAGTGCGGCCAGACGTGCCGCGACGTGACGAGCACGATAACCAACCAACAGGACGCCGACAGTTCCGGCGTCACTGTCTACAGCCGCATCTTCGTCGGCAACAGCACCGACCCGGACGACGAGGTCTGGCGCGGGTCCCAAGCGGTCGGCGACCTCGCGGCCGGCGAGTCCTACACGACGACGAAGCGCGTCAAACTCTCGTACTCCGAGGCGTTCGCGGTCCGACAGGCCGACGGCTGGATTACGGTCCAGACGACCATCGAGACCGACGACCGGACGCTGACGTACACGGAACAGCGCGACGTGGCGTAGGTCGCGCGAGGCCGCGGCGCGGGACGCGAGCGCCGCCCACCGCTTCCGCAACGACTTTTCGCGCCGGCCGCAAAGCCGGGGTATGAACATCGAGGTTCGCGAACTGGCCGACCTCGGCACCGACGCCCGCCGCGCCTTCTTCGAGCGGGACGCCGGCGTCGGCGAGGTTCGCTCCGACGTGCGCGACATCGTCGAGCGCGTCCGCCGCGAGGGCGACGCGGCGGTCCGTGAGTTCTCAAGCGAGTTCGACGGCGTTCAGGTCGGTAACATCGACGTGACCGACGCCGCCGAGCGCGCCTACGACGAAATCGACGACGACGTGCGCGAGGCCATCGAGGCCGCCGCGGCGAACGTCCGCGAGTTCCACGAAAAACAGGTCCCCGCGGACTGGCGCGAGGAGTTCGGCGACGCCGGCAGCCGCGAGCTCGGGCGTCGCTACCGCCCGCTGGACCGAGTCGGCGTCTACGCACCCGGCGGCACCGCCGCCTACCCGTCGAGCGTCCTGATGGGCGTCATCCCCGCGAAGGTCGCGGGGGTCGAACACGTCGCGGTCACCACGCCGCCCGCGGACCAGATGAACCCCGTCACGCTCGCCGCGATGCACGTCGCGGGCGCGGACGCGGTGTACTCGGTCGGCGGCGCGCAGGGCATCGCCGCGCTCGCCTACGGCACGGAGACGGTGAAGGCCGTCCAGAAGGTCGTCGGGCCGGGCAACAAGTGGGTCACGGCGGCGAAGGCCGAGGTCCGCGGCGACGTGGACATCGACTTCCTCGCCGGCCCCTCCGAGGTGCTCGTCGTCGCCGACGAGACCGCCGAGGCGCGGTTCGTCGCCGCCGACCTCGTCGCGCAGGCCGAACACGACCCGAACGCGTCGGTCGTCGCCGTCACGGACGACGCCGACCTCGCCGAGGAAGTCGTCGCGGAGGTCGAACGACAGGCGGGCGAGCGCGAGCGGACCGAGACCATCGAGGCGGCGCTCGAAGGCGACGCGTCGGGCGTCCTCCTCGCGCGGTCGATGTCCGAGGCGGTGCTGTTCGCCGAGGAGTACGCCGCCGAGCACCTGACGATTCAGGCCGACGACGACGAGGCGCTGTTGGACCGCATCGACTCCGCGGGGAGCGTCTTCCTCGGCCCGTACACGCCCGTCGCGGCCGGCGACTACGCCTCCGGGACGAACCACGTCCTCCCGACGGGCGGCGGCGCGAAGCGACAGGGCGGGCTCTCCGTGGACCACTTCGTCCGCTCGACGACGGTCCAGCGCCTCGACCGCGAGGGACTGTCGGAGCTCTCGGAGACGATTACGACGCTCGCCGAGGCCGAAGGACTCGACGCCCACGCTCAGAGCGTCCGCGAGCGGTTCGAAGAGTAGGCGAACGCGGCTCGTTCGACTCGTTTTCCTCTGACTTGCGGCCGGTAGCCACATCCTACCGAGCCGGCACCGGGTTCCGCCTGCGCCACAGTTAACCGTTCCCACAGTATAGTGGGGCGTATGAGCACGGAATCCGCGAGTGGCGGCGGCGATGTGGCGGTCACGGTCACGCCCGCGGCCGCGGACGAAGCCGTCTCCCTCCTCGAAGGAGAGTCGATGGACACCGACGTGGCGGGCCTCCGGCTGTTCGTTCAGCAGGGCGGTTGCGCCGGGCTGTCCTACGGGATGCGCTTCGACAACGAACCGGAAGACGACGACACGGTCGTCGAACAGCACGGCCTCCGTGTGTTCGTCGACCCCGCGAGCATGAACTACATCGGCGGCTCCACCCTCGACTTCGAGGGCGGCCTGCAGGGTGCGGGCTTCCACGTCAACAACCCGAACGCCGAGAGCAGTTGCGGCTGCGGCGAGTCGTTCCGGACGTAGGGACCAATTTCTTAAGCCACCCCCGCGCGAATCGGTGGCATGGCCGAACTCCAGACCCAGACCGTATCGAGCGGCAAGACTGTCTTCGTCGCCACTGACGAGGCCGAGCGCGGCTCGAAGGGACCGTTCTACGTGGTGTACTCGACCGAGGACGCCGAGAGCCGATGGGGGTACCTCTGCGGTAACTGCGACTCGTTCGACACCGCGATGGACACGATGGCCCGCATCGAGTGCAACAACTGCGGAAACGTCAGAAAGCCCGAGGAGTGGGACGCCGCTCACGAGTAGTCGAGCGCCCGGCGCGACCGTTCGTCAACTATTGGTATGTCATACCGTGGCAATCTTTATCAGGGGTGCGGGTGTACGTAGACGTGCATGGCCCAGGCTTCGATGCCTCCCGTCCAGGAGGCTCGGTCGATATTCGGCCGGCTCGGCTACTCCGTCTCGGGCGACGGAACCGATATGCTGGCCGAACGCAAGTGGCGTACGGTCCACGTGACCGCACTGAGTTCGCGAGAAGCGACCGAATGCCGTCCGGTGCTCGCAGACGGCGGAACCGAGACACCGTATCGGTTCCGCTGCTTCGTGACGTGGGACGACCACATCAGCGCGCTTCGAGAGCGGCTTCGCGGTATCGACCTTCCATACGAGTGGGCAATCATCGGCGTGTCGAACGGTGGTGGGAACGACTACGAGGTCGTTCACGGAACGAACACGTAATCGAAACGGGGCGTCTTCGCCCAAACGTTTTCTCAGCCCGTCGCTAACGGACGAGCATGTCGCAGGCCGCACAGACGGAGCTGGCGCAATTCGTCCGGAGTAGACGGCTCAACGCGGTACTCGCGTGGCTGTTCGTGGGGTTCCTCGTCGCCGTCGCCGTCGGGAGCGTCGTCACCGGCGGCGACCTCGTCTGGGGCGGGTTCGCGGCCGTCGTCGCCGCGGTCACCGTCGTTCCGGCGGTCGCCTTCCGCGAACCGAGAGCGATGCTGCCGTGGGAGGTCGTCGCGCTCGCGTCGCTCCCGCTCGTCGCTCGCGTCCTCGTTCGGGGCCAGACCATCGGCGGCGTGACGTTCACCGGACGCGTCTCGACGTACCTCGCGGTGGCCGCCATCGCGCTCATCGTCGCCGTCGAACTCGACGTGTTCACGCCGGTCCGGATGAACCACTCGTTCGCCGTCTTCTTCGTCGTCATCGCCACGATGGCCGCCGCCGGCGTCTGGGCGGTCGTCCAGTGGCTCTCGGACCTCTATCTCGGGACGCGCCTGCTGTTGAACGGCCGACCCGAACACGTCGTCGAGGCGGGGCTGATGTGGGACTTCGTCGCCGCCACCGTCGCCGGACTCGGGGCCGGGTTGCTGTTCGAGTACTACTTCCGCCGCCGGGCCGGCTCGCGCGAGCGGCTCCCCGAGGAGGTGGCGGACGTCGCCGAGGACGTGAGTCCAGCGGGAACTGACGACGACGCCACGAGAGAGGGCGGTGAGTCGTCGTGAAGATTCGCTCGCACCTCCACATCGACGCGCGACGCCAGCGCCAGCTCTCGCGGGCGATGCAGGTCGTCCTCGTCGGTCTCGTCTTCATCGGCCTCGACCGCGGGAACCTCGGCATCGTCGTCAACGCGCTCGTCGGCCTCGGCGTGACCTACCTCCCGGCGCTACTCGAACGCGACTACCGCATCCCGATGGACGCCGGACTGACGCTCTGGATATCGACGGCGGCGTTCCTCCACGCGCTGGGTACGGTCGGTTTCCCCGGTTCGGAGACCAGTTTCTACGCGGGCGTCTGGTGGTGGGACCACCTCACGCACGCGCTGTCGTCGTCGGTCGTGGCGGCCGCCGGCTACGCGACCGTCCGCGCGGTCGACGAGCACACGGCGGACATCTACCTGCCGCCGCGGTTCATGTTCGTCTTCATCCTGCTTTTCGTGCTCGCGTTCGGGGTCTTCTGGGAAGTCATCGAGTTCGCCATCTCGGGGGTTGCCTCGCTCGCCGGCACCGCGTCGGTGCTGACGCAGTACGGCCTCGACGACACGCTCCTCGACCTCGTGTTCGACGCCGTCGGTGGGGTCATCGTCGCCATCTGGGGGACCGCACACCTCTCCGACGTCGTCGGCGCGTTGCAGAAACGGCTCGAATCAACATCTCGTTGACACGTTGAGGCGGCCGCCGGTCCGCCCGAGCCCCCCGATTGCGGGCGAATATCCGGAGTCCCGATATACATTTGTGTAGGCCCTGAGATGTTCACACCGATGTCGAGTTGGATTGGTGACGAGGACGAAGACGAGGGCGGGGACGCGGCCGACGCGTTCGAGGCGGTCGGCCGCCGCCGTCGGCTTCTCCAGGCGCTCTCGTCGGAGTCGCTTTCGAAGGCCGACCTCGTCCGCGCGCTCTCGGTCTCTCGGTCCACCGTCGACCGCGGCGTCGAGCGCCTCGTTCAACTCGGACTCGTCGAGCGGTCGAACGGCGGCTTCGTCGCCACGAGCGCGGGTCGCGTCGCCTTGGAGACGCACGACGAGGCGCTCCGGTCGATGGCGAACGTGCTCGACGCGAAACCGGTGCTCGACCGCCTCCCGGAATCGGTTAACCCGCCACCTTCGCTGTTCCGCGACGCGGTCGTCTGCACCGGCGACCTCGCGGCGATGGAAGAGTGCTCCCCGCTCGAGTTCGACCTCGGCGAATCGACGAGTATCTCCGGGTTCAACGGCCCGTTCCTGTTCAGCATCTGGCCCGAAGCGCACGAGCAACTCGCGCGGCTCGGTGACAGCGCCACGCTCGTTCTCTCGGCGGAGTCCCTCGACTGGCTCTCGAACCGGTACCCCGACGGGCTCGACGCCATGGTCGACGCCGGCGTCCGCGTGTCCGCGGTCGAAGGCGACCCGCCGTACGGCGTCGTGGTCGTGGACCGACCGACGACGGCGTCGGTCACGCTCGTCGTCTACGACCACATGGGCGGGCCGGAGGCGCTGGTCGTGAGTTACGACTCCGCGGCCGTGTCGTGGGGGCGAACGCGCGTCGCGGCGCGAGCCGAGACGGCGCGTCCGTATCGGCCCGACGAGTGAGCCGCGCACCCTTCCGCCACGTACCGCCGCCCGCCCCTTCGGCTCGTCCCGCCGTCGCCGCCGAATCGGGGACGATTATTTGTGATAGTAAGACGAAGGGTCCGACGAGATGGTGTTCAAGAAAATCACCCTTGTCGGTCGGAGTGCAGAGAGTTTCGACGCCGCCGTCGACGACGCGATTAACCGCGCCGAGGAGACGCTCGCGGGCGTCCACTGGGTCGAAGTAAAGGAACTCGGCGTCGAACTCGCGTCCGTCGAGACCCGAGAGTACCAAGCCGAGGTCGAAGTCGCGTTCGAACTCGAAGGGAAAGACGGCGAGTAGAGACGACGCTCACCCGGTCGAGACCGGCCCGCGTCGGTCCGACTCGGGTTGGCCCACGTCGACGGCGCGGGCCGTCCCGACGGCTTCTTATCCGCCCGCACCGCCACATTCGAGAAGCGAATGCCTCGGCTCCTCCACTACTCCGACATCGAGAACGTCTTCGACGACACCGAGCGCGCCGGCCGCCTCGCGGGTTGCGTCAGCGCCCTCGACGGCGACGACACGCTCGTGGTCGGCACCGGCGACAACACCGCGCCGGGCGTCCTCTCGCTCGTCGAGCGCGGCGGACAGGCGCTCGACTTCTACGACGCCGTGGACGCCGACCTCGAAACGTTCGGCAACCACGACTTCGACTACGGGCCGAGCCGGACCCGCGAACTCGTCGCCGCGAGCCGACCGACGTGGGTCACGAGCAACGTCCACGGCGAGGACGGCGGCCGGTTCGCCGCCGACGAGGGAACCGTCCCGCGAACGACCCGCGAGGTGGACGGGCTGACCCTCGGCTTCTTCGGCGTCACCGACCCCGCGACCGGCACTATCAACCCGGAGGCGGCCGACGTCGGCTTCTCCGACCCTTACGCGGCCGCCGCCGACGCGGCCGCCGCGCTCAGAGACGACGGCGCGGACCTCGTCGTCGCGCTCTCGCACCTCGGTAGCGGCGACGACGAACTCGTCGCCCGGTGCGACGTGGACCTCGTCCTCGGGGGCCACGTCCACGCCGAGCGCGACGACGTGGTCGACGGCGTACCAATCGTCCGCCCCGGGGCGAACGGCCACGTCGTCTGGGAGGTCCGCGTCGCCGCCGACAGAATCGAGACGGTCCGCCACCGGACCGCCGAGTACCGGGCCGACGAGGGGCTGGTCGCGGCGCTGGCGGGCCGCGTCGACGCCGCCGGCCTCGACGAGGTGCTCTGTCGAATCGACCGCCCGATGGACCGCGCCGAGGAGACCGTCGCGGCCGGCGAGTGCCGCGTCGGCAACGCCATCGCCGACGCCTACCGCTGGGCGACCGGCGCGGACGTGGGGCTGCAGAACAGCGGCGGCATCCGCTCCGGCCCGCCCGTCGGCCCCGACGTGACCCACGCCGACCTCGTGAGCCTCGTCCCCTTCGAGGAGCACCTCGTCGTCGCCGAGGTGACCGGTACGGAGCTACTGGCGGCGTTCGGGGCCGCCCGCGGGACCGAGATGGGCTTCGGCGAACCGGACTGGTGGCACGCCCACGTCAGCGGCGCGCGCATCGTCTGGGACGACGACCGTGACGAGGTCGTCGAGGCGTTCGTCGGCGGCGAGCCGGTCGACCCCGAGGCGCGTTACACCGTCGCCACGAGCGACTACCTGCTCCACAGCACACAGGAGTTCCCGGCCATCACGCAGGCCCACCGCGTCGGCGAGTTCGAGATACAGCACGACGCGCTGGCGCGGTACGCCCGCGAGGTCGGCTTCGACGCCGCGGTCGAAGGGCGCATCGAGCGCCGGTCGGCCACCCGCGCCGACGACTGAGCGCGGTCGAGGGGTCGGAAACGGGCGCGCGTCCGCCGGCCAAGCCGACCGAGAGGGAAAGGTTCACGCACGCCCGGCGAGTGGCTTCGGAGTATGACACGGGTCGTGGTCCCGGTTCGGTACCCCCTCTCGAAACACTCCCGGGCGACGCTCGAAGAGGCCGTCCGCGTCGCGCGCGAGCGCGACGCCGAGCTGACGGTCCTCCACGTCGACCTCTACCAGTCGAACCGCGGCGTCACGCGGACCGAACTCAAGCGGGCGGTCGAAGCCGAGTTCGGCCCGCTCGTCCGCGCGCGCTACGTGGTCCGCCGAGGCTTCCTCGTCGAGGAGACGATTCTCGAAGAGGTCGCCGCCGAGGAGGCCGACATCGTCGTCATCGGGTCGAAACAGGCGAGCCGCTGGCGACGGATGCTCCGCCGGTTCCTCGACGACCCCGACATCGACGTGTTCCTCCGCGAAAAGCTCGACTGCACGGTCATCACCGTCCGCGCGGACGACTGAGCCGGCGGCTCTCGGGTTCGGGTTCAGATTCGATTTCCCGTTTTCCCGGTTCCGATGCGGTTCCCAGTTCCGACTGTGTCCGCCGTTCCTCGTCAGTCGTCGGTGGTGTCCGTCGACTCGGCGTCCGTCGGCTCGGCGTCCGCTGACTCGGCATCCGCTGACTCGACGTCCGTCGGCTCCGTGGCGTCGGTCGCGTCAGTTGGGGTTTCCGGGGCGTCGACACCCTCGCCGTCAGAGACCGGCTGGACGGGCGCTCCCGGCGCCGGCGACGCGGTGGCGTGACGCTGGTTCGCGGCCTCGTCGCTGGTGACGTGGAGGCTCCCGCTGGTCTCGTCGAAGACGAGGTGGGTGTGCGGGTAGGCGAACTCCACGGTCGCCTCGGACTCCTCGACGAGCGTCCAGAGCCGCGTCTGGACCTCCGACTGGATGCGACCGATTTTGTACGGTTTCAGCGCCCAGTAGCGGAGGCGCAGGAGGACGCCGTTGTCGGCGTAGGAGTTGATGTAGGCGGTCGGCTTCGCCGGGTAGCGGGCGCTCCCGATGCGGATGTCCGGACCGCCTTCGACCACCGAGTCGCAGTCGCGGGCGGCGCGCTCGACGAGGTCGCGGGCGGCGTCGATGTCGGACTCGTAGGTGACGAGCACGTCGAGCGACAGGCGGGTCCGCTCGTCCTCCGCGGAGTAGTTGATGACGTCGCGGTCGCGGATGTTCGAGTTCGACATCACCAGAAACGTGTTGTCGAGGGTGAATATCTTCGTGTAGCTCAGGGTTATCTCGTCGATGAAGCCCTTCGTGCCGTCGTCGAGTTCTATCATGTCGCCGATTTCGAACGGCTGGTCCGAGAGGACGAACACCCCGTTGATGATGCTCCCGACGATGGGCGCGAGGACGATACCCAGCACCGCCGAGAACACCGTCACCGAGAGGACGATGTCGCCGAGTTCGAGGCCGAGGACGTTCGCCCCGAGACCGACGCCGAGGAGGACGATAGCGAGCCGGACGATTCGGAGGACCGTCTGGGCGACGCTCTGCCGCCGGAACTGCCGGGCGACCGGTCGTCCGAGCAGGCGGACGATGTACTTCGAGAGCCCGACCGCCAGGGCGACGATAACGAGAGCGACGGCGATGCGCCACCCCGGAAACAGGAGGTAGTCCGGCACGAACGCCGGCGGCTCGATTGCCGTCGACTGGAGCGGGGCGACCGCGACGTGGCTCCCCGCCGTCAGCGTCCCGCCGACCGCGCCCGACACGTCGGCAACCCCCTCGACTCCGTCCATGGAAACCGCAACGGAGAGCGGTGAAAAAAGGGTTGTTACTCCGAGGGTTCGGTCGCGGTGAACGGCTAAGTGTCGGGGCGTCGCAGTATCTGCATGGTCAACGCGACGAGCGCCCGCCCCGACTTCCGCATCACCCACGAGACGCCGCCCAGCCGAGCGCTCCTCTGCGGCTTCTCGTCGTTCGGACTCGCCGGCCTCACGGCCGTCGACTTCATCGTCGACCACCTCGACCTCGAACAGACCGGCCACCTCACCGTCGAGGGTCTCCCGGCGGTGACTCCCTTCGAAAACGGCCGCCCCCGGCATCACACCCGGCTATTCTCCCGCGAGGACCTCGACGTGACCGTCCTCGTCGGCGAGCTGTTCGTCCCGGCCGTCCACGGCACCCAGTTCGGTAACGCCATCCTCGAGTGGACAGAGCGCAACCAAGTCGAGGAGCTGGCCGTCCTCTCGGGGATTCCGATGGCCCACGGCCCCGACGAACACCGCGTGTTCTACATCGCCACCGACGACTACCGCGAGGCGCGACTCGCCGACAGCGGCATCCACCCGATGGGCCGAGGGTTCTTCGACGGCACCAACGCGGCGCTCGTCGAGCGCGGCATCGGGTCGCCCCTCGGCGTCGGCGTCTACGTCACGCCCGTCCACGCCCAAGCGCCCGACGTGGAGGCGGCGATTCGACTCGTCGAGGCCGCAGACGACGTGTACGACCTCGGCGTCGACTCCTCGCCGCTGGAGTCGTTCGCGGCCGAGGTCCAGCAGTACTACGCCGAACTCGCCGAGCGACTCCGCGACAGCGAGGCGGACCTCCCCGACGACCGGATGTACATGTGAGCGGCGGCCCGCCCCCCGTCAAACAGCGACCGACAGCCGGTCTGCTACCGTTTGTGCCACTTGTTTTCGGAATTTTGTGCTACTCGGATTTCAGTAAATGATTTAGGTGATGCCGTACACGTCACGACCATGGCTGACGAACTGCGGCTCACCATGGAGCGAGTCGGTGAGCGCTTCAACCTCGGCGAGTACGAGATAGACGCGTATCTGGCCGTCCTCGAACACGGACAGTTGACGGCGAGCGAAATCGCCGACCGAACCAGCATCCCCCAGCCGCGGGTGTACGACACGGTCCGGAGCCTGTCGGACCGCGGCCTCGTCGAGCTCCGTGAGTCGCGGCCGATGAAAATCGTCGCGGTCGACCCCGACGACGCCTTCGCGAACGTCAAGACCTCGCTGGAGGAGCTCATCGAGGAGCTTGAGGCGCGCTACACCGCCCCGGCACGCGACACCGAGGCCGTCTCGCTCGTCAAGTCGCGGTCGACCATCCTCCGCTACATCGAGGAGATTATCGAGGCCGCGGAGTACGAACTCGTGCTCTCGTTGACGCCCGACCTGCTCCGTCGCTTCCGCGACGACCTCGCGGCGGCCATCGACAGCGGCGTCAGCATCGACCTGCTCGTGACGCCCGCCTCCCGCGCGCCCGACCCGGACGAGTTCAACTACCTCGACGTGGCGACTATCGCGCGCGCCCGCCGCGGCATCACCTCGCCCGTCCTCGCGGTCGCCGACGGCGAGTACTCCATCTACGCGACCCAAGACGCCCTCCGCGACGACCGCGACCGCTACGGCGTCATCTTCAACCGCTCCGCGCTCGGCTTCCTCGTGAGCGGCTTCTTCGGGACCGTCCTCTGGAGCACCGCCGAGACCATCGTCGCCAACGGCAAGCGCCGGCCGTTCCCGCGCCGCTACGCCTCCATCCGCCGGGCCGTCAAAGACATCCGCGAGATAGAAGGCGACTTCTACGCCTCCGTCTCCGGCCGCGACATCGAGACCGGCGACCCCATCGTGGTCGAAGGGCGCGTCATCGAGACGGCCTTCGAGGACACGGAGGAGGTCGCGTCGCTCCACATCGAGACCGAAGAGGGCGTCGTCGAGGTCGGCGGGCTGGTCGCCGCGCTCGAAGACGTGGAAGGACAGGAGATTCTGCTCGGCCGCGACGAGGTTCCGAACCGCGACGAAATCGTCTGAAGCCGCGTCGTCAGGTTCCGCTCGCGTCTTTTCTGCTCGGCCATTCCCCGCCAGCAACGGCTACTCGTCGGGGAACTCGTAGACGACCGCGCCGCAGTCCGCACAGCCGAGAACCTCGTGCTCCGGCGAGTCGTACAGCCCCGCGGTGCCGCCGCAGCAGTTGCGCGTCGTCGTCTCCTCGACCGCGCCGCCGCAGTCCGGACAGACCTCGGTGAACATCCGCATCGGCTCCGTGGCCGCGAGCGCGACCATCGGGTCGACGCCGCGCTCGACGACCGTGTAGAGCGTCGCCACGTCCGCGATGGCCTGCGGCCGGGAAATCCACACGGACATCGAGGGACCGTCCAGCGAGATACCGCCGAACTCGGCGTCGACCGTCGCGTCGAACGGGACCGCGTTGGCGACGGCCTCGGCGAGTTCCTCGTCAGTGGTCTTCCGGAGCGTCGCCATCGTCGACTCCCACTCCTCGCGGGCGTCGTCGGCGAGAAAGAGGCCGTCTTCCTCCTCGACGAGCACCCCGGCGTTCAGGAGCGTCGAGAGCATCACGTCGGGGTCGACGTTGGCGTCGAGCGACTCCGACCGGCGGTCGGGAGACGAGTCCGCGTCGCCGTGGTCGAAGACGCCGGCGAGGCCGAGCGCAGAGACGACCCGGGGCGCGAACGAGGGCGTGCCGGGGACGACGTAGCCCCGCAGGTACACGGCGAGCGCGCCGCCGACGAGGACGACGAAGCCGACCAGCGGCGAGAGCACGCTGACCGCGAGGCCGACGAGGACGACCAGCGCGACGTTGACGGCGGTACACGGCAGACAGCGGTTCTCGCCGGTGTGTTCCGGGCGCTTGAGTGAGTCGATGACGGACATGGTGTGAAAAGTGGGGCTGTGAAGTGTTCGCGTTCGCGGTGGTCAGTTCGCCGGGGGCGTCTCGGTCTCGACCGCGTCGAGGCGGACCGCTTTCCCGGTCTCCGACGAGCGGTAGATGGCGTCGATGACGCGCTGGACGGCGAGGCCCTGTTCGACCGTGTTGCGGCCGGGGTGTTCGCCCTCGGCGACGGCCGCGAGGAACGCCTCCTGTTCGGTCTTGTGGGTGTCGTTGTCCTGCGTCTCTACGTCGGCCGTCGAGAGGTGGTTGCCGCCGCCGACGCCGTCCTCGTAGAACTGGAGGTCGTGGCTCGCGCGGTCGAAGCGCACGCCGCCCTCCGTGCCGCGGAGGAAGAACTCGTCGTTGGTCGGGCGGTTCGTCGCCCACGCGACTTCGAGGGAGATGGTCGTCCCCTCCTCGGTGCGGATGAAGGCGCTCGCGGAGTCGTCCACGTCGAAGGCCTCCGGCCCGACGTCGTCGCCCCACATCTCGACGAAGGTGTAGTCGTCGCGGTCGCCGAACTCCGAGCGGGTGACGCCGGAGACCTCGACGACCTCGGGGAAGTCGAGGAAGTAGAGCGCGAGGTCGATTGCGTGGACGCCGATGTCGATGAGCGAGCCACCGCCGGCGACTTTCTTGGAGGTGAACCACGACCCGCGGCCGGGGATGCCGCGGCGGCGGACGTAGTTGGCCTCGACGTGGGTGACGTCGCCGAAGCGACCTTCCTCGTAGTGGTGGCGGACGACCTCGACGGGGTTGGCGAAGCGGTTGTTGAAGCCGACCATGCAGAAGCCGTCGGCCTCCTCGGCCGCCTCGGCGATTCGCTCGGCCGATTCGAGCGAGTGCGCGAGCGGCTTTTCGAGCAGCACGTCGAGGCCCGCGTCGAGCGCGGCGACGGCGTACTCCTCGTGGAAGCGGTTCGGCGTGGTGATGATGACCGCGTCGACCTCCCCGAACAGTTCCGACTTCTCCTCGTAGGTGTTCACGTCGTACTTCTCGGCGAAGCGACGACGGGCGTCCGCCTGGATGTCGAGGCCGCCGACGAGGGTCGCGCCGAGGTCGACGAGGCGGTCTGCGTGGTGGTGTCCGATGTTTCCGAGTCCGACGATACCGACTCGGACCGATGATTCCGTACTCATGATTCGATGATTAACTACAGGTGGTGTTAAGTTTCACGTTCTTTGGCCTGAATTGCCAGAATCGACCGCGAGCGCCCGGTCAGACGGCGTTCGGGACGCGAGGTGAGGCGAACGACGAGGCGGGACGAGGCGACTGGCACGGGTCGAGACTGGGCGTCAGTAGAGCTGTTCTTCGCGCTCTTTGCGCTCTTCCTCGCGACGCTTTTCCTCCTTGAGTCGGCGTCGCCCGCGGAGGTACTGCTTGCCCTTCGGGATGAACTTGTTCTTCAGGTCGAGGAGGAACGAGACGATGCCGTAGGCCCAGAAGAAAAACAGGACCGTCATCCCGCCGAGGTAGAACAGACCGAGTTCGTTGACCATGGATGTGTGATGTGGTGTGGCTCCGATAAGCGTTGTGCGGGCTGTGCGAGTCGCGTGCGGGGTCGAGGACGAACCGACGCGGGCCGTGTTACGGGCGCGTCAGTCGTCGCTTTCCGCTTCTGTGCCGGGCGCGCCGCTCGTCTGGACGGGCGTCTCGATGCCGTGGCTGATGGCCTCGCCCGTCTCCGTGTCGAAGAGGTGAACGCGCGAGCGGTCGAGGACGACCGTCACGTCCTCGTCCTCCTCGATGTCGGTGTCGGGTGCGACGCTCATCAGCAGTTGGTCGTTGGCGACGCCGCTCGTGTCTTCGAGGTCCGTCTCGGCCGACTCCGAGAGCTTCAGGTAGACGAATATCTCGTCGCCCATCGGTTCGAGCACGTCGGTCACGGCCTCGATGCGGTGGCTGGGGTTCGAGACGAGCGCCTCGTCGCCGACGAGGTACACGTCCTCGGGGCGGATACCCATCGTGACGTCGGTCCCCACCTCGATGCCGAGGTTCGCGGGGTCGAACTCCACGTCGATGTTGGTCGAGACGAACCCGTTTTCCGTGACCTCGCCGTCGAGGAAGTTCATCGAGGGCGAGCCGATGAAGCCGGCGACGAACAGGTTCGAGGGTTCGTTGTAACAGACGAGCGGCGGGTCGATCTGCTGGAGTTGTCCGGAGTCGATGACCGCGATGCGGTCGGACATCGTCATCGCCTCCGCCTGGTCGTGGGTGACGTAGATGATGGTCGTGTCCAGTTCCTTGTGGAGGCGCTGGAGCTCGGTCCGCATGTGGACCCGGAGCTTCGCGTCGAGGTTCGCCAGCGGCTCGTCCATCAGGAAGACGCCGGGGTTGCGGACGATGGCGCGGGCGATGGCGACGCGTTGTCGCTGGCCGCCGGACATCTCGTCGGGCATGCGTTCGAGCATGCCCTGCAGCTGGACGATTTCGGCGGCGCGCTCGACGCGGCGCTCGATTTCCTCCTTGTCGTAGTTGCGGAGGCGGAGCCCGAAGGAGATGTTGTCGTAGACGTCCATGTGGGGGAACAGCGCGATGTTCTGGAACACCATCGCGACCCCGCGGTCCTTCGGTGGGAGGTTCGTCACCTCGCGGTCACCGATGAACACCTTCCCCTCGGAGGGGATGGTGAGGCCCGCAATCATCTCCATGGTCGTCGACTTCCCGCACCCCGACGGACCGACGAGACAGATGAATTCTCCGTCTTCGATGTCGAGGTTCATGTCGTCGACCGCCGTTACGTCGTCGTAGTGCTTGCTTACGTGTTCGAGTGTTACGTCTCCCATGGTTACTCCTTCAGCGCTCCTGCAGTCAGTCCACTCACGATGCGTTCCTGTGCGATGATGACAAGGATGGCCACGGGTAAGACTCCCACGATGGAGGCGGCGGCCATCAGGTTGTACGGGGTGTCGAACTGTCCCTGATACTTCAGGATCCCCGCGACGATGGGCGCCCACGAGTCGGCCTCACCGTTGTTCATCAGGAACGAGAAAAAGAACTCGTTGTAGACGCTGATGAACGTGAGGACGCCCGCGGTCGCCACGCCGGGTGCCGAAAGCGGCACGATGACGCGGAACAGCGCGCCCAGTCTGGTCGTTCCCTCCACCCGCGCGGCGTCCTCCAACCCGTCGGGAATCTGCCCGTAGAAGGTCGTGAGGATGAATATCGACAGCGGCAGGAACAGCGCGCTGAACGGGAACACCATCGGTGCCGGCGTGTTGAACAGGTCCGGCGTCGATATCGTCACCATCCCGATGCTGAGCGAGGTGTTCCCCGTGAACAGCTCGAACAGCGGGATGAGGAACGCCGCCGGCGGGAAGTAGCTGATGGCGAGGATGCCGAGCATCAGCACGCCCTTGCCGGGGAACCGGAGGCGGCCGAAGACGTACCCCGCGAGGCTGGCGATGAGCAACACGAGCACGGTGGTCGTGATGCCCAGCACGAAGCTGTTGAACATGTAGAGGTGGAACGGCACCCGTTCGAACATCGCGATGAACACCTCGGGGTTGAATCCCTTCGGTACGAGTCCCATGTTGGCGATGAGGTTGTTCGGCGTGAGCGCGAGCACGAGCAGCCAGTAGAACGGGAACAGGGTCGTCACCAGGAAGAACAGCATCGCGACGTAGAACATCGCGCGGTAGACCCTGTCGGGGTTCTTGATGGCCGAGTCGACCCAGCGGCCGAGCGGCCCCTGTTCCATGTCGGCGTCGTCGGAGCCGATGCCGGCTCCCGAAGTTTCGCTGGACATCTTAGAGACCCTCGCTGGCGAAGTTCACGATGTACACCGAGACCACGACGGCGATGATGCCCGCGGTGACGAACGCCACGGTCGCCGAGGTCCCGTACAGCGGCGTGTTGAACGTCGTGACGACGAGACACGACAGCGACGGGACCGTCTGACAGCCGGCCATGGTCTGGATGATACCGTAGACGCGCATCGCGTCGATGGTGCGGAACAGCATCGCGACGAGCACCGTCGGCAGGATGAGCGGGAAGGTGATGAGCTTGAACTGCTGCCAGCGCGACGCGCCGGCGACCTTCGCCACGTCGTACAGCGAGCGGTCGATGCTCTGCATCCCCGCGAGGATGAGAAGCGCCATGAACGCCGAGGTCTTCCACACGTCGGCCACGATGATGAGGAACAGCGCGTCCGCGGTGTTCCGAAGCGGCGTCGTGCCGATGAGACCGAGCTGGTTCAACAGCGCCGGGTTCTCTGACGTGCCGACGAGGAATCCGATGTTCGGCTGGAACATCAGGTACCAGATCATCCCCTGGATGACGATGGGAACGGCCCACGGGATGATGATGGCGACGCGGACCCAGCGCCGACCGCGGAAGTCCTGGTCGAGGATGAGCGCCTGACCGAAGCCGATGAGCGTTTCGAACAGCACGCTGAAGACGGTGAAGATGAGCGTCACCGCGAGCGCGCTGGAGTAGATGTTCGTGACGAACGGGAACTCTGAGCTGAACGTCGGGAGGAACTGCGACGGGAGCGCGTAGTTGCGCGCGCCGGTGAACAGGTCGACGTAGTTCTGCAATCCGACGAACTCGCCGAGTCGCGCGCTCCCCGTCAACTGGTCGGCGAACAGCGACATGCTGAACGTCGAGACCAGCGGGTAGACGGCGATTACCCCCAAGAGAACGAGCGCGGGCGTCAGAAGCAGGTACGCGAACTGCGTCTCGGAGAGCGACTCCATCCAGTTGACGGCCGACGCGTACGGGCCGCTCCGCCGGGTGTCGGAAAGTGCCTCCCCTGATTGTTGTTCTGTAGCCATGTCAAATGATAACGTGTATGTTGGTTACGTCTCGGTAAAGACGTTGCTCTACGCGTTCTGCTCGATCTGTTCGAGCTGTGATGCGAGGTCGGACATCGCCTGTTCGGGGGATTTCTCCTGGGCGAACGCGGCGTTGACCTCCTGTGAGATGCGACCGGACTGCTGCGGCCAGACGACGGTGACCGGGCGCGGAATCGCGTTCTCGCCGGCGACCTTCAGGGCGTCGAGGTAGCGCCCGATGATGGGCACCTCGGCGGCCTGGTCGGATTCGAGCAGCGACGGGCGCGGCGGAATCCAGCCGATGATGCGGAACATATCGAGCTGGAACTGCTCGGTTTGCATCGTCCGAAGCACCTGCACCGCGGCCTGCTTCTGTTCGTCCGAGGAGTTCGGGTTCATCGTCATGTGCCAGCCGCCGAGGGCGGCGACGGGGCCGCCCGTGCCCTCGTACTGGGCCTCGTCGGCGGTGACGCCGTACGGAATCGGCATGACGCCGAGGTCCTCGCCGAAGCCGGTCTGGTCGTTCTCCTCCGACGGCTCCGCGCCGTTGATGACGATGGAGTACGGCCAGTTGCGGTGCATGACCGCGTTGCCCGTCGTGAACGGCTGTCGGGACGGGTCCTCGGTCCACTGGAGGACCGCCTCGGGCGAGATGCCGCCCGTGATGCCGTCGAGGGCGTACTCGTCGTCCTCGCCGTGGATGAGCGTCCGGACCATCCGAATCGCGTTGATAACCGGCTCTTCTTCGACCGTGATGGGTCGGTCGCCGATGGGGCCGAACAGGTTCTCTCGGCCGCCGAAGTACGCGCCGCCGTACGAGGTCATGAACTCGTTGAAGTCACAGCACGACAGCCCCTCGTAGACGTTCGCCTGGAAGGTAAACCCGTTCTCGATGTCGGGGTTGGCGTCGAGCGCCTCCTTCGTGACGCGCGAGAAGTCTTCCCACGACATCGACTCGGTTGCCCACGTCGAGAAGTCGTCGTCGGTGTAACCCGCGTTTCGGAGCAGGTCCTTTCGGTACTGGACCGTCGGGAAGTCGGGGAACAGCGGCTGGCCGTAGAGGTCGCCGTTCGACCCCTTCGCCGTCGAGACGCTGGCCTCGAAGTACTCCTCTTCGATGGTGCTTGTCAGCTCCTCCGGGAGCGACTGCGAGAGGTTCTGCAGTTGGTTCCGCGCGATGAACGGAATCGTCCACCCACTGTCCATCATGAGCAGCGTCGGCTCCGAGCGACCGCCGGAGAGCCACTGCTGGTACTGCGCCTGCCGGTTGTCCGTCACCTGCGACCCGGCGAGGATGTCTATATCGATGTTCTCCGGGAGGCCGGCGTCCCGGAGCGCCTGCACGACTTCCTCTTCCGACTCCGCGACGCGGGTGTCGGCGGCCCACTGAAGCGTGATGTCGTCGGTGGTCTCTTCGGTGTTAATCGGCGTGTCGGTGTCGGTGTCGGTGCCACCGTTTCCGCCGCCGTTCCCGTCTCCGCCGCCGGTGCTAATGCACCCGGCCAGTCCGACGGCGACGCCCGATGCGCCGGCCGCCTTCACAAAATTGCGTCGAGAGACGCCAGTACGCTTGCCCTTGCGTGAGTCAGCATCAACCATTACAGTCTGTATTCTACAATTAGTGATTATTTATAGTTTTGGTGCTGGCCACTACCGGTGTTGTAGTAAATTACTTGTCAATAGTCTCGGCAGTCCGAAATTCAATCAATAGAGTATTTGTAACGATTGTTTATAAAATATATCGCCGTTGACGCTTAGTCTTTACCCGGCGCGGGCCACCGCGGCGTCTTCGGGGCTTCGATTCGCTCGATATCGCTTTCGCTCAGGTCCACGTCGAGCGCGCCGACGTTCTCTTCGAGGTGGTCGAGTCGGCGCGGCCCGATGATGGGCGCGTCCACGACGGGTTTGTGGAGGAGCCACGCGAGCGACACCTGCGCGGGCGTCGCCCCTTTCTCCTCGGCGAGCGAGCGAATCGCGTCGATGACGGCCCAGTTCTCGTCGGTGAAGCGGTTCGACGTGTACTCGTCCGACTCCGCGCGCGTGTCCGCCGGGACCTCGGCGTCGCGCTCGTACTTGCCCGTGAGGAAGCCGCCCGCGAGCGGCGACCACGGGATGACGCCGATGCCCTCGCCCTCGCAGACCGGAAGCAGGTTCGCCTCCTCGTGGCGGTCGACCGCGTTGTACTCCGGTTGCATGCAGGCGAAGCGTTCGAAGTTCTCCACGTCGGCGGTGTACAGCGCCCTCGTGAACTGGTACGAAGACATCGTGCTCGCGCCGACGTAGCGGACGAGCCCCTCCTCGACGAGGTAGTCGAGCGCCGAGAGCGTCTCCTCGATGGGGACCCCGTCGTCCCAGCGGTGAATCTGATAGAGGTCGATGTAGTCGGTGCCGAGGCGGTCGAGGCTCGCGTGCGCCTGGTCGATGATGTGCTTGCGCGAGAGCCCGGACTTGTTCGGCCCGTCGCCCATCGGGAAGTAGACCTTCGTCGCGATGGCGAGTTCCTCGCGGTCGCGCTCGGCGATGGCCTCGCCGACGATCTCCTCCGACTCCCCGCGGGAGTAGGCGTTCGCCGTGTCGAGGAAGTTGATGCCGGCGTCGAGCGCGCCCTCGAGGAGGTCGAGACTCGCCTGCCTGTCGTTCATCATCCACTCCGCGCTGGAACCGAAGTTCATACAGCCCAGACAGAGCCGCGAGACTTCGAGGCCGGTGTCGCCGAGGTAAGTGTACTCCATGTCGGTCACACCGCCTCATACACGAACGACAATGATAAGCATACGCACATCACGGACGTGAGAGAAACGACCACGGCCGTGGGGAGACGTAATGGCTTTACCCGCGCCTCCGGAACCCGAGGTGTATGGACGGGCGCACTCGCGAGTACCTCGAAGGTCGCTTCGGTGACTACTACCGGAGCACCGACGTTCCGCTCCCGCCCGCGCCGGGCGAACGGGAGTGGGGGGTCATCCCGTGGTCGGCCGGCGGCACGCGGATGCACCGCCACCAGTCGCTTCTCGACCTCGGCGACCTCTCGGACTACCTCGCCCGGAGCGCGCCCCGGCACGTCTACTTCTCGTCGGCCCGGTTTTCGGACCCCGGCGCGGCCTCGATGGACGACAAGGACTGGCGCGAGGCCGACCTCGTCTTCGACATCGACGCGGACCACCTCCCCGGCGTCGACCCCGAGACGACGGGGTACGCCGACATGCTCGACGCCGGGAAGGAGGCCCTGTTGGACCTGCTGAACCTCCTCAAAGACGACTTCGCGTTCGAGGAGATGCAGGCCGTGTTCTCCGGCGGCCGCGGCTACCACGTCCACGTGCGCGACGAGTCGGTCCGCGGCCTCGACAGCGAGGCCCGCCGCGAGGTGGTCGATTACATCCGCGCCATCGACCTCGACTTCGACGCGCTCGTCGAGACGCGACAGCACGGGACGACGACCCAGCGCGTCCTCCGAACCGAGGGCGGGTGGGGCCGGCGGACCCACCGGCGACTCCTCGCGTTCGTGGACGCGCTGTTGGAGATGGAAGAAGACGCCGCGCTCTCGCGGTTGAAGGAACTCGACGGCATCGGCGACGGGCGCGCGAAGACGATTCTCGGCGCGTTCCGGAACAACCCCGACGCCGTCCGCGAGGGCAACGTCGAGGCCGGCGGCCCGGGCGTCCGGACCCTGGTCGAGGCGCTCGCCCACGAGACCGTCGAGGACGAGACCTCGCCGATAGACGAACCCGTGACGACCGACACGAAACGGCTAATTCGCCTCCCGAAGAGCCTCCACGGCGGGTCGGGACTCGTCGTCGAACCGCTCGACCGCGACGAAATCGACGATTTCGACCCCCTCTCCGACGCGGTCCCGGACCGCTTCCGCGGCCGCGACATCGCCGTCAAAGTGACCGACCCCGGCGAGGTCGAGTTCGACGGCGATAGCTTTACACTCGACTCGGGCGTGCAGTCGGTAGACGAGAGCCTCGGCGTGTTTCTCATGACCCGCGGTCGAGCCGAGAAGGTGACAGAATGAACGTAGACGACCTCAGGAGCGTGCTTCGGACGGAGCGACAGAAAGACAGCCTACAGCACCTCCGCGAGTCGTTCTACGAGGACGTCGCGGAGTTCATCGCCGAGCAGAAGGCGAAACGCGAGGAGAAGGCCGAACAGCTCGGCACCCACTACTCGCCGGAGATTCGGCGGCTCACGGACGAAATCGAGACCGCGGAGGAGGTCGTCACCTCCATCTACGAGCGCCGCGTCGGCAAGGTCGTCAAGGCCGCGAGCTTCGCGGCCGCGGGGATGTCCTCCGAGACGGACGGGCTGACCCACGAGGAAAAGCGGCTGTTCGACGACCTCGTCGACCGCATCGAGGAGAACCGCGGCACGGTGCTCTCCGCGCTCGAAGACGTGTCTGCCGCCGACTCCCCGAAGGACGCCGTTTCGGCGACCGACGTGACGACCGCGGAACCGGGCGCGCCCGGCGATTCCGGACCCGCGATTCCGCCGGACGAACCCGACCCAGAGACCGCGCCGACCGGCATCGGCACCGACGCCGACGGCTCCGGGACGGCCACCGACGGCTCCGAGGCCCCCACCGGCGACTCGGCCGCGGGCGACGTGCTCGCGGACGCGATGGGCGGCGGGACCGGCGACGACGTATCGAACGCGGAGTCGGGGACCGACCGACCGGCCACCGAGGCCGCCGCGGCGTCGACCGATTCCGCCCCCGCGGACTCCGGTCCCGCGGTTCCGCCGGACGAACCAAACCCGGAGACCGCGGCCCCGTCAGCGGGCGAAGCCGACACGGTGGAACCCTCCGCCGACGACCCGCTTTCCGGCCTCGCCGACGAGCGCGAGACGGTCCGCATCACCGCCGACGTGGGGACCATCCTCGGCGTCGACGAGCGCGAGTACGACCTCGCCACCGAGGACGTGGTGACGCTCCCGTCGGCCAACGCCGACCCGCTGGTCGAGCGCGGCGCGGCCGAGAAACTCGACTGAGAAAGACCCTTCTTCCCGCCGCCGGAACTGGTGGCTATGCTCGACATTGGCGACGACGCCCCCGACTTCGAACTGCCCGACCAGCGCGGCGACCTCGTCTCGCTTTCCGACTTCCGCGGCGAGCACGTCGTGGTCTACTTCTACCCGCGCGCCGACACGCCGGGCTGTACCACCGAGGCCTGCGGCTTCCGCGACTCGTGGGACGAGTTCGAGGAGCGCGACGCGACGGTTCTCGGCATCAGCGACGACCCCGTCTCGGACCTCGACTCGTTCGCCGAGAAGTACGACCTCCCCTTCACGCTCCTGTCGGACGAAGACGGCAGCGTCTCCTCGGCGTACGGCTCGTACGGCGAAAAGAACATGTTCGGCAAGACGTTCGACGGCGTCTTCCGCAACTCGTATCTCGTCGGCCCCGACGGGACCGTCGAGCGGGTCTACGAGGGCGTCTCGCCCGACGGCCACGCCGACGAAATCCTCGCCGACCTCGACGAACTGGACGGCTGAACGGGGAGACCACCTCGACCGGGCGACTGCCCCGCCCCGCCGGACCGCCCGGTCTCCGTCTCGCGCCGAACCGACAACTACTGACCGAGTACATTCTTTACAAACGACGGGAGACACACCGCATTTCCGGTGAAATAAACGTAGAACTCGTTGATTATTGCGTATCCCGAGAACCGCGTACCACTACGTAGCAGACGGGAGTGATATGAACGTGACGGTCGCGCCTCTGAGTCGGGCGGATGGTAGGCGAACAGTCGCCGTCGCTCGGTGGCTGGGACGCGTTCGAAAAATACGTCTGAAGGGGCGTTACGAGGCGCTTACTGGAAGGTGCGGCCGACTTCGGTCTCGCGGTCGCGTTCGACCTCGCTCTTCTGGAAGCGCTCTTCGATCTCCTCGTAGCGGCGGCGCACGTCGTCGGTGACGCTCGCGCCGATTTCGTCGAGGGCGTTCTCGAAGTGTTCCATCGTCACGCGGACGTTACCGACGCTCTCGCCGATGTCCTCCTTCTCGACGCTCCGGATGAACTCGCGGGAGGCGTTCATCGACGCCTCGCGGGCGAGCGCTTCGAGGTCGGCACCGACGTAGCCGTCGGTCTTCGACGCGATTTTATCGAGGTCGACGTCGTCGGCCAGCGGCTTTTCGCGGGTGTGCACGTCGAGGATGGCGCGGCGGGCGTCCTCGTCGGGCACGGGCACGTGGACGTGGCGGTCGAGGCGGCCGGGGCGCAGGAGCGCCGAGTCGATGAGGTCCGGCCGGTTGGTCGTCGCGATGACGACCACGTCTTCGAGCGCTTCGAGGCCGTCGAGTTCGGTGAGCAGTTGGGAGACGACGCGCTCGGTGACGCCCGAACTCGACGAGTCGCGGCCGCGCTCGGTCGCGATGGAGTCGATTTCGTCGAAGAACACCACCGTCGGAGCGTTCTCGCGGGCCTTCTTGAACACCTCGCGGACGCCCTTTTCGGACTCGCCGACGAACTTGTTCAGGAGTTCGGGGCCCTTGATGGAGATGAAGTTCGACTCCGCCTCGTTGGCGACGGCCTTCGCCAGCAGGGTCTTCCCGGTGCCCGGCGGGCCGTACATCAGAACGCCCTTGGCGGCGTCCATGTCCATCTGCTGGAACACCTCGGGGTATTCGAGGGGCCACTGGATGGTCTCGCGGAGGCGTTCCTTGGTGGATTCGAGTCCGCCCACGTCCTCCCACGTGACGTCGGGTACCTCGACGAACACCTCGCGGAGCGCCGAGGGCTCGATGCTCTTGAGCGCCTGTCTGAAGTCGTCTTCCGTGACTTTGAGGCCTTCGAGCACCTCGGCGTCTATCTCCTCGGCGTCGAGGTCGAGTTGCGGCCGAATGCGCCGCAGGGCGTGCATCGCCGACTCCTTGGCCAGCGATTCGAGGTCCGCCCCGACGAAGCCGTGCGTGCTGTCGGCGTAGGCGTCGAGGTCCACGTCGTCGGTCAGCGGCATGTTCCGCGTGTGGACCTGCATGATCTCCTTGCGACCGTCGCGGTCCGGCACGCCGATTTCGATTTCGCGGTCGAAGCGCCCGCCGCGGCGGAGCGCGTTGTCGATGGCGTCCACGCGGTTGGTCGCGCCGATGACGACGACCTCGCCGCGCTCGTCGAGGCCGTCCATGAGCGACAGCAGTTGGGCGACGACGCGGCGTTCCACGTCACCGCCGGCCTCGCTGCGCTTGGGCGCGATGGAGTCTATCTCGTCGATGAAGACGATGGCGGGCGAGTTCTCCGTGGCCTCCTCGAAGATTTCGCGGAGCTGCTCTTCGGACTCCCCGTAGTACTTCGACATGATCTCCGGGCCGGAGATGGTGTGGAACGAGGCGTCGATTTCGTTGGCGACGGCCTTCGCGATGAGGGTCTTCCCCGTCCCCGGCGGGCCGTGCAGGAGAACGCCCTTCGGCGGCTCGATGCCGAGGCGCTTGAACAGCTCGGGGTGGCGCATCGGGAGTTCGATCATCTCCCGGACCTGTTCGAGTTCCTTGTCGAGGCCGCCGATGTCCTCGTAGGTGACGGAGGGGCCGCCGTCGTCGCCCGGCGCGGAGTCCTTAATCTGCTCGGCGGGCTTCTGGCTCACCTGGAACTCGGTGTTGTCGGTGACGACGACGGTGCCGTCCGGGTCGGTCGACGCGATTTTGATGGGGACCGACTGGTTCGACGCACTCATGAAGCCGAAGCCGAGCGGAAGCTGGACGCTCTGGCCCTGCGCGACCGGCTGGCCGGAGAGCTTGTCGCGGATGTAGGTCCCGATGTTACCGCCGATGCGGAGGTTCTGCGGGAGCGCGATAGTGACGCGCTTTGCGGGCTTCACGTCGGCTTTCTCCACGTCCACGCGCTCGTCGATGCCGACGCCGGCCTGCTGGCGGAGACGACCGTCGATGCGGATGATACCGGTTCCCTGGTCTTCGGGGTAACCGGGCCAGACGCGGGCGATGGCGGTCCCGTCGTTCGGACCGTCGATGCGGATGAAATCTCCGCCTTCGAGGTCGAGTTCCGCGGCCGCGGCTCGGTCGATAGCGGCGAGTCCGCGACCGGCGTCCTTCTGTTTGAGGGGTTTGACGATGAGTTTCATTTACTTGGTGAGGGTGATGGTGAGCACGCCGTTTCGAACCGCCACGTCGGCGTCGCCGCCGGCGGGGAGTTCGAACTCCGTCTCGGTCACGCGGTCGCCGGTGTCGGCCACGACGATGGCCGTCGACCCGACGATGTCCACGTCGACCTCGTCTTCCGAGAGGCCCACGTCGGCCGCGATGACCCAGCAGTCTTCGTATTCGTACCGGCGAATGAACCGCTCGTTCCCGCCGGCGAACTGTTGCATGCTCATGGTAAGTCTAACCCAAGGTTAGCGTTTTGAATATATAAATCTTTCTCCGACGAATCGGGTGACGACACCGATATGCCGCATTTCGGTTGAATTGCGGTTCACAGTCGTCACGCCTCACCGTGCTATTCGCGGCGGAGTAACGTCAAACTAGTGGCCACGGCAGTCGCCCACACGGTCGAGAGGGGACGACCACCCCCGAAACTCGGTGCCGGCGTGGGGGTTTATTGGTTCGCGGCGACCAGTTTCGAGGTATGGAGACGGCCTCGGCGGACCACCACGGACGGGAGACAGCCTATCGATACCGCGACGCGGGCGGAGAGGGACCGACGGTCCTCTGTGTCCACGGGAGCGGCGGCGCACACGGCGTCTGGCGCGGTCAGTTCCGCCTCGCGAGCGACTACCCGGTCGCCGCGCTGGACCTGAGCGGCCACGGCGACAGCGACGACGTGAACGCCGACGTCGGCTACGAGACGCTCTCGGCCTACGTCGACGACGTGGTCGCCGTGGCCGAGGAGACCGACGCGAGCGTCCTCGTCGGCAACTCGCTCGGCGGCGCGGTCGTCCTGACGCTCGCGCTCGAACGCGACCTCGACCTCGACGCGCTGGTCCTCGCCGGCACGGGCGCGAAACTCGCCGTGCTCTCGGACCTGCTGAACTGGCTCGACGACGACTTCGACCGCGCCGTCTCCTTTCTCCACGGCGAGGACAAACTGTTCCACACCGACGACGAGCGACTCGTCGAGGGCTCCAAAGAAGCGATGTACGACGCGGGACAGGCCGTCACCCGCCGCGACTTCCGGTCGTGTCACACCTTCGACGTGCGCGACGAAATCGAGGGGATTTCGGTTCCGACGCTCGCGCTCGTCGGCGAGTACGACCGACTGACGCCGCCGTCGTACCACGAGTACCTCGCCGAGACGATGCCCGACTGCGAACTCGGGACAATCGAAGACGCCGCGCACCTGGCGATGCTCGAACAGCCGGCGGCGTTCAACGAGGCCGTGAAAGCGTTCCTCGACAGCCGCGTCGCGTGAGTTGAAGCCGCGCGGACGCGAGCCCCCTCAGTACAGTTCGTCGAGGTCGTCTTCGACGTGGCTGTGTTCGTCGGCCGGGAACTCGCCGGCCTCGACGGCGTCCCTGTACGCGCCGACCGCCTTCTCCATCTCCGATTTCACGTCGCCGAACTGGGCCGCAAACGGCGGCGTGCGGTCGCTCATCCCGACCACGTCGTCGACGACGAGCACCTGCCCGTCGCAGTCGGGGCCCGCCCCGATGCCGATAGTCGGGATGTCGATGGCCGCCGTGACCTGTTTCGCGAGGTTCGCCGGGACGTGTTCGAGGACGAGCGAGAACGCGCCCGCGTCGGCGTGGGCCTTCGCGAGGTCGAGAATTACCTGTGCGTCGTCGCGGTCCGTCCCCTGCCTGCCGTAGCCGACTTCCTTGACGCGCTGGGGGGTCAAACCGAGGTGGGCCATCACGGGGATACCGAGCCGGACGAGGTGTTCTGTCAGCTCGACGGTGTGGGGGCCGCACTCCAGTTTGACCGCGTCGGCGTCGGCCTCCTTGAGCATCCGACCGCAGTGTTCGACGCTCGACGCCTCGTCCACGCCGAACGAGAGGAATGGCATGTCGGCGACGACGAGGGCGTCGTCGGCCGCGCGCGCCACCGCGGCGGTCCGGCTCGCCACGTCCTCGACGGTCACCGGCAGCGTCGAGTCGTAACCGAGCGCCGTGTTGCCCATGCTGTCGCCGACGAGGATGATGTCGATTCCCGCCTCGTCGACGACGCTCGCGGTCGGCGCGTCGTACGCCGTGAGCATCGTGATGGGCTCGCTACCAGCCTTCGCTCGAATGGACCGTACCGTGACCATGCGTGCCGTTCGCGCGTCCGGGTTATCAGCCTTATCAGCCACCCCCAGCGCGCCGCGCGAGGTTCGCTCGTTGCGCCCGCTCACCCGAACCTGCGGCCGAGGGAACACTTTACTCGGCGGAACGCGCCTGTACGAACGACGCATGCCCGCCTCGTCGCCCTCCAACGACCGCTCCGCCCGCGGCCTCTCGCCGGTCGTCGGCGTCTCGCTCCTCGTCGTCATCGTCGTCCTCCTCGCCGCCACGGTCGGCGTGATGGTGATGGGGTTCGAGGACGTGCTCTCCGAGCCACAACCGCAGGTGTCGTTCGACGTGGACTACCACCCCGACGGCCCGGATAACGGGGCGAACGGCGCGTACATCAACATCACCCACGAGTTCGGCAGTCTCGAAGACGGCAGCCGGGTGTTCGTCGTCGACGACGCCAACAACCGCATCGCGTGGGAAGACGTGTGGACCGGCGGCGAGACGGTCGGCCCCGCGGGCGAGTACGCCCACATCGACGGTGCCGGTTCCGACGGCGCGCTGAACCCCGTCTGCGAGGCGGGCCAGCGCTACCGGGTCGTCATCGAACACGAGGACGGGTCGTCGAGCATCCTCGTCGACTACGAGGTTCCGACCGAACCGACCTCCAAAAGCGCCGCCTGCTGAGGCAGGGGCACACCGGACCGTCGGGACGCGGGTCGCGAACGCGAACCGGCACGCATTAGCCGTCGCCGTGATACTGCTACCCGTGCAACCAGTCGAGCGCTCGAATCCGGACGGCGTCGATTACGGGTGGGTCATGCAGATGACCTTCGTCACGACGATTCTCGTCGGGTCGCCCATCGTCGCGGTCCTCTCCGTGAACGCGGGGCTCCAGACGTGGGGCGCGCGCGCCGAGTTCGCGATTCGCGTCGGCGCGGTCATCTGGTTCGTGACCGCCGTCGCCCTGTTCGTCTACGCCAAGCGGACCAACGCGGGCGACGGCGGGACGCCCCCCGAAGCGGAGTTGGACACCGACATCGACGCGGAGAACTGAGCCGAACCGAGCCCCGCCCGAGGTCCGCGTCCGCGCCCGCGGCGGCGCTCGCTCCCGGAAACTCTTTCACACGATACGGCGACGTTCTCGTATGATAGACGAGACCATCGAGGAGATTCGCGAGATGCAGACGCACAGCTCCTCGGTCGTCGCCGTCAAGGCTACGCGGGCGCTCGCGGAGCTGACGGAGCGCGACTACGCGACCGTCGAGGAGTTCGAACGCGACCTCGAGCGAAACGTCGGCGCGCTCAAGCGGGCGAACCCGTCGCACGCGTCTTTGTACAACGCCTTACAGGACGTGCTGCACAGCATCCAAGGCGAGGTCGACGACCTCGACGAAGCGCGGGAACTCACCTTGGCGACAATCGACCGCGTGGTTGAGACCGTCGAGACGGGCAAGCGCCGCGCGGCCCAACAGGCGGCCGCGACCATCGAGGACGGCCAGACGTTCCTCACTCACGACTACTCCTCGACGGTCATGGAGGCCGTCGAACTCGCCGTCGCCGACGGCGCGGAACTCACCGCCTACGTGACCGAGGCCCGCCCGCGCTTCCTCGGCCGGAAGTTCGCGCGCGAACTCGCCGCCATCGACGACGTCGAACCGCACCTGATGGTCGACGGCGCGTCGGGGATGTTCCTCCCCAAGTGCGACCGCGTCATCATCGGCATGGACTGCATCGTCGAGGAGACGCTCTACAACCGCATCGGGACGTTCCCGCTCGTCGCCGCCGCCAACGAGGTCGGCGTGCCGGTCACGGTCGTCGGCTCCAGCGCGAAGGTCGTCGACGGCGGCTTCCGCTTCGAAAACGAGATTCGCTCGCCCAGCGAGGTCATGCTCGAACCCGTCGAGGGCATCGAACTGGAGAACCCCGCCTACGACGCCACGCCGGTCGACCTCATCGACGAGGTCATCACCGACGAGGGCGTCATCGAGTTCTGAGCGGGCGGCGACTCGCCCGCGGTTCGTTCCTTTTCGCTCAGTTCGACGCCGTCACCCGAGGCTGACCCACTCGCCGGTCTCGTCGGAGCGCTCGATGGCGTCGAGCACTGTCTGGACCTCGTAGGCGTCCTCGAACGAGGGGGAGAACTCGCCGCCCTCGGCGACCGCCGACAGGAACTCGTAGTTCTCGTGGACGAAGGTGTGTTCCCAGCCGAGGACGTGGCCCGGGGGCCACCAGTGGTCGAGGTAGGGGTCGTCCTCGTCGGTGACGAGCACCGTCTCGTAGCCGCGGGCGTCGCCGGTCTTCACCTCCAGTTCGTTGAGGCGTTCGAGCGAGAACTGCAGGCTCCCCTCGGAGCCGTGAACCTCGATGGTGTGGTCGTTCTTGTGCCCGTCGGCGAACCGCGAGGCCTCGAAGTTCCCGACCGCGCCGTTTCCGAACTCCGCCTGCGCGGTGTAGGCGTCGTCGACGGTCACGGGCTTGTACTCGTCCGCGCCGGGCACGGGCCGCTCGTCGACGAACGTCTGGAGGTGGCCGGAGATGCGTTCGATGTCGCCCGCGGCGTCGCGGACGAGGAAGCGCGCGAGGTCGACCGTGTGCGCGCCGAGGTCGCCGAGCGCGCCGGAGCCGGCGAGTTCCGCGTCGTTTCGCCACGACCACGGCGCTTCGGGGTCGACGAGCCAGTCCTGGAGATAGCGCCCGCGGACGTGCCGAATCTCGCCGAGTTCGCCGTTCTCGATGAGTCCTTTCGCGTACTGGATGGCGGGGACGAAGCGGTAGTTGAACGCGCAGCCGGCGACGCCGTCGGCCGCGCGGGCGGCGTCGCGCATCGCCTCGGCCTCGTCGAGCGTCGGCGCGAGCGGCTTCTCGCAGAAGACGCTGGCACCGGCTTCGAGCGCGGCGACGGAGGGTTCGGCGTGGAGGTGGTTCGGGCCGAGGTTGTAGAACACGTCCACGTCGTCGACCACGTCGCGCCAGTCGGTCGCGGTCGATTCGAAGCCGAACCGGTCGGCGGCGTCGGCGAGCGCCTCCTCGTTGCGGCCGACGATGACGGAGCGCTCCACGTCGGGCGCGTCGGGGAAGAACATCGGCAGGCGGGCGAGCGCGTTGGAGTGCGCCTTCCCCATGAAGCGGTAGCCGAGGACGCCGACTGAGAGCGGTTCAGTCATTGCGCCACCTCCGTGCCCGATGCGGTACCGCGGGCGAGGCCGGAGGCCGAGTCTCGCGGCACTTTTTGGTCCAGATTTTTGGGGTGAGCGGGTCGCGAAGCGGCCCCGAACCGCAAAAAGGTGGGCCTGAAGCGGTAGCCGAGGACGCCGACTGAGAGCGGTTCAGACATGGATTACTCCGCCCAGTAGGCTTCGCCGGGTTGCGTCTCGAAGACGGCCCGCGAGAGCACGTCGACGGCCTTTTCGAGCCCCTCCTTGGACGACGTGAGCGCGTCCTCGTGTTCGATGGAGAGCGCGCCCTCGTAGCCGACCATCCGGAGCGTCGAGACCACGTCCTTCCAGTGGCCCTCGTCGTGGCCGTAGCCGATAGAGCGGAAGAGCCACGAGCGGTCGGCGGTGTCCGCGTAGGAGGTCGTGTCGAGGACGCCCTTGATGCGCGCCTCGGACTCGTAGACCTTCGTGTCCTTCGCGTGGAAGTGGTGGATGGCGTCCTCCTCGCCGAGGAACCGAATCGCGTCGGTGATGGAGATGTCCTGCCAGTAGAGGTGCGAGGGGTCGAAGTTCGCGCCGATGCGCTCGTTCGTCGCCTCGCGGAGCTTCAGCATGCCCGTGGGCTCGTAGACGAGCATGTTCGGGTGCATCTCGATGGCGATGTCGACGCCGTGGTCGTCGGCGAACGCGGCGAGGTCCGACCAGTAGTCGACGGCGACCTCCCACTGGTAGTCGTGGGCGTCGGCGTGCTCGGTCGGCCACGGCGCGGTAATCCAGTTCGGGACCTCGTCGTTCGGGCCGCCGGCGGGGAGTCCCGAGAAACAGGTGACGGTGTTCACGTCGAGGGCGTCCGCGAGTTCGATGGCCTCGCGGAGTTCGGTGTCGGCCTCGGCGGCCGTCTCCTCGACGGGGTGAAGCGGGTTGTTGTGCGTCGCGAGCGCGCTGATTTGTAGGTCTCGGCTCTCGACCGAATCGAGGAGGTCGGCCTGCGCGTCGTCGTCCGCGAGGACGGCGCTTCGGTCGACGTGGTCCTCGCCGGGCCAGCCGCCGACGGCGAGTTCGACGCCGTCGACGCCGATACCGGACAGGTAGTCGAGCGCGTCGTCGAGGGGTTCGTCTCCGAGCGGGACGGTGAGCACTCCGATGTACATATCAACCACATATACTAGGAAGTGAATAAAAATTAAGGATACACGCAACCGGGTCGACGGCGGCGCGGCGGCTCTCCGAATCTGCGTCGAATGCGGTTCCGTCAGTGGATTACCGGCGGAGGAACTCCGAGAGCTTCTCTCTGAGGCCGGCTTCCTCCCCGAGTCGGAGGTAGAAGGCGGCCCCGCCGTCCTCGTAGTAGTTGTCGATGCGGCGGCGGACCTCGAAGCCCATCCGCTCGTAGAAGTCGAGGGCGTTCGTGTTCGTCGTCCGGGCGTGACAGGTCACGACCGGATGCTCCCTCGCGACCTCGGCGACGAGTCGCTTGCCGTAGCCCTCGCCGCGGGCGTCGGGCGAGACCGCGAGAAAGAGGATGTAGCCGTCGCGCCGCGTGGAGGCGAACGCGACGAGCGCGTCGTTCTCGTAGAGGAGATACGTGTTCGACCGGCGGTAGGCGTCCATGAAGAAGCCCCGGCGCTGTTTCAGGAGCCCCTCATCGACCCGAATCCGCTCTTTCAGGTCCCACGCCTCCTCGGCGTACTCGCGCTGGCCGGGGGCGTCGACCCGCATCTCCACGTTGACGCTCACGTCCCGTCGTAGCCGGAGCGAGAATATAACTCCACCGTCCGTTTGCAGGTCCGACCGAAGCCGCCGTCGGCAAACAGGATAGCTCACCGACACGAGCGGCGCACCAACGCGGGAGTCGGGACGCGCACCCCTCGCCGACCGAAAGGACGAGGGTCGGCGGCGTCCCTCCCTCCGGTATGGGATTCACGCTCCGCGACCACACCGCCGACGTGGCCGTCGAGGCCGACGGCGAGAGCCTCGGTGCCGTCTTCGCCGCCGTCGCCGACGGGCTCACCGCCGCGATGTGCGACGACCCCGCCGAGACGGGCGACCGCTTTTCGGTCGCCGTCCGCGCTGAGGGCCGCGAGGCGCTGTTGTTCGACTACCTCGACCAACTCATCTACGAGCGCGACGTGCGTGGCGTCCTCCCGGCGGCCCACGAGGCGACCGTCCGGCGGGAGGGCGACGAGTGGGTCGTCGAGGCGTCCGCGCTCGGCGTCCCCTTCGCCGACGTGGACGCCCGCGACGTGAAGGCCGTCACCTACTCCGAGATGCGACTGGCGGAGACCGACGCCGGCTGGGAGGCGTACGTCGTCTTCGACGTGTGACGTTCCGATTCAATCGTTTCATACCTTCTCTCGCCCGTTTTCGGCTGTATTCATCCCGCGCCGTTATGGTCGGTCGGTCGTAACCCGAGACATGACACAGCACGTCCGCGGGGCGACCCGACTCGCCGGCCTCGTCGCGCTCCTCGCGGCGGGAGCGGGGAACGCGAGCGCGCACGTCAAGTACGTGACGCCGGGGAGCGACCCCGTCGAAGTGGCGGCGTTTCTGTTGGCGGCGCTGACCGACCCGTTCAACCTCGCCGTCCTCGGCGCGGGCGGCGTCGGCGTCGCGGTCGCCGGTGCGGCCTACCTGCGGTTCCGACCGCTCCCGAACGACGTTCGGGCGTTCCGCCGAACGATGGCGTCCTACGAGTCGCTTCTCCCGTGGCTCCTCCGCCTCGCGGTTGGGCTCCCGCTCGTCGGGGCGGGCTTTTCGGGCTACTTCTTCTCGCCCGCCGTCCAGTCCTCGTCGCCCGTCTTCGTCAGACTGTTCGGCATCACGGTCGGGTTCCTCCTGCTGTTCGGGTTCGGGACGCGCCTCGTCGCCGCGGTCGGCCTCGCGGGCTACCTCGTCGGACTCGCGGTCGAACCGGCGCTCGTGCTGGCGTTCGAGTACGTTCCCGGCTTCCTCGCAATCGCACTCGTCGGCGGCGGTCGCCCCAGCGCCGACCACGCCGTCGCCTCGATGGCGGCCGACGACCGGACGTTCTACTCCCGGGTCGACCCGTTCTACCGACGGGTCGCCCTCCCGTTCGTCGAGCGGACTCGCCACCTCGAAGCCTACGTGCCCGCGGTTCTCCGGGTCGGCCTCGGCCTCACGTTCGTCTACCTCGGCGTCGCCCAGAAGCTCATGGAACCCGGCGACGCGCTCGCGGTCGTCGCCAAGTACGACCTCACCGCGGTCGTCCCGGTCGCACCGGAACTGTGGGTCGTCGGCGCGGGGCTGACCGAGGCGCTCGTCGGCGTCCTGCTCGTCGCCGGCGCGTTCACCCGAGCGGCCTCCGCCGTCGCCTTCCTGCTGTTCACGACGACGCTGTTCGGCCTGCCGGACGACCCCGTGCTGGCGCACATCTCGCTTTTCGGTCTCGTGTCGGCGCTGCTCGTGACCGGCGGCGGGCCGCTGTCCGTCGACCGCGCGCTCTCCGACCGCGGCGCGGGCGACGCCGAGAGCGGCGGCGACGCGTCCGGGCGGTCCGCGGGCGCGTGACGGAATCCTATTGAGTCGCCGCGTCGATTGTCCCGGTATGGAAACGCGCGAGTTCGGCGACATCGAACTGCGACGGGTTCGCGAGCACGTCTGGGAGATTCCGCGGGAGGGCGAGATGAACGCCCCCGCGCGGGTGTTGGCCTCCGAGGCGCTGCTCGACCACATCGGCGACGACAAGACGCTCGAACAGCTACGGAACGCGACGCACCTGCCGGGAATCACCAAGCACGCAATCTGCATGCCCGACGGCCACCAGGGCTACGGGTTCCCAGTCGGCGGCGTCGGCGCGACCGACGCCACGGACGGCTGTCTCTCGCCCGGCGCGGTCGGCTACGACATCAACTGCGGCGTCCGCATGATGACGACGAACCTCACCTACGAGGACCTCCAGGGACACGAGGAGGAACTCGTCGACGCCCTGTTCGAGGCGGTTCCCTCGGGCCTCGGCGGCGGCGGCGTCGTCAAGGGCGACGCCGAGACCATCGAGGACATCCTCGCCCGCGGGATGCGCTGGGCGGTCGACGCCGGCTACGCCACGGACGACGACCTCGCCCACTGCGAGGACGAGGGCTTCCGCGACGACGCCCGACCGGAGTTCGTCTCGCAGAAGGCGAAAGACCGCGGCCGCAACCAAATCGGCAGTCTCGGCTCCGGGAACCACTTCCTCGAAGTCCAGCGCGTCACGGACGTCTACCGCGAGGACGTGGCCGAGTCGTTCGGGCTCGAAGCCGACCAAATCGTCGTGCTCATCCACTGCGGCTCCCGCGGCCTCGGCCACCAGACCTGCACCGACTACCTCCGACGCATCGAGAAGGAACACAAGGACCTGCTCGACGAGCTGCCGGACAAGGAGCTCGCGGCCGCGCCCGCCGGCTCCGCGCTCGCAGAAGAGTACTACGGCGCGATGTGCGCCGCCATCAACTTCGCGTGGGTGAACCGACAGCTCATCATGCACCGAACGCGCGAGGTGTTCGCCGACGTGTTCGACCGCGACTGGCGCGACATGGAGATGCGACTGTTGTACGACGTCGCGCACAACATCGCCAAGAAAGAGGTTCACGAAGTTGACGGCGAGGAGCGCGAACTCTACGTCCACCGGAAGGGGGCGACGCGGGCGTTCCCCGCGGGGCGACCCGAACTCCCGCCCGCCTACGCCGACGTGGGCCAGCCGGTCATCATCCCCGGCAGCATGGGCGCGGGGAGCTACGTCCTCCGTGGCGGCGACCAGTCGCTCGACCTCACCTTCGGCTCGACGGCCCACGGCGCGGGCCGACTCATGAGCCGAACCAAGGCGAAACAGGAGTACTGGGGCGAGACGGTGCAGGACGAACTCCGCGAGCAGGAGAAGATATACGTGAAGGCCCAGTCGGGCGCGACGGTTGCCGAAGAAGCGCCCGGCGTCTACAAGGACGTGGACGAGGTCGTCCGCGTCTCGGACGAACTGGGCATCGGCGACAAGGTCGCGCGGACGTTCCCCGTCTGCAACATCAAGGGCTGAGTTCCCGACCGCTTTTCGCGGCTCAGGCGGCGGTCGTTCCGACCGCGCGGCGCTTGTAGAAGTAGTACGCGAGCGCCGCGAGACCGACGAACACCGCGGTCACGCCGTCGCCGACCGCGCCGCCGGAGAGGAGCGCCGAGACGACGCTTCCGAGGCCGAGCGCGAGGACGAGCAGGCCGCCGCCGAGAATCCACGCCCGCGAGTCGCGGCCGACCTCGTCGTAGTGGCCGCTCTCGATGAGCGCCATCTCCTTTCTGTGTTCGAGGTAGACCACCGCGCCGGCGAACGCGAAGATGACGACGGCGATGACGACGAACGGGACGAAGAACAGCGCGTCACCGAGACCGAACGTGGACTGAATGGGAACCATGATAGATAGTCGACGCGCGAGCTATTGAATACGGAGTGACGCGCGTTCGCACGACGCGGACGTCCGTCGCGGGCGCGGAGGCCCCCGAAGACTCAGAACCCGTCGGGACCGCGCGGCCCCGCGTCCGGACCTCGCGGGCCCGACGGACCGGACGGGCCTCCCCCGCCGATGACGACGTAGTCGCTCTCGGGGACGGCTTCGACCTCGCGGCCGTCCTCGTATCTGACGAACGAGAGGTAGAACTCGCGGCCGCACGGCGACGCCAGCGTGGGGTTCTCCACGTCGTCGGCGTCGACCACGTCACCGGTCCACGACAGGCCGGGGGCGTCGCTCTCGCCGCAGGCGAACCGGACGCCCTCGGCGTCTTCGAAGTCGTCGGTCGGGTCGGCGTACGACCAGCCTTCGAGCGGGTACGGCGTCACCGACTTGTCGGCCAGGTAGCCGTCGCGTTCGAGTTCGACGACCGCGCCGCAGTGCGGACAGTAGTACGAGACCGGAAATCCCATGCGTGACCGTAGGACTCGGCGGGCTTAACGGCCGCGCCGGAGCGGAGGTTTATCACCGATTCCGCGGCCAGCGCCCCCGTGCGTTGAGCATCGCCGCCGGGCGAGACGCGGGAGCGCGGCACGCCGTCCGGCGAAGCGGACGTGCCGCCTGTTCGCCCTGCGTCTCTCGATTTCTGCTTCCTCAGAGCCTCGTCTCAGACGCCCGACGGGCCGCCGTCGACGTATCTGAAGGCGACGCCCGCGCGGTCGGCGGTCACCTCGTCGCGGGCGGAATCGCCGACGAACACGGCCGAGTCGGGGTCGACCGCCATCCGTTCGAGCGTCGCGAGCAGCGGCTCCGGGTCCGGCTTGCGGGTCGCCACGGTGTCGCGGCCGACGACGGCGTCGACGTGGTCCGCGAGGTCGTGCACGTCGAGCGCGACCCGGCAGGCGTCCTCGGCGTTGAGCGAGCAGACGCCGGAGGGAACGCCGTCGGCGGCGAGGTGGTCCGCGAGCGGGAGGCGGTCGGAGACCCACGCGCCCTCTCGCTCGTGCGCCGCGAGCTCTCGCTCCAGTTCGTCGCGGACGCCGGCCGCGTCGGCCGCGTCGAGCATCTTCCAGAGGTCCAGCGAGTCGGCGTCGACGCCGGCGTCGCGCAGGACGGCCGCGGCGTCGCTGGCGGCGTCGTCCCAGTCGACGCGGAGGTTGACGAGCGTACCGTCGAGGTCGTAGACGACGGCGTCGAACGCCGAGAGGTCGGGGAGCGTCATTGCCCGCAGTAGGGAACCGCGGGGAAAAGGCGCTTCGGGAGAAGGCCTATACGGAAAACCGGCGTCGCCTCCGGTATGGCATCCCCGCTCCGCGAACGCCTCGCTCCGGTCCTCCCGTCGCTCGTCGTCGCGGTCGGCGTCTTCCTCCCGTGGATACAGGTCGACCCGGCCCACGAAGGACCGGTTATCTCCGTTTACTACGGCGGCATGGGAAACGGTCTGGAGCTCGTCCACGGCATCGTCCTCTTCCCGACAGTCGTCCTGCTCTCTCTCGCCGCGCTCGCCGGACGGCGGTCCCGCCGCGCGGAACTGGTCGTCGGCGTCGTCGGGACCGTCGCAGTCCTGCGGTTCATCCAACTGTGGGACGAGACGTTCGTCTCGGCTGTCGGCGCGTGGGTGACGCTCGTCGGGTGTATGCTTCTCGCGGGTGTCGCCGCCGCTGACGTGGTCCGCGAGCGAGGGCTGCCGACGCTCGCCCGTAGTCCGTGAGCGACGCGGCCGAGTGAAAAAGCGGGCTGGCCCGACCGCTCAGTCGAGGAGCGACCGCGCGATAATCTCCTTTTGAATCTCGCTGGTCCCCTCGTAGATGGTCGTGATCTTCGAGTCGCGGTAGTAGCGTTCCACGTCGAAATCGGTGGTGTAGCCGTAGCCGCCGTGGACCTGCACGGCCTCGTTCGTCACGTCGACCGCGGCCTCGCTGGCGAAGTACTTCGCGATGGACGCCGCGGTCCGCGGGTCGTCGCCGGCGTCGGCGACGCGGGCGGCCTCGCGGACGAGCATCCGCGAGGCGTGGACCTGCGTGCCCATGTCGGCGATTTTGTGGCGAATCGCCTGAATCTTCGAGATGGGTTTGTCGAACTGCTCGCGCTCGTTGGCGTAGTCGATGGCGTCGTCGAGCGCGGCCTGCGCGAGTCCCACGGCCTGCGAGGCGATGCCGATTCGGCCGCCGGTCAGGATGCGGAAGGCGGCGGAGAGGCCCTTTCCCTCCTCAGTAAGTCGGTTTTCCGCGGGGATGCGAACGTCGTCGAAGAGGAGCGCCGTCGTGTCGGAGGCGCGGAGGCCGAGTTTCTCCTCTTTCTTGCCGACCTCGTAGCCGGCCTCCTTCGGGACGAGGAACTGCGTGACCGACGAGGGGTCGTCGGGGTCAGTCTTTGCGAAGAGGATGCAGACGCCGCCGCGCTGGCCGTTCGTTATCCACTGCTTTTTGCCGTTGATGACGTACTCGTCGCCGTCTCGTCGGGCGACTGTCGACATCTCCGCGGGGTTCGACCCGGCGTCCGGTTCGGAGAGACCGAACATGCCGACCGGTCGGCCGCGAGCCATCTCGGGGAGCCACGTCTCTTTCTGTTCGTCGGTGGCGAACTCCGCGATACACTCGGTCGCGAGACAGTGCACGGAGAGCGCGGTCGCGACGGCGAGTTGGCCGTAGGCGACCTCCTCGTTGACGACGGCGTAGGTGGCGCGGTCGGCACCGAACCCGCCGTACTCCTCGGGGACGGTCAGGCCGGTCAGGTCGAGTTCGGCGAGGCCGTCCCACACGTCTTCCGGGAACGTCTCCGTCTCGTCGGCCTCGCGCGCGGTCGGGCGAATCTCCTCGACGGCGAACTCGTGGACGACGTCTCGGATGGCCCGCTGCTCGTCGGTCAGACCCGTGGCAGACCCTACGGTTTCCATGGTGATGAGTACGGACCATCATTGAAAAAGATGATTGAACCGCCGGTCGTCCGTCGGGCGTCAGCACGTCACAGTCTCGGTCGCCGGAGCTAACTCAGTCGCGTAAGTACGCCAGCACCTCGTCGGCCGGCGCGCCGAGACCGCCGCCCTGCGCGAAGGTCGGTCCCCCGCCGCCGCCGCCGCCGAACTCGTCTGTCACCTCGGCGACGACGTCGCCGGCGGCCGCGTCGCCGGCGCTGGCGACGACGACGAACGGTGCGTCGGACTCGCCGACGGCGACGAGCACGTCCGCACCGTCGCGGGCCTCCTTGGCCGCGTCGCCGACCTCGTTCGCGTCGAAGCCGGAGACCGCACCGACCCGCCACGTCAGTCCGTCGCGCTCGACCGTCTCGAAGTCGTCGAGGCGAGCGCGCAGCACCTCGGACTTCAGGTCTGCGAGTTCGGATTCCAGTTCTTCGCGCGCGGCCGCGACGGTGGCGGCCGACTCCCCGAGACCGTCGAGGTTCGTTCCGAGCGCTCGGGCGGCCTCGTAGGCGGACGTTCGAACTGCGGCGCGGCGGTCGATGGCCGAGGCGCCGACCGCGAACTCGACGCGGGTGAGTCCCTCGCCGGGGTTCGACCGGCCGAGTACCTCGACCGGCCCGATTTCGACGGTGTTCGAGACGTGCGTCCCGCCGCAGGCCGCCCAGTCCCAGCCGTCGATGGAGACGACCCGAACGGTGTCGGACTCGGAGAAGACGCCCTCCTCGGTCTTGACGTTGAACGCGATTTCCCCGCGCTCGCGGGCCTCCGAGACGGGAATCTCCTCCCACGACACCTCGCGGCTGTCCCACACCGCCCGATTGACGAGACGCTCCAGTTCGACGAGCGCGCCGTCGTCGACCTCGGTCGAGGTCTCGAAGTCGACGCGCACCTTCTCCGCGGAGATGTCGAAGCCGCCGTAGCCGAGGTCGTCGAAGATGCGGCGACCCGCGCCGTAGAGCACGTGACTCGCGGTGTGCGCCCGCATGCAGTACGTCCGGAAGTCGTCGTCGACGACGCCGGTCACCTCGTCGCCGACGCCGAAGTCGGGGTCGGCCGCGAGGTCGTGGACGACCGTTCCGTCGGCTTCGCTTCGGACGTGTTCGACGTCGACGCCGCCGAGAACACCGCGGTCGGCGGGCTGACCGCCGCCTTCGGGGTAGAAGTACGTCTCGTCGAGGACGACCGACCGGCCATCGACGCGCGCCACCGTCGCGTCGAACGCCCGGACCGTCGGGGACTCGGGTGCGAGTGAGTCGGACATATGCGCGTCGAGACGCCCGACCGAGAAAAATCGTGCTACTCGTCGACGAGGGTCACGTCGAGACGCTCTTCGAGCGCGCGGATGGCCGAGCCGCCGACGTTCGCCCGCGTGGCCCGGCCCTGCTCGATGGCGAGCAGTTGCTTCTCGTCGAGTTCGAGTTCGTCGGCGAGGTCGGCGAGCTGGAGGCCGGCGTCCTGCCGGGCGGACTCGACGACGCCGCCGTAGCCGGAGACGAGATAGGGGAGCCGGTCTTTCTCGTAGTTCGTCCCCTTTTCCTCCCAGTGTTTGGAGTCGCCCTTCGCGCTGTCGTACATCTTGGCGGTGCGCTGGGCGGCGCGCTTCTTGCGGTTCCGCTCGGAGCCGTCGCGCGAGGCGTCGGTCGACTCGTTTTTTCGGTCCGCGTGGCGGTTCTCGCCGTGCGGCGCGCAGTCCGGACAGACCAACAGGTCCGCGCCGGCCACGTTCGCGCGCCGGAGCTTCGCGGTGCTGCGACCGCAGAGTTCGCAACTGTCGCCGTCGCCGCCGCCACCGCCCCGGTTCGTCGAGTACTTGGCCATGCCGCGTGTTACTCGTTCGACCCTTTTAAACTCGCGGCACGGGACGGCGGTCGGTAGTCGAAGTCGGGGGCGGCACGGGCGCTGGCCGGTGAATAACGAGACGTTCGGAGAGGTGTCCCTCAACGAGGAGCAGTGCAGAGAAACCCAGAGAGGAGTACCTCTCAGGGGTGTAGTTTCGTGGAAGGATTGTGCGTGGGTGATGTCCGTGTAGGGACGTCACCTGCATCATTCGGCGGCTACGCCGCCTCATTGCGGACTGTGAGTCCGCACATGCGATGCGTGGGACCGGATTTGAACTTCCGAGACTCACTCCGCTCGTCTCGACGTTCGAATCCGGCGAGCCGGATTCTCACCGGCGGACCTCTACAGGACAGCGCCCTTGCTGTCGAAGAATAGTTCGGAGAACCCGAGAGAGGCGAACCTCTCCGGGGTGTAGTTTCGTGGAAGGATTGTGCGTGGGTGATGTCCGTGTAGGGACGTCACCTGCATCTTGCGATGCGTGGGACCGGATTTGAACCGGCGGACCTCTACAGGACAGCGCCCTCAACGCTGCGCCGTTGGCCTGGCTTGGCTACCCACGCTCGCTGTGTCTTGCTGCACTCTCGTTTACCCCGCGGTAATTTAAATGACTTTCCTTTCGCCTCGGCAATGTCGGGCGTTTGCAGGCGCCGTGCCGCGGGCGGGCGACAGAACGATTTTGGCCTCGCGGCACCGGGATACGGCTATGGAGTTCCGAGCACGCGACCACGTCCGCGGACTGACTGCGATTCTCTCGGTGCTGTCGCTCGCGCTCGTCTTCGGCGCGGCGCTCGGCGCGATTCCCCGCGCCGCGATTCCGACTGCTCCCGAGGCCGTGCTGAACGCGATTCCGCACGTGAACGCGGTCATCAGCACCGTCGCCATCGTCACCATCCTCGCCGGCGTCCGGTTCGTCCGCCGCGGCGAAATCGAGCGCCACCGGCGCATGATGCTCGCCTCGTTCCTCCTCTTTGCGACGTTTCTCGTCCTCTATCTCTACAAGGTCGTCGTCCAGGGAACCGCGGAGTTCCCCGGCCCCGACGCGGTCTACCAGTTCGTCTACCTCCCGACGCTGGCGGTTCACATCCTCTTGGCCGTCGTCTGTGTCCCCGTCGTCTACTACGCGCTGCTGTTGGCGCTGACGCGACCGATAACCGAGGTCTTCGGGACGGAACACGCCCGGTTCGGCCGCGTCGCGGCCTCGCTGTGGCTCGTCTCGTTCGTCCTCGGAAACGTCGTCTACGTCCTCCTCTACGTCGTCTACTGAGGCGCGTTCGGAGAGCGCCGTCGCTCGGGCGTTCAAAGGGAGTACCCGTCCGACGCCCGCGGCGGGGCGCGCGGCCCGAGGGCCGCCGATTCGGACGGGCGGTAGTACGTGGTGCGACCGGCAGGTCACAGAGACGGGATGTGCGGGCCCTCCCGCGGCGCTCCACCACCCCGTCGATTCGCACTCCGTACTCCGCTCGCAACCCGGTCCTCGGCGAGTCGGAGTACGGTTCGAACAACGGGTGCGAGAGACAAGAAAGACCGCGTTGATTATGCTATCGAGGCTCCCGGTGACTGTCAGACGGAGCGACAGGTTGGGCGTGGGGGGACGAACGGGAGCGGAACCGGCGGGGTCCGGAACCGGAACTCAGTCGCTCAGCGGCGCTTCGGCACCGACGACGGGCCGGCTCACGTCGCGGTCGGTCTCCTCGCCGTCGATGTCGTACGGGTACTCGCCGGTGACACAGCCGAGACAGAGGTCGGCGCGGGACTTTTCGAGCACTTCGGCGACGGCGTCGATAGAGAGGTAGCCGAGACTGTCGGCGTCGATGGTGTCGCGGACCTCCTCGACCGACTTGTCCGAGGCGATGAGTTCCTCGCGGGTGGCCATGTTGATGCCCATGTAACAGGGCGCGACGATGGGCGGCGCGCCGATGCGCATGTGGACCTCGGTCGCGCCGGCGTCGTACAGCAGTTGGACGAGCTGATTCGAGGTCGTCCCGCGGACGATGCTGTCGTCGATGAGCGTCACGGACTTGCCCTCGACGGTGCTCTTGATGGGGTTGAGCTTGAGGCGGACGGCGCGCTCGCGCTCGTCCTGAGTCGGCATGATGAACGTCCGGCCGACGTAGCGGTTCTTCATCAGTCCCTCGGCGAACTCGACGGTCGCGTCGTCCTCTTGGGCGGCCTCCGCGTAGCCGGAGGCGAACGCGCGGCCCGAGTCGGGAACGGGCATGACCACGTCGGTGTCGACGCCGTTTTCCTCCCAGAGCTTCCGGCCGAGCCCGCGGCGGACCTCGTAGACGAGCGTGTCGTTCATCACGGAGTCCGGGCGGGCGAAGTAGATGTGTTCGAAAAAGCAGTGGGCCGTGTTGTCGCGTTCGACCAGTTGATACGAGTCGAAGCCGCTTCCGTCGGGGTCGAGGACGACGAGTTCGCCCGGTTTCACGTCGCGGACGAGTTCGCCGTCGAGCGTGTCGATGGCGGCCGACTCGGAGGCGAGCACGTAGCCGTCGTCGAGTTTGCCGATACAGAGCGGACGGTTCCCTTCGGGGTCACGCACGCCGAGGACCGTCTCGTCGTGCATGATGGTGAGCGCGTACGAGCCGTGGATGCGCTCCATAGTCCGCTTGACGGCGCGGACGAGGTCCTCTTCGAGGAGATTGCGCGCGAGGTCGTGGGCGATGACCTCGGTGTCGCCCGTCGAGGTGAAGGCGTGACCGAAGTTCTCCAGTTCGTCGCGGAGTTCGTTGGCGTTGACGAGGTTACCGTTGTGCGCGAGCCCGAGCGACCCCGACTTGAACGAGACGGCGAACGGCTGGGCGCACGACTTCGACACGTCGCCGGCGGTGGGGTAGCGGACGTGGCCGATGCCCGCCTCGCCCTTCAGGCCGTCGAGGTCGTCGGCACCGAACGCGTCGCCGACGAGACCCATCTGGACGTGACTGTGCTGTTGGAACCCGTCGTGGGTGACGATGCCTGCGGACTCTTGGCCCCGATGCTGGAGGGCGTACAGCGAGTAGTACAGGGGTCGTGCGGCGTCTCGACCGCCGAGTGCGACGCCGACGACACCGCACTTCTCGGTCGGTCCGCCGATGTGGTGGTGGGAGTCGTCCCGCCCAGTTACCATGGAAGACGATAGAGAGTCGAGGGGGTAAAAAACCCGTCCTTATGCAGTAACGACGGGTTCAGTAACCGTCAAATATGCATATAAGTGCATATCTCGTGCGCGGTGGTGACCGCTCGGTGGGGCGGGGATTCGACGAGGAGTCGGACGATGCGGCGCACGGACGGCGAGGGCTGAGAACGGAGGTAAACCGAACCAGTCGAGGGCGGTGACGAGATGAAGTGACAGTTCGGGGAACCGGAGCACACGAGGAAGGAACTCGGGCGTGACGGGCGGAGAGCGACGCCGTACTCGGTGCTAGCGAGTGTCACGGGCGCGGGGACAAACCGGGAGTCAGGAACGCGGGTTCGTTCTCGCCGCAGACGGCGAGAGAGAAGACAGAGACGGTCTGAGACCGTCGAGAGTCGTTAGTTGTCGCCGGACTTCGACTGCCAGGCGTAGCTCCGACGCTTCTTCGACTTACCGAAGCCGCAAGACGAGCAGACCTTCTTCTTCACGTGGTAGGACTTCTCGCCGCAGCGACGGCACTTGACGTGCGTCGTCTTGTTCTTCTTTCCTTGGCTAGGGGTTCCTGCACCCGTCATGCTTTGATGGTGACGACGTTATCGCCGCGTATAATGGTTGTGTCTTGGACTTGCTCGAGTTCGATATCCCCGGGCACGGTGTCTTCGTCCAGCGCTTCTTCGAGTACGACGTTCATGTGCTGGTCGTAACCAGCGAGGACGCCGAAGTACGCGTTTCCGTCCTTGAGGAGAACCGTCACCGGCTCGTCGAGTGACGCTTCGAGGACGTCGAGGGGTCGGCCGCTCATGCATCAAACCCGTCTCGTAGTTATCTTAAATGTGCCGGACCGACAGTGCGAGATGGCCGTCGAGTCCGACCGTCCGGGTCGAAATCGTCGTCGAACGGAGGAAAACCCGGGTCACGTGAGACGTTCTCTCACGAGCCCGGGCGTGCGGGCGCGGTGAACCCACGTAGTTTTTAGTACCCCCGTGAGTAGAACTCAGTACCAGAAACCCGCGGGTAAGTGCGGGCGCGCCCAGTTCGACCGGTTCGGGCCGTCTCGTACGCGGGGTCATTCGACCGACGAGCTGCAAGACGCCGGGGCCGGTGGCCCCCAGACACCCGTCTTTCCGTGAGCACCTTCGCCACATCGTGGCTTTCGATGCTCGGAATATCGAGACACAAACCATGGAAATCGAAATCGCAACCATAGGCGGATACGAAGAAGTCGGCCGTCAGATGACGGCCGTCCGTGCCGGAGACGACGTCGTCGTCTTCGACATGGGTCTCAACCTGTCGCAGGTCCTCATCCACGACAACGTCGAGACCGAAAAGATGCACAGCCTCGACCTCATCGACATGGGCGCTATCCCGGACGACCGGGTCATGAGCGACCTCGAAGGAGACGTGCAGGCCATCGTCCCCACGCACGGCCACCTCGACCACATCGGTGCCATCTCCAAGCTCGCCCACCGCTACGACGCCCCCGTCGTGGCGACGCCCTTCACCATCGAACTGGTGAAACAGCAGATCGAAGGCGAGAACAAGTTCAACGTCAACAACGACCTCGTCAAGATGGAAGCCGGCGAGACGATGTCCATCGGCGACTCCGGCAACGTGGAACTCGAATTCGTCCACGTCACCCACTCCATCATCGACGCCATCAACCCGGTCGTCCACACGCCCGAGGGCGCCGTCGTCTACGGTCTCGACAAGCGCATGGACCACTCGCCGGTCCTCGAAGACCCCATCGACATGAAGCGCTTCCGCGAAATCGGTCGCGAGGGCAACGGCGTGCTCGCGTACATCGAAGACTGTACGAACGCCGGCCGGAAGGGCCGCACGCCCTCCGAGTCCGTCGCGCGCCGCCACCTCAAAGACGTGATGACCTCCGTCGAGGACTACGACGGCGGCATCGTGGCGACGACGTTCTCGTCGCATATCTCCCGGGTCTCCTCGCTCGTCGAGTTCGCCAAGGACATCGGCCGCCAGCCGGTCCTCCTCGGTCGCTCGATGGAGAAGTACTCCGGCACCGCCGAGCGCCTCGGCTTCGTCGACCTCCCCGACGACCTCGGGATGTACGGCCACCGCAAGTCCGTCGACCGCACCTTCAAGCGAATCATGAAGGAGGGCAAGGAGAACTACCTGCCCATCGTCACGGGCCACCAGGGCGAGCCGCGCGCGATGCTCACCCGCATGGGCCGCGGCGAGACGCCGTACGAGATCGACGACGGCGACAAGGTCATCTTCTCGGCGCGGGTCATCCCGGAGCCGACGAACGAGGGCCAGCGCTACCAGTCCGAGCGCCTCCTGCGCATGCAGGGCGCGCGCATCTACGACGAGATTCACGTCTCGGGCCACCTCCGCGAGGAGGGGCACTACGAGATGCTGCAGGCGCTCCAGCCCCAGCACGTCATCCCGGCTCACCAGAACCTGAAAGGCTTCGCTCCGTACGTGGACCTCGCCGAGAGTCAGGGCTACGCCCTCGGTCGCGACGTCCACGTCACGCGGAACGGAAACATGATTCAGCTGGTGGAGTGATGACTCCCGACGCGACGGAAAAGCGGGTGCTCGAGGCGATTCGCGAGCGGCGCGAACTCGTCAACGACGCGCTCGACGAGGACGTGCCGATGGCCGAGCCCGAACGGCTCTACGAGGCCTCCCGGTACCTCCTGAAAGCCGGCGGCAAGCGCCTCCGGCCGACCGTCTCACTCCTGACCGCGGAGTCCCTCGCGGACGTCGAACCGATGTCGGAGGACTACCGGGCGTTCCCGACGCTCGCGGGCGACCCCATCGACGTGATGGTCGCGGCCGTGAGCATCGAGGTCATCCAGTCGTTCACGCTCATCCACGACGACATCATGGACGACGACGACCTCCGTCGCGGCGTTCCGGCGGTCCACAAGGAGTACGACAACTCGACCGCCATCCTCGCCGGCGACACGCTGTACGCCAAGGCGTTCGAACTCCTGACGAAGACTGGCGCTGACCCCGCCGACGGTCTCGAAGCCGTCCGCCGACTCGCGACCACCTGCACGCAGATCTGCGAGGGGCAGGCGCTCGACATCGAGTTCGAGCGCCGCACCGAGGTGCTCCCCGACGAGTACCTCCAGATGGTCGAACTGAAGACGGCGGTCCTCTACGGGACCGCGGCCGCCGTTCCGGCGGTCGTCATGGGCGCGGACGACGACGTCGTCGAGGCACTCTACCAGTACGGCATCGAGTCCGGCAGCGCGTTCCAGATTCAGGACGACGTGCTCGACCTGACGGTGCCGTCGGAGCAGCTCGGCAAACAGCGCGGCTCGGACCTCGTGGAGAACAAAGAGACCATCATCTCGCTCCACGCGCGCCAGCAGGGCATCGACGTGGACGACCTCGTCGACGCCGAGACGGCCGAGGAGCTCACCGAGGACGCCGTCGAGGCCGCCGTCGCCGAACTGAACGAGGCGGGCAGCATCGACTACGCCCGCGAGATGGCCGAAGACCTCACCGAACAGGCCAAGTCGCGGCTCGACGTCCTCCCGGACAACGAGGCCCGCGAGCTGCTCTGCGACATCGCGGACTACCTCATCACCCGCGGCTACTGAGAGCGCGACGCGCCCGCGAACCGCGGCCACGAGGATTTCTCTTCGGTCCGTCCGCCTCCCGAGCCCCGCCGCCGTAACGCATATTTGCTCTGAAGTGCTAACATCCCACGTACCCCTGCCCGCGCGAGGACCCTTCCCCGCAATCCGGGCCTGTTTTTAGGCGCGCCGCGGAAGCCAACGGTAATGGACGACGAGCTTCGAGAGCGCATCGAGCGAGAGGCCGAAAAGCACGCGCTTCTCAACGCGGTCAAACACGACAGCGACGCCGACGTGGGCGCGATTATGGGCCCGCTGATGGGCGAAAACCCCGACTTCCGACAGCACGGCGGCGAGATTCCGGGACTCATCGGTCCCGTCGTCGCCGAGGTCAACCGGCTGTCGGCGGGTGAAAAGCGCGACCGACTCGAAGACCTCGCGCCCGAGGAACTCGCCGAGATGGAAGCCGAGGAGGAAGCGGACGAGTCGCTTCTCCCCGACCTCCCCAACGTCGAGGAGTACGACGAGGTCCGCATGCGCGCCGCGCCGAACCCCAACGGCCCGTGGCACCTCGGCCACGCCCGCATGCCCGCGGTCATCGGGACGTACAAGGAGATGTACGACGGCTCCTTCATCGTCCGGTTCGACGACACCGACCCGGAGACGAAGCGGCCGGACCTGACGGCGTACGACGCCATCCTCGACGACATCGACTACCTCGGGTTCGAGCCCGACGACGTGATTCGCGCCTCCGACCGGGTGGAGACGTACTACGACTACGCCCGCGAACTCATCGAGATGGGCGGCGCGTACACCTGCTCGTGTTCGGGCGAGGCGTTCTCGAACCTGAAGAACGACGGGAAGCCGTGTCCCCACCGCGACAAGGACCCCGAGACGACCCGCGAGGAGTTCGAGGACATGGTCGAAGGCGAGTACAGTTCGGGCGAGATGGTCCTCCGCGTCAAGACCGACATCGAACACAAGAACCCCGCGCTGCGCGACTGGGTCGCCTTCCGCATGATAGACACGCCGCACCCCCGCGAGGAGGCGGCCGACTACCGCGCGTGGCCGATGCTCGACTTCCAGTCCGGCGTCGACGACCACCTCACGGGCGTCACCCACATCATCCGCGGCATCGACCTGCAGGACTCCGCGAAGCGCCAGCAGTTCGTCTACGACTACTTCGGCTGGGACTACCCCGAGGTCGTCCACTGGGGCCACGTGCAGGTCGACGCCTACGACGTGAAGATGTCCACGTCGAGCATCAAGGAGCTCATCGACGCGGGCGAGGTCGAAGGCTGGGACGACCCGCGCGTGCCGACCATCAAGAGCCTCCGCCGCCGCGGCATCCGCGGACAGGCCATCGTGGACGCGATGGTCGGCCTCGGCACCTCCACGTCGAACGTCGACCTCTCGATGTCCACGGTCTACGCGAACAACCGCGACCTCGTCGACGACGAGACGGACCGCTACTTCCTCGTTCGGGACGGGGAGGAGTTCGCCGTCGAGGGCGGCCCCGACAGCGCCCACCCGCCGCTCCACCCGAGTTTCGAGGAGCGCGGCACCCGCGACATCCCGGTCGGCGACAGCGTCCTCCTCGAATCGGGCGACGTGCCCGCCGAGGGCGAGCGCGTCTGGCTGAAGGGCTTCGGCGCGGTCCGCCGCGAGGGCGACTCGCTCGTCGCCACCGGCGACGACCTCGACGTGGTCCGCGAGGGCGACGTGGCCGTGATTCACTGGGCACCGACCGACGGCGTCCCGGTCCGCATGCGCACCATGGACGGCGACGTGACGGGCGTCGCTGAACCCGACTTCGGCGACGTGCCCGAGAACGAACTCGTCCAGTTCGAGCGCGTCGGCTTCGTCCGCGTGGACGACCGCGGCGACGACGAGACCGTCGTCTACTTCGCGCACAAGTGAACTGAGCGACGGACAGTCGCTCTCGACACGAACACTCGTTTTACCCACCCCCGCCTAAGGGACGGTATGACCCTCCTCGACCTCACCCGACGCGTCGAGACCGGGATGCCGACGTACCCCGGCGACCCGCCCGTCGCCGTCGAGTCGCACGCCGACTTCGAGGCCGACGGCTACCGCGTCTCGCGGCTCGAACTCGGGACGCACGCCGGAACGCACGTCGATGCGCCCGCACACACCGAACCGGACGGCGCGACGCTCGACGACTTCCCGGTCGAGGAACTCCGGTTCACCGCTCGGGTCGCCGACTGCCGAGACGCGGGCCCCCGCGGTCGAATCGGGCCGGACGCGATTCCCGAACACCTCGAACCCCGCGTGGATTTCCTCGTGTTCCGAACCGGCTGGGAGGACGAGTGGGGGACGGAGCACATGCCCGACCACCCGGCGCTCGCGCCCGAGACGGCACGGGCCTGTGCAGAACGGGGGCTCTCGGTCGGCGTCGACGCGCTCAGCCCGGACCCGACCGGCGGCGACGGCGTCCCGGCGCACCACGCGATTCTCGGGGCGGGACTGCTCGTCGTCGAGAACCTCCGCGGGTTGGACGCGCTCCCGACCGACCGGACGTTCGACCTGTACGTCATGCCGCTGCGCGTGGACGCCGACGGCGCGCCCGCTCGGGTCGTCGCCGACGCGGAGACGGGGCTGATTCGGCGTCGAGACGAGCGGTAACTCGGGAGCGAAGCGGAGTCGGCCGGCGTTAGAGCACCACGACGAGGACGAAGCCGACGAGCATCGAGAACGTCAACAGCGCCTGCACCGCCGCGGTGGCGAGGACGCCGACCGTGGCGACGAGGGCTCGCCGACCGCTCTCTTCCGCGTCTTGGTGTTCGAGGTATTCGAGGGCGAAGACCGTGCCCGCGACGCCGACGAAGATGCCGAGCGGGCCGATGAGGAACATGAGCAGGAAGCCGGCGACTCCGGCGACAATCGACGTTCGGGTCGACGCGCCGCCGAACCGCGCGGCGACCATCCCGCCGGCGTAGTCGGTGACGAGCGCGACGAGGCCGACGAGGGTGAGACCGACGAACGCGATGGGTCCGGGGTCCGAAAAGCCGGTCGATACCCAGTAGACGACCACGCCGAGCACGGAGAGGAGCGCGCCGGGGAGCAGCGGAAGTACGCTCCCGACGACGCCGAGGACCAGGAGGGCGAGCGCGACCCAGAGGAACACGTCCATACCGGGGTGGTTCGGGCCGGGGGCTATTCACCCCACCGAGTGGGCGCGTCGAGGCCGCGGCGGGAGGACGGCGGGTGTGACCGGGTTCTCACTCGCGCGCCGCGTCGTCCGGTTTCCCCCCGTTCGGGGGATAGTTTATTGCCTCTACCGAAATATGTCACTAAGAGTCATGGCTATCGACCCGCAGTTCGAGACAAACAGGGAGAAGGTCGGAGAGGAAAACGGCGTGGCCGTCTGGGGACCGGTCGACCCGCCGGAGAAACACGGCATCCACGGCACGCACGTCGCGGTGGATTTCGACATCTGCCTCGCCGACGGAGCGTGTCTGGAGGACTGCCCCGTGGACGTGTTCACGTGGGTCGACACGCCGGGACACCCGGAGTCCGACATCAAGGCCGAACCGACCCACGAAGACCAGTGCATCGACTGCATGCTCTGTGTCGACGTCTGCCCGGTCGACGCCATCGACGTCGACCCCGGGCGAGCGGGACGCATCTGAGGGAAGAAACCCCGATTTTTTGCGGGCGTGACCGCCGAAGAAGACGCCGATGAGCGGCGCGGACATTCCGCCCACCTAGTACAAAAGATTATTATGAATATGAGCTAGCATTAACTGGAGAGTGTTCTCAATGCACATGGTGGTACTTACCAAAGGCGTGCCCGACTTCCGGGAGGGCCAGGTATCGTTCGACGAGGACGGGCACCTCGAACGGGGGAAGACGCCCACAGTGATGAATCCGAACGACCGCTTCGCGCTGGAGGCGGCGCTGCAGACGCGGGTTCGACACGGCGGGCGAGTGAGCGTGATGAGCATGGGGCCGCCGGGGTACAAGGAGGTGTTACGCGAGGCGATGGAGACGGTGTACGCCGACGACCTCCACCTCGTCTCGGACCGCGAGATGGCGGCCGCCGACACGTGGGCGACGGCCATCACGCTCAGCGCGGGCATCGAAACGCTCGGCGAGCCGGACGTGGTGTTCGCCGGGTTCAAGACCGCGGACGGGGAGACGGGCCACACCGGTCCGCAGACGAACTGGTGTCTCGACATGCCGCTCGTCACGCACGTCATCTCCCTCGACATCGACGAAGCGGAGGGGACGCTGCGCGCCAAGCGACTGGTCGAAGGCGACATCGAGGAGATAGAGACCGTCGAGACGGAGCTTCCGGCGTTCGTCGTCGCGGACCCCGAGTTCGAGCCGTCGTATCGGACGGCGGGCGAGCGCCTGACGCTGAAGGACCTGCGCGAGGAGACCCGAGCGCGCGCCGAGAACTACGAGGAGCACCTGACGGTGCGGGACCACGCCGACATCAACGTCGACCCGGACTACATCGGCCTCGACGGCTCGCCGACCATCGTCTCGTCGGTCGACCCGATCCCGAAGGCCCCGGCGGAGCGGGAGGCGACGATGGTCGACCCGGAGGATACGGGTGCCATGCAGGACGTGCTGGGGGCGATGCAGTCGGCGGTCGGCGACGACGCCGGCGACGCCGCGGCCGCGGGGGGTGACTGAGCGTGACCGACTTCGACCCCGGCGACTACGAGATTTCGGAGCTCGGCCCGGCCATCAAGGACATCGACGACCTCGGCGAGTTAGAGGAGATTCTACAGGCGGAACACCGCGGACAGAACCGCGCGCCGGCCATCGCCCTCATCGAGAGCCGCATCGAGAAGTTCTCCGAGGACGACGACGAACCGGCCGACGCCGACGAGATGGACCTCGCGTCGATGAGCACCGCGGAGGTCGGAAACGCCCTCCAGAGCGTCGAGGAGGTCTCGGACCTCGAATCCCTCCTCGAACGCGAGGAGGCCGGCGAGGACCGCGACTCGGTGAAGCGGCTCATCAGAAGCCGCATCGACTCCGTGAAGGGAAGCGACGAGGAGGACACGGAAATCGAGGTGGACGACCGGCCGCCCGAGGAGCGCCACCCGGACCTCGACCACCCGACCCGGGACAAGCGGCACGTCCGGTCGCTCCACGGGGGGACCTACCGCGACATGTGGGTCTACTGCGAGACGCAGGCGGGCGAACTCGTGGACGTGTCCAAGGAGATGCTCGGCAAGGCCCGCGACCTGATGGACACCTACAACGACGACTACACGACCGACGAGCGGGTCGTCGCGGTCCTCATCGGCTCCGACGTGTCGAAGCACGTCGAGGACGTCATCGCCTACGGCGCGGACGTGGTCGTCGTCCGCGAGGACGCCCGGCTCGAACGCTTCCAGCACAAACCGTACACCGAGATATTCTGCGACATGGCCCGCGCGGGGGCGACCCACGAGAACTTCGAGGTCCGAGGCGGCCGCGACGAGCCGTGGCGCGACTACGACAAGCCGCGGTACGTGCTGTTCCCGGCGACGAACAACGGCCGGGACCTCTCGGCGCTCGTGCAGGCCGAACTCGACTCCGGTCTCGCCAGCGACTGCTCGGGGCTCTACATCACGGAGGAGGTCATCTCGAACCCCGTCAAGACCGGCGTCGCCGGCGAAAAAAAGGAGTTCCAGCGCGTCCTGCACATGAAGCGCCCGGACTTCTCCGGCTTCGAGTACTCGACCATCCTCTGTATCGACAACCCGACGCGGGAGTTCCACCCGCAGGGCGCGTCGGTCATCCCGGGGAGCTTCGACCTGCCCGAACCCGACGCCGAGCGCGAGGGCCTCGTGGTCGAACACGACGCCCCGCTCGACGACGACTGGTTCCGCGTCACCGTCACCGACTTCGACCAGCTCGACGAGGGTATCGACCTGACCGGCCACGACGTCATCGTCGCGGTCGGCCGCGGCATCGGCGACGACCCGACGAAGGGCATCGAACTCGCCTTGGACCTCGCCGGTCAGTTCGAGGACGCCGAGGTCGGCGTCACCCGCGGCATCGTCACGGGGTCGTTCAACTTCGACGGCCACGTCGAGCAGTACACCCACGAGGACAGACAGATAGGCGAGACCGGACAGGTCGTCGCGCCGAAGCTCTACGTCGCGGCGGGCATCTCCGGCGCGGTCCAACACAAGGTCGGCATGGACGAGTCCGACACCATCGTCGCCGTCAACACCGACCCCGACGCCCGCATCCGCGACTTCTCGGACTACTTCATCGAGGGCGACCTGTTCGAGGTGCTGCCGCGGCTGACGACGGCGCTCAAGGAGGGTCGGTTCGAGGCGGCGGTGGCGAGCGACGGGGGTACCGCGCCGACCGGAACGCCGGACGATGGCGCGGCCGAAGACGACCGAGGTGAGTCACGATGAGCGACTACGAACACTACGAAGCGCTCGTCGTCGGGGCCGGACCCGGCGGCGCGGCGGCGGCCGCGACGTTCGCCAACTACGGCATCGAGACGCTCGTCCTCGAACGCGGCGTCGAGGCCGGGTCGAAGAACGTCTCGGGCGGGCTCATCTACGCCGAGGAGTCCGCGCCGTACACCATCGACGACCTCTTTCCGGGGTTCCGGGAGGCGGCCGCCGAGCGGCCCATCACGAAGTACCGCATCCACAACATCGCCGGCGACAAGGTCGAGTCGTTCGACCTCACGGACCTCCACGAACACGACACCGAGTGGTCCGACTCCGTCCTCCGGCGAAAGATGGACTCGTGGCTCGAAGACCGCGTCCACGAACGGACCCGCGAGACCGGCGGCGGCCTCCTGACGGGCGTCCACGTCAACGGCCTGCTCCGCGAGGAGGGCCGCATCGTCGGCGTCACGCTGGACGAACTCGACCCGATAACCGCCGACATCATCGTCGCGGCCGACGGGGTGAACTCCGAACTCGCCCGCGACGCCGGCCTGATGGACTGGGACGAGCCCGACGAGTGGTTCCAGGGCGTCAAGGCCGTCGTCGACATGCCGGAGGACGCCATCGCCGACCGGTTCGACGTGGCGGAAGACGAGGGCGCGGCGCACCTGTTCTCTGGCGACCTCTTCGAGGGCGTCCGGGGCGGCGGTTTCCTCTACACGAACCGCGACACGCTGTCGCTCGGGACGGTGTTCCACCTCGACAGCCTCGTCGCGGAGGAGGCCGAACCACACCAGCTCCTCGACGCTCTCCTGACCCACCCGCTTCTCGCGCAGTGGCTCGGCGACGACTACACCGAACTGGAGTACAGCGCGAAGCTCGTGCCCGACTCGAAGAAGGTCGCCCTGCGCGAACCGCACTTCGGCCGCCTGCTCCTCGTCGGCGACGCGGCCGGTCAGATGCAGGCGCAGGGACCGATAATCAAGGGTATGAACCACGCCGTCACGGCGGGCGCACTCGCGGCGGAGGCGTACGCGCAGGCCAAATCGCGCAACGAGCCCGAAAAAGCGGGGACTCGCTACGCCCGCAAGCTCCGGAGCGAGGGCGTGATGAAGAAGCTCCGGCCCCGCGGCTACGAACTGCTCCGCGGCGTGGCCGAAGACGACGGCGTGACCGACGTGGTCGACACCGTGCTCACCTCGCCGGTCGGGCGCGCCGGCATCCGCGCGCTCTCGGGGCGGCTCGAACGGCTCTACAACGTCCCGACGCTGTCGGCGCTGATGCCGGACACGCGGACGCCCTACGTCACGCTCCCGACGGTCATCGCCGAGGAGTTGGGGACGCGGGTCCGCGACCAGAGCTCGGTGACGCCGCCGGACCTCGAAGCCCGCATCGGCGGGTTGACCTACGACACCGACATCGGCAACCCGCACATCACGCTCCGCGACGAGTCCTACGAGGCCAGCGGGGCCGCGGTTGCGGCCTGTCCCGTCTCGGCGGTCGACTTCGGCGGCGGCTGTTACCGCGAGGAAGTCGTCCGGACCAACGGCTCGGAAGAGCGCGTCGTCAGCCTCGACACCCAGCCCTGCGTCGAGTGCGGCACCTGCGCCGTCGTCGCCGACACGGAGTGGACCCACCCGCGCGGCGACAAGGGCGTCGAGTTCAAGTGGGGGTGACGGAGGTGAGACCATGAGCCGCGAGGCGACCCACTCGGAGTCCCGCGCCGTCGCCGACGGTCGCGGTGCCGAGGAGCGACATCCCGAAGACGTTCGGTTCGGGGAGCGCGCCAGAGCCCTCGCCGCCGAGGCGCGAGAGGCGCGGGAGTCGTTCGACCCGCCGCCGCCGTCCGCCGCGGACCAGCGCGCGCTCGAATGCGCCCGCGACGGCGTCGGCCCGGCGGTCTCGCTCTACGTCAGCGCGCGGACGGGCGACCGGCAGGTCTCCTTCACCGGCGAGGAGTTCGAACTCCTCCACCGGGCGATGAACGACTGGCTCGACATGTACGCCCGGTGCTACGGGGTCGACCTCGACGCGGACTTCACGGTCCGCGAGGCAGCCGAGGTCCTGCTGCGGACCCACGACGTGCTCGACACCGCCCAACTGCTGACCTGCGTCCCCGAGAGGCGCTGAGGGCGGCGCACGGACCCCGATTCACCCGTCGGCTCCACCGACTGTCGTCGGGTCCGGCACGAACAACAATTATAAATCATGAGTGTGATTGTGTACCATGGAAGTAACTGACAGTCTCAACTTCGGACACAAAGACCGCAAGGACATCTACGAGTACATCGAGCGCCACGGGACCGTCCGCGAGGACGAGGTGCGGCGGGCGCTCAACTTCGAGCCAGCGGCGCTGGGGGCGCACCTGACCGTTCTGCGACGGGACGGCTACATCCGAAAGGTCGGCAACTACGTAGAGGTGGCCTACGCGCCCGGCGAGGAGGAGACGGTCGAACTCGGCGACCTCGACGTGACGATTCGGATGGCCCAGAACGTCGACTTGGAGAGCCTCGTCGACGCCATCCACGAGGTCGCCGACGAGGGCCGGTACATCGAGGCCGAGACGGTCGCCGACCTGCTGGACCACGAGGAGGTCGTCCTCCGGCACAACGACGTCAACTCCCGGATGGTGTTCGTCGCCACCGTCGGCGACGAACTCGCCGGCTGGGTCCACCTCGACCTGCCCGAGGCGGAGAAGCTGAGCCACACCGCCGTCCTGACGGTCGGCACTCGACCGGAGTTCCGCGGCCACGGCATCGGGAGCAAGCTCCTCGACCGCGGCGTCGACTGGGCTCGGGAGCGCGGCTTCGAGAAGCTCTACAACAGCGTTCCGGCGACTAACGAGGAGGCAATCGCGTTCCTCGAAGGCCACGGCTGGGAGACCGAAGCCGTCCGCGACGCCCACTACAAGATAGACGGCGACTACGTCGACGAAGTGATGATGGCCGTCACGCTCCGGTGAGCGCTGACCGGCCCCGTCTCCGACCCTGAATTTCTGCGCACTGTCTTCTCCGGCCAGCGACGCGTCGGGGTGCGGCCGCCCCCGCTCGCGACCGGCGGCGCTACGACCAGTCGTCTTCGGCCCCGTCGAGGGGTTCGGCGACGACGCCGTCCTGCTGGACGAGCGCCCTCGCGTGGGCCGTACAGACGTCTCTGTCGGCGTCCCACGGAACGTAGAGCCTGACCGCCGCGACGTTCTCGCAGTCGGGTTCGCTACACTCGGCCATACGAGGAGCGTCGGTTCCGACGACTATCGGTGTGTCGGCGAGCGAGACGGTCGGCTCGCCGCCCCCTCGCCCGCGGCACGGCTCGCGCTCACCGCGCGCTCACCGGAATCGCTCGCGTTCCTCGCGGGCCGCGTCGGTGCCGTACTCGTCCACGAGCGGTTCGTAGGCGTCGCCGAGCGCGCGCATGGCCCCCGCGGTCGAGTGGAAGTCGAGTTCGTCCGCGACGGCGTCCCACGGTCGCATCTGGAAGACCTTGCGGACCAGCAGTCGCTCCTCCCGAGGCGTCAACGAGGCCCGGTCCGGGTTCGTGAGATGCGCGAGGCCGATTCGCCGGAACGCGCCGGGGGCGGTCGTGTAGAGCCCCGGTCCGTAGGACGCGCCCACGACGACGCGCCACTCGTACTCGGAGAGGCCGGGCGAGAACGCGGCGTCGGCGCTTGGGTCGGCACCGGCGTCGACGGCGGCGAGCGCGGCCCGCGCCACGTCGGCGTCGAGGTCCGAGAGGGCGTCGCCGAGCACGTCGCCGACGCGGCCGAGGAACCACTCGGCGTGGCGGTCCCGGAGGTCGCGGCCGGCGGGCGACAGGGGGCGCATCATGAGCGCCGAGTACTCGCCGCTGGTGTCGTTTCTGGTGGTCGAGATGTGGACCGTGCCGTAGCCGTTGTCGCGCCAGAACGAGAGGAGTTCGGGCGTCGCGCCGAAGCCGACGCCGAGGTAGTCCGCGTCGCCCGCGAACTCGTCGCGTACCTCCGAGAGGAGCCGCGAGCCGAGGCCGGACGACCGGACCGCGTGGTGGGTGGCGATGCGCATCACGCGGTAGCCGACGGGGACGCCCGCCGCTTCGTCCCGGAGTTGGCTCGTGAACACGTCGGGGAGCATGTTCCCGCGGATGCGGCCGCCGTCGTACATGTGCCGGCGGGTGTCGGCGTCGAGGCCGCCCTCGCGGGCGAGGAGCGCGACCGAGACGACTCGCCCCCCGTGGGTGAGCGCCCGGAGCGTCAGGTTCGGTGCGTCGAGAAGTCGCGCGAGGTCGTCCGGTTCGGTCCGGTAGTGCGCGAGGACGAGCAGGCCGAACGCCTCGCGGAGCAGGTGTTCGTCGGCCAGCAGGTCGTCGGGCGAAAACGCCCGGTAGGAGACGGTATCGGGCGTCGCGTCAGCGACGAGTTGGTCGACCGGCGGCCGGGCGTCGAGGAGGAGCGCGCGGAACGTCCACGACTCGACGGGGTCGCCGGCGGCGTAGCGAATCGGGTCGTCGAGGCGCGCGTCGGTCACCTCGCGGTCCGCGTCGTCGAGGCGGTCGCGGAAGCGGACGGCGAAGCCGCGGCCCGCGCCCTCGTAGCCCCGGACGGTCGTACAGAAGGCGACCGCGGGCGCGGCGAGGAACGATTCGAGGAGCCTGACGGGCAGGGCGGCCGCCTCGTCCACGACGAGCGCGTCGGCGTCGGCCGCCGCCGCGCCGGCTTCCGTCGGTGGGACGTAGCGGACGCGACCGCCGCTCTCGGCCGCGAGGTCGAAATCGTCCGCGCCGCCGCCTCGGAGCGCGCCGAGTTCGGAGAGGAGTCGCTCCGCGCGGGCGAACACCTCGGCGGCGTTTCGCTTTCCGGGCGCGGTCACGACCACGTCCGCGCCCTCCGCGGCGAGACTCCCGGCGGCGAGGCCCGCCGCGCTCGACTTCCCGCGGCCGCGGTCGGCCTCCACGACGACGGCGGTGTCCGGTTCGGCCAGCGCTTCGAGCGCGGCGAGCGCGGCGGACTGGTCGGCGGTGAGGCAGTCCTCGTAGGCGCGCCGCGGGAACCTTCGGTTCTTCTCTCTCGGTATCCGCGGCGGGGCGGCGTCGAAACTGATTCCCTGTCGGTACGCGCCGTCGCGCTCGACGGTCCCCGAATCGAGGTCGACGAGGGCGACGCCGGGGTGGTCCCGGAGCGTCGAGACGAGTCGGCCGCGGAAGCGGCCGGTCACGTCCGCGACGGAGAACGGCGGGACCGCCAATCGCTCGTCGAAGGCGTCGCAGCGGGTCGGCCACTCGTCGAGGGGTGGCGTGAGCAGGACGAGCAGGCCGCCGCCGTCGACCGCGCCGGCGACGCGGCCGAGCGCGTTCGCCGAGAAGTCCTCGTGGGCGTCGAGGACGACGAGCGTCCGGGTCGTCCCGAGGAGCGACGAGGCGCGCTTCGGTTCGACGCGGTGGAAGCGAAATCCTTCCCGCGCGGTGACGAACGTCACCTCGTCGTCGGGCACGTCGGCCCCGCGGACCGCGTCGAAGGCGGCGTCGATGCCGGCGTCCCGGTCGCCGGCGAGGACGAGGAGGCGTCGCTGGTTCGTCGCCAGCGCCTCCTCGCGACGGGCGGCGGCGAGCGCCTCGACGTCGGGGTCGTCGCCGAGTTCGGTCATGGGGGCGATACGCCGGCGCGACTATTCACATCCTTCGGTCGGGTGCGAGCGCGCTCGTCTCCCAGTCGGTTCAGCCGGCGGTTTCGGTGGCGTGTCACGCCCCGCCACGAGCGTTTCGTGTGAGCAATCGACACGCGAATCCGTGGCGCTTCGGTCGGCGAGAAATCGGGTGTTTCGCGGGTCGTGCGGACGCGTCGCACGGCGGTACGATTTTGAAAGCGCTTTTATGGGGGCCGAAGCAAAGAGTGGTTACAGCCTGTCCGGGGTTGATGAACCTCCTCGCCGTAGGGAAATCGTTGACCGGTCGCGACCGACCGACCGGTGTGATACCGGCGAGGGAGTCGAGCCCGCGAGCAGGATATAGGTGAACAACAATGGCTGTCTACGTAGACTTCGACGTACCGGCCGACCTCGCTGACAGCGCCGTCGAGGCGCTCGAGGTCGCCCGAGATACTGGTATCGTGAAGAAAGGAACCAACGAAACGACCAAGTCCATCGAGCGGGGCAACGCCCAGCTCGTCCTCATCGCGGAAGACGTCTCCCCCGAGGAGATCGTCATGCACCTGCCCGAACTCGCCGACGAGAAGGGCATTCCGTTCATCTTCGTCGAGACGCAGGACGACATCGGCCACGCCGCCGGCCTCGAAGTCGGCAGTGCCGCGGCCGCCATCGTCGACGCCGGCGACGCGTCCGACGATGTCGAGGACATCGCGACTAAGGTCGAGGACCTTCGATAACCGACTATGAGCGCGGACGAACAAGCCAGCGACTCGACGCCTGCCGAAGTCATCGAAGTCGTTGGAAAGACTGGGATGCACGGCGAGGCCATGCAGGTCAAGTGCCGCATCCGCGAAGGCTCCAACCAGGGCCGTATCATCACGCGAAACGTGCTGGGTCCCGTCCGCGAGGGCGACATCCTCCAGCTCCGCGAGACTCAGCGTGACGCCGACTCCATCGGAGGGCAGTAACAATGGTCGAAAAGCGCACGTGCGACTACAGCGGTGAGGAAATCGAGCCCGGCACGGGCACGATGTACGTCAAGACCGACGGTACCATCCTCCACTTCAAGGACTCGAAGGCCGAGAAGAACTACTTCCTCGGCCGCGAGGCCCGCGACCTCGAGTGGACGGAGGCCGGCCGCCGCGCGAGCGGCAAGTCGGAGGACAACTGATGTCCGACGCAGAGCGCACCTTCGTGATGGTCAAGCCCGACGGCGTCCAGCGCGGCCTCATCGGAGACATCGTCTCCCGCTTCGAGGACCGCGGTCTGAAGATGGTCGGCGGCAAGTTCATGCAGATCGACGAGGAGCTCGCTCACGACCACTACGGTGAGCACGAGGGCAAGCCCTTCTTCGAGGGTCTCGTCGACTTCATCACGTCCGGTCCCGTCTTCGCGATGGTCTGGGAAGGACAGGACGCGACGCGACAGGTCCGCGGCATGATGGGCGAGACGGACCCCGCAGAGTCCGCTCCCGGCACCATCCGCGGCGACTACGGTCTCGACCTCGGCCGGAACGTCATCCACGGCTCCGACCACGAGGACGAGGGCGCGAACGAGCGCGAAATCGCGCTCTTCTTCGACGAGGACGAACTCGTCGACTACGAGCGCATCGACGAGACCTGGCTCTACGAGTAAGTCTCGTCTCGCGGTTCTCACGTTTTCTGCCGAGAGGAGCGGCGGCCACGTCTCCCCTCTCGTCCGCGCTCCAGCCGACGGGGACGCTCCCGTCGACAATGGAGTGTGCGAAAGACTATCATCAGTCACACCAGGACTGCCGGCGACGACCGTCACCGCGACCTGACCGTCCACCGCGCGGCGAACAACGGTTTTCTCGTCGCCCGGCGAAACGTGTCACATGGTCGAAGTTGAACTCGTACTCCTCGCGCTCGCGGCGCTGTTCGTCGTCGGCGCGGTGGCGATGCTCGGCGCGACCGCGGTGGCGGCGTGGACGACCGCGCGACTGGCGGCGACGCTCTCGACGCTCGTGCGTCCGGTCGTCCTCGGGCCGACCGACATCCGCGACGTCGAACTCCGCGTGGCCGGCCTGCGCGCGCTCGACCACGTCGATTCGGGCGTCGTCACGAACGTGGTCCCCGAGCGACGACGGGGTGCGAGCGGCCTCGCCCGGTTCTCTCGCCGGGACGGCGTGCGACTCGACCTCGCGCTCGCGACGCCCGACGACCGGACCGCGACGGTCTGGGTGCCGGTTCCCGAGGCGCTGACCGGCGGCTCGCGGTTCGAACGCATCGCCGCGGCGTGCGACGTGCCACCCGAAGAGATTTCAGACGCCGTCGGGACGGAGCTTCCGTTAGTCCGCGGTGCCGACGGCGGGTGGCGAATCGGGTGTGAGGGCAATCGCGGGCTCGGTGGTGCCGACGGCGGAGACGACGCGACCCGAGAACGCTCGTTCGAGACCGAGCGCGTCTAACTCGGTCTGTCGGCTCGACCGCGTCACCGGCCGCCGCCGAGGCGCGACCGAATGCGCCGGGCCGCCAGTTTGGCGACGACCCGCGGCCCCGGCGGAAGCAACCCGAGTTGGCGCGCGATTCCCATCAGGTTCACCAGGTTCCACTGCTCGACGATGCGGCCGTCTTCGAGTCGGAAGACGAAGAACGCCGGTTGCTCGAACGACTTCCCGGTCGGGACGAGGTTCCCCCACGGCTCCTGCGGCGTCCCCCGCGCCGTGAGCCGCATCATCACCCGGTCGCCCTCGCCGACCGCGTCTTCGACAGCGAGGGTCCAGTCCGGAACCGCCCCCCGGAAGCCGAGTATCTGGTCGACCAGCGCGTCTCTCCCCACTCTGTCGACGTCGACGCCCAACTGGTGAGTGACGACGTCCTCGCGGACCAACTCCTCGGCCGCCGCCGCGTCCCCCTCGTTGACGAACTCCTCGACGTATCGGCGGCACAGTTCGACGTTCGTCCGTTCCGGTGCGACTGATTCGGTGCCCATACCGAGCGATACGCTATGTGGTATGTTAACATTTATTTCACGTGCAGGACGGGGAGACACTCGCGGCGGCGAGAACGCGATGGGAGTCTGCGACTCTGGGTTCGATACGGACAAGAAAGACGAACGGGGAGTTGTTCGGGCGCTCGGACACTCAGCCGCTCAGTCGGCCTGCGGGACGGGCGCGTCGAGGTCGATTTCGCCGGCGTCGAGTTCGGCTTCGACCTCGCGGGCGGCTTTGACCATGTTCTCCGTCTTCTGGTAGGCGACTTCGCGGGGGAGGAGCTTCACGCCGCAGTCGGGCGAGACGGTGAGCTTCTCCGGCGGGACGACCTTCAGACCCTGCTTGATGTTCTCCTTTATCTCCTCGACGGTCTCGACTTCGGTGGTGTGCACGTCGAGGACGCCGAGCGCGAGGTCCGGCTCGAACTCGGGGTCGGTGAACACGTCAATCTGCTCGTAGCCGCCGTTGCAGAGTTCCACGTCGAACTCGTCGATTGGGTAGTCGTTGAGTTCGGGGTAGATGCGGGAGTAATCGCCGTAACAGACGTGGAGGCCGATGCGGACCTCGTCGGAGATGCCCGCGACGATGCGTTCGAGACACTCGCCGACGATGGCGTGGTCGTCCGGCGTCGTCGCCAGCGCGGGCTCGTCGATCTGGATGTAGGTCGCGCCCGCCTCGACGAGCTTCTCGATTTCCTCGTTGACGAGGTCGGCCAGCGCGTACGCGAGGTCGGCCTCGGAGTCGTAGTGCTCGTTGAACGACCAGCTAGCCAGCGTGTACGGGCCCGTGATGGGGACCTTGACGGGCTTGGAGGCCACGTCGCTCGTGAACTCGAACTCGTCGACCAGCCACGGCTCGTCGTACTCGACCTCGCCGACGACCGAGGGCTTGTCGAAGTAGTTGTGGCCCCACACCTTCACCGGGCCGTTGAACTCGTAGCCGGGGATGCGGTGGGCGAAGTACTCGACCATCTCCTCGCGGCGCATCTCGCCGTCGACGACGGTGTCGAGGCCGGAGCGCTCGTGCTCGCGGGTGATGACGCGACAGGCGTCGTCGTGGGCCTCGTGGAGGTGCTCCTGGGTGAACTTGGAGTCGGGGTCCTCCGCGAGGTCGTTGGCGCGGTTGAGCCACTTGGGCTTCGGGTAGGAGCCGACGACGGTGGTGAGCAGGAAGTGCTCGTTTTCGTGGCCTTCAGGGCGGAACTGCTCGCGGTTCTCGGCGTCGCGGCTCATGCTTCCACCTCCAGTTCGTCCTCGGTGGCGGCCGCGAGGGCGGCGAGTTTCTCCGTCGCGCGGTTCTCCGGCAGGTAGAACAGTTCGGTGTTGGAGGTCACGTAGGCGGTGTCGAACGTCTGGCTCTGGACGTTGTCGAGGGTCCACTCGACGCGCTCGCGGACCGTGTCGGGGTCTTCGACCAGCGTGTTCTGGCCGTCGACGAGGCCCAGGGCGATGTCGTCTTTCGTGCCGTACTCGTTGATGTTGTAGAGCGTCTGGTCGCGGTCACCGGCGACGAAGTCGAAGCCGATGGCCTCGACGTCGGCGTCCATGAGGTGCGCGTAGACCTTCTCGTCGAGCGCGCCCCAGTAGGTGTGGACGACCACGTCGGCGTCGGTCGCGTCGGAGACGGCGGAGATGGCCTCGGCGACGCGCTCGTCGACGTCCTCGCCCGGCGGCGAGAACACGAGCGAGGGTTCGAGGAGGAACAGCGTCTCGTGGTCGGGGAAGGCGTCGACCTCGCCGGCGAGGAACTCGCTGACTGCGCCGAGGAAGTCGGCCTCGTCGCCGTAGTGCTCGTCGGTCGCGAGGTCCGAAAGCGAGTACGGGCCGGGGAGGACCGCCTGCAGCGACTCGTCGCCGAGGAGGTCGGCGGTAGCGTCGAGTTCGGCCGCGACGTCGCCGGAGAAGGTGAGTTCGCCGCGGACCTGCGGGTCGCGGTAGAAGTTGTTGTTGTCGTAGTAGCGGACGATACCGCCGGTCTCGACGTTCTCGTGGACCGTCAGCGGGTGCGCGAGCATGTCGTCCCAGCGGAGTTGCGCCTCGACGACGCGGTCGAGACCGGCGTCAGTCTGTTCGGAGACGACTTCCTCGCGGGCGCGGTCGTACGCGCTCACGATGTCCGCGCCCTCGTTACCGGAGATGAGGTCGTGTTTCTGGTGACCCTTGAGGTCGGAAAGCTCCTGTTTCGCCCAATCCGGGAGGGGATACAGTCCCGGTGTCGTCGAGACGAGTTCAGTCATCACTCCTGGCTAAGAAATGACGGCCTATAATATTTCCTGTATCAACATATGCGCATTGGTTATTCCAACGCGAGCACCGTGAGGGTCTCGTAGGGGTACGACTCCTGGACGACGACCTCGTGGCCGAAGCCGTTCGCCTCGGCGCGGGCGAGCACCTCGTCGTAGCCCGTGAAGCTACTCACGAGGAGGAAGACGGTCCCGCCGGGCTTGAGGACGCGGCCGACCGTGTCGAGGAACGGGTCGATGATTTCGCGGCCGTCCTCGCCGCCGGTGAGCGCGACTTCCATCCAGTCGTCGCGCGCGGCTTCGAGGTCCTCGGGGAGGTACGGCGGATTGAACGCCACCGCGTCGAAGGCGTCGTCGCGGAACGGCTCGACGAGGCTCCCGCGAACGACCTCGAAGCCGCGGCCGCCCTCGGCGCGGATGGCTGCGGCCCGCTCGGCCGCCTGCCGGCAGGCGTGTGGATTGAGGTCGCTCGCGACCACGTCGGCGTCGGTCTTCGTCGCGAGTTGCTCTGCGACCCAGCCCGAGCCGGTGCCGACTTCGAGGACGCGTCCCGAGACGCGCCCGACCGCGGCCTGCGCGAGCAGTCCGGAGTCCTCCGCGGGCTGGTAGACGGAGGTGTTCATCCCGCGGCGCTCGGCGAGGTCGGTCATTCGTCGGCCTCCGTGGAACCAGTCGAGGCGTCGCCATCGGCCTCACCGCCCTCGACGCCGCCGTCGGCTTCGGGGCTCGCCTCGGGCCTCGTATCGGTGAGCGGAATCGGCCCCGAGGGGTCGCGCTCGGACAGCGCGCGCTGCGGGAACGGGATGGTGATGTCCTCCTCGGCGAACGTCTCGCGGACGGCCGAGATGGTCGCCGTGCGGGCGCGCCACCACCGGCGGGCGCTCGGGCGGTCTATCCACGGGCGAACCCCGAGGACGACCGCGGAGTCGTCGAACCGCTTGGCGACGACCTGCGGCTTCGGCACCGAGAGCACCTCGTCGAGGTCTTCGACAGCCGCCTGCGCCACGTCCGCGGCGTGGTCGATGTCGGTCTCGTAGTCGACGCCGACCTCGACGTCGAGGCGGAGTCGACCCTTTCGGCTCCGGTTGACGAGGCTCTCCGAGCTCACCACGTCGTTCGGAATCATCACGAATTCGCCGTCGAACGTCTGGATGCGCGTGTTCACGACCGTGATTTCGGTGACGATACCCTCGTGGTCGCCGACTTCGACCCAGTCGCCGATTTCGAACGGCCGGGAGAACATGATGACGAAGCCCGCGATGAGCGCGCCGAGGGTCTGTCTCGCCGCCATCCCGACCACGATGCCGAGGAAGCCAGCGCCGACGAGGAAGCCGCCGAGGTCGGCCCGCCAGATACCGAGGATGACCGCGAGCGTCGCGAGGTAGGTCGTCACCTGCGCGATGCGGTAGATGATTTCGCGCTGGTGGTCGGAAATCTCCGGTCGCGTGCTCGCAATCTCGCCGATGAACCGACCGAGGACGCTCGTCAGGACGTACGCGCCGACGACGAACGCCGCCGACAGCGCGATGCGGACGAACGTCTGCCTGTTGAGGTCGTACTGCGCCGAAATCGTGCCGATGTCGCCCGACAGCGACCAGACCGCGAAGACGAACGCCCCGCCGCCGGCGACGACGACGAGTCGGAGCACCGTCACCGAGAGGTGCCACACCGGCATCGAGACGGCGTCGACCTCCTTGTCGTGGAGTCGCGCGCCGAGTCGCCAGACGGCGACGACGGCGACGGTCACGAGGAGGCTCGCGGCGACGCGAAGCTCGAACGTCGGGAACAGCGACGCGATGTCGAGAACCGTGTCGCTCTGGAGGGGCGTGCCGGTGGAGGCGAGACGAGAGAGGGTCACGGCGAGCGCGGGGCGTATCATGGAGTTAGGTTACCGGCCGACCGACGCGGCGAGTTCCGCGAGTTCGGCGAACTCCGCGGGAGCCATGTTGCCGGCGCGCTTTCGGAGCACGTCCTCGTCGGCCGCCTCGACGACCGCTTCGGGGTCCGACAGCCCGGAGATGTGCGCCGTGTTTCGGATGCCGTTTCTGATGGTCTTCCGTCGCTGGGTAAACAGCGCCTTCACGAAGTCGAGGAAGAACGCCTCGTCTTCGACCTCGTACTCCGGGTCGCGCGGCGTGATGCGGACGACGACGCTCTGGACCGCCGGCTTGGGGTCGAACGCCTCGCGGGGGACGTGCTCGCAGACCTCGACCTCGCCGTAGTGCTGGGTGCTCACCGAGAGGCGGCCGTACTCCGAGGTGCCCGCCTCGGCGGCCATCCGCTCGCCGAACTCCTTTTGGAACATCAACACCAGCGGCTTCCCGCGGGGGAGCAGCCGGAACGAAATCTCCGAGGAGATGCCGTACGGGAGGTTCGAGACGCACGCGGTGAACTCGGGCAGGTCGACCTCGAGCGCGTCGCCCTCGACGACGGTGAGCCGTCCCGCTTCGACCTCGTCGGCGAACTCGCGGCGCAGGTGCTCGGCGAACGTCCGGTCCTGTTCGACGACGGTGACGCGGTCGGCGACGCCGAGCAGTCGGTCCGTGAGGACGCCCGGCCCGCCGCCGATTTCGAGGACGTGCGAGCGGTCCGCGTCCTCGGGGAGGTACGTCGGGATGCGGTCGACGACGCGGTCGTCGACGAGGAAGTGCTGGTCGTGGTCCGGGTTCCCGCGAGCGCCCGCCCGCCGGATGAGGGCGTCCGGGTCGCGCGCGCCGGCCCCGCGGACCTGTTCGCTGCCGTCGCTCGTCATTGGGAGAGGTATCGTGCGGGAGCGGGTAAAAGTCCCGTTCCGCTACCGCCCGTCGCGTCCGACGAACGTCTTGTACTTCACGTCGTTGTCGCGGAGTTCGTCGAGGATGCGCTCGACGATGACCTCCTTCGGGCGGTGAAGCCCGGAGACCCGCTCTTCGAGGTCTTCGAACGACTCGAACGGTCCCTGCCGCTTGCGCGATTCGAGAATCTTGTCGCGGAGCTTCTTCCCGATGCCGGGAAGCAAGTTGAGCTGGTGGAGCCGCAGGGTGATGGGCTGTGCGTCGTTGTAGAAGTCGACGAACCGCCGTTCGTCGGCCTCGACGATGTCCTCGACGACGTAGTCGACTTCGGCCGTCGCCGTGTTCGAGAGGTCGCCGTACGAGAGTTCTTCGACGGACTGAATCAGCTCGCGGTCGGCGACCGGCGAGACGACGAGCCGGTCGCCGATGCTCACGTCGGCGTCTTCGACGAGGGTCAACTCGAGGAGACGGAAGTCGGACTCTCCGAGCGCGTACGCGATGGGTGCCGCGTCGAAGCGCCGTCGGTCGTCTCCCTGACGCCCGTGGCGGAGTACGTCGAGTACGACGACGTACTCGGTCGTGGCGTCGGCGTCACCGCTCTCCGTACGTGTCATGCCAGTAGTTACGGCGAGCCGATATTTAAATAGTTGGCCGCGCTGTCACGCGGTCAGACGTACTTCGCGACGACGTTGAGGATTTCGTCGAGTTCGTCGCCCGAGAGCGCGTAGCGCTGCTGGGCGAACACCGCGCGAAGTTCGTCGCGCGACTGCGGGAGGAGGTCCGCGATTTTGATGGCGGTCGGACCGTCGACCTTCTCGAGCTCGGCGAGCTCCTCGACGAGTTCGCGAGATTCCTCGGGGTCGAGGTGGGCGAACCGGTTGACGTGTTCTATCGCACGGGCCAGTTCGTAGCGCATCTCGCGCTCTTCGTCGGCGGCGCGTTCCGCCTCAACCTCGGCGAGCAGTTCCTTGACCTCGGAGGTCGTCAGATACTCCTCGTCGAGCTTTTCTTTGAAGATGGTCATCGCTTACTGCTGGGCGCGCAGGTGAGCGGGTCGGACGATGACCGTCTTCTCTTTGCCGCCGTCGTTGATCTGCACCTTGAACGCGCGGCCCTGCTTCCCGAGGACCTCGCCGGTGAGACCGTTGAAGCGCGGGTGGAAACGACCCTCGCGAACGCTGGGGTCGATGTTGAGGTGGACCTTCTGGCCCTCCTCGAATTCCGCGATAGCGCGCTGCGGCGGCGAAGTGCCGCGCTCGCGCGGCTTGTTCGAGAGCTTTCCTCGCGTCCCCTTCATCGGACCGTTGGAGCTCGGCATAGTCGTGAGAACGAATACTTGCGTCGCCATTATAAATTGCACGTTACGAACCGCGCGTGTGTGTCCCCCGCGTGGTCGCGCGGGAGGGACGGACTTAACCCGAGTCGGTGCGGCGCTTCTCGTATGTCCGAAGACGAGCGACGCATCGAGACGCGCGCCATCCACGCGGGACAGGAGCCCGACGAGGAGACGGGGGCGCTCATGACGCCCATCTACGCGAACTCGACGTACGCCCAAGACGGGCCGGGTGACCACCGCGGCTACGAGTACTCCCGCACGGGGAACCCGACGCGAACCGACCTCGAATCGAACCTCGCGGCGCTCGAACACGGCTCGCACGGCCGCGCCTTCTCCTCGGGGATGGGTTCGATAAACACCGTGCTCAACCTCCTCGAAGCGGGCGACCACGTCGTCGCCGGCAACGACGTCTACGGCGGCACCCACCGCATCTTCACGCAGGTCTACGAGAAGTACGACCTCGAGTTCGACTTCGTCGACACCACCGACCACGACGCCGTCCGCGACGCCGTCCGCGACGAGACCGAGCTCGTGTGGGTCGAGACGCCGACGAACCCGCTCATGCGCGTCAACGACATCGAGGCGCTCGCCGACATCGCCCACGAGGTCGACGCGCTGTGCGCCGTCGACAACACCTTCGCCACGCCGTATCTCCAGCGCCCGCTCGACCACGGCGCGGACATCGTCTCGCACTCGCTGACGAAGTACCTCGGCGGCCACTCCGACGTCGTCGGCGGCGCGCTCGTCACCGACGACGCGGACCTCGACGAGGAGATAGCGTTCTACCAGAACTCCGTGGGCGCGACGCCCTCGCCGTTCGACTGCTTCCTCGTCCTCCGCGGGACCAAGACGCTCCCGGTCCGGATGGACCGCCACTGCGACAACGCCCGCGAACTCGCCGCGTGGCTCGACGACCACGAGGCGGTCTCCGAGGTGTTCTACCCCGGCCTCGACTCCCACCCGCAACACGACCTCGCGGCCGAGCAGATGGACGACTTCGGCGGAATGCTCTCGTTCGAACTCGACGGCTCGCTCGAACAGGCCTCGACCGTCGTCGAGGAGACCGAGGTGTTCACGCTCGCCGAGAGCCTCGGCGGCGTCGAGAGCCTCATCGAACAGCCCGCGGCGATGACTCACGCGGCCATCCCCCGCGAGGAGCGACTCGAAGCGGGCCTCACCGACGGCCTCATCCGCGTCTCGGTCGGCATCGAGCACATCGACGACATGAAAGCCGACCTTCAGCGAGCGTTCGACGCGGCGTTCTGAGCGTCGGAGTCCGCGTCGACTCGTCCTCACGCGCCCTCGCGCGCTCGCACGCCGGTCGTTGCCGAAAGTTGAGAACGCGGGCAAGGGTTATTGAATAGCACGAAGAATAATGAGGTATGTCCCAGGAGTCAGTCACCCTGAGCGCGGAGTCCGTACAGCGACAGAGCTACGCCGAACCGACCGACCGCGTGATGGTCGATTCCGACGACCACGAGGGGTCGAGCCACAGCGCCGAGCAGTTCGGTATCGGGCTGGCCATCGGCTTCCTTCTCGGCGGCGTCGCGGGCGTCATCGGCGACTCCCTGGCCATCGGCGTGATGCTCGGGCTCACGTTCGGCGTCGTCCTCGGCGTCTACTTCATGGAGCGCCGCTGACGGCGGTCGAACGCGGTCGCTCCGGGGACGAGACTTCGAAAAAGGTCGGTCGTCAGTTCAGATACGGCCGACGTTCTCGACGGAGACGCTCTCGACGCCTTCGACTTCGATAAACGCCTCTTCGACGGCCTCGGTGCCACCGGCGTCGTCGGGGACGATGACCGTCGGCAGGAGGGCGACGAGTCCGAACGCGACGTCGTCGCGTTCGAAGCCCTTGATCTTCGCACCCTCGGGCAGGGAGTCTTCGAGCGCGTCCTCGAGGTTGTCGAGGTCGAGCTCGGGGCTGTTCGGCATGACCTTGATTTTAGCAGCTACTTTTCCCATGATTATGGACCCATGAATCCGCAGTCGGGGCACTCGTAGAGGTTGCTCTGCTTGCGGCACTTGGAACAACGCGAAATCTCCTGGCCACAGTCGGGGCACTTGAACGTCGCCGCGCTCATGCCGGCGATGTTGATGCCACAGGACACACACTGGTGCGCGTGTCGCTGTTCGGACTCGCTCATACGCTCATAAACCGGCGCGCGACTTTTAACCGTTGTCTTTCCGGGTTCTGCTGGGGGAAATCCGTGTCCCGCGTGGACACGACTCACCCGAGTACCAGCGGCCCCATGAGGACGCACATCAGGTGGACGCGCCGACAGCCGAACCGAACGGGGAGATGGCCGACAGTCCCGGCGACGGCGAGGACGACGACGCCGCCGACGCCAGCGAACGCCCACGAGAGAACGACGAGGAGGGCGCAGACGGCGGTGACGAGTCGGCGCTGGTCGAGTCTCCCGACGAACGCGAGCGCCCGGTCGCCGACGACAGGCACCAACACCGCCCCGCAGAGACCCGAGACGACCGTCACCGGCACCGCGAGGCCGAGGCCGGTCGGGAGCTTCGCCTCCGTGAGTGCGACGAGCGCGCCCGTTCTGGGCGTCCCCAACCCGGCGAGGGCGAACAGCGCGAACACCGTCGTCGCCGTCGTGGCGGCGCTCGTCGCCGTGACGTAGGCCCGGGTCGACTCGTCTGGGTCGGTTCTGGGGAGCGCCGCGAGCGCGAGCGTGCCGGCGACTCCGGCGGAAACGCCCGGGAGGTAGCCGACGAACGCCCCGCCGCCGGCACCCGCCGCGACGCTCCGCGCGACCGAACGCGGCGAGGTCGCGAGCGCGGCGTCACCCTGCGGTGGGACGCCGGCCCCGCGTCGCGCCGCCAAGAGGACCGGAACACCGAACAGCCCGGCCAAGAGCGGGGCCAACACGCCACCGACCGGAAGCGGTCCCCCGAACGGCCGGTCGAGAACCGCGAGACCCAGCCCCGTCGAGGCGACGATGGTCACGCAGGCCGCCAGTTTGGCCCGCCGACTCGGTTCGGTCCAGACGAGCGCGGCGGCGACGGCGGCGAGCACCACCCACAGGTGGTCCCGGACGACGGGATAGCCCTCGACCAGTACCTCGGTGAGCGGCACCGCGACCGGCACCGCCAGACAGAGCGCCGCGCCGCTACCGAGCGCCGACAGCCTGAGCGCTTCGCGTCCCCGCCCGCCGAGAACGAGTTTGTGCGCCGGCAACGCCCCCGGCGCGAGCGCGGCGTCGGGCACGCCGAGCGTCAGCGCCGGCACCACGTCGAGGAAGGTGTGGACGGTCGACGCGGCGAGGACGGCGGCCGCGACGGCGACCGGCGGGCCGGGGAACTCGGACGCGACGCCGGCGAGGAGCAGAGCGAACGCGTTCGCGTGGAGGCCGGGAATGAGGCCCGAACAGGTCCCGAGGAAGACGCCGACGACCACGCCGAGGAGGGCGGCGGTCGTCGGGTCGGCCGCGACGGGCGACGCGAGCGCCGCCGCTCGAGCGAACAGGGAGACGACTGCCCCGCCGGTGAGGAACATCGCGCCGGAGTGGCCGCGGCTTTCGATATGAAGCTACGCGCTCGGCACCGGCGCTGACGGTGGCGCGGCCCGCGTCCGAATCGGCGAACACGCGACCGGAACTGCCGCTGGTGAGTTGCGTCGAAAGAAATCGGAGTTTCGAAGCGAGCGTCGCCGCGGATGCGGCTGAGTCTCGCAGGAGTTAGCCGAAGAGCGCGCCGAGGCCCTCGCCGTCGGCTTCTTCGTCGTCGTCGTCGTCGTCGCCGCCTTCGTCAGCGGCCTCTTCTTCGGCGTCTTCCTCGTCGTCGTCGTCAGCGGCCTCGACCTCGCCACCGGCGGAACCGCCCGCGGCGGGCGCGGGGGCAGCGGCGGCCGTCTCGATGGCCTCTTCGATGTCGACGTCCTCGAGCGCGGCGACGAGCGCCTTGACGCGGGACTCCTCGACATCGACACCGGCGGCCTCGAGGACCGCGGTGATGTTCTCTTCGTTGACCTCTTCGTCCGACTCGTTCAGGATGAGCGCAGCGTAGACGTATTCCATTGTTGTGTACCTTGTGTGTTGTTAGAACAGGGAGCCGAGGGCGTCGCCAGCGTCTTCGTCGTCGTCGCCGTCGTCTTCGGCGGCGTCTTCGTCGGCGTCGGCGTCTGCCTCGTCGGCGTCCGCTGCTTCTTCGTCAGTCGATTCTTCTTCCTCGGCGGCACCCGTGTCAGCCGCGGACACGCCGCGGAGTTCCTCGGGAAGCGCCTCTTCGTCGTCGATGTTCGCCGCGAGCGCCCGAAGCTGGGCGTCCGCCTTCGAGATGAGCTCGGGCATGAAGTCCGGGCTCTCGATGTTGGCGAACAGGCCGACGGCCTTGGCCTCGCTCGTCGCCTTGGCGATGAGCGTCGGCGCGGTCTGAGCGGTCGGGTAGACCGCGTTGACAGAGAGGTTCGTCGCGGCGGAGACGGCCGACTGGATGTCGGCGCGGTACTCGTCCACGTCGATGGCGAGTTCGTCGGGCTCGAACAGGACGCCTTCGGAGAAGACGCCGCGGAGGTCGAGACCGACCTCCTTGGGTTCGATGCCGAGTTCCGCCAGGACGTTCGCGAGTTCCTCGGAGACTTCCTCGCCCGCGGAAAGGACGTTGGAGTCTTCCGTCACCTTGATCGAGCCGTCCATGATGCGGGCGGACGCCCCGACCTGCTGGAGTTCGCCGACGAACGGACCCGGGTCGACACCGGTGTCACCCTCGGGGATGACGATGTCGTTCGGGGCGACTTCACCGGCGTTGATGGGCGCGGGCGTCTTCGACGCCTCGAGCTCCTTGTACAGGGCGAACGGGTTGTCGTTCGTGCCGATGAGGGCGACCTGCCCGGCGATGTACTCCTTGAGTTCCTCGAAGCCGTCGTCGACTTCGTCGAGCGCGCGGTTCGCGAGCGTGTTACGGCTCATGCGCACCGCGGCCGAGCCGTGAAGCTCGCGGCGCATGGCCTGGAGCTGGCGGCTCGGGATGCCCGCGACGCCGACGACGCCGACGGATTCGTAGGATTCGATGAAGTCGACGAGCTCGTCGACCTCTTCACGCTTCCACTGCGGGATAACCTCGGTCTGCCGAACCTCGGACTCGCTCATGCGGGCACCTCCACGGACGGCCCCATCGTCGTCTTCACGTAGACGGAGTCGATGTTGAGCGGGCCCTTTTCGAGCGTCGCCTCGAGACGACGGACGATGACGTCGATGTTCTCCGCGATTTCGTCGGGCGTCATGTCGTCTGCGCCGACGCGCGTGTGGAACGTGCGACGGTCGCGCGAGCGGAGCTGCACCGTGTTCTTCATCCGGTTCACCGTCTCGACGACGTCGTCGTCGGGCTGAAGCGGGGTCGGCATCTTACCACGGGGACCGAGCACGGTACCGAGGTAGCGACCGATGTCCTGCATCAGTCCAGCCTCGGCAACGAAGAAGTCGGTCTCGTCGGCAAGGTCTTTCGCCGCATCGGTGTCGTCGCCGAAGTCTTCGAGCTCGTCGGGCCCGAGAACTTCGTCGGCGACATCCTCTGCGCGGAGCGCGGTTTCACCGGTCGCGAACACCACAATCTGGGTGTCCTGGCCGGTGCCAGACGGGAGCACGATGCTCTCGTCGACACGCTTCGACGGGTCGTTAAGATCTAAGTCTCGCAAGTTCACGGCGAGGTCAACCGTTTCGCGGAAGTTCCGCCCGGGTGCCTCGTCGAGTGCGCGAGAGACTGCGTCAACTATTGTGTCTGCCATTATTCACCTCCGTAGTACGCAGGATTGCTCCTACGGGTCAGTGAAACAGGCTACTGCCTGCCTCGTCCGGCAGGACGAGTAGGCTCAACTTAAGTCCGTCGAACCACGGGAGCCGAAACCCCCGAATTCGGGGGTTTCGCGTGCCACAGCCACACATGCGAACTGGCGAGCACGCGAGCAATGTGCGGTCGTCGACGGTCGAGTCGCTCCGGGTCGAGTCGGGTCCGTGGAGAGAAGAAAGCGGGCCGAGTCGACTCGGCCCGACGGAAAGGGCGGTTCGAACCGCCGAGACGGTTCCGAGACGATTACTCGTCGTCGAAGTGGTCGTCGAAGTCGCCGCCGTCGATGCGCTGCTTGAACGTGCGGGCGTCTTCGCCCTCGATGGTGACGCCGAGGGACGCGCACGTCCCGGCGACTTCCTTCGAGGCGTTCTTGAGGTCGTACGAGAGCAGGTCAGAGGACTTCTGCTCTGCGACCTTCTTCAGCTGTGCGATGGACATGTCGGCGACGAAGTTCTTCTGGGGTTCGCCGCTGCCGGTGTCGAATCCGACCTCGTCCTTGATGAGGGCGGCCGTCGGCGGGACGCCGACCTCGATGCTGAACGAGCCGTCGTCGTCGTACTCGACGGTGACGGGGACTTCCATGCCGTCGAAGGCAGCCGTCTGTTCGTTGATGTCGTTGACGACGTCCTGCACGTCGACGGGGGTCGGGCCGAGTTCCGGGCCGAGCGGCGGACCGGGGTTCGCCTTCCCGCCGGGAACGAGTACTTCGATAGTTCCAGCCATACGTGGAAACACCGTGTGGCGACTTTTAACGGTTTTCTTTCGCCCGGAGGCGTGTGCGACAACTACGCACAGCGCGGGGGCGCCGTCCGCCCGCCTACAGTTCGACGCCGAACGAGTCCACGTCGCCCGCGAGCGCGGCCATCGACCCGAGCAGTTCGGCCACGTCGTCGAGGTCGCTCGTGGAGACCACTTCGACGGGCGTGTGCATGTAGCGGTTCGGGATGCCGATGTTGAGCGAGGGGATACCGGAGCGACTCGTGTAGAAGGCGTCCGCGTCGGTTCCCGTGCGGATGCCGGCGGCCTGCAGTTGGACGCCGATGTCGGCGTCCCCGGCCGCGTCGCGGGCGAGCGAGACGACGTTGGGGTGGTTCGCGCTCCCGCGGGAGACGACCGGCCCCTCGCCGAGTTCGACCGGGCCCTTGCGCTTGCCGGGCACGTCGGGGTTGTCCGTCGCGTGGGTCACGTCGACGGCGACCATCGCGTCGGGGTCGAGGTCGTAGCCGACCATCTTCGCGCCCTGCACGCCGACTTCCTCCTGAACCGTGCTGACGGCGTACACCGTCGCGTCCACGTCGGCCTCGACGGCGGCGCGGAGGCCCTCCGCGGCCGACCAGGTGCCGACGCGGTTGTCCATCCCGTTGGCCGCGACCCGGTCGCCCGCGAGGTCGCGGACCCGCGCTTCGACCGTCACTGGGTCGCCGACCTCGACGTGGTCCTTCGCGTCGCCCTTGCTCGTCGCGCCGATGTCGACGAACTGCTCTTCGAGGTCGTCGTACTCCTCGCTTCCCACGTCACGGAGGTGGATGGCGGTCTGGCCGATGACGCCGGCCACGTCGCCGCCGTCGCCGTGGACCGTCACGTGCTGGCCCTTCGAGACGGTGCGGTCCGCGCCGCCGATGGGACCGATACGGACGAAGCCGTCGTCGTCGATGTCGCGGACGATGTAGCCGATTTGGTCCGCGTGGCCGGTGAAGGCGATTTCGGGGCCCTCGCCGGTGCCCTCGTGGACCGCGACGGCGTTGCCGTAGTCGTCGACCGTCACGTCGTCGGCGAACTGCGAGACGTAGTCCACCCACACGCGCTGGCCGGCGACCTCGTAGCCGGACGGACTGGGTGTGGTGAGCAGGTCTTCGAGGAAGGCGCGTCGGTCGTCGTCCATACGGGAGATTCGCGGGCGGCGGAACAAGAACACAGCGAATCCAGCACACCCCACCGGGTGTCACCGCGGGGCGAGGTCGTCGCGTCTCACGGCGACCCGCGTCGTCCCGTCGCCACAAGGCATATCCATCTTGTGAGCGTACTGATGGGTATGGCCGACTTCACCCTCTTCGAGGTCCACCTGCACGACGGTTTCGAGTTCAGCCCGACCAACAGCGCGCCGCTCCTCTCCAAGCGCGGCGGCGACGAGGCGGCGGCACTCGAAACCGAGGACGAATCGTACGACGACTACGACGACTACGACGCGGAGCTCGACGCCGACGAGACCGACGAATCCGAGTCGAGCGGCGGCCCCGGTATGGCGCTGCTCGTCGGGTTCGTCCTCCTCGTCGGCATCGCCGCGGCGGTCCGCTACATCCGCGGCGGCGGCGACGACCTCGACGAACTGGCCGACCTCGACGACGAGGAGCGAGACGAAGTCGAAATCGACGCCTAAGCCGGCGGCTCCGAACACCGTTTTTCCGCGACCGTTCCCACCGACGACCACCGCCGGGTTCGGCCGCGGTCGGATACCCTTAAGCGAATCCCGTAGCAACTCCGGGGTATGACCGTTTCGAGCGCTCCCGGCAAGGTGTACCTGTTCGGGGAGCACGCAGTCGTCTACGGCGAACCGGCGGTCCCCTGCGCGGTCGAGCGCCGGGCGACCGTCACCGTCGCCGCTCGCGACGACGACCACGTCCGCGTCCGCGCCGAGGACCTGAGTCTCAACGGCTTCACCGTCGAGTACCGCGGCTCGACCGGCGACCGGCCCGACGTGGACGTTCCGGCACCGCTCGTGGAGGCCGCGATGGGTTACATCGACGCCGCGGTCGACCAGGCCCGCGAGGCCGCCGACGCGCCCGACGCCGGCTTCGACATCACCGTCGAAAGCGACATCCCGCTCGGGGCCGGCCTCGGCTCCTCCGCGGCGGTCGTCGTCGCCGGCATCGACGCCGCGACCCGCGAACTCGGCGTCGAACTCGCGCCCCGCGAAATCGCAGAACGCGCCTACCGCGCCGAACACGAGGTCCAGGACGGACAGGCCTCCCGCGCCGACACCTTCTGTTCCGCGATGGGCGGGGCCGTCCGCGTCGAGGGCGACGACTGCCGGACCATCGACGCGCCGCCCCTCCCGTTCGTCATCGGCTTCGACGGCGGTGCGGGCGACACCGGCGCGCTCGTCTCCGGCGTCCGCGCGCTCCGCGAGGAGTACGACTTCGCCGCCGACACGGTCTCGACCGTCGGCGACATCGTCCGCCGGGGCGAGGAACTGCTGGCCGAGTCGGACCCCGACGCCGACGAACCGCCCGAGGAGCTCCTCTCGGAACTCGGCCGCTTCATGAACTTCAACCACGGCCTGCTCGAAGCCCTCGGCGTCTCCTCGCGCTCGCTCGACTCGATGGTGTGGGCCGCCCGCGAGGCCGGCGCGTACGGCGCGAAACTGACCGGCGCGGGCGGCGGCGGCTGTATCGTCTCTCTCGACCCGACGCCCGAGACCCAGACCGCGCTCCGGTTCACCCCCGGTTGCGAGGACGCCTTCCGCGCCGAACTCGCCACCGAGGGCGTCAGAGTCGAGGTCCCGCCCGAAGCGGACGCGGAAGCAGAGGCAGAAACGGACCCCGAGCGCGACGGAGACGGGGAGGACTCGGCGTGAGTCTCGTCGTCCTCAAACTCGGCGGGAGCGTCGTCACCGACAAGGACGAACCGGAGACGGTGGACGAGGAGGGACTGGCGGCCGCGGCGGACGCGGTCGCGACCCTCGCCGAGTCGGGCCGCATCGTCGTCGTCCACGGCGGCGGGAGCTTCGGCCACCACCACGCCGCCGAACACGGCGTCTCCTCGGAGTCCGGAAGCCACGACGCCCGCGGCGTGCGCGCCATCCACGACGCGATGAAGCGACTCAACGACGCCGTCCTCGACGCCCTCGCGGACCGCGGCGTCTCGGCCCTGCCGGTCCATCCGCTCTCGGCCGGCGCGCGCGAGGCCGACGGCTCGCTGTCGCTTCCCCTCGCGGCGACCGAGACGATGCTCGACGAGGGCTTCGTCCCGGTCCTCCACGGAGATGTCATCGCGCACGCGGGCAAGGGCGCGACCATCGTCAGCGGCGACGACCTCGTGGTGTCGCTCGCGTCCGGACTCGGCGCGGACCGCGTCGGGCTCTGTTCGACCGTCCCCGGCGTCCTCGACGCCGGCGGCGACGTGATTCCCGAGATTACGGCGTTCGCGGACGCGGCCGACGCGCTCGGCGGGTCGGAGTCGACCGACGTGACCGGCGGCATGGCCGCGAAGGTCAGAAAACTGCTCGCGCTCGGCGCGCCGGCGCACGTCTTCGGCCCCGAGGGGCTGTCGGCGTTCGTCGCCGGCGAGTCGCCCGGGACCGTCATCCGCGGAGAATAGTCGGACTCGAACTCAGAGTTCGACGACCAAGCCGTCTTTTGCGACCCGAACCTCGCCGTCGAACCGTTCGCTCACGCTCGCTCGGAGGTCGTCGGTGACGCGGTCGGCGTGCGGGTAGAGGTGCGTCAGGTAGACCGAATCGATGTCCCAGCCGGCGAGCGCCTCGCCCACCTGCGACGGCGTCGGATGGTTCGACACGTCCACGTCGTCCGGGAACGAGCAGTCGTGCGCGAGGACGCTCGCGCCGTCGGCGAAGTCGCCGAGGGCGGAGAACGCCTCTGTGTCCCCCGAGAAGACGAAGTCGGCCTCGCCCCGCTCGTTGCTGAAGCGGTAGGCGAGCGTCGGCATCGAGTGGCGGACCTCGAACCCCATCACGTCGAAGCCGGCGACGCCGAACTCGGTCGGCCCGACCTCCCGAACCTGCACGTCGAGGCGTCCCTTTAGGTAGTCGTGAACGTCGAACAGCCCCTCGACGAGGTCCTCGGTTCCCTCGGGGCCGACGATTTCGAGTCGGTCCTGTCCGGCGAGCCACCGGGCTTTCACGAGCGCCATCAGGTCCGACACGTGGTCGAGGTGGTGGTGCGTGAGGAGGACAGACGAGACGCCCTCGTAGCCGACCTCCGTCTCCGCGAGTCGGGCGAGGACGCCCGACCCGCAGTCCACGAGGAGGGCGTTGCTGTCCGATTCGAGGAGGAGCCCGGTCTGGGCGCGGCCGGTGACGGGCATCGCACTACCGGTTCCGAGGAACGTGACGCGCATGCGCCGAGATACCACGGCGGCGGCGTTAGTCCTTGCGCCCGCTGGCTCGGCCGCGGGCACAACCCTCATACCCGCGCAGGCTAACCCCGAGGTAATGACCCGGCGCGGCCGCTCGCTTCTCGCGTCGAGAGGCGGCGACTACGAGTTCGACCCCGAGTCGGTGACGGTCGCCGACGAGGACGTCCTCGACCTGTTGGAGCCCGCCGTCCAGGAGTGGTGGGTCGACCGGTTCGGGGAGTTCGTCCCCGGCAACGGCGGCTTTTTCACCCCGCCCCAGCGCGGGGCCATCCCGCGCATCCACGACGGCGACAACGCCCTCATCTGCGCGCCGACGGGGTCGGGCAAGACCCTCGCCTCCTTCACGGCCATCATCAACGAGCTGTTCCGCCGGGAGCGCGAGTCGCCCGACGGCCTCGACAACTCGGTGTACTGCCTCTACGTCTCGCCGCTGAAGTCGCTCGCCAACGACATCCACCGGAACCTGACCGAGCCGTTAGAGGGCATCGCCGACATCGCCGCCGACCGCGGCGAGACGGTCGACATCAGACACGCCATCCGCCACGGCGACACCTCCTCGGCGGACCGCCAGAAGATGCTCTCGGAGACGCCGCACATCCTCAACACGACGCCCGAGACGCTGGCGATTCTGCTCAACTCGCCGAAGTTCAAAGAGAAGCTCCGAACCGTCGAGTACGTCGTCGTCGACGAGATTCACAGCCTCGCGGAGAACAAACGCGGCACTCATCTGTCGGTGTCGTTAGAGCGGCTGGAGGACCTCGCCGAGTCGTCGCCGACGCGCATCGGCTGTTCGGCCACCGTCGAACCGCTCGACACGGTCGCGGAGTTCCTCGTCGGCCGCGAGGACGGCGAGCCCCGCGACTACGAACTCGTCGACACGCGGTTCGTCCGCGACTTCGACGTGCAGCTGGAGTGTCCGACCGACGACCTGATTCGGACGCCCCGAAGCGAGGTCCAGAGCCGGTTTTACGACCGCCTGCACGACCTCGTCGCCTCGCACACGAACACGCTCGTGTTCACCAACACGCGGTCGGGCGCGGAGCGCGTCCTCCACAACCTCCGCGAGGGGTTCGACGACATCGACGAGTCGAACTCCGGCTGTCACCACGGGAGCCTCTCGAAAGAGCGCAGACAGGAGATAGAGTCGAAGCTGAAAGCCGGCGAGTTACGCGTCGTCACAACTTCTACGAGCCTCGAACTCGGCATCGACATGCCCCACATCGACCTCGTCGTGCAGGTCGGCTCACCCAAATCCGTCGCCGCGCTCCTCCAGCGGGTCGGTCGGGCCGGCCACCAGCTCGGCCAGACGGTCGAAGGGCGCGTCATCGCCCTCGACAGGGACGAACTCGTCGAGTGCGCGGTGATGCTCTCGAAGGCCGAGTCTGGCTTCGTCGACCGGGTGTTCATCCCCGAGAACGCCTTCGACGTGGCCGCCCAGCAGGTGTACGGGATGGCCATCAACGCGATTCGCCCCGAGTCGGAACTGCGGGAGACGCTCCGGCGGGCCTACCCGTATCGGAACTTCTCGGACGACGACTTCGAGCGCCTGTTCCGCTATCTCACCGCCGACTACGACGGTCTCGAAGACAAGAACGTCTACGCGAAAATCTGGCGCGACACCAACGACCCGCCGGACGGCGAACACCACTACGAGGAGTACCCCGTCGGCGAGCACCTCATCGGCAAGCGCGGTCGGATGGCCCGCGTCATCTACATGACCAACATCGGCACGATTCCGGACTCGTTTACCTGCGACGTGTTGGTCCGCGGGGCCGACCAGTGGGTCGGCACGCTCGACGAGGGTTACCTCGACACGCTGGAGAAAGGCGACGTGTTCGTCCTCGGCGGCGACCACTTCGCGTACCGCTACCGCCGCGGGTCGAAGGTGTACGTCGACCGCACCGCACAGCGCCCGACGGTCCCCTCGTGGTTCTCCGAGCGCCTGCCGCTTTCGTACGACCTCGGCCGCGAACTCGCGGCGTTCCAGGCCGACCTCGTGGACCGACTCGACGCCGGCGGCGCGCCCGCCGTCAGGTCGTGGCTCCGGGAGTTCCCGCTCGACGAGAACAGCGTCCGCGCCGTCACGCGGATGTTCGACGAGCAGGTCAGGTACGCCGGCCCCGAGAGCGTGGCGACTCCGGACAGACTCGTCGTGGAGACCGAACTCGACCGCGACACCTACCGCCGGCACTTCTACGTCCACTGCACCTACGGCCGGCGGTTCAACGACGGCCTCTCGCGGCTCCTCGCGTACCACGCGGCCCGCCGGACGAACGCGAACGTGCAGGTCGCCGTCGCCGACAACGGCTTTTCGCTCTCGATGCCGCTCAACCGCAAAGTCGACCTCGCGGGCGTCCTCCGCGACCTGACACCCGAGGAAGTCGAAGCCGACCTGCGGGCCGCCCTCGACGGGACCGACCTCCTGAAGCGCTACTTCCGCATCAACGCGACGCGCTCGCTCATGATTCTCAAGCGCTACAAGGGCTACGAGAAGTCCGCCGCCCAACAGCAGGTCTCCTCGGAGATGCTGCTGTCGTTCGCACAGGACCTCGACGAGTTCGCCGTGATAGAAGAGACCTACCGTGAGATCCTCGAAGACAAACTCAACCTCGCCGCCATCGAGGACGCGGTTGCGGCGATTCAAACGGGCGACGTGGACGTGGTCGGCCACCAGGTCTCGTCGCCGACGCCGCGGGCGTTCGGCCTCGCCACGCTGACCGCGAGCGACGTGGTCCTCGCCGAAGACGAGAGCGCGGCGCTCCGGGAGTTCCACGAGCGCGTCAAGGCCGAAATCGGCGACGACGAGGCGGACCTCGGCATCGACGTGGACTGACGGGCGACGGGTCGGCGAGTCGGCGGGGCGGCGGGCCGACGGTCGGTGCGCCGCCGAGACGACCTACCGGCGCGCCCACGCGAGCATCCGGTCGTAGAACGGGTCGGATTCGAGCGCGTCGGCGTCGCCGACGAGACACAGCGCCTTCTTCGCCCGCGTCAGGGCGACGTTGATGCGGCGGTGGTCCTCGAACAGCGGGCCGTCCAAGTCGCCGGTGGCGACGAAGGAGACGACGATGACCTCCTTCGAGGAGCCCTGGAACCGGTCGACCGTGTCGACGGTCGCGTTGGTTCTGCGGGAGATTTCTGCGACCTGCGCCCGGAACGGCGCGATGACGCCGATGTCGTCGGCGTCGACGCCGGCGGCCTCGTAGGCGGCGACGACCTCCGCCACGCGGTCGGCTTCGATGGGGTTCGTGTTGCCGACGCGCCGGCCGTCGGGGTCGACGAAGGCGACTTGGTCCGCAAGTTCCGCGGGGAGGTCCGCGGTGTCGACGCCGAGGTCGCGGAGGTGCTGAGACGCGACAGCGCCCGTGGCCGGGCGGAGCGCGCCGTCGTAGAACTCCTTGGAGGCGAAGGCCTGAATCCGCTGGGACATGCGGTACTGGCGGTCGAGCATGACCGAGGCGTCCGGGTACGTCTCGATGAGTCGCTGGAACAGCGATTTCTGGAGGTCGTTTTCGGCGCGGACGACCGGCGGAAGCTGTTTGTGGTCGCCGACGAGGACGAACCGGTCTGCGAGGTTGACGGCGGCGAGCGTGCCCGGTTCGGTTATCTGCGACGCCTCGTCGACGAGCGCCACGTCGAACGACTGCTCGCGCATCACGCGCGACCCGCAGGAGGCGGTGGTCGCGGCGACGACCGGCGCGTCGTGGAGAGCGGCGGCGAGCGCGTTCGGGTCGCCGCTCCGGGAGAGCCGAACGTCCTGCATGTCCTCGCGGACGCCGGATTCGGTGCCGACGCGGACGATATCTTCGAATCCTTGGTCGCGCAGGGCCTCCAGCGCGTTGTCGACCGCGCGGTTCGTGAAGGCCGAGAGCAAGACGCGGTTGCCGTCCTCGACGAGCGCGCGGATGGTCCGGGCGATGGTGTAGGTCTTGCCCGTCCCCGGCGGCCCGTGGATGAGCGCGAGGTCGTCGGCGTCGACGGCGAGGCGGACCGCGTCGTCCTGCGCGTCGTTGTTGTCGATGAACGTGCGGCCCGCAGAGCGGTCCGAAAAGTCGGGGTCACGGCGGTCGAACAGCACGTCCTTGCGGTCGGGCGAGCCCTTGAGCACCGCGTCGTGGAGCGCGGTGAGCAGGCGGTCGACGGTGAGTTCGGAGGGGTACACGTCGAGGCGGCGGAGCGGGACGGGTTCGTCGGTCGTGACGACGATTTCGTCGCCGAGTTCGACGATGCGCGCGAGTTCGGCGTGCCCCTCGACGGGGTGGCCGTCGCTGGCGAGCGCCACGTCGCCGGCGCGGAGTTTCGACACCGCGTCGTCGGTCTGCTTCGCCCGGAGTTCCCACGTGCCGTCGGGGCGCTCGGTCTGGCCGATGGGTTCGAGGCCGATGAGCGCCCGGTCGTCGTCGGCGCGCTCCTCGGCGCTCTGGTCCCAGAGTTTGCGGTACTCCTTGTGGACCGCTCGTCGCTCCTCCTCGACGGCGCGGTAGAAGCGGTCGAAGTAGTCGCGTTCCTCCTCGGGGACCGGATTCCCGATTGCGCCGGCTTTCGACTCCTGGTCGAGTCTGCCGGAGACGACCATGCAGGTGTCCTTCTCGAAGCAGTACTCGCACTTCGAGTTCACCTCGTAGCCGGTCGGCACCGACGCGTCGTGTTCCATCGCCGCGATTTCGTTGCGGGTGCGGACGACGAACTCGAGGAGGCCGCGGCCGATGGAGAAGTCCTTCGCCGGCGAGAGGTCGCCGGACTCCTCGGTCCGGTCGAGCGTCGTGTTCTTCGTGTAGAGGAGCGTCCCCGTGTCGACCGGGACGCCCCGCTCTTCGAGGATGAGCGCGTAGGAGGCGGCCTGAATCTTGTCCTGGAACCGCGGGTCGCGGTTGAGGTTCTTGCCGGTCTTGAGTTCGACGGGCGACCCTCGGCGGAGGGCGTCGGCGCGGCCCTTGATGCCGAACGTCGGCGAGATGAGCGTGTACTCGGAGCGCCACTCGTCTTCGTCCGTGAGGACGCCCTGCGAGAGCCAGCCCTCGATGGCGGCGGCGTTGCGGCGGACCTCGTCCGCGACCTCGTCGACCTCGCGGCCGAGCAGGCCGAGTTCGAGGCCGCGCTCGTCGATGCGCTCGTCGATGGACGAGTCGAGGTCGCGGCCGCGGAGGAGGTCGCCGAACACATCGTGGACGATGGTCCCTTTCACCACCGGGTAGTTCAGCGGGATACCCGAGAGCTTGTTCAGGTAGTACATCCGCGAGCACTGCACCCACGAGCGGATGTCGGTCACGTCGACGAGGAAGTCGGGTTCGACGACGACGAACGACTCCGAGCCGGTCGAATAGGTCGTCTCGCCGCGGTACTCGGACTCCTCGGCGTCGGTGACGAGCAGGTCCATCCCCGGTTCGGCGTGTTCGGCGGCGTGGGTCCACTTCCCCCAGAGGGTGACGGTCACGGGGTCTCCGGTCCCGCGCTCGGGGCGGAGCGTCACCTCCGCCAGCGACCGCTCGCCGTACTTCGTTTCGACGTCACGCGGCTCGCCGACCTCGACGAGCGGACCGCGAAGGTTCACGTCCGAACCGTCGGTGAGGCGCGGCCAAATAGCCGTCGGTGGGGTGTGAGTCCCGCGCGGTTCGCGTGCGCGACTCTCCCCGACCGTCACGCTCTTTCTCTCCCGCGTGGTACGCCCAACCATGCGCGTCAGAGATTGGCAGGACATCCTCTCGGAGGTCGTCGAAGACGGCCGCGGCCGCGACCCCGACGCGTGGCGGGCCGTCGCGGGCACCCGGCGACGGAGCCTCGGTGAGGACCTCTTTCTCGCCCATCCGAACGCCGGTGTCTACCAACTGAAGACGTACGCGAAGAACCCCTACGAGGTCCGCGGCGTCGGCGCTCGCGTCGCCCGTCGCATCGACGACGACCTCGACCCGCTGTTCCCGCGCCGGCGCGGCGACGACGGCGAGAACGACGCCGGCCGGTTCGCCGTCCAGCAACCGCCCGAAGACGAGTCGCAGGCCGAATCGATGGCGCGGCGACTCGAAGAGACCGTGAAAGTCCACGCCGACGCGCCGACCACCGCCGACGACTTCTTCACCGACGTGATGGAGGCGCTCGAAAGCCCGGCGTTCGGCCCGATGGACTACGAGTTCGACGCCCGGCCCGACCGCCTCGACGACCTCGCGGACGAGTTCGCCGACGCCGACGAACTGCTGTCCACGGACCTCGACGACCTCATCGAGTCCGACGGCGTCGACCGCGGGTTCCAGTGAGACACCGGTTTCAAACCCTCCCAACCCAATGGACTGCTATGGACGATAGATTCCGCGGGCGGTCGCGAAAACCGCCCCACGGCGCGATTTCGGAGGAACGATGGTCGGTTCCAGCATGAGCGACGAGGAGACGCGGCTCGCCAACAACCGAATCAAAATCGGATTCGTCCTGTTGGTCGGCGTGTCGGCCGGGCTCGTCGCCGTCCAAGCCGGAGCGACGCTCGTTCAGAGCGCAATCGCGCTCCTCGCCGGGGTGGCCGTCGGCGGGGTCCTCACGTGGTATCTGGGCCGCTGGGCCAAGGAGTTCACCGCGGTGAACCGACGCTAGACGTATCGTCTGTTGTGAAATTCGAACACAAACACATATTTCAGATTAAACGCGTGGCACTGAATCGCAGGGTATATATCTGTCCTCTGAGGACAGTTTCTCGCCGGTAACCAGGGCAGGGGCAATGACCTGGTTATTCACCGGAAGACGCTGTGGGACACCGGAATTGGGCCTTCGGTGCAACGCGGCGTCCTACCCAAGGTGCGTGCGCGACCCGGACACGGTTCGGGTGTCGGGTACGCATGTGATGGAGTTGCAGTCTCCTCAGGGCGATACCCGTGCGATCCATCGCTCGGGCGCGTCCAATTCCGCGTCGGTCGGTAAGTTCTCCGGATGGTCCCACACTCGCGAAGCGGCCGCGACGCCGCGTTCGTCGGCGACGTGCTCGAAAAAGCGAGCGCCGCGTTCGTACTGCCGGCGCTTGAGGCCGAGTCCGAGGAGCCGCCGCGCGAGCTTCGCGACGGGACCGCCGCCCTGTCGTCGCTCGTCGAGCTTCCGGCGGAGGTCCTCGTAGTCGTCGTCGAACGCCCGGTCCATCAGCAGTTCCGCGTAGCCCTCGACGGCGGTCATCGCCGTGTCGAGTTCGCGGAACGCGTCGCGGTCGATGTCGCCTTCGACGAGCGCGTCGACGCCGCGTTGCATCCGCGATTCGAGGTGCGTCGAGAGCCACGGGGCCGCGCCGAACTCCGCGGCGTGGGACACCTCGTGGAAGGCGATCCAGCGGCGGAACCGCGGGTAGTCCACGTCGAGGCTGTCGGCGACCCGGCGGATGTTCGGGTGGACGAAGTACAGGCCGTGGTCGTCGTCGCCCTCGGCGAGGAGCAGCGGGTCGTACTGCCCGAGGACGTTGTTCCCGAGGAACGAGAGGACGAAGGCGAACGAGCCGGTGTTGACGGCGCGGGTGACACCGGGAAGGAGCGCGGGGCCGTGTTCCTCGAACGGGACCATCACCCGGCGGAACGTCGCCACGTTCGCGTCTATCCAGTGGTGTCGGTTCTGGACTTCGACGACTTCGGGCACGTCGAACTCCACCTCGGCGACGGTCGAAAGGCGGTCGCGCGCGTCGCGAACGTCCGCGGCGTACCCCGCTCGCTCCGCCTCCGAGAGGTCGAGCGAGCCGGGGTCGGTCGCGGCTTTCGCGGCCTCGGCGACGGCGTCCCAGTCGATGGTGCCGGAGCCGGTCGCCGAAGCGTCCGCGACCGCTCTGACGCTCCGAAAGAGGTTCATACTGTATCGTGGCGGGCCGGACGCAAAACGCTTCGGTCGGGCGAAACGAACCCTCTAATTCGCAGACACGACGCCCCTAAACACTATACCGAGTCGAACGTGGGGGGCGTATGGACCGAACCATCGACCACGTCGCGTTCGGTGGTACCGAGCTGTACGAACTCCGGGCGGCCGCGAACGAGGTCGGTCTCACCCCGACCTACGGCGGCGAACACGGGACCGGAACGACTCACATGGCCGTCGTCCCGTTCCCCGACGGGTCGTACCTCGAACTCATCGCGCCGACGCTCGGAACCGACGCGGCGGACGCCGGCTTCTGGCCGGACCACCTCGCGGCCGACGCCGGCCCCGCATCGTGGTGTCTGGAGACCGACGACGCCGCCGCCACCGCCAAGGCCGCCATCGACGCCGGCCTTCCCGTCGACGGTCCGCACGAGGCCTCCCGCGCTCGGCCGGACGGCCGCCTCGTCGAGTGGGACATGAGCTTCGAGGGCGCGGACCAGCGGCTCCCCTTCTTCATCCGGGACCGCACCCCGCGGAGCTACCGCGTCCCGAAAGCCGCGCGAAACGCCGCCGTCCGCGGACTCCACACCGTCGTCGTCGCCACCCGCAACCGCGAAGCGACCGCGGCGCTGTTCGCCCGACGGCACCGCTACCCTTCGCCGGTCGACATCAACGGGCCGTTCTCCGAGTTCGCCGTCCTCCCCGGCACGCCGCTCGCCCTGTGCGAACCCGGCGGCGGCGCGCTCGAAGCGCGCATCGACGCGGTCGGCGAGGGACCGTGCGCGTTTCTCGTCGGCGTCACCGACCTCGACCGGGCGCGGAACTCGCTGTCGCTCGGCCCCGAGATTCGCTACAGCGACCGCCACATGGCGTGGTTCGACCACGACCTGTTCGAGGGGCGACTGGGCGTGGTGGAACTCCCCTGAATCGGCCCGAATCGGCCCGAATCGCCCTGAATCGCGAGTCGAGGTCCGACGGTCGGCTCAGGCGGCGCAGTTGTTCGGTCCGAGTTCGAGTTCGGTCGCCTCCTCCTCGTCGCCGACCGAGGCCCGCCCGGTGTTGATGGCGATGACGCGCTCGTAGTTCGCGGGCTTTTCCGGCGTATCTCCGGCCACCCGGTCGACGAACGCCTGCTCGTCCATCGACAGCAAGTCGAGTTCCCCGCGCAGGTCGCCGAGCGTCGCGCTCACGAGTTCGCCCGGCGCGGCGACGCCGTAGCGCCCGTCCGCCCCGACCGAGACGTGCCCGGGGAGGACGCGCGTCTCGTCGGGAAGCGACAACAGCGTGTCGTGGAGCGTCTCGTAGAGGAGTTCCGCGCCCGTCGCCGCGTCGGCGTCGCCGAACTGGAGTTCCGTCCGGCCGACCGACTCGACGAACAGCGTGTCGCCGGTGAGGAGGAACCGACCGTCGACGAGGTAGTTCGTCATGTCCGAGGTGTGGCCCGGCGCGTGAATCGCCTCGATACCGTAGTCGCCGACGCTCAGCGTCTCGCCGTCGTCGAGCGCGGTGAACTCGTATGCAACGTCGCGGTCCGCCGCCTCCGAACCGAGGTAGTACGGCACGCCGAGTCGGTCGGCGAGGGCCCGGCCGCCCGAGACGTGGTCGGCGTGGACGTGCGTGTCGAGCACACCCGAGACCGTCATGCCGGCGTCGGCGGCGACGAGTTCGAACTCGTGGACCTGCCGCGTCGCGTCCACGACGACCGCCTCGCGGGCCGACCGCGAGCCGACGACGTAGCCGAGACAGCCCTTCGCGCGCCGCTGGACCTGCGCGACGAACAGGTCGTCGTCGCCGGTGTCGAGTTCGACCACCTCGTACAGTTTGCTCCAGTCTTCCATGCCGCCCTTGACGACCTCCACGTCGTCGTAGCCCCGCGACGCGAGTTCGAACCCGAACGACGTAGAGGACAGCCCCTTCCCGCAGATGGCGACGACCGGCCCTTCCTCGGCGAGGTCGTCGACGCGCTCCCAATCCCAGTCGCCGCCGAGTCCGTCGACGGGGTGGAAGGGAACGTTAACCGAGCCCTCGATGTGCCACGACTCGAAGCTCTCGGGCGGTCGCGTGTCGACCACGGTGAACGATTCTCCCGCGTCTACCCGGTCAGCGAGTTCGCTCACGGTGAGCTGGTGGAGGAGTTTACTCATGTGGTTAGCTATGGGAACGACGCACAAAACCGTTTGCGGCGGGAGCGACGCGCGCGGCTCTCGGGTCGGCGTCGCTGCACCGCTATCGAACCGAGAGAACGTGCCGCCGCTCACCGGGCGGGTGTCAGAAAAGTCGAATCGAAATGTCGTCCCGAACTACAGTTCGGCCTCGAAGTCTTCGAGGGCGTAGACCGTGTCGGAGCCGCGGCGGTCGAGCGTCTCGTTGGCGAGGAGCCAGTAGACGACCGACAGCGCGCGTCGACCCTTGTTGTTCGTCGGGACGACGAGGTCGACGTTCGACGTCTGGTTGTTGGAGTCGCACATCGCGATGACCGGGATGCCGACCGTGATGGCCTCCTTGACGGCCTGCGCGTCACCGATCGGGTCGGTGACGACGACCACGTCGGGTTCGATGTAGCCGGCGTAGTCGGGGTTCGTCAGGGTTCCCGGGATGAAGCGGCCCGTGCGGGCGCGAGCGCCGACGGCGTCGGCGAACTTCTCGGCCGGGAAGCGACCGTACTGACGGGAGGACGTGACCAGAATCTGCTCCGGACTGTAGTTCGCGAGGAAGTCCGCGGCGGTGCGGATTCGCGAGTCCGTCTGGCTGACGTCGAGCACGTAGAGCCCGTCGTCGCGGACACGGTGGATGAACCGGACCATGTCCTTGGTCTTCTGCTGGGTACCGATGTGGACACCGGCGGCCAGGTAGTCCTCGACCGGGATGAGCAGGTCGGCGTCTTCGTCGGGCATAACGTCCTCGTCGAAGGCCGGTTCCGGCTCTGCTTCTTCGGCCTCGGCGGCTTCGTCGGCCGCCTCGGCGGTCTCTGCTGTCTCGTCTTCGGTGGCGGCCTCGGCGGGTTCCGTCTCGGCGACCGCTTCGGTCTCCGTCTCGGGTTCCTCGTCGGCGACCTCCACCGCGTCGTTTTCGTTGTCGCTCATACTGCGTCGTCCGCGATGCGGATGAGTTCGTTCAGTTTGGCGGTTCGCTCGCCCTGCACCGTGCCAGTCTTGATGAACGGCGCGTCGGTTGCGACGGCGAGGTGTGCGATGGTCGCGTCTTCCGTCTCACCGGACCGGTGAGAGATGACGGCGTCCATCCCGTTTCGGGAGGCCAGTTCGACGGCGTCGAACGCGTCGGTCAGCGTCCCGATCTGGTTCGGCTTGATGAGGATGGAGTTCGCGGCGCCCACGTCGATGCCGTCCTGCAGACGGTCGACGTTGGTGACGAACAGGTCGTCACCGCAGATGAGCGTGCGGTCGACCACGCGCTCTGTGAGTTCCGCGAAGCCCTCGTAGTCGTTCTCGTCGAGGGGGTCTTCGACGTAGACGAGGTCGTACTCGTCGACCATTTCGGCGACGTAGTCGATCTGCTCGTCGGTCGTCTTCGTCTCGTCACCGTAGTGGTAGACGCCGTCTTCGAACATCTCCGAGGCCGCGATGTCGAGGCCGAAGCGAATCTCGAAGCCGAGTTCGTCCTCGACGTCGGAGACCGCTTCGGACATGATTTCGAACGCGTCGGCGTCCGAAACCGGCGGTGCCCACGCACCCTCGTCGCCCTTCGCGGCGGGCACGCCGCGCTCGTCGAGAATCTCGGACGCGCGGGCGTGGACCTTCGCGTTGGCGAAGACGGCTTCGGAGACGCTCGGCGCGCCGACGGGCGCGGCGAGGAACTCCTGGATGTTCGTCGCTTCCTTGGCGTGTTCACCGCCACCGATGACGTTCCCGAGCGGCGTCGGGAAGTTGTCGCCGCGGAACGCGCCGCCGAGGTGCTGGTACAGGGGTGCACCGAGCACGTCGGCACCGGCCTTCGCGGCCGCCATCGAGATGGCGACCGCACTGTTCGCGCCGATTTCCGAGAAGTTCTCGGAGCCGTCTGCGGCGCGGAGCGTCGCGTCGACCTCACGCTGGTTGCCCGCGTGGACCTCGTCCACGAGTCGGGGAACGGCGTGTCGCCGCGCGGCGGCGATGGCTTCAGTCGGCGGCAGTTCGATTGCCTCGTACTCGCCGGTGGACGCCCCGCTCGGGGCCGCAGCGCGACCGAACCCACCGGATTCGGTGAGCACGTCGGCTTCGACCGTCGGGTTTCCACGGGAGTCGAGCACGCGGCGCAGAGCTACGGATGTGATTCGAGTCATGTTGTCACTTACCCTCTCGTTTGACGGTGAACGGAAGTACACCTGCGTCGTACTCCTCAGCGGCGATTAATATCGGTTCGGTCTGTTCCGAATCGACGAGTACGGGTGCACCGTAGGAGACCTGCAGCGCTCGCGCGCCGAGGATGCGTGCCTTCTCGTATCGGTTGTACCGTTGCATCATTGGTAGGGAGATACGACGTCCACGAGGTCCTTGTGCGACACCATCATCCGCCGGCAGCAAGCACGGGTGACCCCGAGGTCGTCGAGGACGTCAGCGGGGTCCTCGTCTCCCTCGCGAGCACGGGCTTTGAACTCGTCCCAGTGTTCGCCGATCACTGTGCCGCAGGTGAAACACCGGACGGGAATCATCATGGTTAGATCACCTCAGCGGTAGGACTTCTGGTAACGAGCGCGCGCGCCCGGTCCGCCCCACTTCTTGGGTTCGGACTGGCGGACGTCGTTGACCAGAAGCGAGCGGTCGAACTCCATGTACGCGTCGCGAAGCTCCGCGTCGTTCAGGTACTGCACCAGGCCACGAGCGAGCGCGGTGCGGACTGCGTCGGCCTGACCGGCCACGCCGCCGCCGTTGACGCGCACGTCGATGTCGACCTGCGAGCGGAGGTCCTCGCCTGCGATGCGGAACGGTTCCAGCATCTTGAGGCGGGCCATCTCCGGCTCGACCAGCTCGACCGGCTGGGAGTTGATTCGGACTCGACCTTCGCCCTCGCGCACGGTGGCGCGAGCGATTGCGGTCTTCTTCTTACCGGACGTGTTCGTTACCATGTGACGTTAGCACCCAGCTTCTCGGAGACCTCTCCGAGCGAGATGAACTTGATGTTCGAAAGTCGGTCCAGCGAGGTGTCTTCGAGCATCTCGCCGTCTTCGTCGTACGGATTGCCGACGTAGACGCGGACGTTCGAGAGCGCCTCGCGGCCGCGGGGCTTCTTGTACGGAAGCATGCCGCGGATGGCACGCTTGAAGATGCGGTCGGGACGCTTCGGGTAGTACGGACCCTGGTCCGAACCGACTTCGACGCGCTTTCTGTACTTGGCCATCACGTCCTGTTCCGAGCCCGTGATGACGGCGTCTTCAGCGTTGACGACGGCGACCGTCTCCCCTGCGAGGGCGCGCTGTGCGACCTCCGAGGCGACGCGGCCGACGATGCAGTTTCGAGCGTCGACAACGACGTCTGCGTCGAATTCTGCGAGGCTCATCGGATCACCCGTACGTTGGACCCGTCGGGGTTCTGTTCAGCGAGTTGTTCTAGCGTCACGGTGTCGCCGACCTGCTCGATCTTCTTTCGAGCGGTGGACGAGAAGTCCACGGCCGCGACTGTGACGTTCTTCTGCAGCACACCGCTACCCAGCACCTTGCCGGGCACGACGACGGTCTCGTCTTCCTGAGCGTATCGTTCGATACGACCAAGGTTGACTTCCGCGTGGGTGCGCCGTGGCTTTTCGAGACGGTCCGCGACATCCTGCCAGACGTTGGCACCGGACTCACGCGAGACCGCCTTCAGCTCGGCGATGAGACTGTTGAGTCTCGGGTTCGTCTTACTCATTGTCTACCTCCAGAGAGAAAGCGGAGTGCAGGGAGCAGGATTTGAACCTGCGGACTCCTATGAGACAGCGCCCTGAACGCTGCGCCGTTGGCCAGACTTGGCTATCCCTGCAAGCATTCCGCTGTACTTCATGCCCCGTAAAAACACCTTCGGTCCGACCCGCCGCCGTGAGGGAGTCACACGCCACGCTATCGGTGGTCGTGACCCCTCGCGGGGCGGGCGAACGTCGGTGTTGAGACGGGGCAGTGTTCATTCTTACAGTGCGACCTTCTCTTCGAGCTCGGCCGCGCGGTCACCCAAGGAGGCGACTGCGCGGGTCACGAGCTCGTCGACGTCGAACGAACCGTCCGTCTCCACACTGAAGACGAACGCTCCGGGCACGTCGTGTACTTCGACCTCTTTACCGGGGTACCGCTCCGTCAGGTCGTTCCCGAACGTCTCCGTCGCGACGAGGTCGCCGTCTTCGGCGTCCCCCTCGGCGTGCTCCGCCGCGGCCTCTTCGATGACGCCGCGGAGGATGTTCGGTTCCTGTTCATCGAACTCGCCGGCGTCGCCGACGACCTCCACGCGCTGGAGGTGTCGGTAGCCGACGGCGACCCCGCCTTGGTTCTTGGCGTGGTCCTTTCCGTAGCCGAGGACGGCGTCGGCCTCGAACTCGAGGCGCTGGCCCTCCTTCAGCTCGATGATGGGGATGTTCTCGTCCGCCGGGACGACCATGTCGTCCGCGGATTCGATGTCCCCGGAGTAGGCGGTTGCCGGCCCGTCGACTTCGAGCGCGACGGTGACGGTGTCACCGGGCTCGAAGTCGTCGAGAGGCGTGGTCAACGGAACCAGACCGAGACGAAGCCCGATCATCTCGTCGAACATGACCGAGGTGTTCTCCACGAACCGAACGGTTTCGATGGAGAACGTCGGCACGTCGGCGACCATCGCCCGGCGAATGCCGTTGGCTAGCGCCGGGGTCAGACCGCGCGCGACGAAACGGGCGCGTCGGTCTTCGCGTTCGATGAACTCGACCTGGAAGTCGTTTACCATGGTGTGTTAGAGTCGGCTGTTTTTCGGCGCGCGAGTTCCGTCGTGCGGAATCGGCGTCACGTCCTCGATGCGACCGATCTCGAGACCGGCGCGAGCGAGGGCGCGAATCGTTGCCTGTGCGCCGGGTCCGGGGCTCTTGTTACCGTTGCCACCGGGACCGCGGACGCGGACGTGCAGACCGGCGATACCGGCCGCCTTAATCTGGTCGGCGACGCTCTCTGCCATCTGCATGGCCGCGTACGGAGATGCCTCGTCACGGTTCTGCTTGACGACGGAACCGCCGGACGACTTGACGATCGTCTCGGCGCCCGTGATGTCAGTCACCGTGATGAGCGTGTTGTTGAACGATGCGTGAACGTGGGCGATGCCCCACTTGTCACCGGTTTCGGATTCGCTCATTCTTGGGCCTCCGCGCGCTCAGGGTGCAGTTCGTCCGCGAGCTTCGACGTCTCGTCGAACGCCACGGTGTCCTCTTCGTCGACCTCGACCTTGCGGGAGGGGACGGTCGTCCGAGCACCGCCGACGGCCACGTGACCGTGGACGATGAACTGACGGGCCTGCTGGGGCGTCTGTGCGAGCCCCTTGCGGTAGGCGACCGTCTGGAACCGACGTTCGAGGATGTCGGTCACGTCGAGACGCAGCGTCTGGGAGATGTCGTCCTCCGCAGAGAGGATGCCGTAGCGGCGCATGCGCGCCATGAACTCGGCACCGAGCGACTCGGCCTCTTCGACGTCACCCTGGGCCTCGCCGAGGAGGCGTCGCGCCTCGCGGCGGAGGTTGCGCAGTTCGGACTGCGCGCGCCAGAGTTCTTCCTTGTTCTTGAGACCGTACCGAGAGAGGAGGTCCGATTCCTGCGCGATACGCTCGCCCTGGAACGGGTGGTTCGGGGTCTCGTAGAACTTGGTGTTGTTACCCGTCGTCATTCTTCAGCCTGCGCCTCCTTGATCTCCTCGACGTTGACACCGATGGTGCCTTCGGTACGTCCAGTGGACTTCGTCCGCTGGCCGCGAACCTTCTGGCCGCGCTGGTGTCGAACGCCCTTGTAGGAGCTGATCATCTTCATGCGGTTGATATCATGCCGCCGCTTTTCTTCGAGGTCCGAACCCGTGATGTGGTCGGTCTCACCGGAGAAGAAGTCCTTCCGTCGGTTTGCCATCCACTCGGGGGCGTGGTCCTCGAAGTTCTCGACGACATCGACAACGGAGTCGATCTCGTCTTCGGGGAGCTTACCGAACAGCGCCGTTCGGTTCACTTCCGCGGCGTCGGCGATGATGCGCGCTGTGCGCTTGCCGATACCCTTCATGTCCGTCAGACTGCGCTCTACCGTCTTCGTTCCGTCAAGGTCGGTCTGACCAATTCGGATGAAGTAACGGAGGTCCTCTTCCTCCTCCGGAGAGCCGTCCTGTGGTTCTTCTGCACTCATGACTTTGGAAGTCGTGTTGTGAGCGTTGCGGCGGGGATTCGAACCCCGGGGGCTTGACGCCACTGAGTTAGCAACCCAGCGCCTTGGGCCAGGCTTGGCTACCGCAACACTTCGTTCGTGTTAGTTTCGCCCTTCCGGACTCGGGGACGACATTCCCCTACATCGATTGCATCCGTTACGAGACGGGGGCATTACTTAAACATCACGAAAGGGACCTCGCGTGAGACCCCGAGTCACCGTCGCTCGCCGGCGAACTGTGGGGTGTTACACAATCTCACCAAAATCATAATAACTACGGTTACGTATTCTGGTCAATGAGTTCGACAGAGTCCGCTCCTGAGGCGACGAAGCCGGTCCGAATCGAGACCGTCGAAGAGCTCGACGCCCTCGTGGCCGAACACGACCGCGTCCTCCTCGACATCTACACCAAGGGCTGCACGCTGTGTCAGAGCATCGAGCCGGTGCTGGGCAACGTCGCGAAGGCGACCGACGTGGTCGTCGCGATGATAAATCCGCAGACGGACATGTCGGTCGCGGAACGGTACACGATTCGGAGCGTCCCGACGCTCCTCCTGTTCGAGGACGGCGAACTCGTCGACCGCCTCGCCGACGGGTTTCAGGGCGCGCAGGCGGTCGTCGACTTCGTCGAGAACGACGAGCGGTGAGGAGTCGGTTCGGTACGGTGGCGACGCCGGTTACGCGTCGTAATCCGCGTCGTTACCGTCGGCGTCGCGTGCAGCGGCCTCGCCCGGGTGGCTCCCTTTCGGCATCACGTTGTCGAGGAGGAAGTACACCGAGTCGCGCATCGCGTACGCTGATTCGAGCCGCGTCCCGGTGACGCGCACGTCCAGGCTCCGAAAGAGGAAGGCCATCAGGTTCTCGGCCATCATCTCGGCGTTCATCTCGCGGTAGTGGCCCGACTCCATCTCCCGAGCGATGAGCGTCGCGACCGTCTCGACCATGTGCGTCTCCATGCGCCGGAACTTCTCTCGGTACTGCTCGTCGTGGACGGTCTGCGTGCGGAGTTCGAAGATGGCCCGCTGGAACGGGTCGACGCTGCCGCTGTCCGCGACCGGCTCCGGAACGCCGGGAGGGACCGACTCGCAGGTCGAAAGGTCGCCCTCCGGGGGGAGGACGTACTCGACGAACTGCCGAAGCTCGGCGTCGGGGTCGTCGGCCTCCGGGTCGATGGTCTCGACGAACAGGTCGATGATGTAGTCGAGGAACGCGAGGAGCAGCTCGTCTTTGTTCTCGTAGTGGTAGTACAGAAGCGAGGTGCTCTTTTCGAACTCCGTGCCGATGTTCTTTATCGAGAGGTCAGCGTAGCCGTGTTTCGCGAGCGCCCGGAGCGTGGCGTCCATAATCGCCTGCTCGGTCTCGCTTCGGCCGGTGTCGATTCGGTCGTCGTCCATGATGTGTCTCGTTGGGATTCTCAGTCGTCAGTTGGTTCGTCGAGGCGAGTGGTACACCAGTGACAGAAGTCGAGGTCGGCGTCGACCTCGCGGCCGCATTCGGGGCACGTGACGGCGTCCGAGTCGGGGTCGGAAACGGCCGCCGCCGAGTCGTCGGCGTCGTCGACGGTGGAGCGCGCCGCCTGCGCCTGCGCCTCGGCGGCCTGCCGGAAGCCGATGACGAACGCGTCGAGGACGCTCGCAAAGCTCACCGCGAGGAGGGGCAACAGCTCCGTGAGAACCGAGGTGAACTCCGAGGGGGACATCGTCTCGGCGGCGTCCAACGCCTCGAGCGTCCCCGAAGGAACGAACAGCGCGGCCACCGCGAGAACGAGGAGCACCCACATGGCGGCCCGTCGCCAGCGACGCAGGTAGATGTGGCCGAACCCGGTGAATATCAGTCCGAGTATCGCGGCGAGCCAAGGACGGAGCTTCGTGAGTGCGGACATACGTGGACTCGATTGATTCTCGCTCATGAGGGTTCCGTTCGTGGTGTGTCGTGGGAGTCGTGGGCGGGTCGCGTGCGATTCGTCGCGGGCTGTTCGACGCGCGGTTCCTCGCGGGCCGGTTGGCGTGCGGTTCGTCCGTGTGGGCTGGTCTGCGAGCGATGCGGGCGTGGGGGCCGGGGCAGGGGCAAACTGAATTTGGGAAGGCGATGCGTCAGCGTGGGGGTTGGAAGGCGATGCGTCAGGGGGACGTTGGTGCCGCGGTGGCGGTGTCCTGCTGGGTCCACTGCTCCCACAGGACGATGGCCGAGGGCGTGACGAGGAGCGCGGTGAGGTACGAGTAGAAGATACTCAGCGCGGTCACGACCCCGAACTGACCGAGGACGGGCGTGATGGCGATGGCGAGGACGCCGAGTCCCGTGGTCGTGGTGAGCATGCTCCCGGTGAGCGCGCCCCCGGTCCCGCCGACGGTCAGCCGAAGCGCCTCGTCGAGGTCGTGACCTTCGGCGTTGTACTCGTCGGCGAACCGGTGGACCACGTGGGCCGAGTAGTCGATACCCAGCCCGATGGCGATGGAGAGAATCGTCGCCGTCAGCGCGTTCAGCGGGATACCGAGATAGCGCATCGTCCCGGCGAGGAGCGCGATGGAGACGACGATGGGCACGAGGTTCACCACGCCGAGGGTCCACTGCCCTTCGAGGAGCTGGTAGATGACCACCAAGAACAGCGCGGTCGCGGCGAGCGCGACGGTGAGGCTCTCGATGGCCGACAGCAAGATCGTGTCGGAGACGCCTTTGAACACGACGGTGCTCCCGGTCGCCGTGGCGTCCATGCGGAGGCGCTCGGCGACGAGTTTCCCGTCGGCGACGATTTCGTCCTGCGTGGCGTCGCCCTCGACGGTGTAGACGATGCGCGTCTGCCGGTAGTCCTCCGTGATGTACGACGACGCCTGGTTCGATACCGGCGAACTGAGGAGTTCGTCGTATATCGTCTCGAGGTTGTCGTCGGGGACGCCGTTACCGTCGGCGTCGTTCCGGGCGACGAGCGCGGCGAATTCGGGGTCCTGCTCAGCGTAGCTCTGGATGACCGTGACGATGCTCGTCGCCTCCGCGCGGCGGTCGTCCGTGACGAACGACTCCGGCGGGTCCTCGCCGTTGCGGTGAATCATCTCGAGGGACGAGTCCTGTCGTAACTGTCCCTCGACGTATATCGTCACGCTGTCACCCTGTGTGCTCTCGAAGTTGTCTTCGAGGTAGTTCAGGTCCTTCGTGACGGTGTAGACGCCGGGCTTGAACGGCTCGGGAAGCTGTTGGAGGTAGGCGGGTTGGTCCTCCGGCGGGAGGAAGTCCTCCTGGGAGAACGTCGTGTCGACGCCGGTCCCGTACGCGCCCGCGACGACCGTCGTGAGCAGGATGACCACGAGAAACGCCCGCGGGGCCTTCCGCCCGACGACGACGCCGCCCGACAGGACCCGCGCGAGCATGCCACCCTCGCTTCCGAGAGGGTCGGAGGCGAACTCGGGCACGTTGTACTTTTCGCGGAGTTCGTCCGCGTAGAGCTTCGCCGCGGGGAGGAACACCCCGAAGACGAGGAACGTGAAGATGATGCCGACCGCCGCGACGAGACCGAAGTCGCGGATGGGCGCGAGGTCGCTCGTGGCGTTCGCGAGGAACCCGAGGACGGTCGTGCCGGTGACGATGAAGAACGCGACCGAGAGCTGTTTGATGGTGGTCCGCATCGAGGGGACCGGCGAGATGTCCTTGACGCGCTCCTCGCGGTAGCGGTTCACCGCGTGGAGCCCGAAGTCGATACCGACCGCGAGCAACAGCGGCGGCACCGCGATGAGCATCTGGCTGAACGCGATGCCCGCGAGGCCCATGAAGCCGAACGTCCAGACGACGGCGATGACGAGGGAGACGACGCCGAGGAGCAGGTCGATGGGGTCGCGGTAGGCGACGACGAGGAACCCGAAGATGAGGAGCACCGCCGCCGGAACCACGAGCAGGAGCGAGTCGGCGATGACGTTGCCTAACTCGCCGGAGATGATGCCGCTCCCGAACACGCGGATGTCGCTGTTCGAGACGGAAGTCATCGTCTGAATCTCCTCTTGGATGCCCGTCATCGGGCTGGTTCCGGAGGTACCGGCGCTCGACGAGAGGCCGGGGACCTCGTGACTCACGACGCCGATAGTCGAGGAGGCCTCGACGGACTGGCGGTTGAAGTCGTCGCTCAGGAGCGACGAGACCTGCGGGCTCGCGGTCGCCTGCTTGGCCGCGGCGCGGACCTCGCTCGGCGAGGCCGATTCGAGCGCGCCTATCTGTTCGTCGATGGTCGTCGCCGACGGGTCGAGCGTCTGGGCGACCGTGGACGCGACGCTCGACGCGGAGGTCGCCCGGAGGTCGGGGCGGCTCAAGATGCGCTCTTGGAGCCGCAACATGTCGAGCATCGCCGGTTTCGAGAGGACGTTATCGTCCCGTTGGATGAGTTGGGTGCTCCCCGAACTCGTCTCGAACGCGGGTGAGAACTCCCGGTTGACGTCGTCGAGCGCTTCCTGTGCGGGCGAGTCCTCGGTGAACTGCGAGGTGCCGGAGTCGGTCGAGATGTTTCCGAGACCGGCCCCGAAGACGAGCGTCAGCACGAAGAACAGCGCCACGACTCTCCCGGGGTTCTCGACGATGAACCCGCCGAGGCGGTCGACGTACACTTCGTAGTCTATCATTGTGGGGGGAAAGTGGGGCGGTTAGCGGCGGTACCAGAGGAAGCCGACGACGCCGAGTCCGACGACGATGAGACCGCCGACGAGGGGCGTCGAGAGGCCGCCGCCGCCGCTCGATTCGGTGACGTCGATGGCGACCGGATACTGGTCAGAGAGCTTGCGTTCGCCGTCCTCGTTTTCGTACTGGAAGTCGATGTCGAAGGAGTAGGCCTTCGGGTTGGCCGAGGAACCGACGCTCAGTTCGAGGGGAATCTCGGTCGACTCGCCGGGTTCGAGCTCCTGGATGAACGCGGTGTCGTCGTTAAGCGTCAGCGGGCTGTCGGCGAAGGCCTTCGCGTCGATGTTGCGGTAGGTCTCGTCGCCGTTGTTGGTCACGACGAGCGTGACGGTCTGCGAGCCGCCCGCCTCGATGCTCCCGTTCTTCGTGGTCACGCCGAAGAGGTTCTGCTTGGGTTTCACCTCGGCGTTCATCAAGAGGGCCTTCGACTGCTGGGTGTCGCCCTCGGAGTTGCGGTACTCGACCGTGTAGCTCAGTTGCCGCTGGCCGGCGTCCGCGGAGTCGGTCACTTCGACCGAGAACGAGAAGTCCGAGGACTCGCCGACGTCGAGGGTGCCGAGCGCGTACTCGGTCTCCTTGATGTTCGTGTTCGGCGACTTCGAGGAGATAGTGAGCACGGCGTCGCGGGCCGTCTGCGGGCCGTCGTTCGTGAGCGTTCCGCTGACGGTGGTCTCGCGGCCGACGCGGAGCGTCGACTGCTCGGCGTCGATGGAGAACTCCTGTTCGGCCACCGGCCTCACGCCGGTGGCGATGTTCTTCGACTGCTTGGCGACGCCGTCTTCGTCCTCGTAGCTCACGCCGAGCGAGAGGGCGTACTGCTGGACGGCGGCGGAGGACGCGACGCTCGTCTCGTATTCGAGCCGGCGCGTCTCGTTGACGCCCCACGAGCCGGCGTACCGGGTCGCGGAGGCAGACTGACCGAACGTTATCGAGGGGTTCTGCGAGGTCGCGGTGACGGACGAGTCGAACGCGGGGAGCGACCCGACGTTGCGCATCGTGACGGTGGTCGTCCCGCTGCCGCCGACCTGCGCGGTCGTGTTCACGGAGACGACCTCGAAGCGCGGGGCCTGCTCGACGACGACGGTCACGGGAATCTCCTCGGTCTTCTCCTCTTCGTTCTTCACGTCACCGTCGTCGCGGACGGACGAGTCGTGTTCGTACTTCGCGACGAGCGTCATCTCGTAGGTCCCCGGCGTGGCGTTCTCCTTGACCGAGACGGAGAACGAGGCGTCCCGCTGGGTCGCGTGCGGGATGTCGCCGACCGGGAGCGTCGCGGTGTTCACCTCGACCGGCGCCTCACCGGATTCGAGTGTGAGCCTGACGTTCCGCGTCGATTTGACCTGGGCTTCGAGCGCCGAGCGCTGTTGGTCGCTCAGCGTTCCCGAACTCTCCGACGAGGAGAACTTCCGGTACTCGCTGTCGCCGCCGTAGTTAGTCACGACGACGTTCAGGGAGGTCTCCTGCCCGGGAACGAGTTTGTTGCTCGGCGCGTACGCCTGAAGGTTCGGTTCGCCGACGATACCGGCCATCGCTGGGCTCGGTACGGCGACCAAGACGACCAGCAAGACCACAAGTGCACGTGAGAGTTTCATGGAGTGTAGAGGGGGTGGTGGGGTTCGGATGTTGAATCGCGTCCGCCGGTGGGGATGGGGGAGAGACGAACGCGGTCGTACGCCCACGCCGAACGCCGGCTGACTGAACGTACAATCAACACGCTACCCTGAGTAGTGGGGACGTATAAATTGAATGGAACTTCTAAAAACTAGTTCAGCGTTTTACACTGTCGCTCACGCTCGGGACGACGAGGACCGGAACTTCCGCGTGGCGGACGACCCGACTGGCGACGACCCCGCCGGCGCGGTGTTCCGTGGGCCGGGGTCGTCGGTTTTCGCCGCCGGACCCCCCGACGCCGACGACGACCACGTCGGCCCCCACCCGTTCGACGTGCGCCAGCAGTTCGGCCGCGGGCTCGCCGGTTCGGACGGTTCCGCCGGATTCGACGGCGTCTCTCGCGGCCGCGGCGACGACGTCGTTCAGTCGGGTTCGCGCCTCGGCTTCGAGGGCTCGGAGGGCCTCCGGCGACGCGATTGCGGCATCGCGGCCGTCTACGATGGCGAGCGGTTGGAGCGTCGCGCGGGTCGCCGCGGCGATGCGGCGGGCGAGCGGCGCAGCCGACCCCGACGACGACTCGCCGTCCGCGAGAAGCGCAACCGTCCGGTAGTCCGGGTCGGTGGCCGCCGCCGGAACCGCGAGCGTCGGGACCGGCGGCGCGCCGAGAAGCCGCTCCGCGACCGACCCGACGAGAAACCGACCGGAACCGGTCTGTCCGCGCCGCCCGAGGACGAGCAGGTCTCCCTCGCCGACGGCGCGCTCCACTACGGTCGCGGCCGGACCGTCGGCGACTTCCGAGGTCGCTCGGACGTCCGCGAGGAGCGCACGACGGACGACCGCGCTGACGGCCACCTCCGCTTCGAAGGCGGCGCTTACGGACGGTTCGGCGGTCTCGGCGGCGGCCGACGACGTGCCGGTCGCGGAGACGACGTGGAGCGGCGCGTCGAGGACGCGGGCGAGAAACAGCGCGTGGGTCGCGGCCGTTCTCGCGGGTTCGCTTCCGTCCGTCGCGAGGACCACGCGCTCGACGATGACAGTCATGGGCTCCGAAAAGTCGTCAGAAGAGAAAAGCTCGCGCGTCGGGACGGTCGCCGCTCAGGCCCCGATGTACTCTTCGTTGATGGTCCAGCCGTCGTCGCCGTCGCGGACGAGGTACTCGCCGTAGTACGGCACGCGGTTGGCGACGACCGCCTCGAACGTCTCGCGGATTTCCTCCCGGGTCATCTCGCCCATCGGACGGAGGTCGTCGTTGCGGTTGAGACAGCCCTTGAGGTATCCTTGGTGTGTTACGCGCACGCGGTGGCAGTTGGCGCAGAACTCGGGATTCTCCACGGGGTCGACGATTTCGACCATTCCCTCGCCGACGTAGTAGCGGCGGCGGTGGTGCATGTCGCGGACCTCCACCTCGTCGGCGAGGTCGGCCAGCCAGCGGTGGACCCGCTCGATGTCGATGTTCCACTCCGGGCGGCCCGTCAGTTCGGGCATGTACTGGATGAGCTGGAGCTGTAGCCCCTCGTTCTCGGCGACGTACTCGACCATCTCCTCGACGTGGCCCGCGGTCTTCGTGAACACGACCATGTTGAGCTTCACGGGCGTGAGACCGGCGTCGACCGCGGCCTTGACGCCCTCCATCACCTTGTCGTACGCGCCGGACTTGGTGATTTGCGCGAACGCCTCGGGGTCGAGGGCGTCCTGCGAGACGTTCACGCGGTCGAGTCCGGCCGCGACGAGGTCCTCCGCTCGGTCGCCGAGGAACGTCCCGTTGGTGGTGAGCGACGTCTCCATCGAGTCCGGCGTCCGGCGGATAATCTCTTCGAGGTCCGAGCGGAGCATCGGCTCGCCCCCGGTGAACTTCACCTTCTCGACGCCGTACTCCTCGACGACTTCGAGAAAACGGACCACGTCGTCAGTGCTCATCTCCTCGTCCGCGGGGTCCATCGGCCCGCGCGTGTCGCCCAAGCCCTCGTTATGACAGTAGACGCAGTCGAAGTTACACCGGTCGGTCAGAGAGATTCGAACGCCGGTTACCTCGCGGCCAAAGTCGTCCACCAGCACCATATACCGAATCCTGGGAGCGTACGTTGATAAATTCGCTGTCGATGACTGGGGCGGCGTAACTGGTATTAGTTACAACTCACCAAAACTCGAAGACGTTCGTGTCGACAGCGTGGAGGAAGTGCGGTGTCGTGTAGAACGCGACACCGTCTGCGACTGCAGGTGAACCTTCTGTGCCGCTCGCTCCCCATCGTCGTTTCGGTGCGGCATCGAGGAGTTCACCTGTCTCACTGTCGAGTGCGACGAGCGTTCCGTACTCGCCGTCGCCCGCGTAGACCACATCATCGATAACGACGGGGACGCCCCAGCCGGAAATCGGTGCGTGGTCATCGTCGAACCATCCAATCTCGGAGTGCCAGTCGCTCGCATCGCCGAAGGCACGCCACCGCACCTCACCGGTCTCGGCGTCGAGCGACAGCAGGTAGCGGTCACTCGAGAGATAGAGCGCAGACCCGTCGTGTGAGATTCCCCGTGACGACCACGCACCACCGACGGGTCGGTCCCACACCGTCTCCCCGGTTTCGGCGTCTAGCGCGTACAGTCTGTACTCATGCGTGTCGTCACGCTCGTGGAAGACTTGCGTTGCGACGTACGCCGTTCCGTTTCGCACGGTTGCGGGTGTGTCCACAGGAACCGCTCTCGTCCACTGCACCTCGCCGTCGGCGGTGTCGAGTGCGACGATGGCGCGTCCGAGAAAGCAGAGATAGACCGTTCCATCGGCGACAGTCGGACTGAACGTCAGGTCGGTCGCGTACTCGTCCGGTCTGTACTCCCACAGGAGACTCCCGTCTGAGGCGTCGAGAGCAAATAGACCTTCTGAGCCGCTGTACTCGTCGTCGTCATCCCGAACTCGTGTTGACCCGTAGGTTCCGGTGTAAACGACGCCGTCGGTGATGGCCGGGTGGCAGGTATCCGCGAGAAATCGAGGGCCAGTATTCTCGAATTTCCATCGTTCGGTGCCGTCGAAGTCAAGGGCGCGGAGGCCACGGAACGTCTGAATGAAGAGGCCGTCGTCACTAGCGGTGAGGGAGTCAGCGTACGAACTGTTGTGTTTCGGGGTGTGTTGCTCTATGGACCGCGTCCACCGACCCTCGCCAGTGCTGGCGTCGAAGGCGTTGAGGTAGGTTTCGGCCTCCCTCCCAGACATTCCTCCGGTCATCGACCCGAGGTAGACGGTGTCACCGGCGACGACCGGTGAAGATTGATTCCAGTCACCGACGAAATCGGCTTTCCACCGCCGCTTAAGTGGAGGTTTCGGTCCAGACACGTCTGCAGGTGCGCCGGTACGAGCGGGGCCGTACCCGCGCGTCTGCCACGACCCGGAGACAGTCGTGCGACGATTCATCGCCGAACACCCCGCGAGTGAAACCGTCGCGCCGGTTCCGAGCGCTGCGAGGAGTCGGCGTCTGGAGAGGGCTTGTCCGTCGGCACCGGGACCGTGAGAAGAGGACACTAATGTTTGTTCCCAGACAGGATATATACGTCTTCGGGTGCAGCCGTCTCGGTAGCCATCCCCGACCGGCCCTTACAAAACTCTTATCGGCCGCACCGCCGGAGTGACGGACATGGACGAAGCCGACGTACGCGACCGCTTGCGTGCGGTCGAGGACCCCGAACTCGGAGACGACATCGTCTCGCTCGGACTGGTGAACGCCGTCGAGGTCGACGGCGACACCGCCCGCATCTCGCTCGCGCTCGGTGCCCCGTACTCCCCGGCGGAGACGGACATCGGCCGTCGAATCCGCGAGGTCCTCGCCGAGGACGGACTGGAGGCCGACCTCACCGCCAAGATTCCGAGCGACCGCGACCCCGACGAGGAGGTCCTCCCCGGCGTGAAGAACATCATCGCCGTCGCCTCCGGCAAGGGCGGCGTCGGGAAGTCGACGGTCGCCGTGAACCTCGCGGCCGGCCTCTCGAAGCTCGGCGCGCGCGTCGGCCTGTTCGATGCCGACATCTACGGGCCGAACGTCCCGCGGATGGTCGCCGCCGAGGAAGCGCCGCAGGCGACCCAAGACCAGACCATCGTCCCGCCGGAGAAGTACGGCATGAAGCTCATGTCGATGGCCTTCCTCGTCGGCGACGACGACCCGGTCATCTGGCGCGGCCCGATGGTCCACCAGCTTCTCACCCAGCTCGTCGAGGACGTGGAGTGGGGCAGCCTCGACTACCTCGTCCTCGACCTCCCGCCGGGCACGGGCGACACCCAACTGTCCATCCTTCAGACGCTCCCGCTCACGGGCGCGGTCATCGTCACGACCCCGCAGAACGTCGCTCTCGACGACGCCAACAAGGGACTTCGGATGTTCGGCAAGCACGACACGAACGTCCTCGGCATCGTCGAGAACATGAGCACGTTCCGGTGTCCCGACTGCGGGAACCGCCACGACATCTTCGGCGCGGGCGGCGGCCGCGAGTTCGCCGCGTCGAACGACCTGCCGTTCCTCGGGGCGCTCCCGCTCGACCCGGCCGTCCGCGAGGGCGGCGACGGCGGCAAGCCCATCGTCCTCGAAGACGGCGACGAGACGGCCGACGCGTTCCGCGTGATGACCGAGAACATCGCCGACATGGTCGGCGTCGTCCAGCGGCGGACCGTCAGCGAGCGATGAGCGACGACGGACGGCCCGACGCGGGCGGGGACGCCGATGCGGATGCGAGCCCAGAGGCGGACCCCGACGAGGTCGACTGGGAGATGGCTCCGGACTCGGACGCCGACTTCCCCGCGGACCCCGAACGCGTCGCGTTCCTCCGCGACATCGCCGACGACATCTACGGCGAGTCCTCCGAGAGCCGGCAGGTGTCGGCCATCCTCTACCGCGTCAGCGACCTCTACGACCCCGACGGCGACACCTCGCCCGAGGAGATTTACCTGAACGTCCGCCACATCATGGACATCAAGGCGCAGGGCGGCATCGACCGCTGAACTGACTCCCCCGACTGCCGAACACCGCTGACCGTCCGACTCGCGTTCGCCTCCGCTCGGTTCACTTCCGCTTTTGTCGACTCCGCGATTCGAGCGACTGCGCCCTCTTTGCCCGCGTCTCCTCCGATTCGCCCCGTGTTCACTTTCACCACGCACTCGCCGACTCGGTTGCCCCCCGCCAGCGAGGGTGCGACTCGATTATCTGCGCGGACCGGGCGGGTTTTGGTTCCGGAGCCGAATTCGAGGGTGTGGACGCACACCAACGCCAGTTCCGGAACCCCTTCTCGATGGACACCGACTGCACGAACTGCTCGGCGCTCTGCGAGACGCGCGAGCAGGTCGTCCACGGCTACGGCGACGTGGGCGCGGAGTTCCTGTTCGTCGGCGAGGCTCCGACCGCGGCCGCGGAGCGGACGGGCGTCCCCTTCACCGGCGACGAGGCCGGCCAGCGCGTCCAGCGCATCCTCGTCGACCTCGGGTTCGTCCGGTCCGAACCGGACGCCGACGAGCCGGACGTGCAGAACGTCTTTTTCACGTACCTCACGCGCTGTCGCCATCCCGAGCGCGGGCCGACCGACGACGAGGTCGCGACCTGCGAGCCCTACCTGAACGCGGAGATTCGGATGATAAACCCGCACATCATCGTCCCCGTCGGGCAGGCCGCGCTGGAGGCGCTCGCGTTCGACTACACCACGCGCGCGGCCGACAGCTTCGACGTCGACGCGGAGCACGCGACGACCATCCGCGGCCGCGGCTTCGAACTCGTCCCGATGAAGGAGCCGGAGCGATTGACCGACGCCGACGCCGAGGCGTTCGTCGAACACGTCCGCGAGTCGGTGTTCGGCCGGGACTACCGGCAGACGAAGGGTCGGCAGAGTCGCTGAAACGGGACGGCGCGCGGAGCGTTCCGTCCCCGCGGCCCCCCGATTCGACGGGTCACAAGCGGCGGGTTCAAGGGTTCCCCGGCGCGAGGGGAGGGTATGACGGTCATCGCCGTACTCGCCGAACCGCCGCGGCCGGGACTGGTGCTTTCGGAACTCGCGGAGACGAGTCCGCTCACCGAAGCCGAAGCCGCGGAGCTCTACGCCGCGATGCTCAAAGACGCCTGTATCGCCGTCGAGCGCTCCGGCGGCGACCTCCTCGTCAACTACCGTACCGAGGACGACCTCCCGGACGAGTTCGCCGGGGACCACGACTCGGAGGCCGAGATTCGGAGCGTCGTCGCCGACGCCCTCGGCGGCACCGACGGCGTGCGGTTCGAACCGCAGGTCGGCTCGTCGTTCTCCGCCCGCGCGGGCAACACCGTCTCGCATCTCCTCAACGAGGAGGAGGTCCACTCGGCCGCTATCGTCCGCCCGGTCGCGCCGCTTCTCGGGCGCACCCACATCGACAGCGCGGCGATGAAGCTCCGGAGCACGCCCGTCGTCCTCGGCCCCTCGACGGAAGGGCGCGTCTACTTCTCGGGCTTCCTCGACCCCATCGATTTCACCGACGCCTACGCGGAGCCGGAAGTCGAGACGCTCGCCGAGCGCGCCGACGACGCGGGCCACGGCCTCGACTACGTCCCGATGCTTCCCGTCCTCGAAACGGGTGCGGACCTCGCCACGGTCGTGCCGATGCTCCGCTCGCGGGTCGAGTCGGAGCGGGTCGTCCCCGAGCACACGACGACGTTCGTCTTCGAGAGGGGGCTTCGGGTCGAACCGACCGACGGCGTGTTGGAACTCGTCCGCGACTGAGCGAAGCGACAACACTTAGGTATCCGACTCAAAACTGTCGTGCGAAGGTGGGATGGCGGAGTGGCCTAACGCGCCTGCCTTGAAAGCAGGTTTCCTCACGGAATCCTGGGTTCAAATCCCAGTCCCACCGCATTCTCAGAGAACCGAGACGCGCAGGTTTAGCTGCGCGTCTCCGGTGAACACGTGACGCGGAGACAGACTGGGATTTGAAGCAGGGAGCGACGCGAACGACGTGAGCGGAGCGAGTGGGGTTCAAATCCCAGTCCCACCGCATTCTCAGAGAATCGACCGACAACCCCACAAAAACCGACCCACCGCCGCCGACCCGCTCAGAACCGGTACGCCATCATCACTTCGTCGACGTGCTCGTCGCCGATAGTGTAGTGGTCCCTGCGAATCGCCTCGGTCTCCCAGTCGTGGTCGCCGAGGAACTCCAGCGCGCGGTCGTTCGTCATCGGAACGCTGTTGTACACTTTCCGGAAGCCGTTGGCTTCGGCCCAGTCGAGGCCGCGGCGAAGCAGGAGGCTGCCGATGCCCGAACCGCGGTACTCTCCCTTGACGCCGACGGTCTGCTGGGCGGTCTCGCGGATGCGCGACACCTGCGGGAGGTCGAGGTGCGTCCAGCCGACGACCTCCTCGCCGATGGTGGCGACGAAGAACACCCGAGACTCCACCCGGTTGTGGCGCGTGACCGCCTCGTCGTAGAGGAGTTGTTCGGCGATTGTCTCGGCGACGACGTACGTCTCTTCGGACGTCACGTCGCGAATGGCGTCGACCAGACCCTCGAAGTCGCGCTGACGGGCGGGTCGGATGGTGACGATTCCCGCGTCGGTCTCGTGTTCCTCGATAGCGCCCACGTCGAGCGCCAACTGGAGGGTGCCGCCGTCTTCTTGGAGATAACCGCGGGATTTCAGTCGCTCCAGTTCGGTTCTGAACTCGTCGGACGAGACGGGCGCGACGTCGAGGAGGACGTTCCGTTTCGCGGTGCCGTGCCGCTCGACGTACTCGTAAATCAGCTTGCTGGCCTCGGATTCGAACGTCGGCCGCTCGGTCGCTCGCATGACTCCAAGAACGATGGCGTGCCACGCGTATATTTCTTGTTCATCGGTAGCAAGCGACACGAAGAGGCGAGGGCGACTCGGCCGCGACGTTCCGCGTGACAAATTCCCACAAATGCGTAACGGCTTTGAATCGGCCTGCCAACACTCGGGTATGGATTGGCCACACGACCCGGACGGCGAAGAGGGGAGCGAAGGCGGACGCAAGTACGGCCAGGCAGTCATCGCGAAGAAGATCGACGAAGACGAGGACTTCCCGCTGAACAAAGCGGAGTTCGTCGAGGAGTTCGGCGACCACCCCATCCGACTCGACTACGAGCGCGTCGTCTCGCTCGCGGACATCTTCGAGCACGTCGAAGGCGAGGAGTTCGGCGACTTCGTCGAACTGCACAAGGCAGTCGGCAAGGCGATGCGCGAAAACGACTTCTGGTTCTACGAGGGCGCAGCGCAGTTCGTCACCGGCAAGAACGCGTAATCTTCGAGGCCCCGATTTTCGACCCGCGACGCCGCGTTAGTTGTCGGGCCCGCGGGACGAGGTCCGCTCTTGGACTTTCCGTTCGATAGCGTCGCGCTCCCAGGTGCGCGTCTCGTCGCCTTCGACTTCCGCTTGGACTTTCTCTTCGAGCAGCGTGACGGCGACGCTGTTGGCCCCCTCGGGAATGATGAGGTCCGCGTGCTTCTTCGTCGGCTCGATGAACTGCTCGTGCATCGGCTTGACCGTCGAGAGGTACTGGTCGATGACGCCCTGGAGGTCGCGTCCGCGGTCGATTGCGTCCCGCTGGATGCGCCGGAGGATGCGAACGTCGGCGTCGGTCTCGACGTAGAGCCGGAGGTCGAGCATCTCGTTTACGTCCTCGTCGTAGAGCGCGAGAATCCCCTCGAGGATGATGACGTCGGTCGGTTCGACGGTGTTCCGCTCGGGCTTCCGGTTGTGTATCTCGAAGTCGTACTGCGGCATCTCGACCGCTCTCCCCTCCAGCAGTTCCGAGAGCTGTTCGTACAGGAGGTTCCACTCGAACGCCGAGGGGTGGTCGTAGTTCACCTGCTCGCGCTCGGTCATCTCGAGGTGACTCTGGTCTTTGTAGTAGTTGTCAATCGGAATCCGCGTCACGGACTCGCCGACGTTCTCCGTGATGAGTCGGGCCACGGTGGTCTTGCCGGCACCGCTCCCCCCCGCGATACCGATAACGAACGACGGGATAGTCATTGTCCCAAAGACGCCCGCGAACGGGTTTGAACGCAGCGGTTCTCCGGCTTCGGCGCGTTGGGTATATAAAGCACGATGTCTGACGTTCTCACACAGCCGATTCTCGCACCGCCGTCGGTCGCAATTATCATGGCTTTTCAAACGCAGGGAGTAAATTTTATAAGCGGGAGTTGCCATTGCCTTTCACATGGTACGTGATATCGTACGCCGCGACTTCCTCAAGGGAGTGGGAGCCGCGGGCGCGGCAGGCTTGACTGGCTTATCCGGATGCATCGGTGGCGGCGGCGGTGGCGGCGGTCCCGAAGGACTCGTCGTCATCGGCTACCCCGAAAGCGGTATTCAACTGTTCCGTGACTACTACAGCGCGTCCGACGGGAGCGAGGAGATACTCGTGCCCGACGGGATGCGCTCCGGGTCGATGCCCGGACAGGTCGGCAACGACATGGCGAACGTGACCGGGACGGCACCCGCCGCTGGCGGTCCGAACCAAGACACGTTCAATCAACTGTTCGAAGACGAGTACGGCGCGGCTCCGGGCGTCTTCACGTCGCAGACCTACGACTCGGTCGCGATTCAGCTGCTCGCGAACGCCGCCGCCGGGGAGAACTCCGGCCCGGCCATCAAAGACCAGATGCGCCGGATGGCGAACCCCGATGGAATGACCGTCGGACCGGACAACCTCGTCGAGGGCGTCGAGGCGGCCGCGAACGGCGAAGACATCGACTACCAGGGCGCGTCCTCGTCCGTCAACTTCGACGAGAACGGCGACCCGGCGGAAGCCGCGTACGCCATCTGGGAGTTCGACGCCGAGAACAACGCCACGTCGAGCGTCGAGACGCAGTCGTTCGCCGGCGAGAACCCCGACGGGAACGGCCCGTCCGCGGACAGCGGTCCGGGCGGTTCCGACCGCGAGATGTCGGTCGGCATCCTCCTGCCCGAGACCGGCGACCTCGCGGCCGTCGGTGCGCCGATGATTCAGGCCGCGCAGATTCCGGTCATGCAGGTCAACGACGCCAACCCGGCCGGGCTCTCCGTCAACGCGCAAATCGAAGACACCCAGACGTCCCCGGACGCCGGTGTCTCCGCCGCGCAGTCGCTCGTCTCCGCGGGCGTTCCGTCCGTCTGTGGGTCCGCGTCCTCCGGCGTGAACGTCCCCGTCTCGAAGCAGGCGTTCATCCCGAACGAAATCGTCGGTTGCTCGCCGTCCTCGACGGCGCTGTCCGTCTCGAACCTCGAAGACAACGACTTCATCTTCCGGACTGCACCGTCCGACTTCCTGCAGGGCCGCGTCATGGCGCAGGTCATGGCCGAGCGCCTCGAAGTCAGTTCGGTCTCGACGCTGTACGTCAACAACGACTACGGCCAGCAGCTCTCGGAGCGCTTCTCGAACGTGTTCAGCGACTCGTTCGACGGCGAAGTGTACAACCAGGTCGCGTTCAACATCGGCGAGTCGTCGTACTCCTCCGTCATCGAGACGGCGCTCTCCGGCCCGGACAACTAAGACCGACTCGGCAGACCCGACTTTTCTTTCGTCGCCACCGACGCGAGCGGTTGCGCTCATCTTCTACCATCCGTCTCCCACCGCACCCCCGCGACCGACACAAGACACTCACACGACACGAACACGGTAGTGACCCTCGACGGTGGCTCATCGGGTGGTTCGGACGACAGAGACGGCGGCCTCTCGGTCGAGTCGTTCCAGTACGTCTGCGATTGACGGCGGAAAAATAGCGTGGACCGCCGAGACGGGCTATCCGCCGAGGAAGTCCTGCCGGACCTGTTCGTCTTCGAGGAGCGCCGTGCCGGTGTCCATGTAGCGGTTCTGCCCGTTGGCGAGGACGTAACCGCGGTCGCAGCGCCGGAGCGCCTCCTTCGCGTTCTGTTCGACCATCAGGACGGCCGTGCCGGCCTCGTTAATCTCGTCGATTTTGTCGAACATCTCCTCGACGAGGTCGGGCGCGAGCCCCGCCGACGGTTCGTCGAGGAGCAGCAGGTCGGGGTCGAGCATGAGCGCGCGACCCATCGCGAGCATCTGCTGTTGCCCGCCGGACATCGTGCCCGCCTTCTGGTCTTTCCGCTCTCTGAGGATGGGGAACCGCTCGTAGACCGCCTCCATGGCGTCCTGCGGCACCTCGTCGAGGATGTACGCGCCCATTTCGAGGTTCTCTTCGACCGTCAGCGTCGGGAAGATGTTGTCGTTCTGCGGGACGTAACCGATGCCGACGTGGATGATGTCCTCGGGTCGACGCCCGGTGATGTCCTCGTCTTTGAACCGGACGGTCCCGCCCATGTGGGCGGTCAGGCCGAAGACGGACTTCATCGTCGTGGACTTGCCGGCCCCGTTCGGGCCGACGATGGTGACGTACTCGCCGTCGAACACGTCCATGTCGACGTCGGTGAGAATCTGGAGGTCGCCGTAGCCGGCGTCGAGGTTGCGGACGCGAAGGAGCACGTCGTCGCGTCCTTCGACGCCCGCGCCGCTCGTCGCGTCGGTGTTGGCGTCGACGCTCATACGTTACCACCGAGGTAGGCCTCGATGACCTCTTCGTTGCTCCGAATCTCGTCCGGCGTCCCCTCCGTGAGCACCGAGCCCTGGTGGAGGACGATGACGTGTTCACAGTTGTTCATGATGAGGTCCATGTCGTGTTCGACGAGCAGGAACGTGTAGCCCTGCTCGCGGAGTTCGTGTACGTGTTCGAGCAGTTTCTTCTCGAGCGTGGGGTTGACCCCGGCGAACGGCTCGTCCAAGAGCAGCATGTCGGGGTCGGTCAGGAGCGCCCGCGCCATCTCGAGGAGCTTGCGCTGCCCGCCGGAGAGGTTGCCCGCGTACTCCTCTGCGATGTGGGCGATGTCGAAGAAGTCGAGCACCTCCCAGACGCGTTCGAGGAGTTCCTCTTCCTGTTCGCGGACGTCGTCGCGGACGCCCGGCATGACGGAGCGCCACAGCGTCTCGCCGCGCTGGTGTTTCGGCGCGAGCATCATGTTTTCGAGGACGGTCATCTCGCTCAGTTCGCGGGCGATTTGGAACGTCCGAACCATCCCGCGGTTGGCGATTTCGTGCGGCTCCTCGCCGGTGATGTCCTCGCCGTTGAACGTGACCGTGCCGGCGTCGGGCTTGAGCATGCCCGTGATGAGGTTGAACGTCGTCGACTTGCCGGCCCCGTTCGGACCGATGAGACCCGTGAGCGACCCGGCTTCGACCTCGAAGGTCGCACCGTCGACGGCGGTGATGCCGCCGAAGGACTTCTCCAGTCCCTCGACTCGGAGCGGGTAGTCGACCGACGTGTCGACGCCGGAGGCGAACGCGCCGAGCGCGTCTTCGTCGACCTTGTTCGCCACGTCTTCGACCGGCTGGTCCGCGGCGTCACTCATCGGTCTCACCTCCCTGGGCCGCGGCGTCGACGCCGCCGTCGGTGCGGACCGAGTCGTCGTCGCCGCCGTCGACGGCCATCGACTTCGGCCGCGACAGCGGGATGACTGACGCGGTCTCCTTGCGGTAGCCGAGCATCCCCTCCGGCCGGTTGTGCATCAGCCAGATGAGCACGAGCCCCATCACGACCAGTTGGAGCTGCCGGATGCTGTCGACCGTGTACAGGAGGAACGGCACGGGGTCGAACTGCGAGATGAGCGGCGAGATTGCCTGCCCGAAGCCGGACGGCGAGTCGAGGTTGGGGAACACCGCCGACACGAGGTTCTGGAAGTACCTCGGCCCCTGGTAGAGCACCGCCGCGAAGACGGCCCCACCGAGGACGCTGCCCGTGTTCGAACCGGCCCCGCCGATGATGAGCGCGATCCAGATGAAGAACGTCACGCGCGGCCGGAAGAAGTTCGGCGTCACCGCGCCCTGCGGAACGAGCCAGAGGATGCCGGCGAGCCCCATGAGCGCACAGCCGAGCATGAACGACTTGATTTTGAACCGGTCGGTGTTCTTGCCGAGGGCGTTCGCGACGTCCTCGTCCTCGCGGATGGCCTTCAGCACGCGACCGAACGGCGATTCGCCGGTGCGCTTGAGCAGCCAGTAGAAACCCGCGACGAACCCGAGGAGCAACAGCCCGTAGACGAGGCCGTCGACGACCGGCTTGGGGTTCCTCGGCACGAGGACCTGGAAGGCGTCGACGAAGCCGAGGTATCCGTTCCAGAGGCCGACGCCGCGAAGCAGCGCCTCCAGCGGCGGGGCGAAGTCGAGGATGAGACCCGACCCACCGCCGAAGCCGACGCGGTTACCGAACAGCTGGAACTGCTGGAGTTCGCCGGAGAGGAAGCTGAACCGGACGATTTCCGACATCGCGATGGTGACGATTGCGAGGTAGTCGGCTCGCAACCGAAGCGCCGGGAGCGCGACCACGAGTCCCAACAGCGCGGCCGCGGTCATGCCGGCGAGGATGCCCACCCAAAGCGGCAGGCCGAGTCCGCCGACCTGCGCCGCGCCGCCGGCGACGTACGTCGGCTTCGTCACGATTGCCGTGACGTAGACGCCGACGGCCATGAAGCCGACGATGCCGATGTTGAACAGCCCGGTGTACCCCCAATGGAGGTTGAGCGCGAGCGACAGCATGGCGAAGACGCCGATGTAGAACGTCAGCGTCGCGATGGAGTTGAGCTGACCGCGGAGCGTGTATCCGAGGACGAACCCCGCGAGGACGTACGCGAGGTACGTCCCGAGGAGGACCAGTACGATGAGGCCCGCGTCGCCGCCCGGGATGCGGGCGGTGAAGTCGTCGCGGACGCTCATGCGGTCGCCCTCCCGCTGAACAGCCCGGACGGTTTCACGAGGAGGATGACGATCATGACGACGAAGGCCGCGGCCCGCGAGAACGCCGAGGGAATCCACAGGACCGACATCGACGCCGTCAGTCCGATGACGAGGCCGCCGGCGATGGCCCCGTAGATGGAGCCGATGCCGCCGAGGATGACCGCGGCGAAGATGAGAAGCAAGAGGAGCCACCCGTCGTTGAACCCGAGCGTCCCTTTCCAGAGGATGAACATGTACCCCGCGACGCCGGTCAGCCCGCCGCCGATAATCCACGTCGCGCGGACGACGCGCTCGGTCGAGATACCGGTGATGAGCGCGAGGTCCTTGTTGTCGGCCATCGCGCGCATCGCCTTCCCGAGTTTCGTCCGCTGTAAGAGGACGTGGACGCCGAGCATCAGGGCCGAGGCGACCACGAGAAGCGTGATGTCGTGGGCGTTGATGAAGACCGTGCCGTCGATGAAGTACAGCGACACCGAGGGCGGCTGCGCGGTCGTGCCGCGCACGTCAGAGCCGAAGACGAACTGCATCAGGTAGCGCAGCGCGAACGCGACCCCGATGCTCGTGATGAGGAGGGTGATACCGTCCTCGTTCCGAATCGGTTTGAAGATGGTCCGGTCGACCGCGAGCGACAGCGCGATGGCGAAGCCGCCGGAGACCACGATGCCGGCGACGACCGCGAGCGGCGTCGAGAGCATTCCGATACCGAGCGTCCCGCCGTAGACCGACCCCCCGGCCCCGACGAGCAGGAGCGCGCCGATGTCGGCGCGTCCCAGTCCGGCGATGAGGTACGTCGTTGCCCACCCCGAGAAGGCCCCCGCTGTGATGTAGTCGCCGTGCGAGAAATTAGCGAAGTTTAGAATACTGTACGTCATCGACAACCCGATGCCCGCGAGGCCGATTACGAGCCCCCGCATCAGACCATCCCAGACCAGCGTGCCAATGTCGGCAAACTGCGTCTGCCCTGTTGCTAACCCGCGAAGCAAGTCACCGAATAGTACGACTACGATGACCGCCAAGACGAGCGCGAACGGACGCTCGATGGCGAACTGCCTGCCACGGGAGTAGGTTTCGGCAATACCCATTGATAACTATCCTCATGATATGTGCGGACGATAAACATAGATAAATCTTTCTTCATCGGTCGTCTTTACTGACCCCGCTCGGCACCCCGCAGGGCCGCGATTCCTCGATTTCGGTCCGAATCGCCGACACTTAAAAGCGGATAGAGCCCCGACAGGGCCCATGCGCGTCAGTTCGGCGGCGTTTTCCGACCTCGACGACCTCGCCGACCTGTGGGTCGAACTCGCCGCGGACCAGCGGTCGTTCGGGTCGCACCTCCGCGCCGACGCCAATCGGGCGCCGATACGGGAGGCGCTGGCGCGACACGTCGCCGCCGACGGCGTGCTCGTCGCCCGTGAGGAGGGGACCGATGGGGCCGAGAAGAACGACGGGAACGACGGGAACGACGCGGAGGGACCGGAGACGGGCGACATCGTCGGTTTCGTCATGTTCGACATCGAGGCGGGGGCGTACGAGCAGGACGCGACCCGCGGGATGATTCGGAACCTGTTCGTCCGCCCGGCGTACCGAGACGCCGGGGTCGGCGCGCGACTGCTGGCGGCGGCGGAGACCGCGCTCGGAGACGCCGGCGCGGATACCGTCGCGTTGGACGTGCTGGCGGACAACGACGCCGCCCGTCGGTTTTACCGGCGGCACGGCTACCGACCGCACCGCGTCGAACTGGAGAAATCGATGCGAAACGATACACACTCAAAGGAGGACCGGTAATCGACGGACGCGCCAGGAGAGCATGGGCGGTTCATGCACTCGACTTGTAATCGAGACTTCGTGGGTTCAAATCCCACTCCTGGCTTCTGTCGCCGGTTCGACCGTTTTCTGCGCCCACGCGGGCCCCGCGTTCAGTCGTCGCGAGCCGGAGCCACGCCCGCGGTTCGTCGAGACGGGTTCAGTTCCGCCTCGCGGGCGGCCGGACCCGAATGAGGAGAAGCGACCCCGGCACGCCGAGGACGAGCGCCCGAAACGGATTATGCTTGATGATAACGTCGGGGTCGAGCGGCTCCGACTGGAGGTCGGTGATGCGGATGCACGAGTAGTAGACTGTGACGTGAGTGAGCACGTACGCGAACGCCGCGGGGACGACGACCGGATACCGGATGCCGCTCATCGCGAGCCCCTCGAACGCGAGGGCGGTGAGCGCCGAGATGAACAGGAGGTTTCCCAGTTGGAGCGTGACACCGGTCAGCGCCGTTATCGCGGTGTCGAACAGCGACGCGCCGTAGGGGGTGTACGTGAGCGCAGTGACGACTGCCACCGCTCCGAGAAAGAGCCCGGCGAACAACCCAGATAACGCGTACACGAACTCCATTGGAGGACCGTTACGGGACCGACGGGGGCGATGAATTTAGTTCTACCCCCCTCGTTATCGCGGTCGAAAATCAGAGAATCCCGCCGAGCGCGGCGGGACGCGGCGTCGAGACGGAATTTTATCTTTATCCGGAACGTCGTGTTCGGTATGAACGGGACCGATCAATTCATGTTCGCCGTGACGCTTCTCATCTTCGCGCTCCTCCTCGTCGGCCTCCTTCTCGCACTCGTCTAGGGAGAAAACTTATGTGATATTCATGGAGGATACTAGATACCATGCCGGAATGTCAGAACTGTGGTTCGTTCGTGACGCCCGCATACGCCCGAGTCTTCACTCCCGATGGCATGGAGAATCCGCGTGTCTGCCCGAACTGCGAGGATATGGTCCGCGACGGCGCACAGGTCCGGGCGGCGCGGTCGCCGAGGAATCACTGACTCGCCGAGCCGTCACTGAGCGACGTGGTAGCGTTCGGCGTCCTGTCGGACGAAGCCGCGCTTCGACAGCGTACTGAGGATGCTGTAGAGGGCGATTTTCTTCATCTCCAGCCCGTTTTGCAGGTCGGTGATGGACGCGCCGTCGTGCGTGGTGAGATAGAGGTACACGAGCTTGGCCGAGGGCGATTCGAGTTCGCCAGGGACTTCGATGGTCGGAACCGTCTGTTGCATGGTCGTTGTCATCCCCTTTGCTTCGACGATAATAAAACTCTCTTACAACAATCGTCGAAGAACCGAGGTCGGGGGTGAGGCCGCGAACGTCCCGAATTCGAGAGAATCGTTGTATTCGTCACGAACGTACATCGGATAATTGTCGGTGTTCGACGCCGCCGACTTCGACTGTCGTCGAAGGGAGCGGGTCGCGGGCCGGCGGGCGGCGAGGCCCGGCGGCGCGCGGTTCCGAGACGGAAGGGGCGGGAGTCGAACCACGCGAAGCCATTGAAAACCACCGGACCGACCGCGAGGGCCTGCGCCGGTGTGCTCTACCACTGAGCCACCCTTCCGGGCGGCTGTAGGGGTCGAGCGGGCAAATAGCCGTTGGTGGGCTCCGGCCGCGGTCGCGCGATTCGGCGCGCTGTGCGCGTCGGTGCACCGCTCGGGAGTCGACGTCGAAAGAAAGGGCGTCTGCGACTCGGACGAGTCGCGGTCGACTCAGTAGCTCCGGACCTTCGGCTCGTACGTCTTGTCCTCGCCTTCGAGGATGACCGGCTTGTACCAGAGTTCCGGGCGGCCGTCGTTCCACGAGAGCATCGTGTGCTTGAGCCACTCCTCGTCGCGGCGCTCCTGGTACTCCTTGCGCCAGTGGGCTCCGCGGAACTCGTTGCGCGCGAGCGCGCCGAGCGTGATGGCCTCGGCGATGTCAAGGATGTTGCGCGTCTCCAGCGTCTGGAGCAGGTCCGTGTTGAACGTCCGCGACTTGTCGGCCACGAACACGTCCTGGTAGAGTTCGCGCGCCTCGCGGATGTCGCGGAGCGCGTCCTTGAGGGCCGACTCCTCGCGGAAGACGTTCACGTTGCGCGTCATCGACTTCTGGACGCGTTCGCGAATCTCGGCCTGCTGGATGCCGTCTTCTCGCTCCAGGAGGGTGTCGATGGTCTCGCGCTCGTCTTCGACGGCGCGCTGGACGAGGTCCGCTCCGGAGACGGACGCGCCCGCGTCCGCCGCCGTCCCGCCGTCGGCGACGGCGTCCTCACCGATACCCGCTTCGCCGAGTTCGACCGGCGAGTCGACCTCGCCGAGTTCGTACTCGCCTTCTTTGCCGGTCGTGATTTTGGCCGCCTCCATGTCCTTGCCCGCGGCGTGGTGGCCGGCGCGCTTGCCGAAGACGATGAGTTCGGGGAGCGCGTTGCCGCCGAGGCGGTTGCCGCCGTGGACGGAGGCACAGGCGCACTCGCCGGCCGCGTAGAGACCGGAGATACAGGTTTCGCCGTTCTCGTCGGTCTCGATGCCGCCCATCGCGTAGTGCTGGCCGGGCTTGACCGGCATCGGCGCGTCGAGGGGGTTGACGCCCTCGAAGTCCTCCGAGAGGTGGATGATGTTCTCGAGGCGGTCGATGATGCGCTCCTCGCCGAGGTGGCGCATGTCGAGGTGGACGTACTCGTCTTCGATGCCGCGGCCCTCGTTGACCTCCGTGAGTTCGGCCCGGGAGACCACGTCGCGCGAGGCGAGTTCGCCGAGGTTGTTCGCGTAGCCGTACTCGAACATGAAGCGCTCGCCGTTTTCGTTGTAGAGGATGCCGCCCTCGCCGCGGACGCCCTCGGTGATGAGAACGCCCGTCGAGGGGAGCGTCGTCGGGTGGAACTGGATGAACTCCATGTCCTCCATCGGCGCGCCGGCGCGGTAGGCCATCGCGACGCCGTCGCCGGTGTTGGCGACCGCGTTGGTCGTGTGGTCGTAGACCTGCCCGAGGCCGCCGGTGGCGAGGATGACGCCGTTGCGGGCGCGGAAGCCCTCGACCTGTCCGGTCTGAACGTCGTAGGCGACGATGCCGTGGCAGTTCCGGTCCTCCGGCTTCTCCTCGTCGGAGACGGCCAGTCGGGTCACGTGCCACTCGTCGTAGACCTTGATGCCGCGCTTGACGAGCTGCTCGTACATCGTGTGGAGCAGCTGGTGGCCCGTCTCCGCGCCCGCGTAGGTGGTCCGCGGGAACGAGAGCCCGCCGAACGGTCGCTGACTGACGCGGCCGTCGTCGTCCCGGGAGAACGCCATCCCCCAGTGTTCGAGCTTGATGGTCTCTTTCGGGCTGTCCTTACAGAGGGTCTCGGCCGCCGGCGCGTCGGCCAGATAGTCCGAGCCCTTCATCGTGTCGTAGGCGTGGTCCTCCCACGAGTCGCCTTCGCGGAGCGCGGCGTTGATGCCGCCCTCCGCCGCGCCCGTGTGACTTCGGACCGGGTGGAGCTTCGACACGATGGCCACGTCGGCCCCTTCCTCGTGTGCCGCAATCGCCGCGCGCAGGCCCGCCCCGCCCGCGCCGACTACGATAACGTCGTGTTCGTACATGGTGTGTTTGGGTGTGTCGTAGGGTTGGTCGAACTTCAGGGTTTCACCGGGAAGTTCACCAGAACTTCAGGTTGTTCTTAATCGCCTCGCGCTTGAGTTCCTGGATGTGCTCCGTGAGAGGGATGTCCTTCGGGCACACCTCGGTACAGGAGAACTGGGTCTGGCAGCGCCAGACGCCGTGTTCCTGTTCGAGGATTTCGAGGCGGCGCTGCTTCATGTCCTCGCCCTCGCGTTCGTCCATGGCGAAGCGGTAGGCCTTGTTGATGGCCGCGGGACCGAGATACTCGTTGTCGCCGGCGGCGATGTTACACGAGGACATACACGCGCTACACCAGATGCAGCGGGTGGACATCTTGACCTTCTCGCGGTTCTCGCGCGTCTGGCGCTGCTCGTCGAGTTCGCCGTCCGGAAGCGAGTTCGTCTGGAAGTACGGCTCGACCGACTCCATCTGGTCGTAGAAGTGCTCCATGTCGACGACGAGGTCCTTGACCACGTCGGCGTGCGGGAGCGGCTCGACCCGAATCGGCTCCGAGAGGTCCGACAGCTGGGTCTTGCAGCCGAGTCGCTGCGACCCGTTGACGAACAGCGCGTCGGACCCGCAGATGGCCTGCCGGCAGGAGTGCCGGAAGGTAAGCGAGGAGTCGTAGTGGTCCCGCGCCCACATGAGCGCGTCGAGGACCGTCATCCCCTGCTTGTACGGGACGTGGAAGTCGTCGAAGCGGGGCTCCTGCTTCTCCGGCACCTCGGGGTCGTAGCGGAAGACCTTGAGGTGGAAGGTGTCGTCCGCGGAGCGCGCCTTCTCGGCCGCCTCGGCCTCGCGCTGCTCTTGGACTCGCTCGGCCCGCTCGCGCTTTTTCGCGTCGCGCTTCTGCTTGCCGGCGGACGCCGTCTCCGTGGCCGATTCCTCTTCGACTGCTTCGGGAACTTGCGTGCTCATTAGATGGGAACACCTCCGGCCCACGCGAGGGCCGTGCGGACGCCCTGCACGATGAGGAGGACGCTCGCGAGACCGAGAATCGCCTTGACCGCCGTCTTCCGGGTGCCCGTGAGGCCCTGGTTGACGAGGGCGTTGTAGACGCCGTTGACCCCGTGGAACGTCGCGGTGACGAGGAACAGGATCATCAGCGAGAAGTACGTCAGCTGCTCCATGCGCGCCTGCGAGAGGGCGAACGTCACTTCGTCGGCGTGGTTGACGAAGTGGAGCAGGAAGAAGTGGAACGCCAGCACCACGACGAGGAAGGCGGCTGTCAGCCGCTGCCAGAGCCACCGCCGGCCGCCCGGCTCGAAGGACGTGTATCGCTCTGCCATTAGATGCTCACCCCCGAGAGGAACGTGGGAACGCTCGCGACGACGATGACACCCGTCAGGATGAGCGACGCGTAGAAGCTCTTGTCCTGTGCTTCCAGCCCGACGCCCAGGTCGACGAACAGCAGCCGCAGTCCGTTGAGGATGTGAAACACCGCCACCGCGAGCAGCCCGACTTCCAGAATACGCACGACCAAGAGACTCTCCAGCGCCTGAATCGTGTTCGTGTACGCCGCCGCGCCCGAGAGGGCCGTCGACAACACGGCGATGTGGGTAAAGAGATAACCCACAAGCACCCAGCCGGTGAACTTGTGGAATATCCAGGCCCACATGCCGGCCGAGAACTCCCGCCATCTGCTGAAGTCCTCGATGAGGCCCCGATTGTAAGACTGACTCATGCTCTTGTGAGTGTCGGGAAGGGGAGGGTATAGAACTTACGTGTATGGAGTTTCGTGAGGGTTGGCAAAAGTCGCCGGACCCCGAATATCTCGGGGCGGGGCGGCCGGTCTCAGAGCGTCGGCTCGGGGGTGCCGGACTGCTCGCGCTCGACGACGCGCCGCACCTTGTCCTTCAGTTCGACGAGGTGGCAAAGCGGGTTCCCGGGGTAGACGACCGGGTTCTCGAGGACGCCGACGAGCAGGCCCGTGAAGGGGGCGACGACGGTGACGTTGTCGTCCTTGAACGGGTTCGTAATCGTGCAGATGCGGTCGCCCTCGTGGACGAGCGCGCCGCGGTCGTGGTGCATGTCGACGATGCCGCCAGCGTCGGCGCGGAGCCACGTCTTCTCGTTTTCGTCCGAGATGACGGTCCGCCAGCCCGGCCAGTTGACCGTCGAGGTCCCCCGGAGGCCGAACTCGGCGAAGACGCTCTCGACGCCCGCGAGCGCCTCGTCGATGAGTTCGCGCTGGAAGCGGTGGGCCTCGCCCATCTCGACGGTGATGGCCGGCGTCCCGCTCGCCGACGACTCGGTTCGGAGCATCCCGCTGGACCCCGAACTGTCGATGATGACGTGCGAGCCGAAGGCGTTGGCGAGTCGCGCGACGGCGGGGTCGGACATGTCCGCGCGGACGTGGAGCATGTTAGTTCGCCCCCGCGTGGAGGTGTGGAAGTCGATGCCGAGGTCGCAGGGCGCGATGAAGTTCTGGTAGATGCGGTGTGCCATCCGCTTTGCTCCCGTCGAGGTCTCGGAGCCCGGGAACGACCGGTTCAGGTCACGGTCGTAGATGGGGAGGTACCGCTGTTGGGCGAGGAACGCGGGGACGTTCATCACCGGCATGCAGACGAGCGTGCCCGCGAGGTCCGCGAGGTCCCACTCGTAGGCCACCTCGCGGACGACCTCGATACCGTTCAGTTCGTCGCCGTGGGCGGCGGCGGAGAGGAACACGGTCGGCCCCGGCCGCTCCCCGTTGATGATGGTGACGGGGATGCGAACCGGGTCGCCGAGATACGTCTCGGAGATGCCGTACCGGATGTCCTGTGTCTCGCCCGGCTCGACCTTCCCGCCGTTGTAGGTGAAGGCCTCGTTGTCGGCCATGTGATGCGATGGGAGGGCCGGGGTTATAAACGGTCGCGACGGACCGCCCGACGCCGTCCTCGCGGCCGCGAACCGCGGGCGGCCGGCTCTCGACCGTCATGTCTTTGAAACCGGGAGGATATCAACTGAGTATGTCCACCACAGACGACGCCGTGCGTGTCGGCGTGCTTTCTCTGCACAACAGCAAGGAGACGAAGGCAATCCTCAACGCGGTCGAAGACCTCGGTCACGAGCCGGTGTGGCTCCGCCGGGAGAACGCGGCGGTCAGCATCGAAGACGGAGAGGTGACGGTCGAGCCAGAGGTGGACATCATCGCGAATCGACTGCTCCTGTCGAACACCGAGGAACCCGCGGAACTGCTCGGGCTGGCGACGACGTTCAACCGCATCCGACCGATGCTCAACGAGCCCGACGCGGTTCTCGCGGCCATCCACAAGTTCGCCACGGCCGCGACGCTCGCCAACTGGAACATCCAGGTGCCCGACGCGCTCCTCGCGCTCTCGAACGACCGGCTGAACAAGGGCCGCGAGCGCTTCGGCGACGTCGGCGTCTACAAGTCCGCCATCGGCACCCACGGCGGCGGGACGTGGAAGGTCGACCTGACCGAGCCCGTGAACCCGAAGGTCGGCAACCGACAGGCGTTCCTGCAGAAGCTCATCGACCGCGACGGCGACCGCCACCGCGACCTGCGCGTCTACATCGTCGACGGCGAAATCATCGGCGCGATGTACCGCTACGCCCCGGACGGCGACTGGCGGACCAACGTCGCCCTCGGCGGCGACGTGCTCAACGCGACCGACGAGATGCCCGAGGAAGCGCGGGAGACGGCGCTCTACACGGCCGAAGTGATGGAGATGGACTACGTCGGCGTCGACCTCGTCGAGGGCGAAGACGGCTGGTTCGTCCTCGAAGCCAACCCGACCGCCGGCTTCAAGGGCCTCTATCAGGCGACGGGCAAGAGCCCCGCACCGCACATCGCGAAGCTCGCAATCGAGCGCGCGGGCGGCGAGGTCGACGAGGCACGCGTCGAGGAACTGTCCGCGACGCTCGACGACTCCGTCCCCTCGTGTGCCCCCAACGAGTCGCCCATCATCGACGGCGAAGCGCCCATCATCGGCTACATCGAGGAGGTCGTCGTCAACGGGACCAGCGGCTCCCAGCAGACCCTCGCGAAGTCCGACACCGGCGCGACCCGGACGAGCATCGACACGAGCCTCGCCGCCGAAATCGGCGCGGGGCCCATCAAGAGCATGACGCGCGTGAAGTCCGGGAGCCTCAAGGGCGGGAAGGCCCGCCCCGTGGTCGACCTCGTCATCGGTATCGGCGGCACCCAGCACACCGTGACCGCCAGCGTCGAGGACCGCTCGCACATGGACTACCCGCTGCTGCTCGGGCGCGACATCCTCGAACACTACCGCGTGGACGTGCGCCGCCGCGCCAACGCCGACCGCAACGACAGCGACGACGAGGAAGAGGAACTCCTCGAAGAGTAAGTCGGCCCGCGCCACGCCACGGCCACCGGCGCGCTCGCCATCGGCGCGACGACCGCCGTCGCTCCGACCGGTGACCGCATCCGAGCACCCGAGACACGCGCACTTTTCTCTCCGACGACCCAACCACGGGTCGATGAGCGACGACGCATACCGCGAACTCCGGGCGGACCCGCACCTCGGCGACGTGGTCGAGGAACACGGCCCGCTCTCGCTCGACCCCGCCGACGACCCCTTCGAGCGACTGGTCGTCTCGATTGTCAACCAACAGCTCTCGACGACCGCGGCGGCGACGATTCGGGACCGCCTGTTCGACCGCGTCGAGGTCACGCCCGAGGGGATACTGGCCGCCGACGAGGCCGTCCTGCGCGACTGCGGCCTCTCGAATCAGAAGGTCGGCTACGTCCGCAACGTCGCCGACGCGTTCCGAGACGGCCTCTCGGCCGAATCTCTCCGGGAGATGGACGACGACGAGGTCGTCGCGGCGCTCACCGAGATTCGCGGCGTCGGCGACTGGACCGCGAAGATGTTCCTCATCTTCGCGCTCGCCCGCGAGGACGTGTTCCCGGTCGAGGACCTCGGGATTCGACGCGGCATGGAACACGTCTTCGGGTTCGAACCCGACGCCGTCTCCCGCGGCGAGATGCGCGAACGCGCCGAGCGCTGGGCCCCCTATCGGAGCTACGCCAGCCGGTATCTCTGGCGGTGCGTGGACTAACTTCGAACGGGTGGAAAGCAAAGCCGAGACGAATAATCGACAGACTGCGCCGGTATTTCTAACCGAGAAAATAAACATCTGTTACGTTTATATTCTGCGCGAGGGAAACGTTGAAACCGCCGCGCACTATAACGTTCGTCCATGAACGTAGATGACGTCAACAGTATCACCGTTCTCGGAGCGGGCAACATGGGCCACGGCATCGCGGAGGTCGCGGCCCTCGCCGGCTACGACGTCGTGCTGCGCGACATCAAAGACGAGTTCGTTCAGAAGGGCTACGACCAAATCGAGTGGTCGCTGAACAAACTCGCCGAGAAGGACCGGCTGTCGCAGGACGACGCCGACGCCGCGCTCGCCCGCGTCTCGACGGCGGTGGACCTCGGCGAGGCCGTCGTCGACGCCGACGTGGTCATCGAGGCCGTCCCCGAGAAGATGTCCATCAAAAAGGAGGTGTACACCGAGTTGGAGGAACACGCCCCCGACCACACGGTGTTCGCCACCAACACCTCCAGTCTCTCCATCACCGAACTCTCCGAAGTGACGGAGCGACCCGAGCGCTTCTGCGGAATGCACTTTTTCAACCCGCCGGTCCGCATGGACCTCGTCGAGGTCATCTCCGGCGCGCACACCGCCGACGAGACGCTCGAACTCGTCGAGGACCTCGCCGAGGCGATGGGCAAGACGCCCGTCCGCGTCCGCAAGGACAGCCCCGGCTTCATCGTGAACCGCATCCTCGTCCCGCTGATGAACGAGGCCGCGTGGATTGTCCACTCGGGCGACGCGACGATGGCCGAGGTCGACTCCACGACGAAGTACGACATGGGCCTCCCGATGGGGAGCTTCGAACTCGCCGACTACGTCGGCATCGACGTGGGCTATCACGTCCTCGAATACATGCACGAGGTGCTCGGTGACGCCTACGAGCCGTGTCCGCTCCTCTCCGAGAAGGTCGAGGAAGGCGACCTCGGTCAGAAGACCGGCACGGGCTTCTACGACTACGAGGACGGCGAGGGCGCGGAAGTCCCCCACGACGAGGGGAGCGAAGCGGTCAAGAACCGCCTCCTCGGCGTCATGGCGAACGAAGTCGCAGGTCTCGTCGGAAACGACGTGGCCGACCCGGCGGCCATCGACCGCGCGGTCAAACTCGGCGGGCGCTTCCCCGACGGCCCGGCGAAGATGGCCGACAACGCGGGCATCGCCACCCTCGTCGGCGCGCTCGACAAGCACCACGACGAGACCGGTGAGGAGCGCTACGAGGCCGTCCAGTACCTCCGCGACCTCGCCCAGTCCGGCGAGGGCTTCTACGGCGGCGCGGAGGAATCCGACGAGGCACCCGCGTTCGACGACATCTCCGTCGAGGTGCGCGACGGCATCGGTCACATCACCCTCGACCGCCCGCACCGCCTCAACACCATCAGCATCGAACTGATGGACGAACTCTCCGAAGCGCTCGACACCCTCGCCGAGGACGACGAGGTCCGCGCCGTGCTCCTCACGGGGGCCGGCGACCGCGCGTTCTCCGCCGGAGCCGACGTGACGAGTATCGCCGCGGGCGGCGGCGACGCCGTCTCGGGCGTCGAAATCTCTCGGAAGGGCCAACAGACGTTCGGAAAGCTCGAGGAACTCGACAAGCCGGTCATCGCCGGCATCGACGGCTTCTGTCTCGGCGGCGGGATGGAACTCGCCATGTGCGCCGACCTCCGCATCGCCACGGAGCGCTCCGAACTCGGCCAGCCGGAGCACGACCTCGGGCTCCTCCCCGGCTGGGGCGGCACGGTCCGCCTCCAGCGCATCGTCGGCACCGGCCGCGCGAAGGAGATTATCTTCAGCGCCGACCGCTACGACGCCGAGACGATGGCTGACTACGGCTTCATCAACGAGGTCGTCGAGAACGACGGCTTCGAAGAACGGGCCTTCGAGTACGCGAAGCGGTTCGCACAGGGCCCGCCGGTCGCCCAGCGCTACACCAAGCGCGCCATGCACAACGGCTGGGAAGACACCGACTCCGGACTGGAGGTCGAAGCGCAGGCGTTCGGCCTACTGTTTACCACCTCGGACCTGATGGAGGGCATCGCCGCCTTCACGAGCGACCGCGACCCCGAGTTCACGGGCGAGTAAGCCGCCGCCGTGGGTGGGTTCCTCTCACTCACCCACGATGGAACGCAACGCTTAAAATAGTCCAACGACCACTCGTGAATGCAGACGCTCGGTTGGTGTAGTCCGGCCAATCATCTTGGCCTTTCGAGCCGAGGACCAGGGTTCAAATCCCTGACCGAGCACTTCTCTAAGGAACAACGTGACGAAGAAGAGCGCGCAGTGTAGGGATTTGAATCAGGGAGTAGCTTGCTGCGACTGAGGTTCAAATCCCTGACCGAGCACTTCTCTGCTGAACTACCTTCCAAGCGACCGCTGTACATGTCGCCTAGACCGCGAAGGTGCGGATATGAGCGGGATATTCGAACTAGCGAGCAACTTGTTGCGAGTGGAATTCAACTCCTCTCCCGAGCAGTTCTCTCACCCCGGACGACTCGACTCCCGCCCGCGGTAGTTAGCTTACACGTTTTTAACGATAGCAATTAAAATATACACGATAGCATGGAACACGAGCGTCCCGGGACGGGAGTTCGATGATGCTCGAAGAGTTCGTCTCCCAAATCGACCCCGTCGTCGTCCGCCTGTTCGTCGCGGCGGCGTTGGGGATGTTCCTCGGGTTGGAGCGCGAGCGGTCGAAGAAGAGCGCCGGCGTGCGGACGTTCACGCTGACGAGCCTCCTCGGTGGCGTCGCCGTCGTGGTCGGAAGCGACATCCTCCTCGCGGTCGGCGGGTTGTTGGTGGTCGCACAGGCGGTGTTGCTCGGGAGTCGCGGACTCGTCGAACGCGGGTCGCACGAAAGCGAGGACGACCGAGCCGACTCTCAACTCGACTTCGACGCGGACGCTGACGCCGAAGCCGACGACGGCCGCCGCGGTGACGCCGAGGTCGTTCGCCTGGACGACCTCGGCGTGAACCTCTCACTCACTACGTCGACGTCGTTGTTAGTCGCCTACGCGGTCGGCGCGGCGGTGGTGAGCGGCTTCGTCATCGAGGGCGTCGTCGTCGCGCTCACGTCGTCGCTCCTGTTGGTCCTGCGGCGCGAACTCCACGGGTTCGCCCGGCGGCTCACGACCGACGAGGTTCGGAGCGCCGTCGAGTTCGCCATCATCGCGTTCGTCGTCTACCCGTTGCTCCCCGAGGGGCGAATCGGTCCGTGGGATGCCGTCAATCCCCGGACGGTCTGGTTGCTCGTCGTCGCGGTGAGCGCAATCGGCTTCGTCAACTACGTCATCATCCGACGGTACGGCGAACGCGGCATCGCCATCACGGGCTTTTTCGGCGGGCTGGTGAACTCGACGGCCGTCATCGGCGAGATAGCCGGTCGGACCAGCCGGAACCCGTCGATTCGACCGCTCGCGGCCGGCGCGATTCTGATGGCCGACGCGGCGATGGCGCTCCGAAACCTCTCGCTCGTCGTCGTGTTCATCCCGGAGCTCGCGGTCGAGGTGGGGATTCCCCTTGGACTCGTCGCGCTCGTGGGTGTGAGCTACGCGCTGCACTCCCGCGAGTGGGGCGTCGACCTCGACGTGGCGTTCGAGTCGCCGTTCAGCCTCGAAAGCGCCCTCCGGTTCGGCGTGTTCTTCCTCCTCGTGTTGCTCGCGTCCGCGGCGGCGCAGGAGTACTTCGGCGCGGCCGGGTTCGTCGTGACGAGCTTCCTCGGCGGACTGGTGTCGAGCGGGTCGGTCGTCACGACCACCGTCACGCTCTACGGCGGCGGCACCATCAGCGAGACGACCGCCGTCGTCGGCGTCCTCGCCGGAACCGCCGCGAGCATCGGAGTCAAGGTGGCTCTCGCGGCGAGCGTCGACCGCGAACTCCTCGGGCCGGTCGCCCGGCGGAGCGCGCTCCTCGTGGCGGCGGGCGTCGCCGGCGTCGCCATCGTCGTCTTTCGTCCGTAAGGCGAGCGGCACGGAGGTCCGCGCACGCGGAATCAACTTGGCCGACACAACAGTCAGCGACACAACATTGATAACACCGTGCTGCGGCAATCAAATCGCACTGGTTCGGCGCGTATCCCGTGACCGAGCGGCCCACGAAGATTCGCCCGTCGGTCGTCCCCCGACGGGCGAGGGTCACTCCGCGTATCCACCCTCCCGAGCGACTGCGCTCGTCTGAGTGGCCCGATTCGTCCGACCGCCCCCGTTCGCGCCGACAGCTCGACTGCGAAGCCGATGGCTTGAGGTTCGCCGGCGTCTATCGTGGCTCTACGTCCACCGAGCGATGATACGCGACCCGACCCGACGAGACCGTGGTGAACCGCACGCGAAGCGACAGCAGTCGGCCCCGAAGCCGAACCGGGCGAGAAACGGCCTCGGGAGCGCCTGACCGTGTCGGACACGACGCGCGCCGCGCTCGCCGCCGGAACGCTCGTCGCCCTCGCCGCGACGAGCGGGAGTCTCTATTTCAGCCTCGGTCTCGGGCTCACGCCCTGCGACCTCTGTTGGTACCAGCGCATCCTGATGTACCCGCTCGTCGTGGTGCTCGGCGTCGCCACGGTGGAGGACCGACCCGGCGTCTGGAAGACGGTGCTTCCCCTCTCGCTGGGAGGGCTCGCCCTCTCGGGCTACCACTCGTACCTGCAGGTCGCACCGGGCGCGACCTGTACCGTCGGCGGCCCGTGTACGTCCATCCAGTATCCCGTGCTCGGCGGCCTCCTGACCATTCCGCGACTCGCGTTCATCGGGTTCGCGCTCGTGACGGTCCTCGCGCTCGCCGCCGCCCGCCTCGGCGGGTCGGCCGACGACGCGTGGGGGATGTGACCGGGTTCGGGACCGCACTCCGAGCGCCGTCGTCGCCCTAACTCCCGTCGAGTTCGACCATCGGTTCGGGGTAGTCCACGCCCAACTCGACCCCGTAGGTCGCCTGTTCTTCGTCGCTTAGTTTCCACGGTTCGTGGGCGTACTCGGCGGGTAACGCGTCGAGTTCGGGGAGCCACGTCTTCACGTACTCGGCGTTCTCGTCGTAGCGGTTCGCCTGCCAGCGCACGTCGAACGAGCGGTCCCGCGAGTCGTTGCCGACGCCCGCGATGTAGGCCCAGTTGCCGTAGTTCGACGCGGGGTCGTAGTCGACGAGTCGCGTCTCGAAGTACGCCGCACCACGTCGCCAGTCCAGTCTGAGGTCGTTGGCGAGGAACGACGCGGCGTTCTGCCGCCCGCGGTTCGACATGTAACCCGTCGCGTTCAGTTCCCGCATGTTCGCGTCGACGAAGGGGATACCCGTCTCGCCCGCCGTCCAGCGCTCGAACTGCGTCTCGTCGGCCCGCCAGTCGACGTCGGTCCGCTCGCGGATGCCCCCGCGGCGGAAGAAGTCGCTCCCGTGTTTGGCGAACTGGAACTGGAAGAAGTCGCGCCAGCGGAGTTCGAAGACGAGCCAGTACGTCGAGTCGTTTGCGACCCGTCGGTCCTCGTAGCGGTCCACCTCGGCCTTGACGTACCGCGGCGAGAGACAGCCCTCGTTCAGCCACGGCGAGAGCTTCGAGGAGTAGTCGGCCCCGAGCAGTCCGTTTCGCGTCTCCTTGTACTCGCGGAGGTGGTCGCCCGTCCAGATGTACGACTCCACGCGGTCGAGCGCGGCCGTCTCGCCGCCGTCGAAGGGGAGAACGCCACGGTCGTCGGGGGCGCGGGCGGACTCGGCGTCCGAAATTCCGACGAGGTCCGAAAGCGAGGGGAGGTCGCCCGCGACCGGTGCGTCGACCGGGAGCGGCGGGACGTCCGGTTCGGAAATCGGGTCACGACCGGCGGGGTCGCCGTCGCCCGCTGACTCGCCACTTCGCCCTGCGTCGCCTCCCTCGTCGCCTTCGACGGCCGATTCGACCGCCTTCCGGAACGTCGTGTACGTGTCCGGAACTTCGGAGAGCGCCATCGGGAGGTCGTCGAGGTGGGTGAGCGTGTGGCCCCAGAAGCGCCGGAGGTCGACGCCGTCGCCTCCCAGTTCTCGCTCGACCGCCGACTCGACGCTCGACTCCTCGGGGGTCGGACGCGTGTGGACCGTCACGAAGTCGGCGTCGACGGTCGCCGCCAACTCCGGAAGGACGGACTCGGGCGTCCCCTCGCGGACGACGAGGTCGCTTCCGCGCTCTCGGAGGGACGACCGCAGGTCGGACAGCGATTCGAGGCGGAAGCGGGCGCGGTGCGCGCCCGTCTTGTCGAAGTCGAAGGAGTCGGGCCCGCCGAAGGGCCGGTCGCCGTACTCGCGGGGGTCGAGACAGTAGACCGGGAGGACGCCGCCGGCGTCGCAGGCGGCCGCGAGCGCCTCGTTGTCGTGCAGGCGGAGGTCGCGGCGGAACCACGCGAGCGAAGTTGACTCGGACATCGTCGGCGGCGCTTAGGATGGGGATGACTTGAGTCGAACGGCGGTCCTGGGGCGACCCCCGGCCGTGTCGCCGGGTCTACGTCCGGCTTCGCGTCTGCAGGCCGAGTTCCGCGCCGGCGACGACGGCGGCGACTGTGAGCGCGAGCCCGGCGACGAGTCGCGGGTCAACGCGGTCGATGACGGGGACGCCCATCCAGCCGGCGAAGAGGAGCGCGAGCCCGGCGAGACACGTCGCGAGCGACAGGAGCGCGAAGGGAGCTTGCGTCGGCTCCTCGTCGGCCAAGTAGTGGTCGAGCTCCGCCGCGCTCGACCCGAGCGAGACGGTCTTCGCCCGCGAGTCGTACGCGACGATTCGGAGCGAGTCGAGCTTGGGCAGATGGGTCTGGTGGAGCGAGATGTAGACGCTCTGACGGACGTTCTTGGGAGGTGGCGACTCGCCGGACTCTATCTCGGCGATGTGCTCCGCGAGGTCGCCGACCGACTCCGGACCGTCCCCGTCGCGCAGTCGTTCGAGCGCGAGCCGCCGCCGCTCGTTTCTGAGCACGTCGTGGATGTCGGCCTCGTCGAGCGAGCCGTCCGCCTGCTCGCCGGAGACGGTCGGCGAGTCAGGCTCGGCCATCGCCCCGCTCAGAGCCAGTCATCGGGCTTCGTGTCGTAGTCGACCTCGCCGGCGGCGATACGCGCCTCCAGTTCGGGGTCGAGGTCGTGTTCGTCGAACGATTCGCCGTCGTAGCGGACGCGGATGGCTCGCTCTTCCGGCGTCGGCTCGCGCCCCCGTCGACGGGCGACTTCGACCTCGTGCTCGTCGAACTCCTTCGTGATGGTCATCAGGTTCACCGGGCGGCCCCAGAGGTGATAGACGCGCTCCAAGACGCCCTTCGCCTGCTTCATGTCGAGGATGACGCCGTTGTACTGGTGTCCCAACAGGAGTTCCCCGCGGTTGTCGAAGTTGCCGTCGTACACCGCGATAGTCGGCTTTCCGAAGTTCGTGAACTGGAACAGGAGCTTCTTTTTCACGTCTCGGTACTCCGACGAGGAGACGCGGAACTGCCGGGACGACTGGGAGTACTCGTAGGCGAAGTAGTGGTTCGCGCGGACGAACTCCTCGGAGAGGAACGCGTCGAGGAACGTCACGTCGTTGTGGCTCTCGCGAATCTCGCGCATCCGGTCCCAGCCGGCGGTCTTGTCCACGTCGGCGACGGCCTCCTCGACGCTGTCGTACACCTCGTCGTCGAACATGTACCGCGAGAGCTGTTCGAGTTCGGAGCGCCGAATCCGGCTGAGGAACCCGCGGTTCTGCGCCTTGACCAGCGAGTAGTGTCGCTCCGCGAGCCCCTCGTAGGTGAGGAGCTTCCACGGGTACGCTTCGAGGTCGAGCGACTCGTCGCCCGACAGCGCCCTGTCGAGGGTCTCGTGGTCGACTCTCGGTTCGTCGGGGCCGAGTTCGGACAGTTCGTCGAGGGAGTCGGCGCTGACGCCGTCGATAGCGGGGTCCGCCCGGAGGAGCGTCTGCACCTCGTCGAAGTCGACCGTCTCGTGGAAGTTGCGCCACGTGACGCCCTTCACGCGCAGGAGTTTGTCGGCGACCTCCGCGCGGTTCGTCGAGTTCTCGATGTACTCCCACAGCTCCTTGCCGAGCTTGTAGGGGTTGAGCCCGGGCGACCCGAGGACGCGCGACTGGTGGTCGGCGTAGGTGATGAACTCGTCCGTGCCCGCGAAGCGCTCGTCGCCCATCATGAGCGACTCCCAGTAGGCCGCCCAGCCCTCGTTCATCACCTTCGTCATCTTCTGGGCGGCGAAGTAGTACGCCTCCTCGCGGAGCATGTCGAGGACGTCCTTCTGCCACGGCTCCATCTCTTCGGCCTTGCCCGTCTCCTCGTCGTACCGCATCCCGTGTTCTCGGACGTACGCGAGCACGTCCTTCCGGGGGTCGGTGAGCTTCGCGGCCTCGCGTTCGGCCTCTTCGACCCCCTCGAGCCACGCCTCGTCGAACACCTCGCGGCGCACGTCGTCGGAGATGTCGAGACTGTCCAACTGGGCGCGAATGTCTCCGGGGATACGACCGTCCTCGTCGGCGGCGGCCTCGCGGATGGTCCGGTGCTGGTCGATGGTGTCTTCCAGACAGAGGACGGCGTCGATGAACTTCTCCACGTCGTCCCGGCTGATTTCGGGGTTTTCCACGTACCGTTCGATGGTCTGGGCGTGCCGTTCGAGCATCGCCGCAGCGGCGAACTGGCCCTCGTCGGAGAACAGCCCGAACCACTGGTTGTTCTTGAAGAAGTCAGAGTGCGCCTCGACGTGCGTGATGACGGCCTTCTGGTCGGCCAGCGAGTTCGACTCTTGGAGGAAGGCGTTCGCCGGGTCGTCGTTGTTGACGATTTCGAACGCCTTACCCATGCCGAACTGGTCGGTCTTCCGCTGGCGGTCGTAGGTCATCCCCCACCGCCAGTGCGGATACCGCTCTTGGAACCCGCCGTAGGCGATGAGCTGGTTCATCTCGTCGTAGTTGACCACCCAGTAGTTCACCGGGTAGGGGTCGAGTCCGAGCTTCTTCGCGAGCGCGCCGGCCTCCCGGACGGGCTCGTCGAGTCTGGCGGCCTCGCGCTGTGCGTCTCTGCGGTGTCGTCTGAAACTCATTCTGCTGTCGCCTCCGTGCTGAGGATGGTGTAGATGGCGTCGATGACGTCGTCGGGCTCCGAGACGTACGCGACCACGACGTTACCCTGCTCGCCGAGGCTCCGTTCGACCTCTTCTGCGTGCGTGGCGTTGATGGCGGTCCCGCCGGGCTGGGTCTCCACGTAGGCGTGGAGGTTCGCGTCTATCTCCTGCATGAGCGGGACGACCCGCTCTTTGGTGTCGTTCGAGGAGTTCTCGGAGTCGCCCGCGGCGAAGACGTAGCGGTTCCACTCGCGCCACGGGTAGCGCTCGTCCAGCACCTCTTTCGCCAGCTCGTAGGCCGACGAGATGCGCGTCCCGCCGCCCGAGCGGATGCCGAAGAACTCGTCGCGTTCGACCTCCCACGCCTCCGCGTCGTGGGCGATGTAGACGAACTCGGCGTGGTCGTACTTGCCCGTGAGGTACCAGTCCAGCGGGGTGAAGGTGCGTTCGACGAGCTCGCGCTTCGTCTCCCGCATCGACCCCGACACGTCGCGGATGTTGACGACCACGACGTTCGACTGCTTCTTCTCGATGACCTCGGGGTGGCGGTAGCGCTCGTCCTCGCGGCGGAACGGAATCTCGCGGAGTCCCTCGCGTCGGATGCGCTGGATGGCCGTCGTCCGCTCGACGTTCTCCTCCATCTCCTCGAAGGAGGCCCACGTCCCGCGTTCGTCGTCCGGGATGCGGCTCCACTCGTCTTCGATCCACGCCATCGAGACGAGGATGTTCTGCTCGCGGCACCACCGGAACACCTCGCGGGCCGAGGTGCCGTCGACTTTCATCGCCTCGCGGACGAACTCCTCGTCGAAGTCCATCGCGAGCTTGCGCTTCAGGCCCTCCTTGAACAGGCGCTCGAAGTCGAGGGTGCTGTGGGGGCCGCTGCGGGTGATGTCGGTGAAGTCGCCTTCGACCTCCTCGATGACTTCCTTGCCCTTCGGTTCGAGTTCGAGGCCGAGTTCCTCGTCCAGCGCCTCGGCGAACTGCTCGGGGTCCATCTCGTAGTACTCGTGTTCGGCCCCCTCCTCGCCGGGCTCGCCGTCTTCGCCCTCGCCGTCACCGGGCTGTGGCTGGCCGAGCGGCTGGCCCACGTCGGGCGTGCCGCCTTTCCCCTGCCCGACGCCGCCCATGTCGAGGCGGTCGTACTTGAACTCCGGCAGGTCCACGACCTTGATGGGTATCTTGATGTCTTTCGAGCCGGACGCGCCGAGGTCGCCGTAGGAGATGAACTCCTTGAGGTCTTCGCGGCGTTCTTCGCCCACTTCGCGGAATCGTTCGAGGTCGTCTCTCAGTCCCATGTGTGGCTCACCTCCTTCATCACGGCACGGCTGGTCAGTTCGGCCGACGCCGCGGTGTAGCCGCGGTCGACCAACTCGTCGATGGTGCGTGCTTTCACGCGCGCCGTCTCGGTGTTCGCCGGCGGGTCGTCCCACTGGCGGGGGTCGAGGTCGGAGAACAGCCGGCGCACGTCCTCCCAGTCGTGGGTTTCGAGCACCGTCCGGATGACCGGAATCTCGGTCAGGTCCACGTCGGAGACGGTAAAGCCCTCGTCGCGGTTCTCCCACGCGTAGCGGTTGAGCGCGGTGATGACCTTCTCGTTTCGGAAGTCCTCGACCGTCTCGGATGGGTCGTTGCCCTCGTAGTCGTCCGGCGAGAAGCGCCCGAGGTGCTCGGTCTCGAACAGCTTCATGAGAAGCGGGTCGGGGTCGACCGGCCCGCGCTCGGTCTCTATCTGCCCGTCGGACGCCCACGCGTAGACGTGTTCGACGTACTCCTCTACCGTCTCGCGCTCGACGCCTTTGTCGGCGAGAAGCGCGTCGAGCACGTCCGCCTCCTGCTGGTCGAAGATGTACTCTTTGACCATGGCGATGCGGCCCTCGTACTCCGAGGACTCCGCCCGCGAGAACACGGGCGCGTCCGATAGCTCGGCGACCATCTCGTCGAGCACGTCGGTCGGCATCACCACCGACGACACGTCGAGGTCGGGGTGTCTGCGGTCGACGCGGTCGTGCAGGAGGTCGGCGATGACGTCGCGGGTGAACGTCACGGGAATCCCGTGAGTCCCCTCGGAGTCGCCGACGAACTCGAACGCCGACACCTCGCGGCGCTGGTCGCCGACCTGCAGGTAGCCGCGGTCGAACAACAGCGCCTTGTCGACGAGGTCGAACTCGATGTCCGGGTCGCGCGGCACGTCGTCGCCGTCGAGCCGGGTCACGACGCTGTAGAGCGCCGCGGCCTCGACGGCGTGGGGCGCGAGTTCTCGCGTGCGGACCTCGCCCGGCCCCTCGCGGACGTCCAGCGAGACGGCCTCGGCGACGCGGTCGGCCATCGCCTCGGGGTCGTCGGTCCAGACGCTCGTCTCGTTGGTCAGCTCGCGGCGGATGAGCTCGGCCTCCAGCGAGAGGTTCGTCAGGTAGCGGAACTCGTGTTTGTTGAGCCGGCGCTTGAGCGCCTTCAGCGGGTCGCGGCCGTTCCTGTCGGCGTACTTGTCGAGTTCGGCGTCGAGGTCCGGGTTCGAGATGATGACGAGCTGGGTGTCGATGTCCATCCCGATTCCCTTGTCCAGCTTGACGTGGCCCTCGTCGGGGACGTTCAGGAGCTTCTGGAGCAGGTCGGCGTGCTGGGTGGCGTCCTCGACGATGGTGAGGAGGCCGTTGCCCTGCGAGAGCACGCCGTCGTAGCTGAACGCCTGCGGGTTCTTGCGCCCCCGGGAGTTCAGTTCGCGGAGCATGCTCGGCATCCACGACCCGACCAGTCGCTCCTTGGGCGAGCCGTCGTCCTCCGAGTGGAGGACGCCGACGCCGCGGCCGACGTCGACGACGTAGTTTTTCACCCGGAGGTGTTTCGGGTCGGTGACGGCGCTGAAGAGGTCCTGCTTGCCCGCTCTGCGGAACTCCTCTTCGAGGTAGGTGTACGCCTCCAGGCAGAACGGGTCGAGGTCCTCGTCGACGTCGACGGGGATGTGGTCGCCGTTCCTGCTGTTGAGGTCGGCGAGCAGCCGCTTGCGAACCTCCGCGGGGAACACCGAAAGCGGGTGCGACTGGACCGGGCTTTCGTACCAGTCCTCGTCGGCGGCATCGACCTCGCCGCCGTAGGATAGCCCGCGGGTGTCGTCGGCGTTGGCGACGTTCCACTCGACGGTGTAGCGCCGCCCCGCGTCGGTCTTCGAGTACTCCCGAAGCCCGTTGATGAGACAGCGTTTCAACTCCGATTTCCCCGTGGCCGTCGGGCCGTCGAACCAGACGATTTTCTCGGCTTTGCCGCGGTCGGCGGCGATGGTCCGCAGGTCGTCGACGAAGGCGTTGAGCACCTCCGTGTTGCCGAGAACCGCGTGCTCGCCGTCGTTGGCGGGGTCGTCGAAAAAGCGGTAGCGCTGTTTCTCCTCGCCCTGTTCGACCACCTGTCTGGTCCCCATCGACTCGATGGCTTCCAAGAGGTACTTCGACGCGTGGGAGGCGATAGACGGGGACTCGAACGCGGCGTCGACGTACTCGCCGAGGCTCATCGGCTCCTCGTAGGTGCCGCGGAGCGCCTCGTCCGCCTCGCGGATGTAGTCTCGCATGGTCACCCTTCGAGTTCGGTCTTCGCCACCTCCGCACCGGCGAACTCGAGCACCTCCCGTGCGCCGTCGCGCGAGTAGCCCTGGTCGACGAGCGCGTCTATCCACGCGTTGCGTTCGTCGTCGTCCAGCTCGTTCGCGCTGACGAGCGCCGAGAAGTTGATGTTGTGCTTCTTGTCCTCCCAGAGCTTGCGTTCGAGGGCGCGGCGGAGGCGGTCGTTGTCCTGCGGGTTGAACGACGTCCCCTCGCGGGCACGCCGAGAGACCCAGTTGGAGACCTCCTGTCGGAAGTCGTCCTTGCGGTCCTCGGGGATGTTGAGCTTCTCTTCGACCGCGCGGAGGAACTTCTCGTCGGGCTCTTGGTCGCGGCCCGTCAGTTCGTCTTCGACCGTCGCGTCGTCGATGTAGGCCATGACGTGGTCCATGTACTTCTCGCCCTGCCGGCGAATCTCGTCGATATCGTAGGCGAGGGCGTGGCGCACGTCCTCGATGGCGCGCTCTTTGTACTCCTCGCGGACCATCTCGAGGTAGCGGTGGTAGCGTTCGAGGTTCTCCTCGGGAATCGACCCGTGGTTCTCGAGGTTCTCTTCGAGGTGGGTAAACGAGGACAGCGGCGAGAGGTAGCCGCGGCCGCGGTGGGTCGCGTCCATGATGGCCTCGGCGATTTCGTCGCCGATGAACCGGGCGGAGACGCCGTCCATCCCCTCGGCGATGTCGGCTTTCTTCTCGCCCTCCTCGCGGAGTTTACGCACGTCCACGTCGTCGCCGTCGTCCAACTCGCCGTTGTAGGCCTTCGCCTTCTGGACGAGCGAGATGGTGTCGGAGTCGGGTTCGACGATGCGGGTCAGAACGCCGAACAGCCCGGACATCTCTAAGGTGTGCGGCTCGACGTGGATGTCGGGCACGTCCGCGTTCCGGAGCATCTTCCGGTAGATTTCGGCCTCCTGTTCGTACTCGAGGACGTACGGGAAGTCGATGCGCTTCGTCCGGTCGTTGAACGCCTCCATCTTCTCGTCGCCCTTCTTCTCTCTGTACTCCGGCATGTTCGTCCGCCCGACGATGACCTGGTCGATGTCGATTCGGGGGTTGTTCTTCGGCTTGATGGTCTGTTCCTGCGAGGCGTGCAGGAAGTCGTAGAGGAACTCGCGCTGGAGCTTCAGCAGTTCCTCGCCGGAGAAGATGCCGCGGTTCGCGTTACAGAACGCGCCGGCGTAGTCGAACGCCCGCGGGTCGGACTCGCCGTACACCGCGAGTTTCGAGTAGTTGACGTCGCCGGTGAGTTCGGTCTCGTCTTGGTTCTTCTTGTCCTTCGGCTCGAACGTCTCGATACACTGCCGTTTGTTCTCGGAGGCGACGAGCCGGATGACCTCGATGTGGTTCGCCACGACCTCCTCTAGGTCGTCGTCGTAGTGGGCGAGCAGCCGGTCCATGTAGAACTCCGAGGCGGGGTCAAGCGCCTGGTCGTTCCGGATGGTGTACGGCGCGTCGAGGTTCTCGTTCAACTGCTTGATGACCACGTCGCGCTGTTCCTGCGGGAGCAACACGAGCGGGTCCTGGTTCATCGGCGACTGGACCACGTCGTCGGAGGGGTCCTGGTCGCGGATGACGTCGCCGAGGTTCGTCCACCGGAAGGTGTACATCCGCCCCTCGTCAGACATCGTGTAATCCTCGAAGTAGCGCCGGGAAATCCAGTCGAAGTGGGACTTCCCGGAGCCGACGGGACCCAAGAGGAGTTTGATGCGTTTTTCGGGGCCGAGGCCGCGGGCCCCCGATTTCACCTTGTTGACGAACTCGTGGATCGACTCGTGTACTTCGCGACCGTAGAAGACGTTTTCACCGTCGTGAAGGGGGTCTTCGGAGGCCATGAGGTACTCCACGACGCCCGCGTCCTCGTCGTAACGGGTGCCGTAGAAGTCGAACATGTCCGCCACGCGCTGGTGGGCGTTGCGAGCGATCTTTGGGTGAGCGTAGACCTCTTCCAAGTACCACTCGAAGCTCTTCGCCTCGCGGAGGTCCGCGGGCACGGAGTCTTTGTAGTGCTTGCTCAGGTCTGCGAGTGTTTCAATTTCGCCGGTCATTGTTCGTGGAGCCTCGTCGGACCAGCCGTCCGGTTAGACGACCGAGGGCGACGCGCCCGCGTTCGCGGGTCGCAGACGACACACCGCGAACCACGGACCCGCGGCGCAGACCGCGGGCGGTAGGTCGAAGTGCGTCGCCGCCGCTGCGCGCTTACGACGGGTCGGCGACTGGCGACAGAATCGGCAATTTGCGGACGATGCGCGACGGCTCGCTCGGCCCGGGGACCGAGACTACCAATCAATGAGAGACGTTAACATATAACGCTTTCTCTGAAAGTAGTCAACAAATTGTCTCGAACGCCAACCAATCCAGATACGTACCACGTCCCGTGACCCTCCAACCAGCCGAAGTGTGTCGATTTAATCGGCGGTTCAGTCGACTGTCGGTGTCGTTAATCGGGTCGGTTGGGATTCATGTCGTCTCCGATGGGTCGCGTTCGAGGCCCGAACCACGCGCTTCGAGCCGGGTCGAGACGGCCGCCCCTCGGCGCGGAAGCGGGAAGGCTTAGGACGCGCGGCGGACTAGCGCACCCATGACCGACCTCCCCGACGGGTGGACCCTCTGGAACGACGAACACGAGGGTCGGCGCATCCTCGCGTTCCGCCCCGACGTGTTCAACGAGAGCGCCTTTCCCGCCGAGTGCATGCCGACCGTCTTCGTGTGGAACGGGTCGCGGGCGAACCGCCCGGGCGCGACGCAGATACGCACCGAGACGTGGCACGCGGTGCTCTATCTCGAACCGGAAATCGAGGTCGTCGTCGAGGAGTTCGACTCCCGCGAGGCGGCCGTCGAGGGCGCGACCGACATCGCCGGGCGCTTTTCGGACGGCGAGATAGACTACCGGAGCGCCTACCAAGTCCCCCGGGAGGACTACTTCGAGAAGCTCGACGAGCTGACCGGGCGGGAGCCTTAACCACCTCGCAGGAGAACCACCGCTATGACCTCCGTCACGCTTGTCGGTGCCCGCCTGACCGACCCCGGCACCGAGTTCGTCTACCACGGTGAATCGAGCGCCTGCGAGGGGTGTCCATACCGCCAGCAGTGCCTCAACCTCACCGAGGGCGTCCGCTACCGGGTCCTCGGCGTGCGCGAGAACACGCAGGTCCTCGACTGCGCCGTCCACGACGAGGGCGTCCGCGCCGTCGAGGTCGAACCGGCACCGGTCACGGCGAACGTCCCCTCGAAGGGGGCGTACGCCGGGAGCAAGGCCAGCCTGCAGGGCCCGTGTCCGCACACCGAGTGCCCCAGCCACGAGTACTGCGTCCCCGAGGGTGCCGAGTTCGACCAGGAGTACCGCATCAGCGACGTGCTCGGCGACCCGCCGCACGACCACTGCCACCTCGACCGAAACCTGACGCTCGTCGAGTTCGAGCCCGCCGACGAGTAGGGGTTTTTGTGGTTCCCGGCCGCTGGCCCTGATATGACGACCGCCGTCTTCTTCGACCTCGACCTGACGCTCCTCCGCTACACCGCCGACTTCGAGACCATCTTCGACCGCGCGGTGCCGGACGCTCCGGACGGTGCCTACGACCGGTATCTCTCCGTCTTCTTCGACGCGTTCGAGGACCTCGCCGTGGACCCCTACGCGGTCGGCTTCGAGGCGATCACCGACGAGTTCGACATCGGCGACGACCCGGAGGCGCTCGTGGCGCGCTACGCGGAGGCCGAACTCGCCGCCACGACGGTCCCCGCGTCGGCCCGCGAGGCGCTCGTCCGCGTCGCCGACCGCCGACCGACGGGGATTCTCACGAACGGCGCGCCGGCGGTCCAGCGGGCGAAGCTCGAACGCCACGACCTCGCGGGCGTCGTCGACGCCGTCGTCGTCTCGAACGACCCCGCGGTCGCCTCTCGGAAGCCCGATTCGGGAATCTTCGAGGCCGCGGAGACCGCGCTCCCCGCGGACGACTACGTCTACGTCGGCGACACCTACGACGAGGACGTGGTCGGGGCGCGAGACGCCGGGTGGGAGGCGTACCACGTCGGCGACGACGGTCCCGGCGACGACCCGGCGGCGGTCGAATCGGTCGCCGAGGCGGCCGCTCGAATCCTCGGCGAGGACGACGCGTAGCGCGGAGAGACGAGACGGTCTGCCGACTACGGGAGCGTGCCGACTTTGTCGCCGGCGTAGCCGAAGATGTCCGCGTAGCCGTACGCGGAGAGGAGAATGGGGTAGAAGTCGCGGTCTGCGACGAACTGCTCGGCGTCGGCGCGGGCGAACGTCTCGCCGGCGGCGACGGGTTCGAAGTTGGTCGCGTGGACCTCGTACTGGTCCGCCGGCGGCTTGGGAAGCCGTTCGAGCAGGCGGAACACGTCGATGCTGTTCTCCTCCGGAATCGCGAGTTTCAGGCGGTCGTCTTCGGTCTGCGACTCGGACTCCTCGTCGAGCTCGCCGCTCCCGTCGCTCGCAACCGCGGGGGCGGGGAGAACGTTGGTCGCGGTGAGGAACGCCCGGATGAGCCAGTAGGCGTTGTCGGCCGCCTCGTCGGACTTCTGGAGGCCGGCTTCGACCTCGATGGTGTGGGCGTGCTCGATGAGTCGGCCCTCCGCGAAGTGGTTCGTCTCGACGGCCACGTCGACCGGGAGCCGGGGGAGAATCGACCGGGAGATGGCGTCGACCGTGTCCACGATGGCGAACGGTTCGGCGTACGACTGGGTGGAGTGAAGCGAGAACGCGGTGGTGCCGCGGACCTCGCGGCCGAGGTCGTGGGCGAGGCGTCGCTCGTGGCTCTCGGCGTTTGGGTCGCCCGGAAACGCCCGGTTGAGGTCCTCGTCGAGGTAGCGCTCGTCCGCCGCCAGCGCCTCCTCGTTGGCGACGATGAGCTTCACCGGACGCTCGACGTCGGGGTCCTCCGCGACGAACCGCTCGATGGCGCGAGCGCCGCACGGTTCGTCGCCGTGGATCGACCCGACGACAGACACTTCGGGCGTGCCGTCACCGAGTTCGTAGATTCGCATTGCCGGTTCCTAGAACTGGACGCTAATGGACCTTTAGATTCTCCCGGTTCGCGCCGCTTTCGCGGACGTGTTAGTCGGCGGGGACGGTTCGTGGCGGGCGAAGACCGCGGCCCGACGCGGTTAGTGGTCGAGTCCCTCGACGTACTCGTAGTCGGCGGGGTAGGCGGTCGCCCGGTGGCCGTCGAGTTCGATTTGCCAGCCGTGGAGCGCCGTCGGGTCGTCCAGCGCCGCCCGGAGGGTCTCGCGCACGTCGTCCACGCCGACGCCGTAGAAGTCGCTCGGAACGCCGCGGATGTACTCAAGCGCCGTCTCGAACAGCGACCGCATCCCCGCGTCGTTCTCGAAGTCGAAGTGCTTGTACGCGCCGGCGGCGACCTGCACCATCCCGTGGAGGAAGGCGCTTTCCGCGGTCCCCGCGCCGTAGTTGTACCACTCGTCTTCGAAGCAGTCGTGGCTCTCGTGGAAATCACCCGAGTTGAACAGGCGGACGCCGTGTTCGACCGCCCGGCGGAGCGTCGCGTGCTCCCACAGCCGCAGTTCGTCGTTCCACCCCGTCGGGTTGCCGAGCGGCGGGGCGACGCTCGGGTCGCGGGTGTGTTCGTCCATGTGAGTCAGGGCGACCGGGAAGCCGGTAACTCCATCGGTGGCGACACCGGGCGCTCAACTTTTTCGTGCGAGCGCGACAACGGTCGGACGTGACGGACGCAATCGAGTGCACCTACTGCGGAAGCGACGTTCGGCGTCACGACCCCGTCTTCGTGGCGGAACTCGAAGCCGGCGAGCGCGTGCCGGCGGGCGCGTTCTGCAACTACGCGTGCCTCTCGTCGCACATCGACGCGGCGGGGCTGACGACCGGCGCGTCCTGCGAGTGGCGGCCGGAGTAGGCTCCGACCGGGTCGGAGTACCCGCCGGGACCCCTGACCTATTTACCGCGATTCGTCCTTTCGAGCGTATGGCACTCGCATCAGCACTCGTGGCCGGTGGGGTTATCGGGGTCCGGCACGCGCTGGAAGCCGACCACCTCGCCGCCGTCGCGACGATGGTCGAAGACGACGACCGACCGAGCATCGTCGGCGCCTCGTGGGGCGTCGGGCACTCGATTCCGATTGCCGTCGTCGGTCTCACCTTCGTCGCGCTCGGCGTCCGCCTGCCCGAGTCGGTGACGCACTTCTTCGAAGTCGTCGTCGGTGCGATTCTCGTCCTCCTCGGGGCGCGGATGCTTCTCCGGGCCGCCGGCGTCCCCGTGCCGACGCTCCGCGACCACGACCACGACAGCGGCGTCCACCGACACCTCTCGCTCGGGAACGTCGCGTTCGGGACGAAACACACGCACGTCCACGACGAGTCGTTCGGGGTCGGCGTCCTCCACGGCTTCGCCGGCAGCGGCGCGCTCGTCATCGCGATGGTCTCGACCGCGCCCGCGGTGGGGCAGGCCGTCGCGTTCCTCGCGGCGTTCAGCCTCCTGACCATCGCCACGATGGCGACCGTCTCGTACCTCTGGGGCCGCTCGATGGCGGTCGGCGGAACGCGGGTCCTCCGCGCCGCGGCCGGCGTCGTCGGCATCGCCGTCGGCGGCCTCCTCGTCGTCGAGCAGTTCGGCGGTCTCGTCTGACGTTTCGCAACGTTTTAGCGGTCCCCCTGTCGTACTTGAGTACGCGCGAGGGTAGCTAAGTCAGGAAAAAGCGGCGGACTCAAGATCCGCTCCCGTAGGGGTCCGTGGGTTCAAATCCCTCCCCTCGCACTTATCGCGAGAAACGACGTGCCGAGCGGCGAGTGCATCTCACCCCGCGGGAGAAAAGCGGGACGCCGAGGCGGCCCGCAACCCCGGTATAAACCCGGTCGCTCGACCGCGGACGCGTTCTCTTCTGTCTCCGTCGTCTCCCGGTTACGTCGCCACCACAGCGCCGCCGCCCACATTCCGAACGATTCATCATGAACAGACCGGGTTTCCGGTGAAAAGCGCCGGAAGGGGGCCGACCGAGGACGACGTTCGGCGACGAGCGTGACCACTGTTCCGTCGACCGAACTATCAGCTTCTCCGGACAGTCCAGAATCTATCAGAAACATTCATTATATTCCCGGGCCTACTGTAGTGTTGCCGGAAGCGCAAGGACGCACCGGACGACCAAACCGAATCTGTCGGACGACGTGAAAGGCGTCGACGACGGTACGCATCGCAAGACGCGGAGGAATGGAATCGACACGAACACCGAGTCTTTCGTAACAGGAAGACGAGGTCAAAGTGCCGAAGAGGAACCGAAACAGCCCCGTAAACCGCTCTGCGAGCGAGCGGCGGGAAGACCAAGTACCGGACCACGAGAAATCGGAGTTCGGGAACTCGGCGCAAGCCGAAACGGTCGTGAGGGCTGCGGAAAACGTCTTCCGTCCGGGTTCTAATTGCGGATTCTGGCTTTTCCCGTTTTCCGACCCCCGAGCGAGCCGGCCGTCTGGCGGGACGACGCACTCCGCGACGCGTCGGGCTCGGGTCGCCATGGCGGCGACGCTACGGCCGGACCAACTGACTCATGAGCCGGAGGTACTCCGAGGCGACGAGCGGTTCGTCGGCCGCGGTGCGCTCGACGGCCGCGACGCCGTGCCGGAGTTTCTCCTTGAGCGGGCTCGGCGGAACCTTGTGGCCGAGCACGCGGGACGCCGTCTCGACGTGTTCCAGCGCGGTTTCGGCGTCGCCGGCTCTGACCGCCGCTCTGGCGTCGTCGAAGGACGCCGCGAGCGACTCGCGGACCCGCGCCGGGAGGTCGATAGCGTCTGACACGACACGAGGTAAACCGTCCATCGACATAAGCCACCGGGCCGCGTCGGCGTCGGGTCGGTGGATATAGGCGCCTCCCCGTCCTGTCACGCCCATGAACGAACTCGACGCCCGGGCGGACCGGGCACAGCGCGCGGCCCGCGACGGCGGCGCAGTCGCGCGGCGCGCCTTCAGAACCGGCATCTCCGTCGAGACGAAAGACGGAAAGACGGACGTGGTCACGCAGGCCGACAAGGACGCCCAGCGCCGCGTCGTCGAGCGAATCCGCGGGGCGTTTCCCGAGGACCCAATCGTCGGCGAGGAGGACGACGAACTCAAGTCGGTTCCCGAGTCGGGACCGGCGTGGGTCGTCGACCCCATCGACGGGACGAACAACTTCGTGCGCAACGTGCCGGTCTGGGCGACCTCGGTCGCCGCCGTCCGCGACGGCGACCCCGTCGCGGCGGCCAACTACCTGCCCGCCCTCGACGACTGCTACGCGGCCGACGGCGAGGCGGCCTACCGCAACGGCGAGGAGATTTCGGTGAGCCAGCGCGACGACCCCGAGACGTGTACGGTCTGTCCGACGTTCTGGTGGGATTACGACGTCCGCGACGAGTACGCCGCGGCGGCCCGCGCCATCGTGACGCGCTTCGGCGACCTCCGTCGCTACGGGAGCATGCAGGTCGTGCTCTCGTACGTCGCCGACGGGTCGCTCGACGGCGTCATCACGAACAAGCGGGCGAACCCGTGGGACTCGGTCGCCGGCGCACACCTCATCCGGATGGCCGGGGGGACGGTCACGGACCTCGACGGCAACGAGTGGCGACACGATTCGGCGGGACTCGTCGCCTCGAACGGGCGCGTCCACGACGTCGTGCTGGAGGCGGCCCGCGAAATCGACGAGCGGTAGACGGACGAAACCCGGAACCGGACGCGCTCGCCGCGGGCGCGAGCGTGCTTCCCATCCGCAAGTGCGAAGTCACCCCCCATCAGAAAGGATAGCATGGACCTCGACGCGACGGACCGGGCGATTCTCCGGATTCTGATGGAAGACGCGCGGACCCCGTTCAGCGAAATCGCCCGCAGAATCGACATGTCGAGCGCGACGGTTCACGACCGGGTCGGTCGGATGGAAGACGCCGGCGTCATCGAGGGCTACCACGCCCACGTCGACCCGCGGCAGGTCGGCCTGGGCACCTCCGCGCTGGTCGGCTTCCGGGTCAAGCAGGGTCGCGAGAAGGAGGCGCTCCAACAGCTTCGCGACATCGAGGGCGTCCAGGAAATCGACCTCACCACCGGCGAGTGGGACGTGATGCTCCGAGTGTACGCCGAGGACACAGACGCCCTGCGCGAGCTCATGTTCGACCACATCGCCGAGCTCGACGGGTTCTCGCGGTCCCAGACGATGGTCATCCTCGGGACCGAGTACGACGACCCGGTGCTTCCGATTCGCGACCCCGACGACGAGGACTGAACCACGCCCGCCGCGGAGCGCCACCTCGCTGCGACGCGGACTCGCCACGACGCGGACTCGCCGCGCCGAGGCGTGCGCGACGGATGCGAGAGACCGGAACCCTCAACAGGCCCGCCGTCGGGGTATCGCCTATGGCAACGGTAGCAGAGCGAATGGGTCTCGACCCCGAGCGCCTCTGGGGGCTCGGCGTCGCGGCCATCCTCGTCGCCCTCGTCGGCGGGTCGCTCGCGTTCCCTCGCGTCGTCTACGACGGCTTCATCTGGCACTACTTCTGGGGCCCCGTCCAAGCCGACGCGAACTCGGCCGTCTGTGCGATTCGGGCGAACGGCGCCACGCAGTACCTCGACACGGCGTCGGCCTGCGCCGCCGCGGCCGAACCCGTCGCGTACCCCGGCTACACCCTCGTCTCCGAGGTCGGCTACATGGTCACGCTCGTCATCGCGCTCTCGGGCGTCGTGTTCCTCCTCCGCCGCCTCGACATCGGCGAGAGCCCCCGGTTCTTCTACGCGCTCTTCCCGTTCATGCTGTTCGGCGGCGCGTTCCGCGTTGTCGAGGACGCTAACGACTCGCCCGGCGTCGCCGACGCGCTCATCAGCTACCCGCTGAACACGCTCGTCATCAGCCCGGTTATCTACGTGACCGTCTTCGCAATCACGCTCGTCGCCGTCGTCGCGAGCGTCTTCGCCGAACGGCGGGGGCTCGTCGACGACTACGTGAAACCGCTGTTCGGGGCCGGCCTCGCGGTGCTCGCGGTGGCGGTCGGTTACCTCCTGTGGGCCGGCCTCACCGGCGCGCAGGGCGCGACGTTCTACCCGCAGGTGCTCGTCGTCATCCTCGTCGGCGCGACGCTCGTCACCGCGGCGACGTGGTGGCTCGTCGAGCGCTTCGCCCCCGAGGTCAACGAGGGAACGGGATACATCGGCCTCGTCGTCATCTGGGGCCACGCCATCGACGGCGTGGCGAACGTCATCGGCCTCGACTGGATGGTCGCGCTCGGCGCGGGCAACAACCTCGTCCCGAAGCACCCGGTGAATCAAGCGGTTGTCGACTTCACGGCCTCCACGCTCCCCGAGTCGGTGCTGGCCGTCACGGGCGACGCGTGGCCGTTCCTGCTCGTCAAGCTCGTGGCCGCGACCGCCGTCGTCTGGGTGTTCGACGAGCAGATATTCGAGGACAGCCCGCGCTACGCGATTTTGCTCCTCATCGCCGTCCTCGCGGTCGGCCTCGGACCGGGGAGCCGCGACATGCTCCGCGCGACGTTCGGCGTCTAACCGCCCCGCAGTCTCCCGCGTTCCGACCCCTCGTTTTCTCCTCCGGCGAAGCTTCAAGTACCGAGCCGCGGCCAACGCCGCTATTCTGTGACTCACGCCGCGCGGCGGCCTGCGGGTGTCCGGCACACCGGCGCGCGGATACGAAGGCCCCCGCCTGCCACGCGGCCGCCCGTGCCGGCTGTCAGCTCTGACGCCCGCGACCCCCGGGACCCGCCAGCTACGGGAACGGGTGGAACTCGCGGTCCAGTCGCGGCTCGAAGCCGAGGTCTCGCGGCACCGACTCGGCGCGGTCGGCGAAGTACGGCTCGCCGATGAAAAGCGGCTGTGCGGCCGGAACGACCACGCGGACCGCCTCGAAGCCGAGTCGTTCCACGTCGCGCGGGGTGGTCCGCGCCGCGTACGCGTCGAGGTCGGCGTCCGTGACCGCCGAGACGACCGCGTCGAGTTCGGCCGCGCCTTCGGGGACCTCGTCGGGGCCGACCGAGTCCGCTGGGATAGTCGCGTCCGGCGAGACGAACGTCCGAGCCGGCTTCGGGAAGTCGGCGTAGGTCGCAATCGCGCCGCCCTGCGTCGCGGCCTGCTCCGGTCCCATGCCGCGCAGTTCGGTCCAGTTCTGGAGCGCCTCGGCCAGCGCGGAGCGAGCGGCGCGGTTCGCATCGAGGTCCGCGCCGGAGCCCATCGCGAACTTCGGCCACTCGCCGTCGCGGTGGACGGCCACCGCCACGACCGGCACGTCCACGTCCTGCGTCACGAGGAGCGCGGTCACTTCTAGGGACTCCGAGCGGGCGCGGGCCGCCAGCGTCTCGAACGTCTCGTCGGTCACGTCCAGTCCGAGCGGGTCGAACGTCGAGTACCACGCGAGCATCGTCGCGTCGCGCTCGACGACCTCGTAGAGCCCCGAGAGAATCGCCTCGGTCCCGGAGTTGCCGAGGCCGAGCCCGGTCGTAATCGACGGCTTGTGTCGCTCGGACGGCGGCGGGTAGTGGACGAACTCCGCCGGGAGCGAGACGGTCGAGCCGGTCGCGAGGTCCTCGCCTTCGACCCACTGAATCGGCTCCTCGGGGTCGGGGTCGCGAAAGGAGTCGGGTCTGACGAAGCGACTCGGCGGCACCGCGGCCGGCCGAGACGCCGCGGGCGCGACGGCGAACTCGCTGGAGCGGTAGACGCCCGCCGAGTAGCGTTCGAGCGCCTCGCCGAGCGCCTTCATGTAGGCCTCGTCCCAGCCGGCGGCCGCGCCGCCGGCGAGTTCGGCCGCCCGAGCGTCGGCGTAGACCGTCGTGTCCGCCGTCTGCGCGACGTAGTACGGCAGCGGGAACGACTCGCGCTCGCCGACCTGCGTGACGATGCCGACGCGGTCGTCCACGGCCGATTCGGCCCGCGCGAGCGCGTCGTCTAACTCCACGGCGCGGAAGTCGCGGTCGAGGGTTCGGTCCCGCTCCATCGGCGACGGCGCGGGGAGGAACGACCGCTCGGGACCGGGGACTTCGACGACGGTCCCGGCCACGTCGTCGCCCGAGAGGAGCGCGATACCGCGCCGCCCGGCCACCGCGCCGGCGAGTCGGACGGCCGCGCGGTCACCGCCGGGGCGTCCCTCCGACTCCGTGGTGGACGCGACGCGCGCCCGGAGGTCCGCGAAGTCGGCGCTGCCGGGGTCGAACGCCGAGACGGCCGCGTCAAGGTCGTCCACGGGGTGGCCGCCGACACCGCCGATTTCGACGGCGAGCCATCTCGAAGCGGCTTCGTCGGCCGCGTCGAAGGCGTCGCTGCCGGCCGCGGCGACGACGAAGCCGAGGTCGAACGAACCGAGCGAGTCGGGGGTCGTCTCCGAGACCGTCGCGTCGATGTCGGCGCACGCCGCGCGAATCGACTCGGCGGCGGGACCGCTCCCGACGAGTCCGATGTTCATGCGCGCGACGAGGGGCGGCGGCGGGAAAAAGCGAGGGGGTCGCGGTCGGCTACGCGTCGAGCAGTTTCTGGGCCTCGTCGGCCAGTTCGTCGGCGGCGGCGGCGACGAGCTCGTCCGCGCCGAGCTTCAGGCGGAGCCGCGGGCGACCGACGTCGATGGGTACTTTCTCGGTGTCGATGAGGCCGAGTTCTTCGAGCTTCGTCTTCGTCCGGGAGAACGTCGCCTTGCTGGCGATGCCCACGTCCTCGCCCCACTTCGAGATGTCGTAGAGGAGAACTTCGTTGCGGGCGGCGACGAGAAGCGAGATAGTCACCTCGTCGAGGCCGTCGCCGTCGCCGCGAGCCGACGACAGCGAAGCGAGCACGGCGTCGAAGTCGGCGAGCGTCTCTTCGCCGATGTCCTCGCCGAGGGTCTCGCGGACGCGCGAGAGCGGCGGGGTCCGGAGCTTGAATTCGGGCGCGGCTTCCCAGTGGGCCTGATGGGCCTCGAACGCCGTTTCGACGAACGCCTCGTCGTCGGTGACGAGGCCGGCGACCTTGTCACCGGCGGCGACGAGCGCGACGACCGAGTTCGGCGTGACGAACAGCGTGTTCTCGACTTCGTCGTCGGCGGTCCGCATCGAGAGCGCGCCATCGGCGACGAGGTTCGCGGCGTTGGAGGCGACGATGAAGTCGTCGAGCACGTCCTTCAGGACGCCCTCGTCGGCGACGAGACGGATCTCCGGCAGGTCGCCGTCGATGTCGGTCGCCACGGCGACGAGCCCTTCGATGACCTCGGCGGTCGGGTTCGCGACCAACACCTCGTCTTCCGACGAGGAAAGGACGGACTTGATGATGTCTCCTACCCCCTCAGCGAGTAGATTAGAACGAATAGCCATAGCTTGAATATCGCCAGTAATATATTTAATATTAACGCAAGACGACCGGCAGAACGTATTCGAAATCGAGTTGTACCAACGCTGTATCGCGCGAATTGAGCATTTCGTTTCAGAAATTTTACCCCTATCGGCGAGCGGGAAAATCGATGGCGAACCGAGAACCCCGTGCGTCCGGGAGTTGTCGCCTGCGGCGGTCGGCCTCGGCAGTCAGTTCGGCTCGGGAACACGTCGGAGACGGTCGGTATCGCGCGTTCGTGTATCTGTTCACGGTAGCACACCACAGAATATACACGGGCGTGCAACACAACACCGGCAGGCGTAGCCAAATGGGACACATTTATGCCGTAATTGGACCGGATACTACGTATGGACTACAGCCACGTCCGCGACGTCGACCCCGCCGTGGCAGACGCCCTCGACGGCGAGGTCGAACGCCAGCGCGACACGCTCGCGATGATCGCCTCGGAGAACCACGTCAGCGAAGCGGTCCTCGAAGCGCAGGGGAGCGCGCTGACGAACAAGTACGCCGAGGGCTATCCCGGCAAGCGCTACTACGCTGGCTGTGAGTACGCCGACGACGTGGAGAACCTCGCCGTCGAGCGCGCGAAGGAACTGTGGGGCGCAGAGCACGTCAACGTGCAGCCGCACTCCGGCACGCAGGCCAACATGGGCGTCTACCTCGCCATGCTCGAACCCGGCGACAAGATTCTCTCGCTGGACTTGACCCACGGCGGCCACCTGAGCCACGGTCACCCCGCGAACTTCACGGGCAAGCTCTACGACGTCGAACAGTACGAGGTCGACGCCGAAAGCGGCTACATCGACTACGACCAGCTCGCCGAGAAGGCCGCGGAATTCGAGCCGGACATCATCGTCTCCGGCTACTCAGCGTACCCGCGCGCCGTCGAGTGGGAGACGATTCAGGAGGTCGCAGACGACGTGGACGCGCTCCACCTCGCCGACATCGCCCACATCACGGGCCTCGTCGCCGCCGGCGTCCACCCCTCGCCGGTCGGTGTCGCCGACTTCGTCACCGGCTCGACCCACAAGACCATCCGCGCCGGTCGCGGCGGCATCATCATGTGCGACGAGGAGTACGCCTCCGACATCGACAGCGCCGTCTTCCCCGGCGGTCAGGGCGGCCCCCTCATGCACAACATCGCCGGCAAGGCGGTCGGCTTCAAAGAGGCGCTCGAACCCGCCTTCGAGGAGTACGCCCAGCAGGTCGTCGACAACGCGAAGGTCCTCGCGGAGACGTTCCAGGACCACGGTCTCAGCGTCGTCTCCGGCGGCACCGACACGCACCTCGTGCTCGTCGACCTCCGCGACTCGCATCCCGACCTCACCGGCGGCACCGCCGAGGAGGCCCTCGAATCGACGGGTATCGTGCTGAACGCGAACACCGTCCCCGGCGAGACGCGCTCGGCGTTCAACCCCAGCGGCATCCGCGCCGGCACGCCCGCGCTCACCACCCGCGGCTTCGGCGAGGAGGAGATTCGCGAAGTCGGCGAACTCATCGTGAAGGTCGTCGACGCCCCCGAGGACGACGACGTGCTCGCGGACGTCTCTGAGCGCGTGCAGGAACTCTGCGACGCGAACCCGCTGTACGAGTAAGGGTCCAGACGGAACTATCGCGGTTCCGCTCGCCCGGTTTTCAAACCCCTCTGTCGAGTAACACTATTAGCCGCGCCGCCGTATCGCCACTCGACATGGCTCCGATTCGTCGGCTCGTTCTCGACGTGTTGAAACCGCACTCGCCGTCGACGGTCGAGTTCGCCCGCGAGGTCGCCGACGCGGCCGGCGTGGCCGGCGTGAACGCGACGCTCCTCGAAACCGACCGCGAGGTCCAGAACCTCAGACTCGTCGTGGAGGGAGAGGCCGTCGACGACGACGAGGTGGAACGACGGATTCGCGACCTCGGGGGGACGGTCCACTCCGTCGACGAGGTCGTTGCGGGCGAGACGCTGGTCGAGTACCGGGACCAGCCGCAGGACCCGTCGTCGTCGTGATGTCGGCTCGCCTCGCTTCGCTCCTGCGCGACGACCGCGTCCGCGCCATCTCCCGCCGGTACTTCGTCTCGAACGGCTTCGACGGGGCGCTGACCTGCATCGGGCTCGTCATCGGCGCGTACCTCACCGGCGTCACGGAGGGGCTGACGGTCGTGAAAATCGGCGTCGGCGCGGCGGTGGGCCTGACGACCTCCGGCGTCTGGAGCGTCTGGGAGATAGAGCGCGCCGAGAAGCGAGCCGAGTTGGGCCGCATCGAAGACGCCATGCTGACCGACCTCGGCGGGACCGCGGTCGAACGCGACAAGGTCGCCGCGCGGGGAATCAACGCGGCCGCGAGCGGACTCGGGCCCTTGGTCGGCATCGTCGTCCCGCTGCTACCGTTCCTCGCGGTCGGCACGCTGCTGTCGATGACGTGGGCGACGCTCGCCTCGGTCGGCCTCGGGACGGGCATCCTCTTTTCGTTCGGCGCGTACATGGGGTCGATATCGGACCAGCGGTGGTACGTCGCCGGCCTGCGGATGGCGCTCGCGGGCGTCGCGGTGGCCGCCGTAAACTTACTTTTCGGGTGACCGTTTGTGCCCACATTCGTGCATATTTTGACTCCATCACGACCGAGAATACGCACGAATCCGAATCTTTGAAATGGGCGGGGCGCGCTGTCTGAGACAATGACGACCATCATCGACGGCAACGCCGTCGCCGAGGAGATTCGCGACGGGCTGTCCGACGCCATCGACGCGCTCGACGAGGCCGGCGTGAAGCCGGGGCTCGCGACCGTGCTGATGAGCGACGACCCCGCGAGCGAGACGTACGTCTCGATGAAACAGCGCGACTGCGAGGAGGTCGGCATCGAGGCGTTCGACTACGAACTCGACCCCGAGACGCCCGCCGACGAGCTGTACTCGCTCGTCGACGACCTCAACGACGACGACGAGGTCCACGGCATCCTCGTCCAGATGCCCGTCCCCGACCACGTCGACGACCGGACGGTCCTCCGCCGCATCGACCCCGCCAAGGACGTCGACGGCTTCCACCCCGAGAACGTGGGCCGCCTCGTCGCCGGCGACGCCCGCTTCAAGCCCTGTACGCCCCACGGCGTCCAGAAGCTCCTCGCCGCCGCCGACGTGGAGACCGAGGGCGCCGACGTGGTCGTCGTCGGCCGCTCGGACATCGTCGGCAAGCCGATGGCGAACCTGCTCATCCAGAAGGCCGAGGGCGGCAACGCCACGGTCACGGTCTGCCACTCGCGCACGGACGACCTCGCCGCGAAGACCCGCGAGGCCGACATCGTCGTCGCCGCCGCGGGCGTCCCCGAACTCGTCACCGGCGACATGCTCTCGGAGGGCGTCGTCGTCATCGACGTGGGCGTCAACCGCGTCGATGCGGACAACGAGAAGGGCTACGAACTCGTCGGCGACGTGGAGTTCGACTCCGCGAAGGAGAAGGCCAGCGCCATCACGCCCGTCCCCGGCGGGGTCGGCCCGATGACCCGCGCGATGCTCCTCTGGAACACCGTGAAGGCCGCCGCCGAGGCCGAGGACGTCGACGTGGACCTTCCCTGAGTTCGGGACGTGAGTCCCCCGTCAGACGCCGACATCGACGGCGAGTGGACGTACGACGTGGACGGCGTCATCCGGCGTCGGAACCGCCACGACCTCGACGCCGAGGCGTTCGCCAGCGCCGTCGAGCGTATCGAAGGCGGCCTCGAATGGGGCGTCGGCGCGCTCTGCGAGCGCGAGCGTGACGGCGCGGTGCTTCTCGTCCGGCAGGACGGCCAGTGGGTCCTCCCCGGCGGCGGGGTCGAAGCCGGCGAGACGAGGCGCGAGGCGCTGGTCCGCGAGGTCGCCGAGGAGACCGGCCTCGACGCCGACGCGGGCGCGCTCCGAGTCGTCACGGAGCAGTCGTTCCACCACGGTGGGGACGCCGCGAGCTTTCGATTCGCGATTTACGAGGCGACCGTCGCGGGCGACCTCACCGACGACCCCGGCCTCGAAGACGAGGCCATCGCTGACGTGGCGTGGTTCGAGACGCTCCCCGAGGACACACTGGACCGCGGGCTGATTCGGTTTCTGCTCGGACGCTGACGCCCGTTCGACCGCGATTTTTTCTCACTCGTGGGTCGCCACGAGCAGTCGGTCGTCGTCCCGCCGAACGCAGAACCGGGTGTCGGCGTCCACGTCGAAACTGTGCGCGTTTCGGTCGGAGATGAGCAGTTGCGAGAAGTCGTCGCCGCAGGCCGGACAGGCCACGCCATCGCGGTTCTCGACGAGCATCGTGTCGCCGTCGTCGCGGAGCAGTTTCACCCGGTGGCGCACGTCGTGGATGTCGAATCCGGCAGTCATCGTCGGCGAAGGGTCGTCGTGGAGGAAAAACGTTCGGGAGCGTCAGAACAGCGCCGCGAGCGTGTCGCGGGCCGACGCGAGCGCGTCGAGGTCGTCGTCGACGAGCGCGGTGTGTATCTCGCGGGCGGCCGCGACGAGCGCCTCGGACTCCGAAAGCGAGACGGCCCCGTCGAGCGCTTCGACGCGCTTGCGATGGTTCGAGAGGGTTTCGAGCGTCGTCCTGACCTCGGGGTTCGGGTTGTCGTCGAGCCACGTCGAGAGGTCGCGGCAGTAGGCGTCGATGGCCTCGGCGTAGGCGAGGCCGCGGGCGTCGGCCATCGAGTCGGGCACGGCGTCGGGGTCGGGGCGCTCTCCCTCGTCGGCGCGGCGGAGCAGGGTGATGACGTAGAACTGTTCGTCGTCCGTGGGGCGGTTCGACCGGGCGACCACGTCGACCGCGTGGAGCAGTTCGTGAGCCGCCAGCGGGGTGTCGTCGAGGGGGAGCAGTTCGCCCCCGCGGATGTAGCCCGTCTGCCGGATGTAGTCGCGGAGGTCGGACTTCAACGCCGGGGCGGCGTCGCGAATCGACCCGTCGCCGACGGCCGACCGGTGCGCCGAGAGGTCGAGGTCGACCTGCATGGCGGTGTGGCGTTCCCTGTCGCCGACGCCGACGCTCCGGAGGCTCCCGCACTGCGGGCACGATACGCTTCCCGTCTCGTAGTACGACCACCGGTGGTCGCACTCCTTGCACTCGCGCTCGCCGCGTATCTCCATGCGACTGGATTCGACCCGGCGGCGCAAAAGCACGGCGACCCGACGCGAGGGCATCAGGGCGAGGCGAGTCGACGCGGCCGCGAGCGGTCGCCAGCCGAGATGACCGCCGGGCTACATACGTCCGGCGGCCCACCGTCGGCATATGCGAAGCGAATCCGAGGTCCGAGAGCAGTACGAGTTCCTGAAGGACGAACTCGACTCCGACGAGATGCGACACGAGGGGGTCAGAAAGCTCATGACCCATTATAAGCGGGCGCTCGGCTGGGTCCTGGAAGAGGAACACATGTGAGTTTCATAACATAAATCTTCGAGTAGAGCGGAACCGCATCGTTTCCGGAATTCGGCGCGTGCGTGCCACTCAGACGGACAGTTAGCCGAATTGTCAATGTTTGGCACGCGTCGTTATCTTTAAGTGAAACCGAACAGTAGCCGATAGTGACGCTTCGCTTTGGAGGGCCGAAGCGTCAGCGGGGACCAATTCAGGGCGGCATGCCGTGCCGGAGATTTCCGGCACGGCTTGCTTTCCTTCTGCGCGAAGCTACGACCCGAGAGCGACTGTTCCATTCGTGCCGCGTTCGAGTCACATCCGAGCTCCGGCTCCGGCTTCCGGTCCCGGCGCCGGCCCCAGCCGTTCTCGGTGGCCATCCGAGTCGTCAACTCGGTCTCATCACACGAGCTACGTGTTCGACCCGCCGCCAGTCGCTCCGAGAGCGGTGACGCCGCCATCTCGCCTCGGATTTCCGTTTTGGATAGTCGTGTGATTGTTCATTGATAACACTTAACAATCTACTCGCTTACTGCGCCCGAGCCGTCCAGTTGTGGACATATCCGGACATCGAAACGGCAACTTCGGGAGATTAGTAATTTGGACTACATGATTGCTGACGGAGTATCTCGGAGACTAGCGGGTTTTCGAGGGAGAATCGTCGGTCGAGGCCGATATGCTTATCTGAATTAGACAGTAACATACGAGTCGAATTTACCGATGTACGACCTGACAGGATTCCAGCGAGACCTGCTGTACGTCATCGCGGGTCTCGAAGAGCCGCACGGACTCGCCATCAAAGAAGAACTCGAAGCCTACTACGAAAAGGAGATTCACCACGGGCGGCTCTACCCCAACCTCGACACGCTCGTCGAGAAGGGGCTGGTCGACAAGGGCCAGCGCGACCGCCGGACCAACTACTACACGCTCACCCGCCGCGGTCGCCGCGAGATAAAGGCCCGCGACGAGTGGGAAGCGGAGTACGTCCCCGAAGACTTCGAAGCGTGAGCGGGCGACTCGGACTACCCGTCCACGCCGGCGTCGGACGGCGACCGTGAGTCACGACTCGATTTCTCGTCTCGGTCGGTAAACGTCTCTAGCTCGTCCGATTCGCTCACTTCCGGCCGGTCGGTCGCGGCTGTTTCTCGCGGTTCGTCGTCCGCCTCGTCGGCCGTCAACTCCTCGACCGGCGGGCCGTCGACCAGATGTCCGGGGTCGACCATGTACGGCCGAATCGGCTTTCCCGCCAGGAGCTCCGGTAGAACGAGCCGGACGAAGTTCACGAACAGCACGAGTATCATCGGCATGAGGAAGATGCCGTACCAGCCGAACAGGAGCGGGCCGAACGTGTAGGCGAGCATCACGGCCCCGACGTGGAGGCTCCGTCCGGAGACGTACGGCCGGAGCACGAGGTCGGGAATCGTGTCCACGATGACGAACGAGACGGCGGCGAAAAGCAGGACGAACCAGAACCCGGGCGGGTTGGCAATCGTCGCTTCGAGAGCCATGTAGGCAGCGACGGGGACGTAGACGAGCTTCATCCCGACGACGGGAATGAGGCTCGCGACGCCGGCGAGCAGGCCGATAAGCGCCGGTGCGGGGATGTTGACGCCCATGGGCGCGATAACGTTCAAAAGCGAGTACGCGATGACCCCGATGGTGCCCGTGAGGATGGCGTTCAGGATGTTGCCGAAGAAGATGTTGTTGAAATCGCGGTCCACGCCGCGCATGTAGGCTTCGAGGATACCGTGGTCGTCGGCGAACATCGACTGGCCCCACCGGCGGAGTCGGTGGCCGTCGCGGAGGAGATAGAACGCGAACGCGATCATGACGAACAGGTGAATCGCGCCGATACCGAGGAACGCGAAGGTGTTGGCGGCGACGCTCAGCGAATCGAACACCGAGCTGATCGCTTCGGGAGTCAACACTGACCGGAAGTCGTACTCCAACAGCGCCTGCGGGCTGGCGATTCCCTCCAGCAGCGTGGGGTCGATGCCGTAGGCTTCGAGGTCGATGGGCACCTCGTCGGAGGAGAGTTGGTCGGCGTATTTCAGGAACTCGCGGAGGGCGATGGTCGCGGCGTAGACGACGAGTCCGAGCGCGGGGAGCGCGAGGGCGAAAAGCGCCACAGCCGCCGCGAGGCTTGGGGGCTTCACCCGCCTCCGAATCCGCCGGTAGATGGGTCGCGTGGCGTAGTAGATGAAGAGACCGAAGACGAACGTCCCGATAAAAGAGTAGACGACGTAGGCGAGCGCGCCCGCGAGGACCAACGCGAGCGACCACCACATCGCGCGGGAACGCTGGATGTCGGGGAGAGCCATACCCAACACGGACGCGGAGGCGTCAAAAGCCTATCGCGGGAGCGACAGGTCACGACGCCACACCGTCACGTTCGGCCGTCGAAGGCGTCCTCTCGCGCGGCGAAACCGACCGACTGGACCGCGCCCCGGCCGATATTGCACCATTAATAACGAATATCTTAACACACGTGTCTCCGTACCGAGCCGCATGGACCGAGAGACGGCGGTGCCACGCGTCGATTCGATGCCCGGCGAGAAAGCGCGCCAGTGGGTCGAGTACCACCACGAGCACGCCGCGCCGAGCACGTACGTCTACGACTTCGTCTGGGACATCACGGCGGAGTCCGAGGGGCCCTTCTGCACCGACGTCGACGGCAACGTCCTCCTCGACTTCACGAGCCACGTCGCGGCCGCCCCGCTCGGCTACAACAACCCGAAGGTCATGGACCGCATGGCCGAGTTCGACCTCGTCGACCCGACGAAAATCGCCGGCCAGGACTTCTACGTCAGCGACGGCTCCGCGCCCGGCGAGGAGCGGCTTCCCGGCCCCGCGGCGCTCATGGACAAACTGACCGACCTCACGAGCCACTACGGGATGGACACGGTGTTCCTGTCGAACTCCGGGGCCGAGGCGGTCGAGAACGCCATCAAAATCGCCTACGACCACGCCGACGGCGCGAAGTACGGCGTCACCTTCGAGGGCGCGTTCCACGGCCGCACCCTCGGCGCGCTCTCGCTCAACCGCTCGAAGTCCGTCTACCGGCGCAAGTTCCCCGAGATTTCGGGCGTCCTCGACGTGCCGTTCTGCGACGACCGGACCTGCTCGCCCGAGACGTGTTCCTGCGGCTTCTTCCCCGACGGCGACTCCGCCGTCTCCAAGCTCCGGCAGAAGCTCCACCCGAAGAAGGGCCACATCGACGCCGACGAGGCCTCCTACGTCATCGTCGAACCGATTCAGGGCGAGGGCGGCTACCGCTTCCCGTCGGACGCCTTCGCAGAAGAGCTCGCCGCCGTCGTCGACGACTACGACCTGACGCTCATCGCCGACGAGATTCAGACCGGCGTCGGCCGAACCGGCGAGCTGTGGGGCTCCGACCACTACCCCATCGAGCCCGACATCATCACCGGCGCGAAGGGCCTCCGCGTCGGCGCGACCATCTCGAACGACGAGATATTCCCCGACGAGACCTCGCGGCTCTCCTCGACGTGGGGCGCGGGCGACATCGTCTCCGCGATGCAGGGCGTGTTCACCCTCGAAGCAATCGAGGAGTACGACCTGCTCGACAACGCCGTCGCCCGCGGCCGACAGTTCATCGAGCGGCTGCGCGACGACGCGCCCGACACCGTCGTCGACGTGCGCGGCAAGGGCCTGCTGCTCGCCGTCGAGTTCGACACCAAAGAACGCCGCGACGCCGTGCAGGAAGCCGCCCTCAAGCGCGGCCTCCTCACCCTCTCGTGCGGCTACAAGGTGCTTCGAATCCTCCCGCCGCTCGACGTGACGGACCGCGAAATCGACCTCGGCGCGACGATGCTGCTGGATGCCATCGAGGACGTGTCGTAACGCGGCCGGTCAGGTCGCGTCGCGGTTGACGACGGGTTCGACCACGTTCCCGAGTTCGCGCATCATCCCGGCACCGACGAGGTAGTACACCGCCGATTCGACGCGCTCTTTCCACGCGGGCCCGTCGCCGATTTCGAGACCCACGTCGCCGCCGCGGATAATGCTCGCCGCCTCGTTCGCGACGACGCCCGCGAAGTTCGAGTCGTATTCGTCGCGCGTCGCCCGAAAGTCGCGCATCGCTCGGCGTTTCGCTCGGAACGACCGGCCGGAGTCGTAGTCGGTATCGCCGGGTTCCACGTCGAGGGCGTCGAGCGCGAAGTCGTGGGCCTGTCGCGCGAGGAGGGCCTGACCGGTCTTCACGACGCGAAAGACCGTCAGGTCTCGTCGGAGGTCGTTGCCGTAGAATCTGAAGCCGTTGTCGAAGCAGAGCGTGTACAACTCCCAGCGGGCAGCACCGTAGGGCGACGACCGGTCGAGTTCGAGTTCGTCTTCGAGTTTCGTCCGCATCTCGTCACGTCTCGGGAACCGGTTGGTTTCGGCGAGGAGGCCGAGAAGCGCGTCGTCCAGTCGCTCGCGATGCGGCTGTGGGTCGTCTCCGAGACCCGAGCGATACTGCTCTCGGTAGTGTCGTGCGTTTTCGAGTCGTTGTTCCGCCCGCAACTGCGACCCCCACGTGTTCGCGAGTCCGTGGGGCGAGTACTCGTCTACCGAGTCGGGGTCGCTGCCGACGTACGTCCCATTCCAGTTCGAACTGATTCGCACAAAGGCCAGTTCGCGTTCGATGGCGTAGAGATACCCGAGGTCACGGCCGGGGGCGGAGACACGGTACGCAGAGATGGAGTCCGCAACCGCGTCACTCGCCTCCCGCAGTTCACGGCCGCGTTCGAGACGGGCCTCCGGGTCCTCCTCTCCGAGTGCAATCTTCGCGTAGCCGACGGCTTCGCCGGCGAACAGCATTCCGTAGGTTGCCGAGAAGAGACGGTCACGGGTGTCTCGTTCCTCTTTGGCAGATTCGAGGTGACCCCCCGCCGGCGACCCGCGGAGGTGAAACCGCATCTCCTCGCCCACCGAATCGAGGTCGATTCGCGAACGCAGTTCCGTCGCTTGCTCGACAGTCTCTTCGAGTCGCTGCACCGCCGCGTCGGCGTGGTCGTCGCTCACCGGCGGCTGCCAGACGTAGTTACTCGGTGGATTGGGATACAGCGTCGTCAGCCAGTCGGTAATCGGGTCGGGGAGCCACGTCGGCCTGAACCAGCCGATTCCGCCGACCGCGCCCGCGCCGCCGACGAGGCCGAGCAGTTGGCGACGCGAGAGCGAGGAGGGTTCGTCGGAGGGAGAGTCGTCTGTGGGAGGGGCGTCGTCGGGGGACACACGCCGGAGTTCCGAACCGGCCCGTGTAAACGTGTCGGCGGGCTGTTGGCTCGGCGCGAGCGCGGCCTACGTCCAGCGGTCAAGGCCGGTCTGCGTGACCGACTCCTCGATGCGCTCGAAGCCGCGGTGGACCTCGTCAGGGTCGACCTCCCACGTCTCGGTGACGAACTCGCGGGCGGCGGCCACGTCCGGGTCGATGTCCGTGTCGTAGTCGTAGTCGTCGGTGACCGGCGGGTCGAGGAAGAACTCGCGCACTCGGTCGGCGTTGGGGATGCTGTCGCCGCGGGCTTCGAGGACCGACCAGAGGTCGCCGTGTTCCTTGACGACTTTCACGGCGGTCTTCGGACCGATTCCCGTGATGCCCTCGTTGAAGTCGGTCCCGCAGAGCATGGCGATGTCCACGAGTTGCTCGTAGGTGATGTCGTGCTTGTCGAGCGTCGCGTCGAGGTCCATCAGCTCGGGGTCACCCTTGCTCGTGAGCTGTCGGAGCGTGTAGGGCGCGCCGAACAGGAGGGTGTCGTAGTCCTCGCTGCCCACGTAGTCGGCGTCGCCCTTGCGGGCCATGTAGGACGCCTGCGCCTCGCCCTCGGCGGGCGCTTCGACCACGGGCACGTCGAGCAGCGAGAGGAGTTCGCGGCTGGTGTCCTGAATCGTCTCGGTGAGTCGCTGGGTGCGCGCTTCCATCCGGGCGGCCTCGACCGCGTCGCCGGCCTCGCGGGCCGCTTCGAGCCGTTCTTCGGCCTTCTCGCGCTGTTCGCGGCGCTTTGCCACCTCGTCGTCTTTCATCTCCGTGACGCCGCCGTCGAAGACGAAGACGGGCGTCAGGTCGTGTTCGAAGAACTTGGGGAGCCCCTGGACGATGCCGACGAGGTTGGCGACCTCTTTCCCCTCGCTCGTCGTGTACTTCTCCGAGCTCGTCCACTTGACCGTCGTCGTGAGATACCGGTACAGCCAGTTGTGGGCGTCGACGGCGACGACGCTCCCGGCCACCTCGTCGAACGACACCTCGGAGAGCGCGGCGAGCGTCCGCAGGTCTGCGTTTCCCATTTGCTCGGCCTTCGGGGGCCGAGGGTTTCAATCGTCCGAGTGAACGCCGCCGACTCCGGGCGGCTCCGCCCCCTCGCGCGCCGCGAGAAACAACCGCTCCGGGTCGCCGAGGTCGCGAGCGCGGTAGCGGTCGAGGCCGGACTGGTACGTCTCGCGTGAGACCGCGACGGGCGCGTCGGCGGGGCGCTCCAGCACCAACTCGGCGACGCCCGTCTCGCGGCCCGTGAAGCCGAACCCGGCCTTGTGGCACGCCTCGTAGGCGAAGGGGTTGTTCGCGGCGATGCGGACCGTCTCGTAGCCGCGGTCCGCGGCGGCTTCGCAGGTCCGGCGGAGGAGGTCGGGACCGAGTCCGTCGCCCCGGCGGTCCCGCCGGACCGCGACGTACCGGAGCCAGAGCGTCGTCGGGTCCGTTCGGTCCTCGTTGAACGCGACGGCGGCGACCACGTCCTCGGCCAGCGGCGGCAGAGAATCGGGGCCGCCGGTCGGCGCGGGTCGGTCGTCGTCGAGCGCCGGCAGGGGCGCGTCGGGGTCGCGGAACACCGTCTTGCCCGTCCCCGCGGTGACGAACTTCCCCGCGTAGGCGAACCGCCGGTAGTCGAGGCGGAGTCGCGGCCCGTCTTCGGGCCACCCGAGCAGGTCGAACTCCATGGCCGAGATGGGACCGCCGCGCGCAAGAACCTTCCCCGGCGGAGCCGTGGAGTCGGGCATGCACGGCGCTGGCGACGTTCGGTTCTTCGACCGCTTCGCACCCGTTTACGACCTCGTGATGCCGCCCGCCGACCCCGGCGCGCTCGGGACCGCGCTCGACCGCGCCGACCGCCCCGTCGAGCGCGTCGTCGACATCGGCGGCGGCTCCGGGCGGGCGACCCTCGCGCTCGACGTTCCCGAGCGCATCGTCCTCGACCGCTCGGCCGGGATGCTCCGTCGGGCGCGCGAACGAGGCCTCGACTGCGTCCGCGGCGACGCCCGAGGGCTTCCCTTCGCCGACGACTCCCTCGACGCCGTGACCGTCGTGGACGCCTTCCACCACATGCCGAACCAGCGGGGGGTCGCCGAGGAGGTCTTCCGCGTGCTCGCGCCCGGCGGGGTGTTCGCCGTCAACGAGTTCGACCCCGAGACGCTCCTCGGGCGGGGGCTCGTCGCCGCCGAGCGCGTCGTCGGCTTCGGCTCGGCGTTCGCCGCGCCCGACGAGCTCGTGCGCTTTCTCGAACGCGTCGGGTTCGAGGCCGACGTGGTCGAACGGGGCTTCGAGTACACGGTGGTCGGAAAAAAGCGGGAAAGCCATTAGGGGGGCGACGAATCCTCGCCTATGGCAACCTCGACTTCGTTCTTAGAGGAGCGACTCGATGCCGGGGCGTTACCCATCGCGGTGGGCGACGTGCTCGCCATCTTCCTCCTCGTCACCGTCGGCGTGGTTCAGCACAACGGGGTGTCGTACCTCTCGGCCGACCCGGTCGGCTGGGTACTCACCTCGGTCCCGTTCCTCATCGGATGGCTCGTCACCGCCCCGCTGTTGGGCGCGTACTCGCCGGGCGCGGCCGAGTCGGCGAAGTCGGCCGTCCCGCTCGGCATTCGCTCGTGGCTCGCGGCGACCGTCATCGGCATGGCGATTCGCTGGACGCCGCTTTTCGAAGGCGGCGTCGAACTCACGTTCGTCGCGGTCATGCTGGTGCTCGGCTCCGTCGCGCTCGGCGTCTGGCGGACGATTTACTTCCGACTCTTCTGAGACGCGGAGACCGGACCGAACCCGTCCGTCAAAAACTGTTTTTTCGGCCGATCGACCGCCCTCAGGCGGGCGTCGGCCGCCGTCGCAACAACGTCACGCCGAGGAGCGTCGCGGCCGTCGCGAACCCGGCGAGGACCAAGAACAGCGCCGTCGAATCGGCGACGGTGAGGATGTAGCCGGCGACGGCACCGCCGAGCGCGCCGACGCCGAACACGCCGAGGTAAGTAAACCCGTACGAGAGCCCGCGGAGCCCGGCGGGCGTGTACTCCGCGACGGTCGCCTGATAGAACGGCTGGACCATGAACAGGAAGAAGCCGAGGAGCGCACAGACTGCGAGGAGCGGGCCGACGCCGAGACTCGCCACGGGGAGGAAGGCGACGGCGATGACGGCGAGCGCGCCGAAGCCGGCGACGATACCGCGTTCGGTCCTGATGCGGTCGGTGAGCTTCCCGCCGACGTACTGCCCGAAGACGCCGACCGTCAGGAGACCGGCGTAGACGAACAGTTCCACGTCGAGCGTCGGCGCGCCACCGGCCGACCCGGACGCGAGGGCGGCGGGGAGGAGTTCGGAGACGGGTATCGGCTCGATGCCGATGACCGAGCCGAGGAGGTCCGGGAGGAACGTCGTGACGCCGCGGTAGTAGAGCCCCGAGAACATCACGAGCGCGAAGACGAGCGCGAACCCGCCGGCGAACAGGTGCTTCGACTGCGAGACCAGTTCCGCGAACGAGGAGACGCCCGCGCCGGCTTTGTCGTCGCCGCCGGTGTCGCTCCCGTCGCCGCCGTCGGTCGCGGCGACCGCGGCCTGCTCTTCGAAGTTGGCGCGGGTAGCGAGCGCGGCGGCCACGAGCGCCGGGAGCGCGAGCACGCCGGCGACGAGGTGCCAGTCGAAGAACAACAGGAGGAGCGCGGTGAGGAAGGGGCCGAAGCCGATGCCGAGGTTCCCGGCGATGCCGTGGTAGGCGAAGCCGGTCCCGCGTTCCTCGACGCCGGTGCTGATGAGCCGGAGCCCGGCGGGGTGGTAGACGCTGGCCGCCGCGCCCCAGACGACGAGCGCGAGGGCGACGACGACGAGGTTCGGCGACAGCGCGAGCAGGACGAACGACCCGGCCATGCCGAGGAGACAGGCGACGATGAGGCGCTTGGAACCGACGCGGTCGACGAGGATGCCGCCGGGGAGCGCCCCGAGGCCGAACAGCGCGAATCCGAGGCCGGTCATCACGCCCAGCGAGGCGGTCGTGACGGGAATCGTCGCGATGCCGAGGTCGATGCTCGCGAACTCCCCGAGCCAGATGGCCACGAAGATGGGGATGGACAGTTCGTACGTGTGGACCATCCCGTGGGCGAGCATCACCAACGCGACGATTGAGCGGTCGTTACGGTTCACGTCTCCGGCCACGGCACCGACTCCCATAATCGTGTGGAGTTCCGGCAGACGACGCGAGCGCCGGCCCGACTGTTCGGGCGAGAGGCACAATCCACAGTATCGAATTCGTGATGTTCTTCTGGGGCTACAACCCCTCCGTCGTCTTGCGATTATCTCGCTATAAGTTATGAGGAAGGTATCCGAATGCCACAAAAACAGTATCAGTCATCTATGGGAAAGAATTATACCACTTACGTCCGTAGTATGTTATATATTATGACCGGATATTACGACTACATTCTTGGGCTCATCCCGCTCACACTCCTCGGCATCACCGGCACGCTTACCGTCGCCGGGTTGCAGTTGACCACGGCAGTGCCGATGGCCGCGGGCATGGCCGCGCTCCTCACCGGCCACGCGCTCTTCGTGAACGGGCCCTCGTCGCCGTCCCCCGCCCGCCTCGACGAACACGCCGGTCCCAACGCCGCTGACGCGCCCTCTCCTTCGGTCCTCGACGCAGACTAACCCCCAACCCGCGCCCGTCCGGTCGGTTCGCCGGCCCGCAGGGTTTTGACCGCAGGTCCCGTTTTTCCGACCATGACAGCGACCTTGTTCCTCACGAGCGACGAGGTTAGCGGACTGGCGACCCCTGCCGAGTACGTCGATGCCGTCCGCGAGGGCTACAGACAGCGCGGCGAGGGCGCGCCGGCCGAGCCGCGGACGAAACTGTTCAACCGCGAGCCGCCGGGCATGCTCACCTCCTACGCGGCCGTGCTCCCCGAGACGGGCGCGATGGGCGGCTACATGTACTCCGCCGGCTTCGGCGCGGAGGACGCGTGGTTCATGACGCCGCTTTTCGACGCCGAGAGCGGCGAGCCGCTGGCGCTCCTCGACGGCGCGAGCATGAATCCCTTCAAGACCGGGGCGGCGGGCGGAGTCGCCATCGACGCCCTCGCCCGCGACGACGCCTCGACGCTCGCGCTCATCGGGAGCGGCGCGCAGGCCCGCGGACAGCTCCGGGCCGCCGCGACCGTCCGCGACCTCGACACCGTCTGGGTCTACTCGCCGACGAAGGAGAGCCGCGAGTCGTTCGCGGGCGAGATGGACCGCACGCTCGACGCCAGCGTCGCCGCCGTCGCCTCCAGCGCCGCGGCCGTCGAGGGAGCCGACATCGTCGTCACCGCCACGACCGCCGCGGAGCCGGTGTTCGACGGCGACCTGCTCGAACCCGGCACGCACGTCACCGCGATGGGTCAGTACCACCCCGAAAAGCGCGAACTCGACGAGACGACCATCGAGCGCGCGACGTACGTCCCCGACCTCCGCGAGCGCGCCACGATGGACGCCGGGTCGTTCCTCGCCGCCGTCGAGGCCGGCGTCGTCGACGAGGACCACATCCACGCCGAACTCGGCGAGGTCGTCGCGGGCGTCGCCGCCGGGCGCGAGGACGACGAGGAGATAACCGTCTTCGACAGCGGCGGCACGGGCATCGAGACGGTCGCCGCGGCGCACATGCTCTACGAGAAGGCGCGCGAGGAGGGGCTCGGAACGACCATCGACTTCTCGCCGGCGAGCGAGTCGCTGACTGGCGAGTAGAACGGACGGGCGGAGTTTCGATAGACGAGCGGAGTCTCACCGAGACGGTCGCCGCGCAGTCGTGACAAAAAGCGACCGTCACCGGCGTTCGTTCTCGCTCAGAACGTCGTCGGCCACGGACGGGGGAACGCCTCGGGAAGTTCGGAGTTTCCGGGTGCATCTGCGACGCGTTCCGGAACGATCGGACACAGGACGACGACGCCGGGTTTCGATATCGTGACCAGCCCAGCGTCTGCCGCCGCCCGAATGTCTTCGACGTCGTCGAACAGCGCCTCCGGATAGTGGTCCGAGACGTACGGCGAGGCGACGATGTCGGCCACCGTCTTCCCTGCGGCCGTATTGACGAGGTTTGCGTTCCAGTGGGGTGAGTACCCGGACTCCCCGGGGATGAACTCGACGACCTGTGCCTGCAACGTCCTGTCGCCGCCGATGAGGTAGATGTCGTTTTCTCCGCGTTCCGTCACTCCCTCCTCCACCCCGTGAGCGACGTAGTATATCTCTTCTTCTTCGTACCACCCGTTTGCGACCGAGACTCCCGCTACGGCGGTTCCAGTCGCGCCGACGCCGAGGGCGAGTCCGCCCACGAGCAGTCCGGACGCCCGGAGGAACCGGCGACGGGTCGGGCCGTCTCGATGTTCTGTGTTCGTCATAGTCGTTCTCCTTCGAAATCGACGAGTCGGGCGAGACCGCGCCCGGCCCGACGATTCGAGTGAACGAGGGACGAGAAAGCAGATAGTGGTTTTTCGATATCTCACACCACTCTGTGCCGGGTTTCTTCCAAATTCGGAGTGAATGTCGCCTCACTGTCGATATCGAATCACAGCGTCAGTCGTGCGGTCTGTTCGACGGCGGCGACGACCGACGGCAGCATCGCCAACGCCCCGACGGCGAACACGGGGACGACGATGCCCGCCCAGAACCACCCGGTGTGGACCTGTGCTGCGGCACCGAGGAGCGCCGCACCGCCGACGACGAGGCTGTAGTACGCCGAGCGAATCGGGAGCGTCGGTAGGTGGCCGGGCCGCGGCCACGACCCGGTTCCGACGTAGCCGCCACGGAAGGTGCCGACGGCGACGGCGCTCACCGCGAGGGCGGTGAGACCGGACAGCGACACCGCGGCTCTCGGGGTCGCGAAAAGCAGGAGCCAGAGCGTCGGAATCGCCAGTACCGACACCTCCCACGCGGCGAAAAACACCTGGTCGAGCCAGCGGTCGACCCGCCTCGTCGCCTCCGAGAGCCCCCTCCGCATCACGACTAGACGTTGGTTTCCGGCGGCTAAACGGTTTCTCCGGCGGTGGCGGCGAAGGCGGGCTACTGGAGTCGGTACCGGAGGACCGCGGCGATGCCGCCGAGGTTCTTCAACTGCTCGCCGGGCTGGAACTCCGCGGAGAACACGGTGACCTCGCCGCCCTTCTGTTCGACCGAGTCGATGATGTCGTTCACGTCCACGTCCCAGTCGCCGTCGCCCTGTCGCTCGGCGCGGAGCCGAGAGTCGAGGAGAAGCAGATGTTCGACCGCGCCGAAGTCGGCGGCCTCGGCGACCTGTTCGACCCCGTAGGCCGCCTTCGCGCCCGTCGAGATGTTCTCCATCAGTTCGTCGATGAGGTTGGCCTCCTCGGCGATGCGGGTCTGTTTCTGCACGTCGTCGACCGCGCCGCGCTTGAGCACCTCGTGGACGCCGCGGTCGCCGACGCCAGCGGTGTCGACGGTCGTGACGATTGTCTCTGCGACCTCGGGGAAGTTGTTCTCGAAGTAGTCCATCGCGTCGTTCTTCGTGAAGCCCGGGCCGGCGAGGATGATGGCGTCCACGTCGAGGTGCGACAGCGCGGACCCGAGTTCGTCGAACAGTTCGGACCGCGGGCGGGCGTACTCGCCTTTCCCCGTCGGCTTCGTGAGCGAGGCGTACTCGTCGGTGCCGTACTGGGCGACGGTGTGGATGTAGGCCGCGCCCTCCTCGACGGTCGCGATGGCGACGTCGGGGTTCTCAGCGGCCTGTTCGGCCGTCTCGATGCGGTCTATCTGGTCGGCCTTGAAGTGCTTCTCGATGGTTATCTCGGCGCGCTCCTCGACGTTGAGCGTGTGGTGGTGGCCGAGTTGGTCCTCGCGGGAACAGGAGACGATGACGCCGCCGACGCGGAGGCGGTTGGCGAAGCGCGCGAACTCCACGTCGTCGACCTCGATGGTGACGTTGAGGTGCTCGCGCTCGCCGCCGGTGTCCCGCATCTGCTCGTCGTCGCGCTGGATGCGGCGGGTGGTATCGCCGGAGACGAGGTCACCCGGTTCGAGGACGTACGAGAGGTGCCAGAGGTCGTCGACGTTCTCGGGGACGAGCGTGATTCGCTCGCGCCCCTCCTCGCCGCGACCGCGGCTCGAAATGCGCATACACGTCCGGTCGTCGGGGAACGGAAAAGAGTCCTGCTATCGCGGTCACCCGGCGCGAGTCGGCGTCGCGGATGCCAGCGCGGTCGCCGCCTACCGCCCTGCGCCGCTTACCATCCGGTCGACTGCGTCGACTGTTGGCCCTTGCCGGTGGCGTCGGCGAAGCCGCGGGCCCACAGGTAGTACGTCATCACCTGCACGTAGAACAGGACGAAGAACCCGACGACAATGGCCGAGAGAAGACCGCCGATGAAGCCGAGCACGACCGCGACGACGAGCGCGAGCAACCACGCGACGGCGTACTCGCCGGTGAGCGCGCCCGAGAGAATCGTGCGCACGTCGAAGCCGGCACCGAGGTTCCCCTCGATGGCGAAGTTCGCCCCGGCGGCCGGTGCGAGGTAGGCCGCGAGCAGGCTGAGCGCGAACACGAGGAGCCCGAGGACGACCGAGACGATGCCGAGTCCGACGCCGCCCGCGGAGGACGCCGCAGCGCTCCCCGTCGCCGCCTCGGAGACGGTGAAGGTGCCGATGCCGATGATGACCGAGAGGAGCATCGCCGGGATAACCGCCACCAACGCCCAGACGAACGTCACCACGAACAGTTTCAGGCCGTCGACGAACAGGCCGCCCCAGTCGGTGAACGAGGGAGCGGCCCGCTCGCCGTTCGCGGCCGCCTGCATCGCCCTGACGAAGTAGCCCTGCAGGATAATCGCCGGGAGTACCAGAACCGAAAGCAGCGAGAGAACCCCGCCGATAATCGTCGTCGCAACCCAGTCGTCGCTTCGCTTGAGAAACCACAGCGCGTCGGAGAGCATACCGTTGGGGTGTCGCGCCGCTAGCGGCTTAGATATTCCGTCGAAAAATCGGGTTTTCGCTGACAGTTCAGACGGCGGGCTGTTCGCCCGGCGTCTCGCCTTCGTCCATCATCTCGATGTCGTGGAGTTCGCCCCACGTCTTGCCGATGATGTAGTAGGCGGCGACGGCCGCGTAGAACGTCACGAACGCCCCGACGACGAAGCCGAGAAGCGGGATGACGTTGAGGACGCCGACCACGATGGACGACGCGAACAGCACCGCGAAGGCCGTGAGCCACGCGGTGGCGTACTTGCCCGAGGTCAGGATGGGCCGGAGCGTGCCGAAGTCGAACGCCGCGCCCATGCGGTCGGTCTCGGCGTAGTTCGACAGCGCCGCCGGGATGAGGTACGCGGCGAGCAGGCCGAGGACGAACGCGAGCAGGAGGCCCACGAGCGCCACGATGCCGCCAAGCGCGCCCGCGGCGTCGGAGCCGCCGGCCGCCGCGCCGACGATGCCGGCGAAGCCGAACACGCCCGCGATGATGGCCGGGACGAGCGCGTAGACGAACGCGATAGCGAAGCCTTTCACGCCGTCTACCGCCATGTCACCCCAGTCGTCGAACTCCGGGGGCACCTCGTCGCCCTTCATGGTCGCGCGAACGACCCGAAGGAGATAGCCGATGACGAGGAACGTCGGGACGATGAGGAAGCTCAACAGGCCGAGGACGCCGCCGATGAGGACCGTCTTTACCCAGTCCTCGCCGTTTCGAAGGTAATTGAGTGATTCTGAAAGCATTGGGATTCACCGAGCGCCACCACCCACCCACCCACCGGCCGTTCGGCCGAATGTGAGATTCGCGGGTTGACACGCGCGCTCGAAGCAACATTACGACGAGAAAGTATATAATCTTGTACCCGACGCGACCGAATAATTGAATATTAAGCCGTCTAGCGTCTGATTACCGAGGGACGGCGTCGACGTTCACTCGTCGACGATGTCGCTGCCGCCCGGCGGGAGGAACTCCTGAATCTGGTCGGGTGATGCGATTTTTCTGACGAACGACTTGTCGGCGAAGCGCTCGCGGAGCCGGCGATAACACAGTTTCGCGGCGTCGTTCTGGGCGTACTGCCCCGGCGTGAGCGTCAGCGTCGTCTCCGCGCGCGCCTCGATTGCCGACGGCGGACCGCCGATGGCGCGCGTCTCGTCCTCGCACTGGATGCCGACCGCGACTTTCGCGGCCACGTCCTCGAAGTACTCGCGGTCGCCGCGGATGACGAAGCTCCCCTTCTCGATGTACTCGCCCGACTCGGGCGTCTTCGACACCTGCGAGGGCTCGACCATGTAGGCGTCGTCGGCGAAGCGGCCCTCCTTCCAGATGGAGGAGTACGAGACGGCGAACTGCGCGGCCTCGCGGAGCGTCTCGTCGGAGAAGTCGACCGCCTGCGCGGGCTCGCTCGGCCCCGTCGCCTTCAGGAGCGTGACCGGCCCGCCGTGGGCCTGCGTGTGGAAAAAGCGGTCGTGCTTGCTCATGTACTTCTTCACCAGCTCCTCGTTTTGGTCGGCGTTGCGGCCGCCGACGACGAGGTAGCCGCTCGAAGTGTGGAACCAGCGGAACCGCTCGAACCAGTGTTCCGTGGACTTGACGGGGACCGAATCGAGCGCGAGCCAGTCGGTCTCCTCCGGCTCTTCGTCCTCGTCTTCCTCGTCGTCCTCGTCGTCGTCGGCCTCCCACTCGTCGCGGCGCTTCTTCACCGCCGCGAGCTCCTCGCGGGTGTCCTCGATGGCGGCCAACGCGCCCTCCTTTTTCTCCTCGATGCGCTTGGCCTCGGTGTAGAGGCGGTCGGCGTTCTTCTCGACGCCCATCGACACCTCGAGGGTGACGGTCGCGTCGTCGAGTTCGATGGTGACCGTGCCGTTCGCGCCGTCGACGTTCGTGACGGCCTCGGCCTCGGGGATGCCCTGTTCGGCACCCTCCTCAAGCCTCGCGGCGATGTCGTCCCACGGGACGCCCTCCTCGCGCGCGCCGCGGACGGTCGACAGCACGTCGTCGACGAGGTCGTAGTTGGCGTACAGCAGCTCGGCGCGCTCGCGCTCGTCTTCGGCCTGCTGTTCGAAGCCCTCTATCGCGCCCTCCTGCTGGTCGATGATGCGCTGCTGTTTGGCGATTTCCTCCTCGAAATCCGGCCGGTTCGACGTGGCTTCCTGCTCGTCGGCGGTCAAATCGAGCCGGAAGAAGTACTCGTCGAGCGCGTCGTTGAACGTGTCGTAGGCCTCCTCGTCGAGTCCGGCGTTCTGGTGTTCGCGCAGCGGGAAGGGCGTCACGTCCACGACCTCGCCGTCGTCGCCGAGGTAGAGCCGCGGGTCGAACTCCCCGGAGCGCACCTGTTGGCGGAGGTCGACGATGGCGTCGTAGACGGCGTCGTAGTCCTCGGCGGTCGCGTCGGCGATATCGAGCGTCTTCTCGACGCCGGCGCGGGTACACAGCTCTTCGGCGTAGAGGCCGCCGAGGTTCAACTGAGTGGCGAGCGTCCGCACCACGTCGGTGTCGGACTGCTCCATGTTCCGGCCGAGGGCGTCGCGGCTGACGGTAAGGGGGTCGAGCCGCGAGGCGGGGTACTCGTACTGCGACCCAGGCGCGACCGTCCGCGACTTGAGCCGCACCGTCTCCAGACTGCGGACGACTTCGCCCGTCTCGTCGAGCACCGCGATGTTGCCCTGTCCGAACAGTTCGACGACGATTTTCGTGTTCTCGTCGCCGCGCTCGAACGTGAACGTGAGGATGCGGTCGAACTCGTACTGCTCGACGCCCGCGAAGTCGGCCCCGTTGAGCCGGTTTCTGAGCATCATCGCGAAGTTCGGCGGCCGACCGGGGGCGTCCGGAACGTGCTCCTGTGCGGCGAGGTGCGCGCGCTTTATCTCGCCCACCTCGAGGAGGAGTTCGAGCCGACCGCGGTCGAAGTCCCGCATCTTGAGGCGAAGCAGGTCGTCGCCGTAGAGGTACGCCTTGTCGACCTTCGCGCCCTCGTACCGGTTCAACTCGGTGACGAGGGCCGCGAGGTCGACGCTCGTGAGTTCCCGCTTCGGGTCCATGGACTCGCTTTTTGGCGGCGAACGAAAAGGGGTGTCGTTTCCGCGGGTGCGACGGCCGCCCGGATCGGGGATAAGATACTTATCAACCAACCGGAATGTATTCGGTGAATGCGCCCCCGTACCCTCGCTCTCGCCGCCCTCGCCCTCCTCGTCGCGCTGGCCGCGCTCCCCGTCGGGAGCGTCCCCGCCGAGGCGCGACCGCCGCCCGAAGCCGTCTGCGGCGTCTGCGGCGAGGCGTTCGAGGAGACGGCCGACGCCGCGGGCGTCCCGCTCACCGTCGAATCGAGCGCGCTCCGGGTCCGCGTCGACGACGACGGCGTCGGGACGTGGACCGCCCGCGTCGAACTCGACGACGAGTCGGCCGCGACGTTCCGCGAGAACCCCGACCGACTCGACCGCGTCGTCAGCCGGACCTTCGAAGAACACCGCGTGTTCACCGACGACCGCAGACGCCTCGAAACCCGGATGGACGGCGACACCGCGGTCGTGACTTTCGAGGTGCCCGGGATGGCGTACCGCGGCTACGGCGACGTGCTAGTCGTGGACTACTTCCACGTCGACGGGGTCAGAGGCACCGTCTACGTCGACGCCGACCGATTCGCCGTGAGCGGTCCCGAGGGGTCGGCGCTCCTCACCGCGCCCCCCGGGACTCGGACCAACGAGACGGCCGCCGTCTGGAGCGCCGACGACGGGGACCCGTCCAGCGTCGGAAGCCAGACGTACCTCACGTTCGGCCCCGACGCGGGACTCGCGACCACGGCCGCGGCCTACGCCAGTCTCGCCGCCGACTCGGGACCCGGTATCCTCACGAACCTCGCGTGGGTCGCGTTCGTCCCGACGCTCGTGCTCACCGTCGGCGTCCTCCTCATCCGGCACTTCGACCGCCGGTTCGACGGCGACCGGGGGGCGCGGCGGTTCGGCCCCGTCGTCGCGGGACTCGGCGTCCTGTGGGGCCTCTGTCTCCTCGCCGTCCGGGCGTTCTCCGGGAGCGTCGCCGCGATGGCGTGGCTCCTCGCACTCCAACTCGTCGCGCTCGGCGTCGTCTCGGCGGTCCGCCCCAAAGCGCTCGGATTCCGTCGTCTCGTCGCCGCGACCGTCGGGCCGCAGGTCGCGCTCGCGGTCGCCACCGCGATTGCGATGCCGGGGCCGAACCCGTGGTTCTCGGTCAGCGCGCTCGCGTTAGAGGCCGCCGTCGTGCTGTTTCTTCCCCTCGGGTACGCGGCCCGACGTGACGGAAGCACGCGCCCGCTGTCGCTCGCCATCGTCGCCGCACCCGTGGTCTTCGCGCTGCCGCTGGTTCCCTTCGGTGGCTACGGCGTCCTCTTTCTCGGGATTCTGCTCGTCGTTTGGGTGCTGGTGACACTCGCAACCGGGTCGCTCGTCTACCGACTCGGCTGGGCGCTCGGCGGCGAGTCCGAACGGGGTCAGGCCGACGACAGTACGCGAGCGACGGCGTAGCGCCCGACGAAGCCGAGCGCGAATCCGAGGCTCGCGAGGAGCCCACCGGCGACGAGACCGGTCGCGACTCCCTGCCAGAGTCCCATGCTCGGCGTCGTCAACTCGGCCGCGCCGAGCGCCGCGAAGAAGCCGAGTACCGGGCCGGCGCCGAGCGGGAGCGCCCCGAAGACGCCGTCGCCGCGGAGCGCACCGACCGCGCCGCCACCGAGGCCGAGCGCGACCACGGGCCACAGCCGGAGCCCGAACGGGTACGAAAGCGGACCGACCGCGTCCGGCGGGAGGTGCGTGGCGAAGACGAGCGCGAAGAGGGCGACGCCGCCCAGTTGATGCTGTCGAACGGGGGCGTCCTCGCGTCCGAGGAAGAACCTGTCGAGCGTACTCACGGACGGTAGTCAGTGGAACGACACGATAAAACCCGCTCCGCAATCGTCAGGTGGCCGCCCGCGGAACTGCTCCCATGAGCGAAACCGAGGTCCGCGTCGCGGTCACCGAGGGCGAGCGCGACGACGCCTTCGCCGTCCGAAAGGCCGTCTTCGTGGACGAACAGGGCGTCGACGAGGAACTGGAGTGGGACGAACACGACGACCCGGACGCCGAGGCGGTCCACTTCGTCGCCTACCGCGGCGGCGACCCGGTGGGCGCGGCCCGCCTGCGCGAGTACGAACCCGGCGTCGGCAAGGTCGAGCGCGTCGCCGTCCTCGAATCGGCCCGCGGCGAGGGCTGGGGGCGACGGCTCATGGACGCGCTCGAAGCCGAGGCGAGCGAGCGCGGGTTCGACTCGCTTCTGCTCCACGGCCAGACGACCGCTGAGGGGTTCTACCACGGCCTCGACTACGAGACGACGAGCGACGAGTTCGACGAGGCCGGCATCCCGCACGTCGAGATGCGAAAATCGCTGTAGCCGGGACGCCTACTCCTTCGAGACCGACTTCTCCACCGGCCGACTGCGACGGGCCTCTCGGAGCTGGAAGCCGTCGGACTCCTCGCGGGCGAGCAGTTCGCGCTGCGGGTAGGGTATCTTGATTCCCTCGCGGTCGAACGCGAGTTTCACGCTCCGAAGCACCTCGGCTTTCGCCTGCGCCCGACGCGGGGCCGAGGGGTTCGTAATCCAAAAGCGGAGTTGGAGCCCGATTGACGAGTCGCCGAACGTCGTCGGCATCACCTGCGGTTTCGGCACGTCCTCGACGAACTGGAGGTCGGTGAGCGCTTCCGCCGCTACCGACTCGGCGTGTTCGATGTCGGCCTCGTAGTCGATGCCCACGTCGAGGCGGAGTCGGAGGCGATTGCGCTTCGTCCGGTTGGTTATCTTCGCGTTCGTCACGCGGTCGTTGGGGAAGACGACCGTCTCACCGTCGGCGTTGCTCAGCCGGGTGTTGATGATGGTGATGTCGGTGACGATGCCCTCGGCGTCGTCTATCTCCACCCAGTCGCCGAGTTCGAACGGCCGGGAGAACATCAGCACGAAGCCCGCGATGAGCGACCCGAGGGTCTGTCTCGCGGCCATCCCGACCACGATACCGAGGAAGCCCGCGCCGACGAGCAGGCCGCCGATTCGGACCTGCCAGACGGTGAGCGCCGCCATCCCGACCGCGAGGAGGACGACCAGTTGGAGGACGCGGAAGACGATGCCCTGCTGGTGGGCGTTGATGTTGTCCGAGGCGGTCGCGTACGACTCCAATCGCTCTTCGAGGACGTTCGTTCCGACGAGCGCGCCGGCGAACAGCGCGACCGTGGCCCCGAGTTTGACGGCGTTCGGAACCGCGACGGCGAGCACCTCGGCGAAATCCGCGGCGAGGCCCGTAAAGCCCCAGAGGAGCAACAGTGACAGCGCCGCGCCGACGAAGACCGCGAGTTGGAGCGTCCGGACGACGACCGTCGCGGGAAACAGCCACGCCGCGTCGGTGACGGCGTCGGGAACCCGCGGGTGGTCCAACACTCGCGTTCGGAACTCGGCGGTCGCCCGCGAGACGAGTCGCGGCGCGAGGAACACCGCGATTCCGAGCGCGAGCGCCACGAGCGCCGCCGAGATGCCGAGCCGTTCTTCGGTCGAAACGAACTGTGCGAGCGCCGAGCGGAGGTCCTGAAGCCACGTCGTCGCCTGCCCCTGAACCGCCGCACCCCCCTGTGGTGCCATTCTATCGACTGCGGTCGGCCGAAAAGTAAAAACGTGGCGGAGCGACAATCAGCGGTGAGAATCGGTCGATGAGGGTGTTTTCGTCGGCTACAGCCGCTTCGACACGTACGGACCGTCCTGGTGGTAGCCGAGTTTCTCCTTGTAGTACTGCCGGACGCCGATGCCCGAGATGACCGAAATCTTGTCGTAGCCGGCGTCGCGGGACAGTTCTTCGGCGTGCGCGAGGAGCTTCTTCCCGTAGCCCTTGTGCTGCCAGTCGCCGTCGGCACCGATGCCCGCCTCGGAGCCGTAGACGTGGAGTTCGCGGACGAGCGCCGCGTCCTGCAGTTCGCGGCGGACCGGGTTGCCGGGGAACCGGAGGCGACAGAACCCGACGAGCAGGTCCTCGACGGGGTCCTCGAACGAGATGAAGTGCTCCGTGCCGCCGGCGACCTCGTAGGTCATCACGTCGAGTTCGATGCGCTCTGGGTCCGGGTCGGCCTCGTTCATGCCGACCTCGCGGGCGCGGATGTCCCGCTGGACGATACCTCGTTCCTCGGCGCGCTGGGCGGCCAGTTGTCGGAGGTTCGACTTCCAGACGCCGGCGTCGATGAAGTCCGCGGGGATGTCCCGCTGGACGCGCTGGAGGCGGGTGTACTTCGGAATCATGCCCATGACCTCCGCGACGATGTCGGCGGCCTCCTCGTTGTTCAGCGGTTCGTACTCGTCGCGCCGCCACATGTCGTAGGTGATGGTGTCGCGGACGATGAGCGTCGGGTAGATTTTGAGGTAGTCGGGCCGCCAGTCGCTGTTTTCGAACAGCTGACGGAAGTCCTCCAGACACATCTCCTTGGTCATGCCCGGCTGGCCGGGCATCATGTGGAAGCCGACCTTGAACGCCGAGTCGCGGAGCCGGCGGTTGGCGTCGATAGAGGCCTGCACGCCGTGGCCGCGGTGCATCTCGCGGTTGATGCGCTCGTAGGTCGTCTGGACGCCGACTTCGACCTTCGTCGCGCCCAAATCGAGCATCCGGTCTATCTGCTCCGGGTCACACCAATCCGGCTTCGTCTCGAAGGTCGTCCCGATGTTGCGGATGTCGTTCGTCTCGTTTTCCGCGATGACGTCCTCGATGTACCTGAACTCGACATCCTCGGGGTCGGGCTTGAACGACCGATCTTCCGCCGGTTCGGGCTCCTTGTCGAGGTCGTAGTCGTTCATCGCTTCGAGCGCCCGCTTGACGAACCACTCCTGGTAGTCGTGGCTCCGGGCGGTCATCGTCCCGCCCATCAGGATGAGTTCGACCTTGTCCACGGGATGGCCGATGTGTCGAAGCTGTTCGAGTCGGAGCGTGACCTGCCCGTAGGGGTCGTAGTCGTTCTGGACGCCGCGGGCGGCCGCGGGCTCGTGGCCCGTGTACGACTGCGACGAGGAGAACTCGCTGGCGGGCCCGCCGGGACAGTAGAGACACTTCCCGTGGGGGCACATGTGCGGCGAGGTCATGATGGCGACCGGCGAGACGCCGGAGGCGGTCCGGACAGGCTTGCGCTGGACGACCTCTTTGACCTCCTCGCGGCGGTCTTCCGGGGCGTACTGCAGAATCTCGACGTTCTTCGGAACCTTCGGCGAGGAGTGTTCCGAACAGGCGTCGAGCTTTGCCGATTCGAGGCCGTCGCGGTCGACGTCGCCCGCGAGGATGCGCTCGACGAGCGCCTCGCAGGTCCGTTCGAACGCCTCGGACTCCGTCTCGGTCTCGGCGCTCACGGACACACCTCCCGTTCGGCGACGCGGTGGCGGTTCATGGGCGCGAATCGGGTCGTTTCGTGGATAAGCGTGTCGCTCGGGAGGCTGGAATACAGCCCTCCGTCGAACCGCGCGAGGAGGAGTCTGGATTGCGGCTTAGAACTGCTCGGCGGCGGCGTCGAGGACGGCTTCGAGCGCCTCGTCGCGCGCGCCGGTCAGGAACTCGATACGACCTTCGCGGATGCCCGCGGCGGCGAGGCCGGCGGCGGGCGCTTTCTCGGCGGCCGACTCGACGACCGCGCGGAGGTCGAGGTCGCCCGTCGAGCGCAGGTAGAGTTCGTCCATGCCGAGCGCGACGGTCACGAAGGCGTCACCCTCGCGGGTGCGGCGGTGGAGTTCGTCCACGAGCAGGCCCGTCGGCGGGAAGTCGAAGCGGTGACTGTAGGCGTCCGAGTCGAGGACGGCCACGGAGATTGCGCCGACGTCGCGGCGTTCGAGGTTCGCCTGCGCCGTCTCGATTTCGTCTTCGAGCTTGATGCGGAACTGCTCGGAGACGTGGCCGGCGAGGCCCTCGTCGGCGTCGAACAGCAGGTCGGCGATGAGTTCGCGCTTGTCCTGATAGGACTGGTAGTAGGCTTCCAGCGCGACGGCCTCGCGGAGTTCGCGGACGCGGTCGGCGTCGAAGCCGTGGGACTCGGCGAGGTCGAGGTACTGCTGCGGGCAGTTCTCCCAGTAGCTGACGGCGGGGAGGTGCGACACGTCGTCGCGGATGTCCTCGTTGACGGCGACCGAGAGCGTGGAGGCGAGCGCGCCGACCGAGAGGTCGCGGGCGTCGGCTCCCTCGCGGGCGGGGTTGACGAGCACGTCGACTTCCTCGGCGACCTCGTCGTCAGCGGGCGCGGCGTCGACGACGACGCGCTCGGAGCCGTAGACGCCGAGCAGGCCGAGGCCGTCGAGGGACTCGGCGGTCGAGCCGGCACCGAGGAGAAGCACGAGCGGGAGCTTCTCGTCGTGGCGGTCGCGGTCTTCGAGCATCCGCGTCACGTCGTTCGTGGCGGCGTCCATGCCGTAGACGGCCTCCTCGAGCGGGCGACGGGTGAAGTAGTGGTACTCGGCGTCGTCGCGGGGGTGCTCCTCGCGGATGAGCGGGAGCACGGCGCGCTCGACGGCGGCGCCGGCGACGTAGCCGTCGGCGGTTGCCGTGTGGCGGACGACGATGGGGCGCGATTCGAGGACGGCGCGGCGGATGGCCTCCGCGGCGTCGAGCAGCGACTTGCCGACGGCGGCGACCGGCTCGTGGGCCGCGAGGGGCGCGACGGCGTCCGGGCGGGCCTCGTCCGAGAGGGCGTCCGCGAGGCGCTGGGCCACGGTGTCGGCCTCGTCGCCGTCGAGAATCGTCAGTTCCTCGGTCTCTATCTGCAGCTCGCCGCGGCGGCGCTCGACCTCGCCGTCGATGCGGACGTAGTCGCCCACTTCGACTTCGGGGTACGCGCGGACGCCGGCCTCGACGAAGGCCGCGCAGTCGGCGATGGCCGTCTCGTCGCGGAGTTCGAACACCGTCGGGCCGCCGGTCTGGCGGACGCTGGCGATTTCGCCCTCGACGCGAATCACGTCGCCGACGCGGTCGTCGATGCTGGCGAGGGTCACGCGCTCCGCCTCGTCGGCGTCGGCGTCAGCCTCGGTCTCGGCTTCCTGCTCGGCGTCGGTGTCGTCCTGCTCGGGCGCCGACTCGGACTCGGGTTCGCTTTCGGGTTCCGCTTCGACGTCCTGCTCGGACTCGCCGTTGACGGCGATGTCGTCGACGACGTCCCCGGCGGTCGGCGCGCGGTCCTCGTCTCCGGCGTCGGACTCGGACTCGGACGCGGCGTCCTGTTCGGGCTCGGACTCGGACGCGGCGTCCTGTTCGGACTCGGGCTCGGGCTCGGTTTCCTGTTCGGACTCGGGCTCGGCTTCGACCGTCTCGGACGACGTGCTCGCGCCGACGGGCTTCGTCGTCTTGCCCGTCTTCGGGCGCGTCTTGACGGTCGCTGGACCGCTGCTCTCGGCTTCCTTCTCGACGGGCTGGCCGTCGGCGTCGCCGTCGGGGTCGTGGATGCGAGCGCCGCGGAACTCTGAGTCGGACTGGCGAATCGACCAGCCGAGGTCGATGTTGCCGTTGTCGCGGACGTTCTTCACCTGGACGAACACCTCGTCGCCCGGCTCCCATTCGAGGGATTCGAGGCGGCGGTCGAGTTCGCTGCGGTGCAGTAATCCGGTCACGTTCGAAGCGAGGTCGACGAAGACACCGAAGTCGGCGTACCCGTCGACGGTGCCTCTGTAAAATCGGCCGGGGACGAGCTGGTGGGGGCTATTGCCCCGGAATTCGAACCAGACGTCCTCCTCGTGCGTAATCCAATCCATTGCGTTGAGCAAACAACCCCTAACTAAAACGATTGTCGAAAAACGCTCAGGGGAGATTTGCGCGTGTGCGGGCGAAAAAACGGCGCTCCGTCGGTCGAAACGCGGGAATTCGAGGCGCGGTTCGGCTCAGACGAGCGCGAGCGCCGCGGCGAGTTCCGAGACGGCTCGGAAGCCGCCGAAGGCGTAGCCGAAGACCACGCCGGCGGGGACGGCCGCGGCGAGCGCCGCCTTCGGAACCGTCGTCTGATGGACCTCGCTGATGCCGACGACGAGGAGCACCGCGCCGTAGGCGGCGCACAGCGCGCGGACGCCGGGAATCGGGAGGCTGGCGAAAGCGCACGGCGCGGCGGCGTAGGCGATGACCTGCACCGTCTCGCTCACCCCCGCGCGGCGGGACAAAAGCGGGATGAGAAGCGCCGTCTGGATGGCCGCCGTCAGGTGGAGGAGCGCCGGCGCGACGAACAGCGCGACGACGAGCAGGGCGACGAGCGCCGAGACGAGCGGGCCGCCCTCGATGGCCGGAATCGTCGCCGGCGCGAAGGCGAACCCGAGGCCCTGATAGACGAGCGCCACCGCGATGGCGAACACGAGGCCGGGCGCTTGGTCGCCGGGAGCGACGCCGTCCCGGAAGAACTGGCGGGGGCGGACGACCACGGCGACCCACGCGCGGAGGATGCCGGTCGGTCCGCGGTCGCGGCCCTCGCGTGGGGTTTCGACCCAAGTAGTCACGCTAGCCTCTAGTCCCGCCGGAGGGTATGACAGTTCCGGCACCGCGCCTCGTAGGACTCCTCCGCGCCGACGAGGATGGTGGGGTCGTCAACGTGCGCGGGCTCGCCGTCGATGAGTCGCTGGTTCCGTGTGGCCGGCTCGCCGCAGACGGTGCAGATGGCCTGGAGCTTGTCGACGTACTCGGCGAGCGCCATCAGTTGGGGAAGCGGGTCGAAGGGTTCGGCGCGGAACGTCTGGTCGGTCCCGGAGACGACGACGCGCTTGCCGTCGGCGGCCAGCGCCTCGCACACGTCGACCAGCTCGGCCGAGAAGAAGTTCGCCTCGTCGATTGCGACCACGTCCTCGCCGTTGAGTTCCTCGGCGATTTGCCAGACGCCCTCGCCCTCGGAGGGGACGACGCTCGCCTCCCACGAACGACCGGCGTGAGAGCCGACCGTCGTCTCGCCGTAGCGGTCGTCGAGCTGGGGCTTGAACACCGAAATCTCCTGTCCCGCGATTTCGGCCCGGCGGAGGCGTCGGAGGAGCTCCTCCGTCTTCCCCGAGAACATAGAGCCGGAGATGACCTCTATCCATCCGCTCTGCGTGATGGCGTGCATATCCTGACTGGGGGACGAGGAGGGTCAAAACGATTGTTCATCTGCCGCGACGGTCGGGAGTCGAGACGGGTCGGTCCACCGAACCCGCGCCGCGTTCGAAACGGCGCGTGGCGACTTCTCAGTCGTCCGCGCCGACGTTCTCGCCGCTTTCGAACGTCGGGGGCTCGGGCTCGATGTTGGCGTAGACGACCGCGTCGCGGCCGAGTCGCTCGACCCGCTCGCGCAGGTCCTCGCTCGCGAGGTCGTCGCCGTCGAACGACGAGGAGACGCGGGGGATGGCGACCTGATGGGGGAGCACCCACGAGTTCAGCGACCGGCAGACCGACCGGAGGTGTTCGAGGGCGGTCACGGGAAACGACCCGCCGGCGACGGCGAGGAGGCCCACGGTCTTCTCGCCGAACTCGTCGAAGCCGCAGTAGTCGAGGGCGTTCTTGAGGACGCCGGAGTACGAGCCGTGGTAGACCGGCGTGCCGAGGATGACCGCGTCCGCGCCGTCGACGACGCGGACGAGTTCGGCCGAATCGCCCTGCTCGTCGTAATCGGCGTCGAGCGGCGGGAGGTCGTACTCGCGGAGGTCCACGAGTTCCGTCGTACCGCCGGCGGCCGACGCGCCGGCGAGGGCGTGTTCGAGCGCCAATCGGGTGTAGCTGCGGTCGCGGAGACTGCCGCAGATGGCGACCACGTGTGGCTGCGTCATACCCTGTATCTCCGAGAGCGCCGTGAAAATCTCGTCGGCCGCAGTCGAGCGTGTCGGACGGGCACAACACACAGGAACCCGGACCGCGAAAACCAACCGTGAACGTCGTCTTCCACGTCTCCAGCGCCGACCTCGGCGACTGGCGACACGCCATCCGTAACGTCCGAAACCTGCTCGACGACGAGACGGTCGAGACGGGCGAGGTCACGCTCCTCGCCAACGGCGACGCGGCGCTCCTCTTCCTCGCCGACTCGCCCGTCCGCGACCGCCTCGACCCGCTGTTCGAGGCCGGCGTTCGCTGTTGCGCCTGTCGGAACTCGCTCGACGGCCGCGGGTTCGACGCCGACCGACTGGCCGACGGCGTCGAGGTCGTTCCCTCGGGCGTCGGCGAGCTCGTGGCGCGACAGGCGGCGGGCGACGCCTACCTGAAGGTGCCGTAGGAATCGGCGCGCGTCACCTCGAACCGACGAACTCCCGGAGCACCGTCGCCTCGGCCTTTCGGAGTAGCTCGCCGGCCGTGCTCGTCGAGCAGTCGAGCGCGTCAGCCACGTCCGCGACCGACCCCTCGCGAGGGATTTCGTAGTAGCCGGCCGACACCGCGGTCTCCAGCGCGGCCCGCTGTCGGTCGGTGAGCTGCGAGGGGGACCGCCGCCGGTCGAAGGGCTTCACGCGCTCGACCGTGAGGTCGCCGAGCGCCGCGATGTCGTCGTAAAACGCGCTAAGCGCCGACACTTCGCCGACAGCCTCGAACCGGACGGAGCCGGTGGCGTGGAACACCACCGGCGGGAGGAATATCACTCGAGCGTCGGCGACGACCCCGAGAAGCGGGTCCGCGAACTCGTAGTCGCGCTGGTGGAGGAAGCCGTAGGTCCCCTCCGCTCCCTCGACGAAGTGCGCCCGAACGAGCGAATCGACGCCCGAAACGAGCGCGTCGGCCGCGTCTCGGTCGCCGTCGAACCAGAACAGCGTCGTCGCGTCGGCCGTCGGACTCCACATCAACAGCTCCGCCCGGTCGACCGGCGAGTCGCGCATCATCCCGCGCTGGAGCGGGTGGACCAGCCGGTCCGGGTAGTCGACCGAGAACTGGGCGTGTTTCATTCCGTTCGACCGACCGTTTTTCGGTCCGGTATATCAAACGCAGTGGTGCGATTCGGCGGCGGCGGTCGACCCCGGCGGGCCGTCCGAAGCGTCCGAGTCGAGCGATCCCGCGGCGCGGCGCTGCTCGTCCAGCACGCCGGGGGCACTCCGGAGGAGCGTCCGGAGGTGGTCTGCGCCGCACACCTCTCGAAGCCGAGCCGCTGGAACCTCCGATTCGAGGCGTCTCGCGTCGGCTATCGGGACGTTCGTGTCGGCGTCGCCGTGCCACAGAGACACGCCGGCCTCGATGTCGTCGAAGGAGATGTCCCACGGCGCGGCCGCGCTTCGGAAATCGTCGAGGACGCCCCGGCGCGAGCGACTGACCGCCACCACGAAGTCGTCTCGGACCAGCGCGGCGACCCCGTCTGGAACCGCTCCGGTCGCGTCGTCGGCCGTGTACTGCGCGACGACGAGCGAGGGGTCGAGCCTCTCGGCGAGCCACGCCTGCCCGCGGAAGAGATAGTTGAGGACCGCCGGCGCGTTCGTCGCCAGCCACGACAGGAGCCGTTGCGTTCGGGGCGTCTCCTCGCTCGCTTCCGGTGGAACCGCCCCCGCGACGACGCTCACGTGCCGAACCCTGTCCGGCCGCGCCGCCGCGACAGCCAGCGCGTCTCGGCTCCCGCCGGAGAACGCGACCAACCCCGCCGACTGCGCGCCGATGTCGTCGAGAAGCGCGTCGAAGAACTCCGCAGGTGCAGGTGTCGTGGGTTGCCGGCTCGGCTCGCCCGGTCCCTCGGGTGTCGGGCGCGGCGACGACAACCCGTAGCCGGGTCTATCGGGCGCGAGGACTCTGATTCCGCGTTCCTCGGCCGACGCGTCGAACAGTGCCCCGAGCAGATGCGACCCCGGCGCACCGTGGAGAAACACGACCGGGATTCCGTCGGAATCGCCGTACTCGGCGTATGCGAGTCGCCTCCCACCCTCCAGCGCGAGGGTCTTCGATTCGGCGGATTCGGCGACTTCGCGAGGGTCGAACGACGACGCGTCGCGTGTTGGCATCGAGTGTACGTAGTCGGAACCGAGGGGTGCGACTGGTGCCGGACTAGTGCGGTGGGATAAATACGAGCGGCGAGACGACCGCGACGAGACAACCGCGGCGAGCGCCATCGACGGAGCGCGAACTACTTCGCCAGCGAGACGCGGACGCCGTCGCCATCTTCTGCGACATCGACGAGGCCGTCGGATTCGAGGTCGTCGACGAGGCCGCGGAGCCACTCCGCGCCCGTGTCGCCGCCGTAATCGACGCGGACCCGCGGCCCCAACTCCGAGAGACCGAGTTCGTCGTACTCGCCGAGAACCCTGACGACTCGACCGCGGAACTGCCGCCTGCTCCCTTCGAAACTCGGCTGTGTCGGCACGTCGGGTGCGGTGAAGTCGCCCGTCTCGTAGGCGTGACAGAACCGCCGCCACGGACAGCCGGACTCGTCACACGTCGGCGTCTTCCCGCAGGCGACCCCGCCGAGTTCCATGATGGCGTTGTTCCAGACGCGGGACTCGCCGTCGGGCATGAGTTCCGAGGCGGCGGCCTCGAACGCCGCGTCGTCGTCGGGGACCGCGAAGGCGCGGTGGAGCACCCGCTTGACGTTGGTATCGACCACCGCGTCGCCGTTGTTGAACGCGAAGGAGGCGACCGCGTTGGCGGTGTAGGGGCCGACGCCCATCAGCTCCGAGAGGCCGTCGGGCGTCCGTGGGAACTCGCCATCGAACTCTTCTTCGACCTGCCGGGCGGCCTCGTGGAGGTACTTCGCGCGGTTGTTGTACCCCAGTCGGTGGTTCGTCCAGAAGCCCACCACGTCGGCGCGGTCGGCCGCCGCGAGGTCGGCCGTCGTCGGCCACTCGTCGAGGAACGCCTCCCACGCCTCGACCACGCGGCCGAGTTGGGTCTGCTGGCTCATCACCTCGGAGACGAGAATCTCGTAGGGGTCGTCGGTGCGCCGCCACGGGAAGTCCCGGTGGTCGGCCTCGTACCACTCGGTGAGCGCGGACTGGACTGCTTCGCGGTCGAGGTCGGCGGGGAGTTCGGACGGCGCGTCGCTCATCGCCCCGGCTTGGGACGGCCCGCGTTTAGCCGTGGCGATGCCGAACGGTTATCAGACGACCGCGTTTATCAGGTCCACTTCGTACGTGGTTCCCTCGTACTCGACGAGCGGGGCACCGTAGCCGGTCGCTGTATTCTCCGATATCTCGTCGAGCCGGTCTTTGAGCGCGGCGAAGTCGTCGGAGAGCGGTTCGCACTCGTCTACCTCGCCGTCGATTGCGCGCTCGAACACCGCGCGTTCGGCGTCCGAAAGGTCGTCGAGCGGAACGACGAGTTCCTCGTGAACGAACGCGACGAACGCCGCCCTGTCTTCGCCGACTTGTTCGAGCGTGTATCTGTTGGTCTCTTCTGTGACGGTTCGCGTCTCTCCGACGGTGACCTCGAACGGTCGCCCATCGTACCGTATCCAGACGGTCCCGGCGTCGACGAGTCGGGACTCGGCACCGTCCGGATAGACGTACGCGTATCCGCCGACCGAGAATCCTCGCGGACCGTCGCCGTTCTCGAAATTCTCGCTCGGATACGCGGCGAGGAACGCCTCGCGGTCGGCCTTCGGGAGTTCGTCGAAGTCGAAGACCGTCGCCCCGGTCGTCGGCGACTCGTTTCGGTCGTATTCGATTCCGACTTCGCGGGCGGTGCGTTCTCGCGTCTCGATTCGCTCGCGTTCGACGCGGTAGTACGCGCCGTCGTGTTCGACGTAGTCGCCCGAATCGAGCGGGAGATGGCGGTACGTACTGTGCGTTGCCTCGCCCTCGCTGGCCGCAGTTGCGACGAGACGCGACACCGTCTCAGCGTGCTCGTGGAAGTCCTGAGTCACGGTATCGACCAGTTCGGGGTCGGAGAGTGCCGTCGCTTCGAGCGAGTAGCTGGAGGGACAGCTATTGCCGGGGAGCCCGCCGAGACAGCCCGAGAGAAGGGCCGAACCGGCCGCGAGCCCGCCGAGGAGGGACCGTCGGGAGAGTTCCGAGGACATGCACGGAAATTGCCGGATTACCAGTAAGTGTCTTCTGTCGGGAACCGTCGACCGGGCGGCGGGACGCACGGCGGACAGATACCGCGGTCGAAACGCGTATCCCCGTGACGACCCCATCGCCGGGCGATGACGCTCGACGAACTCACAGACGACGTTGACGCGGCCTACGGAGACCTCGGCGACAGCCTCGACGTGTCGCTCGACCGCGAGACGCGACACGAACTCGCCATGCTCGTCGCTCTGTTCGACCCCGACGACGCCGACGAACTCGTCCGCCGGGCGGTCCACGCGCTGTTCCAGTCGGAACTCGACCGCGGACAGCTCGACTTCCACCTCCGGCAGGGCTACGACGTGACCTACGACGAGTACCTCGCGGGGATGACCTACGAGGAGATGACCGGGCAGTCGCAGGCCCCGCCGCGGGACGACGTGCGCCGCTACCAGATGTAACCGCGGTCGAGACGGGGCGAACCGACTCAGACGATTTCGGCCTCGATTTCGACGCCGTCGATGCGGCGGTAGCGGTGGGAGCCGTCGTCGCCGTCGCGGACGACCTCGAACGCCCGGAGGAGCACCACCAGTCGTTCCTCGCCGAGGTTGGCGCGGAGGACGACGCCCTCGCCGGTGACGACCACGTACGGCGGGGCCGCGACGGGCGGCGCGGCCATCGGGCGGCCGGTGGCCGTCACCGCGTCGGCGAGGGCTCGCGGCAGTCGAGAGAGCGCGCCGGAGCCGTCGAGCGCGCGCCTGAACGGCGGCATGACGCGCTCGCGGTCCGCCACCGAATCGCCGTCCCACTCGGCGGCGACGGCGGTGGCGCACTGGCCGACGACGGTCAACAGTCGCTCGTGTTCGTCGCGGAGCACGCGAGCGGCCTCCTCGGCGAGTCCAGCGTGGGGTGTCGCGTCAGTCACGAACCGAGGTGTGTCGTCACCGTATAAAAAGCTCCGCGAGTGCGCCCGCCACTTCCCGGACGCTTTTTGCCGGCGCGGGCCGCCAGTACGCACATGGAACTCGCCGCCATCGAGGAACTCATCGAATCGCACATCGAGGACGCCGACGCGACGGTCTCGCGGCCGCGAACGGTCGACGAGAACCACGAGGACGACCACTACGCCGCGGTCGTCGTCTCGCCCGCCTTCGAGGGGAAGTCGCTGGTCAAGCAGCACCAACTCGTCTACGACGCCCTCGGCGACCACATGACGACGGACATCCACGCGATGGAACTGAAGACGTACACGCCCGAGGAGTACGCGGCGCTGGAGGAGTGAGCGAACCGCCGCGACCGACGTACTGAGCGAACGGCGAACCGACCGAAAAGAATCCGACTCGACTGAATCCGGCTGAACCCGACTGAACCCAACGGCCCGCTCAGAGGTTCGCTTCCGGCGCGTCGAGGTCGGCCGACTCTAACGACCTGTTCTGGAGCGTCTCGCCGGTGGTCGCGTCGAACAGGTGAACCGCGTCCTCGGGGATGCGGGCGACGACGGACTCGCCGGCTTCGACTCGGCGCATCCCGCCGACGGTGGCGACGAAGCGGCGCTCGCCGCCGAGTTCGAGGTAGACCGCGTTCTCGTTGCCCATCGGTTCGACCACGTCGACGGTCGTCTCGTAGGCGTGGTCCGCGGCCGCGTCGTCGATGACTTCGACGTCCTCGGGGCGGATACCGAGGGTGACGCGCTCCGAGCCCTCGACCGCGTTCGCGGACTTCGCCGAGAGTTCGTAGGAGAACGCGTCGCCGACGAGTTCGTCGCCCTGCACGTCCATCTCGAAGAAGTTCATCGACGGCTCGCCGATGAAGCCCGCGACGAAGCGGTTCGCCGGGCGGTGGTACGCCTCCAGCGGCGTGGCGACCTGCTGGAGTTCGCCGTCGTTGAGGATGGCGATTCGGTCGCCCATCGTCATCGCCTCCGTCTGGTCGTGAGTGACGTAGACGGTGGTGACGCCGAGGTCCTCCTGCAGGCGCTGGAGCTCCGTCCGCATCTGCGAGCGGAGCTTGGCGTCCAGGTTGGACAGCGGCTCGTCCATCAGGAACACCTCGGGGTCGCGAACGATTGCGCGCCCGAGCGCGACCCGCTGTTGCTGGCCGCCGGAGAGTTCGCCGGGCTTGCGGTCGAGCAGGTCGGCGATACCGAGCATGGACGACGTCTCCTCGACCAGTTCGTCGATGTCGGCGTCGGCCATGTCGGTCGACTCCTCCAGCCCGAAGCGCATGTTCCCGCGGACGGTCATGTGCGGGTACAGCGCGTACGACTGGAACACCATCGCGATGTCCCGGTCGCGCGGCGGGCGGTTGTCCATCCGGTCGTCGCCGAGGCGAATCTCGCCCTCGGAGACGGTCTCCAGCCCCGCAATCATGCGGAGCGTGGTCGATTTGCCGCACCCCGAGGGACCGACGAGAACGAGGAACTCGCCGTCCTCGATGGTCACGGAGGCGTCGTCGACGGCGACGACTTTGGAGCCGCCGTCGTCGAAGAACTTCGATACGTGGTCGAGCGTGAGGTCAGCCATGGGTCTGTGTGCGTGTCGTGGTGGTCGTCTGCGATGCGACGAGAGAGGTACGGGAGCGGCGGAAGCCGACCGCGCCGCGTGCGAGTCGGCTCATGTGCCGCCCGCGACCCCCTTCGCGAACTTGTCCCCGAACAGGACGTAGACGAGCAACGTCGGCAGGGCGGCGACGAACGCGCCGGCCATCTGCGTGTTGAACGTCTGGATGATGCCGCCGGTCAGTTCGTTGAGCGCGATAGTCGCCACCGCCGCGGGGCCGGACCCCGAGGGGATGATGATGAGCGCGAACAGCAGGTCGTTCCAGACCTGCGTGAACTGGTAGATGAGCGTCACCGCGAACATCGGCATCGAAAGCGGGAGCACGATGCGGCGGTAGACGGTGAACGCGCCCGCGCCGTCGAGGCGAGCGGCCTCCAGCATCTCCGTCGAGAGCTTCTTGTAGTAGCCTCGGAACAGCAGCGTCGTGATGGGAATCCCGTACGCCGTGTGGGTGATGATGAGGTTGATGATGCTCGCGTAGTGCGGGTGGGTGGCGAGTTCGACCGTCCCGAGGACGGGCACCTGCGCCGAGAACACCGTGATGTCGAGAACCGGCGCGAGCAACGACTGCGTGTCCACGATGGCCCAGAGCCGCGACAGCGGGATGAGCACCGCCTGGTACGGGATGAAGATGCCCGCGATGAACAGCGCGACGACGCCGAGTTGGCCGCGCCACTCGAAGTTCGTGAGGCCGTACGCCGCGAAGCTGCCGAACAGCGCCGACAGCACCGTCGCCGGCACGGCCAGCATGATGCTGTTGAGGATGGCCGACGACAGCGTGTCGATAGCGACGCCGAACGGTTCGAGCGTGAAGCCCTCGACCGTCGGCGGCACGAACGGCGGCGACGTGGCGAACTCGGCTTCGGTCTTCAGCGCGGTCATCAGCCCCGATTCGAGGGGCGACAGGTAGAACGCCACCAGCCCGACGAGCGTCGCGTAGAGGGCGACGCGAAGCGGGTCGACGGCTTCGAGGTCGACGCCGACGCGCTCCGCGAGGTCGTCGCGGACGCTCATAGTTCACCCCGCCGGTACTCGCCGTAGAGGTACGGCGCGACCACGGTCAGCGCGACGACGAAGAGCACCACGGCGATGGCGGAGCCGTAGGCCCACTCGTTGGCCGAGAAGGCCTGTCGGTACATCATCGTCGAGAGGATGTCCGCCGTCGGGCCCGGGTTGCTCCCGAACAGGACGTACAGGAAGTCGAACGCCTTGAGCGCGAACACCATGAGGACGACCGCGGCGCTCACCGTCGAGGCGCGGAGCTGCGGCAGGATGACCCGCCGGTACATCCGGAGGATGGACGCGCCGTCGACCCGCGCGGCCTCGTACTGGTCGTTCGGAATCGCGCGCAGACCGGCGAGGTAGACGACCATCGCGTAGCCGCTGAACTGCCAGAGCAGCGCGAAGATGACGGCGAACAGCTTGAAGTAGAACGTGTCGGGGACGAGCGGTATCGCCCCGAGCGCGCCCGTGTCGATGCTGCCGGTGAGCCACTTCGACGCGACGAAGTCGAGGCCGATTCCCCGCAGGAACGCGTTGATGAGCCCCGAGTCGAAGTTGTACATCCACCGCCAGAACACCGCCGTCACGACGAACGACAGGCTGAACGGCAGGAGGTAGACGGTGCGGAACCAGTTTTCGAACCGGATGCCGCGGTCGACGAGGATGGCGAGGCCGAGCCCCCCGGCCAGCGAGAGGCCGGTAAACGAGATGAGGAGCACGAACGTGTTCCGGGTGGCGATCCAGAACTGGCCGTCCGAGAAGGCCCGCCGGTACATCTCCAGGTCGAACGTCGAGGGGTCGTACGTCGGCAGCGTGAGCCCGCCGAAGTCGGTGAGGGAGATGACGATGTTCCAGCTGATAGCGCCGTAGACGAAAAAGCCCATCAGCAGGAACGGCGGGAGCCAAAACGGCGCGGAGCGGACCGCGTCGCTCTCGCGGAGCGACGACAGCGCCGACCCGAGGTCGGAGTCGCCCCCGGCCGTTTCGCTCCCCGCGGCGGCCGTCCCGCCGTCGGTTCGAACCGGCGAACCGCCGTCTCGCAGACGGTCCAGGAGTCGCTTGAGGATGTGAGTTGACATAATCGGAAATGGGGGAGTGTTCCCTTACTGGAACGCCGACTGCACGGCGCTGTAGGCCGCCTCCACGTCGTAGTTGGAGATGAACGAGGCCATCGCGTCCTCGAACGCGGTGAGCGCGTCGGGGGCGACCGCGAGGCCGTGCTGAATCGAAAGCGGCTGGGCCTCGGAGTTGGAGAAGTCGTCCATCTGGTTCTGGAGGAACGGTCCGAAGGCGTCCTGCGGCACGTCGGTGCGCGGCGGGATGGAGCCCTTCTTGGGGTTGAACCGCTCTTGGGCGTCGACCGAGCCGACGTAGCGGAGGAACGCTTTCGTCGCCTCGGGCGACGGGTTGTTCGTCGGCATCGGGAACGAGTCCATGTTGAGCGAGTAGAGTCCCTCGGTACCCGGGAACGGGACGTGGTCCCAGTTGGACTCGTACTCGAAGCCGTCCTGCCCGCGGTACATGCCCGCGGCCCAGTCGCCCTGGTGGAAGAACGCCGCGTCGCCCTCGATAATCTTCGAGTTGGCGTCCTGCCACGAGATGGAGCCGGCGTCGTTCGGGTAGTACTCGGAGTACTGCTTGACGATGTCGAGCGAGTCGCGGACGGCGTCCGCGTTGGCCTCGACGTTACCCGCGGTCACGTCGGCGTACACGTCCGCGCCGTACTCGCCGAGGAGCACCTGCGCCCAGAGCTGACCGGTCGACCACGCGGAGTTCGTCTGCTGGGCCATCCCGACGTAGCCCGCCTCGTCGACGGTCGCCATCGCGTCCACGAGGGCGCTCGGCGAGTCGATGCTCGCGGGGTCGACGCCCGCGTCCTCGACGACCTCGACGTTGTAAAAGAGGTTGTTGAGGCGGTGGATGTTCAGCGGGACCGAAACGTAGTTACCCGCCGGTTGCGCCGCCTCCTGGGGGCCGTCGAGGTAGGTGTTCTTCATGTCGTTGTGGTCCCAGACGGACTCCTCGATGTCCTCCAGCTTGTCGGCGTCCGTGAAGGGCTGGAGGTTCGCGCCGGGCCACGCCTGCCACGAGCTCGGCGGGTCGTTGTTCAGGATGCGCTTTTTGATGACCGCGCGGAGGTTCTGTCCCGCGCCGCCCGCGACTGGGTTCTCCGTGAGTTCGATGTCGGGGTGCTGCTCTTCGAAGCCCTCGAACAGCGCCTGCACCGCCGCGCCGCCGTCGCCGCCGGTCCACCAGTGCTGCACTTCGAGCGCGTTGTACTCCGTCGAAGAGTCGGAGTCGTCACCGCTCGTCTCCTCGGTGCTCTCGGAGTCGCCGGAACTCTCCGTGGACTCCGTCGTCGACTCTCCGCCGCCGCCGGTACAGCCCGCGAGGAACGTCGCGGTTCCGGCACCACCGGCCAGTTTGAGATACGTGCGTCGAGAAACGTCGTCCGAATCAGGTGTGTCAGTCATGATTGTTGGTCCGTGACAAGTCCAGACAATGAATTTTACACGATTTACTTAAGACTTTCCAAATCAACAATTCGAAATCGAGTAAATTTTTTTGTCATCAGAAAACTGGTTGGTCAGAATCGCTAGACTGCGTTTACATACGGTACAAATTAATAACTATTCAAACATGAGTAAATTTTCATGAACGAGGGGCGGGCGCACGGACCAATGGATTTTACCCCCTGCCAAAACGACCCCCGAGCCATGAGCGACGATGATTATCGAATCGAGCGGGACAGTCTCGGCGAGATGGAAGTTCCTGTCGACGCCTACTGGGGCGCACAGACCCAGCGGGCGGTCGAGAACTTCCCCATCTCCGGTATCACCTTCGGGCGGCGCTTCGTCCGCGCGCTCGGCGTGGTGAAGAAGGCCGCCGCGCAGGCCAACCGCGACCTCGGCATGATAGACGAGGACGTCGCGGCCGCCATCGTCGAGGCCGCCGACGAGGTCATCGCCGGCGAACTCGACGACCAGTTCCCCGTCGACGTGTTCCAGACCGGCTCCGGGACCTCCTCGAACATGAACGCCAACGAGGTCATCGCCAACCGCGCCGCGGAGATTATGGGCGAGGGCATCGGCGACCGCGTCGTCCACCCGAACGACCACGTCAACTTCGGTCAGTCCTCGAACGACGTGATTCCGACGGCCATGCACGTCGCGTCCCTCGAAGCCGTCGAGAAGGACCTCCTCCCCGCGCTGGAGACGCTCGCCGAGGCGCTCGGCGACAAGGAAGACGAGTTCGACGGCGTCGTCAAAACCGGTCGCACTCACCTGCAGGACGCCACGCCCGTCCGCCTCGGACAGGAGTTCGGCGGCTACCGCACGCAGGTCGAAAAGGGCGTCCGCCGCGTCGAGAACGTCCGCGAACACCTCGGCGAACTCGCGCTCGGCGGCACCGCGGTCGGCACGGGACTGAACACGCACCCCGAGTTCCCGGCGAAGGCCGCGGAGTACATGTCTGAGGAGACCGGCGTCGAGTTCCGGGAGGCCGACAACCACTTCGAGGCGCAGGCGGCCCACGACGCGATGAGCGAGGCCCACGGCGCGCTCCGCACGGTCGCCGGCTCCCTCAACAAAATCGCCAACGACCTCCGCCTGCTCGCGTCCGGCCCGCGCAACGGGCTCGGCGAACTCGAACAACCGGAGAACCAGCCCGGCTCCTCCATCATGCCCGGCAAAATCAACCCGGTCGTCGCGGAGGCCGTCAATCAGGTCCACAAGCAGGTCGTCGGCAACGACGCCGCCGTCTCCGCCGGCGCCGCCGAGGGCCAAATCGACCTCAACCTCTACAAGCCCGTCCTCGCGCACAACTTCCTCGAATCGGCGAAGCTGCTGGCGAACTCCTCCGAGGTGTTCGCCGAGCGGTTCGTCGCCAAGCTCGAAGCCAACGAGGAACACTGCGAGACGCGGGTCGAACAGTCGATGGCGCTGGCGACGGCGCTCAACCCCGCAATCGGCTACGACAAGGCCTCGAAGGTCGCCAAGAAGGCGCTCGCGGACGGCAAGAGCGTCCGGCAGGTCGCCGTCGACGAGGGCTACCTCACCGAGGCGGAGGCCGACGAGGTGCTCGACCCCGAGAAGATGACCCATCGCGGCATCCTCGGCGACGACTGAGCCCGGCCGGAAAAGCAGTCCACTTTTTGATACGTCGGGGCGAGCGGGTGGACGTCCCGATTCGAGTCGCGCGCTCGACGATTTCAGTCGGTTCAGTCGTAGAGACGGTTATATTTACTCGGCTCGCGGTAGCAATCGCACTCCGGCACCGCCGTGACAGTCACCCCCGAGTGAAGAACTGTCACGAAATCTCGAAAATCGGTATTTTGAAGCCTGATTTTGACGATTATACCAGTATGGCCGGACTGCAAGAGCAGCGGGCCCGCGGGCGAGACATGTTGGAGTGTCGAGGTTGTGGGGCCGTATTCCCGGAGGGACGAGCGACGAACGACGGGTGGACGTACGTCTGTCCCGAGTGTGAACAGGTCGAAGGTATCGGCGAGGGGCTTCGTCGCCTCTGACGGCAGACTGAATCCTTTTTTACTCCCCCCGAACGCAGGGAGTAGCAATGACCGACTACGACTACGACTACGAGGACCTCGGCCTCGTGGCTGGACTGGAGATTCACCAGCAACTCGACACCGAGACGAAGCTGTTCTGCGGGTGTCCGACCGACCTCCGCGAGCCCGACGAGGCGGCGCGCACGTTCACGCGCTTCCTCCACCCGACCAAGAGCGAACTGGGCGAACTCGACGACGCCGCGCTCGAAGAGAGCCGCGTCGAACGCGAGTTCGAGTACCTCGCCTACGACTCGACCTGTCTGGTCGAAGAGGACGACGAGCCGCCGCACGAACTCGACCACGAGGCGCGCACGGTCGCCATGCAGATCGCCGAACTGCTCGACATGAACGTCGTCGACGAGGCGCACGTGATGCGCAAGCTCGTCATCGACGGCTCGAACACCTCGGGCTTCCAGCGCTCGTCGCTCATCGCGCAGGAAGGCGAGATTCAAACCAGCGAGGGCCCCGTCTCCGTCGTCGACCTCATGCTCGAAGAGGAGTCCGCCCAGCGGGTCGAAGAGCGCGACGACGGCGTCCTCTACAGCCTCGACCGCCTCGGCATCCCGCTCGTCGAAATCGGCACCGGGCCGGACATCTCCTCGCCCGAGCAGGCGCGCGAGGCGGCCCAGACCATCGGCATGCTCCTGCGCTCGACGGGCACGGTCAAACGCGGCCTCGGCACCATCCGGCAGGACGTGAACGTCTCCATCGCCGACGGCGCGCGCGTCGAAATCAAGGGCGTGCAGGCGCTCGACCAAATCGACGAAATCGTCCGCTTCGAGGTCGGCCGACAGGCCGAACTGGTCGAGATTCGCGACGAACTCCAGTCGCGGGACGCCTCGGTCGGCGACGTGGCCGACGCGACCGACGTGTTCGAGGACAGCGATTCGGGCGTCATCCGCGGCGCGCTGGACGCGGGCGGAAAGGTCACGGCCGTCCCCCTGTACGGCTTCGACGGCCTCGTCGGCCGCGAACTCCAGCCCGACCGCCGCCTCGGTACCGAACTCTCCGACCACGCTAAGCGCCACGGCGCGGGCGGCATCTTCCACACCGACGAACTCCCGGCCTACGGCGTCACCGAGGCCGAGGTCGAAGCGCTCCGCGACGCCGTCGACGCCGGTCCCGAGGACGCGGTCGCCATCGTCGCCGACGACCCCGAGACGGCCGACCTCGCCATCGACGCGGTCGCCGAGCGCGCCGCCGTCGCCATCGAGGAGGTCCCCGAGGAGACCCGCGGCGCTAACGACGACGGGACGACGCGCTACCTCCGCCCGCTCCCCGGCGCGGCCCGGATGTACCCCGAGACGGACGTGCTCACCGTCGACCTCGACCCGAGCGACGTTGAGACGCCCGAACTCCTGACCGAGAAGGTCGACCGCTACCAAGACGAGTTCGGCCTCGACGCCGGCCTCGCGGAACAGGTCGCCTACGGCCGGAAGATGCCCCTGTTCGAGGAGGCGGTGGACGCCGGCATCGACGCGACGTTCGCGGCGGGCCTGCTCGAATCGACGCTGACCGAACTCCGCCGCGACGACGTGGCCGTCGCGGGGCTCACAGACGACCACCTGCTCGCGGTCATGCACCTCGTCGAGGACGGCGACCTCGCCAAAGAGGGCGTCAACGACGTGCTCGCCACCATCGCCGAGGACCCGAGCCTCACGGCCGAGGAGGCCGTCGAGGAGGCCGGACTCTCCGGTGTCTCCGAGGACGAGGTCCGCGAGGCCATCGCGGAGGTCGTCGAGCGCAACGCCGACCAGGTCGAAGAACAGGGCATGGGCGCGTTCTCCGCGCTCATGGGCGAGGCGATGGGCGCGCTCCGCGGCAAGGCCGACGGCGAAATCGTCAGCGACGTGCTCCGCGAGGAGATTCAAAAGCGGGCCTGAAGCCGTCAGACCGCACCCGGTTTTTCTCCGTTCTCACGTCGTCGAGCGCCCGCCACCGCGGACGAACCGCCGCCAGCCCCACCGGCCCGCGTACTCGACGCCGGCCGCGACGAGGAGAAGCGCCAACAGCGCCGGCCCGACGATGAGGAACATCCCGAGCGCGTCCGTCTCGCCGCGGACGTGGAGGAACGCCCACCAGACGAGTTCCGTGACGCCGAACAGGCCGACGAGCGGCGCGACCAGTCCCCGGCGAGCGAACAGCAGGGCCGCGACGACGACGAACCCGGCGAGCAAGAGGAACGAGAACCCGACGAAGCCCGCCGCGGCCAGCGAGTCCTCGACGAAGCCCGAGGGGAACGCGTCGGTGGCGAGTCGCGCCGCGGTCCAGACGGCGAGCGTGGCGACGGCGTAGCCGCCGCCGAGGAGCGCGGGTATCAGGGAGCCGCGGGCGCTCCGAGCGCGAGTCGCGTAGACGACGCCGACGGTCGTGAGCGCGGCGGCGACGGCGACGACGTGGGTGAGAAGCCAATTACCGAGCACCGGGTCGGGTGAGCCGGGCATCTCACCGCACCTCGATTCGCGTCATCGACTCGTCGGCCATCGCGGCCAGTCGCTCGACGCGCTCGTCGGTCGAGGGGTGGGTCGAAAGCAGGTCCGACACCGGGTCTTCGACCTCGACCTCGCCGTACACCCACAGCGGCGACAGGCCGAACCCCGGCCGAGCGGCCCGCTCTAACTTCCGCAGGGCCGACGCGAGCGCCATCGGCTTGCCCGTCACCTCGGCGGCCCGCGCGTCGGCCGCGAACTCCCGCTTTCGCGACTGCGACCGGACGAACACGGTGAGGCCGAAGCCGAACAGGCCGACGAACTCGTCCAGTCGGAGTCGGAGCCGCCCGGCGAGCGTCTCGTGCCACGACCCCGGCCGGCCGCGCATCCACGCCGAGCCGAGGGCGACGCCCGTCGTCAGGAACGTCACCGGCGAGACGAACAGGTAACCGACGCCGACGACCGTCTGGAGGACGCTCGCCACGAGCGACTGGACCAGCCCGTCTTTCCGTTCGAGGTGCGCGAGTTCGTGCGCGAGCAGCGCCTCGAACTCGTCGGCGTCGAGGAGGCGAAACAGCGCGGCGTCGAGGACGACCACGTCGCGACCCATCGGGTCGAGCGCCATCGCGTTCGGCGCGGAGAAACGCGCGAGCTTCAGCGTCGGCGGGTCGAGGTCCATCCGCTCGGCGAGGCGGTCGCGCAGGCGGTGGACCGACGGCGACTCCCCGGGCGACATGTCCCGCGCGTCGAGTTGGCTGAGCAGTCGCACCGTGCCGAAGCGGAAGCTCAGGTAGCCGAGGACGACGGCGACGACGACGCCGACGACGGCGGCGGTCAGGGGGTCCGGGCGAAGCCGCCAGAGCGTCACCACCGCGAACGCGCTGAGCGCGCTGAGCGAGAGGTAGAACGCGAGGACGACGACGCCGACGACGACCATCGGGAGGCGAGAGCGGCGCGGGGGCGATGCCATCTCGCGTGAGGATACGGCGTCGGGTCGCAAAAGCTGTCTGGCGCGCCGGAGGAACGGAGTCGTCGAACGCGGTCGAGCGACCCCGCCGCCCGGACCACCGGCACCGCTACTTTCTCCACGGGGGCGGCCGAAGAGGGGTCATGCAGTTCTTCGAGGATTTCGCCGTCGGCGACACCCACGAGTTCGGCGAGTACGACGTGACCGAATCGGAGATTCTGGAGTTCGCCGGGCGGTACGACCCGCAGTGGTTCCACACCGAGCCCGAACGCGCCGAGGCCGAGTCGATGTACGGCGGCGTCATCGCCAGCGGCTGGCACACCACGGCGATGACGATGCGCCTGCTCGTGGACGGCTTCCTCGCCGACTCGGCGTCCCTCGGCGCGAAGGGCGTCGACGAACTCCGCTGGTGGAAACCGGTGTACCCGGGCGACACGCTCGTCGTGGAAACCGAAGTGCTGGAGACGACCGCCGAGACCGACGACCGCGGGCTCGTGGAGATTCGGACGACGACCCGCGCCGAGCGCGAGTCCGGAGAAGTCGAGGACGTCTGTTCGTTCGTGAGCTACGTGATGTTCGCCCGCCGGAGCGGCGGTGACGAGTAGCGCGGCGCGCCGGCGGCGAGGAGTAGAGACGGGTCGCGTCAGTTCTCGTCGTCGCGGAAGCGGTCCGGGTCGCGGACGGCCTCGGCGGCGCGGCGGAACACGCCCGTCAGCGTCGCGGCCTCGCGCTCGGTCGGGTGGGCGCGGCCGAGCAGTCGGCGCATCATCCGCGAGGTTTTGGTTCGCTTGTGCTCGCGGTAGTCCACGGCGTCGAGCAACTCGTCGAAGAAGCGGTAGACGACCTCGATTTCGGCCTCGGAGGCGCGCTCGCGCTCCACGTCGGGGAGTTGCGTCTCCTCGACAGTGAAGCGGCGAAGCTCGTACATGAGAATCGTCGCCGCCTGTCCGAGGTTGAGCACGGGGTAGCGGTCGTCGGCGGGGATGCAACAGACCTCGTCGAGCATCGCCAACTCCTCGTTGTCGAGGCCGGTCCCCTCGCGGCCGAAGACGAGCGCGGTCTTCGTCTCCACCGACTCCAGCGAGTCGGCGATTTCGACCGGCGTCTTGAACGGGTAGCGGATGTGCCGGGTGGAGTCCTCGTGGGAGACCGCGGTCGTCCCGATGGTGTGGAACTCCTCGACGACCTCCTCCAAGGTCGTCTCGGTGGCGTTCGGGAGCACGTCCTCGCGGGCGTGGCCGGCGAAGCCGTACGCCTCGCCGTCGGGGTCCAGCTCCGGCGGGTCGACGAGGCGGAGGTCGTAGATGCCGAAGTTCTTCATCGCCCGCGCGATGGTGCCGACGTTGCCGGGCGTCTCGGGTTCGACGACGACGACGACGAACTCGCGGCCCCCGGTGGAACCGGCGTCTGGGTCGTCGCTCATTTCGTCGGGTAGTCCGTGTCGAGGTCGACGGCGTCGAGGTCGTCTTCGGTCAGGGGCGTCGCGTCCTCGTCGTCCGCGTCGGGGCCGTAGTCGCGGAGGTTGATACGCTCGCCCTCGACGAAGTTCTCCTCCAGCCGGCGCTGAATCTCGTTGGCGTCCGGCGGCGACGGGAGTTCGTCGGGGTCGGTGTCGACGTAGTCCAGTCCGCCGTAGCCGTCGGGAGCGCGACCGCCGTCCGCGAACCACTCGTGGAAGGCGTCGGCGAACACCGCGTCGCCGACGAAGTCGCGGCCGTCCTCCTCGCGGAACCAGTAGAGGAAGTCCGGCTCGTGGTGGTCACAGAGGAGCACCTCCTCGCGGGGCTCGCCGTAGACGATGGACGCCTGTCGGCACTGCTGTATGTCCTCGTCGCCGTGGACCAGATAGCAGGCGTCGCACGGTTCCTCGACGAGCGAGACGAGGCGCATGAGTCGCTCCCGCGGGTCCTCGGGAATCTCGTCGAGCGGTTTGAACTCGCCCTCGTCGGTGAATATCTCGGACTCTTCGAACCGCCATCCGCGGAGTCCGACGCTGACCTTCGCCATGGGCCGAGGTAGCCGAGCGGCGGATAAAAATGGCGTGATGCCGGTCAGCCGTCCGCGAGGAGCGCGTCCAGCCGGTCGAGATTGGCCGACGCCGTCTCCGCCGTGACGGGCACGTAGCCGACGACCGCAGGCTCCGACGTGGACCGTTCGAGGTAGTACCGGACGAACGCGGCGACCTCCGGGCGCGACAGCGCCTCGCGAGCGACGTAGATATAGAGGGGCCGCGAGAGCGTGTCGTAGCTCCCGTTCTTGGCGTTCGCTGGCGACGGGAGAGCGCACCCGTCGGGCTCGGAAATCGGGACCGCCCGGACGGCGTCGCGATTCTGAAGGTAGTACGCGAGGCCGAAGTAGCCCATCGCGTACGGCGATTCGCGGACGGTCTTGGCGATGGCCGTGTCCTGTTCCGTCGTGAGGTGGTCCGTGCGCTGGACCGCGCTCGGGAGAACAGCCGCCGAGAAGTAGTCGAACGTGCCCGAGGCCGTGGTCGGGCCGGCGAGGCGAATCGGCTCGTCGGGCCACTCGGGTCGCACGTCGCTCCACGACGAGGCCCCGTCGACGCGCCATATCTCGGCGAGTTCGGAGAGCGTGAGGCAATCGACCCAGTCGGCGTCGGGATTGACGACGACGGAGATGGCGTCGGTGCCGATGCGGAACTCCACCGGCTCGACACCGGCGGCTGCGCAGGCGTCGCGCTCGTCCGTCTCGATGGCCCTGCTCGCGTCGTTCACGACGGTTCGGCCCGCACAGAAGAAGTCGGCGAACCCCCCGCCGGTGCCCGTCGAGGTGACGGACACCGTCACGTCCGGGTGCGCGTCCGAAAACGACTTTCCGAGCGAGAGCGTCAGCGGGTAGACCGTGCTACTGCCGGCGATGGCGATACGCCCCGAGAGCGCGTCGTCGTCGGTCGTCGTGGCCGCGGTCCGGGTCGGAGTTGACCCGACGCTCCCGAGACAGCCGGCCAGCCCGACCGCTCCCGTCGCCCCGAGCGCGCCGAGAAGCGCACGCCGACTCGGTTCGTCGTCCCGACAAGGTGGCATTACGGTCAGTCGTTTCTCGCGTCCGGTCATGGTGGTTGCTAAGTGCGATATATAGTCACACGAGGGAGGCCGCGTCGTCGGTGTCGCGGCCGACGCGCTCGACGTCGCTGAGTTCGAATCGCGCCCCGCCGGACGCCGACTCGCAGAGCGTGAGGTCCCAGCCGTGGGCGTCGGCGACCTGCAGGACGATCGGGAGGCCGAAGCCGGTCCCGCCGCCGGCGCGGTTCGTCGTGTAGCCCGGTTCGAGCACGCTCGCTCGGTCGGACTCCGGGATGCCGGGGCCGTCGTCTTCGACGTAGAACCCGCGGGCGTCCCCGAGCGCGCCGACGGTGACGGTCACTCCGTCGTCGCCGTGCTCGACGGCGTCGTCGGATGGAATCCGACTGCCCGTGGAATCGTGTTCCACAGCGTCACCGGACACAGTCCGGTTGCCTGTAGAACCATGTTCTACAGCGTCGTCGGATGGAATCCGACTGCCCGTGGAACCGTGTTCCACCGAGTTCCGAAAGAGGTTCTCGAAGACGTGGGCCGCGAGGTCGGGGTCGGCGGCGAACCGGGGGTTCTCGTCGACGACGAGCGTCGCGTCCCCGGTGTCCACGTGCGTCCACGACCGACGCGCCACGTCGGACAACGCGACCGGGAGCGTGTCTTCGACCCGCCGCTGGAGCGCCAACACGAGCGCGTCGTCGATGATGGCGTCGATGCGGTCGAGCGATTCGACGAGCGGTTCGACGTGGTCGCTTTCGGTCTCGTCGGCGAGGAGTTCCGCCCGGCCGACCGCGACGTTGAGGGGGTTTCTGAGGTCGTGCGAGAGCACGTTCGAGACGGTTCGAAGCTGTTCGTTCCGCTCTTGGACGTCGGCCATCATCTCGTTGAACGACCGAGCGACCTCGGCCATCGCCTCGCTCTCCTCGTCGGGGTCGATTCGCTCCGCGAGGTCGCCGTCGGCACAGGCCCGCATCACCTCGCCGTAGGCCTCCGCGGTCCGTTCGAGGTGGCGGCGGCGGCGCTCCGAGGCCTCCTTTTCGTCCCACGCCTCCCGTCTCGCCGACTCAGCCTCCTCGCGGGCGCGCTCGGCGTCAAGAATCTGGTCGCGCAGGGAAACTCGCATCACGTCGAACGCCTCGTAGAGGTCGCCGAACTCGTCTTCGCGGTCGCGGTCGATCGCCACGTCGAGGTTGCCGTCGGTGAGTTCCCGCGCGCTCGACCCGAGGGTCCGAACCGCGTCGACGGTGTCCCGTCCGATGGTGGCCGCCAGCAGGGCCGCTCCAGCGCCGACGACGAACAGGGTCGCGAGTATCTGGGTGAGGATGTCCGTCCGGAGGGCGTACGCCTCCCCCGTGGGGACGCGCGAGGTGACGACCCAGTCGTGGGCCTCCATTCGGGCGAACCCGACCTCGGTCTTCGAGTCGCCGAGCGACTGGCCGGGGACGAACCCGGACGCCGAGTCGTACCGGGTCGTTTCGAGCGCGTCGGTCTCCAACAGCCGCGACTCGTCCTCCGCGAGGACGACGGTGCCCGCCGCGTCGACGACGACGAACCGACCGGCGTTGATGTCGTGGAGGTGTGTCTCAGAGATATCGCGGAGGTTCGCCACGGCGATGACGGCCCGGTTCGGCCGCTCGGGTATCGTCGTCGCGAAGAGGAGGACCGGTGCGGCCCCCTCCGAGGGGCGAAACGGGTCGGAGATGACCACGTCGCCGTGGGACTGCTGGGCGAGCGCGGTGAACTCCTGTCGGCCGTAATACGTCGTCACCGACTCGGCCGAGGCGACGCTGGCGCTCCCCGTGCTCGTGAGGACCGTCTCGTTTCTCGTGTCGATGTAGTACGCGGCGTCGATGTCGCGGTCGCGTTCGACCACCGACCACAGATAGAGGTTGATGTCGCGGTCGTCGCCGGACTGGAACGCCGCGGACTCCGATATCGACCGCATCTGCACCTCCATCCGGGTGAGCCACTCGTCGAGGTTTTGCGCCTGAATCTCGGCGTTCGTCACGAGGCCGTCGCGCGTCTCCTCGCCGATGACCTCGTTGGCGTGGAGGTACGAGTAGCCGCCGACGGCCGCGATGGCGAGCGTGACGAGTCCGAGCGCGAGTACGAACTTCACCGCGTACCGCTTCCTGACGAACCGCGGCAGGAGGCGTCTCGTCACGGTCGAGCGAACCTCCCGTCTGTCATCCGAGGTCGGGAGTCGTCCCCTCGAAGCCGTCTTCGAGCAGTTCCGCACGGGCCGAGTCGGCGCGGGCCTCCGCGTCGTCGACGGCGGCGGTGAGTTCGCGGTACGACGCCGAGTTTTCGAGCGCCTCGCGGTCGCAGGAGGCCTCCAACACGGCCCGCTTGCGGGCGAGCGCGAAGTACTCCCGGAGGTGGTCGTTGTACGACCCGCGAACCACGAGCGAGCGGACGGTCCGCTGGACCTCCCGCTTTCCCACCGGTTTGACGAGGTAGTCGTCGAACGGCATCTCGACAATGTCGGTGTCGGGTTCGACGCCCGTCACCATCACGACCGGGAAGTCGTGGTCGCGCGCCCGGAGTTCGGACAGCACCTCGTCGCCGGTGCCGCCGGGCATGTGCCTGTCGAGCATCGCGGCGTCGAACGACTCGCCGGCGACGAGTTCGAGAGCCTCCTCGGCGCTCGACGCCGTCCTGACGCGGAAGTCGTCTGCGAGCCACGCCTCGTACAGCGTCGTCAGGGACGGTTCGTCGTCAACGGCGAGTATCGTCGGGAGTCCGTCGCCAGTCATAATCGGTGGGTACGCCCGGTTGGAGCCCGGTTGGATGTAACGTCCAAAGAGCGCTATTAAGCGGTTGCTATGAGGGCTCAATAGGGCTCAATTCCCGTGTTTCGTGGATTCGAACTCGGCTTTCGTCCCACCTTCCGCGACCGGTCGGCATATGTTCGTGTGGTCCAACCGGCGGGTATGCGAACCGTCGATGCGGCAGGACTCGAAATCGGCGACGACCACCCGCCGCGAATCATGGGTGTGCTGAACGTCTCCAAGGAGTCCCCGTACAAGCCGAGCGTGTTCAACGACCCGAGCGAGGCCGCCGAGTACGTCGACCGCGAACTCATCGACGAGGGGGCCGACATCGTCGACGTCGGCCTCGAATCGGCGAACAAGCGCCTCGACGTGCTGTCGGCCGAAGACGAACTCGACAGGCTCGACACGGCGCTTTCGGTCCTCGACAGCGTCTCCGGCGACGCCGTCTTCTCCATCGAGACGCGCTACCACGAGGTCGCCGAGGCGGCGCTCGACGGCGGCTTCGACATGGTCAACGACATCTGCGGCTTCGCCGACCCGGAGATGCCCCGCGTCTGCGAGGAGTTCGACGCCGCCGTCGCCAAGATGGCCAGCCCGCCGGACCTCACCCGCCCCGGTGCAATCGAGGAAGTCGACGACATCTACGACGCCCTCGAACTGAACGGCTTCACCGACAAGACCATCGTGGACCCCGCCTTCGGCGGCTGGTCGGAGGCGAAGACGCTCGAACACGACCGCGAGACGTTCGACCGCCTGCGGGAGTTCCGCGGCTACGGACACCCCATCCTGGTCTCCATCAACCGCAAGAACTTCCTCCGCGACGTGGCCGGTCGCTCGACCGAGGAGGCGCTGCCCGTCAGCCTCGCCGCCACGTCGATGGCGGTCGAACGCGGCGCGCACGTCGTCCGGACCCACGACGTGAAAGAGACCCGCGACGCCGCCCTCATCGGCCACGAGTTCAAGCGCCGCCGCGTCCGCGAACCCGGCGACGTGTCGGTCGAAGAACTCGACGTGACGACGCCCGGCGAGGCCGCGAGGCACCTCGACCGCGTCGGCGCGAACCGCGAGGTCGCCGCCGAGAGCGTCACGCGCGTCTTCGAACTGGAAGGGCTCGGGGCCGACGACCGGGAATCTCTCGCCGCCGCCGCCGGCGACGCGGGAGCCGTCTTGGCCGCCGGCGACACCGGTGCGCTTCTGGTCGGAAGTCCCGCCGCGCTCGCCCGGCTTCCGACGCTCGTCACGGACGCCTCAGATGCCCTCGAAGCCGCGTTAGAGACCGTCGAGCGGGCGACGAACTGACTGGTACGCTATCTCGTGCCAGATCCGTCTATTCGTCTGACGTTCGGCAGACGTTGACCGTTCTACTAAGAGAAAACTTATACCATCCGACCCTAAAACGGTCCTGTGGACGCCGGAAGGGCACGCGGGTAGGGGTACACGAGTGCCATTCCGGCCCATACAGTTACATTCTGAGCGACAGCTACACCATGGATTTCACCACGTGGGAACCCGTCTACGGACGGATTCTCGACGATTTCGGCTTCGACCGAACCGGCGACGAGCGCGCCAGAGACGCGCTCGCCGACCTCGTGAGCCCCTTCGACCGCGACCGACTGGACTGGGCGGACGCGACCGTCGCCGTCTGCGGGGCGGCACCGACGCTCGACGACGAACTCGACAGGCTCGACGCCCCCGACGTGGACGTGGTCGTCGCCGCCTCCACCGCCGCCGACGCGGTCCGAGCCGCCGGGTTCGACCTCGACCTGATGGTGACCGACCTCGACAAGAACCCCGAGACGGCGGTCGAGCTAACGGAATCCGGCGTGCCCGTCGCGGCCCACGCCCACGGCGACAACCTCCCCGCGGTCCGCGAGTGGGTGCCGCGGTTCGACGCTGACAACGTCCTCGGGACGACGCAGGCGGCCCCGGTCGGCCCCGTCGTCAACTGGGGCGGCTTCACCGACGGCGACCGAGCGGCCTTCATCGCCGACGAACTCGGCGCGGGACGGCTCGTCTTCGTCGGCTGGGACTTCGACGACCCGAGCGTGGGGGCGATGAAAGCGCAGAAGCTCCGGTGGGCCGAGCGCCTGCTCCGGTGGCTCGAACGACGCCGCGGAGAGCGTTTTTCCGTTCTCGACGGCCGGCGCGACGGCATCGACCCGCTGCCCTGAGCGCGGCGGTCCGCCGCGAATCCGAGCCCTCGCCGTCGCGGCTCAGTCGGGCGGAGCGGCGCGCTCAGCGCGTGTTCTGCGGGTGAACGCCGGCCCCCTCGTCGGACCCGGACGGCTCGCCCGCCGACTGCTCGACGACGCCGTCGAACAGGACCGAATCGCACCCCCGACAGGTCGCCGAGACGCGTCGCTTCGCCCGCTCGCTGTCGGGCCGTGCCACTTGTTCGCTCTCGACCGCGACTGCACCGTCGCAGGTCGGGCACGTTCGGAGACACAACCGAAGAGCGCCGAGGACGCGGTTCCGGTCCGCCGTCGGCAATCGCCACCACTCGGGGTAGTACCGGCGGAACGTCGCGACGGCCGTGAGGTCGGCGACGAACGCGGCCCGGGAGGTCCACTGCCCGACGGTGCCGCGGTCGAGTCGCGCGAACAGTCCCCGCTCGTTCCACCCCATCTCGACCCGCTCCGGGGCGACGCCGAGGAGCGCCGCGAGCGCCTCGCGGTCGCGGTCCCGACCGTCGGTGTCGAGCATGCGGGCGCGCCAGTCCTCGGCGAACCGCGGCGACAGCGAGAGGTTGTCGTCCGCGTCGGTCGCGAAGACGCCCGCGCCGTGTAGCGCGGCGGCGAGGTCGACGCGGCCGTCGAGCGAGAGCGGCGGCGAGGGACGCGCCGACGGGAGCATCGGCGGCGACGGCGAGGTCGACGAGAGTTCGGCGAACGCGAAGCCGAAGACGACCAGGGGTGGAAGCACGCCGAGGAACACGCCGTAGGGGACCCAGACGAGCCACCCGAGCGTTCCGCAGACGAACGTCAAGAGGAGGAGCGGAAACACGAGTGGGGAGCGGAGACGCGGCTGTCGGACCGCGGAGTCAGGAAGGAAGCGATGCCCGGACATACCAGAACCGTGGCTACGACGCGGTATAGGTATGAACCGGGTACACCAGATAGCAAGAACGTAAACGTGCTCTCGTCCCGGAATTCGGTCGATAACATCATATTACCCGAGACAGTCGCGCCGCCGCGAGGGTCGGCCACCGTACCATATCCATGCCAGCAGGCGTCCGAAAACGGGGCAGTGACGGCCGTTAGGCGCGGTAGGATGCCGTTTCCCGAGCCGTAGGCCGATTAAGTTCGTTCGAACGGACGGGTTAGGCGGCTTCGCTCTCGCGTCGGAGTCGGACTGCCGCTACATTGACATGGCCGCCGTCCTGAGGCGCGGCTATGCAACTGCACTGGCACCGCCGGGACCTGCGAGTCGCGGACAACCGCGGCCTCGCGACGGCCGCCGAGGCGGGCCCCGTCGCCCCGCTTTTCGTCTTCGACCGGGACGTGCTCGACCACGCCGGCGCGCCCCGCGTCAGGTACTTACTCGACGCGCTCGCCGAACTCCGCGGCGCGTACCGAGAGCGCGGGAGCGACCTGCTCGTCGCCCGCGGCGACCCCCGAGCCGTCGTCCCGGCGGTCGCGGCGGCGCTCGACGCCGAGCGAGCCACTTGGGGAATCGATTACTCCGGACTCGCCCGCGAGCGCGACGCCGACGTGCGACTCGCCCTCGACGACGCCGGCGTCGGCCGCGAGCCGGTCCACGACGCCATCTTCCACCCGCCGGGGAGCATTACGACAAACGCGGGCGACACCTACTCCGTCTACACCTACTTCTGGAAGAAGTGGCGCGACCGCGACAAGCCCGAGCCCTATCCGGAACCGGACGCCGACGACCTCGCCGACGCCAACACGCTCGAAACCGCGGTGGAAGCGCTCGGTGACGCCGAGTTCGACGTCGCCGCCGGCGACCTACCGACCATGTCGGACCTCGGCTTCGAGGAGCCGTCGGCCGCGGTCCAGTCGGCGGGGACCGAAGCGGCCCGCGAGCGCCTCTCGGCGTTCTGTGCGGACGCCATCTACCGCTACGCCGACGACCGCGACTACCCGACGCGGGACGCCACGTCGCGGCTCTCGACGGACCTCAAGTTCGGGACCATCGGCATCCGCGAGGTGTACGCGGCGACCGCGGCGGCCCGGGAGGGCGTCGGCGGGGAGCGAGACGAGTCGGTCGAGGAGTTCCAGTCGCAGTTGGCGTGGCGGGAGTTCTACGCCCACGTCCTCCGGGAGCATCCGAACGTCGTCACGGAGAACTACAAGGAGTACGAAAACGACATCGCGTGGCGCGACGACGCCGAGGAACTCGCGGCGTGGAAGGAGGGGAAGACCGGCTACCCCATCGTCGACGCCGGGATGCGACAGCTCCGCGAGGAGGCGTACATGCACAACCGCGTCCGGATGATCGTCGCGTCGTTCCTCACGAAGGACCTCCTGTGCGACTGGCGACACGGCTACGCGCACTTCCGCGAGCACCTCGCGGACCACGACACCGCAAACGACAACGGCGGCTGGCAGTGGGCCGCCTCGACCGGGACCGACGCCCAACCGTACTTCCGCATCTTCAACCCGATGACGCAGGGCGAGCGCTACGACCCCGACGGCGAGTACATCAATCGGTACGTCCCCGAGCTATCGGACGTGACGGCCAACACCATCCACGAGTGGCACGAGCTGACCGACCTCGAACGCGAGCGCCTCGCGCCCGACTACCCGGAGCCCATCGTGGACCACTCCGAGCGCCGCGAACGGGCGATTTCGATGTTCGAGGCCGCCCGCGGCGACGACTGACCGACGGTCGCGACGGCGGCGGCTCTCGACCGCCGCTTCCGTTCTCCGCCCTCGGTCGCCGCGGCGCGAACGACTTTCTCCCCGGAAACCGACTCCGCAAGCATGCAGGTCGCTATCATCCTCTACGACGGCTTCGACGAACTCGACGCCGTCGCGCCGTTCGAAGTGTTCCAGAACGCCGGCGCGGCCGGGGCCGACTGCGAGGCCGAACTCGTCGCGCTCTCCGACCGCGAGTTCGTGACCGCGAGCCACGGGATGCGCGTCGGCGTCGACGGCGTCCTCGACCCCGAGACCGACCGCCCGGACCTCCTCGTCGTCCCCGGCGGCGGCTGGAACTCCCGGGCCGCACAGAGCGCGTGGGCCGAAGCCGAGAAAGGCGAGATTCCGGACGCCATCGCGGCGCTCCACGAGGCCGGAACCACCGTCGCCGGCGTCTGTACCGGCGGCATGCTCCTCGCCCGCGCCGGCATCCTCGACGGCCGCCCCGCGGTCACCCACGGCGGCGCACTCTCGGACCTCCGCGAGACGGCCGCGGAAGTCGTCTCCGCCCGCGTCGTCGACGACGGCGACGTGCTCACCGCGGGCGGCGTCACCTCCGGACTGGACCTGTCGTTGCACGTCGTCGAACGGGAGTTCGGGTCGGACATCGCCGACGCCGTCTCGACCGAAATCGAGTACGAGCGCCGAACGGACCCGTTCGACGGCTGACACGCTCGCGCGAAGCGGAGTTTCTCGAATCGGAGAAATCGACCGACAGCGACCCGCACGTCGTGGTTTGTGCTAGCATACCTCTCCTCAAGTTTTAACAGGATTCCGCCCGACCCGTGATATGGAGGTTACACATTATGAGCTACGAACTCGACCCGCTTCCGTACGAGTACGACGCCCTTGAACCGCACATCTCCGAGCAGGTGCTGACGTGGCATCACGACACCCACCATCAGGGCTACGTCAACGGCTGGAACGCGGCCGAGGAGACCCTCGCCGAGAACCGCGAAGCAGGCGAGTTCGGCTCGTCCGCCGGCGCGCTCCGCAACGTCACCCACAACGGCTCGGGACACATCCTGCACGACCTGTTCTGGCAGAACATGTCGCCGGAAGGCGGCGACGAGCCCGAGGGCGCGCTCGCAGAGCGTATCGCGGAGGACTTCGGCTCCTACGAAGCCTGGAAGGGCGAATTCGAAGCGGCGGCCGGCGCGGCCGGCGGCTGGGCGCTTCTCGTCTACGACTCGTTCTCGAACCAGCTTCGGAACGTCGTCGTCGACAAGCACGACCAGGGCGCACTCTGGGGCTCCCACCCCATCCTCGCGCTGGACGTCTGGGAACACTCCTACTACCACGACTACGGCCCGGCCCGCGGCGACTTCGTCTCCGCGTTCTTCGAGGTCGTCGACTGGGACGAGCCCGCCGCCCGCTACGACCAAGCCGTCGAACTCTTCGAGTAGACCCGGTACATCCCGACTTTTCTTTCGGACGCGACGTCGCCAGCGGCGGCGCTCTCCGCGTCGAATCGAGTGCTGAGGGTCGTCTCTCGCGGGTACGGTCGCCTTCTCAGGGCCGTCGGTCACGGGCGGCCGCGTCGTCGAACAGTTCCGCTCCGTCGAACGCCTCGTTCAGCTCGCAGACTCGGTCGTTCAGGGCGGCGAAATCCCGGCCGTCGGTGCCGCGGTCGAAGCTGGCCAAGATGCCGACGGGACGGTCGCCGAGGAACGTTCGGAACTGCTCGAACGAGTCGAATCCGCGGACGGTGTAGCCGTAGTCGGCGTAGTACAGCGTCTCGTAGGTGTCTCTCGTGATGTAGCCGAACCGTTCGTTGTCGATGAATCGGGAGATGTCGACGCATCCGATGGCGTCGGACACGTCCTCTCTCAGATAGAGGTGTTCGTACCCGTGATGGTCGAAGACCCAGAGGTCTCGGAGGTCGTCCCCACCGAAGTCTCGGAAGGTCTCAACCAGTCGTGCAGCGGCGTCGCTCATCGCTTCGGGTCTCGCGTCGCGCCTGATAAGCCTACTCATGAGGTCGCTGGCGGTCGCACGGGCGACGGACGCCCGCCGTCGACCAGCACGCCGCCGGCCGCTCGCTGCCCGCGGTCGTCGGGGTTTTGCCCGTCGACCGAGAAGCGTGAGTATGCCCAAGCCGAAAGACGAGTTCGAAACCCTCTACGGGTATCTCCTGTACGAACCCGCCGACATCCTCGACCCCGATTACATGTACACCGTGGGCGAAATCGCCCGCCTGATGCAGGGGCTGTCCCCGCAGGACGACCTCAGCGAGGAGACCGAAAACCGCATCGTTCAGTGGACCATCCCGTGGATCGTCGCCAACCAGGAGGACTTCGTCATCAACGACCCCCGGAGCGACGAGCCGGGCTACTTCGGCCTCCATCCGGACGCCGTCCCGGAAGAAGACGAGGAGTAACCGCCGCCACGCACCCACCACACTGGTCGGCGCCCGCGACGTTCTCCCGACCTGAGAGTCGCACAAACGGTTATCTGTCAGGTGGTTGTTGACTATAGCGTACTATGGCTCAATTCGACACCGAAGTCGCGGTCGTAACTGGTGCTGGCTCGGGAATCGGCCGCGCGGTGGCGGAGGCGTTCGCCGCGGAGGGTGCGCGAGTCGTCGTCTCCGACGTGGACGTCGAGGGCGGCGAGGAGACCGTCGCGCGAATCGAGGAGGCCGGCGGGACGGCGACGTTCGTCGAGACCGACGTGACAGACGGCGACGCCGTCGCCGCGGTGGTCGAGACGGCGGTCTCCGAGTACGGCCGACTCGACTTCGCCTGCAACAACGCGGGCATCGGCGGCGCGCAGAAACCGACCGCCGACCTCTCGTTCGACGAGTGGCAGCAGGTCATCGACGTGAACCTCAACGGCGTCTGGCGGTCGATGCGCCACGAGGTTCCCGCGATGCTCGAAAACGGCGGGGGCGTCGTCGTCAACATGGCGTCGATTCTCGGAAAGGTCGGCTTCGCGAACGCGAGCCACTACGTCGCCGCGAAGCACGGCGTCCTCGGGCTGACGAAGAGCGCGGCCATCGAGTACGCCGAACAGGGCGTCCGCGTCAACGCGGTGTGTCCGGGCTTCGTCGATACGCCGTTACTCGGCGAGGGCGGCCTCGACGACCCCGAGGCGCGGAAGGGAATCGAGTCGCTCCACCCGATGAACCGCCTCGGCGACGTGGACGAAATCGCCTCCGCGGTCGTCTGGCTCTGTTCCGACGGCGCGTCGTTCACGACGGGCGAGGCGCTCACCGTCGACGGCGGCTACACGAGCCGATAGCACACACAGAAAGTGCGACAGTGAAGCGGTCGCTACGGTGGGATTACCTCGTCCGCGCCGCTTTCGCCGCGAGTTCGAGGTCCTCGCTCGGGCGAGTCGTGACGCTCGGCCCGTGGCCGGTGTGGAGTTCGGTCAGGTCGTCGCCGACGACCTCGCGCAGGCGGTCGATGCTCTCGACGAGCGCGCCGCGGTCGCCCTCGGGGAGGTCGGTCCGGCCGAAGCCGCCGTTGGCGAAGACGAGGTCGCCCGCGAAGCAGACGCCCGACCCGCGGGAGAAAAAGCACAGGTGGTCGTCCTTGTGCCCCGGCGTGTGGACCGCCTCGTACACGTCGTCGCCGATTTGGATGCGCTCGCCGTCGTCGATGCGCTTGTCCACGGCGAGGTTGCCGGTGTCGTAACCCCACGTCTGCACGTCGAACGCGTCGCGGACGGCGTCGACGTTTCCGATGTGGTCGGGGTGCGTGTGCGTGAGGTACACCGCGTCGAGCGACTCCGTGAACTCGCGGACCTTCGGCACCACGTCGAAGTTCGCGCCGGCGTCGACGAGCGCGGTGGTCTCGCCGTCGACGAGAAAGGCGTTGCTCGTGAAGACCCGGATTCCCTGCGCGAGGTTGCGAATCATGGGCACAGGTACGAAAAGCGGGCTATTCCGTGTTGTGGGTGCTGCGGAGCTGAGCCGAAAAGCGAAAGAACTCGCAACCGAGAGCAACACCCAACCAGGCCACCTCTCATGCGCCAATATCTCGACCTCGTGACAGACGTTCTCGGCACCGGACAACACAAACCCAACCGAACCGGGGTAGACACCATCTCGGGCTTCTCGAAGCACTACACCGTCGACCTGCAGGAGGGCTTTCCGCTCCTCACGACGAAGGACCTCTCGGGCTTCCGGTGGAACTCCCTCATCCACGAACTCCTCTGGTACCTCTCCGGCGAGGAACACATCCGCACCCTGCGCGAGGAAACAGGCATCTGGGACGCGTGGGCCGACGACGACGGCCATCTCGATACGGCCTACGGCCGGTTCTGGCGGCGCTATCCGGTCCCCGAGGAGGGGCTTGCAGGCGAGGCGTGGCCCGAGGACGACCACCGCTGGATGAACGACGAGGGGACGTTCGACCAGCTCGCGTACGTCCTCGACACGCTCGACGAGAACCCGAACTCCCGCCGGCTGGTCATCAACGCGTGGCACCCCGCGAACGCGGCCGTCTCGACGCTCCCGCCGTGTCACTACACCTTCGTCTTCAACGTGCAGGGCGACGAACTCAACCTCCATCTGACCCAGCGCTCCGGCGACATCGCGCTCGGCGTCCCGTTCAACCTCGCGGCGTACGCCATCCTCGCGCAGGTCGTCGCCCAGCGCGCCGGCTTCGAACTCGGGTCGTTCGCCCACACCATCGTGGACGCCCACGTCTACTGCGGCACCGGCGAGCGCGGCGCGTGGTACGGCGACCACCTCGACGAACTCCAGTCCCGTCTCGCCGACGTGGACTCCCCCGAAGGGTACCTCGACGTGCGCGAGTGGCTCCTCGACGTGGCACCCGAGGAGGCCGAGGGCGAGGAGGACTACGACCACGTTCCCGGACTGCTCCTGCAGGCCTCGCGCGAACCCCGCGAGCGCCCCACGCTCGACGTGGCCGACGTGCCGCTCGAAGACCTCTCGTTCGAGGACATCGTCCTCCGGGACTACGACCCCGCCGACGGGATTCGCTTCGCGGTGGCCGAATGAGCGGCGAGGAGCCCGCTGGGTCCGGAACCGGGGGCGACGTCGCGGTCCGGTTCGTCCTCGTCGCCGCCGTCGCCGACAACCGCGTCATCGGTCGCGACGGCGACATGCCGTGGCATATTCCCGAGGACCTGAAGCACTTCAAGCGGACGACGACCGGCCATCCGGTCGTGATGGGCCGCAAGACCTACGAGAGCATCGCCCGCCAGCTCGGCGGCCCGCTTCCGGACCGCCACAGCGTCGTCCTGACGACCCGCGACCTCGACCTCCCCGAGGGGGCTGAGGCGGTCGATTCGGTCGACTCCGCGGTCGCCGCAGCCGAGAACGCGGCCGACGAGATGGGCGTCGAGACCGTGTACGTCGTCGGCGGCGCGACCGTCTACGAGCAGTTCCTCGCCCGCGCCGCGGGGCTAGTTCGCACCGAACTCGACGAGACCCACGAGGGCGACACGCGGTTCCCCCAGTGGGACCGCGGCGGGTGGGTCGAGACCGACCGCGACGACCGAGACGGCTTCTCGTTCGTCACGTACGAGCGCCGGGGACACCGAGAACACCGGGAACCCGACGCGGCCGACCGCGGCGCGGAGGAATCCGATGACTGACTCGGGCGAGTGGGAGTACAAAATCGTCCGCACGGCCGACGGCGGCCTGTTCAGCGGCGACACCTCCCCGATGGAAGACGCCCTCAACTCCCTCGGCGGCGACGGCTGGGAGCTCGTGGACACGATTTCCGACTCGCGCGGTGCCGGCGCGAACAGCGGACAGACGGCGCTCGTGTTCAAGCGACCGAAGCGCTGAGACTCGCCGTTCCCGTTGTACCTACTCTCTTCATTCTTCGAGCGTCCGGAACAGCGGTGACGAGTCACCGGCCTCGAAGCGGACCATCTCCTCACCGTCGAAGGTGACCGTGACCGAGTCGAAGTCGCTCGGGACCGAGACCACGGCGTCGAGGGTCGTGCGCGGCACGCAGTCGTCTGACGGCTCCTTCTCGCCGTCTTCGTCGGGTGCGGTCGTGATTCGGTAGACGTAGACGCCGTCTTCGGCCGTGTCGAGTTCGCCGCGGACGACGACGCTCGGCGCGTCGTGCGTGAAGGTCCGGTTGAACGCGACGGTCGTCTGGTCGCCGGCGGGCATCCGACCGACCCACGAACTGGGCGCGGTCTCGTCGGCGAGCAGACAGCCGGTCGCGGTGGTCATCGAACTGGTCGGTGAGGTCGTCGTCTCCGTCGGAAGCGAGTAGGCGACGACGCCGGCACCGGCGACGAGACCGACGAAGAACACCGCGAGAAGGGCGACAGCGGAGTACGAGGCCATATCCGATAAACGCGTTCCGGAGCGATAAACGGGGCGTGACGCGTGCTATCGGAAGGGTCGTCGCGGGTCGTCACGTGCCGTCTGTGTGCCCCACGGGTCACGTTCGTTCACCTGCGGGATTCGTGACAGATGATAGGTAGGTTTATTGACGGGTGAGTCCTCATAACAGGGAACGAAGCTTCCCCTCGCTATGCCCACACCGACACTCGCAGACCGACTCCGTCAGCCCGAGTACACCGGCGAGAACCGGTGTACGCCGTGTACCGTCGTGAACGTCGTCATCGCCGCCGCGCTGAGTCTGTTGCTCGGCATCGCGTGGCCGCCGCTCGCGCTCGTCTCGTTCGCCGTCTTCGCGGGTGCCATCTACTTCCGCGGCTACCTGATTCCCGGCACGCCGACGCTCACGAAGACGTACTTCCCCGACCGGGTCCTCCGATGGTTCGACAAGGAACCGACGCCGACCCGCGTCGGGTCCGCGCCGGCCGCGCCGGCCGCGCCGGCGACGGAGAACGACGCTGACGCCGAATCGACGAGCGACCAGGTCGAGGCGGGGCAGTTAGACGAGGGCGGCGAGTCCGCCGAGGAGTTGGACGTGGAGGCGTCGCTCCTGGAGGCCGGCGCGCTCGACTGGGACGAAAGCGGCGACGAACTGCGCCTCGACCCCGCGTTCGAGTCGGCGTGGAACGACGAAATCGAGCGCACCGACGACGCGACGATTCGACGGCGACTCGCCGACCTCACCGACCTCGACGCCGACGACATCTCGCTGGAATCCCGGTCTCGGAACCGGTGGTTCGTCGCGGTCGTCGACGGCACCACCATCGGGACGTGGGAGTCGCGCGCCGCGCTCGTCGCGGACGTGGCCGCCGACGCCGCCCTCGGCGACCGCTTCGACGACTGGGACCGCCTGACGGGCGAACAGCGGAGCGCGCTGGCGAGAGGGCTCCGCATCTACCTCGACCGCTGTCCGGCCTGCGGCGGGGACGTTCGATTCGGCTCCGAGACGGCCGAGTCGTGCTGCCGCTCGTGGGAGGTGTTCGTCGTCCGCTGTGACGACTGCGAGGAACGACTGTTGGAGGTCGACGCCGACGCGCTCGAACCCGAGGCGGCGTAGGTCTGCGTTCGAATCCCGTCGTTGGCGGGTACACTTTTGTTTGCTGACAACAGTATCCGAGTATGAGCAAGGCGCACTTCGAGGTGTTCGTCGACGCGGCGGACAAGTACCGGTGGCGACTCGTCCACGACAACGGGAACATCCTCGCCGACTCCGGCGAGGGCTACGCGTCGAAACAGAAGGCGAAACAGGGCATCGAGAGCGTGAAGCGGAACGCTCCCGACGCGGACGTGGTCGAAGCGTAGTACGGGGCTTCCAGCCCTCGATTCGTCTGAAAACGCGGATTTCCCGGCGATTCGAACGTGAACCCCACACCGATGCCGGGTGTGGAGGCTTTTTCCGCCTCCGGAACTGACCACGGAGTAATGACGAACGTCGCCGACGCGAGCGAGGAGGTCGCACGATGAACCGAAACGACAAGCAGGCCTACGACCGCGGTACGTCGCTTTTCTCCCCCGACGGACGCATCTATCAGGTCGAGTACGCCCGCGAGGCCGTCAAGCGCGGCGCGCCGGTCCTCGGCGTCCGCACCGCCGACGGCGTCGTTCTGGCGGCCCTCCGGTCGACTCCGTCGGAACTCATGGAAGCCGAAAGCATCGAGAAGCTCCACAAGCTCGACGACGCGCTCGGCGCGGCCACGGCCGGCCACGTCGCCGACGCGCGGAAGCTCGTCGACTTCGCGCGGACGACCGCCCAGCGCGAGCACCTGCGCTACGGCGAGCCCATCGGCGTCGAGACGCTCACGAAGACCATCACCGACAACATCCAGGAGAGCACGCAGTCCGGCGGCACCCGCCCGTACGGCGCGTCGCTCCTCATCGGCGGCGTCGAGAACGGCTCGGGTCGCCTCTTTGCGACCGACCCGTCGGGGACGCCCCAAGAGTGGAAGGCGGTCGCCATCGGCGGCCACCGCGAAGACGTGCAGGCCGCCCTCGAAGACGGGTACGCCGAGGACCTGTCGCTCGAAGACGGCCTCGCGCTCGCCGTCCAGGCGCTCGTCGCGGCCGACGACGAAATCGAGAGCGACGAGCTGAATCTCGTCACCGTCTCCGAGGCGGGCTACGAAATCGTCGACGAGGAGACCATCGCCGAGCTGTTCGCCGACGCGACCGAAGGCGAGGACGACGACGCGGACGAAGCCGAGGAGTAGATGACGGACGGGAGCCCGAACGACGATAGCACCTCGGCGACGGCCGAGACGGGAGCGAACGCGACCACGGATTCGGCAGCGGGCGCGACCGCCGGAGCGGCGGCCGTGACGCTCGACCGCATCGCGGTCTACCCCGTGAAGTCGCTCGACGCCGAGTTCGTCGACGCCGCCGATATCGTCGAGAACGGCGGGCTCCGCGGCGACCGCGAGTACGCCATCTTCGACGAGGACGGCGAGTACGTCAACGGGAAGCGCGAGCGGGCGGTCCACCGCATCCGGAGTTCCGTCTCGCTCGACGACGGCACGGTCGAACTCTCGGCCCCCGAGATGGCCGACTACGACGGGCCGATAGACGAGGCAGACGACTGGCTCTCGGCGTACTTCGGCTACCCGGTCGAACTCCGGCGCGACCCGGCCGGCGGGTTCCCCGACGACACCGAGGCCAGCGGGCCGACGGTCATCTCGACGGGGACGCTCGAAGCGGTCGCCTCGTGGTTCGACGGCGTCGACGCCGACGAGATGCGCCGTCGCCTCCGGCCGAACCTCGTCGTAGACGCGACCGAGCCGTTCTGGGAGGACCACCTGTTCGACCGGCGCGGGACGGTCGTCGAGTTCGCTATCGGTGCCGCGGCCTTCGAGGGCGTCAACCCCTGCCAGCGCTGTGTCGTCCCGAGCCGGGACCCCGACACGGGCGAAGAGACGCCCGACTTCCGAACGACGTTCATGACGAAGCGCCGCGAGACGCTCCCCGAGTGGTCCGGCGGCGACTGGTTCGACCACGACTTCCGGCTCATGGTCAACACCGCCGTTCCGGAGTCGTCGTGGGGCGAGACGCTGTCCGTCGGCGACGCGGTCACTGTCGGCGACGTCGTTCCCGAGTGAGTCGGTCCGTTTTTTCGCGTACTGGTCGACCGTCTCGCTGTCGGGCGGTTCCACCTCGCCGACACCCGCGGATTTACGTCGTCCGGCTCGGTTGAGAGACCCATGTTCACGCTGACCGGCGTGCGGGTCGTCGACGCCGACGGGGCCCGCGAGGCGAACGTGGTGATAGACGAGTCGACCGGGCGCATCGCGTCCGTCGGCGACGAGACCGACGGCGAGACGCGGGACCTCCCGGGCGCGGTCGTCGCGCCGGGGCTCGTCGACGCCCACGTCCACCTCATGATGGACGGCCGCCCCGACGTGGCGGCCTACCAGTCTGAGCCGGTCGAACGCGCCTGCTACCGAGCCGCGGCCAACCTCCGGAAGACGCTGGAAGCGGGCGTCACGACCGTCCGCGACCTCGGGAGCTCCGGCGACCTCGCGACGAGCGCGAAGGCCGCGGTCGCCGACGGCGAACTCGACGGGCCGCGCGTCCTCGCCGCCGGGGAGAACATCACCATGACCGGCGGCCACGGCCACTGGTTCGGCCGGGAGGCCGACGGCCCGAACGAGGTCCGCAAGGCCGCCCGAGAACAACTGAAACGCGGCGCCGACGTGGTGAAGTGCATGGCGACCGGCGGCGTCCTCACCACCGGCGCGGTCACGGGCGCGCCCGAGTTCACGGAGGCTGAGATTCGCGCCCTCGTCGACGCCGCGAGCGCGAAGGGCGTCCCGACCGCGGCCCACGCCCACGGCGAGGAAGGTATCAAGAACGCCGTCCGCGCGGGAATTTCGAGCGTCGAACACGGGATGTTCATGGACGAGGAGGCCGCGGCGCTCATGGTCGACCACGGCACGTACTGGGTCCCGACGGCCTCGGCGGTTCGGGAAATCGTCGAGGCGGGCGTCGAGGCCGGCATCCCGCCCGAGGCGGTCGCGAAGGCCGAAGACGCCGTCGAGCGCTTCGAAGGCGCGTGGGAACACGCGCTCGACGCCGGCGTGAAAATCGCCATGGGAACCGACGCGGGCACGCCGTTCAACGACCACGGCCAGAACGCGCTCCGCGAGATGGAACTGCTCGTCGAGTACGGCCTGTCGCCCGCCGAGGCCCTCGAAGCCGCGACCGTCGGCGGCGCAGACCTGCTCGGACTGGACGACGTGGGGAAGGTCGCCGAGGGCTACGTCGCGGACCTCGTCGTCCTCGACGCCGACCCGAGCGAGGACGCGGGCGCGTGGCGGACGGTCGAGCAGGTGTATCGCGAGGGCGAGCAGGTCGTCTAATCGCAACACGGCAGTCGGTATCATACCCGATTTGAAGCGACAGCCTTTTACAATCACGAGCAATACGAAAGGATGTACCAACGTGCTCTGTTGGTGTAGTCCGGCCAATCATATCACCCTCTCACGGTGATGACCAGGGTTCGAATCCCTGACGGAGCACTTCTCCCAACTCTCGAACCGCGAGCGACAGCGAGCGTGTTCGAGTCCGAGGTGCAACAGAAGGGTTCGAGCAGCGAGCAACGCAGCGCGTTGCGAGTGAGTTCGAATCCCTGACGGAGCACTTCTCTCAACTCTCGAACCGCGAGCGACAGCGAGCGTGTTCGGTTCGAAATACGATGACGGTTCGAGCAGCGAGCGTCCGCTTCCGAGCGTCGTCGATTCCTTACCGATTTCGGTCGCCGAGTTTCGACATCACGAGGTCCTCGGCGGTTCGCAGACGGTACTGAACTGTCGAGCGCGGCACGTCGAGCACCTCGCTGAGGTCCTCGACGGTCACCTTTCGCGGTCGCTCGTAGTAGCCGTGTTCGACGGCGGTTTCGAGCGCCTCCCAGTGGGCCGACGAGAGGTCGGCCGCGATACGCGCTTCGGCGTCCCAGTTGCCCGCGCTCGTGAGGTGTTCGACGTCCAGCTGCAGCCCCTCCCTGAGTTGCGCCTCGATGGTCTCGTACAGTTCGCCGAGCGGGTGGTCGCCGGGGTAGAGGATGCGCCAGCGGTACGCGCCCGCACGGCGGGACGATTCGAAGATGACGCCCGGTCCGACGTGTTCGAGGACGTACCGCGGAATCGAGTGGCAGTTACTCACCTCCTCGCGGTAGGTGTAGACGGTCATCGAGTTGTCCGACCGGTCGAGGACGTGGTAGTCGCGGTGGGTGTGGCAGTCGGGCGCGTCGAGACACTCGTTGCACCGCGTCTCGTCGAGGAACACCCCCTCGAACGCCGACAGCGCCTCCGGCGTGCCGACGACGTGGTCGACCCGCCACATCACGTCCTCGGTGGACGAACAGACCGACGAACGGGACCGCAAACTCGGATACTCGTAAAACAGGTCCATCAGCTCGTCGGTGCCCTCGGAAAAGCGAACGACGAATTCGAACTCGCGCATTCGGTCTCCGCTCTGTCGCGAACTGACTTAGCATGTACTAATCACGCCCGTGCGTGTTCGGGGTTCTCTCCGAGTATTTCTGGAGCGATACCGCTCGGGTCGGAACTGGTTAGCATATACTAGCGAAATTGTGAGGGAGTTGCGGGCGGAACAAGAGTCGGAGTGACGCGGGGTCCGTTCGCCTCGCGAGAACCGGTCCCGACCACCCACACCGCCACCGACCGCAAGCTCACTCCAACCAACCTCGGACGGCGACCGGGTCACCACCTATTTCACGCCCGGTCGTCTACCCGCACGAGGATGTTACTCGCGGGAACCGTGGTCGCCGACGCGTCCACTATCATCGAAGAGGGAGCCGTAGTCGTCGACGACGACCGCATCGTCGCGGTCGGAGGGCGCGCTACCCTGACAGAGCGGTATCCGGACCACGAGCGACGCGAGTTCGACGTCATCGCGCCGGGGCTGGTCGGCGGGCACGTCCACTCGGTACAGTCGCTCGGACGAGGTATCGCCGACGACACGTCGCTTCTCGACTGGCTCTTCGACCACGTGCTTCCGATGGAAGCCGGCCTCGACGCGGCGGGGATGCGCGTCGCCGCCGAGCTCGGCTACCTCGAATGCATCGAGTCCGGGACGACGACGGTCGTCGACCACCTCTCGGTCCGACACGCCGAGGAGGCGTTCGAGGCGGCGGGCGAGATGGGTATCCGCGGGCGAATCGGGAAGGTGCTCATGGACACGAACGCGCCCGAGGGACTACAGGAAGACACCGACGCCGGCCTCGCCGAGTCCGAGCGCCTCATCGAGCGCTACCACGACGGCTTCGACGGGCGCATTCGGTACGCCGTCACGCCGCGGTTCGCCGTCACCTGCTCGGAGGCGTGTCTGCGGGGCGTCCGCGAACTCGCAGACCGGTACGACGGCGTCCGCATCCACACCCACGCGAGCGAGAACCGCGACGAAATCGCCACCGTCGAGGCGGAGACGGGCATGCGGAACATCCACTGGCTCGACGAGGTCGGAATCACCGGCGACGACGTGGTGCTCGCCCACTGCGTCCACACCGACGAGTCCGAGCGCGAAGTGCTCGCCGAGACCGGTACGCACGTCACCTACTGCCCGTCGTCGAACATGAAGCTCGCGTCGGGCATCGCGCCGATTCCGGACTACCTCGACCGCGGCATCAACGTCGCCCTCGGCAACGACGGCCCGCCGTGCAACAACACGCTCGACCCCTTCACCGAGATGCGGCAGGCCAGCCTCCTCCAGAAAGTCGACTCGTTCGACCCGACGAGCACGCCGGCCGCGACCGTCTTCGAGATGGCGACTCGCAACGGCGCGAAGGCCGCCGGCTTCGACCGGGTCGGCGCGCTCCGCGAGGGGTGGAAAGCCGATATCGTCGGTATCGACACCGACCTCACCCGCGCGACGCCGATGCACGACGTGCTTTCGCACCTCGTCTTCTCCGCCCACGGCGACGACGTGGTGTTCACCATGGTCGACGGCGACGTGCTCTACGACGGGGGCGAACACGTTCGCGCGGACGCCGACGACATCCGCGAGCGGGCGCAGGCGGTCGCCGACGGCCTCGACGCGGCGCCGACGAGCGACTGAGCGCCGGTTCGACCTCGAGCCGAATCACCCGCGAGACCGGCCGCCATCGTCGCATCTTTCTCTCCGCGTGACCCCTCCTGAGTCATGACTGTCCGCCTCCGCACGGCGACGGCGTCCGACCTCCCCGCGATTCGGGAGATTTACGCGCCGTTCGTCGAGGACACCGCGATTTCGTTCGCCTACGACCCGCCGAGCGTCGCGGACCTCGAAGCGAAACTGGAGAAGAAGACCGGCTACCCGTGGCTCGTCTGCGAACTCGACGGCGAGGTGGCCGGCTACGCCTACGCCGGGGCGATTCGAGAGCGCGTCGCCTACCAGTGGGCCGTCGAGACCTCGATTTACGTCCACCCGGACTTTCAGCGTCGCGGCGTCGCCCGCGGCCTCTACACGGCGCTTTTAGACCTGCTCGAACGGCAGGGATACGTCTCTGCCGTCGCCGTCGTCACGACCCCGAACCCCGCGAGCATCGCCTTCCACGAGTCGTTCGGCTTCGAGCGCGTCGGCCGTTTCGAGCGCGTCGGCTACAAACACGACGCGTGGCACGACGTGGAGTGGTGGAGCCTCGACCTCGGCGAACGACCCGAAGAACCCGAAGCACCGCTGTCCGTGGCCGACGCTCGGGAATGCGACTGGTGGGACGACGCGCTCGCTCGCGGCGCTGCGCTCGTCGAAGACACCGGACAGAACAGCACTACCTGAGCCGAGATTCCTTCCCTTCTCCCGGCCCCTCGCCCGCGTCCGCGTTCAGACGCCGGCTTCGAGGGAGTCTTCCGTCTCGGTTTCCGCCGAGTCGCTCCCCTCGACCGCCTCGACTTCGCCGACGTCGTCAACCTCGGCGGCCGCGTCGGCGGTCGGGCCGTCTGCCCCCGCCTGTTCGAGCACGTAGCGCTCGACGCCGGCGGAGAGCATCGCCTGCCAGTCGTCGAACTCGGTGTTCGCGTCGACGTACCGGTCCAACTCGTGGGCCGGTATCGACTCGAAGGACTCCTGGTCTGCGACCGCGAAACCGCTCTCTTCGAGGAATTCACTAATCGATGCCGCCTGACAATGTGACTCGACCCACGACGACGGGAACAAGTCGGCCAGCGTCACCTCGCCGCCGAGACCCCCAATCTCGACGTCGAGTGTCGCGGCCGTCGTTTCGGCCTCACCCATACCCGGGTCCTACAGCCACGGATATAACGGTGTTGCGGTTGGCGTCCGAGAGAGTCAGTTCGTCGAGACGATTTCGACCACGTCCCGGTGCGCGAGTTCGTGGTCCGAACCGATCTGGCGCTTCGAGTGGCAGTCGATGCCGTGGAGGAGGCCGTCGCCGATGTCCGAGTGCAGGTGGTACGCGAAGTCCTCGGTCGTCGAGCCCTCGGGGAGGATAAAGCAGTCGCGGAAGACGCCCTGCGAGTCGCTCTTGCCGTTCGCGCTCCCGGGGAAGATGGCGATGGCACCCATCACGTCGAACAGCGCGTTTTCGAGCGACTGCTGGACGCCCGTGCCGCCGAACTCCGCGACGAACTCGCGAATCTGTTCGAGGCCCGCCTCCTGTTCGTCGCTCACGCCGCCGACGATGTCGAAGTCGTCGTCGCCGGGGCGATAGTCGACGACGCCGCCCTCGTCGGCCTTCTTCAGCGCCTTCTCCGCGTGCGCCGAGGTCGGGACGAACGTCAGGTGTTCGTAGTCGGCGTCGGCCGTTATTTCCTCGTAGTTCTCCTGGGAGACCGGCTTGTCCATCTTGTTCGCCGCGATGATGATGGGCTTCGTCCGCTTTCGAATCTCGCGGGCGAGCGACTCCTTGTCCGCGTCGTCCCACTCGTCGGGGTCGAGCTCCAGGCCGAGAGAGAGGATGATCTGCTTGATTTCGTCCTTGTTCGTCTTGAACGCGGACATCTGCTCCGCGAGGTCGACTTCGATGTCTTTGTCCTCGCCGTGGTAGCCCGAGCGGTAGCGGTCGATGCCCTTCTCGAGGACGCCGAGGTACCACATGTCCAGTTCGTTCTCGAGGAAGTCGATGTCCTCCCGGGGGTCGTGGCCCTCCGTCGCCTCGCCTTCGATGTCCGTCTCACCGGAGAAGTCCACGACGTGGACGAGCACGTCCGCCTCGTTGAGGTCGGTGAGGAACTGGTTCCCGAGGCCCTTCCCCTCGTGCGCGCCGGGGATGAGACCCGCCACGTCGACGAGTTTGACCGGGACGTACCGCATTCCGTGGTCGCAGTAGCCGACAGAGGGCGTACACGACTCGTCGAACTCCGGGGCCGCACACTCGACGCGGACGTACGCCTCGCCGATGGAGGGGTCGATGGTCGTAAACGGGTACGCGCCCTCGGGCACGTCGTTCATCGTCGCCGCGTTGAAGAAACTCGACTTCCCGACGGACGGTTTTCCGACGAGACCGATCTTGTAACTCATTCGTTGGTCGGACTGGTGTCTCGAACGCTAATAACCGTTCGACGTTCGTCTCTGTGTGCGTGAGATTCGCACGCTACCGGGGTCGAGGAGGACGGTTCCCCGGGGTCGACACCCCGGTTCGAGCGCCGGAGACGCGGCTCCGTCACCGGGTTCGCGGCACGCGGTAGCCGGGTCGCGCCGGGGTGTCGGCGACGACGCGCGCTCGTGGTTCGCCTTTCGGCTCACGTCCGGTGCATCTTTGTCTCCACGTCTCCGACAGCCGGGCATGACCGACCCCGACGAGACGGCGAGCGAAACCGCACCCGCGTCGAGCACGGACTCCGACGCGGCCGCCACCGAGCCCTCGCCGGACGATTCGACCGACGCGGACACGTTTCGCGTCGGCATCCACGTCACCGAGACCGAACTTCGGTTCGTGGTCAACGTCCCGTCCGATATCGACTCGGGGTGGACCGACCCCGACGCGTTCCAGCGCCTCGTCGAGCGCGTCACCTGGGAGCAACTCGACCAACGAGCGACGCTTCAGACCGTCGCGACCAACGCCGCCGAGGGCGAGACGGTGTTCCTCGGGACGGTGACGCTGCGACCGGACGAGACCGTCGTCGACCACACGCTCCGCGTGCCGCCGCTCGACGGGGCGTGAGCTAACTCGTCTCTCCTCCGATGACCGACCCGACGACAGCAAGCGCGATTCGAGAGATTCAGGACGCCGCGCTCACCCGCGCGCTCACCGACGGCGACCACGCGAGACAGTCGCTCGCCGTCGCCGGCGCGCTCGAAACGGCCAGAACGGAAGCGACCGAGACGGAGTTCGACGGCGGCGGCGTGACGCTCGCGGCGTCCCTCGCGTTCGTCTCGACGCTGTTCGCACACCGTCGGCTCCGCGAGTCGCTCCGGTCGAGCGTCCGCGCGTCCGACGACTCGGCGTGGTATCCCAGCGGCGCGCCCGCCCGCGTCGACGACGACCTCGTGGTCGCGGGCGCACGGCTCGCGGTTCGACGGTTCGACGTCGACCCCGCGCTCGTCGGCGCGCTCGGTGACGTTTCCACAGAAAAAGTCGCGTCGGGCGAGTGAGTAGCCCGACCGTCGTGCTCTGACAACCACGGTCAGGGGCGTAAGATGTTGGGGGTGCCTCTGTCCACAGTACCCGCCCGGGCGCGTACGAAGGGTGAAACCCAAGCCCACGCTTGATGCGTGGGAACCCGTGTTCGATTAGTTAGTTGTTGTTCGCGTGCTCCGGCGGGCCACCACCGTTGCCGTTGCCGTTGCCGTTGCCGTTACCGTTGGACTCGTCATCGTCTTCTGACTCGTCGTCGGAGTCGTCGTCGGTCTCCTCTTCGTCGGTCTCCTCAGTCTCGGCGGTCTGCTGTTCGTCCTCGTCGTTCGCCTTGTCGTTGTTCGCGTGCTCCGGCGGGCCACCGGCGTTACCGTTCTTGGCCTTGTCGGAGTTTCCGGGTGCGTCCTCCTCGCCGTCGGCGTCATCGCTGCTGTTCTTCGGGCCGGCGTGGTCCGGACGCTTGTCGTCCGCGTTACCCGGGTTGTTCTCGGTCACGAAGTCGGAGACGGCCTGTCCGATGGGGCCGTCACCGCCCGTGTCCTTGAGCCGCTCGACGAACCGGCTGACGAGCTGGCCGAACGGGTCGTCCTCGGCGACCTCACCCTGCAGGGTGGCGGTCGTCTCGGCGCTGAGGCCGTCGTACTCGGCGGTCACGTCGACCGTGACAGTCTGCAGGGGCGCGGTGAGTTCGACGGTACCGTTCGCGTCCGTCTCGTACTCGCCCGCGTCCGTGTAGTTGCCCTCGACCGCGACCGAGGCGTTCTCGACGGCCTCGCCGTCTTCGGTCACGGTGATGGTGACCGACTCGTTTTCATCCTGCGAGACGGAGACGTCGAGGTCGTCAGCCTCCACCGCGACCGTCGTCTCGGCGGTGAGGCCGTCGGCCGTCGCGACGAACGTCAGGTTCGTCACGGTCGTCGGCTCGGCGACCTCTACGGTGCCGTTCGCATCCGTCTCGTACGTTCCGTTGTCGGCGTAGTCGGTCCCGTTGACCTGAACCAACGCGTTCTCGACCGGTTCTCCGTCCTGCGTGACGGTGGCGACGACCGTGTCGTTGGCGTCGTCAACCTCGACAGAGACGTTGAGGTCGTCAGCCTCCACCGCGACCGTCGTCTCCGCGGTGAGGTCGCCGTCCATCGCGACGAACGTCAGGTTCGTCGCGGTCGTCGGTTCGGCAACCTCGACAGTGCCGTTCGCGTCCGTCTCGTACGTTCCGTTGTCGTACGCGCTCCCGTTGACCATGACTGACGCGCCTTCGACGGCGTCGCCGTACTGGGTGACGGTGGCGGTGAGCGTGTCGTTGGCGTCGTCAGCCTCGACGGAGATGTCGAGGGACTCGTCGAGCGGGACGAGGACGGCCGACGCGGTGGTCGTGTTGTTCCCCTCCGTGACGGTGAACGTCGCGTTCACACGCTCCTGCGGATTGGGGAGGTCGACGGTGCCGTTCGCGCCCGTCGCGTACGTTCCGTTCCCGGAGTAGTTACCGCTCGATTCGACGACGACCGTCGCGTTCTCGACGGCCGTCTCGTTCCGCGTCACGGTCACTGTCGCGTCGCCCGTGTCGGCGTCCTGCGTGACGCCGACCTGGAGGGCATCGGTGCTCGCTGCACCGACGGTCCCGGGGACCATCGCGACGGCGAGCATCGCAACGACCATGACTACGGTGAGGTGTTTGCTGCCGCGCATGCAACCCTCCCTTCTAACCCTGATACGGTAAAAGGGGAGAATCGTAACCCCGGTTTTCGCTGAATTTCACCCCAATCAACGTGTTCGAAATCGGGCCTTCGTCTGTCGATTTCGCCGAGTTTCGAGCGGAACGGCCGTCCGGGTCCCCTCGAAACACCGTCACGGTCGAACGGGAGTGGTGTCGGCGGAACCGGCGCGTTCGACGAGAGCGTTGCCACTCTCAGACGACATGAGAGACGCGACCGAGAGAGCGGTCGCTGTCTGTGTAGTGTGCGAGCGAGCGTTTACCACTCGCCATAAATGAAAAAAGCCCACTGGACCGAAGTCCAGTGGGCTCTGTATGAGTGGGGGCGGCGAACTGGATTTCCCAGAGGATCGCTCACTCCAGTACTGACCAGAACGCAGGTGAGCTTAACTGCCGTGTTCGGGATGGGTACGGGTGGAACCTCACCGCTCTG